>NZ_QMIG01000002.1 GCF_003287285.1 Phytoactinopolyspora halophila
GCCAGGATCCGAAGACCCATCATCGTCCGATGAACCCAGCACCCCGCCAGGATCCGAAGACCCCATATTGCCTGGCAATAGGAGCGGAGGATGCGGGATTCGAACCCGCGAGGGGTCTCCCCCAACACGCTTTCCAAGCGTGCGCCCTAGGCCACTAGGCGAATCCTCCGCAGGAGAGCGTAACTGACCTGAGGCCCGAGTTCGAAATCGGCGTCGCACCGCGGCACGGAGCGATTCGCACGCGTCCCCCTCGACCCATGGACGCACGGCCATATGTGAGTACACTTGAAAGCCGACCCCTCGTGTGGCGGTATTCCTGCCGAACTCCCCCAGGGCCGGAAGGCAGCAAGGGTAAGTGGGCTCTGCCGGGTACGCGAGGGGTCACCATATTCTTCCCAAGAGCAGTTGCAACCGCCCCTCGTGCCGGGCGCTTCGATGCGCCCAGCCCGTGCGAGAGCCAGCTCGCACCGGTGGATGCATGGTGTCGGTGGAGAGGACTAAGGTTCTCAAAGTGTCGTCCCTTGCCTTGTACCGCACCTACCGGCCGAGCCGGTTCGCCGAGGTCGTCGGACAGGACCATGTCACGGTGCCGCTCATGCGCGCGCTGGAGAACGACCGCATCCATCACGCGTATCTCTTCTCCGGCCCGCGCGGATGTGGCAAGACGTCGTCGGCGCGGATCCTCGCCCGCTCGCTCAACTGCGTGCAGGGGCCGACACCGGATCCCTGTGGCACCTGCCAGTCGTGCCTCGACCTGGCGCCCAACGGGTCGGGAAACATCGACGTTGTTGAGCTCGACGCCGCCACACATGGCCTCGTCGACGACGCGCGGGAGTTGCGTGAGAAGGCTCATTTCGCGCCGGTGTCCTCCAGATTCAAGATCTACGTCATCGACGAGGCACACCAGCTCGGTCCGGGAGCAGCCAATGCGTTGCTCAAGCTCATCGAAGAGCCCCCGCCGCACCTGAAGTTCATCTTCGCCACCACCGCCCCAGACAAGATCATCGGAACGATCCGGTCCCGGACGCACCACTACCCGTTCCGGCTCATTCCCAGCAAAGCGCTGCAGCAGAACCTCGCCTGGATCTGCGAGCAGGAGGGGGTGCGGATCGAACCCGGAGCACTCGCCCTGGTCGCCCGTGCGGGAGCCGGATCGGCCCGAGACTCCCAGTCGGTGCTCGGACAGCTGATCGCTGGAGCGGGGCCCGATGGCGTCACGTACGAACTCGCGGCCGAACTGCTCGGCTTCACCGACGCGGCATTGCTCGACGAGGTGATGGACGCCATCGCCGGAAACGACGGCACCTCGCTGTTCGCCGCGGTCGATCGGGTCATGGACTCGGGACACGATCCACGCCGCTTCCTGACCGACCTGCTGGAGCGGCTTCGTGACCTCGTCGTCGTACGTTCCGCTCCCGAAGCGGCCGCCCGCGGGCTGATCGACACGGCCGAAGACCAGGGCGAGCGCATGACAGCGCAGGCCGGCCGCTTCGGCCCGGCCGATCTGATCCGGCTCGCCGACATCGTTGATGACGGCATCACCGCCATGAAGGGAACCACACCAACCCGGCTGCAGCTCGAGCTGGTCTGCGCCCGGCTGCTGCTTCCCGGCGCCGACGACTCCAGTGCCGGCGTCCAGGCTCGTCTCGATCGCCTCGAACGCCGCGTCGCGGGGTCCGCTCCCGCGCCGCAGCCGGCAGCGCAACAACAGCCTTCCACCGATCCGTCCAGCGATCCCCAGCCGCCGGCTCCCACCGATCCGCAACGCCCGCCCAGCCCGGTGCCACCCCCGGAGCCATCTCCGGAGCCATCTCCACCGAACGAACCCGTCCCTCCGGGCGAGCCCACGCCCCAGCCCGAGCCGGTCCCGCCGACGGAGCCGCCACCGCCGGACGAGCCACATCCTCCCCGCGAGGCAGCCCCGGGCGGCGAGCGGGCGCCGGCTGCCGAACCGGGTGGTATGGGTGTCGCAGATGTGCGGCGGCTGTGGCCCGATGTCATGACCAGACTTCGAGAGCTCAAGCGCACGCCCTGGAGCCTGCTCTCGCAGGAGTCGGCGGTGGCCGGTCTGGCCGATGGCGTGCTCACGCTCGCGTTCCGGCAGCCCACGTTGCGCGACACGTTCCTCAGGCGCGACGATTTCCAGACCTACCTGCGCCAGGCGATCAAAGAAGTCCTGTTTGTCGACCTGCGGATCGAGGCGATCGTCGATCCCTCGGCCGATCCGTCTACCAACACGGCGGGCTCGGCCGGCGATCCCGCCGCGGGACGCTCCCCGTCGTCACGCGCAAGCGGCACGGCTGCCTCACCGGGCGGCACGGGCGATGCGGCGGGCCCCACTGCCGCTGGCGATGAGACCACCCCAACACACGGGACCGTCCCGGCTGGCTCGGCCGCTCCCGAGGAGCCTGCCGCCGCCACACCGGCCGCCTCAGCCCAGGCCACTTCTGCACAGGCCACTTCTGCACCAGCCGCCTCCATGGCGCCAGACTCGGCTTCCCCGGCGTCTGAGGTGGGCGAGCCGCCTCCTGCCACCTCGGGCTCGGATGCCGCCGACGTCGCACCCGTACACCGGTCTCAGCCCGCATCGACATCGCCGGAGAGTCCGGCGACGTCGCCCGATCCCGGCACGCACCGGGTGAACGACGACGGCGCCACGCTCGACGATGCCGACCTCGATGCTTCCGGGGAATCCCAGCAAGAGCTGCTCGCCCGCACGCTCGGTGCCACCGTCATCTCCGAAACAGAGAACACGTGAACGCCTTCTGCCAGGACACGCTCCGGTTCCGGCGCTCGCGTGACGTAGGCTCGTACCGTCGACATTGCCCGTCGTAAGGGAGTCCCATCCGTGTTTCCGTCCGGTGGTTCCGAAAACATTGACATGAGCCAGCTGCTGCAGCAGGCGCAACAGATGCAAGAACAGCTGATGGCTGCCCAGCAAGACCTCACCGAAAGCGAGGTCACCGGCACCTCCGGCGGGGGTCTCGTTCGCGCGACGATGACCGGTGGGGGCGAGCTGACCGCGATGCAGATCGACCCGTCGGTGGTCGACCCGCAAGACGTGGAGACACTGTCCGACCTGGTGGTCGCCGCTGTCCGGGACGCGCAGGCGGAGGTGCAGCGGCTAGCCAGCGAACAACTCGGCTCGGTCGGTGGCGGCGTCGAGGGTCTGCTCGGCGGTGCGGGTGGCCTCCAAGATCTGTTCGGCGGTTCGCCCGAGGTCGTCGAGTCGTCGGCCGAACCGGACGACGAGTCCGGCGAACACGGCAGCTCCCCCGGGCAGCAGGGCTAGGCCCGCACCGAGGGCGAGAAGGACACCGGCATGTACGAAGGCGTGGTCCAAGGTCTGATCGACGAGCTCGGTCGGCTTCCTGGCGTGGGACCGAAGAGCGCTCAGCGGATCGCCTTCCACATCCTTGCCGCAGACCCCGACGACGTGCACCGCCTCGCCACGGCCCTCACCGAGGTCAAGGAGAAGATCCGGTTCTGCACCGTGTGCGGGAACGTTGCCGAGGCCGAGCAGTGCCAGATCTGCCGCGATCCCCGGCGAGATCCCGCCATCGTCTGCGTCGTCGAGGAATCCAAGGACGTCGTCGCCATCGAGCGCACCAGGGAATTTCGGGGTCGCTATCACGTTCTGGGCGGGGCGATCAGCCCCATCGAAGGCATCGGCCCGGACGAGCTACGGGTGAAAGAGCTGATGACCAGGATCGCTGACGGCACGATCACCGAGCTGATCATCGCGACTGATCCAAACCTTGAGGGCGAAGCCACCGCGACCTATCTGGCCAGACTCGTCCAGCCGATGGGTTTACGTGTCACCCGATTGGCAAGTGGACTACCTGTAGGTGGCGACCTCGAGTACGCCGACGAAGTCACTCTGGGCCGAGCATTCGAGGGTAGGAGGCAGCTTGATGTCTGATGGCACGACGAAGGCACCGAACGAGAACGAAGACTACGGCGAGTTCGGCGCTGAGATCGCGGACCAGGTCGAGAGCTTCTTGCTCGCGCTTCGCGAGATAGCTCGCGGCGAGGACCCGTCGAGCACCCTCTCGCTGCTGCTGCTCGAAGTCAGCCAGCTCGCGCTCGCAGGTGGCCGGCTCGGTGCGATCGCCGACATCGTACCCAAGGAACGTTTCGAACCCGACACCGGCCCGGACGCCGACGTCGACGAGCTACGGGAGCGGCTTGCTAAGCTACTCGACCCCGTCGACACCTATGTCGAAGTGCTCGATCCGGTTGATCCAGACAGCGGTTTGACGGGTTTCCGGTTGTCCGACGAGCTGGCAAGCATTGCCGCCGATCTCCTCCACGGACTGTCTCACTACCGGGACGGTCGTACCGTCGAGGCGCTGTGGTGGTGGCAGTTCTCGTACCTGTCCTCGTGGGGCTCCAGCTGCGGAGCGGCCATGCGCACGCTTCATTCGCTTATCGCTCACACGCGTCTGGACCACGTACCAGACGATGAGGCCGAAGCGGAGGAACGCACGCTGCTGACCGAGGTCGACAACTGAGCCTCACGTAGCCTCGGTCATGTTCCGCGATCCGGACATTCACCGATCAGCGCCCATGCTCGAATAGACTGCCAGGGCACGTATGACGTTCAACCGAGGAGCTACGCCGTGGGCCTGGTCGTCCAGAAGTACGGCGGATCATCCGTCTCCGATGCTGCGGCTGTGAAGAGAGTCGCGCAGCGAATCGTCGACACGAAAAACGCAGGACACGAGGTCGTTGTGGTCGTATCGGCCATGGGCGACACGACCGACGAACTGATCGATCTCGCTCAGGAGGTCTCGCCGACGCCCTCTGCCCGTGAGCTCGACATGCTCCTGACGGCGGGCGAGCGCATCTCCATGGCGGTGCTCGCGATGGCGATCAGTGACCTTGGTCACGAGGCGAGATCGTTCACCGGCAGCCAGGCCGGAGTGATCACGGATTCCGCACATGGCAAGGCACGCATCATCGACGTCACGCCAGGGCGCATCAGAACCGCCCTCGACGGCGACGCCATCGCGATCGTGGCCGGTTTCCAGGGAGTCAGCCAGGACAGCAAGGACGTCACCACCCTCGGCCGTGGTGGCTCGGACACGACAGCCGTCGCGCTGGCCGCCGCACTCGATGCCGACGTGTGCGAGATCTACACTGACGTCGACGGTATCTTCACTGCTGATCCCCGCATCGTGCCCGCGGCACGCCGGCTTCCCCGCATCAGCTACGAGGAAACACTCGAGATGGCCGCCTGCGGGGCGAAGATCCTCCATCTGCGTTGCGTCGAGTACGCCCGCCGCTACGGCATTCCCATCCACGTGCGGTCCAGTTTCTCCACACTTGACGGCACCTGGGTGATCGACCAGAACAAAGGAAGTGACCAGACCGACATGGAGCAGCCCATCATCTCTGGGGTCGCGCACGATCGGAGTGAAGCGAAGATCACCGTCGTGGGCGTGCCGGACAAGGTCGGTGAGGCCGCGGCCATCTTCCGCGCCGTCGCCGAGGCCGGCGTCAACATCGACATGATCGTGCAGAACGTCTCCGCCGCCGACACCAACCGCACAGACATCTCGTTCACGCTGCCCGCCAAGGACGGCCGAGCCGCCATGGACGCGCTGACGGCGATGCAAGCCCAAGTCGGCTTCGAAACGCTGCGGTATGACGACGGGGTCGGCAAGGTGTCCCTCATTGGCGCCGGCATGCGAAGCCATCCCGGGATCAGCGCCAAGTTCTTCAGCTCGCTGGCTGATGCCGGCGTCAACATCGAGATGATCTCCACATCGGAAATCCGTATCTCGGTGGTGGTGCGAGCCGACGATGTGGACACTGCTGTAGGAGCCGTCCATCGAGCCTTCGACCTGGACGTGACCGAGGTCGAGGCCGTCGTGTACGGAGGAACTGGCCGATGACCAACACAGATCTCCCTACTCTGGCGATCATCGGGGCCACTGGAGCGGTCGGCACGGTGATGCGTCAGATCCTCTCCACCCGCCAGGACGTGTGGGGCGAGATCCGGCTCGTCGCATCCCCTCGGTCGGCAGGACGCAAGCTCACTGTCCGCGGCGAAGAGGTCGAAGTCCAGGCGTTGGCGCCCGAAGTGTTCGACGACGTCGATGTCGCCATGTTCGACGTTCCGGACGAGGTGTCTGCGGAGTGGGCGCCGATAGCCGCCGCACGCGGTGCGATCGCCGTCGACAACTCGGGGGCCTTCCGGATGGACCCGGATGTTCCCCTCGTCGTTCCCGAGGTCAACGCGCCCGCCGCCCGTAACCGGCCGAAGGGGATCATCGCGAATCCCAACTGCACCACACTGTCGATGATCGTCGTCCTCGGTGCGCTGCACGCCGAGCTGGAGCTCACGAGCCTGTTTGCGGCCTCGTACCAGGCGGCGTCCGGTTCCGGGCAAGGTGGCATCGATACGCTGCACGACCAGTTGAGCAAGGTTGCCGGTAACCGCGACGTCGGCTCCCAGCCCGGCGACGTCCGGCGGGTCGTGGGTGACGACCTCGGCCCCTTCCCGGCGCCGCTCGCGCTCAACGTTGTGCCCTGGGCGGGATCGGAGAAGGACGACGGCTGGAGTTCCGAAGAGCTCAAGATCCGTAACGAGTCCCGCAAGATCCTCGAACTGCCGAATCTGGCGGTGTCTGCCACGTGCGTCCGGGTCCCCGTGGTGACGACCCACTCGGTGGCTCTCCACGCCACCTTCCAGCGAGAGGTCACCACCGCGCAGGCATGGGAGATCCTCAGGGACGCGCCCGGGGTCGTCCTCTACGACGATCCCTCCCGAGCCGAGTTCCCCACTCCCGCCGATGTCGTCGGCACCGATCCCACCTGGGTCGGCCGGATCAGGCGCTCGCTCGACGACCCGCATTCCCTGGACCTGTTCGTCTGTGGTGACAACCTCCGCAAGGGAGCGGCGCTGAACACGGCGCAGATCGCCGAGCTCGTCGCCGCGGAACTCACCACCCAGTGAGCACCCGAACGTTGGTACGTTTTCTCGGACCGTGACAAGGCTGTAAGCGTGTCACGGCCCGAGAAGTCGTAGTAGGGCTCAGCCGTCTCCGACGAAACTCGCCGATTCCCTGACCCGCCAGGTCTGCGTTGCCTACGAGCCGAGCCGCGCCTTCACGGCATCGGCGACGATTCGGCCCTCCGCCCGGCCGGCCACCTTCGGCTGCAAGGTCTTCATCACCTTGCCCATGTCCCGCGGAGACTCCGCCCCGACCTCGGCAACAGCCTGCTCGACGAGTTCGGCCAGCTCCTCATCCGACAGCTGCGCAGGCAGGTACTCGGAGATGACGGCCGCCTCGGCATCCTCGCGGTCGGCATTCTCGGTGCGCCCACCGGAACGGAACGCCTCCGCTGCCTCACGCCGACGCTTGACCTCTCGGGTGAGTACCGTGACGATCTCGTCGTCGGTCAGCTCCCGGGCCGACTCTCCTGCCACCTCGGCGGTCCTGATCGCCGACAATGTCATCCGCAGCGCATCCTTGCGCAGCTGATCCCGCGCTCGCATCGCAGCGGAAAGGTCGTTCTTCACTCGTTCCTTGAGAGAGGTCATAGTGCCAAGTCTGCACCGATTTCGGGCCGTCGGGTAATGGTTTGCAGCGTCACGCGATCGGATTGACATACTGGGGCGGTGGCAGCCACCCGCACAACGCTCACTCTTGCCGGTCTTGCTGGTCTCGGGCTCGCCGGCTTCGCCTACGCGGCAGGTTACGAGGTCCGCTCCTACCGGCTTCGCCGGTTCGATGTTCCCGTCCTCGCCCCCGGAAGCCAGCCGCTTCGCGTCCTGCACATTTCGGACCTGCACCTCACACCCGGGCAGGAACGCAAGATCTCCTGGGTGCGCGGGCTCGCTGCCCTCGAACCCGATCTCGTCGTGACCACGGGCGACAACCTCGCGCATCCCGACGCCGTGCCCGGCGTCCTGCAGGCCTACGAGCCCTTCCTCGACACACCAGGCGCATTCGTATTCGGCTCGAACGACTACTACAGCCCGCGACCCAAGAATCCCGCATCGTATCTCTTGCCAGTCGGTGGGCGAGCCGTCGCGGACAAGCCCGATCTTCCCTGGACGGAGTTGCGCGATCACCTTCGTGCCGCCGGATGGCTGGATCTGACCAATTCGCGGGGCAGGCTCACCATCGACGGCCGCGACCTCCTGTTAGCCGGGGTCGACGATCCCCACCTCGGCCGGGACCGCTATGGCCACGTCACCGCACCTGTCAGGGGTCATGCTGACCTCACGATCGGCGTCACGCACGCTCCGTACCTGCGCGTCCTCGACGCCATGGCCGCCGACGGCTATCAGTTGCTGCTCGCCGGGCACACCCACGGAGGCCAGCTGTGTGTCCCCGGCTATGGTGCACTCGTGACCAACTGCGACCTGGAGCCCGCTCGGGTCAAGGGTGTCTCCCGCCACCCTGCTCACGGCGGCCCGGACGCGGCCTGGATGCACGTCTCCGCTGGACTCGGAACCTCACCGTATGCCCCGTTCCGGTTCGCCTGCCCTCCGGAGGCCACGCTCCTCACACTTGTCGCCCGCTAGGTCACCTCCCCGATTTCGAGAACGGGCCGGATCTCGGTTATGCTGGCTCGGCGAGCTTCGGGGTGTGGCGCAGGTTGGTAGCGCGCTTCGTTCGGGACGAAGAGGTCGCTGGTTCGAATCCAGTCACCCCGACCAAGGTCAGGGCTTTGTTGATCATTTTCGGTATCGGTGACCCGGGCCGGTACAGCAGCAAAGTACAGCAACGTCGTCACCTCTACAGGCTCTCGCCTAGGCGTTTCAGCCCGGCCCGGGTAGCTTCGGAGCAGATGTCTGTGTAGATCTCCATCGGACGGCGACTTGGGCGTGGCGCAGGGATACGCATTGCCACGCGTGGATGCACGTCGAGATCTGCAAGTAACGAGCCGCAGGTGCGGCGGCCGTCGTGTACTGTGATCTTCAGTACTCTAGCTTTGTGACAGCGAGCGTCCCACGAGCGGTTGACGTTGCGCGGCTCGATGGACGTGCCCCGTAACGGGTGCAGAACACCAGGCCGAACAATGGCCACGTCGAGGGCAACACCGCGCTGGCAGGGCGGGCAGACGCCGCAACCGGGGAGACTGCCGACGACGAGCAGCCGATGACCACAAACTGAGCCAGCACCACGCCTCCCCAGTCGTAAACGATTCCTTGACGCCCTCAGGAAGTAAAGGGGAATTTACACGTGGAGATCACCGACTCCGCACGCAAAACACGGAATCAACGATGACGACACCCTCCACGCCAAAGACATGACCTTCCGAGTCATCGAAACATAATAAGGTGATCAATATGGCCGACACACGATTGCGGCACGACAGCGACGTCGAACAGTGGCTCGACACCCTCGATCCCGCGACCACACCCGCGCGCGATGCCGCCCGCATGCGCCGCATCGCCACCGCCCGGCAAAACCTCACAGACGCCGAACAAGAACTACGCGACGCCGTAGCCGCAGCACGCGCCGCAGGCGACACCTGGTCAATGATCGGCATCGCCCTCGGCACCACCCGACAAGCAGCCTTCCAACGCTTCGGCAAACACGTCGGCGAATAACAGCCACCACACCGGCCCACACCCGACATGTCTTGAAGTGGTAGGTCCTTGACAGACCTGTGTCAGCACCTGCTTGACGATCGCTGCGTTGGAACCTAGAGCGCTGGTGGAGCGAACATCCGAACATGCCGAATATCGATGTCTCTCGCTTCGACTTGGCTCGTCGGATTACGCCTCACGTTTGCCGTCGCTGCTAGGAGCCGCCCTCAAGGCCAACATCGAGCGTCAGAGCTGTCTCGTGGCGAACAGAGTGGTCCCATAGACCGCGTCCACTTCCCTGCGCTCGGTCTCGGTGAACCCGACCTTGGCCAGCACCCGGCGCGAAGCGGTGTTCCACTCCCAGATCGTGGCCCACAGACGTTCGTACCCGGACGACCTCGCCCAGTCTAGGACCGCCAGCGAGGCCTCGGTCGCATAGCCCTGGCACCAGACCCGGCGTAGCAGCTCGAACGCCAGTTCCGGCTCCCCTTTCGATCCTCGCCCGCTATCGATCAGCCCGCAATAGCCGATAACGTCACCAGCGACCTTCCGCTCGACCGCCAGCAACCCGAGCGACGATGGCTGGCTAGTGCGGATCGACTCCTCGATATCCGCGACCGTGGGGCGCCCATCCGCGTCGATCTGGCGGTGCGCCGGCACTCGTGGATCACGTTCAGTCCACAGCTCACGCTGGACGACAGCCTCGGCCACCCGCCACGGTCTGAGCAGCAGCCGACACGTCTCGAGGACAACCTCGCCGCCCGGAGCCGCTCCACCTGTCATGGCAACAACCCTCTCACGGGCGAAACGCGCTCTCAGCCGCGTTCCGGGCTGTCACGCATCCCAGCGACCACGCAGTGTTAAGCAGGTACTGACACACGAGCGTCAAGCACCTACCAGGACAGGACACCTGCACACCCGACCTGTGATCGGACAGTTGATCCGCGACACATCTCCACCACCTGATGTGCAACAAACTCCAGCCGGATCCGCCGCGACCCCCACCGCGGATGTTCCCACCGCATCTCCGCCACCGCGCCCTCAACCGCCTCGACCACCTGATGCGGACACGAAGCCGGCCGATGCGATCGATCCACAAGACCCCAATCTGTCCACTCAGATAGCGCGCCCACCCAACCGATGCACCGTCGATCGATGCACCCCGACCGCAGCCGCGACCTCGGTGACCTCCACGCCCACCAACACCGCCCGGGCCGCGTCCAACCGCTGCTCCACAACCGACAACACAACCAGTGCCAATCCCGGCCCCCCTGAGACAAGGACGCCCCACAAAGACGTCTCTCGACTCACAGTGCCGATCACGGCCGGTGTCGCACTCAGCCGACGGAGCACAGTTCGAGACTGCCTGGTGACCGGCTACACCCCGCAGATTGAGGCTGTCGAGCTTCCCGATCCCGACGACCCCGACACGTCGTCGCCGCGGTGATCCGTTCCGGTGCCCAGATGATCGTCACTTACAACACCAGTGACCTTCCCGCCGATAACCTCGCCCGATGGGATGTCGAAACTACCCCGCCAGAATCCGAAGACCCGGCAGATCTCAATCCCATGATGAATCCCGATCTGGTATCATTGGGACATGACTGTACAGATCGCCGTACGATTACCCGATGATCTTGTGGAATTCCTGGACCACGAGATCGAAACTGGCGCCGCGAGCAGCCGCGCCGCAATCGTGACACGAGCCCTGGCACGCGAACGCCGCCGCCGGGCAGCGGAACGTGACGCCGCCATATATGCCGCACTCGGTGATGATGAGGACCTCGCCACATTCACCCGCCAGGCCGCTGCCCAGCCCATGGACGTCGACTGATGCGACCGATTCACATCGCCAAGGTGGACAAGAGCCGGCCAGTCGTCCTGCTCACGCGCGAAGCAGCTCGCCCATACATGACACGAATTACGGTAGCGCCGATAACCTCCACCGTTCGTGGACTGTCCACCGAGGTTCCAGTCGGAGCCGTGAACGGCCTCGACGATGAATCGGTTATCTCCCTCGACAACGTAGCAACGATCACCCAATCCGACATCGGTCGTCTCGTCGGCTATCTCACTGCCGAACAAGAAATCACCCTCGCCCATGCGATCATCGCCGCCTACGATCTTGACGTATAACGGTCGAGAACAACTCGCGCCGGGCCCGCGAACCCATCTAGAAGTGTGCACCATCATCGGAATCAAGGACCCTCTCACCGACAGCCCACTCGTCCCGGTCCGCGGCGGACAACCTCTCGCTGACACATAACCGTCAAACCGGCCACAGCGGCGCTGCGGTACAGCACGAAAGCACAGCAGCCGCTGTTGCATACCGGTCATCGATCTCGGGGCGGCGCGGCGTATCGATCCACCGCACCGACCTCGTAGGGTCGACGTGTGGAAACGCGAATCTTGGGGCGAACAGGGAAGGCAGTAGGCGTCGTCGGTTTCGGCGCCTGGCAGATCGGTGGAGCGTGGGGCGATGTCGACGAAGACACCGCCATGAGGACGCTCAATGCCGCGGTCGACGCGGGCGTGACCTTCATCGACACGGCTGACGTCTACGGGGACGGCCGGAGCGAACGGCTCATCGGGCAACTGCTGCAAGACCGCAGCGACGTGGAGCTGACGGTAGCAACCAAGATGGGCCGCCGGGCCGACCCGCATACGGTCGATGCCTATTCGCTGGACAACTTCCGCTCGTGGAACGACCGCAGCCGGGAGAACCTCGGCGTGGACACGATCGATCTTGTCCAGCTGCACTGCCCGCCAACCGAGGCGTACGAGCGCGAGGAGGTCTTCGATGCGCTCGACACCCTGGTGGACGAGAGACGGTTCCGCGCATATGGGGTCAGTGTCGAAACCTGCGACGAAGCTCTCGCGGCACTGCGGCGGCCAGGTGTCGCCACGATCCAGATCATCCTCAACTGTTTCCGCCAGAAGCCACTCGACGCGGTGCTTCCTGCCGCCGCCGAGGCCGGCGTCGGGATCATCGCCCGCGTGCCGCTCGCGAGTGGGCTGCTCACTGGGAGGTACGACGAAGCGACGACGTTCGCGGCAGATGATCACCGCACCTTCAACCGCTCTGGTGAGGTCTTCGACGTCGGCGAGACCTTCGCCGGGGTGCCGTTCGAGGACGGCGTGGCGGCGGCTCGCGATATCGCCGCGCTGGCGCCCGAGGGCGTCCCGACCGCACAACTGGCGTTGCGGTGGATCATCGACCAGCCGGGAGTAACTGTCGTCATCCCCGGCGCCCGCTCACCAGAGCAGGTTCAGGGTAACGCTGCTGCCGCACACCTCGAACCGCTAGACACGGGGACCGTCACCTCGATCCGTGACGTCTACGACGCGCGGATCCGGCCGCTCGTCCACGCCCGCTGGTAGCCGTCGACCGAACCGGCCGGCCATCGCGCGAGCCGGTGATCATCGAGAAGGCGAGCTCGCGGCAGCACGCATCAACGCCCCGCGCTCCCGGGGCTCGATGATCCCGGCGTCGCGCAGCTGCTCTGCGACCTCAGCCACATGCCGGACGAACTGGCCGTGGCTACGCCATTCCTCACCGTCGAGAATGTGATCGTTGATGGTACAGACACCCGCTAGGGTGTGGTTCGGCACTCCGCTGTCCACGCCGTTGATGACGACGGTATCCCGGGTGTCCTCGTCCTCGCAGATCGGCATCGCGAGCGGTCCGCCTACCACAGGAAGTTCCAACGACGAGGCGGCGAGGTCGACGGTGAGTTCCGTTCCGGGTTCGGGCCGCAACGTGTACTCGCGATCACTGGAGAAGATCATGAGCCCGAGTTGCTGTCCCTCACTCACGATCTTGTCCGTCGCCTGCAGGTCGAAGGTCACCTCGTAGAACGTGCCAGGCTCGAGCTCCTCGCCGGCGGTCAGCGAACTGTGATTCTGCGGGTCGGCCCAGCCCCGAGTCACCACGCTGGCGGTGCTGAGCGGCGATCCCGTCCACGGCAGGCGTACCAGCATCGCCGAAAGATTGGCCGCCGGTGCGCTGGACGACACCCGCACTGTCAGGGTCGGCGATCCGGACAGGTGCAGGTCCTCGCCGAGTTCCGGGGTGGTGTAGAGCAGACGATGATCCGAGGAATCTTCCTGGGCGAGCTCGCCAGCCAGGTGAGACCAGTCGTCTTCCAGCGTCTCGCTGGTCTCATCCGGTAGCGCGAGGGACGTCAGGCCGCCCTCGGTCTCGCCGCCCCGCTGCACGTTGAGCGTGACCGGCGACGAGTCCGGGTTCGGGTAGTCGTCGTACGGGGTCGTGTCGAACCGGTCGGAACCGTGCGCGATCTGCACCCGCGGGTCGTTCTCGACGCCGTTCTCGTGTCCCCAGAGGTATCGGGTGAACCAACGGTTCATCATCTCGTGCGGTGGTGGACCTCCATGACCTCCCTGATGAAAGTACGCCTGCACCGGCGTGCCCCGCTCGCGGAGCGCCTTGTAGAGCTGAGTCGCCTGCTCGGGCATGACGTTCCAGTCGTTGAAGCCGTGTGCGAACAGCGTCGCCGCTGTGATGTCCGCGGCGTTGCTCACGTAGCTTCGCTCACCCCAGAACTCGTTGTAGTCGCCAGTGGTGCGGTCCACGCCCGCCATCAGCTCGGCATCGCGCACGGTGTCGTTGCAGTAGTCACGACGTTCCGGAAAACCACTATTGATGAAGTCATAGAGAACATCGGCGTCCTCACCGCGCCATGTTCCTTCCGGGGAGATGCCACCGCCGGGGTGCCTGATCGCGCCGTTGGAGCGGTAATACTCATACCACTCCGAGATCGCGGCTACCGGAACGATCGCTTCGAGGCCCTCGACACCCGTCGCCGCCGCGGCGATCGGCAGGGTTCCGTTGTACGACGTCCCGGTCATTCCGACCTTGCCGGTGGTCCAGTCGGCGACGATCTCCTCGTCGCCGTCGACGCTGGTGTAGCCCTTGGCGCGGCCGTTTAACCAATCGACGACCGCCTTGGGAGCGAGCGATTCGTTAACACCACCGATCGTGGGGCATCCTTGCGACAAACCGGTACCGGGCGAATCGGAATGCACGACGGCGAAGCCACGCGGAACCCATTCCTCGACATGGCTGTTGGAGACTGACGTGCGGTCGGGACGGTGCGGAATCTCCGGTGCCGCCTTCCTGGGTGGCGGTTCCGCCCCGATCTCGTGCTGAACGTCCCAGAACCAGGTCAGCTCCGAATCGACGGACGCCGTTCCCGCGTAGTAGGGGCTCGTCTCGTACACGACGGGAACGTCCAGATCTTCGGTGTCGGTCTGCAGTGGCCGGGTCACGTCAACGTGCACGCGATCCAGTTGGCCGTCACCGTCGCTGTCCGACTCGGTCTCGACCCAGAGCTGTTCCCGGATCCACAGGTCGGGGTCGGAGAACTCGGGAACCACCTGGGCCTGACCGTCCTCGAAGATCGGCCCGGCATCGGTCGACTCCGATGCGCTCGATGTCGCATGAGCCGTTGCGACGACGGTCACGGCGAGTACACCTGCCGCGGCTCTTGCCGTGATGCGACGAACCCTCTGACGTCGGCCGTCTTCCGCCATGGCCTCCCCTTTGCTCGGTACGCGCATCCGCCCGCTAGGCACCTTTCGCTCTCGAGTCGTTGCGAGCAGCGACCCGGAGTTTGGCGAAACGTTACCGATATCCGGTTTGCCTGTCATCAGACAGTCGTAGCGGATTCTCCGCTCTTGTCCCGACATCACGACGACGGATGACCCGATGATCCGTCAACGGTGGTGGGCACATGGCCGGCCACCGTTAGCGGGCGTTCCGAAGGGGGTAACGAACAGTGACGAGAGAAAGAGTCGATCGTCTCCACTACGGAGACTTCACCACGGAGACAGGGACAGTGATCTGGTATGCCAGTGAGAGAGACCTACGTGGGACCCCCGCTGATTCGGTGGGGCGCCGTCATTGCTGGCACGGTTATCGGCCTGGCCGTCATGGTCTTGCTCTCCACACTGTGGGTGGCGTGGGGTGAAGGGGGCGACGTCAGTTCCATCGCGGACAACTTGCACTGGTACGCATTCGCGTCGGCGGTGGTCGCTCTCTTGATCGCCGGCATTCTGGCTGGAGGGCTCTCCGGCATTCCCGGGCCGGGGGCTGGCCTCCTCCATGGAATTACCGTCTGGGGGATCACGCTCGTCGTGGCCGCCATCTTTCCGATTCCGCAGACCCTCAGGCTGTTCGACACCTTTACCACGCCGCTCCCGCAGATCGGCGACGAAGCCATGTGGGCGACGTTCTGGTCACTACTCATCGGCCTCGCCGCTGCTGGCGTGGGCGGAATCATCGGCGGCGCGCTGGCAGGCCCGGACGAGACCATGCACAGGGCCGACGAGTCCCGGAGCTCGGAGACCACAAGCGCCGGTGAGTCGTGACTCGTCCGGGCCTCGCTGCGCGGACGCCAGAAGCGAAGACCGGACGAGTCACCACAGGGGAGGGGCTGGCGTACGCCGCGCTCGTCGCGGCGAGCGCGCTGTACGCCAGCCGTCCTAGCCGGCTTCGCGCATGTTCTCGTAATCGTCGCGTGCGGCTTCGAGCAGCGCATGCCACGACGTCACGTTGGGACGTCGACGCAGGAGCGCCCGGCGCTCACGCTCGGTCATGCCACCCCAAATACCGAACTCGGTCCGGTTGTCGAGTGCATCTGCAAGGCATTCAGTACGCACCGGGCAGCCGAAGCAAACGGCCTTCGCGCGATTCTGCGCGGCGCCCGGCACGAACAACTCGTCAGGCTCCGTGTCCCGGCAAGCGGCCTGAGTCAGCCAATCCTTGACCAGTGTCATACCGTAACCACCCCCGTGAACTGGGCAATGTCTGGAATCAATCGCCCGTTTACCCTCATGCGTTGACGCTATGCAAAGTTGATAGTCACAGACTAGACCTGATCGCACCGAATGGAATCATCCACATGGACCATTGCTTCCAAACGTATATATGTGATATCGCGCGAGCGTGCGAGCGTATTTGTCTTGTCGGCGACAGAGGTTAGGCTGCTCCTATGTCGTTCGATCCCTCCGCCATCGCTGCGAACATCCGTAGGCTCTTCCTCGTCATCGGCGTCAGCGCCCTGTGCGGCATTCTCATGGCCGGCCTGGCACTACCCGTCGTGGGCGCCCTCGGGCTCAGCGCCCGAGAAAGTGCCAACGCGTTTCGCAACATGGAGTTCGACTTCGAGCCGGGCCAACTGTCCGAGACATCCGAGGTCGTCGACGAATCGGGGCGGACGCTCGCGACGTTCTTCGAGGAGAATCGTGAGTACGTGGAGCTGGACGACATCGCCGACGTCGTCGTCGACGCGACGCTAGCTGTCGAGGACGATCGATTCTTCGAGCGAGGCCCCATCGACTTCCAGGGAACGCTGCGGGCCCTGGTCAGAAATCTCCAGTCAGGCGAGACCGAAGAGGGCGGCTCGACCCTGACGCAGCAGTACGTCAAGCAGGTCCGCCTCTCCCAAGCCGAAACGGCCGAGGAACGAAATGAGGTGCTGGCCAGCACCGGTGTCGAGGGGTACCGGCGCAAGCTGGAAGAGCTGCGCATGGCGGTCAGCGTGGAGAAGGAGTACACCAAGGAGGAGATCCTCGAGCGCTACCTCAACATCGCCTACTTCGGCTCGCGCGCCTACGGGATCGAAGCGGCCGCGCAGACGTACTTCTCCACCAGTGCCTCGGATCTCACCCTCGAAGAGGCTGCCTTGCTGGCGGGAATCGTGCAGAGCCCGAACCGACACGACCCAAACCGCAACCCGGAGGCCGCGCTCGGCCGCCGGAACGTCGTGCTTACTCGCATGGCCGACACTGGGATGATTTCCGAGGAGGAGGCAGCCGAGGCGCGCCAGACCGAGATCGAACTCGATCCCACCGACGTCTCGAACGGCTGCGTCGACTCCTGGGCGGGCTTCTTCTGCGACTATGTGGTCAACGAGATCCGTACCATGGAGGAACTCGGAGAGACACCGAAGGATCGTGAGTACGCACTCTACAACGGCGGCTTGACCGTGGAGACCACGATCGATCGCGACGCGCAAGAGGCTGCTGACGACGCCGTCTCCGACTACGTCGCCGCTACCGACGAGGCGGTCGGCTCGCTGGCATCGGTCGAACCCGGCACGGGATACGTGCGCGCCATCGCCAACTCGCGCGAATACGGTCTCGAGGGTGAGGGAGTCAGCAACATCAACTACGCGGTCAACCGCGACATGGGCGGCGGCGCCGGAATGCAGCCGGGCTCGTCGTTCAAAGCCTGGGTGCTCGCGGCTGCCATCAATCAGGGCATCAGTCTCGACACGTCGATCGACTCGCCGGCCCAGATGAACATTCCGGAGGACAACTTCTCCACGTGCGAGGGCACCTACCGGAGCAACGGTTCCTGGAGCGTCGGCAACTACGACGACAGCGGCGGCAGCTTCAATCTCCGCTCGGGGACCGAACGTTCTGTGAACACCTTCTATGCCCAGCTCGCCGAGCGGACCGGGCTGTGTGAACCCGCCAGAATCGCGCAGGATGCGGGGGTTACCCGTGCCGACGACGGCGGCGATCTGCAGCAAGTGCCATCATTCCCGCTCGGCGTCAACGAGGTCTCCCCCCTTGCCATGGCCGGCGGGTACGCCATGTTCGCCAACCGTGGAGTGTTCTGCGAGCCTTCTGCGGTCCTCACCGTCAAGGACCGCGACGGTGAGACGTTGGTCGACCATTCCGACCCGGATTGCGAGCGTGTCCTCGAAGAGCCCGTCGCCGATGCCGTCACCTCGGTTCTCGAGGGCGTCGTGCACAACCCCGGTGCCACGGGAAATCGCATGCAGCTCGAGGGTGGGCGCCGCGCCGCTGGAAAGACCGGAACCACGAACGATTCCGTTTCCGTCTGGTGGGTGGGGTTCGTGCCGCAGCTGTCCACTGCCGTCGCGGTCGCCGACGTCGAAGCCCCACAAGAGTCCCTGAGCGGGAACACGTTCAACGGCCAGAGCATCGATCCTTGCGGTGGCTGCATCCCGGGCCCCATCTGGAAGCAGATGATGGATGAGACGCTCGAGGGTGAATCGAATGAAGACTTCAACGAGCCCGACAGCAGCGTCATCGAAGGTGTCAGCACCAGCGTTCCGGACGTTCGTGGCATGGATGCCGACGACGCGATGGACGCATTGGGCGACGCGGGTTTTTCCGCGTCCGTAACGGAGCGGATCAATTCTGACTTACCCGAGGGCCAGGTGGTCCGAACCGATCCAGGTGCAGGCTCCGATGCCCCGTCAGGAACTGACGTTCGATTATATGTGAGCAACGGCGTGCCACCTGGCGGCGACGATGACGACGACGATGATGACGATGATGACGACGACATTCCGGGCGAACGGCCGACGTTACCACCGGATCCGCCCGGCAATGACGATGACGACGATGATGATGACGACGACGGCTGGAGCTGATCCGGCCGCCGTCAACACGCCAGAACGTTCCGGCGTATGAGGTTCAGGGAGACACATCTGCTCACCGACGCGGGTTACGCACCGGTGAGGAGATGCCCCACGTGCCGGACGTCGTCGAGATCATGCACGTCACTGGCAAGCGCGCGCACCCGGGCTACCGGAACGTCGGGATGAGCGGCGAAGAAGCGTTCGCCCAGCCAGCGGTCACGTGCGGCAGCGGCCACGTTGTCGGCATGGAGCCGTAGCAGCGCAGCGGCGAGATCGTGCCCGCCTGCCGTTTCCAGACGTTCGGCACCGGCGATCGCCTGCTCCTCGCTGATCCCGCTTCCATCACTCACGTGGAGCCGGTTCAGCACGAGTCCGGCCAGCGGCATGCCGTCATCGGAGAGGCGATCGACGAAATACGACGCCTCTCGCAGCGCGTCCGGCTCTGGTGCAGCTACGACGAAAAACGCGGTCTCTGGGCGTTTGAGCAGGGCGTACGTTTTCTCAGCTCGTTCTCGAAAGCCGCCAAACATCGTGTCGAGCGCGTTGACGAACGTCTGTACGTCACGCAGGAGCTCGCCGCCGAGCACCTTCGTCAATGCTCCGGTCACCACGTTGAATCCGGCCTGGAAAAACTTTCGGTACGCCTTGCCTCCGGCACGGGCCGGTCCCCCCAGTAGCCGGATCAACCGGCCATCAAGAAACGATCCCAACCGTTCCGGCGCGTCGAGGAAGTCGAGTGCGGAGCGGGAGGGTGGCGTGTCGACCACGATGAGGTCCCACTGGTCGCGCCGGCGCAACTGGCCGAGTTTTTCCATGGCCATGTACTCCTGCGTACCGGCGAAGGACGACGAGAGCGTCTGGTAGAAGGGGTTCGCGAAGATTTGTCGGGCACGATCCGGAGTGGTGTGAGCTTCGACGACCTCGTCGAACGTCCGCTTCATGTCCAGCATCATCGCGTCGAGCTGGCCGCCAGCGGTCGTGTCGATGTCCGGCACCTGCCGGGGGGTGTTGTCGAGCTCCGCCAGTCCGAGCGACTGCGCGAGCCGGCGCGCGGGGTCGATGGTCAGCACGACGGTCCGCCGGCCGCGTTCGGCCGCACGTAGCCCCAGAGCGGCTGCCGTCGTGGTCTTGCCAACGCCGCCGGACCCGCAGCACACGATGATGTGGGTGCGGCGGTCGTCGAGGATGTGGTCCACGTCCAGGCGTGGGCTCCGCCGGCGCGCTGTCACGCGGCCCCCTGCTCGCTCAGCGTCTCCGCGAACTCGTACAACGCCGTCGGGTCTATACCAGCAGGCAGGTGGGGCAGGTCATACATGGGCCGGTCGAGTCTCATGAGATCCTTGCGGGCGTCCTGTTCCAGGTCCAGCCGGTCCGCATGTTCGGCTGCCTCCGTACAAAGCTGATCAACGAGCGCGGCATCGTCCGGCAGCGCCGCGGCTCGCAGGCCCGCCGCCACATCGTCGCGGTCGAGTTCGCCGCGCTGTGCCGCGACACGGTGTTGCCCGGCAAGATGAGGGCGGCGCACCTGGTTCACGATCACGGCTCCGACCGGAATCTTGACTCGCTCCAACTCGCCTATCGCGTCGATGGTTTCCTGCACGGGCATCTCTTCGAGCAACGTGACCACGTGCACCGCGGTGCGCGGGCTGTGCAGCCACGCCGTGATCGAGCTAGCCTGCCGGTGGACCGGGCCGACCCGGGCAAGGGACGACACCGAGGTCGTCACGTCCAAGAACCGGGTGATTCGGCCCGTCGGGGGAGCGTCAAGAACCACCGCATCGTAGACGTACTCGCCATTCTCCCTCGTGCGCTTCACCGCCTCATAGGTCTTTCCGGTCAGCAGGACATCTCGCAATCCGGGGGCGATCGTCGTGGCGAACTCGACGAAACCGACCCGGTCGAGGGCACGGCCAGCCCGTCCGAGCCGGTAAAACATGTCGAGATATTCGTGCATCGCTTCGCGCACGTCGATCGCCAGACCGTGGACCTCGCCGCCACCGGGAGCCGTCGCAATCCGGTGCTCGGCGTAGGTCAGCGGGGCGACGTCGAAGAGCTGAGCGAGACCTTGCCGTTCCTCGACCTCCACCAGAAGAACGCGGCGCCGGTTGCTGGCCAGGGCAATGGCCAGTGACGAGGCCACCGTCGTCTTGCCAGTTCCGCCCTTGCCGGTCACCACGTGCAGCCGGACGCCTTCCCAGTCACCCATAGATGCACAAGCGTACGAAGCGATGGCGTCACGAGCGACCCACCCCTCCCATGATCATGAACACCTATCGGCCTATGTGGCCGATTTGTGTTCATGATCATGGGTAGTGGGTGGTGTTATTTGACGTCCAGGTCTCGCTGCCGGAATCCGTACAGACCCAGCGCGATCAAGACGGCGGCCACCGCCGTCAGGATCAGCAACGGCGTCAGCCTGAAGTCATCCGACGGCATCTGCGGGACGTGACCAAACGGCGACAGGTTGTTCAACCAGTCCGGGAACTGGAACAGCCCGCCCAGGTAGATCACGATGATGCCGTAGACGGGAATGACCCATGTCAATACCACCGCGCGAGGCAGCCAGCCCAGCAATGCGACGGCGACTCCGATCGTCAGCCAGAGTGCGGGCACGTAGGCGAGCGCACCTGTGGCGAGGCGACCGAACAGCTCGCCTTCACCGACCGATGCCGCACCCGCGGCACCGAAGGCCACGGCGATCGCCAGGAGCATGACGACGCTGCCGCCGATGGCCACCGCAACGTGACTGCCGAGCCAGCGGGTCCGGGACGCCGCCGTGGACAGGACCGGCTCGGCACGTCCACTCGTTTCTTCACCACGTGGACGTTGCATGGCGAGCACCACGTAGATCGACGCGATCAGCGCCATGATGGTCAGTATCGTGGCGCCGAATGCCTCGATGGCCGAGCCGGCCATGCCCTCCAGCATGTCCTGATACGCGTCGAGGTCCTCCACGAGCTGTTCCGCACTACCCAGGACCGAACCGTACGCGAGCCCCAGCAATGCGACGGCCACACCGAATCCGATCATGAGTCCCCGGTGCAAGCGCATGGCAAAGCCGATCGGGGTGACCAGGGCACGCGAGGCCACCGGCGTACCCGCGCGGCTCGCCCGCAGCCCTGAACCGACATCACGCCGGGTGGACAGGTGGTAGGCGACACCGGCGAGCACCACAGCCACGACGACGAACAATAGCGGCCACCAGCGATCCTCGACGTAGACCCGGGTCTCCTGTGCCCAGCCGAGCGGCGAGAACCAGTTCAGCACGTTCTCGCCCACGTCGCCCATGGCACGCAGGGCATACGCGGCACCGAGGACGCCGAACGCCATTCCCGCGGCCCCGCGCGAATACTCCGTGATCTGGACCGTAACGGCCGCGACAGCCGCGAACGCCATGCCGACGACGACGTGCCCCGCGCCGTACAGCCACGAGCCCGGCCAGTCGATCGTGGGAACGCCCATGGCCCCGAGCCCGACAGCCATGAGCAGGCCGATCCCGAGGTTGGCAATGCCGACGACGGTGAGCGCCGCGGTCAGATAGGCGTGCCGGCCGACAACGTTCGCCCGCACGAGCTCGGCCCGGTTGGCTTCCTCTTCGGCGCGCGTGTGCCGGACCAGCAGCAGGATACTCATGATCCCTACGGCGATAAGCGTGGACCAGAACATCTGCTGGCCCATCAACGCGCCGTACGTCGTGGCTTCGACGCCCGCGTAGTTGACCCCCGCCATGGCGATCATCGCGGGGCTGTCCAGAGTCTGGGCGATCTCCCGAAGCTCGCCGGCAGTGCCGTACGTCTCTTCCCAGCTGCCGTTGACCGAGAGGGTCAGCAGGACGATCACGGCCATCCACACCGGGATCCGGATCCGGTCCCTGCGCAGCATGAACCGGACGAGCATCCCGGTTCCGGCCAGCGTGTTCTGCCGGTCCGGCGTCCCTTGCTCCGCACCACGAGATACTGCCGTGCTCGTCGTCATGTCGTCTCTCCCGCTTTCCCACGAGATGCGGCATGCCGGCCACTGCCGTTGCTCTGGAGTTCGTCTCCGTAGTGCCGCAGCATGAGTTCCTCCAGCGTCGGCGGGTGACTGGTGAGTGCCCGGATGCCGAACCGGGTGAGCTGGCGCACGACACCGTCGAGGTGCTCGCCGTCGACGGCGAACCGCAGCCGGCCGTTCTGCGCCTCCAGGTCGTGAATGCCGGGCAGCTCCTCTAGCCCCGACGCAGGCTCGGCGGTCTCGACCTCGACCGTCGTCCGGGTGAGGTGACGCATTTCGGTGAGCGTGCCGGACTGCACGACCTCGCCCTGGCGGATGATGCTGATCTTGTCACACAGTTTCTCGACCTGGGCCAGGATGTGGCTGGACAGCAGCACGGTCCGGCCCTCGGCTTTCGCCTGCCGGATGAAGTCCTGAAAGACGGTCTCCATGAGGGGGTCGAGGCCGGCGGTGGGCTCGTCCAGGATCAGCAGCTCGACATCGGAGGCGAGCGCGGAGATGATTGCGACCTTCTGGCGGTTGCCCTTCGAGTAGGTACGCCCCTTCTTGGATGGGTCCAGCGCGAACCGCTCGATGAGTTCTTCGCGGCGAGCCTCGTTGAGCCCACCCCGAAGCCTGCCTAACAGGTCGATGGCTTCGCCACCGGTGAGGTTCGGCCACAGCTCGACATCCCCTGGCACGTACGCCAGCCGCTTGTGCAGCGCCACGGCGTCGGTCCAGGGATCGCCATCGAGCACGACGGCCCGGCCGGAGTCTGATCGGAGCAAGCCCAGCAGCACCCGGATAGTGGTCGACTTGCCAGCGCCGTTGGGTCCGAGGAAACCGTGTACTTCACCGGTCTCCACGTGCAGGTTCAACCCGTTGAGAGCGCGCGTCTGGCCGAAGGTCTTGACCAGGCCAGTCACATCGATCGCTGTAGTCATGCCGATCAATGTACACTCTATTCACAATTTCATGAAAGATATGAACCATGTTATTCTCGCTTCCTGAGACAATGGCGAAAACGGTCGTCGCCGTACGAATGTGATGAGATCGCTTCAGCATTGGGGGTTCGGGGTTGTCGTCGTCGCCAGATGACCAGCGAGCCGACACCGCGCTAGAGAACGCATCGGATGGCGCCGACAGCGATGCCGTCCTGAGGTTCGTGGAACGTTTCGCCCTCGTTCTCACCGAGGTAGGGCTGAACCGCATGGCAGCGCGCGTCTTCGCCTACGTCCTGGCCGACGACTCCGAGAGCTACACGGCGCGCGATCTGGCCGAGGGCCTTCGAGTCAGTCCAGCGGCCATCTCCGGGGCCGTACGCCCGCTCGTCCAATCCGGCCTCCTCGCCAGGGAGCGTGCCCCCGGAGCCAGAGTCGATCACTACCGCGTCTACGACGACGACATCTGGGCAGCGATCATGATGCAACGGCAGCCCGTATTCGATCGATACGAGGAAGTCCTGGTCGACGGCGTCGAGAATCTCGGCCGCGACACCCCGGGGGGTCGGCGGCTGGAGGAGACCCTGGAGTTCTTCCGGTTCGTCAAGCAGGATCAGGCCCAGTTCCTGGACCGATGGAAGGAACATCGGAGCAGGTGGCTGATGGAGAAGCGGGGCGAGGCCGGCGGACTGTGAGCGTACCGGTTCGGACCACGTCACCATCCAGCGCCAGCCACGTGCACCACCAGGAGCACCGGTTCGATCGATAGGATGACGCGGCAGACAACGCCACAGGGAGTTGCTATCTCGTGGAACCCGCCTACATCCTGATGCCGTTCCTCGGCGGTCTCCTCGCCATGGCAGTACGGTTACCCCCGCTGGTCGGGTTCCTCGCCGCCGGGTTCGCGCTCAACGTGATGGGCTACGACGCTATCCCGGCGCTGGACACCATTGCCGATCTCGGCGTCACCCTGCTGCTGTTCACCATCGGCCTCAAACTCAACGTCCGGACGCTGATCCGTGGTGAGGTGTGGGGAACCGCATCGCTGCACATGGTCACGTCCACAGCGCTGTTCGTCGGCATACTCACCGCGCTCAAGCTCGCCGGGTTCTCCGTGCTGCACGGCGCCGGCTGGCATAACCTCACCGTTCTCGCGTTCGCACTGTCGTTCTCCAGCACCGTCTTCGCCGTGAAGGTCCTCGAAGAACGCAGTGAGAGCCGCTCCCTCTACGGCCGGACAGCCATCGGCGTCCTCATCATGCAAGACATCTTCGCCGTGGTCTTCCTCACCACCTCCACCGGCGAACTTCCCAGCCCGTGGGCACTCGCGCTCCTCCTGCTGATCCCCGCCGCCCCCTTCCTGCGTGCCTTGCTGCCTCGCGTGGGCTATGGCGAGATGCAGATCCTCTACGGTGCCGTGCTGGCCCTTGTCCTCGGCTATGCCCTGTTCGAGCAAGTCGGGATCAAAGGCGACCTGGGCGCCCTGATCGTCGGGATGCTCCTTGCGCCTCATCCGGCAGCGAACGGCCTGTCCAAGGCGATGTTCAACATGAAGGAGCTCTTCCTCGTCGGCTTCTTCGTCTCGGTCGGCCTCACCGCGCTCCCCACGTGGGAAATCGCTGCCCTCGCGGTCATCCTGGTCGTCCTCGTTCCACTCAAGGGCCTCCTCTTCCTGCTGCTCTTCTCCGGCTTCCGGCTCCGCCATCGGACATCGACCCTGGCCGCACTCAGCCTGAGCAACTATTCCGAGTTCGGTCTGATCGTCGCGGTGATCGCCGCCAGCAACGGCTGGCTCGACGACGAATGGCTCATCGTGCTGTCGCTGACCGTGGCCCTCAGCTTCGTCGCGGCAGCGGTGTTGAACACGACGAGCGGCAGCATCTACGAACGTGTCCGCAAGCGGCTTCCCCAGCGGAGTGCCGATCAGCTACATCCGGACGATCGGCCCATCGAGCTCGGCGACGCGCGGGCCATCGTGCTCGGCATGGGCCGGGTCGGCCGCGGCGCCTACGACCGCCTGTCGACGCACTATGGCCTGCCGGTTCTGGGGATCGACACCGATCCGGACAAGGTTGCCGAGCTCAGGTCCCTCGGGTACACCGTGGTGGAAGGTGACGCCGTCGACACCGACTTCTGGGACAAGGTCCTGCTCTCGGACACGATCGACCTCGTGCTCCTGGCGATGCCGCATCACTCGGGCAACGTCTTCGCGCTGGAGCAGCTCCACGATCGGGCGTTCACCGGGCACATCGCGGCGGTGGTCAAGCACATGGAGGAGATGGATCTACTCACCCGCCGTGGCGCCGACGCGGTGTTTCACCTCTACGACGAAGCGGGTCTCGCCCTCGCCGACAGCGCCGCGGACGTCGCCGGCCTGCCGCCGAACGAACCGGCATAGGTGCGCCACCGGTTGACGATCACGCGGCCCGGGTGAATGGCTCCTCCCACTCGAGGTCCAGGAGCGTATCGAGGATTCGCTCCACGCTCGGGAGATAGTGATGTTCGTATGCCGGAGGGGGATATGGAATGTCGAGCCCGGTGACCCTGCGAATCGGCGCGGCCAGGGAGTAGAAACAGTGCTCGTGCGCCAGCGCGGCGATCTCGGCCGCCGGTCCGGCGAAGCTGGGAGCTTCGGTGACCACGACGCCACGACCCGTCCGGCTGATCGAGTCGATGATGCTCGCCTCGTCCAGGGGAACGAGCGTGCGAAGGTCGAGAACTTCCACGTCGAGGCCGAGTTCCGCCGTCGCGGCGTCGGCGGCTTCGAGCGCCAGCGGCACGCTCGGCCCGTAGGTCATCAGCGTGACGTCGGATCCGGGCCGCCGGATCTCTGCCCGGCCCGAACCTGGCGCACTGGCTGGAAGGTCGATCTCGGCGGTACTCCAGTACAACCGTTTCGGCTCGAAGAAGACCACGGGATCGGGATCGGCGATCGCCTCACGCAGCAACACGTAGGCGTCGGACACGGTTGCCGGCGTGCTGACTTTCAACCCCGGCACCTGGGCGTACAACCCTTCCGAGGAATCGCTGTGGTGTTCCACACCGCCGATACCGCCCCCGTAGGGGACGCGGATCACGATCGGTGTTTGCACCGCACCTCGCGTGCGGTTACGCAATTTCGCGACGTGTGACGCGACCTGCTCGAAAGCGGGGTAGGCGAAGGCGTCGAATTGCATCTCCACCACCGGCCGCAACCCCTGCATCGCCATGCCCACGGCCACGCCGACGATGCCGCTTTCGGCAAGCGGGGTGTCGAAGCATCGATCCGGACCGAATTCCTTCGTCAGCCCGTCTGTGACGCGGAAGACGCCACCCAGCGTTCCCACGTCCTCGCCGAACACCACCACGGAGGGATCCGCACGCATCGCGTCACCCAGCGCCCGATTCAGCGCCTGCACCATCGTCACCATGCGACTCACCCCTTATTCGGCCGCCAGCACGTCGGCACGCTGACGCATCAACCGCTCGGGTGGGTGGGCGTACACGTGCGCAAACACGTCGTCGGCCCCTTCACGCACATCGCCCGCGAGCCCGTCACGGATCCGCTCGGCCAGGGACTCGCTTTCTTTGGCCACCGCGTCAATGTCGTCTTGCACCAATGCACCGGTGTTCACCAGATACGACTCCAGCCGCGACACCGGATCGCGCCGCTGCCACACGTCGACCTCACTCGCCTCCCGGTATCGCCGGTCGTCGTCGGCGTTCGTGTGCGCGGCCATCCGATATGTCAACGCCTCCACCAGCACCGGAGCTCGCTCGGCCCGCGCATACCGGACGGCGTCCGCAAGCATTGCCGTGACCGCTACTGCGTCGTTGCCGTCGACCCATTCACCGCGCACGCCGTAACCGACGCCCTTCGACGCCAGCGACGGCGCATGCGTCTGGATCTCCAGGGGTACCGAGATAGCCCACCGGTTGTTCTGCACGAGGAACACCACGGGAACCCCGAACACCGCCGCGAAGTTCAAGGCTTCGTGAAAGTCACCTTCGCTCGTTCCACCGTCACCGACGAATGCCATGGCCACCACGTCCTCGCCGCGCCGTCGGGCAGCCCACGCGACGCCCACGGCGTGGGGCAGATGTGTGGCCAGTGGCGTGCACTGGGGCGCCACACGTGATGCCACGGGGTCGTATCCGCAGTGCCACTCGCCCCGCAGGAGCGACAGCGACTCGACCGGATCGATCCCGCGCACGACGAGCGAGACGGTGTCCCGGTAGGTGGGGAACAACCAGTCCTCGCTGCCGAGGGCCAAAACACCACCAACCTGACAGGCTTCCTGCCCGCGCGACGACGGATACACGGCCAGCCGGCCTTGTCGTGCGAGGGCCGACGCTTCGGTGTCGAACCTGCGCCCGATGGCCATCCAGCGATAGGTCTCCAGCAGGGCCTCATCGGTCGGTATCGCGAAGCCACCCCGCTCGTCCTCCGGCCCGAGACGCCCGTCCTCGTCGAGGAACCGCACCGGTACCGGTGACGGCAGCAGACGTGTCGTCGACGTCTCATGATGATCGGCCGACGTGCGCATGACGCTCACCACCCTCGAAATGCATCGACGGATGAGCCGATCGACGAATGATCTCGTGATTCCGGATTTCCCGTGGAGAATCCCCGAGAGATCACGAAAGATCCTCGATCTCCGCTCTTGACTTCAAATCGTGCGCTCGATGGGATGGACTTCTCTACATTCGCGGCAAATCGCTGACAAACGGCCGAGGAGATTGGTCATGGCTGACCGAAAATCTCGTGGTGAGGCACGTCACACGTGGCGAACGGGCCAAATGTCTCCGAGCAAACTCGACGACATCGACCACTCGATACTGGCCGAACTGCAGCGTGACGGGCGGATGTCCATCCGGACGCTTGCCGAACGCGTCCACGTGTCTCGCGCGAACGCTTATGCACGGGTCAACCGGCTGCTGTCCGATGGAGTGATTACCGGATTCGCCGCGATGATCGATGCCGAGCGTGCCGGCCTGGGCACCAGCGCCTACGTCTTGCTGTCCATCCAGCAGAACACGTGGCGGGAGGTGGCCGCGGCACTGAGTACGGTCCCGTACATCGAGCACTACGCATTGGTCGGGGGTGATTTCGACGTCCTCACCCTGGTGCGAGCGCCGAACAATGCCGAGTTGCGCCACGTCGTCCTCGAAAGGCTCCACGAGGTTCCCGGAGTGCGCAGTACACGCACCTGGTTGATCTTCGACGAACACGACGGCGCGGGCGCTATGTGGGACGACGAATCTCGCTGACCCCGAGTGCGCCGGGCGGCGAGACGATCCGTAGGGCGCGCCAGTAGGCTCGCGCTATGACGAAGTGGGAATACGCAACCGCACCGATTCTGATCCATGCGACCAAGCAGATCCTCGACACGTGGGGCGAAGACGGATGGGAGCTCGTCCAGGTCGTGCCGGGCGACAATCCCGAGAATCTCGTCGCGTACTTCAAGCGAGAAAAGACCGAGTGACCCCGGGAGTAGCACGTGAACGGTGAGACGACCAGTTCGGCAGCGAGTCCGGAACAGCGGCTGGAGGAGCTCGGTCTCACGCTCCCTTCGGTGGCGGCGCCGGTCGCCGCCTACGTGCCGGCTGTCCGTACCGGTCCGTATGTCTACACCGCGGGCCAGCTTCCCCTCCGAGACGGGGAGCTGGTCCGCACGGGAAAGGTGGGCGCCGAGGTCAGTCCCGAAGAGGCGTACGAATGCGCCCAGCAGTGCCTGCTCAACGCACTCGCTGCGGTGCACGCCCAGGTAGGTGACCTGTCCGCGGTGGCGCGCGTGGTGAAGATCGTCGGCTTCGTCGCCTCGGCGCCAGGGTTCACGGCGCAACCGCAGGTGATCAACGGAGCCAGTGAACTGGTCGGCCAGGTCTTCGGAGCGGCCGGCCAACATGCCCGCAGCGCGGTGGGTGTCGCAGTGTTACCCCTCGACGCTCCCGTGGAAATCGAGTTGATCGCCGAGGTCCGGTGACGTCCGCCAGGAAGCTGCCTCCCTCCTCCGCGGAGCGGGCACGGGCGTTCGTCGCCGGCCGGCTCCCACCCGTGGAGCCGCGGCCGGCGTCGACGGTCGTGCTCGTGCGCGATGCGCATGCCGGACTCGAGGTCTACGTCCAGCAGCGGGTGCACGGCATGGCGTTCGCCGGTGGCATGGTCGCGTTCCCCGGCGGCAGTGTCGATGCCGCTGACACGGCCGGACACCGGGACATCGACGCGGCCACCTGGGCACGCCGGCTGGGGACGGGCGAGGATGCCGCCCGCGGATTCGTGGGTGCCGCGCTGCGCGAGACCCGGGAGGAGACCGGCGTCGCGTTACAGCCGGACGATCTGGTGCCCTGGGCACACTGGATCACCCCGCGATTCGAACGCCGGCGTTTCGACACCTGGTTCTTCGCGGCCGAGCTTCCACGCGGGCAGGAGCCTCAAGACGTCTCCGGGGAGGCGGAAGCGGCGATGTGGGTGACGGCCCACGAGGCATTGCGGCGTGCTGACGCGGGTGAGTGGGACATGCTTCCGCCCACCCGGGTGGTTCTCGAAGAGCTCGCGGGGTTGTCCAGCGCCACGGACATCCACGCGACGCAGCGGGAGATCGCGGCAGTCATGCCGGGATGGCTCGACGACGGCGACGCCGTCATCGCCCTGCTCCCCGACGACCCCCGCTACCCGGGCGACGACCACGCCGCCACGACCCATCACCCCATGATCATGAACGATCCTCGTCCTGAGAGCGGGGGTAATCGTTCATGATCATGGGACAGGGGGCGAGTGGGGGTGCCGAGGGCCTGCCGGGCTGGTGCCATCTGATCCGGGCCGACAATCCGAGCCCGATGACGCTCGAAGGCACCAACACGTACGTCCTGTCCACCAGCGCGGGCAACGTCGTCATCGATCCTGGCCCGCTGATCGAGGATCACCTGCGGGCCGTCGCGTCGCTGGGTGCGGTGGCACTGACGGTTCTCACCCACCATCACCCCGATCACACCGAGAGTGCGCAACGCTTTCACCAGCACACCGGTGCGCCGGTCACCGCCCTGGACCCGGACCTGTGCATCGACACCGAGCCCGTGAGCGACGACGAGCAGATCGCGATACCCGACCTCGACCTACGCGTCCTCCACACCCCCGGGCACACGGCAGATTCCATCTGCCTGGAGGTCCGCCGTGGTTCCTGGCGCGGGTTGCTCTGCGGCGACACCATCCTCGGGCGTGGCACGAGCGTCGTCGCACACCCCGACGGCCAGCTCGGTGCCTACCTCGACTCGCTGGCCAGGCTTCGCGACCGGCTCAGCGGTGACTGGATGCTGCTGCCCGCCCACGGACCGGTCCGGGCCGACGCCGTCGGCGTGATCGAGCAGTACATCGCCCACCGGCACGCACGGCTCGACGAGGTACGCGCGGCACTCGCTAGCGGCGCAACGTCTGCTCGCGAGGTGGTGGAGATCGTCTACTCCGATGTGGATCGTTCCGTGTGGCCAGCAGCGGAGCGCACGGTCGCCGCCGCCCTCGATTACCTCACTGGGGCGGAGAAGCCCACGAATGCGGCGGGGGAATGAAGCCCACTGGCGCCGAGACTGCTGCTCAGCGAGCCCGGCGGCGCATCCGCTCGACATCGAGCAGGACCACCGAACGCTGTTCGAGACGCAGCCAGCCGCGCGCCACGAAGTCGGCGAGTGCCTTGTTGACCGTCTCTCGGGACGCGCCGACCAACTGGGCCAGCTCCTCCTGAGTGAGATCGTGCACCACTCGCACGCCCTCCTCGGAAGGGACGCCGAAACGCGTGGACAGATCGAGGAGCTGCTTGGCGACGCGTCCCGGAACATCGGAGAAGACCAGATCCGCGAGGGTGTCATTGGACCGGCGCAGCCGGGAGGCAAGCTGCAACAACAAGCCGCGCGCCACCTCTGGACGTCCGGTGAGCAAGGGGACAAGGTCGGAGTGTCCCAGGCCGAGCAGGCTCGTTTCCGTCACTGCCGTGGCCGTCGCCGATCGGGGTCCCGGATCGAACAGGGACAGTTCCCCGAACATCTGACCCGGTCCCAGCAGCGCGAGGAGATTCTCCCGCCCGTCTTGCGCAGTACGACCAAGCTTGATCTTGCCAGCGGTCACGACGTACACGCGGTCGCCGTCGTCGCCTTCGCGGAACACCACCTCGCCACGGTCGAGATGCACCTCGACCATCGAGGCCCGCAATGCGGCGGCCGCCTCATCGTTCAGTTCACGGAACAGCGGTGCGCTGCGTAGCGCATCATCAACCACTACCTGGCTCCTTCTCGTCAACTTGGTCGTGTTCGTCCACCCGTACCGAACTACTCGATCACGCGCCGCCGAGTGTTCCGTCTCACGTTCTACCGACAACTATTGTGCCCGGACACCATGATGGCGCATTATTCGGTCTCGCGCTTCCCAACCCGTGCTCGCCGTTGACGTCGCAACCGTCACTGCGTGCCAGCCACCAGGACGGCGACCTCTCGGCTTTCGACCTGTCGGCCGCAGAACATAAGGTAAGCGTGTGTCCTCCGCCAATACTGAGTCGCACCGGGCGCTCGTGCGCCGGGCCCGCAAGATCAACCGGGAACTCGCCACGCTCTATCCGGACGCACACTGCGAGCTGGACTTCAGCACACCGTTTCAGCTGCTCGTCGCCACCGTTCTGTCGGCACAGACCACCGATACCCGGGTGAACTCCGTAACTCCGACACTGTTCTCAGCCTATCCGGACGCTCCGGCGCTGGCCGCGGCGGACCCCGTACGGGTCGAGGACATCATCCAGCCGACCGGGTTCTTCCGGGCCAAAACCAAGTCGATCATCAACATGGCAGAAGCACTCACGGAGCGCTTCGACGGCGAGGTGCCCCGCACCATGGAGGAGCTCGTCACCCTGCCGGGCGTGGGCCGCAAGACCGCCAATGTCATCCTCGGCAATGCCTTCGACGTTCCCGGGCTCACCGTCGACACCCATTTCAGCCGGCTCGTTCGCCGCTGGCAGTGGACGCAGAGCACCGACGCGAACCAGATCGAAGCCGATGTCGCCGCCCTGTTCCCCAAACAGGAATGGACGATGCTGTCGCATCGGATCATCTGGCACGGCCGGCGGCGCTGCCACGCCCGCCGCCCCGCCTGTGGCGCCTGTCCCCTGGAGAGGCTATGTCCCGCCTATGGTGAGGGGCCGACCGATCCGACGGCGGCAGCCAAACTCGTGCGTGATGGGCCACGCCGATGACTCTCCCGGCGTGGATGAGTCACATGGTCGATGCCGTCTCGAACACCTCTGCGGCGACATTCTCCGGATTCCTGCCGCCCGCCGACGGCTCGGCCCGGCCGTCGGCCGTCTTGCTCCTCTTCGGCGAGCGGGATGGCCGGCCGGACGTGCTCTTGACCGAACGCGCACACCACCTCCGCCGGCACGCCGGCCAGGTCTCGTTTCCCGGTGGCGTGATCGACCCGGACGACGACGGCCCGGTCGCCGCGGCACTACGCGAGGGCGCCGAGGAGACCGGCCTGGACATCCACGGGGTAGACGTCGTGACCACATTACCGACACTCTGGATCCCCGTGACGAACTATGCGGTAACGCCCGTTCTTGCGTGGTGGCGCGAACCGTCCCCCGTAAGCGTCGCCGATCCCCAGGAGGTAGCGTCCGTACACCGTGTCCCGCTCGACGATCTCCTCGATCCGGTCAACCGGCTGCAATTCCGGCATCCCAGCGGCACGGTCGGCCCCGCCTTCCGGATCGGTGACCTGTGGATATGGGGTTTCACCGCGGGCGTTCTGGCGCGCCTGTTCCAGGTCGCCGGGATGGAACGACCATGGGACCGTACACGTATCCGAACATGAATAGCGGGTGTCTCGGCTGGGCCCGGTGGGAAGGGAGCGCTGACCTGTGATCTTCGGGTTGAACGCGGTGGACTTCATCATCATCGCGCTGGCCATCGTGGTGGGCTACACCGGCTGGGTGCACGGCTTCGTCGTCGGGCTGCTGTCGTTCGCCGGTTTCGTCGGCGGAGCGGTCGCGGGCCTGCTGCTCGTACCGGTTCTGCTGGGAAGTCTGGAACCCGGGCTCGGCGTGTCCATACTCGCGGCCCTGCTGGTCCTCGCCGTCGCATCGATCGGGCAAGGCGTGCTCGCGTGGACCGGCGGGTGGGTCCGATCGAAGGTTTCCTCCCAACCGGCACGGCACGTCGACGCTGCCGGGGGTGCCGCGCTCGGCATCATCGGCCTGCTGCTGGCGGCCTGGGCACTCGGACTGGCGCTCTCCACTGCTGCCATTCCGTATGCCTCCCAGGGCATCCGGGAATCCGCCATCCTGCGCACCGTCGACGACGCGGTACCCGTCTCACCGGACAATTTGCGTGATGCCTTCCAGGACGTCGTGATCGCGGAAGGGTTTCCCGAGGTCGTCGCGCCATGGGTACCCGAGCCAATCGGTGAGGTGGAGGCTCCGGACGGCAACCTGCACCGCGATCCAGATATCCAGAAAGCGGCGGAGAGCGTGGTGCACATCACCGGCCGGGCGCCCGAATGTTCCCGCGTGCTCAGCGGCAGCGGCTTCGTCGTGGCGCCGGAACGGGTCATGACCAACGCCCACGTCGTCGCCGGTGTCAACGAACCGGTCGTGACATTCGCCGATGGCGATCCCCTGGCGGCGCGCGTCGTCGACTTCGATTCCGACATCGATCTCGCTGTCCTGGCCGTACCGGATCTTCCCCACGAGCCGTTGGATCTTGCCGACGGCGCGCCGGGAACGGGCGTGGACGCAGTCGTCGTCGGGTATCCAGGCAGCGGGCCGCTCACCGCCACACCGGTTCGGGTCCGGGGCCAGCACGAGCTCGTCGGCCGGGACATCTACGGCGACGGTTCGGTCACCCGCGACGTCCTCGGATTGCGGGGCGAGGTCCGTCCCGGCAATTCCGGGGGTCCGCTCGTCTCCACCGACGGAACGGTTTACGGGACGATCTTCGCGGCGTCGCTGACCGACCCGAGCACCGGTTATGCCCTGTCCGATACCGAAGTGCGGCCGATGGCCGAGTCCGCCGCCGATGCCACCGATCCCGTGCCCACCGGCAGTTGCACCTGACGCGAATCGTCGGCGCCACTCCGTACCGGGCACCCAAGGCAGGCATCAGACAGGCATCTCCGCACGAAAACGACCCATGTAGAATCACACTCACAATTACGCGACACGCGGGCGTCAGGCCAACTGGCGCCCGTTGTCATTCTGTACTGCGATAGCGTGACGAACGACCGCAGTAGCGGGGACACATCGACCATGGAGGTACGGCCTGGTGGCCGAGGTGACGATAGCTGAGCGTAGTCCATGATCCTGGCCGTAGTACTCCTGGCCCTCGTCGTGACGGCGGTTGCCGCTCCGGCAATCGCCTCCCGTTTGGGTCGCAACGCCGGTTACCCGCTTGCTGTGGCCTTCCTTCTCATCGGCGCATTGCTGGCTACCCGCGCTCCGGACGTGCTCGACGGCGGCACGGTGTCCCTGAACTGGGAGTGGATGCCCAGCATCGGGGTGAGCTTCCACCTTCATCTCGACGGTCTCTCGCTGCTGTTCGCCTCCCTGGTACTGGGTGTCGGCGCTCTGATCTTGGCATATTGCCCTCGCTATCTGGGCACCAGTGAGCAGCACCAGCGTCTCTACATGCTCCTCACGCTGTTCGCGATGTCGATGCTCGGCCTCGTGCTGGCCCGCGATCTCGTGCTGCTCTTCGTCTTCTGGGAGCTCACGACACTGGCGTCGTTCCTGCTGATCGGAGGGGCCGGACGCACCGCCGTGCAGCCTGCTGCACGGGCCCTCGTCGTGACCGCGGGCGGCGGATTGGCGCTGCTAGCCGCTGCGGTCCTGCTGAGCATCTCCGCGGGCACCACCAACATGTCGGTCATCATGGCCGATCCGTCCGTCGTCATCGAATCGCCGCTCGCGCCTGCGATCGCCGTGCTGTTGATCATCGCCGCGATCACCAAATCGGCCCAGCTACCGTTTCACTTCTGGTTGCCCGACGCGATGGTGGCCATCACACCGGTCAGCGCCTACCTGCACGCCGCGACCCTGGTCAAGGGCGGAATCTACCTGTTGATGAGGTTCTCGCCCACGTTCGCTCACATGACCATGTGGACCGTCGTCCTCATGGTCATCGGGCTGACCACGATGATCGTGGGCGCGGCGTTCGCCCTGAAGCAGCACGATCTGAAATCGCTGCTGGCCTACTCCACCGTCAGCCAGCTCGGCTTCATCATCGCGTTGATCGGTGTGGGAACCCCCGGCGCGCTCGCCGCGGCGGCGCTACACACCTTCGCACACGCGATGTTCAAGGCGACCTTGTTCATGCTCGCCGGCATCATCGACCGCGAGGCCGGCAGCCGCGACATCCGCGAGCTCGGCGGGCTGCGCCGGGTGATGCCGGTGACTGCCACGCTCACCGGCCTGGCCGCGACGTCCATGGCCGGCATCCCGCCGTTCATCGGGTTCATCAGCAAGGAGGAGGCCTACTCCGCGCTCCTGGAGACACCGGGACCCGCGTGGACCGGATGGCTCGCGGCCCTGGCCACCGTGGCCGGCGCGGGGCTCACGTTCGCCTACGGATTCCGCATCTTCTACGGGGCGTTCGCCGGGCCCACGACGCAGCGCAAACTGTACGAGCCCAGCATGACGTTCCTGCTCCCGGCGGCGATACCGGCAGCTCTCGGGCTCGTGCTGGGACTCACGGTGGGTGTCCTCGATCCGTTGATCAGCCGGACGGTCGAGGACACGATGTTGACCGAGTCGCACGCGAAACTCAGCCTCTGGCACGGTTTCGGTTCGCCGCTGGTGCTGTCCGCCCTGACGATCATCACCGGCATGGCCCTGTTCTTCGGCCGCTACCCGGTCGATCGAGCATTGCATCGGCACCGAGTTCCGCTCACCGGGGCCGACGCCTTCAACCACACCGTCTCAGGCAGTATCCAGCTCGGCAGCTGGATCGGGCTTCCGGCGCGCTCGCACGCGATCGGGGCCCATATCGCCTGGCCGCTGGCGGCCCTTCTGGTCCTCGGTGCCACCGGAATCGCGATGCGCCCGGACGTCGCCGAACCGCCGCTCTCCACAACGCGCCCGCACGACTGGGCCGTCGTGGCCTTGCTGGCGATCGCCATCCTCGCGCTGTGCCTCACCACCACGCGTATCACCGCCATCGTGCTGCTCGGCGCCGTCGGATTCCTGGTCGGCTTCTGGTTCCTCCTGGCAGGAGCCCCCGACCTGGCACTGACCCAGCTGCTCGTCGAGATCCTCACGGTGGTCGTGGCGGTGCTCGTGCTCCGGCGCCTGCCACCAACCTTCCGGCGGATACGCCGGCCCCGGGCTATTCTCACGGCGGCCATCGCCGTGGCCGCCGGAACCGTGGCCGCGGCCGCCACCTTCCTCCTCGCCGGGCGGCGGGATCGCTCGGCCGCCGCCGACTACCTGATACACAACGCCAAGAAGGACAGCGGCGGCAGCAACGTGGTCAACACGGTCCTGGTTGACTTCCGTGGCCTGGACACGCTCGGCGAGGTAACCGTGCTCGCCATCGCCGGCATCGGGCTCATGGCCTTGTTGCGCGGCACGGCAGAGCCGAACATCCTTCCCGCCGATTCCGCCACGGCGCCACCCGACCGGCTGGGCAACATGGTCATCCCCCGGTTCGCAGCCCGCGTCCTCGTCCCGATGACCGTGGCGATCTCGGCCTACCTGTTGTTCCGGGGACACTACGAGCCAGGCGGCGGGTTCATCGCCGCGCTCGTCGCCGGCGTGGCGGTGGCCGTGCTCCAGCTTCCGCATGGCCTGGATCATCCACCCCGGCTGCGCGCGCCGTACCTCATCTACGGGGGTCTCGCACTGGCTGTCCTCACCGGCATAGGAGGACTCGCCGACGGCTCGTTCCTCCGCCCGCTCCACGGCCACCTCGGCATTGGCGGGGCCGAGATATCGATGACGTCGTCGCTCTCCTTCGATCTCGGCGTCTTCCTCATCGTGCTCGGCATGGCCGTGTCGGCCTTCGACCGGCTCGGCCGGGGCACCACCGGGGAACTCCCCGCCAGGGAGCCAGAACTCGCACGGAACGGACAGGGGGGAAGCTGAGATGACGGCAGCCCTCGTCGTCGGACTCCTCGTGGCCGGAGGCGTGTACCTCGTCCTCCAGCCGGGCCTGATCCGGGTTACGCTCGGTTTCGTCCTGATCGGCCATGCATTGAACAGCCTGCTCGTCGCCGCGGGCGGCATGGGTTTTCGGGCCGTATCGTTCATCGGCACGTCACATCCCGACGACGCCGCGGACCCGCTACCGCAGGCATTCGCGCTCACCGCCATCGTCATCACCTTTGGCGTCACGGTCTACTTGTTCGGGCTGGCCCGGGCCGGCGCGGACGACGCCCCGGACGAGGAGTCGGAATCGTGAACAACCTCCTGCCCTTCGTCTTCGCCCTGCCGCTGCTCGGTGCGGGAGTGGCGCCGTTGACTCGTCGTTCGGCATGGTTGCAGCGAGCCCTGCTCCTAGCCGTGCCGGCCGCGGTGCTGGTCTTCGCGATATCGCTGGTCGCCGAGACCCGGGACGGCGACGTCGTCACCGAGCAGGTCGCGGGCTGGGTTCCGGGTATCGCTATCCCGTTCGCTGCCGACACCTTCAGCGCCCTCGTGCTCCTGGTGATGGCGATGCTGATCCTCCTGTGTTCGGCCTTTCTCATCGCCACCGGCGACGAGCGCGATCCGTCCGTGATTCCGCTAGTTCTCGTCATGTCTGGCGGCGTCTTCGGCGCGGTGGTGACGGCGGACCTGTTCAACTTCTTCGTGATGATCGAAGTCGCGCTGATCCCCAGCTACGTGCTGATCACGAAGTCGGCGCAGAAAGCCCAGCTGGCCGCCGGCCGGATCTATCTGATGGTGAACCTGTTCGGTTCCTCGATCCTGCTCGGCGGTGTCGCACTCGTATACGCGGTCAACGGCAGTGTTCAGCTCGGTGAACTGGCCGGCGCCGGGAGCGCGAGCGGTATCGCGGCTTTCGCCGGCAGCGTCGTACTCATCGCGCTCGCGCTCAAGGGAGCGCTGGTGCCGCTGCACGGCTGGCTGCCGCGGACCTACCCCTACACCTCTCCCGCGATCACCGCGCTGTTCTCCGGACTACTCACCAAGATCGGCATCTACGGTCTGTTCCGGATCGTCAGCGTCTACTTCGACGGAGCGGAGTCGGTCCAAACGGTCGTTCTCGTGGTGTGCATCGCCACGATGGTCATCGGCGCGTTCGGCGCGCTCGGGCAGACGACGATGCGTTCCATCCTCGTCTACTCGACGGTCAGCCAGGCGGGATACATCGCCGTCGGGCTCGGCTTCTTCGGGGTGACTGGCCTGGCAGCCGCCATCTTCTACCTCCTGCACGAAATGATCGTCAAGGCGAGCCTGTTCCTGAGCGCCGGAGCCGTCGAAACCCACCATGGAACGGGCCAGATCAACCGCCTCGGGGGCATCGCCCGGCGAGAACCCTTGCTCGGAGCCGCCTTCCTGATCGCCGCCCTGTCACTCGCGGGCATACCGCCGTTCTCCGGCTTCGTCGCCAAATTCACCGTGGTCCGCGCGGCCATGGACGAGCAGCAATACATCGCGGCCGGTGTCGCCGTGGCGGTCAGCCTCATCACGCTCCTGTACATGCTCAAGATCTGGAATGCTGCCTTCTGGGGCCACGAATCCAGCGACCGTTCCGAACGGGTGGTCAGCAGCGGAGGCGGAACCGTCGCGGTCACCACGGCCAGCCAGGTCCGGATTGCCACACCATTGATCGTTCCAGGGATCGTCCTCGCCCTCGTCACGACCTCTCTGGGACTGGGCGGGGAGTTCTTGCTGTCGCTCGCGGAGACGGCCGCGCACGGTCTGGTCGATTCGAGCACCTACGTCGAGGCGTTGACGGGACGGTGATACGCATGCTGAGCCGGATCGGAGCCGAGCTCCTCAGGGTGGTGCGCCTCGTCGGCTTCGGCGCCTTCTTCGCCTACGAGCTCCTGGTGGCAAGCCTCCAAGTGGCCTGGGACGTCATCACGCCCCGGAGCCGGCTGAGCCCCGGAATCGTCGCCATTTCCATGCAGAGCACGACCCCGGCCGAGATGACCCTCATGGCCAACCTGATCTCCTTGACGCCCGGCACGCTCTCGCTCACGATCAACGAGGACCAATCCATGCTCTACGTGCACGGGATGTACGTCGGCAGCGCCGATGAGTTCCGGCACACGCTCCACGTGTTCGAGCGCCGCATGCTCTCCGCGGTACGAACGCACAACCGGCCGGGAGGTGCGTCGTGAACCCCGTCGATCTCGCCCTGGTCGTCATCGCCGTGACATACCTGCCGGTCATCTGGCGGATCTTCGTGGGACCGACCGACGCCGATCGCGCCACCGCGGGTGATTTCGCGTTCTACCTGTTCGTGGCCGCCACCGCTCTCCTGGCCGTGCGGAACGACCAGCCGATGTTCTTCGACATCGTGCTGATCGCCACGCTGATCGGATTCCTCGGCACCGTGGTACTGGCTCGACTCGTCGATCGGAGGGACCGGTGAACGTGCTGGACATCCTCGGCGGGACGCTGATCACCGTCGGCGTCTTCTTCATCGTCATGGCAGCCATCGGCCTGGTCCGGTTGGCCGACGTCTATTCCCGGCTCAGCGCCGTGACCAAAGCGGCCACACTCGGCGTCGTCCTCGTGCTCGGTGGCGCCTTCTGCCTCGAACCGTCCTGGAAATCGTTCTTCGTCGTCGGTCTTGCAGCGTTCCTGCAGTTCTTCACCGCACCCGTCGGCGGATTCGCTCTGGGGCGTGCCGCGTACCGCGCGGGGAGCCCGCTCGCGCCTCAGACGCAATACGACGAGCTCGACGATGCCATCCGGGCCACCAGCCGCGAGCCCTAGTGCTGTCCGAGCCACTCCACCAGAGCATCGTTGACGAGCTCCGGCGTTTCCTCATGCGGGAAGTGCCCGGCATCTTCGAGCTGGACCCATGTATGGCTATCGGCCACCTGCGAGCGTGACGCCGCCGCGAGCCGTGGCTCCATGTTTCGATCCTGAGCGCCGTGGACCTGCAACACCGGCATCGCGATGGGCTCCTCCAGGCGCTTGGCGAACCGCCGGCCGTCCGCGCGAAACAGGGACCGTACCGCCCATCGTTGATATTCGAGGGCGCAATGCGGCGCGGGCCAGATCCGCATGGCAGCGCGATACCGGGCACAGGCGTCCTCGTCCGGAAAGTCACTCTGCGGCGCCGCCCAACGCCGCAGGAACTGCTCGACGAAGGCGCCGTCGTCGGACACCAGTCGTCGCTCCGGAACCACGGGAATCTGCGCGCCGAGCAGGGTGCCGGATCGAAACACTCCTCCTCGTAGGAAATGGCGCCGGAGGACGAGCGGGTGTGGCATCGACAACGTCACCAGCGCACGCACGTGTGCCGGTCGAAACGCAGCAGCCATCCATGCGCCGTACGCACCCCATCCGTGTCCGACCAAGATGGCCTGGCGCTCGCCGATCGAGCGAATCACACCCGTGACGTCGGCGGCGAACGTTGCCGGGTCATATCCCCGTGGCGGTTTGTCGCTTCCACCGAATCCACGCAGGTCCATCGCGACGGCTCGCCATCCCGCCTCGGCGAGTCGGGGCAGCTGGTGCCGCCATGCCCACCAGAACTCCGGGAACCCGTGCAGCAGGAGAATCAGCGGACCGTCACCGAGCTCGGCGACATGGAACTGCGCCCCGTTCGCCGCGATTCGCCGATGGCTCCACGGGCCCGGGACCTCCACCTGATCGTGGAGCATTTCCACCCGGTTCACGTCTGTGACGTCGCACGCAACGCCTGGACGGCCTGCTGCGCCGCCTTCTTGGAACGCTTAGACCCGGATATGGCTCCGAACCTGCTCCTCGCCACCAGCACCGCGATGAGCGCCACGAGCAGGTACAAGCCCGCGACGATGAGAAACGCCCATCCGGGTGCCAGACCCAAACCGGTCAGACCATAGGCCACGGCGATGGACAGCAGGATCAATGCGAATACCGAAAGCACTCCCGCCACCGCGATGAGAGCCGCACCGAGTCCCGCCGCCCGGACATCCGCACGAAGCTCTGCCTTGGCGAGATCGATCTCGTCCCGGATCAGCCCGGACAGATCCTCTTTGATCGCAACGACGAGCCGTCCGGTGGACGGCTCGGTATCGTCGGGGGTCGACCTCGTGGTCATCCGAGTCTCCTGTCCTGCTTCTACGTCGACATCTCTAGATCCCTAAGCGACTCTAGAGCACGTGCGACCATAACGAATGCAACTCGCCCGACGAGGCGGTCACTCAACCCATGAACGGCGCGACGTGCTCCCACCGGGGATCGTAGGACCGTGCTATCGACGTCTTACCCCGACTCCATTTCTCCAATACCGGTTTGGCGACGTCGGGATCGATCTCGAGCCCGTCCACATAGAAGTGGGCGACCACCTGGCTCCCACCCGTGATGTGTCCGACGTGCACCACCTGCGGCCCTTCGCCACCGAACGCATCCACGATATGACCTTCCAGCTCTTCGATCTCGTGGGTGATCGACGGGTCCGCGGGCATGCCGTTGCCAGAGTCCTCGTATCCGAGCACCACCGCGACGTGCGTGTCCGCGAGCGGATGCGTATATCGGCTCACAGCGCGGCGCACGATCGCGAACACCGGGCCCTTCGGGCTGCGCCCTTCCATCGCCGCCCATTCGCCGCCGGAGCCTCCGAGCTGGTCGACAACACTCCCCAACGACGCGAGCGGCATCGCGTCGACTGGCGAATCGACCGTGACCTCCACCGAGCCGATCCACCGCTCGACGTCGATCTCGCCGACCGCCGCGTCAAGCCCCAGGAACGCCACGCGCAGCCGGTGGTCGTGATCGACCAGCGTGAACAAGGGATGGTGCACGGCAACGTGCACCTTTCCCGAATTGGTGTCCACCCGCGCGGCAGCAACGAGCTCGTTCAGGGCGAAGTCGAAGTCATCGACCTTCACCACGCTCGACTCCAGGGTTTCGGGATGACGCCAGCGCGTGGAGATGAACTCGACGTCGGCGTCATCCGGAGCTGCCAGGCACCAGCGCGCCGCTGTCGCCCGCAGCTCGGGCACACCGGCGCTGGTCACGAGCAAACCGAATTTCTTGTCCCGGCTGGCCGTGAATTCACAGCTCAACCGGGAGTCGATAGCCGCGATCGCCGGTTCGACCAGGCGCAGGGCAGCCTCCGTACGGTTCTCTTCGAGTGCTTCGACGATCTCCTGGCGATGAGCTCCCCACCATGACCAGAAGGCCGCGATAGCGGGACGGGGGTCAGTGGCGCGGCTCATCCTTCGTCGAAACAAACCCATGACGCCAGCTTAGATGCCGTACCCACCGTTCCCCACGCCCCGCACACTTCCGGTAAATGCGGGAACTGCCGCCCGACGACGCGCCTTCTCATCCCCCACGATGGCCCTGCAAGGTACTGTCCAGCGTCATGTGCACCTGGTAGCGATCCGCGCGATACCACGAGGTGACGTGCTCCAGTGGTCGCCCGGACGCGTATGAGGTCTTGCGGAACACCAGCAACGGCGCTGCCGCCGGGACGCGCAGCAGCCGCGCGCGCAGCGGATCGGCGCCCTCGGCCCATACCGTCTGCGCGGCGGAGTCGAGCACTCGCCCGTAATCGTGGGCGAGGATCGAGTAGACCGAGCTGGTCAGGTCCCGTTCCAGCAAGCCAGGTAGCGGAGACGCCGGCAACCACGACACTTCGTGCGCCATCGGCGCGCCGTCCGCCGAGCGCAACCGCTCGATCCGAAACGCGCGATCGGTCACATCCAGCCCCAGCGCGGCACGGGCAGGCGGCGGCGCCACCGTCTCATCCGCACCGAGAACGACGGTCGACGGCTTGTGCCCCCGGCGGCGCATGTCCTCGGTGAACGAGGACAGGTGCATCTGCGATTCGACCTTGGGAGCGGAAACGAACGTTCCCTTGCCCCGTACCCGGTAGAGCCGCCCTTCTGCGACCAGCCGACCGACAGCCTCCCGCACCGTGGCCCGGCTGACACCGAAGCGCTGGACGATCTCGCGTTCCGAGGGGATGGGTGCGTCCGGTACCAGCTCACCCTCGACCATTGCGAGGAGGATCTCTCGCAATTGGCGGTGTTTGGGCACCGGGCCGTTGACGACGTTCACTGACGAAAGGGTAATTCCAACCGGGGAATATCGTGCCCCACACGATGGTGTCGCACCCAACTGATGTCAAGATGTGATTCGGGTTCAGCACCGTACTCAGGATCATTCGTGAGGAGAGCTGCGTGACCGACACCACGATGGCCCGCGAGATCGCCGAACAGCCGGCGGCGCTCGCGCGCACCCTGCAATCACTCCGGCCGCAGCGCGCAGCCCTGAACAGGCTGGCAGGCGACACCCGTGCCGTCCTGTTCGTCGCTCGTGGCTCATCGGACAACGCCGCCGTGTACGGTCGCTACCTGCTGGAGGTGCACGCGGGCCGGCCCAGTGGCCTGGCCGCACCGAGCGTCGCCACCCACTACGCCGCCGAGCTCGATCTCTCCGGTGTGCTCGTCGTGTCGGTCTCGCAGTCAGGTGAGACGCAAGAGATCGTCGAGACGCAAGCCTGGGCCGCCACACGAGGCGCGCGCACCGTCGCGGTGACGAACGACGGCTCCAGTTCGCTGGCCAACGCTGCCGACCTCGCGCTCGTGACGGAGGCGGGTACCGAGGTCGCGGTGCCTGCCACGAAGTCCTACACCGCCCAGCTCGCCGCCATGGCCATCCTGGCGGGAGGGCTCTCGGCACGTACCGACGCTCTCGACGCGGACCTCGACCGGGTGCCTGATGAGGTCGAGCGCCTCATCACGGCCCGCGCGGGCGTCGACGCCGCCGCCACGCAGCTCGCCGCCACGAACGAGGCACTCGTCAGTGGCCGCGGGCTGACGTTCGGCACCGCGCTGGAAGCGGCCCTGAAGCTGGAGGAGACCTGCCTGCGACCGGTCCGCGGGCTCTCCTACGCCGATCTGCGGCACGGACCGATCGCCGTGGTCGACGCGGATCACGTCGCCCTCCTCGTCACTGCGGCAGACGGGCCGATGGTCCCCGGAATGACCGAACTGGCGCACGACCTTCGTCGTCGCGGCGCCGCCGGTGTGGTCGGCATTGGCGGCGATGCCGGCTTCGGGTCGGCCGTCGACGTAGCCGTCCCCGGCCCCGAACTTTCCGAACCGATCGCGCCGCTGGCTCTCATCGTGCCCGCACAGCTTATGGTCGAGACGCTCGCCCGCAAGCTCGGGCTGGATCCAGACGAGCCCCGCGGGCTGTCCAAAGTCACCCAAACCGACCCGTCAGAATGATCATGTTTGGTACGTTTTCTCGGGCGATAACACGGCTGCAGACGTGTTACGGCCCGGGAAAACCACCTGACGCTCTGACCCATGGGGCTCGCCGTCGTGCCATGCCTTGCACGCTGAGTCCACGTAAGCAAGCGCTTTCCACCGCCAATCGACGGGTAACGGGCGTGCACGGCACGGGGCTCCCGCGGGTACCGCACGGGGCTCCAGCGCGCACCGCACGGGGCTCCAGCGCGCACGGGCACGGGCACGGGGCTCCAGCGGGCACCGCACGGGGCTCCAGCGCGCACGGGCACGGGCACGGGGCTCCAGCGGGCACCGCACGGGGCTCCAGCGCGCACGGGCACGGGCACGGGGCTCCAGCGGGCACCGCACGGGGCTCCAGCGCGCACGGGCACGGGCACGGGGCTCCAGCGGGCACCGCACGGGGCTCCAGCGCGCACGGGCACGGGCACGGGGCTCCAGCGGGCACCGCACGGGGCTCCAGCGCGCACGGGCACGGGCACGGGGCTCCAGCGGGCACCGCACGGGGCTCCAGCGCGCACGGGCACGGGCACGGGGCTCCAGCGGGCACCGCACGGGGCTCCAGCGCGCACGGGCACGGGCACGGGGCTCCAGCGGGCACCGCACGGGGCTCCAGCGCGCACGGGCACGGGCACGGGGCTCCAGCGGGCACCGCACGGGGCTCCAGCGCGCACGGGCACGGGCACGGGGCTCCAGCGGGCACCGCACGGGGCTCCAGCGCGCACGGGCACGGGCACGGGGCTCCAGCGGGCACCGCACGGGGCTCCAGCGCGCACGGGCACGGGCACGGGGCTCCAGCGGGCACCGCACGGGGCTCCAGCGCGCACGGGCACGGGCACGGGGCTCCAGCGGGCACCGCACGGGGCTCCAGCGCGCACGGGCACGGGCACGGGGCTCCAGCGGGCACCGCACGGGGCTCCAGCGCGCACGGGCACGGGCACGGGGCTCGGGCGTGCACGACGCGAGGACCGGTGTGCAGGGAACGACCCCGGCAGCGGCGCGGAGCGTGAACCGGGGAACCGAGGCTTCGCGGGGGCTGCGACGGGTGGGAGGCGAACCGTCACGCCTGCGGTGGCGGAAGGGGCGCGTGCTGGCGGATCCACGTATGCATCGCGATGGCCGCGGCCGCCCCCGCATTGATCGAACGTGTCGAGCCGAACTGCGCGATCGACACGCAGCGGTCCACGTATTCCCGCGCGGAGTCCGAGAGACCCGGGCCTTCCTGCCCGAACAGCAGAACGCATCGCCGCGGAAGGTCGACGGTTTCGAGTGGAACGGCCCCGGGGAGGTTGTCGATGCCGATCACCTGGAGCTCCTGGTCATGCGCCCACGCGGTCAGCGCGGCGAGGTTCGGATGGTGCCGAATGTGCTGGTAGCGATCGGTCACCATCGCACCGCGCCGATTCCAGCGCCGCCGGCCCACGATGTGCACCTCCGCCGCCAGGAACGCATTTGCCGTGCGCACCACGGAGCCGATGTTGAAGTCGTGCTGCCAGTTCTCGATCGCGACGTGAAACGAGTGCCGCCGCCGATCCAGGTCCTCGACGATCGCCTCCCGTCGCCAGTAGCGGTAACGGTCGACGACGTTGCGCCGGTCTCCGAGAGCGAGCAACTCCGGATCATAGCGCGCGTCGTCCGGCCACGGTCCGTCCCACGGACCGACTCCCGGAAGCGGTGTACCGTCCGGTGTACCCGGCACATCTTCAGGGTCCTCTGGAACGTCCGAGTCCGCGGGCGTATCCGGTTCGCCACTCCCGCCTGGCTCGCCGCCCGTGGCCGACTGGATGCGATCGTCGTCGTTCACGTCAAACACCGTAGCGCCCTCGCACGTCGCCGGATGAGCTCGCGGCTCGACGACGCAGGCGCTACGGTCACGGATCGTTCACGATCTCAACGTCTCTGATGTTGCAATGCCTCCCGCACCGTACGCACCGCCTCGTCGGGTTCGAGCAGCTCTCCCGAGCTGATGGTGACGCCGTCGACGATGATCGCCGCGTATGCGGGTGCTCGCAACGCGGTGCGCAGCGCCGCTAGCCATCCGGCACCCCTCCGGCGAGCATCCCGGACGAGGGTGGGCACCAGATACCAGTGGTTGCGTGGATCGACGATCTCCAGGTCGGCTTCGTCGGGCAATGCCTCTCGGAGAGCGACGTAGGCTCGCGCGAAGGGTTGCCATCCCGCCCGCTCGTCGAAGCGCGTGCCGCCACGCACGGGATGGTGCTCGGGCTCGACGCACAGACCTTTCGACGATCCGCCACTGCAGCATCCGGCGCCGACGCCGTCGGACATGTCCCATGGCCGGATCATCAGGATGCGATGCCGTGCGGAACGCGCCTCGTGGGTCGGAATCTCGTCCACGTTCATGCCGTGCCATCCCCGCTTGTTTCCGAGCCCGATACCTCTCCGCTAGCCCCGGACCCCGTGTCCACGCCGGCCGACCCGCTGTCACCGGAACCACCGATCGTCGCTCCACGGCGCTCGGCCACCGTGCGGCGCAGCGCGATCGCGGCCTCGACGATGAGCCACAGCGCCAAGAACAGGATGATCACGTCGAGGGGAACCAGGACCCAGCGTTCCGGCGATTCCCAGAATTCGCCGAGCTGGACGAACAACGCCCAGGTGGTCATCACCAGCAGGAAGACCATCGGGATCAGGATCGCGATCGGGTTGCGCATTCGCTTGGTCACCCACACCGCCACAACGGCCATGGCCAGGCCGGCCGTGAGCTGGTTCGTGGTACCGAACAGCCGCCACAGGGTGCCGAAGGCGAAGCCCGCGTCGCTTCGTCCTGGCATCAACGCGAGGAACACCGGAAGTGCGATGGCAGCCAGCCCGGCCAGGGTGAGGCTCCGCGAGAGCCGCCGCCAGCCGAGGATCGTCGCGATCTCCTGCACGATGTATCGCTGCAGCCGCACGCCGGTGTCCATCGTGGTCGCGGCGAACGACACGACGACGACGGCGGCGAACACGGTCCCGAGCGTGAATTCGATGCCGAGGTTGCTGGCGAACTGCGCGATCCCGTTGACGAAGTTGCCCGTGGCACCGTCGGAGGCGTCGGCGTAGGTCGCGTAGGTCTCCTCCCACTCGACCTGGGTGGCGGCAACACCAGCGCTTACCGCCAGCACGGATGCGAGTGCCAGGCTGCCTTCTCCGAGCGCGCCCATGTACCCGACGTGTCGGGCGTCGGTCTCCTTGTCCAGCTGTTTCGACGTCGTTCCCGACGAGACCAGCGAGTGGAACCCGGAGATCGCACCACAGGCGATGGTGATGAACAAGAACGGGAAGATGTTCGGCGAATCGTCCGGCACGTCGCCCCGCACCGCCGGCGCGACGAGCTTGTCCCACCCGACGAGGACGCCGGCGAAGGTCACCGCCAGCGCGATGAACAGCTGGTGAGAGTTGATGTAGTCCCGCGGCTGGAGCAGCAGCCACACCGGAAGGCGCGAGGCGATGAACGTGTAGGCGAACATGATCACCACCCACACGTCACGCGGCTCCATGCCGAGCCAGTCCGCGAAGCCCGTGATCTCGATCGGGTAGTGGTGTCCCACCCAGATCAGGAAGTACAGCCCGATGACACCGATGAGCGACGGCACCAGCGCGGGGGTGCGCGTCCGGTAGATGTACTGGCCGATGGCGATCGCGAGCGGGATCTCGACGAAGACCGGGATCACCGCGCCCGGAAAGAGCACGAAGAGGTTGCCGATGACCACCGCGAAGACCGCGTTCACCAGCGTCAGCAGGAAGAAGATGATGCACAGGAAGAGCACCCGAGATCGGGCGCTGATGACCTCGGCGGTCAGGGTTCCGATGTTCTTCGCCTTGTGCCGCACGGACACGGCCAAGGCACCGAAGTCGTGGACGCCGGCGGCGAAGAGGGTGCCGATGGTGATCCACAAGAGTGCCGGCAGCCACCCCCAGAACACCGCGATGGCCGGGCCGACGATCGGCGCGGCACCTGCGATCGACGTGAAATGGTGCCCGAAGAGTACATGCTTGTTGGTGGGGACGAAGTCCACTCCGTCTGCCAGCTCGTGCGCTGGCGTGACGAAGGCGGGATCGAGCGCGTAGACCTTGGTGGCAAGGTAGCGCGAATAGTAGACGTAACCGAACGCGAAGAGTGCAAGGACGGCAGCTGCGACAGCGACGGCGGGCATCTGGCCTCCCGGAGCTCGGCCGGTCTCCCCCAGGACACGGGACGACAGATCTTGCGCCAGCATATGAGATCTGTCACATTTCAAGTCAATAGTTGATCGCATCGATACCGAAAGGCGTCGTCCGGGGAGGTCCACGCTGAATCTGGCTGCCGATATCCAACGCGTGATCGAGGCCGCAACCGTCAGCGAGCTCACCTGGCTTGATGCGGCCGGCCGCCCCGACGCCTGGCCCGTCACACCCCTGTGGCTTGCCGAACAGCCCGTCGTCGCATGCCCCTACGCCTCCGACGACTTCGCGCGCGGCGTCGCGGGCTCACCGACCGCCGCATTGGTGCTGTCCGACCAGCGTATGAGCGGTTCCCGGTGGAGCCCGCTGGCCATCACGGTCCGGCCTCGCCTGATCGAGGACCGGGATGGGAGCATCTTCACCGACCAGTTGCTCGTTCAAGAGCTGCGCAAGTACCCGCCTGCCCGCGCGCTCCTCGACTCCGTCATCCTCCGCCGGGAGCACTGGTGGTACGTGCCCCGGCTGCTCATCGTGCTCGAGATGGTCTCGGTGACGGCTGTCGGTCCCCGCGTTCACCCCGGCGAGCAGGTGCTGTCGGTAGCCACGGATCGCGGTCTCGTCGTCGATACCGCCAGCACCGCCGCCCTCGACGAGGATCGTCTCCAGATCACCAGCCTGCTCGGCCACCCCCTGCCGGAAGGCGATGCCGCACTGCTCGGGCACGACTTCTCGATTCCCGATCTCGAACGCTGGACGCCGTGGATCACGCGTGGCCGGCTGACGGGCGACGTGATGGACGTCGACGAGTACCCGACGCGGACCGCACTGGAACCCACCCTGGGGCTTCGGCAACGGTTACGACGCCACCGGGACCTCGAGAAGGGGTGCCGCCGCGCCCTCGAACGCTGACTCGCGAAGCTGGCTCACAGACCCAGATCCGTCCGGTGATAGGCAGCGCGGTATTCCAGCCCGGCCGCATCGATGTGCTCCCGGGCACCGGTATCCCGGTCGACGATCACGGCAACGGCGACGATCTCCGCACCGGCTCGCCGGAGTGCATCGACCGCCGTCAAGACACTCCCACCCGTGGTCGATGTGTCCTCGACAGCAAGCACGCGCCGCCCGGCGACGTCGGGCCCTTCCACTTCACGCCGCAGGCCATGTTGCTTCTCGCCCTTGCGGACCACGAACGCGTCGAGGAGCTGTCCCCGCCGGTGCGCGGCATGCAGCATCGCCGTGGCCACGGGATCCGCGCCGAGCGTTAGCCCGCCCACGGCGTCGAACTCCAGGCCGGCTGCGAGGTCGAGCATCACCTCGCCGACCAACGGCGCTGCAGCACCGTCGAGGGTCACTCGCCGCAGGTCGACGTAGTAGTCGGCCTCGGCTCCTGACGAGAGCACGACCTTGCCATGCACCACGGCCTTGTCGATGATCTGTTTCCGGAGTTCTTCGCGCACGTCCACGGTGCCCGAGCCTAAGGCATGCCCGTCAGGCATGGTGGTGGCATGAAGCCCGAAACTCTGGTCGTCGTCAGCGGGCCGGTCGATCCCCGCGACTGGTGGGAACCGCTCACTGCCGACCTGCTCGCCGCCGACCTGCCGATCACCGCGCCACGCGACGCCTGCGAGCAGGCTCCGTACGGGATCGCGTGGATCGCCTCGATCGCCCGCGTCCTGCATTCGTCGTCGCTGGACAGCCCGCTCGTCATCGCCGGCCACGGGACGGCCGGGCCACTCCTGCCGGCACTCGCAGGGACCCAACAGGTCGCGGGCCGGCACGTCGGCGGGTACGTCTTCGTCGACGCCACCCTCCCTCGCCCCGGGCCCACGAGCCACCTCGATCTCCTCCAGGCGGCGGCACCCGACGAGGGCGAGGCCGCGCACGAACACCTGCACCAGCCCGGCGCCACCTGGCCGCTCCCACCGGCGTTGCCAGACACCCCAGGTAACACACCAGGTGCTGATGGCCAGCACGGCGAGATGCACGCGCGCCCCCGCGACCACGACTTCTGGACCGAGACGCTGCCGCCTGCCACCGATTGGCCCGACGCGCCGTGCGCCTACGTCCAGACCGGCCAGGCCGCTCCCGGGTGCGGTGACATCGCGTTCTGGGCTCGCTCGGCCCAAGCCCGTGGCTGGACCGTGATCGATGACACCCACAACGCCGATCTGGGCCGGGCCATCCGCGCCGCAGTCGAGGCGCTGCCGGGTTGAGCGGGCATCTCGGTATGCTCCATGGCATGGTGGAGACGCGACGTGCCGCCAAGGCAGAGACGCGCCAGTCGAGTGGGTTGCTACGCGTCGTGGCCTCGGAGCAGGTGACTCCCAAAATGCTGCGGCTGACCGCTGCCGTCGACGTCCCCCATCTGCCCTTCGACCCGTCGTGCCCCAACCAGATCCTTCGCCTCGTGCTACCTGTGGACGTCGCGACCGGCGGCACCAGCGGCGCCCGGCCGCCCAGCCGCACGTACACGGTGCGCCGCTACCACGAGGCGTCGGGACAGGTGGAGCTCGACGTCGTGCTGCATGGCGACGGCCCGTTCGTGCGGTGGGCGCACGAAGCCGCCCCGGGAGAGACGATCGCGTTCACCGGTCCCCGCCCGCACGCGGTGCCGTCGTTCGAGGGAGACGCCCTGATCATGGTGAGCGACGAAACCGGTTTGCCCGCGGTGGCAGCACTACTCGAATCCGCTCCGGAGGGCTTCCCCATCCACGCGCGCATCGAGGTCGCCGACGCCGCCGAGGAGCAGCTCCTGTCGACGCGCGCCGCGCTCGATCTCGGCTGGCACCATCGCGACGGCGCCGCCGCAGGCACGACCGGCGCCCTGGAACGCGCGGTGAGATCGCTCCACTGGCCCGCCGGCCGCGTGGAGGTCTGGGTAGCCGGGGAGACATCCGAGGTGCGCGCCGTACGCAGGTTCGCCACCGCCGAGAAGAAGGCCGCCCGGGACGACGTCCAGGCGTACGGCTACTGGCGACGCGGCCGCGCCGGCTCGCCGAGTTGACCTGCCCGTTGTCGCCGATTGCCCGGTCACGTGCTCCCGGGGTTCACCGGCGACGTTTGCCCAGCTGGCGGTGCCCCAGTGCCGTGACCAGACGCCGCGGCAATCGCGGAATGGTCGCCGCAGCGACTTTGTAAACGGGTCCGGGCACCGACACCGCCCTCCCGCGCCGCAGATCCCGCAGCGCAGAGTCCACCAGCGAGTCGGCGTCCAACCACAGCCAGGACGGAAGGCTCGTCATGTTCATCCGGGCGCGCTCGTGGAACTCGGTGCGGGTGTAGCCCGGCGCCAGCGCCATCACCTGCACCCCCGTCCCGGCCAGCTGCGGCGCCAGACCCTCGGTGAACGCCGTCACCCACGCCTTGGCCGCGCTGTACGTGCCTCGCGGCACCCATGCGGCAACCGAACTCACGTTGATCACCGCGCCGCGACCACGCTCGATCATTCCCGGCAGCGCCGCGTGGGTCAGCCGCAACACGGCCCGGACGAGGACGTTGAGCATCCGTTCCTCGTCGTCGATGTCGTTGGCCAGGAACGGCTTGCGCAGCGTGTAGCCGGCGTTGTTGACGAGCAGGTCAACCGCGCTCCCACGTAACCGCTCCTCCACCCGGGCCGTATCCGTCGCCAGATCCGCGGGGATGACCTCCACTCCCACGCCGTGGGTGCTTCTCACCTCCGCGGCCACCGCGTCGAGCCGTGTCTCGTCGCGTGCGACCACGACGAGATCGAATCCCCGTGCTGCGAGCTTGTGCGCGAACGACAGCCCGATTCCGGCTGTCGCTCCGGTCACCATTGCCGTTGGCATACCCGGCAGCCTACCTAGCTGCGGCTACCGGCAGGTAGGGCACACCCTGCACGGACGAACTCGCCACTCGATCTCGCCGGCTCCGACGGCACGGTCAGGCCGCCCGCACCGACAGGCGACCGGCGCCATCGTCCATGTCAACGACGACGGTGTCGCCGTCGCGCACGTCGCCGGCGAGGATCTCCTTGGCGAGCTGGTCCCCGATCGCCGACTGCACCAGCCGGCGAAGCGGCCGGGCACCGTAGACCGGGTCGTACCCGGTGAGCGCCAGCCACTCCTTCGCGGCATCGGTGACGTCCAGCTCAAGGCGGCGGTCCGCCAGCCGCTCGGCGAGGCGCTCCACCTGCAGGTCGACGATGCGGGAGAGCTCGGTGCTCCCCAGGGGATTGAACAGCACGATGTCGTCGAGCCGGTTGAGGAACTCCGGCTTGAACGACGAGCGGACGACCTCCATGACGGCCTTCTGCTTCGCCTCCTCTTCCATGGACGGGTCGGCGAGATACGCCGAGCCCAGATTCGAGGTGAGGATGAGGATCGTGTTGCGGAAGTCCACGGTGCGACCCTGGCCGTCGGTCAGGCGACCGTCGTCGAACACCTGCAGCAAGATGTCGAAGACCTCCGGGTGCGCCTTCTCGATTTCATCGAGCAAGATCACCGAGTAGGGGCGGCGCCGCACCGGCTCGGTGAGCTGGCCGCCTTCCTCGTAGCCGACATAACCGGGCGGCGCGCCAACCAGCCGCGCCACGCTGTGCTTCTCGCTGTACTCGCTCATGTCGACGCGGACCATCGCCCGTTCGTCGTCGAAGAGGAAGTCGGCCAGGGCCTTGGCCAGCTCGGTCTTGCCGACACCGGTGGGACCGAGGAACAGGAACGTCCCCGTGGGCCGATCGGGGTCGGCCACGCCCGCACGTGCCCGGCGTACGGCATCGGAGACAGCCGCGACGGCGGTTTCCTGGCCGATCACGCGTCGCCCGAGCTCCTGCTCCATGCGCAAGAGCTTGCCGGTCTCGCCTTCAAGCAGCCGTCCTGCGGGGATACCGGTCCACGACGCCACGACGTCCGCGACGTCGTCCGGGCCGACCTCTTCCTTGACCATCGTCTCGGCCGTCGGGCTCTCGACGACCTCGGAGGCGGCGAGCTCTTTCTCCAGCTCGGGGATGCGCCCATAAAGGATCTCACTGGCCCCGGCGAGATCACCCTCGCGCTGCGCCCGCTCCGCCTGGCTGCGCAACTCGTCGATCTGCTCCTTCAGCGACCCGACACGGTTCAGGCTCGACTTCTCCTGCTGCCACCGTGCCTCGAGACCGCGCAACTCTTCCTCGCGGTCGGCAAGCTCGGCACGCAACGAGGCCAGCCGCTCGCGGGAGGCGTCGTCGGCCTCCTTCTCCAGGGCGAGCTCTTCCATCTTCAACCGGTCGACCTGGCGGCGCAGCGTGTCGATCTCGACCGGCGAGGAGTCAATCTCCATCCGCAGCCGGGACGCGGCCTCGTCCACGAGATCGATGGCCTTGTCCGGCAGCTGGCGGCCGGTGATGTAGCGGTTGGACAGCGACGCGGCCGCGACCAGTCCAGCATCGGAGATCTGGACCTTGTGGTGTGCCTCGTAGCGTTCCTTGAGCCCGCGCAGGATCGCGATGGTGTCCTCCACACTGGGTTCACCAACGAAGACCTGCTGGAAACGCCGTTCGAGCGCGGGATCCTTCTCGATGCGCTCGCGGTATTCGTCGAGCGTGGTGGCGCCCACCATGCGCAACTCTCCCCGGGCCAGCATGGGCTTGAGCATGTTGCCGGCGTCGATCGCAGAGTCGCCGGACGTTCCGGCACCGACGACGGTGTGCAGCTCGTCGATGAACGTAACGATCTCGCCTTCGCTGTCCTTGATCTCGTCGAGCACCGCTTTCAAGCGCTCCTCGAATTCACCCCGATACTTCGCGCCGGCAAGCATGGCTCCGATGTCGAGTGCTACCAGGCGCTTGTCTCGCAGCGACTCGGGAACGTCGCCGCCGACGATCCGCTGGGCGAGACCCTCGACGACTGCCGTCTTCCCGACACCGGGATCACCGATGAGGACCGGGTTGTTCTTCGTCCGCCTGGACAGGACCTGCACCACGCGACGGATTTCCGAGTCCCGCCCGATGACGGGGTCGACCTTGCCGTCCCGGGCACGCTCGGTGAGATCCACGCCGTACTTGTTCAGCGCGTCGTAGGTGCTCTCCGGGTCCGGACTCGTTACTCGGGCGGACCCGCGGACCTGGCTGAACGCCGCGCGGATCTTCTCGGCGGTGGCACCGTGCCGGGTGAGCAAGTCACGAACCGGTGATTCCACGTGCGCGAGACCGACGAGGAGATGCTCGGTGGAAATGTACTCGTCTTCGAGGTCCCGTGCGACCTCACCCGCGTGTGAGAGCACCGCGTACGTCGCCCGTCCCATGTTCGGCGACGCCACCGTCGAGCCCGAGGCCGACGGTAATCCGGCGAACGCGGAGTCAACGTCCTGGCGCAGGGACGCGACGTCGACGCCCACGGCCTTCAGCAACGGATCCGCCAGCCCTTCGGACTGGATGAGCAGGGCGCGCAACAGATGGATCGGCTCGACAGCAGGGTTCCCGGACGTCGCGGCGCTGCGCACGGCGACCGACAACGCCTCTTGAGCTTTGGTGGTCAGCTGATCGTTCATCGGTTGTCCCGTTCTCCCTCGATCGTCGATGGTGCTGCCAGTCAGAGCAACGCCTCGAAACTTGAGTCTATTCCACTCAAGTATACGACGACACGACGCTGCCCCGGATGCATCTGCCCGCGCGCGCACTCACGACGCACGGGCAGGCGTCGTCGTTTGTGAGCCTTGTCACCGGGTAACCGGGCACCTGAACCCGGAACCGCCCATCTCCAGGACTCGCGCCGAGCACCGCAGCGATCCTCCAGATCACGAAGGGACGAACGGCCATGGCAGCACGAGGGTCACAACGATCCGGGCAATCCGGGTTGTTCATGAGTGAGCTTCGGCTCTCACTCCGGATCAACGCAGGTGCCTACGGGTACTCGGTCATGATCACCTGCACCCTGGCAATCCTGGCGGCGATCCACGTTCCGCCGGCACCCGGACAGATCTTCCTGTTCCTCCTGGGCGCCGCCGCGAGCTTCGCGACCGTCGAGACGATCGCCACCCGTGGCTTCAGCCGGCCACCGAGCGACCAGGAGAGAAGCGACGTCGTCGCGCTGGGAAGCTCGCTGAGCCTCGTCTCGATCGCTCTCGGCGTAGCAGCTGCTGGCTTGCTGGGCACGATCCTGCCCGAGACCGCGAGCTGGATCGTCGGACCGTTCACCGCCTCGATCACGTACTTGCTGACACTGAGCGTTGAAATGAGCGTGGCCCGGCGAATCGAGGAGTCACGCGAGGTCGAGTGAGCGCACCGGCTCCGTCGTCATCGGATGCGATATCACGCGGCGCCCGGTGAGCCGGCTACATCGCTCCCCCCTCCCCGAGCAGCCCAGCCAGCGATCGTCGCCCGCACCGCCGACTCGAACACCGCTGCCGGATCTCCGGCCTGCGGAGGAAGGAACTGGCCCAGCTCCAGCGACACCAGGCCATGCACGTTGCCCCACAGAGCGGTCGCTATCGATGCAGGCGGCGGCGAGTCGGGGAACCGGCCGGCCGCAACCGCGCGGTGCACGGCATCCAGCAACGGGTCGAACGTGCGGGCCCCCATGTCGGCCGCGTCGGAGTCGAGGTCGGCGGGTCGTACCTCGTCGCCGAACATGATCCGGTATCCGTTCGGATCCGAGATGGCCACCTGCCGGTAGGCGAGTCCGAGCTGCACGAGGTCTTCCAGCGGATCATCGCTGACGCCGACACCTGCCTGGGCCTCACCGAGACGGGTGAAGACTTTCTCGTACAGGGCGGCGAGAAGTCCTGGCTTGCCGCCGAAGAGCGAATACACCGCCGCCGTCGACGTGCGCGCTTCCTTGGCCAGTGTTCGCAGGCTCAGTGCCCGGACGCCGCCAGAGGAGACGGTGTGCGCCGCCCGATCGAGAAGCCGGGTTGCCAGTGCGTCGTCGTGAACGCGTGGCCTGCCCATCCGATCACTCCTCGGGCTGTTCTGGCCGTCCCAACCGTTCCGGCCAGCAGCCTACGTTGCTCCTGGTCACTTGACGGTAGTATTCTAACAGTGTTTCATAACACCGTTAGGCAACCATCTCGACCTGGGAGTCGACATGCTAGAACTCAGCTCGGAAGCCAGCCGACTGATCGGAATCCTGCTATTGGCCCTCGTCACAGTCGAATCCGGCGGTTGGTACCTGACTCGCCTGATCCGGGGCATGAAACCCGCAACGGACTTTCAACGAGCCTTCGCGCGAGCCGGTCACGGGCATGCCGCGGTACTCCTGACACTCGGAATCGTCACCGCGGTGCTGACCGACGCGACCGACCTCGACGGGTTCCTCGCCTGGCTGGCACGCAGTGGTGTCGCCATCGCCGCGATACTCATGCCAGCCGGCTTCTTCTTCTCGTCGATGGGCTCCGAACGCACCAGCGCGAACCGCCTGATCGCCCTCGTCTGGCTGGGTGCGCTGGTACTCGCCGCCAGCCTGATCACACTCGGTGTCGGCCTGCTCGCGACATGAGCACGCTTGCCGCGCCAGGTGCGCCGCACCACGTGCGCCGCACCACCAGGATTTCTCGGGCCGTGACACGTCTGCAGGCGTGGTACGGCCCGAGAAAACGTACCATACATGATCATTCAGAGGCGGCGGTGAGTTACGGGCGGTATACGGCGAGCGCGCTGCCCTGCGGCGCCGGCACCGGCAGGTACCTGCGCTGCTCCCGTGCCTCGGCCAGCAACTCCAGCTGGTCCCGGAGCGCTTCCACCTGGGATTCGAGTTCGAGGATGCGCTTGATACCGACGAGGTTGACGCCTTCCTCCTGGGACAGCCGCTGCACCTCGCGGAGCATCTCGACATCGCGCAAGGAATAACGCCGGCCGCCGCCTCCGGTGCGGCGTGGCGAGACCAAGCCGAGACGGTCGTACTGGCGAAGGGTCTGCGGATGCATACCTGCCATCTCGGCCGCGACCGAGATGACATACAACGGCTCGTCGTCCCGCACCCGCCTGGCCGCGCCCGACATCGCTACCACGAATCTCGTACGCTCATCCATGTCAGCCTCCCTTCGCCGCCTGCCTCATCAGGTCGGCGCGGACGTCTTCCCCCGACGTCGCGGACTGGAACTCCTCCAATGCCTTCTTCGCCGACGAACTGACATTCTCCGGTACCGCGACTTCGACGGTCACCAGGAGATCGCCATGCGTGCCGTCCCGGCGCCTGGCTCCGCGTCCACGCACCCGGAAGGTGCGCCCGTTCGGGGTGCCCGGCGGTATCTTCAACGTCACCGGCGTGCCGTCGAGCGTGGGCACCTTGATCTCCGCTCCGAGAGTGACCTCGGGGAACGTGACGGGAACCGTCACCGTCAGGTGCTCGCCCCTGCGGCCGAACACCGGATGCTTGCCGACATGTACGGTCACGTACAGATCACCGCCTCGACCACCGCGTTCACCCGGCGCACCCTTGCCACGCAGCCGGATGCGCTGGCCGTCCACGACACCGGCTGGAATTCGTACCTGCATCACGGTGCTGGTGGTGCCGCGACCAGAACCATGGCACTCGGGACACGGATCGTCCACCACGAGCCCGCGGCCCTTGCAGTCACGGCACGGCTCGGCCATACCGAACCCGCCGGAATCGGTACTCGTGTATCCGGTGCCCGTACATGTGGCGCACACCCTCGGCACGGTGCCCGCCCGGGCGCCCGTTCCCGCGCACGACGTACACGCCGCCGCGCTGGTCATCCGCAGCGGCACCGTCTTGCCCTCGACGGCCTCGGAGAACGAGATGGATACCTCTGTCTCGACGTCGGCACCACGCCGCGCTCCCGCTCCCCGGGTACGCTGGCGCTGGCCGAAGAGCCCACCGAAGACGTCGCCCAGACCGCCCCCGGTGCTCGTGCCCCCCGTGCCGGAGAACAGATCTCCGAGATCGAACGTGAACGTCTCGCTACGCCCGGTGCTGCCGCCGCCGGGCACGCGCATGCCACTTCCGAACAGCGAGCGAGCTTCGTCGTACTCCTTGCGCTTCTCCGGGTCGGAAAGCACCGAGTACGCCTCCGACACCTCCTTGAACCGCTGTTCGGCGGAGGCGTCGTCCTTGTTGCGGTCAGGATGCAGCTCGCGAGCCAAGGTCCGGTAGGCCTTTTTCACCTGAGCCGTGTCGGCGTCCTTCGGCACACCGAGGATCTTGTAGTAGTCCTTCTCGATCCAGTCCTTGGTACTCACGCGCCGCACCCCTCCCTTCTCGGCATCAATTCTGCTCTTCGCTGTCCCGTTCGTCACCGCCAGCGGCGGTCTGATCATCTGCTGGCTGTTCGGCTCCCAGCGCCGAGACCGTCTCCGCGCCCTCGCCCTCGGTTTCAGGCAAAGCCGCGGTGGGTTCGGCGACGGCTACCCGGGCGGGCCGGACGATGCGCTCGCCGACCCGGTATCCCGGCTGCAGGATCTGCGTGCACATGGCCACCTGGACCTCGTCGGAGTAGCCGTGCATGAACGCCTCGTGGACGTTCGGGTCGAACTCCTCGCCGACCTCGCCGAACTGCTCCAGGCCGGCCTTGGCCACCGCAGCTTCGAGCGCCTCGCCGACGGCGCGGAACGCGCCGGTGAGGTCACCGTGTTCCCGTGCTCGCCCGATGTCATCGAGCACGGGAAGCAGCCCGGAGAAGACCTCGACCTTGGCGTTCTCGCGGACGGCTTCCCGGTCGCGTTCCACCCGCCGGCGGTAGTTGACGTATTCGGCCTGCAATCGCTTGAGGTCGTCGAGACGTTCCGTAGCCTCGGCGCGCGCCTGCGCTAGCGCCGCCTCGACATCGTCCTCGGGCGCTGCGGTGTCCGCCCCGGAGTTCACGGGATCCGGCACCTCCGCGTTCTCTTCCATGCTCGGTACCGCTTCTGGTTCTCTCACCTGCCCCGTCTCCGGATCGACCCGTCGACGATCACGGACGACTGGGGCCTCGGCATCGTCCTCCGGGACGATGCCATCCAAGATGCCCTCGTGATCGTGCCGTTCATCGGTCACTTGTCGTCCTTCTCCTCGTCAACGATCTCGGCCTCGACAACGTCCTCGTCAGCGGACGCCTCCGCACCTTCCGACGCGCCACCCGCGGCACCGGCCTGGGCACCCGCGTCGCCGGTGGGCTGCTCGCTGGAGGCGTAGATCGCGGCACCCAGCGCCTGGAACGCGGTCTGCAGCCGCTCCGAGCTGGACTTGATCGCGGCGTCGTCGGTGCCTTCGAGCGCCTTCTTGGCTTCGGCCAGGGCCGAATTCACGTCGTCACGGACCTCCGCCGAGAGTGTGTCCACCTTCTCCTGGTTGTCCGCGAGGAACTTTTCGGTCTGGTAGACCAGCGACTCGGCCTGGTTGCGGTTCTCGGCCGCCTCCCGGCGCTTGCGGTCCTCTTCGGCGTACTCCTCGGCCTCCTTGACCATGCGGTCGATGTCTTCCTTCGGCAACGCGGAGCCACCGGTGATCGTCATCGACTGCTCCTTGCCCGTGCCCAGGTCCTTCGCCGACACGTGGACGATACCGTTGGCGTCGATGTCGAAGGTGACCTCGATCTGCGGCACGCCACGTGGCGCCGGAGGCAAGCCCGTCAGGTCGAACGTGCCGAGCTTCTTGTTGTACGCGGCGATCTCGCGTTCGCCCTGGTAAACCTGGATACCGACCGTCGGCTGGTTGTCCTCGGCGGTGGTGAAGATCTCCGAGCGCTTGGTGGGGATGGTCGTGTTCCGCTCGATCAGCTTGGTCATCACGCCACCCTTGGTCTCGATACCGAGCGACAGCGGGGTGACATCGAGCAGCAGCACGTCCTTCACGTCGCCGCGCAGGACACCGGCCTGCAGCGTGGCACCGACGGCGACGACCTCGTCCGGGTTGACACCCTTGTGCGGCTCCTTGTTTCCGGCGAGCTCCTTCACCAGGTTGTAGACCGCCGGCATCCGGGTCGAGCCGCCCACGAGCACGACGTGATTGATCTGGTCGACCGAGATACCAGCATCGCGGATGACCGCCTCGAACGGCGACTTGGTGCGGTCAAGCAGGTCCGAGGTCATCTGCTCGAACTGGGCCCGCGACAGGCTCTCGTCGACGTGAATCGGGTTCTTGTCCGCGTCCTGCGCGATGTACGGCAGCGAGATGGACGTCTGCGTGCTGGACGACAGCTCGATCTTGGCGCGCTCGGCCGCTTCCCGCACGCGCTGCATCGCGATCTTGTCCTTCGACAGGTCGATGCCGTGCGAGGCCTTCACCTGACCGACGAGCCAGTCGACGATCTTCTGGTCCCAGTCGTCTCCACCGAGGTGGTTGTCACCGCTGGTGGCCTTGACCTCGACGACGCCCTCACCGATCTCGAGCAGCGAGACGTCGAACGTACCGCCCCCGAGGTCGAAGACGAGAATGGTCTGTTCCTTCTCGCCCTTGTCCAGACCATAGGCCAGCGCGGCGGCCGTGGGCTCGTTGACGATACGCAGGACGTTCATTCCCGCGATCTCACCGGCCTCCTTGGTGGCCTGGCGCTGGGAGTCGCTGAAGTACGCGGGGACGGTCACGACCGCGTCGGTGATCGTCTCACCGAGGTACGCCTCGGCGTCGCGCTTGAGCTTCTGCAAGATGAACGCCGAGATCTGCTGCGGCGTGAACTCCTTCTCATCGATCTCCGTCTTCCAGTCGGTGCCCATGTGCCGCTTGACCGACCGGATGGTGCGTTCAACGTTGGTCACGGCCTGACGCTTGGCGACCTCACCGACGAGGATCTCGCCGTTCTTCGCGAACGCCACCACCGACGGGGTGGTACGCGTACCTTCTGCGTTGGCGATGACCGTGGGTTCCCCGCCTTCGAGGACGGAGACCACGGAGTTGGTGGTACCGAGGTCGATCCCGACAGCTCGTGCCATGGTGTGTTCCTCCAGATGTCTCGCGTTGAGTATACGAAGCCTACTGAGGCCTATTCGAGTCCTGTTGAGCTACCCAGGCTCAAGTATGCTCACTACCAGTGCGCCATGCAAGCTGTGTTGAGCCCGGTTCACTCAACTTTCTCGTGGCGTGCAACACGCATCGTGCCGCGGTTGTTCCCCGAAACCTTCCCCACCGCGTCCGTTACTGCAGCGAGCGCCGGCCAGCAGAGCTCGGCTCCCGGACGGTGCGAGCCAGCGAGGCGGTGAGTGCTTCCAGCGGCCCGCGCCCGATATGTCGCCGCCAAGGAACCGCGACGGCCAGGGCGACCAGGATGTGAAACAGCCAGGAGTAGTCGAGTTCGCCGGGAATTGCCGTCGCCAGAAGCACGACATGCAGGGTGTACAAGGTGAACGTCATGCTCCCCATCGCCGCGAGCGGCGCCAGCGCGCCGCGCCACCACCGCTCCACGAGCAAGGCGAGACCGAGAACCGCCGCCGACGTACCGATCGTGTGCAACAGATCGAACGGCGTCGACGTGTGTGGTGATACGACGGTCAGCCACCACCAGCTCGTCGTCGGACTCGTGCCATAGAACGACGTGTCCAGGACCGCGTCGGTGAACGGCCGGCTCGTCGGGTGAGCTCCGACACCGGCCTCGACGAGCCGCTCCATGACACCCATATGCAGCAGCGACCACGACAGGAGATAGGTGAGTGCTGCGAGGCCAGCACCTCCGGCGAACAGCCACCCGGCCACCCGCCGCGTACGCAGGGCCAATCTGCCCACGCCGAGACCTGCGAGCATGTAGGCCATCCACGGAATGACCGGGTAGTACCCGGTCACGAAGAGCTCACTGAGCAGGGCCAGCGGGTCGGCCAGCGACGCGAACGTCGGGCTACTTCCAGGACCGGGCGGCACGTCGAGCCTGAGTAGATGGGTGACGACGGGTGCCACCAGCGCCCACACGGCCGCCAGCGGAAACAGGGTTCTGGCCCGCAGCCCGAGAAACGGCAACGCCACGATGAACAGCGCGCCATAGTACACCAGGATGACGGCCACACCGGAGTCGAGCAGGCCGACCCCGAAACCGACGCACATCAGCACCACGGCGCGGATGGCCGTCGCCCGCCACATGCGACGCAGGGACACGCCACGCGGCGGGCTCGTACCACCGCTGGCGAGCGCGAGACCCACGCCGGCCAGGAGCGCGAAGAGTGCCGCAGCTCGTCCACTGGCCAGCAGGTGCACAGCCGCGGTACCGCCATCGGGTTCCACGGACGGCGTCACGTGCACCGCGATCATGCCGACGAGCGCGAGGCCGCGCGCGGCATCGACGCCGACCAGACGGGTGGCTACCCGTGCACGCCCGTTCACCACGTCTCCGCCCTCGCCCGTGAACGTCACCGGCAGCCGCGCACCACTAGAAGATCACCGAGGCGAGGAAAGGCGCCATCGTCAGCACGAGCGCCGCCACCAAGACAATCGCAACCATACGCTTGCGCAGGTCTGGCCGGCGCGGAGTCTCGTCGATCTCAGACATACCGCCAACATTACGCGCCATGCCGACGGCGGCTCTAGACGCGCAAAGCGTGTGGTCTTACTCGGCCGACGTGCGCGCGCCGAGCTCGCTGTCGAGGCGCAGCAGGCCCGGCCCGTCGTTGCTGATCATACGCAGCCGGCCGAGGATCTCGGAGAGCGTCGCCTCCTCCTCGATCTGCTCTTCGACGAACCAGCTCAGCAGCGGCAAGCTGTCGATATCGCCTTCAGCCTGCGCCAGCCGGTACAGCGCCCGGATGGAGTCGGACACCTTCTGCTCGTGCGCGAGCGCGGCTTCGAACACCGCGTTGACGTCCGTACCCGGATCCTTCGGCGCCGACAGCTCGCCGATCTGCGGCCGATTACCCCGATCCGTCACGTGGGCGATGAACTTGGCCGCATGCGTCCGTTCCTCGTCGGACTGGATACGCATCCACGACGCCATACCGGGAAGATCGGCGTCGTCGAGCGCGATGGCCAGCTGAATGTAAGCGACCGACGATTCGATCTCGAGAGTGATCTGCTCGGAGAATGCCTTGGCAAGAGTCTCGTTCAATTTCATGAAATTGACATTAGCCCAGCTCAGAGGATATTTCCACGAAGCTGTGTCTATCCTTGCCAAGGCGTGGCGAACCTTAACGTCCCCCTGACACGCCCTACCCTTGCAAATCCTTGGCGGCTTCTTCGACGTCCTTGGCCGTGTCGATGGCACGCCAGTATCCCTCGATCGGGAACCCCGCCAGCCGGCGCTGTTTCGCCAGCATCGGAAAGGTCGACCGCTCGTGGTCTCCCCGGTCCGGAAGGAGCGCCAGCATCTCGCTCGCGAAGACGTAGATGCCACCGTTGACCGGGTATGGCGACGGCGGGGCCTCAACGAAGTCGGTCACCCTTCCGAATTCGTCGACATCGACCACGCCCCACGGGATGCGCGGGCGCGCCAATCCGATGGTCGCCGCGGCGCCGCGCTCCACGTGATAGTCCGCCATCGCCTCCAGGTCGAATCGGGTCCAGATATCTCCGTTCAGCGCGTACCAGGGGGCATCCTGGTCCGGAAGGTGCGTACCGGCGTATTTCAGCCCGCCGCCACGCCCCAGCGGCTCGTCTTCCACCACGGTCTGTATACGCAGGGAGAACGAGGTCGACGCGAGATGCTCGGCCAGCACGTCGTGAAGGTGGCCTGCGGAGACGACGACATCGGTGACCCCGGCCCGGGCGAGCCAGCCGAGCTGGTGGTCGATGATGCACTGCCCACTGATCTCCACCATCGCCTTGGGGATCGTGTTGGTCAGCGGCTTCAGCCGCGATCCCTGTCCGCCCGCCAAGATCACTGCCTGCCAGACCGTTCGATCATCGACCATGGGTCGAACCCTAGCGTGGCGCACCTCCGAGCGACATCGACGGGCCAGCACGTTTGGCCAGCTCGGCACCTCTCACATAGCCACCGAACGGCGCCGTGCCGGGCACGATCCACTGCCCAGGATCGACGCCAATCAGGCCTACCCCACCTATCGGATGATCGTGATGTCCGGCAGGATACGGACCATGCGTGCATACCTCGGAGCAGCCACTAGTGAAACACAGGGAACGCCCGCTAGCGGAATCACAGTCCTCGACATCGACGGTCCGAAGTTCACCGTGGAAGACAGCGTCGAGGCACAGGACCCGCGATATCTGGCATTGTCGCCCGACGGCAACGTGCTCTATGCCGTCGCCGAGCGCAAAGATGGGCAGGTATGCGCCTGGACCGTCGATGGCACGCGGCTCGTTCCGCTCGGCCGGCCCCAGCCGACCAAGGGCGCAAGCCCGTGCCACCTCTCCGTTCATCCGAGCGGTCGCTTCCTGTTGAGCGCCTGCTACCGCTCGGGCACCGTCACGGTGAATCCGATCCATCGGGACGGCTCACTCGGCGAACCGGTGCACACCATGCAGCACTCTGGTGTCGGGCCGAACAACGAACGACAAGAAGGACCACACGCACACATGGTCATCACCGATCCGGGCAAGGGCGCCGGACGGGGCCACGTGATCGCCGTCGATCTCGGGACCGACACCGTCTATCGCTACCACTTCGACGAGACGACCGGAGCTCTCCAGCTCGCCAGCGAGCTTCGCACGCCGCCGGGAGCCGGGCCACGCCACCTCGTGGTTCAAGATCGCTACGCCTACGTCGCCAACGAGCTCGATTCCACGGTCACCGTCATGGGGCTCGACTCCGGAACGGCCCTGTTCACCTCGTCGACGCGGCCCGCTGGCGCCCGGGAAACCAGCTATCCGTCCGCGATCCGGCTGGCTCCCAACGGCCGGTTCCTCTACGTGGCCAACCGTGTCGTCGACGAGATCGCGGTGTTCTCCGTGGACGGGCCGGAGCTCAAACTGGTGACCAACGTCCCGTGCGGTGGCGAGCATCCGCGCGATATCGCGCTCTCTCCCGACGGGCAGTACCTCTACTCCGCCAACCAGTACGACGACACGATCACGACATTCCGGATCGATCCCGTCACGGGGATTCCCGAACCCATCGGCGAGTCGTTCACCACGTTTAGCCCCACCTGCCTGGTGTTCGCCTGAGGGACATCAGGCGAACACCGGACAGCGGATCCCACGGCATGCCCCGGGGACATGCCGTGGTGGGTTCCAGCTCCACGTGCGGGTGCGCCCGGATCTGATCGAGAGAAGCGCCGGGCCGACCCTCGTATCTCGCCTGCTCAGTCCTCGTCGGAGGAACCGGAGGCCAGGCCAGAGCTGATCATGTTCATTACCGTCGGATCGGCCAGCGTGGTGACATCGCCCATCTCCCGGTTCTCCGCCACATCGCGCAGCAACCGCCGCATGATCTTTCCGGAACGGGTCTTCGGTAGCTCCGGCACCGCGAGGATCTGCCGCGGCTTGGCGATGGGACCGATCTCCTTGGCGACATGATCGCGCAGCTCCGCCGCGACCTGGTCGCCACCCTCGCCAGCATCGGCCCGGAGGATGACGAACGCGACGATTCCCTGACCCGTGGTCGGATCGGACGCACCGACGACGGCGGCCTCGGCGACCTTCGGGTGCGACACGAGGGCCGATTCGACCTCCGTGGTGGAGATCCGGTGCCCGGAGACGTTCATGACGTCGTCGACACGGCCGAGCAGCCAAATGTCGCCTTCCTCGTCCTTCTTCGCCCCGTCACCAGCGAAGTAGCGCCCAGGGAAGCGGGACCAGTAGGTGTCGATGAACCGCTGATCATCACCCCAGATCGTGCGCAGCATGGCCGGCCAGGGCTCGGGCAGCACGAGGTAGCCACCGTGGCCATCCGGGACCACGTTCCCGGCGTCGTCCACGACGTCGGCAACGATGCCCGGCAGCGGAACCTGCGCCGATCCAGGCTTCGCCGATGTCACACCCGGGAGTGGACTGATCATGATCGCGCCGGTCTCGGTCTGCCACCACGTGTCGACGATGGGCGTACGGCCCGAGCCGATCACCTGGCGATACCAGATCCACGCCTCCGGATTGATCGGCTCACCCACGCTTCCGAGCACGCGCAGCGAGGACAGGTCACGACGCCCCGGGATCTCCTCGCCTTGCTTCATGAACGTGCGGATGGCGGTGGGTGCCGTGTACAGGATGGTGACGCCGTATTTCTCGACGATGTCCCACCAGCGGCCCGGTTCCGGATAGTCCGGCGTGCCTTCGTACATGACCTGCGTGGCGCCGTTGGCCATCGGCCCGTAGACCAGGTAACTGTGCCCGGTGACCCAGCCGACGTCGGCCGTGCACCAATAGACATCGCTCTCCGGCTTGAGATCGAAGACGTTGCGGTGGGTGTAAGCGGTCTGGAGCAGGTAACCAGCGCACGTGTGCTTGATGCCCTTCGGCTTACCCGTGGTGCCCGACGTGTAGAGGATGTACAGCGTGTCCTCCGAGTCGAACGCCTCCGGGGCGTGCTCGGCTGGCTGCGCCGAGACGACATCGTGCCACCACACGTCGCGGCCCTCGTCCCAATCGACGTCCTGCTCGGTGCGCTGCACCACGAGGACCTTCTCGACCGACGGACTCGCGGCCACCGCTTCGTCGACGGCGGGCTTCAGCGACGCCGGCTTGCCTCGCCGGTAACCGCCGTCGGCCGTGATGACGAGCTTGGCCTGCGCGTCGTCGATACGGCTGCGCAAAGCCTCGGCGGAGAAGCCGCCGAAGACCACCGAGTGGATCGCACCGATCCGGGCGCATGCCAGCATGGAAATCGCGACCTCGGGAATCATCGGCATGTAGATTGCCACCCGGTCGCCATGCCCCACGCCGAGCGAGATCAAAGCATTCGCGGCCCGGCTCACCTCACCTTGCAGGTCGGCATAGGTGAGAGTCCGCGAGTCGCCGGGCTCACCTTCCCAGTAGATCGCCACGCGATCGCCGTGGCCGGCCTCGACATGCCGGTCCACGCAGTTATACGCAACGTTGAGCCGCCCGCCGACGAACCACTTCGCGAACGGAGGGTTGCTCCAGTCGAGTACGTGGCTCCACTCCGCCTCCCACGACAACAGCTCGCGTGCCTGCCGATCCCAGAACGCCAGCCGATCGGCCCGGGCTTCTTCGTAGAGCGCTTCGGTGGCGTTGGCCTGGGCGGCGAACTCCGGATCCGGTGGAAAACGGCGGTCTTCGTGCAGCAGATTGGAGAGAGCGTCGCTGGTCACCTTGTCTGCTCCTCACATCTCGTACTCGGCCGGTACCGTGGTCCAGCTCACCATGCGTGTACCCGGACGACAAGACCGGACCGCACCATTTCCGTCTGGTGCCCATCCAGACCATCAGCCTGCCGGCCGACACCTGTTTGATGTTCTGATCGTCTCAGATCCGGCAGATGAGATGGGAGTGGGTCGTGCACGATCCAGACGCTTATACGTACTCTGCGGACATTCGTGCCGCCCGGAAGCAGTACGTGACGTACGGGTCGATGATCCCGTCTGGGCCCGCGTGCGCGTCGTAGATCTCGCTGACGTCCGCCAGCAGCGGCGTACGCTCGTCGGGTGATTGCACCGCGACATAGGAACGGGACATGACGAGTTCGAGCAAGCGTTGCTTGTCCAACGTCTGAGTGTGCCGGAACGTCGCCGACTCGACTGGCCCGAACAGCGAGCCGTCAACCTCCGGCGCGACGATCTCCCGGGGTTCTTCCGGATTGATCCGGGTCCAGAGCTCGTCCACCCACGGAACGGATGCGTCACGCAAGTTCCACACCAGCGCCACGTGGCCGTCCGCTCCAAGAACCCGCGCGATCTCCGGCATCGCCACATCGTCGTCGAACCAGTGATACGCCTGCGCGACCACGACGACGTCGACGCTGGCGTCCGGCACCGGAATCTCTTCCGCGCTCCCCAGCCGGGCATCGACGTCCGGCAGCACAGCTGTCAACTGTTCCAGCATCGGTGCTGACGGATCGACCGCCACGACGTCGTGCCCGTGTTCCCGCAACGATCTGGTGAGCTTGCCCGTTCCCGCACCGAGATCCAGCACCCGCGCTGGCGCCGCACCGGCCAACCACCGGACCGCCTCGTCGGGATATCCCGGCCTGGAACGTTCGTAGATGTCCGCCACAGAGCTGAACGAGGCCGCCAGCAGCCGGTGTCGATCACTGCACACGACCAAAGACTACTGGCACCCACCATCCACCAGCTATGCGCCATCCATCTGCCGGCTAGCGCCACGTCGATGCACGCGCCAGCCCCGTACCGGACATCCGTACTGTGCAGGCGGATGTGATGCGAGGCACACTTGGTGGATGAGCTGGCGGGATTGGATCCGCGGCCACATCGGCCCAGCTGAGAACGTCCCACACACCGAGTCCGGCGACGTGACTCAGCCGCCACATCTGCACCTGGATCCGAGTTCGGACGAGACCGAGATAGACCCGTCATCGGACGATGACACGGTGCCGTTGCGACGATGGCTCGGATTCGCACTGGCACTGGCTCTCGGCGCCGCGGCAGGCGTGGTCGGCACCAACGCCCATCACGAGGCGGTCGAGCGCTCCCACGTCGAACTCATCGGAGGCCACGCGACCGTCGAGCTGAACCAATCCCTCGACGCACTGGAACCCTCGAGCGAATCCCCGAACGCGGATGCGTCCGGTCCAGGGGGTGGCGCGGACACCGACGCGGATACCGAATGGCGGGCCGAGCTCCTCGTCTTCAACGGCGGGCAACGCTCCATCGAACTGGCCGACCTAGAGATCAACGGATGGCGGCCCTCCGGGGACGCAGCGATCAGCGAACCGGTCGAGCTCCGGCCGGACACGTGGACCACGGTTCAGGCCCACGTCGCGCCCGCGTGCGATGCCGACCCGCCCGACGATTCCGCGACGACGCTGCCGGCCACCGCCGTCGTCGGCGATCCACCGGTGGACGACTCGCCACAGATCGAGTTCCGCCCGGTCCCGCGCGGGCTGCACACCGCGTGGCACGCGGTGTGCAGCCCGGACGAGCTGGAAACACCGCAGGTCTGGGCGACACAACTGCATTCCGCCGAGATCCTCTCTCGGGACGCGGAACGTGGCTCCATGCGGGTGCGCCTCGCCGTGACACCGAGCTTCGACCCACCTGTACCCGCGTCCCGGCCCGACCTCGAGCGCGGTTCTGCGCGTCCAGAGCGCGACATCGCCGTGGTGCGGATCTGGTCGCATATAGCCGGCCTCGACGCCACGGTTCCCGACCTACCCGTCGAGATCCCGGCAGGTGAGACGGGTGAACTCGAGATCGAGTGGCGGATCATCGACTGCGACGCTCTGGACGACCTTGAGAGGGCCACGCTCAGTTTGCACCTCAGCGAGAACGTCGAGACACCTCTCGCGCAGGTTCGTGACGCACCTGTGCCGAGCCCGGTCATCTACGAACTGGGCAAGTTGTCGTCCGAGGCCTGTCAACTGTAAAGATCTTGGCACTTTCCGTTGCTCACGTCGTGATGCATGCGCTATCAAGGGAGCTAGTGGACCGTATGGACGAGCCGTACGGGCCATCGCACGGCCAGTGGGTACCCACGCGGCGATCGACCCACGTAGGGTAGTCGTTCCCCGGGCCAGCCGAGGCGACGATATTGGAGCACGCACTGGTAGCCCACGTGGACGTGTCAGCGGCGGCGCTCCGAAAGGGGCGCCGCTCGCATGTGGACCCGTTCGGGTATTCGTCCGTCATTCGTGCACGACGCTGGTCTCCGTCATACACGTCAAGTACTACGCGTTCATCGGGCGTCGAGCACCGCCAACGCCTCGTCCGCGCCACGCGCGTAGGCCTCCGCACAATGGCGCAGCCACGCGCCCACACCATCCGGCGTTCCTCCGGCGTAGGCCTCCAGAAGCGGCTCGTATGCGGATTTCAAGGCCAGATGCCCCGCTTCGGGAACGCCCACAGCCTTGATGTCCACGCCACGCGCCACCAGCACCATCCGCTCGGCAGCCCGGGCCAGGAGAGCATCGGCCGAACCGAACGGGCGCATCACCGCGAGCTCACCGTGCACTATCGCCGCGACGACGACACCCGGAGCCGCCGTGGGCGCCACGGCCAACCGCATCAACTGGTCAAGACGCGCAGAGTCGGCATCGGGCACGGGCCGGCCCAGGGCGTCCGCATCACTCACGAGGTCCCGCGCCACGAGCACGTGCAGCCGCGCCAACACCTGTCCGGGCGAGCCCTCCCACTTCTTGGCGAGCTCCACCGTGTCACCAGTGGCGCGGAGCGCACCTTGCAGATACGGATCGGCGACCTCGTCCGGGTCACCGCCAGCGAGCACCGCCGAGGCCCGGGCGCCCCGTAACGCCGAGTCCGCCGCACACGCCGCAGCATCACGTCGCAGGGCGGGATGCTGGAGCACGGCATCGATGGCGTCCCGGGCGTAGGCGGCGGCCGACGCGACCCCGTGCAAGGCCGCGACGCCCGCGAAGGGATCGTTCACGACGGACGAGGGTATCGCGGACAGCAGTTACGCACGCTTCACGTGTGGTTGTGTCCCCGTCCCCGACCGCCACCGCAGCCGCCGAGACAGGCGATGGCGAGCCCGACGACGAGAAACAGCGGGAAGCTGCGGATGCCCAGGACGAAAACATAGACAAAACCGAGCATGGCCAAAGGAACCAGCCACCACAGGTGCGCGACCTTCGCCAGGCCGCGCCTCCCGTCCGGTTGCGGCTCCTGGACGGAGTGTGACTGCTGGCTCGGCTGGCTCGGTTCGGCCGGTTCGGCTGGCTGGGCCGGCTGGTCAAGCGGGCCGTGTGGCCGAGGCAGATCGGCGAAGATGGTGCGCAGGTCGACGTCGAACTTGGCCTCCCACACGGCTTGCAAGCGCTCGTCGTGCTCCTGTTTGTCCAGCCGGCCAGCCGCATAGTGCTCGGTCAACGCCGACGCGGCGGCTTCCCGCTCGGCATCTCCGATACGTACCGGCCGGTTCGGGCTCATCGCCGATCGCCTCCGTCCAGCGATTGACACCTATTGTCTCCCTCGCCGTTCCCGGATGTCGACAACGCCTCCCGGACAACGGCGGTCTCGTGGGGATCATCGCCGTACCCGCCCGCACCGGCACGCGAGGCACGGGCCCTTACCTGCCGCGGCGCCGGACCGCGTACCAGGCCAGACCGGCCGCAGCAGCACCCGCGCCGATCGCGGCGGCAGCAACCGCGGGCTTGGGCGCATCCCGGAATGGAGTGCCGCGTTGACGCAATGCCACCGGTTTGGAGAACACGAGTACCGGCCACCCTCGATCCGCGGCGCTGCGTCGCAGAGCACGATCCGGATTCACGGCGTACGGGTGCCCGACGGCCTCGAGCATCGGCCGATCCGTGACCGAATCCGAGTACGCATAGCTCCGGCTGAGATCGTATCCCTCCTGCTCAGCAAGGGCGCGAATGGCTTCCGCCTTGTTCTCCCCGTAGGCGTAGAACTCGATGTCACCGGTGAACTTGCCGTCCGCGACGATCATCCGCGTGGCCACGACTTTGTCGGCGCCCAGCATGTCACCGATCGGCTCGACGACCTCCGCACCACTGGACGAGACGACCACGACGTCGCGGCCGGCGAGGTGATGCTCCTCGATCAAGGTGACGGCTTCGTCATAGACAATCGGATCGACGATCGTGTGCAAGGTCTCCGCGACGATGTCTCGGACGGTCTGCACGTCCCATCCGGTGACGAGCCCGGACAGGTACTCTCGCATCCGCTCCATCTGATCGTGGTCCGCCCCGCCCAGCAGGTAGACGAACTGCGCGTACGCGCTGCGGAGCACGGCACGCCGGTTGATCAGACCGCCTTGATAGAAACTTCGGGAGAACGCGAGCGTGCTCGACTTCGCGATCACGGTCTTGTCGAGATCGAAAAACGCTGCTGTACGCCGGACCATCTGGTCCGTACCGGAACTAGTCATACCTGCTCGTTGCCGTGTGGCCCCGTGGGCTTCATCGTCCACGAGACCGAGGATATGGGGTCGTCCCCGTGCTTGCCCTCCCGGGCGTGACACGTCTCGCAGATCGATTGTGCGAAAAATTCTTTACCCGAGTGTTTCGAATGGCCCCGTATAGGGGAAGATGGGCGCGGCGGCACCCCCCTCGCCGCCGTGACTCGGTCCACCCCCCTGACCGAGTCCCGCGCGGTCCCCGTCTTCCCACCCGGCGGGGACCGCGCCCTCTCTGACCACTCGCGGAGCATCGTTCGGTCTCTTTACCCACCCGCGAGACATCCACCTTCTCTTCCGGTAGCGGGCCAGATGCGGCCGTGCTACATGCGTCTTCCACAAGATCCGATCGATAGCGCCGGTTGTCCACAATTTGCCTTCGGGTACTCCCGAGTGCCTCCGAGATTCGGGACTGTGGATCGGACACAGCTCGAACTCCTGGAGGCGTCCGTGACCCACACACCTGCACCGCATCCGATCCGACACTCCGCAACTCCCAGGACGCCCGCGCCTCGCCCTCTCGTCGTCACTGCCGACGACGGCATCCTCGACGACGTCCTCAGGCTCGCTGCCGCCGCAGGTGTCGAGGTCAACGTCGCTCACGATCCCGGGGCCGCCAGATCGTCGTGGGCTTCCGTGCCGATGGTGGTCATCGGGGCCGATCAGGCCGACGGACTCGCCCACCTCGCCCCGACTCGCAGGCGCGATGTGTACCTGATCGGCCAGGACCGCGACGATCCCACCATCTGGCGCCGCGGCGTCGTTCTTGGTGCGGAACAGGTCCTGTTCTTTCCTGCCGACGAGTCGTGGCTGGCCGACCGGTTCGCCGACGCCGCCGAGGGCGAGCGGGGTGATGCGCTGGTCGTCGGCGTCGTCGGTGGGCGAGGAGGCGCCGGCGCATCGGTCCTCGCTACCGCTCTCGGCATCACCGCCAGCCGCCGGAATCTCTCGGCCATGCTGATCGATCTCGACCCGTTCGGTGGTGGACTCGACCTCGTTCTCGGGGCAGAGGAAGTCACCGGCCTCCGCTGGCCAGACCTCGCCGACAGCCGCGGCCGGCTGAGCGCGCGTGCGCTGCGTGCCGAGTTGCCCGCACGGCACGGGCTCACCGTCTTGTCCTGGGATCGTGGTGACGTACTGGGCGTCTCCCCAGAATCCGTGCAGGTCGTGCTCGCTGCCGCACGGCGCGCATGTGACCTCGTCGTACTCGATCTTCCCAGGGCCTTCGATCCAACGTTCGACGGAAGCGTCAGCGCCTGCACGGTCATCCTCATGCTCGTGCCGACGGAAGTCCGCGCGGTCGCGGCCGCTTCCCGCATAGCCGCGCGGCTCGCCGCACTTGCCAGCGACGTCCGGCTCGTCTCACGCGGCACGTCGCCGGGGGTCACCGGCGACGGCATCGCCGACGCACTCGGCTTGGAGCTCGTTGCCCACATGCCGGACGAACGACGGTTGGATGGCCAGCTCGACCGTGGCGACACCCCCGGCCTGCACGAACGCGGCCACCTGGCCACGACCTCCGATCGGATCCTGGACGCCCTGCTCTTCGAACGTCAGGTGGCGGGATGACCACCATCCCCGCTCGATACGGCCAGGCTGACGACGACCTCCTCGAACGCGTACGTACCAGCTTGGCGGCCACGAACCAGAGCGTCACCCCAGGGAGGGTCGCCGCCGCGCTTCGAGCTGAGGGTGCCGTCCTCGGTGACGCCGCCGTCCTCGAGGTCACCGAGGCGTTGCGCGCCGAGATCACCGGTGCCGGCGTGCTGGAACCGCTGCTGCGCACGCCAGGCGTCACCGATGTGCTCGTCAACGGTCCTCGTGACGTCTGGATCGATCGGGGCGGCGGACTCGAACGCTCCACGGTTCGTTTTCGCGACGAGCACGCCGTGCGCCAGCTCGCCCAACGGCTGGCGTCCACAGCTGGACGACGGCTCGACGACGCGGTGCCGTTCGTCGATGCTCGCCTACCCGACGGTGTCCGGCTGCACGCCGTCCTTCCGCCCGTCGCGCCTCGCGGCACCCTCATCTCGTTGCGGGTTCCCGCAAGTACATCATTCGGACTGGACGAGCTCGTTGACCTGGGAAGTGTGCAGCCGGCGATCGCGCCGTGGTTGCGAGCCATCGTGCATGCCCGGCTCGCCTTCCTCGTGACCGGTTCCACGGGCAGCGGAAAGACGACCGTCCTCAGCGCGCTCCTGGGGCTCGTCGCTCCCGGTGAACGGATCGTGCTGGTCGAAGATTCCAGCGAGCTCCATCCCGCGCATCCGCACGTCGTGCGCCTCGAGTGCCGGTCGGCCAACGTCGAGGGTAGCGGTCACGTCGATCTCGACGACCTGCTCCGCCAGTCCCTGCGCATGCGTCCAGACCGGATCGTCGTCGGCGAGGCACGCGGAAGCGAGATGATCACCATGCTCGCCGCACTCAACACCGGTCACGAGGGAGGCTGCGGCACCTTGCACGCCAACTCCGCCGACGATGTCCCCGCTCGCCTGGAAGCGCTGGGAATCGCAGCCGGGCTGCCGCGTGCCGCCGTGCATGCTCAGGCCGGTGCCGCCCTCGACGTGCTGATCCACCTCGGCCGTGATCGGGGCGGGCTCCGCCATGTCGCGGAGATCGATCTGCTGGACCGTACGAGCGACGGGTGGGTCCAGACCGAGCGGGCTTTCACGGTCACCGCGTCTGGTGAGCTTACCCACGGCACCGGCTACGGCAGGCTGGCCCGGCTACTGGAGCGACGCGGAGTCGACCCATGACGGCGTGGCTCTCCGTCGTGCTCGCGGCGGCCGCCTCCGCGCTGCTCGCAGGTGGATGGCCAAGTCCCGGGACGATACGGCTCACGTCGATCCTCCCCACGTCAGGGCCGGTACTATGCCCAGCGCTCGAACGCGGACGCCGTCCCGTGCGTGAAAATCTCGCACGGATCGGTCACCACCGCGCCCGGCTTCTCCTCTGTGCGGTAGCGGGGGCAGCCGTCGGCGCGATCGTTGCCCCACCGGGCGGCGCAATCATGGCCGGAACGGCCTTTCCCGCTGCGATACACATCTGGAAGCGTCGCACCCTCCGATCAGCCCGGCGACGGCGAGAGGCGGACGTCGCTGCCGCATGTCTGACCCTGTCGAGTGAACTCCGGGCCGGCCGGCCACTGGAGCAGGCGATGACCACCATCGGTGACGAATGGCCCGCCCTGTTCGCCGACGCCGCCGCTCGCGTCGGCATGGGCGGCGATCCCACCGAGGCGCTGCGAGCTGCCTCGGCACAGCCCGGTGCGCAGCAGCTCGCAGCGGTGGCGGCAGCGCTGCACGTTTCGGCGACCACCGGTGCCAAACCCTCAATGGTCTTGATCTCGGCCGCCGACGCCGTACGCGCCGAGATCGCGATGCGACACGAGGCGGATACCCAGCTCGCCACGGTGCGGGCCACATCCCAGCTACTCGCCCTGCTACCCGTAGGCACGCTCGTGTTGTTCTCGGCAGGTGACAGCGCCGCCACCGAGTTCCTCGTCCGCCATCCGGTGGGAGTGGCCTGCCTCGTCGTCGCCCTGCTCGGTATCGCAACGGGGCTGGCCTGGGTGGAGCACATCTCCAAGGCTGCGGTCCGGACGCCGTGGCGCGGATAGCCACAGGCCATCGTCACAGACCCGGCATGGGCAATGGATCGATGGCATGTTCGAGCTGATGGCCGTCGGCTGCGCCGCGATCGCGGCATTCCTGGCAGCCGGTCCACCACATGCCCGTGACCGACTCACGCGCATCCTCCCTGCCCACCGCCCCCGCTACCCGTCAGCCGGCGCGCTGGCGCTCGACAATCCCGCCGGGCGCACGCCGTCAGCACTACAACACGCGCCCACCCCACGGGGCGATGGCTTCCTCTCGTCGCCGCGCGGGCGGCTGCTCGCCGCGCTCCTCGCTGCTCTCGGTGGCTGGCTCATGCTCAATGGTGCCCTCGGGCTGGTCGTCGCTCTCGTGACCGGAATCGGCGTGTGGTTCGGCTCGGGCCGTCTGGAGCCACGAGCCCGGGCACGCGAACGCGAAGAGATCATCGCTCTCCTTCCGGTGGCCGCGGATCTGCTGACCGCCGCGCTCGCCGCAGGATGCCCACCGATACGCGCCGCCGAACACGTCGGACACGCGCTGGGAGGTCCGCTGGGTCGCCTGCTCGTGACGGCCGCCACGACGGCAGCGATGGGGTGTGAACCCGCCTACGCCTGGTCCCGGCTCATGGCGGAGCCGGCGCTTCGGCCGCTGGCGCGAGCGCTCACTTCAGCATCCATGCGCGGCGTCTCGCCCGTGCCCGTGCTCGAACACATCGCCCGCGATGCGCGCCAGACTGCCCGCTGGGAGGTCGAACGGCGCATCAAGTCACTCGGCTCGCGGGCCGCCGCCCCGCTGGGCTTGTGCTTCCTGCCTGCCTTCGTCCTCGTCGGAATCGTGCCCGTCGTCGCCACCTCCGGGCTCGCCCTCTGGTAGCCAGCCTCACCCTCTGGCAGCCGCCCTCGCCGTTGGCAGCCTCCCTCGCCCTCTGGCAGCCGCCCTGACCGTTGGTAGCCTCCCTCGCCCTCTGGTAGCCGCCCTGGCCGCCCTCCTGAGAGTCCACAGGCGAGATCCGGCGCGCCGACTTGTCCACATTCGCCAATTTCGCCCTGTGCTGCACCTTCGCAGCCAGCGAGCCTGGTCTGGACACCGCAAACGGCGGCGTTCCGTACCGGCCGGATGCCGGATCAGGGAGGTATCTCATGTCCACCATCGCCAACCGACTCCGCCGCAACGAAGCTGGCATGTCGACGGCCGAATATGCGGTCGGCACGGTTGCCGCATGTGGTTTCGGGGGCGTCTTGTACAAGCTCCTCACGAGCGAGCCCGTTCAGGGGATGCTCAAAGACGTCGTCAGCAAAGCCTTCGACGCGTTCGGTTGATGGTCCGCTCGGCACGTGGCCGGCGAGTCCAGACTCGCCGGCCATACTCCCCAGATCACGTCCCCCGGCCGCGAGACCACACCCGACTACGCCGCACTCGTCGAACGCCCACTTGCCGGATTCGCTCCGGACGCCGGGAGCACGGCATGGTGACCGCAGAGCTCGCCGCGGCGCTTCCCGTGCTCGCCGTCGTCATGATCACCGCCGTTTGGGGCATTGGCCTCGCGTCGGCGCAACTAGGCTGCGCCGACGCCGCGCGCGAGGCCGCCCGGGCTGCGGCCCGAGGCGAGAGCATGACGACGGTGCGCGAGATCGCCACGGAGGTCGCTCCGCAGGAGGCCGACGTCGTCATCGACGAATCCGAGGGGTTGATCGAAATCGAGGTCCGGGCCACGGTCGCCGCGCCACCACCCATCGGATCCACGCTCGAACCAGCCGTACGCGGCCGGGCGGTCGCGATCAAGGAGCGCCCATGAGCGCCCTCGGCCGGATCCTCCCTGGAAGCGGGAGATATTCCCGCGGATACTGCCGGGAGCGCGGTGCCGGGTCCATCCTGGTGCTCGCCGCCGTCGGCATCGTCATGGTGGCGTTCACCGTCGTCGCCGTCCTGGCAACGGGCCAGTCCGCCCGACGCCAGGCGGCCGCGGCGGCCGATCTCGCCGCTCTCGCGGCAGCAGCTCGGATGGCCGACGGCTCCACGCAAGCCTGCGAGACCGCCCGCGCTGTCGCGACGGCGAACGAAGCAACACTCGTCGAGTGCCTCGTGTACGGCGTCGAGGTCGAAGTCGTCGTGCGGGTACCGGTTGCCGGAATCGGCTCCCGGTGGCTGCCCGATCAAGACCGACGCGCCCGTGCCGGGCCGGGATGAGCTCGTTACGCCTCCGGCGCGCCGCGCGCCCGTGCTCCGGTACGCGTGGCGCCCACGCAGGCCACCACGACGCATCCGATCGCCGCCCACTCTCGAAGCTCGAGAATCTCGCCGAGCAACACCAGACCGACCAACGCGGCCACGACCGGCTCGAGGCTCATGAGTATGCCGAAAACCTTCGCCGGCATCCTGCGCAGAGCTTCGAGCTCCAGCGAATACGGGATCACCGATGAAAGCAGGCCAACACCAACCGCGATCGCCAGCAAATGCGGCTCCCACAGCTGGGTTCCACCCTCGCCGAGACCGATCGGCGCGACCACCACCATGCCGACCATGCTGGCCAACGCCAGTCCGGACGTTCCTTGGAAGCGACGTCCGGTCTCGGCGCTGAGCAGGATGTACGCCGCCCAACCCATCGCCGCCACGAGCGCGTAGAGCACGCCGACGGGATCGAGCGCGGACGCATCACCGCGCGTAAGAAGAAGCACGCCGAGCGCGGCCAGGGCGACCCAGAACAAGTCCAAGCGGCGCCGGGAGAACACCACCGACACTCCCAACGGTCCCAGGAACTCGATCGTCACCGCGATCCCCAGAGGGATCCTGGAAAAGGACTGGTAGATAGCGAAGTTCATCGTCGCCAGCGCGAGGCCGAACCCGATCAGCACAAGGACATCAGCACGCGCGAGATCACGCCGTCTCGCCCAGATCAGCCGCCGCGTAATCAGGAGCAGGACCACCGCAGATGTCAGCAGCCGCATGAACACCACCGTGCTCGGCGGCAAGCTCTCGAAGAGGCCCTTGGCTATGCCAGCACCCATCTGGACGGACACGATCCCGGCAACGACCAAACCGGGAGCCGGCACGGGATGCAGCGCGGCGCTCATGGCAGCACGATCCCGAAGATGGGCGTTCATCGCAGCACCATGTCGAGAAACCGGACCGCGCCGGCCTTGTCCAGCGGCTCGTTACCGTTCCCGCACTTCGGGGACTGCACACATGTCGGGCAGCCGCTCTCGCACCGGCATTCCGCCACGATCGAGCGCGTTGCCTCGAGCCAGCTTCGCGCAGCCCGGTAGCCACGTTCCGCGAAACCCGCGCCGCCGGGATGCCCGTCATGCACGAAGACGGTCAGCACACCGGTGTCCGCGTGCCGCACGGTCGACAACCCTCCGACATCCCAGCGGTCACAGCTCGCGATCAGCGGCAACATGCCGATCGACGCATGCTCGGCACCGTGCGCGGCACCTGCGGCGTCGGCGACACCTGCTTCGTCCACTGCGTCGTCCGGTAGCGTCCACCACGTCGCCTTCGTGCGTAGCTGGCGTTCCGGAAGGTCCAGCGGCTCACTCCCGACGATCTCGCCGCTACCGAGCAGCCGCTTGGTGTAGCCGACCACCTGGCTCGTCACCTCGACGTCGCCGACGGCGAGCCGGGCCCGGCCCCAATCCTGCGACTCCGATTCGGCGATGATCCGCAACGTGCTCACTTCCTGGGCAGAGGTGGTGTAGTCCGGCGCTTCTCGTCGTACGAGCGCGATGCCCTCGTCGAGCTCCAGGGACTCGACGAGGTAGGTCTCACCCTGATGGACATAGACCGCGCCCGGATGCGTCATGAAGTGCGCCCGGGCTGCGTCGACAGTGCCCAGCACCCGCCCGGTGTCCGGTTCGACCAGCGTCACGATCCCCCCGGAGCCACGAAGATCGACGAGATCGGTCGGCCGCTCGCGCCGCGTCCAGTGCCAGCGAGGATGATGCTCGCCTCGACGCCGCAGGCGCCCCTCCTGCTCCAAGGTATGCACCACGTCGGTTGCTGCCGGTCCGAACGTATCCAGATCGGCCCCGGTCAGCGACCGTTCGGAGGCAGCGGCGCAGAGGTGCGGCGCCAGGACGTACGGATTGTTCGGATCCAGCACGGTCGCCTCGATGGGCCGGCCGAAGATGGCGTCGGGGTGATGGATGACATACGAATCCAGCGGATCATCGCTGGCGATCAACACCGCGAGTGCCTCCCGGCCAGCCCGGCCAGCCCGGCCGGCTTGCTGCCACAACGACGCCAGCGTCCCGGGCCAGCCAGCGATCAACACCGCATCCAGTCCACTGATGTCCACGCCGAGTTCCAGCGCCGTCGTCGCCGCCACTCCGCGCAACTCTCCTTCCTGCAGTGCACCTTCGAGAGAACGGCGCTCGTGCGCGAGATAGCCCGCGCGGTACGACGCCACCCGCGAGGGCAGCTCGGGATCCACCGGTCTCAGCGCTGCCCGGGCCAGGCCCGCGACGGTCTCCGCCGCGCGGCGTGACCGCACGAAGGCAACGGTGCGCGCATCGGCGATGATCATGTCGGCCAGCAGATCCGACGTCTCGGCCAGGACACTGCGACGTTCACCGCGTTCGTGCAGTGGTGGTTCCCACAACAAGAACGTCCGGGCCCCGCGCGGCGAGCCGTCGTCGGTCACCGGCTCACACGGCACCCCGGTCAGCTGGCGCGCCGACCGAGCCGGGTCCGCCGTGGTGGCCGACGCGAGCACGAACGTCGGCTCGGCACCGTGAGCCGCACAGATCCTGCGCAGCCGCCGCACCACCTGAGCCACGTGAGAGCCGAAGACGCCACGGTATTCGTGACACTCGTCGAGCACGACGAATCGCAGCGAACGCAGGAACCCCGCCCAGCGCCGATGATTGGGAAGCAGGGAGCGATGCAACATGTCCGGGTTGGTCAACACGTAGGTGGCATGCTGGCGCGCCACGTTTCGCAGCTCGGTGGGCGTGTCGCCGTCATAGGTCGTCGCCACGACATCCGGAACCGAAAGATCATCGAGCGCTCTGAGCTGGTCGGCCGCCAAGGCTTTGGTTGGTGACACGTACAGGGTCGTCCCGCCGCGCCGACGGCCTTGGCGCGCTGCCGTCAACGACGGCAACAGGTATGCCATCGATTTTCCCGAGGCCGTACCGGTTGCGACGACGACCGAGTGCCCGGACCACGCCAACGACGCAGCGGCGACTTGATGCGACCAGGGCGCGCCGACTCCCGACGCGCGGTATCGTTCCCGCACGACGGGATCGACCCACTCGGGCCATTCCGCCGTGTTGGCTGCGCGTTCCGGAATCGACTCGGTGTGCGTCACCCGGCCTTGTCGATGCGGAAGCCGCGAGAGAAGCGTTTCGACCAGGTCAGTTGAACGGACCACAGACGAAAGTCTCGCAGCCGTGGTTGAATGCCTGCAGGGCGGAACCAATCCCGCACATCGAGCGTCCAAGGGGGCACATCGACGCACCGCGGACGACCTGCGGTAATCGCCCGTGATCAAGCTGGAGGCACTAGGTGGATCTGTCGCTGTCGACTCGTGTGGAAAGTGGCCCCGCAGGTGACTCGACCGTCGTCGAGGCCGCCGGAGAGATCGACGTCTATACCGCGCCCAAGCTGCGCGAGCGGTTGGTCGACATCGTCGATGCCGGTCAATACCACCTCATCGTCGACGTACGCGGTGTCGAGTTCCTCGACTCGACGGGCTTGGGGGTTCTGGTCGGCGGCCTCAAACGGGTGCGGCAACACGACGGCTCGCTACGGCTGGTGTGCACCCAGGAGCGCATCCTGAAGATCTTCCGGATAACCGGCCTGACCAAGGTCTTCACCATTCACGACACGGTCGAGGACGCACTTAACACGCACTGAACTCTTCGGCACATCTTGACGTCGCGCCGCCTTTCATCTCCACCCCGGTGTAAGAACCACAGCAGTGGGCATTTAGACTCGCGGACCAAATCGGCCTGGCAGTAGCTCCATACCGTGCCGGGCCCGTTAGTAGTCCACGATCTCGTGGCGACTTCCTCGTCGTGCCGGGATCTTCCCGATCACTGCCTTCGCCCGAGGGCTACGTCAAGGAGGACGAATGACCGGGCCTTTATCCGCCGTGGACGGTTCCACGACCGTCGAGCTGACCGGAGCGAACCTCTCCTACATCGTCGTAGTAGCGCTCATCGCGTTGGCCGCACTGGTCATGGCAGCGCTGTTCCGTCGCGAGGTGCTCGCCGCCGGCGAGGGCACCGAGAGCATGAAGAACATCGCACACGCCGTGCAGGAAGGTGCCTCCGCGTACCTCAACCGTCAGTTCAAGACGCTGGGCATCTTCGCCGTCCTGGTGTTCGCCCTGCTGTTCCTGCTCCCCGGCGATGCCGGCGTGCGGATCGGACGCTCGATCTTCTTTCTCGTCGGTGCGGGCTTCTCAGCTGCCGTTGGCTACCTCGGCATGTGGCTGGCCACCCGCGCCAACGTTCGCGTCGCCGCGGCCGCGCAGGGCAACGAGCGCGAGTCCGCCATGCGCCTCGCCTTCCGCACCGGCGGTGTGGTCGGCATGGCCACCGTCGGCCTCGGCCTGCTAGGAGCCGCAATCGTCGTTCTGCTGTACCGAGGTGATGCTCCCTCCGTGCTCGAGGGCTTCGGATTCGGTGCGGCGCTACTGGCCATGTTCATGCGGGTCGGCGGCGGTATCTTCACCAAAGCCGCCGACGTCGGCGCCGACCTCGTTGGCAAGGTCGAGCAGCACATTCCGGAAGACGATCCCCGCAATGCCGCCACCATCGCGGACAACGTGGGTGACAACGTCGGCGACTGCGCCGGCATGGCCGCCGACCTCTTCGAGTCGTACGCGGTGGTGCTGGTCGCGGGCTTGATTCTCGGTTCGGCCGCCTTCGGTTCCGAGGGTCTCGTCTTCCCATTGATCGTTCCGGCGATCGGCGCGCTGACCGCCGTTCTCGGGATCTTCCTCACCCGGGCCCGCGCCGGTGAGAGCGGTCTGACGAGTATCAACCGAGCGTTCTACATGTCTGCCGGTATCGCGGCCGTGCTGTCGGCGATCGCCGCGTTCGCCTACCTGCCAGGCACGTTCGAAGAGCTGGAAGGCGGCATCGGGGACCACCCCGGAGATCCCCGCCTCCTGGCGACCGTCGCCGTCATCATCGGTATCGTGCTCGCGGCGATCATCCTGTGGTTGACAGGTCATTTCACGGATACCGACAAGAAGCCGACCAACGATGTCGCCCGCACTTCCCTGACCGGTCCCGCCACGGTCATACTGTCCGGCTTCGCCCTGGGCTTGGAGTCCGCCGTCTACACCGCCGTGGTGATCGGTGCAGCCGTCTACGGTGCCTTCCTTCTCGGCGGCGGCTCGCTGGTGCTCTCGTTGTTCCTCATCGCCTTGGCGGGCACCGGGCTGCTAACCACCGTCGGCGTGATCGTGGCCATGGACACGTTCGGTCCGGTGGCGGACAACGCGCAAGGGATCGCCGAGATGTCCGGAGACGTCGAGGGAGAGGGCGCCCAGCTGCTGACCGAGCTGGACGCCGTCGGGAACACGACCAAGGCCGTCACCAAGGGCATCGCCATCGCGACAGCCGTTCTCGCCGCCACGGCGCTGTTCGGCTCCTACATGGAGGTCATCGAACGGGCGCTGCGCGATGTGGGCGCCACGCTGGCCGATCACGAATCGTTCCTGTTCGATGTCTCGGCACCCAACGTGCTGGTGGGCGTGATCCTCGGTGCCTGCGTGATCTTCCTGTTCGCGGGATTGGCGATCAACGCCGTCGGCCGGGCAGCCGGTGCGGTGGTGTTCGAGGTCCGTCGCCAGTTCCGCGACGACCCGGGAATCATGGCCGGGACCAGCCGCCCGGAGTACGGCCGCGTCGTGGATATCGTCACCAAGGATTCGCTGCGTGAGCTGACGACACCCGGGCTGCTGGCGGTCATGGCGCCGATCGCCGTCGGATTCGGCCTGGGCATCGGCGCGTTGGCCGGTTACCTGGGGGGCGCCATCGCGGCCGGTGTCCTCATGGCCGTCATGCTGGCCAACTCCGGAGGTGCCTGGGACAACTCGAAGAAGATCGTCGAGGATGGACACTACGGTGGCAAGGATTCGGAGGCTCACGACGCCACCGTCATCGGCGACACGGTGGGTGACCCGTTCAAGGACACCGCGGGCCCGGCCATCAACCCGCTGATCAAGGTCATGAACCTGGTGTCGGTTTTGATCGCTCCGGCGATCGTCCTGCTGACCGTCGGCCCGGACGCCAACGACGGGTTCCGGTACACGATCTCCATCGTGGCCGCACTCATCATTGTCGTCTCCGTGTGGATCTCCAAGCGGCGGTCCACGGCCATCACGGACGAGCAGCCGGCCACGGAGGACGTCACCGTCTAGGGAACACCACCCTGCTGGACACGCAACCCACCCCCGGCCCGCCCCTCCTTCAATTCCGTGATCATGAACACTAGGCGCTCATATAGAGCGCTTAGTGTTCATGATCACGGGACAAGGGGAGGGGAGCCGGGGGTGGGTTTTATTTGCAGGCCGCGACCGAGACGAGAACGCCAGGATGGTGCTCGTCGTCGACCACAACGGTGGGGATACCCCGTCGATTCATATCGGCCACCACCGGCTCCGGTGAAGCCGTCTGGACGAACGCGTGCACGGCTCCCGGCAACCCGATCAACGGGCCGTAGGGGCGCACCAACTCCTCCAAACGTGCCCGCCGTCGTTCGTACTCCGCCCGCGCCCGCCGGATGTGCCGGTCAAGCCCACCCGACGAGATCAGCTCGGCAACGGTGAGTTGCACGAACACGGATACTCCCAGGTCGGTGCGCTGACGCGCGTCTTTGAGACGCTCGGCCACAGACGGCGGCGAGACGATCCAGCCCAGCCGGATTCCAGGAGCGATCGACTTGGACACGGAGCCAATGAGAATGACGGTCTCGGGGGCGAGCGCCTGCATGGCCGATGGCACGCTGGGCGGCGCCATCTGCGAGTCCCAGTCGTCCTCGATGACCCAGCGACCTGCCGCGCCGCTAGTCTCGACCAGCGCGCGCCGCCGGTCAGCCGGCATGAGCACGCCCGTGGGGTACTGGTGCGTGGGAGTCACGAGAACGGCACCAGCCCCGGGCGGGATGGCTTCTGGAACGAGCCCGGACGCATCGACCGGTACCTGCCGGACGTCCACCAGCTGCCGCATCATGTGCGTCGAGCCAGGCGAGCCGGGTCGTTCCAGTGCCCACGTTTCGGCACCGAGCACGTCCGCGAGCAATGCCATGGCATGGGCCACGCCAGCCGTGACGTGAACGTCGTCCGGCTCCGCGGCCACGCCCCGCGTCCGCCGTAGCCACTCTGCCAGCACTAACCGGAGGTGAGGATGTCCCGACGGGTCGGGGTAGCCCAGATCGTCCGGGCCCAGCCGGGCCAGTGCCGTGCGTGCTGCGGCCGACCACGCCCGGTGCGGGAACAAGCTCGGATCCGGGACACCCGGAGTTGGTGGCGGCGCCGCCGATGCCGGCATGCTCGGAACCGCGGGACCCGCTCCTGGCGCAGCCATGACGGCCGGCCGACGACGGGGCGCCTGCTCGATGAAGCCCTCGGCGCTGAGCTGTGAGTACACCGAATCGACCGTGCCACGAGACACGTCGAGCGCACTCGCGAGATCCCGGGCGCCGGGAATGGTGTCCCCGGCATTGAGCCAGCCCTCACGGATGGCCGCGATCAGCCGGGCGCGCAGCCACGCTCCCTTCCCGTTCCGCGGGGCCTCGCCCCACGATGCGGCCAGGCGGACTGCCTCGTCAGACGGCATTGGCCTATTAAAACACTCCAGAACTGGCCCTGTCGATATGCCAGATGATGGGTCAGAGTCACACCCGTGACCGTAGCCACGCCGCACTCGCGCCCACTGTCCAACACCGCCACGGGTTCGCTGACGTGCACCGCGGCCATGACGATCGTCGGGACGTCGATCGCCGTCGCGCCATGGCTCGCGGATTATCCCGTGCTGTCCGGCCAGGCCTGGCGCTACCTCCTCGCCGGCCTGCTCCTGCTACTCGTGCTCATCGCCCGGCCAACGCTGACCGGTGTCTCTCGCAGCACGGTGCGCCCGCTGCGGAAGGTCTCACCCGGGACGGTACTGGCGCTCGTCGCGCTCGCAGCCACCGGCCTGGCTGCCTTCAACTGGCTACTCATCGAGGGCACCCGGCATGCTGATCCGGCCTTCATGGCATCCATGGTCGGGGCGACGCCGCTGGTTCTCGCCCTGCTCGGGCCGTGGACCAGCGGCCTGCCCCTCCGGCTTCGGACCGTTATCGGAAGCGCAATCGTCATGACCGGCATCCTGCTCGTACACGGCGCCACCGCCGCGCCACTCGCCGCCCTGCCCTACGGGCTCGGGTTCCTCGCGTGTGAAGTGGCATTCACCCTTCTCGCAGTTCCCGTACTCAAGGAGCTCACACCCCTACAGCTCTCCACCGCGGTCTGCTTTCTTGCCGTGCCGATGCTGGCAGCCGTGAGCATCGCCCATCCCGCACCGAGCTTGCAGATTCCTACCGGGACCGAAGCACTGGCGCTGCTCTACATGGCCGTTCTCACCACCGCCGTAGCATTCCTCCTGTGGTACAGCGGCGTCGCTCGCCTCGGTGCGGACCGCGCCGGCCTCTTCTGCGGGGTCATGCCCATAGCCAGCTACCTGGCCGGGTTGGCGCTGGGCAGCTCGGTCTGGGCGATCCCGGCGCTCACCGGGGTCGTGCTCTGCGGCCTGGGCATCGTCACCGGGCTCTCCCCAGGTGAACGGCCGGGAACGCCCTGACCCGCTGGATCATCAGCGGCTGAGGTTCTGGAACCTGCGCACCGCCAGCGGCAAGAAGACCGCCATGATGACGAGCGGCCAGACGACTGCCATGAGCAGGGCATGCTGCTCGATCCACGTGTCTCCGACCGCAGCCGGATTCCCGAACAGCTCGCGTGCCGCCGTCACCGTCGAGGAGACCGGGTTCCACAGCGCGATCGCTCCCAGCCAATCCGGCATGAGCGCCGGGGAGACGAACACGCTGGAGATCATCGCGAAGGGGAAGGCGACGGCGAACAGGCTGCCCGCCGCTTCCTCGTTCGGCACCAGCAGGCCGAGCCAGATGCCTACCCAGATCAACGCGAATCGCAGCCACAGGAACAGCGCGAACGCCGCCAGCGTCGCCAGCAAGCCCCCGTCGGAACGCCAGCCCACGATCAGAGCCATGACGGCGAGCACGAGCAAGTCCAGGCTGGCACCCACGAGATCGCTCACGCCCCGTCCCGTGACGACCGCCGATGGCGCCATCGGCATCGACCGGAACCTGTCGGTAACACCCTTCGCCGTGTCGTACACGACGAGGTAGGCCGTGTTCATGAACGACATGGCCATCGTCATACCGAACAGCCCGGGCATGAGGTACTCGCGGTAGTCGCCGCCACCCGGCACGGACATCGCGCTGCCGAAGACGTATCCGAAGAGCAGCACCGCCACGATCGGAAAGCCCAGCTGCCAGGCGATGTTGCTCGGCTGCCGCACGTAGTGAGTCAGGCCCCGGCGCACGATCGTCCAGCAGTCCGCCATCGCCCAGTACAGCCGCTGGCCCATGCCCTCACCGGAGTCGTCGGTCACGTCCGGCACTGCCGCGGATGTCATATCGAGCGTCTGGTTGGTCATACCGCGGCTTCCTCCTTCACCGTCTCGCCCATCGCCCGTTCAGCCGTCTCCTCGCTGCGGTCCCCGGTAAAGCTCAGGAACACCTCGTCGAGCGTGGGGCGGCGCAGCCCGATGTCCTCCACGGCCACGCCCTGGTCGTGCAACGTCCGGGCGATCTCGGTGAGAGCGGCCACCCGGTCCGTCACGGGAGCGTGCAACCGGCGGTTCTCCTCGTCGATCTGCGGCTCGCCCGAAGCGACACGTGCGACGACGGTGGCCGCTGCGGGGATGTCGTCAGCGCCGTGTACCACCACCTCGATCCGGTCACCACCGATGAGGCTCTTCAGGTGCGCCGGAGCGTCGTCAGCGATCACACGCCCGTGGTCGATCACCGCGATACGCTCGGCAAGCTGGTCCGCTTCGTCGAGGTACTGCGTGGTCAGCAGGACCGTCGTTCCGCTGGTGACAAGTGCGCGAATGGCCTGCCATACCTCGTTGCGGCCACGCGGATCGAGGCCGGTGGTCGGCTCGTCGAGAAACAGGATCTCGGGCGCGAGGATCATGCTCGCGGCGAGATCGAGCCTGCGTCGCATGCCGCCGCTGTACTCCTTGAGTCCCTTGTCTGCGGCATCGACGAGGTCGAACTGTTCCAGCAGCTCGTCGGCACGGCGAGCGGCGCGCTTGGCACCGAGGTGGAAAAGGCGGCCGAACATCCGCAGGTTCTGCCGGCCGGTGAGAACTTCGTCGACCGCAGCGTATTGGCCGGTGAACCCGATTTTCTGCCGGACACGTCGTGGCTGGGTCACGACGTCATGGCCGGCAACCTCTGCCTGACCTTCGTCGAGCCGGACGAGTGTTGCCAGGATACGCACGGCGGTCGTCTTGCCCGCACCATTCGGGCCGAGCAGGCCGTAGACCATGCCCTTCGGCACCGTGAGGTCGAAACCGTCGAGGGCACGCTTCTCCTTGTAGTGCTTCCGTAGCCCTTCAGCGCGGATCGCGACTGGGGTATGCGTCACTACATCCTCCTTTCAATCGCGTACAGCATACCCCATTTTGCGTACAACGCACGCAATAAATTCTGGGAAGCTAGAGTGTGAGCATCATGACGACGGAACACGCAGGCAGCGGAAACGTCCACCGCAGCATGGAGCTGCTGTGGGATCTGTGCGAACGCCCCAGTCGCGGACCCAAACCCGGGCTCACCCTGGAGACGATCGTCACAGCTGCCGTCGAAATCGCTGATGCGGAAGGGCTGGAAGCCCTGTCGATGCGACGGGTCGCCACCCATCTTGGCGTCGGGACCATGTCCCTCTACCGGTACATCCCCGGCAAAAGCGAGCTCCTCGACCTCATGCTCGATCACGTCCTCGAGATGCCCGATGGCGTGCCCGACATGTCCCACCTGGGATGGCGGGAGTTCCTCGAGAGGACGGCGCGCGAGCAGTGGCAGCTGTGCATGTCGCACCCGTGGTACCCGTTTGTCGACCAGGCCCGTCCACTGCTCGGGCCGAATGGGCTGGAAACCGTCGAGTACGTCTTCCGCCACCTTCGCCCGATGGGTCTCAGCGATCAGGAAATGGCCGTCGTCATCACATCGCTGTCGAACTTCGTCGAGAGCACCGCGCGGGTCTACATCAACGAGAAGCAGGCCGAAGAGCGAACCGGGATCAGCAACGACGAGTTCTGGGCCGCTCAAGCACCCGCACTCGACGAGGCCATGAAGAGCGGACAGTTCCCGGTCATGGCCGATCTGGCCGGCGATACATGGGGTTTCACCAGCGAGACGGTGTTCGAGTTCGGCCTGCAGCGGTTCCTCGACGGCCTCGAATCATTCCTCGCCCGCCGCTCCTCCGCTGATCATGAACACTAGTCGACCTATGTAGTCGACTAGTGTTCATGATCAGCGGAGATTGGGGAGGCGTAGTGCGCGGCCAGGAGGTCGTCACCCCAATCGTGGCGCAAGTCCCGCCAGACCGTGTGGATGTGGTTGGCGTTGTTCTGCGTGTTGTCGTACTCGATCAAGAATGTGGGTCCCAGCACGGCGTAATAGTGTCCGTGGCCGGGATCGGTCGGCCCGGCCCAGCGGAACGACACTCGCTCCAGCCCCGCGTCGTCGATCTCCTCCCACGCCGTGTCGGCGACGGCGGGAATCACCCGGCCCAGATAGCGGCGGATCAAACGCACCAGCAACTCGCGCTGCTCACCGGACATGTGATCTCCGATCAGGCCAGATGGGATCTGGGTCACGTCGGCCACCGGGTCGGACCGGGTGATGATGTCGCGAGGCGCCAGTGGCGCGCTCACGGCCAGCTCGCGCTGCGCCGGGGTCAACGCCGTCACCAAGGCTCGTCCCAGATCCTCCTCATCGGCCAGCGTGCGCAACCCCGCGTGTGCATGGCCATCCGGCACGACAGCCGGATTCGCCCCGAAGAACTGCGGGGTCCCGGCCACCTGCTCACCCACGATCGTCATGTGCACGGCCAGGTGGTGCCCGCCGGCTTTCCACGCCCACGGTCCGGAGCCGTCCGGATATCCCAGTATCCGGAACCAGTAGTAGCGCGGATGGCGGCGCTGCCAGCCCCTGCGTCCAACCGCACGCTCGATCTCGGCGAGGATCCCTTCCAGCTGCATGATTGTCCGCGCGTTAGCCATGCCCCGCTCCGACAATCCCGTCGCCAGCAGCTCCATGGCCCGTGCCTGCTGTTCATCGGTCATCTCGTCCAGTGCGAGACCGGGACGGGGTCCGGGTAAATAAGTGAACTCCCGCCGGTCCGGCGCGTCGAACGTCGCACATGCGGTCTGGCGTTGGTCCGGCGCGAGGCCATCGATGAATGCCCGCGCCGCACGAGCCATGCGGCCGGCCGCGCTGCACCCAGACCTGGGATTCGCCATACCGGCCAGTCTGCCATCGACTAGAAGCCCGAGTACGCGCCTCCGTTGACGTGTACCACCTGGGCCGTAACGTGGCTTGCCTCGGCCGAGGCGAGAAAGGCGACGACGGCCGCGACGTCGTCCGGGGTCCCCGCTCGTTTCGTCGCCGTGGCCTCGACCAGCCTCTCCTGGCGCTCCTGCGAGAGCCCTCCCCGGAAGAACTCCGTGTCCACGGTCAGCCCCGGCGCTACCACGTTGGCCGTCATGCCCCGATCTCCGACACGTCGCGCCAAGCCCACGTTCCACGACTCCAGCGCCGCCTTGGCGGCGCCGTAACTTCCCGCCCCCTGCCGGCCGGCAATCGAGCCGATGGTGATGATTCGTCCGCCGACATCCAGCCGATCCTCCAGCGCGGAGGTGGCCAGTACCGCGGTCAGAACGTTCGCCGCGAAATTGGCCGTCCAGTCCCGCGCGATCCGGGTCAATCGGGACAGATCCTGGTCACCCTCCGGCCGTGCGTCGAGATTGGCGTTGCCACCCGCGTTGTTCACCAGGACGTCGATCCGTTCGGGAAATTGCGGCAGCGCATCGTCGATCTCCTCGGCAGACGCGAGGTCGCACACGATTGGCGTCGCACGGATCTCGGCTGCGGTCGCCTCCAGCACATTCTTCCTGCGGCCGACGATCGTCACGTCATGGCCACGGCCGGCGAACGACGCGGCGACAGCACGCCCGATGCCCGTTCCACCCCCGGTCACGACGACGTGGGACATGGCTACTCCTTTAGACCTAAAATTTTTACTATAGGTCTAAACTATAACTATGAACGGACCGCGCGACAACGTGGACGACATCCAGGAGGAATGGCTCCGGGAGCGCCCCGACACGCCCGTAGGGTCCATCGGAGTCGTCACGCGGATCTGGCGTATCGCCAAACTCCTGGCCGACGACCGCAGGCGCACCATGACCCGGCTCGGCGTCGACACCGCCACACGAGATCTGCTCGCGATACTCCGACGCTCCGGTCCGCCCTACGCGTTGACCCCGGGCGAACTCGCCCGCCGCGCCGCCGTCAGCCCGGGGGCCATCTCACAGCGCGTCGCCCGCGCGGAATCACACGGCCTCGTACGGCGACAGAAGAACGACGACGACGGGCGAGGCGTCGTCGTCATTCTCACCGACAACGGGCACGAGCTGATCGAACGCACCGTCGACGACCTGCTTTCCCATGAAGAGCAGCTGCTATCCGGCCTCACGGATAAGCAGCGTCGCGAGCTCAGCGATCTCCTGCGGATACTCCTGGCCGACCTCACCGAACGGACGTCTCTCACCGAACGAACGCCAAACCCGGACAGCGCCACTGAACTCGCGTGACGTATCTCCGCGAACAATGAGCAAGCCCGCGCCTTTCACCAGCGGGCACGATTCCTGCCGAGATACGGCGCACGCCGCGTTGCCGCAAACGAGGGTGTTGCGACAATCGAGGACATGCCTGTCTCGCCGTACATACGCCGGCTACGCGAATCCATCGGAAACGATCTCATCCTGCTCCCGTCGGTCAGCGTTCTGCCACGTGACAACACCGACCGGATCCTGCTGGTCCGCCAGGCCGATACCGGTCGGTGGGGGACCATCGGGGGCTCGGTCGAGATCGACGAAGATCCGGCGACGGCAGCCGTGCGGGAAGCTGAGGAGGAAGCAGGCGTGTCCGTCGAGCTCACGCGCCTCGTCACGGTCCTTGGCGGACCACAGTTCCGGCTGACCTATCCGAACGGCGATCAGACCGCGTACGTGAGCATCGTCTACGAAGCGCGCGTCGTCGACGGCTCACCGCGGCCGGACGCCGATGAGACGCTTGACGTCGCATGGTTCGCCCGGCACGAGCTCGGCGGCGTCGACCTCGGCAATTTCGCTCGGCAGACCTTCACGGCGCTCGGCCTCCTCCACTCGGCCTCCTGACTCCCCACCGCACCGCCGCTGATCATGAACACTAGACAGCCTATGTATGCGCGTTGTGTTCATGATCAGCGGTAGGTGGATCAGGCGAGACAGTAGACGAGTTCGCGCACGCCGTCGTCACCGGTATCGCTCCCGACCACGGTGAAACCACACTTCTCCAGCACGCGAATGCTGCCCTGGTTGTGTTCCGCCACCCGCGCATAAAGCGGCCGGTGAGCCAGCATGTCCACGAACGCGCCGACCGCCGCGGTGGCCACACCCCCACCCCAGAATTCGCGGCCGATCCAATAGCCGATCTCGCGGTCCGTGTCGACCAGGTAGCTCACCACGTTTCCGGCCACCTGTCCATCTACCACAACCGTCTTCGCGATCACGGTCTCATCCGCGACGATCTTGGCCCAGTGCGCCAGGTGAGCATCCAGATCCCGCACCGGGAAGGCAGCCATCTCGGCCGCCATCGGGTCACGCTGGTGCTCGTAGAACACCAGGAGATCGTTCTTGCGAATTTCGCGCAGTGCTACCGTTTCGATCCGATCAGCCACGCCCCCGCTCCTGCTCCGTCAACCATCGATGCATCATTGTCGCCAACGCGATAGGTGCGTCGAGTTGAATCAGGTGACCCGCGTCCGGAACGAGCTCCAACCGAGCCCCCGGAACGAGGCCAGCCAGCCGGTGTGCCCGGTCGACCGGGATCCACGTGTCTTGCGTGCCCCAGGCTACGAGAACGGGTAACGCCAACGACGAATATGCCGGCTCGATCTCGTCGGTGTACGCCTGATCTGCCTGAGCTATCTGCCGGTAGAACGCCGCCTGGCCTTCCGGCCCGAGCCAGGGCTCGGTGAGCATCCGACGTTGGTCCTCGTCGAGGCCGCCGTAGCTCGCTCCATTGATGTAAGCCCGAACGGCACCGTCGTGGACGGCAGGCGGCAACGCGGCAAAGACGTCGACGTGGTCGCGCACCAGCCGGAAGAACTCGGAACCCCATGGGGCGAGCGCAACGACGTCGACGAGAGCCAGCGACGCGTAGGCCGCACCGTGCAGCAAGTGAGCTCGCAGTGCCACGGCGCCGCCGTAGTCATGTGTGACGACGTGCGGCTCCTCCAACTCCCAGTGCTGCAGCAGATCCGCCAGCAGCTCACCTTGAACGTCGAGCGAGACCCGATGCTCCGGATCCTTGGACGACTGCCCGTACCCGGGCATGTCCCACAAAAAGACCTGGAACTCGCCCGCCAACGCCCGGGCATGTGGTTCCCAGAGTGCAGACGACCAGGGAGTTCCATGGCAGAACACGACGGGTGGCCCCTCGCCCAGGCGGCCCCAGCGGACTCGGCGCCCACGCCAGGTGAACTCAGCGTCCAGCACAGAACCCTCCAATAATCATGCCCCGGATATGTCAGGTGCCGGGATCAGCGAGAACGATGCTGCAGGCGTCGCAGTAGCCGCGATCGCGGGCGAGTATGGGGCCATCGATCGTGAGCGTGATCGTCCCGGACGAGACACCCGAGATCCGGAGTTCGACCGACGGGTAGCTGAAGCGTTCCTCGTCGACGATCGTCAGGTATTCCGCAAGATCGATCTCCACACGGTCGAGCTCGTCACCGGTGGCAGCGTCGTACACGACGAGCGCTCGCTGTTCGGTGTTCTCCGGGACGTAGCGCAGCGCGTAGACGAGATCGTCGACGACGATGGGGATGTGCTCGGGATGCCACGTACCGTCGGTTGGTATCTGCCAGGCGAGCTCGTCGTCGACACGATCCCACGCCGCATAGGCGACGTCGCCCTCGTCCGAAGCATCCGGGTTTCGACCGACCAGCAGCTCGTCGTTGCCGTCCCAGTAGAACGAGATCTCCTCCCCGGGATGAGGCACCACAGCGACCTCCTCCAGATCGTCAGGGGAAAAGACCGTTGCGTCGCCATACATCTCCGCTAACGCGAACTCACTTCCGGCCCGCACCACACGAAAACTGCCGTCCTTCGGTATCCACGTCTCGTGACCATCCGCATCGACGACGAAGGCCCCCGGGTCGTCCGACTCGCACGCCGCCTCCATGACGGCCACGTCTCCGGTGACCTGGACGTGCCGGCTCAGACCAACGCCAGCCGTGCAGGAATCCGGCAAGGACGTCGTCCACGCTTCGTCGCCGTCCTCCAGCTCATAGCCGGTGACAGTGGATTCGTCGACAACCATCACCGTCTCACCGACGACCCGGATCTCCACGTAGCGGTCATATTCCGTTTGCCGGTGCCATCGCGGCTCCGCCGTCCGCGGGTCAAGCTGGACGAGCAGGCCATCGTCCCAGAGCACATAGACCAAACCATCGGCGGCGGTAAGGATCGACGCCGCGTGCCCGGCGCGGCGGTAGGTCCAATACTCCGCATCCGTCCGCAGATCGTACGCGGCAACGACCGCATCCTCGCCCCTGCCGCCACCCGAACCGCTACCATCACCGCTGCCCGCCCGCTCGATGCGCAGGCCGTCGACGATCCACGGGTCGTCGGCCACGGCGAGCACGTCCGAAGGGTTGGCTGGCGCCTGCTCAGCAACAGCCTCCGGGTACGTCCCAGACGGGCCGCTGACCTCCTCGTCGTAGCGATCCAGGCCAAAGACCAGATACGCCCCGGCCGCCAGAACCACCACGCCCCCCGCGGCCACAGCCACGACCCGGTTTCGCGTTACCCGCATCGATCACAACTCCTTCACGCACGGCCGATGCGGCGGATGACGACGCGGATGACGTTCGGCACCACCGACGGGGTGATCGGGCTTCTGCTCACGAACGTCAGAATAGCGACCGTGACTTCCGACGAGTCCGGCAGGACAAGCACGCCCTCCGCACCAGCGCTGAACGACGACGACGTAGCCCGGCTCCGGGACGCCCTGGCCAATGCACGGTACACCGTCGACGCAGTACACGAGCTGCTCGGCGAGCGTGCCAGCAGCGCGCTCAACCGCAACGCCACGATTCCGGGTCAGCTCGCGCTCACGGGCGACACGCCACTCGAAACGCTCACCCGGCTCTGGCGGCTACAGCTTCCGGTGCCCGCCAACGCGATACGGGCAGCGCTGCCAGCCGGGTTACCGCTCGAGAAGCTCGTCGAGGGCGGTCTGCTCCGCGTCGACGGCGGCGACCGTGCCGACAGTGGCGGCGGTGGCGGCGGTGGCCTCGTCAGCGCCCTCGTCGATATCCGGCCCTACGCCGACGACACCGGTGACTGGTGGGTGGTCGCCGATCTCACACCTGGACTCGATGGACGTTCCCCAAGCATCCCCGAAGATCACGTCCTCGGTCTCAACGCCGCGTCCACCACTCTTGCCCAACTCACGGTACGGCGTCCCGCGCGACGAGCGTTCGATCTCGGGACTGGCTGCGGAGTCCAGGCACTCCATCTGGCTCGCCACTGCGATGAGGTGGTCGCCAGCGACGTGAACTCGCGAGCGCTTGCCCTCACGTCGTTGACGGCGCGACTCAACGGCATCGACGTGGACCTCCGGTCTGGCGATCTTTACGCTCCCGTTGCCGGCGAACACTTCGACCTGATCGCCACCAACCCGCCGTTCGTCGTCTCACCCGGAGGTCGCCACGTCTACCGCGACAGTGGGCTCGCAGGGGACGACGTGACCCGGCGTGTCGTCGTCGATGGCGCTCACCACCTGGCTCCCGGCGGAATCCTGCAATCCCTGGGAAACTGGATGCACGTGCGCGGCCAGGACTGGCGCGAACGTGTCGGGTCCTGGATCGACGCGACCGGCTGCGACGCCTGGGTGATCCAGCGCGAGGTGCAAGATCCCGCCGAGTACATCGAGCTCTGGCTCCGCGACTCCGGGGAGAGCAGCGGACCAGCTTACGAGCGCCGATACCGTGAATGGCTGACATGGTTCGACGAGAACGACGTTGAGGCGATCGGGTTCGGTTGGATCAACCTCCGGGCTGCTGGCACGCGAAATACCTCCGTTCGGATCGAAGAGTGGCCACACGCCGTCGAACAACCCGTCGCCCCGCATATCGCCAGATGGTTCGACCGTTCCGAGACCCTGCGCGTGGACGACGCCGAGCTGCTCACCACCCACTTGGCCGTCGCCGACGACGTCATGCTGGAACAAGTCGGCCAACCCGGCGAGGAAGATCCGGAGCACCTGGTGCTCAGGCAGCAGCACGGGTTGCGGCGTGCCCGCGCGAGCACCACAGCCGAATCGGGATTCGTCGGCGCCTGCGACGGCAGCCTTCCCGTCGGGGTCATCGTCGACGCCCTCGCACAGGTCCTGGACGTCGACGCCTCGTCATTGCGGGACGACCTCCTCCCCAGGATCCGCTCTCTCACCCAAGAAGGTTTCTTGATCTCGCATCATCGGTGATCAGCGGCATTACGAGCGATTTCACCCCCGATGGCCCTATGGCGCATTGATCGACTGCGTCGTAATCTATGCGAGGTGATCGGCCGCGACATAGATGTATGAGATCACCCCGGAGGTTTCACTCCCATGCTCGCTTGGCGTTTACGCACGCCAGCCATGCTTGCCGTCGGCATCTGCCTGAGCACCACCGCCTGTGCGGACGCAGGCGATCTCGGCGGAGTTGCCCGTCCCGCCGGCATGCCAAGCTCAACCACCTGGCCTGAGGAGAACTCGGCACTCGGCGGCCTGCCAGCGCCCGACCCGACGCAATTTCGCGTTCCAGCAGGCAAGCGATCGACGAACGAGGCAACAACCGACGAACCGACGTCAGCACCGACGTCCGACTCGCCCAGCGAGCCACCCGGCGACGACGCGTCGGATTCACCCGATGAGCCCGACTCCTCAGACGAATCCCCGGATACGTCGACGTCCGAACCACCGGACGTCGAGCCCGACGGCCCGTCATCAGATCACATCGACACGCTCGAAGCCGACGTCGTCGAGCTCACCAACGCCCAGCGGGACGCACACGGCTGTGATAATGATCTTCGGGTCGATGACCAGCTCAGCCAAGCGGCACGCGACCACAGCGAAGACATGGCCGCACGGAACTACCTGAGTCACGTGAACCCGGAGGGCGACGGACCGGCGGAACGGGCCGAAGCGGCCGGATACTCACACTGGTCCGCCGAGAACATCGCTATGGGATATCCCACAGCCGAGGCCGTCATCGACGGGTGGATGGACAGCGACGGCCACCGCCAGAACATCCTCAACTGCGACTCCAACGCCATCGGTGTGGGCGTCGCCGAGAGCTCACGAGGCATCTACTGGACGCAGAAGTTCGGCTACCAGTAGGCGAGAGCTCGTCCCAGGCACTCCATCAGCAAGAGTTCCGGTCTTGCCATAGCAAGCTCTCATCGCGCCCTCGAGCACAACCCGTTCGACCCTTCACGCTGGACGAGACCGCAAACGAACATCCGCATCAGAGATGGCGCCGCTCGGCCTCGCATCCATCGGATCTTCCCACTCCGGAACGAGACCGACGGCGACATCTCCACTCACACGAATTTGCTGGCCAAAACTAGAGGAAACAGAAATTAAAAATCTCACGTCCAGTTGTTGTCACGCATGGAAAACACCTCCTCACTCAACAGCACGTGCGAGTTCGGCACGAGCAGGACCGACACAACGCCGTATGGCCGTTATCGCAGGCCACAGTGTTGCACTCCTCTTTCCGCCTTAAGGGCGCACACCTCCTCTTCTCCTCCCCCAACCGAACACCGAAAATCCGACCTCAAGGATGAAGTGAACGGCTCGATTTATCCAATGTTGCCCGATTTGCCCGGCGACATAGCCGGAGCTTTGGACTAACATGAAGGACCACAACGCGCCAGTCCTCCGCGCATGTAAGTAGGTGAGCCGTGTCGTCCAGGCTGCGAGCGTTCATCTCCGGATGGGACGTCTGGGAACTTTCCAGGACGGTCCTCTGCTACGTTTTCGCGGTCAACGTCATCGGCATAACGGTCACCGTTGCCACTGCGTGGATGGTCCCGATCAGCAAACAGGACCTCGTACGGTTCGGTGTTCTGGCTCTTTGCGCCGTGCTGGCCGTGGGGATGACTCGTCAAATTGAGCGCAAGCGAGAGTATGTTCGCAAACCGACGAGAGCTTACATCGACACCAAGGCGGTATGGAGCTTTGCTGCTGTAATAGCACTTCCGCCCATCCTGGCATCGGTGATGGTCGTTCTTACCTATCTCGTGGCCTGGTTCTGCATATGGCCACGCACGCGACCTATACAGACGTATCGCTGGGTATTCTCGTGTTGCACGGTGTTGTGCGGAACGCAGGCTGCGGTCGCAGTCTTGGCCGCTGGATCGGTCGACTACCCGGGTATCCCGGATTCCCTGGCACTTGATGACCTCGCCCATGTTGGCGTCATCGTTCTTGCGGCAACCGTGCGATGGGTAATCAACGTCGCCCTAGTCATGGCCGCCATCGCACTCTCTAGCCCCTCTGCCAGCGCGCGCGATCTGTTCGCCAACTTCGATGAGCAATTCCTCGAAGCCGGTGCTATGAGTCTCGGACTCGTCACGGCAGCTGTAGTTGTAGAGATACCCATCGTCCTACCCGGCATAGTGTTCGCCATGGCAGCTATGCACCATGGCGTACTCGTGAACCAATACGCACAGGCATCTCGTGTTGATACCAAGACAGGTATCGCCACCGCTGGTGCTTGGCACGAATTCGCCGAACAGGCCATGGTTCGAAGTCGCGAAAACGGCAACACGGTTGGCGTACTGATTGTCGATCTAGATCACTTCAAGTTCATCAACGACACCTACGGCCATCCGTACGGAGATGATGTCCTTGGTGAAGTTGGAAAGGAGCTCGTCGCCGAGGTCCGTGACAAGGACGCTTGTGGTCGGTGGGGTGGTGAGGAGTTCGCCATAGCGCTACCCGAGATCGACGATGCGCAGGCGCTCTTTCATATTGGAGAGAGGATAAGACGGCGCATCCAAACGATTACCCTGGCAGCTCCCGCCGATGCAGCACAGACGGCGCCAGTAAGTCTGACGGCGTCGGTCGGAGGCGCCGTGTTCCCTGCAGAGGGCATAACTTCACTGGATGAGCTCATACTCGCCGCAGATACCGCCCTTTACGAGGCAAAGAACGGTGGGCGAAACACTGTCCGCCTAAGCGGCGCGGCCCCTCTCATGCCCAGCGATCCTTTTCAGCCGACCAAGATCGCTGATGACCTCGACGATCAGCGCTGAATTCTGTCGGTTGAGCATCACCATGTCTCACGCCCTCTGAAGCACCCTCGCAGTCGAGACACTGCCTACGTTACTCACCTGAGTAAAATAGTTAACAACCATTATAGATATGTTTACCTTGGCCATCCGTTGCTTACTTCCGTTTGCCACCTAACTCTGTCGGTGGTGGTTACTAGGCTTTGCTCATGGTCGAAGGAAGTGGTCAGCAGCGTCCCGCGCACCCGATGACGCGCGTAATCGACGCTGCCGAGGACGTCTTCGATCAGGCTGCCGACGTGGATGTCTACTCGGTCAGTGATGATGATCTCGCCGAGTTGCTCGCGGGCTGCCACGCGCTGGCCGCTCGGCAGTCGGAGCTGTTTTTGCGGCTAGTCGGCGAAGCCGACTCGCGTGACCTCGGCCGCCGGCAGGGGGCGTCGTCGAGCGCGGCGTGGCTGCGCGAGATGTTGAAGATCCGCCCCGCAACGGCCAAGGCATCGATTGATCTCGCCCATCGCCTCGACCCGCCGGAACCGGTCGAGGATTACGCGGCCAATGTGCGCGGCACCTCCACGGGCTCGATGCCAGCCACGCAGGGCGCTCTGGCCGCCGGGCAGGTGTCGGCCGATCACGCTCTCGTGATCGCCAAAACAATGGCCCAGCTACCCACCGACATCTCGCCCGAGGATGCCGCCCGCGCCGAGGAAGACCTCGCCGGCTTCGCACGCCAGCACGACCCGGCCACCCTGCAGCGGCTGGCCACCCACCTGCTGCACGTCCTATCCAGCGAAAGCCTCGAAGACCGCGAAGAACGTGCCCACCGCAAACGGCGGCTGCGCATCATTGACCAGGGCGACGGCACGGCGCGTATCACCGGGCTGTTGAGTAACGAGGACGCCGCCACCGTACGTACCGCACTCGACCCACTGGCCGCACCGCAACCCAGCGACGATGGCGAGCGTGACGCACGTAGCCCGGAACAACGCAGCGCCGACGCTCTCGTCGAACTCTGCCGTCGGAATTTGGCCAATGGAAGCCTACCCACCAACCATGGCCACCCCGCCCAGCTACACCTGCTCGCCGAACTCGCCACCCTCGCACCCGAAGGTACGCCCGGCAGTCATGCGCGCAACCACGACCCGGCCACACCTTCCCCTCATCCACGGTGGCTACAAGACACATGGGCGCGTCGTTTCGGTGTCGCACCCGCCGAGCTCGCCTGGGGCGGGCCGATATCTACTGAAGCACTGCGCCGCATCTCTTGTGACGCCGACGTCACCCACGTCCTGGTGGACAGCCACGGTGTACCGCTACGTGTCGGACGCACCGAACGCACCGTCACACCCGGCATCTGGACCGCCCTCATCGCCCGCGATCGCGGCTGTGCCTTCCCCGGATGCACACGGCCTCCAGCCTGGTGCCACGCCCACCATATCCACCACTGGGCCGACGGCGGAGCCACCGATCTGGAAAACCTCGTCCTGCTCTGCGGGCACCACCATCGCAGTATCCACCACGGTGGCTGGAACGTACGACTCGGACACGACGGACACCCCGAGTTTCTCCCCCCACGGTGGTTCGACCCGGACCGCGGGCCACGCCGCAACATTCGTCCCCGCCACGACCGGCAGCCTCCTCCCCGGCATGCTGGCCGAGACGGCGAAGACCGGGATCACCGCCGACCTGATCATCACGGTCAGACAAATGGACAGTCCCGCGGACAGAGCCATGAACGAGGCCGCAAACGACGTCATTCGCGTCACGCCGGAGGACGACGACCACCTCCCGACGAGGGAACGCCGTCAAAGCTCGACGGGTAAACGCCCTGCCGGGCGAATGATGCTGACCTTGACTTCGAGCACACTCGAACCTCTACTGTCATGAGCGTGCGAATCATTGACGATGCACAATCCACCGACGACGGTGAGGTTCAGAAGATTCGCGGAATTTCCGACGTCGCTCAGGAGACCGGCCTGAGTACTCACACGCTGCGGTACTACGAGCGGATCGGGCTTCTTCGAATCCAGCGCGACCACGCCGGGCATCGGGTCTACTTCCCCGAGGATCTGCGACGGATCGCCTTCATCACGCGACTAAGGCAGACGGACATGCCCATCAGGGAAATCCAGCGCTACTTCGAGCTCGTCGACCAGGGCCCGGCATCAGAACCAGAGCGACTCAACCTGCTGTTACGGCACCGAGAGGCCGTGCAAGCCCAACTGGTCACCCTACAGTCTGCTCTCGAGGCCATCGACACGAAGATCGAACTCTACGGGGGCAGCGGACAGCCATGAGCGCAAGCAAACACATCAGCGAGAGGAAACGAGCATGACACTGCCCACCCGAACCCTCGGACGTTCCGGCCTCACCGTCTCCACGCTGGGTCTCGGATGTATGGGGATGAGCGAGTTCTACGGAACTCGTGACGACGCGGAATCGATCGCCACCATCCACCATGCCCTCGACCTTGGCGTGAACTTTCTCGATACCGCCGACATGTACGGTCCGCACACCAACGAAAAGTTGGTGGGCCGGGCTATCGCCGACCGCCGTGACGACGTGATCCTGGCGACCAAGTTCGGGATCGTCCGCGACCCCGACGACCCCAACAGCCGGAGCATCAACGGACGGCCCGAGTACGTCCGATCCGCATGTGACGCTTCGCTGGCCCGGCTCGGCGTGGACCACATCGATCTGTACTACCAGCACCGTGTCGACCCGGACGTGCCCGTCGAGGACACCGTCGGCGCCATGGCCGAGCTCGTCGAGGCGGGGAAAGTCCGCTACCTCGGGCTCTCCGAGGCCGCTGCCGAGACCATTCGCCGCGCGCATGCCGTTCATCCGATCGCTGCGTTGCAGTCCGAATGGTCCCTGTGGAGCAGGGATATCGAGGGATCCATCGTCAACACGTGCCGTGAGCTCGGAGTCGGGATCGTGCCCTACAGCCCTCTCGGCCGGGGCTTTCTCACCGGAACGATCACGAGCGTCAACGATCTCGACGAGGATGATGTCCGGCGTCGCTTTCCCCGCTTCAGCCAGGAAGCCCTCGAGCGCAACTTGGAACTCGTCACGCATGTCACCAAGATCGCCAAGGACAAGGGCTGCCACCCGACGCACGTGGCGCTCGCATGGCTGCTGGCACAAGGTTCCGACGTCGTGCCCATCCCCGGTACCCGGCGCCGGCAGTATCTCGAGGCCAATATCGCTGCCCTCGAGGTCGATCTCGACGCGGACGATCTCGCTGCGCTAGATGTCATGGTCCCGGTTGGTGATCGCTACGGTGACATGACATTCGTGGCGGGCGTGACCCCTCCACGCTCGGACGAGGATCAGCACCAGAGCTGATCGGCAGCGCAGAGGGGACGTGCATCACGGCTCATACGAGCAGTGACAACGCTGAACAGGGCTAGCAGGCGGAGCGTGGCGTGGTGTTGACCACCTTGTCGACCTGCATGATCCTGCGCTCCTATGGAAGGATGCGGCTTTGGCACGTCAGCTGGGCGGCCGTCGCGGCCCTCCTCGTCGCCTGTGGTGGCGAGTCCTCGCCAGCCGATTCGCCCGATGCTGACAACGACGGATCCACGCCTCGTCCCACGTCCACCTCCGGCGCGACGTCGGCGCCTGATGCGACGGCGTCGCGCCCGGACCCGAGTCGTTCGCTACCGAGCGCGGCCGCCACCGTCGTGCCAGCCCCCGGGACGGCGGAGTTCGACCCCGAGGCTTCCTTCGACGTCATCGAGTACCTGGCCGAGGAGATCGGGCCACGCGAAGGTTCGTCGGAGGCGTTCGACGAAGCTGCTGACACCGTGCAAGGCTGGTTCGCCGAGCTCGGATACGAGGTGACGCAGGTGCCCGTACCGGTACCGGCAGGGAATTCGTGGGGCGTCGATGTGCCCAGTGGCGAGTCGGCCAACGTCATCGCGGAGCCGCCGGACTTCGACCCCACCGAGCCACACGTCATCATCGGCGCGCACCTGGATACCGTTCCGCAAGCACCGGGCGCCGAGGACAACGCGTCCGGAGTCGGAGTCATGATCGAACTGGCCCGGCTGAGCGCCACCGAACCTCCGGACCTTCCCGTGCGATTCATCGCGTTCGGAGCGGAAGAGCCCCGGGGCGACGGCGACGACCTGCACCACTTCGGCTCGCAACAGTACGTGGAAGACATGCCCGCGGAGGAGCGGGAAGCTCTGGCCGCGATGGTCTCCCTGGATCGCGTCGGCGTCCCGGCCGATCACGTGCCTGTCTGCACCGCAGGAACGGGCGGGACGGACATCCAGGACGCGTTGGTCGACGCCGCCGAGGATGCCGGCGTGCCCACGGAGACGTGTGAGAATCGGGCCAGTGACCACTGGTCGTTCGAAAAGGCCGATCTCCCGTCGGCCCGTCTGGGCAGTGTCTCGTTCGCCGGTTACCACTCGCCCGACGACGTGCCATCGGTCATCGATACCGGCCAGCTCGCGTGGGTGGGGTCCATCATGTGGGCATGGCTGAGCTCGTCATGACGGCCCGAGCGGCTCCAGATCGGTGCATTCCCGCAGTTGGGCAACATCGTCAGCCATGTCCTCCGCCTCGTCACCCGTGACGAACTCGGGAAGTCCGTCGGGCCCGATCCGTGCCGGTGCCCACGACTCCGCGCTCACCTGGCCGCCGTCGACTTCCACGGTCAGCACGCCCGTCGTCGACGCGGCCCGCGAGTTCTGCGTGTACCAGGCGAAATTGCCGAGACCATACGACACGTACGTGTCGTCCAGCATCCCGGCGCCCTGAAGGCGGTGCGCATGGCTCCCGACGACGATATCGGCGCCGGCGTCCGCGAGGGCACGGGCCAAGTCTTGCTGGGACTCGCTCGGACAGCGCTCTCCCTGGATCCCCCAGTGCATGTAGACGATCACCACATCGGCGTCCGCCCGTGCGGCGTCGACGGCCTCCACGAGTGGCTCGTGGTCGAGCGCGACCGCAATGCCCGGATCGTCCTCGGTGGCGGCCCAGTGTTCGGTCGGGTCCGCCGTCGGGTCGTCGGGTGTCGACGCGCCGAGGACCGCGACGCGCACGCCGCCGACGTCGCGCACCGCCGGGGTGAACGCGTCGTCGGTATCGGCGCCGATACCGACAACTGACAGGGGTGGCTGCGCATCGCGCGCCTGCTCGGCAGCGGCGAGGGTGTCGGCGAACCCGTCCGGGCCGAAATCCATCGCATGATTGTTCGCCATGGTCACGACGTCGACTCCGGCCGCGGAAAGCGCCTCCAGGGCCGCGGGTGGCGCCTGGAACGTATAGCGTTTCGGCTCCGGCGTGCCGCCCGACCCGACTGCGGATTCGAGATTCACCACGGTCAGGTCGGCATCCGAGAGATCCGCCGCGACGGGATCCAGCGCGTTCTCCGGATCGTCGAGCAGCGTGCGAAGCTCGCCCTCGAAGTGGATGTCGCCGGCGAACGAGACGGTGATCGGCTCGCGAACGCTGCCTCGAGGTCCACGTGGGCTCGATGATCTGGTCGTTTGCTCGGGTTGCGGATCGTCATGCGACGTCGTTCCAGGCGCCGGCTCGGGGCTCGCGTCGGCTGCGAGCGACGAATCCTCGGCGCCCCGCGAATCGTCGGCATCCGGCGACGAACGTTCGTCCTCGACGCACGCGATAAGGGTCAGCGCGAGTGCTGCCGCCGTGACCGGACCTGTCCGGCGAAATCCCCACGCGGTCCACGTGTTCATGACTCTGCCGAGCCTACTCGCGCCGCCGGGCACGATTCAGAGCATGGCGTGGCCGCAGCCACCCGTGTGCGCCGTGCCGTTTTACCCCTCCAGTACCGGATGCAGGCGGGACATCGTCCAGGTTCGCCGCGCAGCCACGACGAGGACGGTGCCGACCAGCGCGGCGACGAGGAACCCGGCCAGCACGGCAACGTCTCGTGCGACGTGTTCGGTGTTGCCTCCCGTCATGCTGACCCGGAACCCGTCGACGAGGTAGGTCATGGGCAGCACCGGGTGCAGCACCCGCAACGGTGTGGGCAGCGTCTCCACCGGATATATGCCCGCGCTCGCAGCCAGCTGGAGAACGAGCAAGACGAGCGCGATCGCGGTGCCGACCACACCGAGTGCCGTGCGCAGTACGTGTGCGAGGGCCGTGAAACACGCCGCTCCGAGCGCGACGAGCCCTACCGTCAACGCCGGGTTCACCGGGTCGAGTCCTAGCCCGATCCAGCACACCACGAGCAGCAACATGCCACCAGCGAGGGCGACCCCCAACACGGGAAGCCAGCTCGCGACAGCCACGGTAAATGCCGACGCCTGGCTGACGATGGCGCGCCCCGACAGGGGCCGTAGCACCACGAACGCCGCTATGCCGACAACCCACAAAGCGATGGCGAAGAAGAATGGTGCGAGGCCACGGCCGTACACGTCAGCATCATTGTCGGCCGTCATGGTCACGTTGGCCGGTGCTCCGAGGACCTGCGCGGCGCTCTCTCGCTGCTCGTCACTCATCGCGGGGATTCGGCTCACCATCTCACGCGTCCCCGCCTCCAGCTCGCCGGCGCCGCCGGCCAGCTCATCGGTGCCCGACTCGAGCTCGCCCGCGCCTTCGGCCAGCTCGTCGATGCCGGAGTTGAGCTCCACGGCACCGTCACGAGCGGCAACGGCGCCGTCTCGCACCTCGGCCGCTCCGGTGGCGACCTCCTCGGAACCACGGGCCAACTCCTCGATCGACTGCCCCGCCTGCGCGACGTCGTCTTGGATCTCATCCGCGCGTCCTTGGATTTCTTCGGAATCGGAGGCAAGCGCTTGCGCCGCGTCGTCGACGTCGCCGACAGCGATGGCGATCTCGCCCGCCCGTTCGTCGGCCGCCCGAGCCTCCTCAAGCACCAGTTGGAAGTCCGGATTCTCCGCCAGCTCCGGGTTCTCTTCGGCGAGAGATTCGAGCTGCCCGACGACCGTTCCCGTGCGGTCGGCGATGGTATCGCCACCCTCGGCGGCCAGCGACGTCAGCTCGGCGACGGCATCGGACACCGCCACGGCACCGTCGGCGAGGCCCGGTATCGCCGGCACGATCTCGTCGATCACGGGTAGGACCGTGTCCGCGAGCTGCTGGTTTCCTGCCGCCACCTGGGAGGCACCGTCAGCGAGTTCGGTCGAGCCGGCCACCAGATCGTCGAGTCCGGCGACCAGCGCGTCGCCACCCTCCCCGGCCTCCAGCAATCCGTCGTGAAGGGACACCGCGCCCTCGTGGGCGGTGTCGAGCCCGTCGACGAGCTCGGATGAACCCTCGTGTGCCTGTACGAGTCCGTCCCGCAAGGTGTCGAGATTCCCATAAACCGACTCGAAGTACGCGGTGGTGGCAGCGCGGTCGAGCTGGGCTTCGATCGAGGTTCGGGCCGTGTCGGCCATGATGCCGAACACGTAGCCGTTTCCGTCGTCTCTGTGCATGGCCACCGTCGCCCGCCGGGGATCGTTCTCGGCGCCGCTGGCGAGGTCGGCGCTGAAATCTGCGGGGATGGTGATCGTCATGTAGTAGCGACCGTCGTGCAGGCCCTCGGCAGCGTCGTCGGCATCGGTGAAGACCCAGTCGAACGTCGGGTCCGCCCTGAGCTCGTCGACGAATCGGCCCCCGGCGTCGACGACGACGTCCTCCCCATCGATCTCGGCCGTCACCGGCTGATCGTGGTTGACCACCGCGACCGGGATCTGGTCGAGCTTGCCGTACGGATCCCAGTTGGACCACAAGTAGAGCGCGCCGTACAGCAGCGGAATGGCAACAAGGAAACCCAGCGCGACACGTTGCAGTGGATGCCGGAACCGGGCGATCTCGTATCCGGCCAGACGGGCAGCCCTCATCATCTCTCCGATGCTCGAATGGTCAGGCCTGGGTGGACAGATCGATACGGTGAACGGCCTGGTGGTCCTCGACCGTCGCGGTGGTGGACGCCACGATCGCGGGTCCCGACGATGCCAGTGCCCGGATGGCAGCCCAGATACGCGCGTGTTCCGCAGGCATGAGACCGCGGTCGGCGTCGTCGAGGACGATCAGGTCCGGTCGGCCGAGCGCGGCCACGGCCAGATGCAGCAAGGTCGCCTCGATGGCTGAGAGCTCGTGCACCTGCTGGTGCAGCCTTCCTGTGAAGCCCACCACCTCGGAGAGCTCGGCGAACCGGTCGAATCCACCACGCCGGTTTCCGGTGAATGTCAGGTGCTCGCCCACCGCTTCGCTGACCAGCTGGGTGGCGTCGAACCCCACATGCTCATTCAGCGTAGCCACCGCGGTAACCGCCCGGACGTCACTTGCCTGCTCCGGCAGTGCCCGGCCGAAGACACGGAGCTGTCCCGTGGTGGCGGCCATCCGGCCGGTGAGCGTGAGCAGCAGAGCGGAGCGTCCGCTACCGGCCGGTCCGACGACGGCGACGACTGTGCCGGATTCGGCGCGCACACCGACATCTCGGTAGACCCATCCACGCCGGGTCAGACATCCAAGGCCACGGGCCTCGATGGCCGGCACGGCCGTTTCCCGGGCCGCGCCTTCCGTGGTCGCGTCCTGCTCCCACCGGCTCGTGAGATCGATGCCGTCACCGTGCGCCGCTCCGTCACCCCGCGCCGCTTCGTCACCGTTCCCGTCCCCGTTGTCCCGATTCGCAGGCTCGACCATCTCGTTCCCCCGACGTCATGATCCTGCTGGTCACAACATTTCCTACTTGACGGTAACTCTCGTCGTGGCTGTCTCGGAGGGCAAAAGCACGATTCGGCACGAGCGACCAAACCAGACGATCTCGCTATCTCGCCCTCGGCAGCTATCGTCATTCCCAGCTCCCGTGCGCCTCCCCGGCCTTCGTTCCCCGGTCTTCACACGTGGGGCGCGGGTATCACGGGACGGTGCGGCCGGACGACGTACGGTAGTAGCCGGCAGTGACCGGCGCCGACGGCTGGGACCGTGGCTGGAAAGGACAACATGCTCACCGACGCCGAGATCCGGGCGAACCTAACCGCCGTGCAAGGACGCATCGCCACCGCTTGCGAACGTGTCGGCCGTGATCCCGGCGACGTCGGCCTCCTGCTCGCAGCCAAGACCGTACCTGCTGACCGTGTTGCCGTCGCCGTCGCCGCTGGCGCCCGGCTGATCGGCGAGAACCGGGCCCAAGAGCTGGCCGAGAAGGACGCCGTCCTGTCTCAACTGCCGTGCGAGCGCCACTTCATCGGCCACCTGCAAACCAACAAAGTCAACCAGGTGCTGCGTTACGTCACGTGTGTCCAATCGGTGGACCGGGCGGAACTGGCGGATCGGCTCCAGCGACGCCTCGAAGCCATCGACGCCACCCTCGACGTTCTTCTCCAGGTGAACACCTCCGGCGAGTCGAGCAAGTTCGGCGTAGCGCCACACCACGCGCTGTCCCTGGCACGCGACATCGCCGATCGTGACCGCCTGCGGCTGCGCGGTCTGATGACCATCGGATTGCCGGCGAGCGATCCGGAGCTCATCCGACCGAGTTACCGTCGGTTACGCGAGGCAGCTCAGGAGATTCGCGCGGCCGCTGTTCCCGGTGTCACTATGGACGTGCTGTCCATGGGGATGAGTGCCGATTTGGACGTCGCCGTGGCCGAGGGCGCCACCATGGTGCGGGTCGGGTCAGCCGTCTTCGGTGCTCGGTCCCTTCCAGGAGACCATGAACGAGGGCCGGTGGGAGACGAACCTTAGCCCTGTGCCAGCTGGCCAGTGTGTCGTCACCCACATCACGGCGCAGTGTCCGGCCCGAAAATGGCCCTCCTGAGCATCGGAACCGGGGGAAGCCGTACTATCGCGTTTCGAGCACGACCACCCAAGGGGATGTAATGGCGCACAGTACGAACGGGGCGGAACGCCGGCTCGTCGTCGTAGAGTCGCCGGCGAAGGCACGAACCATCGCCGGCTATCTCGGCGACGACTACATCGTCGAGTCCTCCCTCGGCCACATCCGTGACTTACCGTCCAAGAAGACCGATATCCCGGCCGCCAAACGGGAACGCTACGGCGATCCCGTCGGCGTCGACGTGAACAGCAACTTCGAACCTCTCTATATCGTCCCCTCCGGTCGCGCCAAAGATCAGGTGAAGAAGCTCAAAGCACTGCTGAAGGATGCCGACGAGCTACTCCTCGCCACTGATGAGGATCGGGAAGGGGAGGCGATCGCCTGGCACCTGCGGGAAGAACTCAAGCCCAAAGTGCCAGTTCGCCGGATGGTCTTTCACGAGATCACACGCGACGCCATCACGGCTGCGGTCGAGAACCCGCGCGACATCGACGAGAACCTGGTGGATGCCCAGGAAACCCGCCGGATCGTCGATCGCCTCTACGGCTACCAGATCTCGCCGGTGCTCTGGCGCAAGGTAACTCGGGGCCTGTCCGCCGGCCGGGTGCAAAGCGTGGCTACCCGCCTGGTGGTGGACCGGGAACGCGAGCGGATGGACTTCACCGCCGCTTCGTACTGGGACCTGACAGCCACCCTGGACACGGGAACCTCGGACGACCCGAGCTCCTTCGACGCCAAGCTCCTGTCCGTCGACGGTGCCCGCGTAGCCACGGGCCGGGATTTCAACTCCCACGGCGAGATCAAGAGCAGCGGCAAGGTCGTTGTCCTCGACGAGGAACGGGCCCAGGCACTCGCGGAGGCGCTCGGCGACGCCAGCTATGCGGTCCGCTCGGTCGAAGCCAAGCCGTACACCCGCCGGCCGTACGCGCCCTTCCGCACCACCACGCTGCAACAGGAAGCGTCCCGCAAGCTCGGATACGGTGCCGCACGGACGATGCAGATCGCCCAGCGGCTCTACGAAAACGGCTACATCACCTACATGCGTACCGACTCGACGACGCTGTCGGACGCGGCTATCGCCGCCGCACGGACTCAAGTACACGAGCTGTACGGCTCGACGTACCTTCCTGAGTCTCCCCGGGTGTACTCCAGCAAGGTGAAGAACGCGCAGGAAGCCCACGAGGCCATCCGGCCGGCCGGTGACTCGTTCCGCACCCCCGCAGAGACCGGACTGCGCGACGAGGAGTTCCGCCTCTACGAACTCATCTGGATGCGCACCATCGCGTCCCAGATGCGCGATGCCAAAGGCGAGACACTCACGGTCCGCGTCAACGCGACAGCCTCCAGCGGAGAAACCGTTGAACTCGGCGCGTCCGGGCGGACCATCACGTTCTACGGCTTTCTCAAGGCCTACGTCGAGGGCGCCGACGATCCAGAGGCCGAGCTTGACGATCGGGAGAAACGCCTTCCGCACCTCACCGAAGAGCAAGCGCTCACCGCGGCCGGTGTGGAAGCCGAGGGGCACACCACGAAGCCTCCGGCCCGCTACACCGAGGCGACGCTCGTCAAAGAGCTCGAAGATCGCGAGATCGGGCGTCCCTCGACATACGCGTCCATCATCCGCACCATCCTCGACCGTGGCTACGTCTTCAAGCGGGGCAATGCGCTGGTGCCAGCGTGGCTGGCATTCGCCGTCGTGCGGCTCCTGGAGGAGCACTTCACGCGGCTGATCGACTACGAGTTCACCGCGAAGATGGAGGACGTCCTCGACGAGATCGCCACCGGTGAGGCCGACCGCGTGCGCGAGCTCGCACAGTTCTGGCACGGCGACGACGAAGTGGAAGGCCTCAAGAGCCTTGCGGACAACCTCGGCGAGATCGACGCGCGTGGTGTCTCGTCGTTCCCCGTCGGAGACGGGATCATGGTGCGAGTCGGCCGGTACGGGCCCTACGTCGAAGACGAGGACGGCAACCGCGGAAGCGTTCCCGAAGATCTCCCACCGGACGAGCTCACCGTCGACAAGGCGTGGGAGCTGATCAAGGCAGGCAACGGTGACCGCGAGCTGGGCGTCAACCCCGAAACCGGGCGGACCGTCGTGGCCAAGTCCGGACGGTACGGTCCCTACGTCACCGAGATCCTGCCCGAGGACGCCCCCAAGCGCGCCAAAGCGCCCACGGCGTCGCTGTTCAAGTCGATGGACCTGGAAACTATCACGCTCGACGACGCGCTACGGCTGCTGAGCTTGCCCCGTACCGTCGGAACCGATGCCGAGGGGCAAGAGATCATCGCCGCCAACGGACGGTACGGGCCTTATGTGAAGAAGGGCTCCGACAGCCGGTCGCTGTCCGACGAGGAGTCCCTGTTCACCATCACGGTCGAGGAAGCGGAGAAGCTGTTTGCCCAGCCCAAGGGACGCCGGGGTGCACGCCCCCAGGCGCCGCCGCTCAAGGAACTGGGCGAGGACCCCGCGACCGGAGGCCAGCTCGTCGTCAAGGACGGGCGTTTCGGCCCATACATCACCGATGGCGAGACGAACGTGACGGTCCCCAAGGGGTCGTCGGTCGAGCAGCTCACCCTGGAGCGCGCCGCCGAGCTGATCGCGGAGAAGCGAGCCAAGGGACCCGCACCCAAGAAGCGGTCCAAGAGCAGCCGCTCTCGGTCCTGAACGGCGACACCAGGGATCTCCCTGAGGTTTTCCCGATCTTCCCGGTCTCAGGGTTGTCCCGTTGGGTTGGACCCAGGAGTCTGAACGTGTGGATTTCGCAACTCTCCTGGCCACACCCGGACTGGTGTACGCCGTCATCGCCGCGCTGGTCGCCTTCGACGCCGCCGTTCCCGCCGTGCCTTCCGAGGTCGCGGTCGTCACGGCGGGGACGCTCGCGGTGGCCGGCGACATCAACCTCGCCTGGGTGCTGCTGTCGACGATCGCAGGTGCGGTCGCTGGCGATTACATCGTCCATACGATGGGCCGCCGAGCGCTTCCCGCGATACTTCGACGCTCGCGGCTGGGCCGGCGCGCGCAGCGAAACGTCGAGCACGCCTACGCGCGCATGGGATCGGCGAGCGCCGGCACCATCGTCGCGGGGCGGTTCATCCCGCTCGGCCGGACGGCAAGCGCGGCCGCTGCCGGACTCGCCGGAGTCAGCCAGCCTCGCTTTCTTGCCTTCAGCACGCTCGGCGCGACCGCGTGGGCGACCTGGATGCTCGGAATCGGGTACGTGACCGGCACGGCCACGGAGGCACCCCTGTGGCTGCAATCCGCGCTCGGAGCGTGCGTCGCACTGATCGTTGCGGTCTGGATCGCGGCCATCCGCTCTGTCATCCGCACCCGCCGGCGCCTAACTCATCGAGCACGCCTCTCGGCGATCGCTCACGCCGAATCCGCAGGCACCGAGTCCCCGGCTACCGAGTCCACTGGTGCCGGGTCCCGGGACATCGTCACTCGTCCTGCCACGGCTCCGGGTCATCAACCCACCCGGCAAACATCACCAGACCGGTCGCGCGATGCACCGCAACGAAACCGAACGGCCGGTCGATGGTCAATTGGAGCCCCCGTGCCTTATAGACCGGCATGGACACCAGGCTCAGACCCATTGCCGTGACCGCCGCTGCCTCGAAACCCGTTGCGCTGAATGTCGCCACCGCGGACTGCCGGGCCTGGCCCAGATACAACGCCACCGGTGCTATCCGGGAGAAGTGTCCCTCTCGGGACCGGCTCACCCGCTGCAGACCGAGCAGCTCGGCGTGTTCGGTCAGGTCGTGCTCCGAGCGCACGGAGAAGCGAACCGTCGTGATCGACAGGCTCGGTCGCTGCGCGGACACGATCCGCACGCCCGGCGCCGAAGGTTCGTCCCCGGCGTCGAGCAGCTGGGCACCCGTGCGGACCGGCCACTCGCCGCCGACGACGGCTATCGCCGCCGGCAGAACGTCTGACGGTGGCTGGCCTTCCTCGGCGAGTACGAGGTGGACATCGAGCCCGTTGTCCCCTTCGATCCGGGCCAGCGAGAGTGGCCCGGCATCCGTGTCCGCGACACTCAGCTCGTCGAGATCGCGCGAGGTCCGATTCAGGCCAGCGAGGCGCCGGCCCGCCCACGCCCCGTGCTTCGGTTTCAGCTGATCATCACTGAACTTCTGCACCCAGGTGGTGCGCAATGCCAGCGCCGTGGCCAGGACGAGCATGAGGTCGGGGTGAACGTCGACCGGGCAGTGCTCGATGAGCCCGCCCGTGTTGTCTCGTGCCCACCGATCCAGTTCCGGCTTGTCCACCGACGGATCTCCCGTCAGCTGTCCCACGTTCGCCGGGGGCAGCTGCGCCGCCCACTCCGGATACACCTGGGCGGCTTCCTGCGCCCAGACACCGAGCGCGGCGTCAATACCGTCGATGTCACCCAACGCCTTGAGCATCTGGCGTGCCGCTTCCATGCCGTCATCGGCTGGCACGCCGACGGCGTCGGCCAGCTCGCTGCGGCCCGGTTCGTCCGCAGACGCAGCCAGGATCGCCAGGAGTGGCCACACCCCAGCTCCGGACAGCACCGTGGTGCCGTGCACCCGCCCTGCCCATCCCGCGGTCATGGCGTTAACCTCAGCGACGTTCATAACGTCGACCCTAACCCCTCCGCCCCGTCCTCCAGAGTCACTACGCTGGCAACGTGACTCGATCCGACATCGCGGGAACGCCCGGCGACACCCAAGCAGCCGGCACAGCCAGCCGAACCGAAACGGCGAACATGTCCGAACGTTCGGAGGAACGCGCCGGGCGGGGCCGCTTCATCGCCTTCGAAGGCGGCGACGGCGTAGGCAAGTCCACACAGGTCAGGCTGCTGGCCGACTATCTGCGGGGAAAGCAGCACGAGGTCGTCGTCACTCACGAGCCGGGTGATTCCCGCATCGGAGCGCAGGTACGCTCCGTCGTGCTCGACGGCGGGGAACTCGACGCACGGGCGGAGGCCCTGCTGTTCGCTGCGGACCGGGCCGACCACGTCGCGTCGGTGATCAGTCCGGCGCTCGCACGCGGCGCGAGCGTGCTGACCGATCGTTACGTGGACTCGTCCATTGCCTACCAAGGTGTCGGCCGAGCGCTGGGTGTCAGCTCTGTCGCCGCACTCTCCGAATTCGCCACCGAGGGGCTGCGGCCCGACCTCACCGTCCTCCTCGATCTGGACCCGGCACAGCGACGGCTTCGGCTCGAACAACTCGGGCAGTTCGACCGTATCGAGCGGGAACCAGACGAGATACACGACCAGATCCGCCGTGCCTTCCTCGAACTCGCCGGCGCCGCCCCGGAGCGCTACCTGGTTCTCGATGCTTCCCGCGCGGCCGACGAGCTCGCCGTCGACATCGCGGCGGCGGTTGAAGAGCTCGTGGCATCAGGGCGTATGAGTGGTGAGTGAGTCCGTGGTGAGAGGGTGACGGTATGAACGGCGCATCCGACGCAGCCGGCATGGCTGACATGGTCGGCACAGCTGGGATGACCAGCACCACCAGCGCGAGCAACGCGAACCGCGGGAATGGCACGAGTGTCTGGGACGCGGTGGTAGGGCAACCGATCGTCCCGGCACTACAGCAGACCGTGGCCGACGCGTCAGCGTCGCTCGACGGCGCTCCCAGCGGGTCGATGACGCACGCGTGGCTCTTCACCGGCCCTCCCGGCTCCGGACGTTCCGTCGCCGCCAAAGCATTCGCCGCCGCATTGCAATGCGACAGCGGAGGGTGCGGAACGTGCGCCGAATGTACGGATGTGCGCAACGGCACGCATCCCGACGTCGCGGCACTCGTCACCGAAGGGCTGTCGATCAAGATCAGCCAGGTCCGGGAACTCGTCCCCAAGGCGGCGCTGCGTCCGGCCCGTGGCCGCTGGCAGATCGTCATCGTCGAAGACGCCGATCGGCTCGGCGAGGACGCCGCTGACGCGCTCCTGCTGTCGGTCGAGGAACCCCCGGACCGCACCGTGTGGATGCTGTGCGCCCCCACCGCAGAAGACATCGCTCCGACCATCCGTTCTCGCTGCCGGGTGGTCCAGCTCCGTACCCCGCCCTCTGATGCCGTGGCCACGTACCTCAGCACGACCGAGGGCATCGACAAGCGCACCGCCACGTTCGCCGCGCGCGCGGCGCAGGGTCACATCGGCCGGGCTCGGGCGCTCGCCACCGACGAGAACGCGCGCAGCCGCCGGGAAGAGGTCCTGAAGCTACCTTTCGCCCTCGACGACCTACGGCAGTGCCTGGACGCCGCCGCCTCACTCGTCGACGCTGCCAAGGCCGATGCCGAGCGTCACTGCGACGCTCTGGACGCGCGGGAGGTCGACGAACTCAAGCGTGCGCTGGGCGCGGAATCCACCGGCCGCAAGCCACGGAACATGGACGCCGCCGTCAAGGAACTCGAACGGGAACAGAAACTACGGCGCACCCGAGTCCAGCGCGATTCCATCGACCGCGCGCTGATCGACGTGCTCGCTCTCTATCGAGACGTGCTGATGCTCCAACTCGGTGTCCGCACGGAGTTGATCAATGACGAGATGCGCGCGTCTCTCGATCGGCTCGCCCGGAACAGCAGGGCGGAATCCACTCTGCGACGGATGGAAGCGATCGGCCAGGCTCGGGAAGCGCTGATGGCCAACGCCGCCCCACTGCTCACGCTCGAATCGATGGCGCTGACGCTCCGCGAGGGCTAGGCCGGCGAGGGCTGACGGCCGGCGAGACATGGACCCGAGAGCGACGAGCCCGGGCACATGATCTGGGCACGATGAGCCGGGCACGGTGAGCTCGGTCGCGTTGAGCCAGGACAACGTGAGCCGGCGTAAGCGGGCTTGGGCTCATCATGCGGGGCGGATCGGCACGCCGAGGGCGGCCAACATGTCGTCGCTCTTCGTGGTGAACAACCAGTCCCGATAACGCACGCTCGGATCCAACTCGGCATGCCGGGTCAGCTCATGCTCGCCGAACTGGAAGTATCGATAGCCGTGGGGCTCCAGCGCCGCGTAGATCGCGTCGAGGTTCGCACCGGGTATGACCTCGCACAGGATGTCCGGCTGGTTCGCGGCGAGCAACCCTTGTGCGTTCTCGAGCACGACGTCTTCCGTTCCTTCGACATCGATCTTGATCACCGTTGGGACGTCGCGCAGGTGCTCTGGAAACTCCTCGTAGACGACGACGTCGATCGACCGGATGGGGACGGACACGCCCCGCTCGAAATGCAGCTCGGTGGAGTAGAAGTCGGGCAGCGCTGAGCCGCCACGTCCACTGGGAATGCGAGCGGTGTCCCCGTCCTTGCCGACCCCTTCGACATGGACGAAGACGCGTTCCAGGAGGTCGTTCGCCACGACGTTGTCGATAGCCGTCTTGGCGACCTCCGGCACCATCTCGAACGCGTGCACCTGGGCGTCACGCGACACCCGCGCCGCCAGCAGCGAGAAGATCCCCGTGTAGGCGCCGATGTCGAGTACCAGCTTGGCATCGCGCGCCAGCCGGGCGAAGACGTCCAGAGGCAGCTGGTCCTCCAGACGGGGACGGGCACCCCGGCCCCAATACAGTTCCTTGGCAATGACGCACCGATTGGGGTTGCACATGACGAACGAGACGTCCGCCATCCGAGCTTCGACTTCGCGCACGTGGGCTGGCGCGGGAAGCCGTTCCACGTGCATACGCGAGCGCGTCAACGACGCCGCTGATTGCACCAACAGATGGGGGATCCGCCACGACAGAACCCGCTTCACCAGGGTCTTCGCTCCATACCAGCCATGTCTTCGGGCCCGTTTGCTCTTTGAGAAGTCGCTCGTGGTGTCGTCAGCCATACGTCGTCCTGCCCCACTGATGTCGAATCATCAAAACTCGCCCCTGCCACCTCGAACGACTCTATCGACGGTGACAGTTCCCCGTTGGTTCCTCAAAGTCATGTACGGACCTATGGACCGGATGGCGTGATCACACGTTTGCATTGGGTGGCGGGGTGGCGTGAAGCACAACACAACGTATGGTGGGCGTGTGGGCATGGTCATGGCTGTCGCCTTCAACCGCTACGGAAGGCTGTACTACCTCGATCCGGGTGGGCACTCTCCGCGCGTTGGCGACAAGGTACTCGTTCCGACCGACGACGGTCCCGAGGTCGCCGAATGCATCTGGGCCCCAGAATGGGTGACCGAAGACATCGAAGGCCTGCCGACCTGCCAAGGTCTTGCCACCGAGGAACACCTCGAACGCGACGAACGCAACCGCAAGCGCCGCGCTGAGGCACGCGTGGTGGCCAAGCGCCTCATCCGGCAGCACGAGCTTCCCATGAAGGTGGTCGGTGTCGACTTCGTCGACACCCGGGAGGATGTCGATCAGCTCGTCACCATCTATTTCAGCGCTCCCCAGCGCGTCGACTTCCGCGACCTCGTTCGCGACCTCGCCCGCACGCTGCGCGCCCGGATTGACCTTCGCCAGCTTGGACCGCGCGACGAGGCCAGGGTTCAGGGCAGCGTAGGCCCCTGTGGGCGCGAGACCTGTTGCTCCACCTTCCTCAAGGACTTCGAACCGGTCAGCATCCGCATGGCCAAAGAACAAGATCTTCCCATGAACCCGCTGAAGATCTCCGGGGCGTGTGGCCGGTTGATGTGCTGCCTGAAGTACGAACATCCGCTCTATCAGGACTTCAAGGTCAACGTCCCATCGCTCGGCTGTGGCGTGGAAACTGAAGACGGAGTGGAAGGCACGGTCGTCGGCTACAACGTGCCCAAAGAGACGGTCTACGTCCGCGACCGGGAAACCGGCCGCAAGACTCCGTGCCCCAAGGCCAGCGTGTGTGGCTCCCGCCAGGCGTACGAGGGCGCCGTCGCTGCCGGAATGCGGCCGACACCCGACAAGGAGGAGGTCTCCGGCCAGCACGCCGACGACATCCCGGAGGACGAGGAGCAGTCGTGAACTCCCGTACCGTGCTGGCCGCAATCCTGACAGCGGCCTTCGCTGCTGCTGCATGCTCAAGCACCGGTACCGAGCCGCAAGACCCGTCAGTGCAGGAAGACCCTCCGGACTCGACTCCGGTGCCCGATGCCACCGAGGATGCCGCGGAAGGCCTCGAAGCCCTGTACACCCAGTCGCTGGAATGGGACGAGTGCGGCGAACAGCAGTTGTGCTCGACACTGGACGTGCCGCTGGACTACGACGAGCCCGCCGGCCAGCAGATCGAGATCACCGTGCTCCGGGTGCCCGCCACGGGTGACGACCCCATCGGATCGCTGATCGTCAACCCTGGAGGCCCGGGTGCCTCCGGGGTGGAATACGCACGCAACGCTCACGCCGCAGCATCCGAGCAGGTGCGCGAACGGTTCGACATCGTCGGTTTCGATCCTCGTGGGGTCGGCCAGTCGGTTCCCGTGGACTGCCTGGACGACGAGCAGCTCGATGAGTTCGTCGCCCAGGACATGAGTGCCGAGGACGACGAGAGCCTGGCCGAGCTCGAGGCGAGCATGGAACAGTTCATTCAGGGATGCGAGGACAGATCGGGCGACCTTCTCCCACACATCGGCACCGACAACGTCGCCCGTGACATGGACATTCTGCGTTCCGCACTCGGTGACGAGGAGCTGACCTACCTCGGCAAGTCCTACGGAACCTTCGTCGGCGCCGTGTACGCGGACCTGTTCCCGGACCGCGTCGGGAGGATGGTCCTGGACGGCGCGGTCGACCCACTCCTGGACTCCGCCGAGGTCGCATTGGGCCAGGCCGAGGGCTTCCAAGAGGCATTCGACGCGTTCCTCGATTGGTGTCTGGAGCAGGACTGCCCTCTCGGCACCAGCGAGGAGGAGGCACGCGACAACCTCGACGAGTTCATCTCCGGCCTTGAGGACAACCCGCTGCCCACCGACGATGAGCAGCGACCGCTGACCGGGCCGCTCGCGTTCCAGGGGATCATCTTGCCGCTCTACCTCGCCACCGACGAGGGCTATCCGACGCTGCTCTCAGCACTCGACGCGGCGATCAACGACGACGACGGCAGCGTCCTGCTCCAGCTGGCGGATCTGTACCTGAACCGCACTCCCGAAGGTCAGTACGAAGGCAACCAGAACGAAGCCATCATCGCGGTGAATTGCCTGGACCGCCCCACCGACGTGACCGTCGACGAGGCTCGCGAGATGGCGGAGGAGTTCGAGGACGCGTCGCCGATCTTCGGACAGTTCATGGCCTGGGGCGATTTGGCGTGCGACGAGTGGCCGGTCGAATCCGACTACGATCGCACCCAGATCTCCGGCACGGGCGCGGATCCCATTCTCGTGCTCGGCACCACCGGCGATCCCGCCACCCCATTCGAATGGGCAGAATCCCTCGCCGAGCAGCTCGACTCCGCGACCCTTCTCACCTACGACGCGTTCGTGCACACCGCATACCTGTCCGGCAGCGACTGCGTCGACGACACCGTGGACGAGTACCTCCTGGAAGGAACGCCGCCGGAGGAGGACCTGGTCTGCACGTAGTCCAGATGTATCCACGTATGGACGTTGTCGTATGTACATAATGGACGTTATGCGTCGACTTGCGGCATGTGCGCTCGCCAGCATCGGTGTCCTCATGCTCGGTTCGTGCGGCGGGGACGACGACGGCCGTCCCGACGGGGAGCGGCATGCACATACGCTCGTGCAGCTCGACGGAATCGGCAATGCGCCAGAGGGAGCAGATGGCGGCAGCACCGATGACGGCGTCGTCGACTTCACAGAGCCGGTCAGCCTGCACGTACGTTCCGGCCAGATCGAATCGGCCGAGGTCATCTCCGCTGACGGCACGGAGCTCACCGGCAGCGTCGCCGACGACGGCCACACCTGGACCAGCGAGCGCCGGCCGGATCCCGGTCAGAATTACGAGCTCACAATCACGGCCTCCGATCACTTCGGCCGGTCACACACGCTGAGCGACGAATTCACCGTCGCCGAGGTTCCCGAAGGTGACCGGCTGACGCTGAGCATGCAACCGAGCAACGAGTCCGTGGTGGGGGTCGGTGCACCCATCGTCATCCGGTTCGACCAGTCCGTCACCGAACGGGAGGCGGTCGAACGAGAGATGCATGTTTCGTCGAATCCGCAAGTGGTCGGCAGCTGGCACTGGGTGAACGACAGCGAAGCGCACTTCCGCCCCAAGGACTACTGGCCGGCAGGGACAGCCGTCGCCGTCGATCTGGAACTCAACGGCGTGCAGGCGGGAGACGGCCTGTGGGGTGGACGTTCATACCATCTCAAGTTCGACGTGGGCGAGGAACGGATCGCCGAAGTCGACGCCGACGAATACGACATGTCGATGAACGTCGACGGTGAGACACAAGAGACGTGGGACACCAGTCTCGGCGAGCCGGACTTCGCCACGCGCAACGGCACGTACGTCATCCTTGAGAAGTTCGAGGAACGGAACATGACCTCGTGCAGCGCGAACATCACCTGCGACGAGGACGACCCCGAATACTACGACGTCGACACCGATTGGGCGGTCCGGCTGAGCTACAGCGGAACGTTCGTCCACTCGGCACCCTGGTCCGAAGGCGACCAAGGGGAAGACAACGTCTCACACGGCTGCATCAACCTCAACGAATCCAACGCCGAGACGTTCTACGAGATGGCGCGCTACGGAGATGTCGTCACGGTGGAAAACTCCACCCGCGGACCAGACGATCTCGTCGAGCGCGGCGACCCCGGCATGGTCGACTGGAACCAGTCGTGGGACGAATATGTCGCCGGCTCCGCACTGGGCGAGGAGATCACCACTGACGAGCTGTGAGCGGTGACGCGGCGCGTCCCCCGGCGTCCGCGTACGCCGCGCCACCTCGAACGACCGGAATCGGGCTCCTCGATTCGGCATCTGCAGGGTCGAGGTCCTATACTTATGCACCGCGCCGATGTTCGTCCACGTTCTATCGGTGCATGCCGCCTTAGCTCAGTCGGCCAGAGCGACGCACTCGTAATGCGTAGGTCGGGGGTTCGATTCCCCCAGGCGGCTCCCACGAGAGAGCAGGTCACAAGCCTGTGGCCGCGATCCGGCCCATCGGCACACCCGGATGATGGCACGGTGACGGCACATGCGTGCCCGGCGTGCCGCTCGCTGTTGCTCGCTGCGTGCCCCCGATGTGCCGCCGAAGCTTCTTCGCTGCATCCCACCGATTCGCGTCCGTCAGATGCCCATGCAGGTCGAGCGTCATGCTCGCACGGCGGCAAGGTCCTCGACATTGGTGACGCCGATGACAAGTGATCATTCTTCGAGGGCAAGGCGCTGAATGATCTCGGCGTCCAGCTCGATGAGCACCGAAGGATGCCTGACCTCGTTGTCTATCTACCAGAAGTAACCGGCTCCTTTCTAGTTGGACTCTGTCGCACGAATAGCATATTGATTTGTAACGCTAAGAGGATCTCATCCTTCTGCAATATAAATGGTGTAGCAGAGAACTTCATTTTGCAGATGAGGTGAATCGGTACGGTTATTGACGAACTATTGTTGCGCTGGTATCGATAGTTTTCTGGAGTATAGCTATCGGCAGTAATGTCGAGGAATATTATGAGTATGACAAACGATAGCGATGGCACTCTTGAACCTGAAGACAAGGAAGCGGAACTTCTGCAAGCCGCGCGAACCGCGCTCAACACATTCCGCGCGCACGGTGAGCAGCACCTATGGCCAACCACCGACAAGCATGGCAATCCGCTGCCTCGCCTGGACGTCGACAATCCGCGCACGACGACCGACGATCCACTGTTGAGGGTCGGGTACGCACTACTTCCCCAACTTCCAGGAGACTGGGAGGTCGCGATCCTTCATGTGACGGTCGCGGCGGACGAAGTCCGGACCTTCGCGACCGTCAAAGACCGAGGTCGACCCCCGCTCGAAGGCCGGCTCCATTATCCGGGTGTCTCGGCTGAACTCGCAGAGGCGTGCGTGGCCTTGAGGCGCGCCACCTACGAGCCGGACGGGCGGGGGGTCTGGTACAACGCCAACATCCGGCTAGAGCGCAACGGCGCGATCGCGGCGCTCTACGACTTTGTCAATCCACCGTTCGGCTGCTGGGGTCCGAACGAGGTCGAACTCGCACGTCGTGACCAGGAGCTTTATCCTCGCGATCCGCAACAGCTTCCCGTCTGGCATCCGAGTTGTTCCTGAAGCGCCAACATGCGGTGGGGTTAACCCGCGATCGGATGAGGGTGTTCGTGACCGGTAGAACCGGCGCGATCGGCGGGCACGCTGTGCCGGCGCTGGTGCGAGCCGGTCATACTGTGACCGCGTTAGCCCGAACATCGCAGAAGGCGAGCGTGTTGACCGGCCAGGGCGCAACCCCGGAATCGGTGTCGCTGTTCGACTCGTCGGCGTTGGCTTCGGCATTCGTCGGGCACGACGCAGTGATCAACCTGGCCACTGCGATGCCATCCACGCTCGGATTCGTGATTCGGCGAGCGTGGCGGGCCACCGAGCGCGTGCGTACTGAAGGCTCGGCAGCCGTGGCGGAGGCGGCGCACGCTGCGGGGGTCGAGCGGCTGGCACAAGAGTCGGTAGCCATACTCTACCGCGACCAGGGAGCACGCTGAATCGATGAGGACGCCCCCGTCGATCACTATCCCGCTGGGGCAGGCAATGATGCCGCCGAGGCCAGCGCGCAGCGGTTCGCCGCCACCGGCGGGACCGCGGTCGTGCTGCGTTTCGGGCTGTTCTATGGCCCAGGTGCTGCCCACAGCGAGCAGATCTCGCCCAGGCACGCCGCCACGTCGGAGCCGTGCTGGGCCCGCCGGACAGCTACCTGTCCTCGATCCACCTGGCAGACGGCCGGTGGATAACCGGGCAGAATGTCCGCGCCGGCGGTAGCTTGCCATAACTCGACCGGAGTGCTTACCCAGATCCGCTCCGATCAGCGGTACACCTCGTTTCCATAAAGTCAACGCTTGTCGGGCGTAAGCGCGGGCCCCAACCGGACACGAGATCACGATCAGGCGAACGCCCAAAGTGCATTCGTTTCCTCCGTCTTCGTGGCTGCGGTTCGGCTCGGCCAAGTCAAGGGAAGCACGACCCTGCCCCTCTGTGCAGCTTGCCGTCGGTAGTGCATCAGGCGAGGTAGCCGTGGAGGAAGGCACGGACCCCGGAGGTGACGATCTCGTGGATGTCGGCCTCACGGGTGGTGCCCAGACTGTGGTGAAACGGGGCAACACCGTGGACGAGCAGCATGATGAACTGGGCGGCTGCCTGGTGGGAGTCGGGAATGTGCAGCAGCCCTCGGTCGGCGAGTTGTTGAAGGTGGCCGGCGAGTACGCCGATGACGCGTTCCGGACCGGCCTGCCGCCACGCGTCGATCGTGTCCTGGGGAAGGTGCCCGCTGTCGGCGAGAAGGTGCCGGACTAGTGCGACATGCTCAGCGAAGTGCTCGGCGTGGCCGGTCATCGGGGCGGCCAGGGCTTGTCCGAGCTCAATCAGGTCAGCCTCGAGGTCGGTCACCTTACGCAGGTGCGCGTCGATGAGCGCCACTTGGGCGTCGGCGACTTCTGCGGTGCTTTCCGTGATGACGGCCTGGAACAGGTGCAGTTTGTCATGGAAGTGGTTGTAGATCGTACGGGTGGATACCCCGGCCTCGGCAGCGATCGCTTCAACGCTCGCGCGGGTGTAGCCGCCGTCGGCGAACACCGTGCGGGCGCCGGCCAGGATCGCCCGGCGCTTGTCCGGTAATCCTCCGTGGGCCTGCGCCGTGGCGCCATCCTGTCGGGTCATCCGTTCCTCCACCTCGTTACAATGACCATTGTACCTATTGCCTTACAACATGTATTGTATCTGCGACAGGGCCTCAATCGAGAAACGTGAGGAGGAGGCCATGACCCAGATCGCAATCATTCTGGGCAGCACCCGCCCCGGACGCCGCGTCGAGACCGTGGCCCGGTGGGTCGCCGAGGCCGCGGACCGGCACCCCGCCATCAAGGCCGGCGAGGTCAGCGTCGAACTCGTCGACATAGCCGACTACGGGCTGCCGCTGCTGGATGAGCCCGCGCCCGCAGCCACCGGTTACTACCAAAATGCGCACACCAAGCGGTGGGCGGCCAGGATCGACAGGTTCGATGGGTACGTGTTCGTCACCCCGGAGTACAACAGCGCCGTCCCCGCCGCGCTGAAAAACGCCATCGACTACCTGTGGTCGGAATGGAATCACAAGGCAGCCGGGATTGTCAGCTACGGACTCTACGGCGGCACCCGCGCCGCCGAACAACTACGGCAGACCATGGCTGAGATCAAAGTCGCCGACGTACACGCCCAAGTCGCGATCAACCCATTCATCGATTTCGACTTCACCGAGTCCGAGGCGGGCGCCTGTGCCCCCGGCGAACGCCAAGAAGCCCTCCTGACCACCATGCTGGACGAAATCCTCGAATGGTCCCGAGCCCTCCGAGTGCTGCGGGACCCCACAGCGAGCGCCGACCCCCGGTTCGTGCCGACATGATCCACGCGCTCGACTGCGCCGGCACCTCACGTGGGCGCTTTTCCACGCCGAGGTCATCGCGAACACCACCCGCATACGTGACACATCCGCTACCCCGCGCGAGAAGGACCTAGGATGAAGGTAGAAGTATACGACGACATCGCGTGCCCATGGTGCCGTCTCGGCACGCACCAGTTCCACCGCGCCGTGGCCGCCGTCGGCGCAGAACCGGACGTCGAGCTCGTCCATCGTCCGTACCAGCTCATGCCCGACGCGCCCGAGACGCCCCGGCCGCTGATGGACACGGTGGTCGAGATGTTCGGCCCGGAACAAGCTGAGGCGATGGTCACGGAGATCATACGGGTCGGCGCCAACGAAGGGATCGAGTACCGACTCGACCGTGCGTTGGCGGTCAACACCGTGACCGCGCACCGACTACGGTGGCTCGCCCTGCACGAACACGGCGCCGACGTGCAGGCCGCACTGGCGACCGCCCTCTTCGACGCGTACTTCCGCGATGGCGTGAACATTGCCGATCACACACAACTCACCGAGCTGGCTGAGGGGGTCGGCTTGAATGGCGACCACGTGCGGGATTTTCTCGACTCCGAGGAAGGGGCCGCCGAGGTACGTCAGCAAGTCGCCGCAGCGCGGCGCGAGGGCGTCACCACCGTGCCGAGGTTCGTCTTCGAGAACGGCGACTCGATCGTCGGTGTCACCAGCACAGAGGCACTCGGTGTCGCCCTCCAGCAGGCCATTGCGCGTAGTTGCGCAGCCGCGACGCGAGGCCATCGGGATGCAGCGCCGCACGCAGGACGTTGACCACCATTGCGGGGTACGGCTCGTGCGCCGCAAGGAGATCTTCCACCGCTGACCGCGCCGCACCCAGTTCTCCCAGCGGTCGCTCCTCGTGGATCGGTGCGAAGCCGGCGGCGAGATAGAAGCGGTTCCGCTCCCGTAGCGGAACCTGGAGTTCGTCGCAGATTCGACCTATCGTCTCCCGGCTCGGCATGGAACGTCCGGTCTCGATGAAGCTCAGGTGCCGGGCCGACAACCTGGCGGCGATCGACGCAGCGCACCAGATCAGTCCGACGGCTCGCCCGGTTCGGCATCGATGAGCGGGCGCAACCACTGTTGGAACGGTTCGCACGGGTCGTCGGGCGTGGCGACCCACTCGGCGGGTAACGGTCGTTCGTGACCAGCTACCGCCTCCAGGGCGATCGTGCCTACCCGCACGTCAGAGGTGCCCGAGCCTTCGATGCGCACCATGAGGCCGCCATCACCCCTGTCGACGTGTCCGGCGGCCGCTTGCCCGAGCTCGTACGCGAGGCGGCGGTCCTGCGAGCTCGTCGCGAAGCTCGCCGCACGTTGCAGCGTTCCGAGAACCTCGCCGCGCGCGGCGATCCCGAGCTCGCTGCCGACGATTCGTGCCAGTGTCAGCGCGACACCGCCGATCAACGGCTCGTTCAGATGCTGATGGGTATCGCGGGGCACGAGGCCCTCGCTCACCACCACCAGGGCATGTCCTACCCGGCGATAGGTCTCGTCGATCGCGGCGACGATCGACTCGGTCGGGACCGCCATCTCCGGCGTATAGATCAAGTGCGGGGCCGTGTCCGGATCATCGCGGAACAGCGCGGTGCTGCGGGCGAGCCAGCCGACATTGCGTCCCATCGTCTCCACGATGCGCACCTGCTCGAAGTTCGCCATGCTCGCCAGGTCCAGACCGATGTCGCGGACGGCAAGCGCGAGAAATCGAGCCGCGCTGGGGAATCCCGGCGTCCAATCCGTGCCTTGCAGGTCGTTGTCCACCGTCTTCGGGACGCCGACGACACGAAGCTCAGGGTACGCCTCGTGCGCGAGCCGCTGCAGTTGTGCGGCGACATACATCGTGCCGTTGCCGCCGATCAGCACCAACCGATCTGCTCGATGGGCCCGGCAGGTCTCCAGGGCGGCGCGCCAGTGCCGGTCGTCGAGACGGAACCGTCCCGATTCGAGATGCGCTGCCGGCTCCGCCCGCCACGTCGACGTGTCTTCCGGTAACAGCGGGGTGGTCCAGTCGTTGACGAGACCCCGGATCCCTTGCCGGACGCCGAGTACCGTGCCCTCGGCGGCATCGACCACACCGGCCAGGCTCGCATTGACGACGGCGGTCGGGCCGCCGCACTGGGCGACCAGCAATCTCGATCGTGGAACCCGAGTACTCATGACGCGTCCTCGCCAAGCAGATCGGGGCGCACCACGATCAGCGGCTTGATAGCCGTTCCGGCACAGAACGCCTCGAACGCCTGCCCCACCCCTTCCAGCGGCCACCGGTGGTCAAGCAGCCCGCGCAGGGCGGCCCCTCGCTCGCGCATCAGCGTCCACGTGTCCTCCATCTCGGCCAGTGGGAAATAGAAGGAACGCACGTAGAACGCATCCTTACGCCGGAATTCGGGCACCGCCGGGACGACCCAATCCGCCGACCCTTCTCCGAGCAGGAGCACCGAACCTCCAGGCGCCACTGCCCGGCGGGCGAGATCTCTGCCGTCGTTGGTGCCACTCGCTTCGATGACGGCGGCCGAGCTATTGACCGCCACGTCGGACAGGGTCGTCGCACCACGGCGCCGTGCCTCGGCGAGACGCACCGGATCGGGATCGACCGCCGCGACATCGTGATATCCGAACGCCGGCGCGGCAATTACGGCACCCAATCCGAGCGGGCCACAACCCACCACGAGGAGCCTCTCCCGAGCTGCGGTATCGGAGATACGGGAGAGCATGCGCAGACCGTGTGCCGTCGTTCCCAGTGTGTCGAGCGCCAGTACCGCGTCGTCGAGGGCGATCCCGTCCGGGACACTGACGGCGTTGGCGGCCGGAACGGTGAGATATTCCTGGAAGCCGCCGTCTCGCTGCCAGCCGATCAGCTTTCCGGCATTCTCGCACCGTTGGGTGAGGTTCCGGGCGCATGCGGCGCAGTGTCCGCAGAACTCCGGTATGTAGATGATGACGCGCTCACCGCGCCGGTTCACCGGCACACCGGGACCGGTCGCATCAATGACGCCAGCGATCTCGTGCCCGCTGACGACGCTGGAGCCAGCGTGCCAGAGACGCTTGTCCGACCCACACAACGCAGTGCAGGCGACTGCGATACGGACCTCGCCCGGTCCGGGTGGTCCGTACTCACGGGTGCTCATCTCGCTCGTTCCCTCACCGGGTAGCGTGACTACTCTCCCGAGCACCGTGCCGACGTTCTCGGCCGACGTGTCCGTCCCCGTTCCGGCCATCGCTCCAGATGCCGCGCCGTCGTCGCTGTCCATGTGTATCCGTCCTTTACCGGGTCAACGTCCTGCACCTGCGGTCATGCCCTGCACGATCCCGCGTTGCGCGATGATCGTCAGAATGAGTGCGGGCAAGCTGATCATGGTGGCCGCGGCCATCAGGCCACCCCAGTCTTGACTTCCCTGGCCGATGAAGCTGAACGCGATCACCGGCAACGGCATGGTCTCGTTCTGCGACAGGGCCAGCGAGAACAGGAAGTAGTTCCACGCGAAGATGAAGCACATCAGGCAGGCGACGGCCACTCCGGAACGGGCCAATGGCAGTGCCACCTTCCGGAAAACCTGCCATTCCGTACACCCTTCCACATAGGCGGCCTCCAGCACCTCGGTCGGAATCGCTTCGAAGAACGAGATGAGCAGCCAGACGGCAAGCGGCAACGTGATGATGCAGTGGATAAAGATGAGCAGCGCATAGTTACGTGGCGTGGTTTCCAATGCACCCAATGCCACCGCGAGGGCGAACCACGGAATGACGAACAACGTTCCCGGCGCCATTCGAGCGACCAGCATGAAGAACCCGGTTCGGGTCAGCCCGAAACGCGCGACGGCGTAGGCGGCAGGGGTGCCCAGGACGAGCCCCAAGAGAGTGGCGCCACCAGCGATCAACAGGCTGTTGGCGATGAACCGCAGGAAGTCGAACCGCTCGAACAGCTCGACATAGTTCTGCAAGGTCGGCGCGAAGAAGATCTTCGGTGGCAGCGCGTTGATGTCGACGTTCCGTTTGAACGACGAGGTGACCATCCACAGGACCGGCCCCAGGAAGATGACCACAACGATCGCGATCTGGAGCCACGTCGCGACGAACCTTCGACGACTAAGCCGCATCGGCATACCTCCGACGCAGGAACGTGATCAGGCCGGCGATCACGATCACGAGAAGCAACAGGGTCAGCATCAGCGTGGCCGCGTAGCTCATGTCGAAGTACTGGAAGCCACGGCGATAGGCGTAGATATTCAATGTCAGCGACGCGTCGAGCGGTCCGCCCTGGGTCAACACGTAGATGGTGTCGAAGAAGCGCAGCAGGTCGACGCTACGGATGAGGATCGCCACGAAGATGATCGGCTTGAGCAGCGGAAGCGTGACACGGAAGAAGGTCTGCCGTGGCGACGCCCCATCCATGATCGCGGCCTCGAACGGTTCTTTCGGTAACGCCCGCATGCCGGCGAACATCAGCAGCCCCATGAACGGCGACCATTGCCAGATATCGACGATCGCGATTGACATGAGGACCGTGGAAGGATCGCCCAGCCACGGAAGGCCAGACAGTCCGACCAGGTTCAGCAGGTAGTTCGCGAGCCCGAACTGCGGGTTGTACAGCAGCAGCCAGAGCAGGCTGATGGCAACCGGCGCGATCATCGATGGCAAGAGCAAGAAGGCCTGGACGAACTGCCGCGCGCGAATCTGGCGGTCGAGTAGCTGGCCCAAATAGAGCCCGATGCAGGTCTGGCAAACCAGCAACGACACGTACAGCGTCAAGGTGATCCGCAACGAATCCCAGAATTGGGCGTCCTCGACCATACGTTGCAGGTTGGAGAATCCGGTGAATTCACCGAATCCTTGCGCGGGCGTCCACTCGACCGTGGAGAGCACGATCGCGTAGACGACGGGGAACAGGATGAGCGCCAGGAGCGCGATCCCGGCCGGACCCGTCATCGTGATCATGGCCATCCGCGACCGGCCAGGACCGATCGCGCGGCCGGAACGGGCCGGACGGGCTGACGCGCGCCGCCCGAGGCGGCCGCGAAGTCCCCTGCCGTTGTCCCGTTCCCCGACGCGGCTGGAGGTTGGAGACGTCATGGGAGTGCTGATGAGTTCTCCTCCGACTCGGTGAAACGGGCCGGCGCTAGCCGAGCACCGTTTCCAGCTCGGACTGGATCTGTTGCGCCGCCTCCGCGGCGTCCATGTTGCCGGCAATGACCTGGCCGACCCCGTCGCCGATGATCTGCCGGATCTCCGGCTGGTTCTCTCCGGGCGGTGCTACCTCCGGATGCCCGTCGGTCTGAATGACGTCAAGCGCTTCGGCCCATTCGGTCAGCGCCGGCCGGTCCAACGTTTCCTGGAACTCCTCGCTCTCCCATGTCGAGGCTCGCGGGCTCGCGATGCCGTCCATGGCGAGCTGGAGTTGCATCTCGGGGCTCGTGGCCCATTTCATGAACTCCCAGGCGGCGTCCTGGTTCTCGGAGTACGGCGACATCGAGATGCCCCACTGCAACACTGTCGGGTGTTGACCACCGGGCCCGGGCGGTGTCGGCATGACGCCGACGTCCTCGGCGACCGTGGAATCCTCCGGATCGATGACCGAGGAGATCTCGTTGGACGATTCCACCGACATCCCCGCGTGTCCCTGGGCGAACAGCTGTGACGACTGGGTGAACGAGTAGTTGAGCACCCCCTCGGGGCCGTGGTCACGGGCAAGCGCGACGTAACGCTCGATGGCCTCGACCGCCTCGGGCTCGTCGAAGTTGGGGGCGCCGTCGTCGTCCAGCCACTCCAGTCCCGTGCCGTGGAAGAACGGGCCGAACGTGTACGGCAGCGCGGGCGCGAGTCCACGAATCGTCACGCCGGTCACCGAATCCTGGGTGGCGTCCTCGATGGCGGCGGCAGCGTCGATGAGCTCGTCTTGGCTCTTGGGGCGTTCGATGCCGTGCTCCTCGAAGAGGTCCTTGCGATAGAACACGACCGGACCTTCCACGATGATCGGCAATCCGAGCTGCTCACCGTTGAACGCCTCGCCCTCCCACGGTGCCTGCTTGAAGTCGTCCCGATCCCAGTCGTCGGGGGTCGCCTCGGTGTCCTCGAGCCACGGGTCGAGCGGTTCGTAGAAGCCGGCGTCGGCGTACATCTGGCCCTCTCGTGATTTGAGCGACATGAAGACGTCGAAATCGGTGGAACCGGATTGCAGCTGGGTCAGGTGCCGGTCACGGGCTTGTTCTTCGGCGAACGTCTGCACCTCGACCGTGATCCCGGTTTCCTCCTCGAATTCGGGAATGTAGGGCTCGATGGCGGCGGTCCACGGGTGTTTCTGAGCCAGTAGGCTGATCGTCCCGCTCGGCTCGTACTCGCCGTCGGCTACGCCGGAGTCCGCGGCGGAATCGCCGTTGCCTCCGCAGGCGGCCAGCGTCATGCCCGCTGCGGCCACACATGCGGCTGTCTGCCACCAAGGGCGTACGGTCATCGTTGACTCCTTTGCCTGTCGCGGTCGGATGGTCAGTTGCGCGTTACGTCGGCCCAGCGGTCATGGCGGCATCGACAATCTGGGTCAGTTCCTGCAGGCGAGGGACCGACACATCGCCAAGGGCCTGATCGAGGTGGACACTGCCGATCACCGGAGCCCAGACGGCCCGCCCGGCGAGGAACCCCGCGGCACCGGCGGAGCAGGCGATCTCCAGGGCGTGCGGGAACCGTTCGGGAGGGACGCCCGTCGACAGCACCACCCATGGGGATGTGATCGCCTCGTCGAGCCGGCCACACCAGCGGCGCAGCTCGTCGTCGCTGCCCTCCTTGCCGAGCGGGATCTCCGCTTTGTACAGGTCGGCGCCGGCGGAACCGAGCTCCTCGGCGGCGGCGACGACCATCTCGTCGCGGTTCCAGGTGCGGCCGTCGACGGGCGGGCGAGCGACGGGTTCGAGAATGCTGATCATGTCGTGCCTGTGGCACCGCTCGAGAAACTCTCCGACGATCTCGGCACGTTCCCCGGCGCTGCCGTCGGGCCGGTAGACGATCAATTGTTTCAACGCCGTGGCCCCGCGAGCGGCCATCTCGGCCGGGTCCACGGTGTCGTCGACGACGGACCGCCCGATGTGCTCCCCGTGACCGGGCACGAAATGGTCGACCGCGGCGATGAGCCCACAGCCCGGTGCGATGGCTGCGCTGTCTACCACGGCGTCGAACCCGAGATGCTTGTCGACCAGGATGGCAGAGGCATGCGGGCTGAGTACCTGGGCGGCGCTGACCTTGAACTGCGTCAGCGTCTCGTCCCCCACCGGACGACCGCCTGAATGGCGTTCGAACATCGTGCGGAGGGCCTCGCGCTGATCGATCGCGACCATGGCGAACCCGCCGGATGGGCGCGCGAGGCTGGAGAGATCCCGCTGACCTGGTGTGATCGGGCGATACGTCACCGGCATTCCCTTCACGTTTCAACAACAGATATGCGGACCTTAACCCTTGAATGTTAATTAAGCAACATCTGATGTGATACTTTTATCGTTCAAGGAAAAAGGATTATGGTCAGGGGTATCGACACGGATATGGAACACGACCGCCCGCTCCGCTACGACAACGCGCCGCGACGCCGCGAGCGGATCCTGGAGATCGTCCGCACGTCGGGATTCGTCTCCGTCGTCGAGCTCACGCACGAGTTGGGCGTATCGGGAATGACCGTGCGGCGCGACCTGAGAAAGCTCGAGGACTCCGGCGAGGTTCGCTCCGTCTACGGTGGCGTGACGCTGCCCAGCGACGGAAATCTGAGCGGATTCGACAGCCGGGCGATGGAGAACGCCGAGGCCAAGCACGCGATCGCGACGATGGCCATGCGCTTCGTCCAAGCCAACGACACCATCGCCATCGACGCGGGGTCCACCACGGCGTGTGTCGCTGTGAACCTCGACGGAAACTTCGCTGGTGCCGTGGTGAGCCACTCCGTACCGGTCATCCAGCTACTCGTGGACCGGCCCGGCGTTCACGTCATCGGCCTCGGCGGAGACCTGCTGCAGTCGAGTCGTGCCTTTGTCGGGCCGATGACGGTGGATGCCGCTGGACGGCTCCAGGTGCGAACGCTCTTCCTGGGTGCAGCAGCGGTAGACGAGCGCGGGTTCTACGGTGTCACCGACATAGAACGGCCCACCAAACATGCCCTGATCGAAATAGCCGAGCGCGTCGTCCTGGTGATCGATCACACCAAATTCGCGGCATTCGCACCCGTCCGGCTGGGCCCGCTCTCCCAGCTATCCGCTGTGGTGACCGATTCCGAGCCGCCAACACCCATCGCGCAGGCGTTCGCCGAGTCCGGAGTAGAGCTGCACGTCGCACATGCGCAGGGCTGACGTCACCCGAGGTCGACGCTCAGCGTGGCACGATTCGTTCAGAAAGGCCACCACGGCGGCTCAGGGAACGGGATGTAGAAGATCTCACGGAAGACCACCGCCCCGACGAGGGACACGGCCACCGCCGTGAGCACCGATATGATGAGCGTTCGGCGACTACGCTCGCCGGCGAAGTAGAGCGAGGCGAGCGCCACCAGCAAGGCCGACATCGGCCAGAACCCGGCGACGTCCACGAGCAGGACGTAGCCGATGGCCAGCACCGCAAAGGCAGCCACGTCGGTTCCTCCGCCACGCAGAACGGGCGGCACGAGGGAACGCTTGTTCCCGTAACCCAGCAAGCCGCGGACCACCAGGATCACGCCGACGGCCGCGATCACGCCCAGCAGCCACTGCGGGTACACCCAGTCCAGCCAGCGGCCGCCGTCGCCGGTCCGCATGCCGAACAGTCCGGCCACGGCGAAGCACACACATCCGGCGATGATCTCTTCACTGATCCGGAGCCGGCCCGGATTCTCCTCACGTGCTGGCACGGCTGCGCTCCTTTTGCTTGCTCCACACCGACCACGCCACCGAGAGCAGGATCAAGACGATCAGGCCAATGCTCACCGGGCGAGTGAAGAAGACCTCCACGTACGACGAGGAGCGGGCGATTGAGATCGACTGGACGAGTGCGGGCTCCACGATCGGGCCCAGGATCACGCCGAGACCGATGGCTCCCTGATGGAAACCAAGATTCATCAGGAAGTAGACGATCAATCCCAGGCCGAGCATCAGGTACACATCCGAGAGATTGCTGCGGATCGCGAACGCTCCCACCACCGACAGCAGGAAGACGATCGGGGCGAGCAGGTGCACCGGAATGGTCACCACGCGGGCGAGCTGCCCGGCCACCAGGCTGCCGACGACAAAGGTGAAGATCCCGGCTATCAGGATGGAGAAGGCGAATCCATGGACCAGCGTCGAGTCCCTCTCCATCAACTCCGGCCCCGGGCGCAGGCCCTGCAGCATCAAGGCACCCAGAATCACCGCGGCGGGTGCGGAACCGGGAACTCCCAGGGCAAGCATCGGCACCATCGACGCCCCCGCGCCGCCGTTGTTGGCCGTCTCGGACGCGACCACGCCCTCGACGGCGCCCTTGCCGAACTTCTGCCGATCCTTGCTCCACCGCATCGCCTCGTTGTAAGAGACCAGCGCGGCAACGGGGCCGCCGGCACCGGGTAGCACCCCGATGCCGGCGCCCAGCAGCGAAGACCGGATCAGGTTGACCGGCTTGCGAAGTATTTCCTTGACCGTGGCCACGGCCGCCCCGGGCACGCGCTGGTACTGGCCCACGGTCGCTTCCTGGCGGCGCCGCCGCACCATGGTGAAGACCTGCGGCATCGCGAAAATACCGATAAGGGCGACAACGAGTTCCACACCGCCATAGAGCTCCGGAAAGCCGAAGGTGTATCGGCTCGTCCCCCCGGTCGCGCTGAGGCCGATGGTTGCGATCAGCATCCCCATAGCACCGCCGGCCAGACCCTTCAAGATCGAATCTCCGGCGATACCGGCGATGATCGTCAGCGCGAAGACACCGAGCCAGAAGAACTCGGGCGGGCCGAACTCCAATGCGGCCGTGGCCAGCGGCGGGGTGAGGAACAGGAACACCAGCGCCCCCACGATCGTGCCGATCATGGAGCTGAACGACGCGGCGACCAGCGCCACCTGTCCCTTCCCCTGCCGCGTCAGTGGATTCCCGTCGAACGACGTGGCCAAGGCCGACGGCGTCCCCGGGGTGTTGACCAGGCACGCCGGCACGGCGTCGGCGAACATGGCCGCGACGTACAGCCCGCCCAGCATCGCCAGGCCCTGCCCGGGCGGCATGTTGAACGTGAACGGCAGCAGCAGGGCAGTGCCCATGGTGGCGGTGAGACCCGGGAGTGCACCGACCAGGATTCCCAGGACCACACCGACGAGCCCGAAAAAGAGATACCCGGGGCCGAGCGCCGCGATCAAGCCGTCAAGCATGAGCCGACCTTTCCCGTTCGTGAATCCGGCATCCGCCGGTCCGTGAAGCGGCGGACCACACGCAGATCATGAGGATGCGATCGGCTCACTCCTCGTCGAGCTGCTCGATCTCATCCGCGTGCGGAGCGGCGTCTTCGGCCGCCTCGAACAGTTCTTCTGAGAAGGCGAGCGCCTCATCGACATCTTGTTCGAGCGGGGTCAACGCCTCTTCCAGGAGGGCATCGTGCACCGCCTCGTCGTCCATGGCCGTCAAGATCGCCTCGTTCCACTCTGCGATCGCCTCGTCAGGCATGCCCGCGGGTCCGGCGATTCCCCAGGATGACGTCAGGTTGATGCCGTCGTATCCGGCTTCCTCGAACGTCGGCACGTCCTCGAGAACCGGTGACGACTCGGAACCAGTGATCGCCAATGCGCGCATTTGATCTTGATGTTGCATGACGTGCCTGGCTCCGAAGATCGCGGCATCCACGTGACCTCCCTGAAGCTGCGGCACGATGCTGCCGACACCCCCGGAGACGGGCACGTAGGAGAGGTCGACACCGGTCCCGGCGAGGATCTCGCCGATGGCGATCGTGTCACCCACGCCGGCGATCGTCAGGTCTCCGGGATTGGCCTCGGCTTCCTGGATGTAATCGTCGATCGTCTCGTACGGGCTGTCCTGGGCGACTGCGACGGCATTGGGCGTCGTCTCGGTCCACGCGATGTACTCGAAATCCTCCATCCCGTGGAAACCGACCTCTTCACCGAGGATGGTCAACTCCATGATGTTGGGCGAGACGACGTTTCCAACCGTGCATCCGTCCGGCTCGGCGTCGGCGAGATTCTTCCACCCGAGGGCGCCATCCGCGCCCTCCATGTACACCGGATTGATGCTTGCCCCGAGCGACTCCTCCAGGCTTTCCTGCAGGCGCCGGAACTGCTGGTCGGACCCTCCACCAGGTGCGTAGGGGATGATGAACTCGAAAGCGCCGCAATCCAAGGCGGAATCTTCCGACCCGCTCTCGCTGCACGCTGTGACAAGCAAAGCGAAGAGCGGCATTGCCATGATCGCCCGCTTCACCGCAGACCACCTCATCGTCAGTCCACCTTCCTCAGTCTCCATCCCTCGTGCACTCTCATTCGCAGCACGGGTGAGGTCGCGGCACGTGCTTACGACCAGGCCCCCGACTCCCACGCGCTGATCGCCGCTCCATTCGGCGGCTGGCAACATGTCGTAACGTGTAGATTGGATCATATAATATGTAGGACTTCTGTCAAGACATTCAATTCGCTGGGCGAACGCCGCAATCGCCGCGGCGACGCGACGCCCCCGGCGCGGGTCACAGTCGGGCAACGACAGCTACGTGACGGTGTACTAGGACTAAGATCGTCCGGGTATTGTCGGAAATCACGCCGAAAGTTTGCCTGTGCGAAGGAGCAGCGATGAAGCGATGGGAGATAGCCGCTCTCGTCGGGGCGTTGGGTCTCGTTCTCGCCGCATGCGGGGACAACGGGGACGACGCGGACACCGACGGCTCCGGCTCTGACGACGACGTAGCCGAGGAGGCCAGCGGCACTGTCGCCTTCCTGCTACCGGAAAACGTGACACCCCGCTGGGAGGGGCCCGACCGGGAAGGCTTCGAGGAAGGCATGGCCGAATACGCTCCCGAGGCCGAGGTCCAGGTCTTCAACGCCATGAACGACGGCGCACAGCAACAACAGCAGGCCGAACAGGCCATCACCCAGGGCGCTGAGGTACTGGTGATCGCGGCCGTGGACATGACCGCCGCGTCGGTAATCGTCGAAGACGCCGAGGCGGCGGACGTGCCGGTGATCGCCTACGACCGGCTCATCGAGGACGCACCCCTGGACCACTTCGTCACGTTCGACGGTGAGCAGGTCGGCCGGGCCCAGGGCGAGTGGCTCATCGAGAACACCGAGGACGGGGACCAGCTCGTCGTCATCCACGGTTCCGAAGACGACGACAACGCCCGCTGGTTCGCCGACGGCTACATGCCCGTCCTCGAAGAGGCCGTCGACGAGGGCACCCGCACGATCGGTTACGAGAGCTGGACACCGGGCTGGGATCCCTCGGAGGCCCAGGAGTCGATGGAGGCCGCGCTCACCCAACTCGACAACGACGTGCAGGGCGTGTTGTCCGCCAACGACGGCATGGCGGCTACCATCATCGCCGCCCTCGAAGCCCAGGGAATGGCCGGAGAGGTCCCCGTCACCGGGCAGGACGCCACCGAGCAGGGGCTCCAGCTGATCCTCGAAGGCGACCAGGGCATGAGCGTTTTCAAGGACGTCAGCAGGCAGGCCGACGTGGCCGCCCAGATCTCCGCCTCGCTGCTCGCGGATCAGGAGGTGCCCGACGATCTCGTACCGGACACCGTGAACAACGGCTCCGTCGACGTCTCGAGCCGGCTGCTCGAGGTCGAAGTGATCGACGACGAAGAGAGCGTCATGCTGGCCGTGGATGCCGGCCTACACGAGCTTTCCGACCTCTGCGCAGGAGTCAGCGCCGACGTCGAGCTGTGCGAGGACGCTTAGGCACATGACCACCGAAAATGCCGTCGAGCCTGCCCCCACTTCGGACGATGGGGGCAGGCCGCTGCTGGAGCTGAGCGGAATCTCGAAAGCGTTCGGTGCCGTACAGGCGCTGGCCGATGTCGATTTCGAGGTATACCCGCATGAAGTCCTGGCCCTCGTTGGCGACAACGGAGCGGGCAAGTCCACTCTGGTGAAAACCATCGCCGGTATTCACACACCCGATCAGGGCACCGTCCATTTCGATGGCGAACAAGTCCACATTCGCGGCCCTCGTGACGCCGTGGATCTCGGTATCGAGACCGTCTACCAGGACCTCGCCTTGTGCAACAATCTCGACGTCGTCGGCAACATGTTCCTGGGCCGGGAACGGCTCAACGCGGTGCGCGGCATGGACGAGATCAGCATGGAACAGCGTGCCTGGGAGGTCCTGCGCTCCCTGGACGTGATGACCATCAGCAACGTCCGGCTGCCGGTCGCGTCGATGTCCGGCGGACAGCGCCAGTCCGTGGCCGTCGCCCGGGCGGTCATGTGGGACGCCAAGGTGGTCCTCCTCGACGAGCCGACCGCGGCTCTGGGCGTGGCCCAGACCCAACAGGTTCTGAACCTGATCCGGAGGCTACGAGAGCACGGGCTCGGCGTCGTCGTGATCAGTCACAACTTGGCCGACGTCTTCGACGTCGCCGACCGCATCGTCGTCCTCCGCCTCGGACGACGAGTGTCCACGCTGCGCGCCTCCGAGACCGATCCCGACGAGGTCGTAGCAGAGATCACCGGAGCCCGGACGGAACGTGAGGTCGGCCAGTGACACTCGCACAGACTCCACAACAACCAACAGGAAACGGCGAGTCCTCGAAGACGACCGCGTCCGGCGGATGGCGCGACGTCGTCGCCCGCCTGCGGCACGGGGATCTGTCCGTGCTTCCCGTAGCGGTCACGCTCGCCATCATCTGGATCGTCTTCTACGCGCTCGACTCGGTTTTCATCAGTCCACGGAACCTGTCGTTCCTGTTCCTTCAGATCGCCGTCATCGGCACCATCGCACTCGGCGTGACCTTCGTCCTGCTGATCGGCGAGATCGATCTGTCGGTGGCGGTCACGTCCGGGGTGAGCGCGGCCGCCGTCGGAGTTCTCGTCACCAGGCAGGGATGGGACCCCATCCCGGCGATCCTGCTGGCCCTCGCGATCGGCGCCGCCGTGGGCGTCGTTCAGGGCTTCTTCGTCGCCGTCGTCGGCGTACCATCGTTCGTCGTCACGCTGGCCGGACTGCTGGGACTGCAAGGAGTCATGCTGCTGATCCTCGGCCGCGGTGGATCAGTCAACGTGGGGAACGAGCTCATCCGCAGCATCGCCACGACGTACCTGGCTCCCGGCATCGCGTGGGTCCTGGCCGCCGGCGTCGTCGTGGTCTTCGTGGCAACGCAGATACACCGCCGGGCCAAGCGGCTCGCGGCACAACTCTCGGCACCAAGCCTGACCGGGCTAGCCGTACGCGTGGTGCTCATCGCCGCGCTCGTCGGTGTGGCCGTCAGCATCCTGAACGAGTACCGGGGCGTCCCGCTCGCCTCCGCCATCCTCGTCGGCTTCGTCGCACTGTTCGGCTACGTGACCCGCCGGATGCAGTTCGGCCGCTACCTCTATGCGATCGGGGGAAACGCCGAAGCCAGCCGCCGCGCCGGAATCGACGTCGCCAAGGTACGCATCGCGGCGTTCACGCTGTCCTCGCTACTGTGTGCCGTCGCCGGTGTCATCGGCGCGGCGCGGTTCGCCTCGGTCTCGTATACGGCGTTCGCCGGCGGTCCGCTGCTCCTCGAATCGATCGCCGCCGCTGTGATCGGAGGTGCGACGATCTTCGGAGGTCGTGGCAGCCCCTGGGGCGCGCTCCTCGGTGCTCTCGTCATGGGCAGCTTGTCCAACGGCCTGGACCTGATGCAGGCCAGCACCGGCACCAAGCTCGCGATCTCCGGTGTGATCCTCCTGATCGCCGTCACCGCCGACGCCCTCAGCCAGCGCGGCCGGGGCGACATCGGCGTCAAGGGGTAGGCGATGCGCCAGACGATGGCTAGGCACTGGACTCCCCTGCGTCAGCACTACGCCAGTCGTGCCGCTTGCAGAGTGAGGTATTGCTGCTCGGGAAGGCTCGCGGTCATTCTCGCGGCGTGCCGGTAGGCTTCGCGGGCCGCCTCCACATCGCCTGCCAGCTCGAGCAGGTGGGCCCGGACGGCTTCCAGGCGATGCGTGTGCGCCATCCGCTCGTCCCCGTCGAGCGTTCCCAGCACGGCCAGGCCCGCGCGTGCTCCGCGGACCATGGCCAGCGCGATCGCACGGTTGAGGGTGACCATCGGTCCCGGCGATACCTGCTCGAGGACCTCATACAGGGCGAGGATCTGGGGCCAGTCCGTCTCGTCGGCGCTGCGAGCCTCGTCGTGGACGGCGGCGATAGCTGCCTGCAATTGATACGGTCCGACCGATCCCGACCCCAGCGTACGGGCGAGCAGTCCGGTGCCTTCCGCGATCTGCTCGGTGTCCCAGAGCTCGCGCCGCTGTTCTGCCAGCGGCACGAGCAAGCCGTCGTCGTCGGTGCGTGCCGCCCGGCGCGCATCGGTGAGCAACATCAGGGAGAGCAGCCCGGCCACCTCGCCTTCCTGTGGCACCATCCGGTGCAACATCCTGCTCAGCCGGATCGCCTCACCGGTCAGGTCGGCGCGCTGCAATGCCGGTCCCGAACTCGTCGTGTAGCCCTCGTTGAAGATCAAATACAGCACGTGCAGCACGGACCGCAGCCGCTCTGGCCATTCCTCGTCGGACGGTGATCGCAGCGGCACATCCGACGACGCGATTCGTTGCTTGGCGCGGCTGATCCGCTGCGCCATCGTCGGCTCCGGAACCAGGAAGGCACGCGCGATCTCACCCGTGCTCAGACCGCCCACCGCGCGCAAGGTGAGAGCGATCGCCGACGCCGGTGTCAGGATCGGATGACAGCACAGGAACAGGAGCGTCAGGGTATCGTCCTCGGCCGTCACATCGTCGTGGTCGGCAGCCGGCGCCAACAAGGAATCGGCCGGGGATCGTACGGCGACCAGCTCTTCCCGGTGCCGCCTGGCCACTTCGCTTCGCACGCTGTCGATCCGGCGCCGCGCGGCGACGCGGAACAGCCAACTGAGAGGCTGATCCGGCACGCCATGCTCCGGCCACTGCGTGGCGGCCGCAAACAGCGCTTCCTGCACCGCGTCCTCGGAGAGGTCAAAATCCTCGAACCGGCGCACCATCGCTCCGAGGACCCGCGGCGCGAGTTCGCGCAGCACGTCCTCGATGCTGGTGCCGGGCGTCATGTGTGTCACACGTCCGCGTCCGGAGCCTCACCCACCTGGCGCACCTCGACCGGGATGCCGAGCGCGACGCCGTCCCGGCCGGGAGCGGCGGATACCCGGGCCGCGATCTCGACGGCGCGCTCCCTGCTGTCGACGTCGACGACCCAGTAACCGGCGAGGAACTCCTTCGACTCGGGGAACGGGCCGTCACTCACCACGGGTGCCCCCTGCCCGTGCGCCCGGACGATCACTGCGTGGTCCGGCCCCAGCAGACCCTGGGCGTCCACCAACTCACCGGCATCGGTGAGTTCCTGATTGAACTCTCCCATGAACCGGAAATGGGCCTTGATGTCGTCCTGGGACCAGGTACTCATCTCACCGTGTTTCTGGTCGATGTCTTCGGGCACGCTATGGCTCATCATCAGCATGTACTTCATGTCCGCACTCCTTAAGGTCTTTCGCGCCCCGGTGGCGCCTTCATAGGGGAGTCGGAGCCGATGGCAGCTTCTCGACATCGCCGAGCAATATCACCGCCCGCAGCTACTACCGACCATGATGACAGCGCAACATCCCGTTCCCGCAGGTTTGCGGGCGCCTGCCGATCCGGACTCTCGTCGTCGACTCTCACGATCGGCCGTGCCACAATCGAGCATCAACAAAAATCGCATTTTTCAGACTGTCAAGGAGCAGGCACGGGCACGACAACACCCGCCGGACGACACGAGACGGGAAACGAGCGGAACGTGACCGCGCTGCACAGCGCCGTCCTCGACACCATCGGCCGGCAGATCGTCGATGGTCATTTCGGCGAAGGTGACGTGCTGACCTTGGACTGGATCCAGGAACACTTCGGCGTCTCGCGCACCGTCGCTCGGGAGACCATGCGCATCCTCGAATGGACCGGCTTGGTGACATCGCGCCGGCGAGTCGGGATCATCGTCCAGCCGCAAACGTCGTGGAACGTGTTCGACCCGCGCGTGATCTGGTGGCGCCTCTCCGGTCACGGACGCAACGCGCAGCTGCGCACCCTGACCGAGCTTCGAACCTCGATCGAGCCAGTCGCGGTCAACGCCGCGGCCCGCAACGCCTCGGCCGAGCAGCGCGAGCGCATCCACACCCTGGCGACGGCGATGCGCGAGCAGGGGGAAGCTGGAAATCTGGACGAGTTCCTCGAGCTCGACATCGCCTTTCACACGCTCCTCCTCAACGCGAGCGACAACGAGATGTTCAGTGCCCTCGGCGACGTTGTCACGGTGGTGCTACGTGGCCGCGTCCAGCTGGGATTCATGCCACAACACCCCGTACCGCTCTCCCTCGAACTGCACGAACGTGTCGCCCAGGCGGTCTCCTCCGGTCACGGGGAGGCCGCCGAAGCTGCGATGCGCGAGATCCTCGTCGAGGTCCGCAGCGCGATGGCCGCACTCTTCGACAACTAGGCAGGCAGCCAGGGGCACGCACCGGCACGCCGAGCACGAGCTGCACCGCACAGCACGGGAAGCCAGGGACGGCTGGCGCCGATTCCGGCCCGATCAGATCAGCGTGAGCTGGCGCGAGCGTGGTGTACGGCGGTTGTCCTCCGCTCCGACACGTTCGGACACCGAACTGTCGAGCGCCTGGAGAAACGACGACGGCTTGCAGTCGCGCTGCTGCCCCTGCCATGTACGCTCCCGCGCACCAGTCACGAAGAGCAGCCGTTGCGCCCTGGTCATGCCCACGAAGAACAGCCGGCGTTCCTCGGCGAGTTCGGCATCGTCGAGTTCGGTGCCTGGCCAGCGCAACGGCAGCAATCCCTCCTCACACCCGGCGAGGAAGACGACGGGAAACTCCAGACCCTTGGCTGCGTGCAGGGTGAGCAAGGAAATCCGCTCCGCGCGCGGGTCGAGCGCGTCCACCTCGGCGCCGAGCAGCAGCTCGTGCCGGAACCGCTCGACGTTGCTCCCGCACTCGACGGCCAGGGGAGTCAGCAACTCCACGGCGGAATAGAGCTCTGCGGCGCGTCCCTCCTGGCCCGCGTGCGGTGCGCGGTTGAGCACGATCTCGGCCGCTCGTTGCAGCCCGGCTCGCACGTCCGGAGCCTTGCTTGCCGGGGAGGCGTAGCCGAACTCGTCGAGAATCTCGCGCACCCCGGCCCGGTCGATCAGCCGATCATGCGAGTGCCGCTGGAACGGGTAGTCCGCCCTGGTCAGCGCATCGACGATCGGGCGGGCCTGCGCCGATGTGCGGTACAGGACGGCGATGTCGGAGAAGCCGATCCCCTCCGTCGCCTCGGCACTCGCGCGTTCGGTGTCCAGCGAATGGAAAGAGGAGCCGCCGAGCAACTGATCGATGGTCCGGGTGATGAATCCCGCCTCGGCATGCTCGTTCGACGCCTCGTGAACGCCGATCTTCACCGCCTCGGCTCTCCGGTCGGCCGGGACCAGAACCCGATCGGCGACGAGTGTCGTGGGCTCCACCGCCCGCATGGCCGCCGTCAGGATGTGCGCGCCCGAGCGGTAGTTGCGGGTCAGGTGGACCACCCTGGCTGACGGGTAGTCGGCATGAAAGCGCAGGAAGAACCCGACGTCCGAACCCCGGAAGCGATAGATCGCCTGATCCGGATCGCCGATGACCGTCAGGTTCGCCTCCGGCGGCGCCAACATCCGCAGGAGGCGATACTGCACGGCATCGATGTCCTGGTATTCGTCCACCGAGATCCAGCGGTACCGGTCGCGGTACACGGCCGCGAGCTCCGGGTCGGATTCCAGGGCCGCGACAGGCAACGCGACGAGATCGTCGAAATCGGCGAGATCGGCCTCGCGCAACCGTCGCAGGTAACTTTCCATCGCCTTCGCGACCTCGGCATCGTCGGCCTCTCCATCCCGGCGTGCCCGGGAGATGTCGGGCAGCATGCGGCGCGCGGCCCGCCCGTCACCGAGCGCCTCGGCGAGTATCTCCAGCTGCCGCTCGGCGTCGGCGACGCCGAAGTCGGCGCTCAGACCGAACCGCCAGTGCTGCTCCCGCACGATGCTCAGACCGAACGAGTGAAACGTCGTGACGGTGAGCGCGGCGGACTCGCGGCCGACGAGGCCGTGCAGCCGGTCGGTCATCTCCTTGGCAGCGCGGCGCGTGAAGGTGATCGCCAGGCACTGCCGGGCCGGTACGCCCTGCTCGGTCAGCAGGTGTGCGATCCGGTGCGTGAGCGTGCGGGTCTTGCCGGTGCCGGGTCCCGCGATGATCAGCAACGGTCCCCCGCCCGCAGCAGCGGCCTCGCGTTGTGCCGGATCCAGCCCGGCGAGCAACGTCGAACCGGTGCTCTCCTCGTCCAGCAGCTCGTCCGCCGCGCTCACGTCGGCGGGCGCCACGAGCGCGGCCTCGGTTTCCGGTCCGGTCCGGGTCGTCGAGCGGGCCCGCACGTCCTTCTCACGAGCCCGTTCGGCGCGTGGCGAGGGTCGCGCTGCGACGGCATCGCCCGCACCGAGGCCGTCGTCGAACAGTGCCGGGGCCTGGGTAGCCCGCAGGCGATCCAGCTCGCCCGGCTGGAACAGCCGGATCGTGCCGTACTCGCCGTCGTATCCCGCCTCGCGGATGACCTCTCCTCGACGCAGCCGTCCAACCGCCTCGCCCAGGTGCGGCACCACCTGTTCGAGATCGTCGGTCGGGGTTTCGTCCAGGATCGTGAGCTCCGGGCCATATGCCGCCGTCAGCGAGGCGATCTCACCCGAGACCTTCTTGCTCTTCGGCCCCACGCCGAGGATCTCGCCCATGATCTCGGGAAGGGGGATCAGGTTCTGGAATCCGGCCGCGCCCTCGGGGCGAGCACCCTCGGTTCGGTCGGACAGCTCGTGAACCCGATGCAAGACGCCGAGGGTGAGCGGCTTGCCACACTCCGGGCACCGGCTGTCGAGCGCCCGCGAGTCGGCCGGATCGAGACGCACCTGGCACTTGCGGTGACCATCGAGGTGATACTTGCCCTCCTCGGGGAAGAACTCGACCGAGCCGCGATAGCCCTCACCGGTCTGCAGCGCCCGCCGCACGGCGTAGTAATCGAGATCGGTATCGAACCGGCTGGCCTCGCGCCCGAGCATGGGCGGCGAGTGCGCATCCGAGTAACTGACCAGGCGGTACCGATCTAGCGCCGAGACCCGCCAGATCATCTCCGGGTCGGCGGAGAGCCCGGTTTCCAGGGCGAAGATGTGATCGGCGAGATCGAGGTAGCAGTCCTCCACGGCATCGAAACCGGCCTTGGAACCGAGCACGGAGAACCACGGCGTCCAGATGTGCGCCGGCACGAGATACGCGTCCGGGCTGCATTCCAGCGCGATCTCCAGGAGGTCGCGGGAGTCCAATCCCAGGATGGGGCGCCCGTCGGAGCCGATGTTGCCGATGGCGCCAAGCCGGCGGTTGAACGCCTCTGCCGCCTCGAAGTCCGGAAGGTAGATCAGGTGGTGGATCTTGCGGGTGCGCTCGTCCCGCTTGTAGATGGTGGAGATCTCGACCGAGAGCATGAACCGGGCGTCGGTGGCACAGCTCGGTGGCAAACTGCGGTCGATGTCGCGTTCCAGGTCGGGACGGAGACGGAAGAGTCCCGGCTCGGCGGGCACCAGGTTCTCCTGGAGATGAGCGAACCAGGCGGGGTGCGTGACGTCGCCGGTGCCCACCAGGCTGATGCCCTTGCGTTTCGCCCACCAGGTCAGATGTTCGAGATCGCAGTTCTTGCTGCACGCGCGGGAGTACTTCGAGTGGATGTGCAAGTCGGCGTAGAAGCGCACCCGGGCATCATGTCACGGTGCCGCTCGCGTGGTGCAAGGGACTGTGATCATCGCCGCGGAGTTTCGCCGCTCGAAGGCCCTGGTACTGCGAGGACAAAACCAGCAGGCGAGGATGGATGACCGATGGAGGATGACACCGCGGCCTGGCGCCGGCAACGCAGCGACGCGCTCGCGGCGCGCGCTGCTGCCCTCGACCGCAAGCGGGAAGCCGAAACCGCGCAGGCGCGCAAGCTCCTGGCGGAGTTCGTCGACGAGCTGGTCCGGCTGGGTATCCCGCCGAGCCGGCTGCGAGCGCGCGTGCCCGAACGCCGTGTCACCTATCGCACCGGTATCTCGGGCTGGTACCTGCGGCGCAATCGCTCGCTCGGCGTGGACGTCCACGGAGCCTTCTACGTTCTGGACACGCCGTGGAGCCTGCGTTCCCGCCTGTTCGGTGCCGACGTATCGCCGTCGGATCCACCCTTGACGGTCGGCGCAGGTGCGCGCGACGGCGAGTCGATGCCGCTCGCACGGCTGCTTCAGCTGCGGCTGGAAGAGATCCGCGACGAGCAACGAAACACTTGACCTCAACTTTGGTTGAGGCAGGACCGTGGTCGGCATGGTCCTCACAACAGCTCCCACGACACCGCACACACCCACCTACAACGACCTCCCGGTCCTGCTGTCCCGCATGACCGGTGACGAGAAACACGAGCCGAGCGCGACGTCGACACTCGATGTCCTCTGGGTGTTGTACCAGCGCGTACTCAACGTGGACCCCCGGAATCCCGAGGCGGCCGACCGGGACCGCTTCCTGCTCTCCAAGGGACACGGCCCCATGGCCTACTACGCCGTACTGGCCGCACACGGATTCTTCCCGGTGGAGTGGCTCGACGAGTTCGGACAGCCGGGATCACCACTCGGCCACCATCCGGACGGTGCGCTCATTCCGGGCGTCGAGATCGCCAGTGGCTCGCTCGGGCATGGGCTCCCCCTCGGCGTGGGGCTTGCACTCGGGCTACGCGCGAACGGCAACGACGCCCGGACCATCGTGCTCGTCGGTGATGCCGAACTGGATGAAGGCAGCAATCACGAGGCGATCGTGGTCGGTGCCGCTTACGGGCTCGACGCCCTCACCGTCGTCGTCATCGACAACGACTCGTCGTCGCTGGGCTGGCCCGGCGGCATCGCTCGACGGTTTGCCACCGAGGGCTGGGCCACCGTCGACGTCAACGGTCGCGATCACGACGCCCTCACTCGGGCACTCACCACACACCATTCCGGTCGACCAACCGCCGTGGTCGCCGCCGTCGAACCAAGGAAATGATCATGCGTGACCGCTTCGCCACCGTCACCAGCGAGCTGCTCGACAACGACCCGCGCGTATCGCTCGTGCTCGCCGACATCTCGGCCGACCGGTTCGCCGAGTCGCAACACCAGCATCCCGACCGCGTCATCAACGTCGGCATCCGCGAACAGGCGCTCATCGGCACCGCCGCGGGCATGGCACACTCTGGGCTGCGACCGTACGCGCACTCGTACGCGCCATTCCTCGTCGAGCGCCCGTTCGAACAGCTCAAGCTCGACCTCGGGCACCAGGATCTCGGCGCCGTCCTGGTCAGCATCGGCGCCTCCTACGACGCATCGGATGTCGGATACACCCACCACGCGCCGGGCGATATCGCGCTGCTCGACACGCTTCCGGAGTGGACCGTGCACGTGCCGGGCCATCCCGACGAGGTCGAAGCGTTCCTGCGTGCGGCATCGCAGACGGACGAACGGGTGTACGTCCGGCTCTCTGAGAACGCCAACGCCACCGCCCATCACCGGCCCGACGGCGGGTTCCAGGTGCTCCGGCAGGGAACGGGGCCTACCGTCGTCGCCGTGGGCCCGATGCTCGACCGCGTCCTGGCCGCCACCGCAGGTCTCGACGTGACCGTGCTCTACGCGTCGACGGTGCGCCCGTTCGACGGTGAAACGCTGAGATTCGTCCTGGCCGAGCCGGCCGTCGTGCTGGTCGAACCGTACCTTCGCGGGACGTCGGCACCGGAGGTGGCGCGGGCTCTAACCGACATCCCGCACCGCCAGCTCGCCCTCGGCGTTCCGCCACACACCGCACGGTTTTACGGCCGACCGCGCGACCACGACGCCGCGTACGGGCTCGATGTCGCGGGCATCCGAGCGCGCATCACCGCGTTCTCACCCACCGATGATCATGAACGCTATGCGACCCATGTGACGGGCTAGTGTTCATGATCACAGCCTATGGGGAACGATGGGGGCGTGGATCCTTGGGCTCGCTGGTTGTTGCACGGCCGGAGCGGTGGTGATGAAGCCGCCGAGCAGCAAACGCTGAACTTCTTGACACCCATCCGGGACCGCGTACTGAATGGCGCCGATATCCAGCCAGGCGACGTGGTGTTGGATGTCGGCTGCGGTGACGGGCTGCTCGGGTTCGGCTCGCTCTCGCGGGTCGGCCATGACGGCACCGTCGTGTTCACCGACGTATCCCCCGATCTCTTGAACGAGTGCCGGGAGATCGCCGAACGTGCACGCGTCAGCCATCGGTGCATGTTCGTGCGGACCCCCGCCGAGACCCTCGAAGGGATCGAGGATTCCTCGGTCGACGTCGTCACCACCAGATCAGTATTGATCTACGTCGACGACAAGCCGGCTGCCTTCGACGCATTCCGGCGGGTGTTGCGACCCGGTGGCCGGATGTCACTCTTCGAACCAATCAATCGACGCCACCTGGAGCTGAACCGCGATACGCTCTTCGGCTACGATGTGACACCCGTCATGGAACTCGCTGCCAAGGTGCGCGCGGTGTTCGAGGCGGTGGCAGATCCCGACGGGCCGATGCTCGGGTTCGACGAGACGGACCTGCTGCACGTCGCAGAGGTATCAGGGCTCACCGACATCACCGTGAGCCTGGAGCTCACCAGCACCGAGCGGCCATACTTCAGGGATCTGAGCTGGGAAACGTTCCTTCAGATGAGTCCGAACCCCCACGCGCCGACCTTCGGTGACGCGATCAAGAAAGCGTTGAACGACAACGAGTCGGCCGTCTTCGAATCCCATCTGCGGCCCAAGGTCGAGACGTCGATGGGTGCACGCGTCCGCAACGCCCACGCCTATGTCACGGCCCGTGAACCCGAGGCCGCGCCCGAACACACACCGGCGTCCGAGTCACCGCCACACCCTTCTCCATGGTCATAAACACTCGTGAACCTCAGGAGCCAGGTAAGTGTTCATGACCATGATTGAGCCTCGATGTCTGCGCGCCACTTGATCGAACAGCCCACACTGGGCCGGTGCGGCGTCGGCACGGCTTCTCCCGCCAGGATCTGATCCAGCGCGGCACGCAACAGCTCGCCCGTCACCGGTTTGTTGTTGCCGGGCGTGCTCTCATCGAAGGCGCCGTGATATGCGAGCTTGCGCTCGGCGTCGAACACGAACAAGTCCGGCGTGCACGCGGCACCGTACGCCAGGCCCACCGTCTGATCCTCGTCGACGAGGTACGGGAACTCCCACCCCGCTCGCTCGGCCTGCTCTCGTAGATAGCTCGGGCCGTCGTCGGGATAGGCGTCGGCATCGTTGGTGCAGATCGCCACCGTCGCCACACCCTTCTTGGCGTATTCGGAGGTCAACTCGCCGAATACGGATTCGATGTGCTTCACGTACGGGCAGTGGTTGCAGACGAAAGCCACCAGAAGTGCTTGCGCGTCTGCGAACGATCTCAAGGAGTACTCCTTGCCGTCCGCGGATTTCAGAACGAAATCCGGCGCAGGCGTGCCGATGGTGATCTCGCGGGATTCGACGGCCACAGGTGCCTCCTCAGCTATTCTTCATTGTCGCGACTTCACCCATTCTGCCCTGACGTCACCATGATGATCGTCACACCGCGAGTCCCGCACGCGTAGCACCAGCCACCCGCATCGTCAGCCGGCGTTCTCGGTCGACAGAACGAGCGGTCAGCATGGGGTGTGTCACCACTCGAGGAGCAGATGCGTCAGATCTCCAGAACGCGGCGCATGGTGTCCGCAAGCTCGGTCTTCACGTACCGTGTCCGGTCACCTTTCGGCTGCAAGAGACCGTGCTCCTCGGCGTCGTGCAGCTCGGCGAGGATCTCCGCGAAGCCGGGTGGTACGCCCCCGGCCGCCATTGCGCCCACCCACTCGTCACGCGGAACGTTCACCACGTCGACGGGCTTATCCAGCACCCTAGCCAGCGTCTCGGCAACCTGCCGCTCCGTGTACCACGGCCCCTCGACGTCGATGATCTCGCTCCGCACGGGAGGTGACAGCAACGTCTCGGCCACCAGGTCACCGATGTCGCGCGTGGCCACCATCGGCTTGGCGACGTCGGCGGACGCGCCGAAGTTCGGGTAGATCCCGGCTTCGCGCACCGACCCGAGTACCGTCTCGACCTTCTCGTGAAAGTGATACGAACGCAGCACGGACAGCACGGCGCCGGTTTTGCGAAGACGGTTCTCGAAGTGATGCAGCGCCACCAAGGGCCCGGTTCCCTCGCTGAGGTCCGCCCCGATCGACGACAACACGGTGACATGCGGCACGGCACTGTCCCCGATCCCGTCTGCGATGGCGTCAGCGAGCTGGCGCTGCTCGGCGTGGAAGTCGGACACAGGTGGCGTCGCCGGCAGCAGGACGAACACGCCGCGCGCACCACGCACGGCTTCCGCAAACGCGGACCGGTTCGACAGATCGACCAATGCGACGTCCGCCCCGCACGCCGACCACGCCTCTCCGTTCTCCGCGCTGCGCACGAGAACCCGCACCGGCTCTCCCCGATCGAGCAGCGTCCTGGCCGCCTGCCCGCCGACGTGTCCGGTCGCACCTGCGATGACGTACATGGCGATGACTCCTTGTCGTCGTGAGCAGCGTCACTGCTCGCCGTTGCTGGTGTACGTCTCCACTCCAGCGCGGAAAGGTGAGACGATCCATGTCCACGAGCATCGAGTAGATTTCCGTTCGTCTCACCTCGCGGCCGAATGGGACTAGGCTCGCGTTCATGGATGCGCTCACCGGCCTCGTCGACGGCACGCGCGCTCGCGGGGCACTACTCCACCGGACCGTGCTGGAGCCGCCCTGGTCGCTGCGGATCGACGACGGCGCTCCCCTGTCCCTCGCGGTCCCCCTCAGCGGCAACGCCTGGATCGTTCCGGACGACGGCGTGCCCACCCGCACCGACACGGGCGATGTCGCGATCGTGTGCGGGCCGCGGCCCTACGTCGTCGCGGACGACCCCGCGACCCCACCCGAACTGGTCATCCGCAGCGGCAACCGCGCCACCACGGTCGACGGCGTGGACGTCAGCGATCAGCTCAGCTCGGGTACACGCACCTGCGGGCTCGACCCGGACGGCTCCGTCGTCATCGTGAGCGTCACCTACCCGTCACGCGGGGATGTGAGCGCCCGGTTGTTGGCCGCACTCCCGCACGTGCTGATCGTTCCCGGCGACGACCTCGAACCCGGCCTGATGGGGATGATCCTCGCCGAGCTCGAGAAGGACGGACCCGGGCAGCAGGCGGTGCTCGATCGGCTGCTCGACCTGCTGCTCATCACGAGCTTGCGCGCCTGGCTCGCCCGCTCCGAGGCTCGGGCTCCGGCCTGGCACCGGGCACCGAGCGATCCCGTGGTCGGCACCGCGTTGCGCCTCATCCACGACGAGCCAGCACGGCCCTGGACGGTGGAAAGGCTGGCCGAGGCGGCCGGCATCTCCCGCGCCGCGCTCGCCCGGCGTTTCACCGGCATGGTCGGCGAGCCACCGATGGCCTACCTGACGAGCTGGCGCGTTGCCCTGGCCGCGGACCTGCTCCGCGAGTCGGACGCGACCGTGGAGTCGATCGCCCACCAGGTGGGCTATGCCAACGCCTTTGCACTGAGCGTCGCGTTCAAGCGCATCCGCGGAATCAATCCCACCGAACACCGCAAGCACGCCGAGCCGACGACGGGCGATCATCCCCGGTGGCGAGCCCGTCGCGTTTCGCCGGGCCGTCAGCCGTGACGTTTGGCCAGGGCGACGAGGTAGCGACACGGGTCATCGTCCGGATTGATGAACGCGCAGGCAGCCGGTGCGCCGAACTGGAGACAGTCGCCCACCTCCAACTCGTGCTCGGTCTCTCCTTCGCGCAGCCGGAGGCGTCCGTCCAGCATCCAGATCTGCTGGTGGATGAAGGCGTTGGCGTCAGCGGAGTAGGAGACCTCGGCCCTGGGAGGCAACTCGACCTCGACGAGCTCGAGCGGCCCGCCGGCGACGGGCGAGACCGCACGGCGGCGGTAACCGGTACCCGGGTCGACCCACGTGGGTTGGTCCGCCGCGCGCACGAGTCTCCGGCCGTCGGTCTCGGCCCTCGCCACCAGTTCGGAGAGCGTCATCTGGAGAGCTGCCGACAGGCGAGCGAGAAGCGCGGCCGTCGGCTGCGCCGCACCCCGTTCGATCTTGCCGATCATGGCGCGGGACACGCCGGAGCGCTCGGACAGAGCGCTGACCGAAAGGTCGCGTGCAAGGCGGGCCTCGTGTACCGCCACGGCGAGCGAGGTGGAGAGCGGATCCGACATAGTTGTCATTATAGTATTCATTAACGTTACTATCGTCCCATGCATAGCAACGCACCGACCGTCAGGGACGCGACGGAACGCGACGCCGAGGCATGTGCGGCGATCTACGCTCCCTACGTCACCGACACCGTCATCACATTCGAGTACGAACCGCCGTCGGCGGCTGAGATGGCCGAGCGCATCGCATCGGCCCAGCACGAGCACGCCTGGCTGGTGCTCGAAGACCAGGGCCGCGTCGTCGGATACGCATACGGGGGCCAGTTCAAGGCTCGCGCCGCCTACAGCTGGTCATGCGAGGTCAGCGTCTACCTCGAACCCGGCCGGCGGCGCACCGGCGCGGGCCGCATGCTCTACGACGCGCTCTTCACCCGGCTGGCCGAGCTGGGATTTCGCACAGCGGTCGCCGGCATGACGCTGCCGAACGAGGGAAGCGTCGGCCTGCATCGGGCCATGGGGTTCGAACCCGTGGGAACCTACCGGAACATCGGCTGGAAGCACGGCGCGTGGCATGATGTCGCCTGGACGCAACGATCGCTCGTCGACTACCGGGAAGATCCATGACCGCACCCGGGTTGACCCTCGCACTCGACGCCTGCCGGTAAGATCGCTGGTAGCACACGGACGCACACCACACGGAGACGACGTGGACCGACGATCTGGCACGATCATTTCATGAACTTCGACATCTTCCTCCAGCGTTTCACTGGAGGCGATGTAGCCCCCACCGGCCGAGTCGCCACCGTGACCGTCCTGGAACGTTACCTGGCCGATCCGCCGGCCGGCGGGTACACGGAGATCATCACGCGTGACGGGCGGGCTGACGTGTACGGGCTCGACGGCGATGGTTTGATGATCAACCATGCCGAGGGCCGGGACGTCTTCGAGCTCATGTTCCAGGTGAGCAAGGCCGCGGGATATGTGATCATGCCCGTCGGTTCCCCGACATGCGTCCTCGATGAATCCATGATCCCGCACCTGCCGGAGGTACTCCGGCACGATGCCGTCGTGGTGTCTTCCGGCGATGACCTTCTCCGCGTCATCCTGACGACCTGACCCGAGTCCACGCCATCCGCCCCAGCCACGCCATCCAGACCAGCCAGACCAGCGTGACGGCCCGACCCGAGCGCCGTGCACGGTGAATCCATCCCAGCAAGCGTTTTCCGCGCTCGATCGACGTGTACTCACCGTGCACGGCCGGGTACTCAACGTGCACGGCCGCTGCGATGCGCCGACGCCGGTGTCACACTCGTTCGTGCCGCAGTGGGCATACATCGGTCACGAAGATGATTGAATATGAGCGATGCACGAAGCCGGCAATCGCCACCCTGACGCGCTGGAGAGCTGATGGATCGTCACGAGAGGCTCACGGCCATTCTCGACATGCTGTCCGATCAGGGATCCATTACCGTCCACCAAGCGGTCAACAGTCTCGACGCCTCGGCTGCGACGATCCGTCGGGATCTCGAACACCTGGCGAGTCAGCAGCTTCTCACCCGCACCCGTGGCGGGGCCGTGGCCTCGACGGTGTCATATGACCTCCCCCTGCGCTACAAGGCGGGCCGGCAAGCTCCCGAGAAGGAGCGCATCGCCCGCGCTGTCATCAAGCACATCCGCCCGGGCGCGATCGTCGGGCTCAATGGCGGCACCACGACGACCAACGTCGCGCGGGCCATCGCCACCCGCGACGAGTTCCACGACAACAAGTCCGGGCCGGGCATTACCGTCGTGACGAATGCGCTGAACATTGCCAGCGAGCTCGCTGTCCGGCCCCATATCAAGGTCGTCGTCGTGGGCGGGGTGGTGCGCCAGCATTCGTACGAGATCATTGGCCCGCTCGCCGAACGGCTCCTCGATGTCGTTGCCGTGGACGTGGCGGTACTGGGTGTGGACTCGGTGGATCCCGAGCACGGTGCCATGGCCTACGACGACAGCGAGGCAGCCATCAACGCCCTGCTGGCTCGCCATGCCGACACGGTGATCGTCGCTGCCGACAGCAGCAAGCTCGGCAAGCGCGCGTTCGCGCACATCCTGCCGGCCGCGAACATCGACATCCTGATCACCGACACCTCCGCCGACGACGCCGAGATGGCCCGGCTCCGCGATGCCGGTATCCAGGTCGTCCAGGCCTGACGGATCCGCACCGGCCAGCCGGATGCCCGGAACGGTTGCGCGACGAACGGCGGATGGATCAGGCGCTCGAATATGACCGAAGAATCTTGTTTCACTTGAAAGTAATCATCGACATGCCAGCCGCTATCGCGACGCGGCGGACAGTCCGGCTCGATCACAACGGCTCCCGTTTCATATCTGGCTGTTCACAGGCTCCATCCGCCCGCAATTATCGGGAAATGTCCACTGAGCGTTTTGCGACCGCTAATGATTGTTCATGAGCTAAACACGGCGAAGTCGCTTGACATTGTGCACACTTCGGGCAGAACATGATTACTGGTGCCACCGGGCGCCCGGCCCCCATCCAGACTCGTCGGTCCCGGCCGCGACGGCCTGGCGGTGCCGTGACGAGTCGACGCACTGGAGAATCTCTTGTCGAGTACGACACACGTGCAAGCCGAGATCGAGAGCCAGCCCGCGTGCTGGCGGCGCGCGGCCGAGCTGACCCCGTCAGTCGCCACGGCGCTTCCCGGTACGGGCGAGCAGGTGGCGGTCATCGGTTGCGGCACGTCGTGGTTCATGGCCCAGGCGTACGCGGCACGGCGGGAGTATCGTGGACTCGGCCGCACCGACGCCTTCGCGGCCTCGGAGTTTCCCGTCCAGCGGCGATACGACCGGCTCGTCGCGATCACCCGTTCGGGAACCACCAGCGAGGTTCTGGACGTGCTCCAGGAGCTCCACACGCACACGCCCACGGTCGTCATCACCGCAGACCCGTCGGCGCCGGTCGCGCACGCGACCGACGAGCTCGTCGTGCTCGATTTCGCCGACGAGAAGTCCGTGGTCCAGACCCGATTCGCCACGGCCGCCCTGGCCCTGCTCCGTACCCATATCGGGGACGAGCTCGACACCGCGCGTGCCCAGGCCGAGGCGATACTCGCCACACCCATGGACCACACGCTCACCGAGTACCGGCAGTACGTCTTCCTCGGGCAGGGCTGGACGGTCGGGCTCGCTCACGAAGCGGCACTCAAGATGCGCGAGGCGTCCCTTTCCTGGGCAGAGTCGTATCCTGCCATGGACTACCGGCACGGGCCGATCAGCCTGGCCGACCCGGACAGCATGGTGTGGTTCATGGGTGGTGCCGCTCCGGACGGACTGATCGGTGAAGTCCGAGCTACCGGCGCCCGGGCTATCGCGGACGAGCTCGATCCGATGGCCGATCTGATCCGCACTCAGCGCCTCGCGGTCGCGGCCGGTCTCGCCAGGGGACTCGATCCGGACCGGCCACGCAACCTCAACCGCTCTGTCGTGTTGAAGGCAGATCGGCTGTGACCACGCCTCCCACGACGGCGCCTGCCGACGTTCCACCGCCCGACGCCGCTCCCGCCGACACGGTCATCGCGCTCGACGTCGGCGGGTCACGCCTCAAGGGTGCCGTCGTCGATGCCGGAGGCACGGCGGCAGCCACTGTCGAGTGGAGGCTCACACCCGAGGACGGAGCCGACGCCGTCGTCACATCGGTGCTGTCGGCCCTCGTCAACCTGCGACATCACCCGGCCGCCGCGCACGCTCGTGCCGCCGGCCTGGCCGTTCCGGGACTCGTCGACACCACCTCCGGCCGTGCCATCTGGTCGGAAAACCTGCGCTGGAACGACGTCCCCATACGCGCGCTGGCCGAAGAGCGCACCGGACTTCCCGTGGCGCTGGGTCACGACGTCCGTGCGGGCGGCCTCGCCGAGGTTCGAGCCGGTGCGGCGCGCGGTGCCGATCACGCGCTCGTCGTGCCCGTCGGCACGGGAATCGCCGCCGCCATCGTCGTCGACGGGATGGTGATCGACGGCCGAGGGCTCGCCGGCGAGCTCGGGCACGTCGACGTCGGGTACGACGAGCCCTGCGCGTGCGGTGCCCGGGGCTGCACCGAAGCCGTGGCTTCGGCGGCCGCCATCGCCCGTCGATACACCCGCCGGTGCGGTCTCGCCGTTGACGGCGCTGCGGACGTGCTCGAACGCAAACATGCCGGCGATCCGGACGCCGAGGCCGTGTGGGCGGAGGCCATCGACGCGCTCTCCCGCGCCTTGGCGACCGCATGTTCCCTGTTGGCGCCCGAAGTCGTCGTCATCGGAGGCGGGCTGGCCAAGGCTGGCGCCGAGCTCTTCGACCCGCTGTCGGACCGCCTGGCCGGGCGCCTGACGTTCCAGGACCTCCCGCGAATCGTTCCCGCCGCACTGGGAGATCGAGCCGGCTGCATCGGAGCGGCGATGATGGCACGCGACCTGGTGGAAAGGGGCGGGACACACTCATGACGGTCGTGACCGTGACGCCCAATCCTGCCCTCGATATCACCTACACCGTCGACGAGCTGCATCCCGGCCAGACGCACCGCGTACGTACCACGGCCAGCCGCCCGGGAGGCAAGGGGCTCAACGTGGCCCGGGTCCTCGATGCGCTTGGCGTGTCCGTGGCCGTGACCGGCATCGCCGGCGGGGCCGAGGGCGCGGCACTTCGCGAGCGGGCCGGTGCGCACGGATTGCGCGACACCTTCATCACCGCCGAGCTGGACACGCGCCGCACCGTGACGGTGGTAGACGACGCGACGGGCACGGCGACATCGTTCAACGAGCCCGGCCCCGCCGTGGACGCATCGACGTGGCGGCTTCTCCATGACCGGGTCGTGACACTGTGCGCCGACGCCGATGTCGTCACCGTCTCGGGAAGCCTTCCGCCCGGAGTGCCAGCCGCGGCCCTCGCCAGCCTCGTCGAGGCCGTGTCCGGCGCTGGCGTGCCCATTGTCGTCGACACGTCCGGCCCCGCGCTCCTCGCCGCCGCTCGCGCCCGGCCGTCGGCACTCAAACCGAACGCGGACGAGCTGCGCGAAGCGACCGGTATCGAGGATCTCCACCGGGCCGCCACCTGGCTGCGCCGGGAGTCCGGCGCCGCGGTCGTCGTCTCACTGGGTGCTGCCGGACTGCTCGCGGTCACCGGCGACGGCACCTGGACGGCACGGCTGCCGTCACCGGTCACGGGCAATGCGACCGGCGCCGGCGATTCTGTCGTCGCGGCGCTCGCCCGGGGCATGCAGGCGGGTTGGCGGTGGCCCGACACGCTCCGGCAGGCATGTGCGCTCTCCGCCGCCACCGTGCGCTCGCCCGTCGCCGGCGAGTTCGACGCCGCCAGCTGGCGCGCACTGGCGCCCACCATCGACGTCGAGGAGATAGAGGTCGTGGAATGAGCCTGACGACTACCGGCGAGATCGTGCGTCCCGCCAGCGCCGGCCGGCGCGGTGTGGGAGCGTTCAACGTCATCCTGCTCGAACACGCCGAAGCGCTCATCGCCGCAGCGGACGATGCCGGGCTTGCGGTCATCCTCCAGATCAGCGAGAACTGTGTCCGGTACCACGGCGCCCTCGCGCCTCTCGGCACGGCCACCCTCGACCTCGCTCGCCGCGCGCGCGTCCCCGTCGCGGTGCATCTCGACCACGCCACGAGCGTCGAGCTCGTGCACGAGGCCGTCGAGCTCGGCTTCAGCAGCGTCATGTACGACGGCGCGGCACTGGACTACGCGGCGAACGTGGCCCGCACCGCCGAGGTCGTGGCGCACTGCCACGAGCGCGGCGTCTCCGTCGAAGCCGAGCTGGGGGAGGTCGGCGGTAAGGACGGCGCCCACGCGCCGGGGGTGCGCACCGATCCGGGCGAGGCTCGGGCCTTCGCGCTGGATACCGGCGTGGACGCGCTGGCCGTCGCCGTCGGGAGTTCGCACGCCATGACCACACGGGAGGCCGTCCTGGACGAGAGCCTCATCCAGACGCTACACGAGTCCGTCGACGTGCCGCTCGTCCTGCACGGATCCAGTGGAGTTCCGGACGACGGGCTGGCCCGGGCCGTGCGCGCGGGAATCGCCAAGGTCAACATCGCCACGCATCTCAACGCCGCGTTCACCCGGGCCGTTCGCGAACGACTGGCCCGGGACGAGGTCGTCGACCCCCGGACCTACATCGCCGCTGGCCGGGACGCCGTCACCACCGAGGCTGCCCGGATGATGCGGCTCCTGCACGCCGGCGCGGTTCCAGGGTGATCAATCTGGTCGATCGCCGAGCAGCCGCGCCGCGAGAAACGTGTCGGTCACGATCGAGTTCACCATTCCCGACTTCAGCACCGCGTCCACGGCCCTCGTCTTGCCCCGGCCTCCCGCCAAGGCGATGACGTCCGGAATCTTCTTCAAGGCGGTGTCGGACACCCCGATGCGCCGCTCATCCACGGCGTCGATCCGCTGACCGTCGGCCCCGACGGTCAGCGCACACGTCTCGGCCACCACGCCCCGCTGCGCCAATCGCTGCGCGTCCGCGCTGTTCAGCAGCGGATACATCTGGGAGAGCTCCGGTGTCCACGCGCCGATCGCCACGCAAGCCTTGGTGATCTTCGGGTAGTAGTTCATGGCCGACCGGATGGCCGGGTGATTGCGCAGCGTCTGCGCGGTGTGCACGTCGGGCACGATGTACGGCGCGTAGATCGGAAAGACCCGGCCACCGTTGACCTCGCTGATCACCCGGGTGATGTCCGTGGCCGTCTGGCCGATGACGCCTGCCATGCCGGTGAGCTGCACGACATCGCACCGTTCCAGGCTGTGTAGTTGCCTGGCCATCGAGGCGAGGGTACGGCCACAGTCGACACCGAGGACATCGTCGCGGGTGACGATCTCGCTGAGCAACGCGCTCGCCACCTGGCCGATGCCGTGGTGTACGTGCACCTCGTCCGGGGTCTCCGCGGCGAGGGCGCGGCGCAGGCCGTACTTCACCCGCAGGGCTTCGGACAGCTCGTAGTCGATGCCGCCGCGCGCCTGGATCTCGATCCGGACGATGCCCTCGTCCAGCGCGGTCTGCAGGAGCCGTCCCACCTTGTACCGGGAGATGCCGCGTTCCTTCGCGATGTCCACCTTCGACACGCCGTCGAGATAGTGCCGGCGCGCGATCGACACGAGCATGGCGTGCTGCTCCGGACCCATGACACCCTCCTCGGCTCACTCGACCCTCCGGCTCTGCACATATGAGCACACCGCTTGACGTTTGTGCAAACCGATGTCGATACTCGCCGTCGCATTGCCACCGAAACGGGCGAAGCCGCGTTGACACGGCATCGACGAGAGGAGCGCCACATGGACGAGCCCGCACCCGCCCGTGCACTTCCGGAGCGCATGCGTGCGAGCGTGCTGACGGGGAGGCTCGAACTCGGCGTCGAGGAACGGCCCGTCCCGGCGCCGTCGCCCGGCGACGTCCTCATCAACGTCGAGGCCGTGGGAGTGTGCGGCTCGGACGTGCACTATTACCGGGAGGGCCGGCTCGGCGACTTCGTCGTGGAGGCTCCCCTGATCCTCGGGCACGAGGCTTCCGGCCGGATCGCGGGCGTGGGTCCAGGCGTCGACGCCTCCCGCATCGGGCAGCGCGTGGCCATCGAACCGCAACGCCCCTGTCACACGTGCTGGCAGTGCCTCTCCGGGCGATACAACCTCTGCCCCCGCATGGAGTTCTACGCGACGCCGCCCATCGACGGCGCCTTCGCCGAATACGTCACCGCACCCGCCCTCTTCGCGCACGCCGTTCCGGACGGGATCACTGCCGAGGCCGCAGCCCTTCTCGAACCGCTGTCCGTCGCCATCGCCAGCGCGCGCAAGGCAGGCGTCACACCCGGCGCGCGAGTGCTGATCGCCGGCGCGGGGCCGATCGGCGTCATCACTGCCCAGACCGCCCGCGCATTCGGCGCCCGCGAAGTGATCATCACCGATCCCGTGGCGCCGCGCCGGGACCGCGCGAAGCGTTACGGCGCCACCACCGCCATCGACCCGACGGCCGAGGACATTACCGGCCTTGGCCTCGCTGTCGACGCCTTCATCGAGGCCAGCGGCGCGCCATCGGCGGTCATGTCGGGGATACGCTGCGTGCGCCCGGCCGGCACGGCGGTACTCGTCGGCCTCGGCGAGGCCGAACTCGTCCTTCCGGTTTCCACCATCCAGGATCGCGAGATCACCGTCACCGGCGTCTTCCGCTACACCGACACCTGGCCGCTGGCCGCGCACCTCGTCGCCTCCGGGCAGGTGGAGCTCGACTCGATGGTGACCGGCCGCTACGACCTCGACCACGTCGCCGACGCGCTCGACAGCGACGCCGATCCGCAGAGCCTGAAATCCATCGTGTATCCCGGAAAGGAGTCCTGATGCCCTATCACGCCTTCGACCTGACCGGGCGCAGGGCACTCGTCACGGGCGGCAACCAGGGTCTGGGCAAGGCCATCGCCGTCGCGCTCGCGCAATCCGGCGCCCGGGTAGCCGTGGCTGCCCGCAATGCCCAGCGCACCGCCGAGTTCGTCACCGAGGCACGCGCCGGAGGTCTGGACGTCACCGGCATCGAAGCCGACCTCACCGACGACGCTGCGATCGAGCGGATGACCGGCGAGGCGATCGCGACTCTGGGTGCCCTGGACATCCTGGTGAACAACGCCGGCATCTGCTTTCACGCCGAGTCCTGGGACGTCACCGACGAGGAATGGAACGCCGTCTTCGACCTCAACGTGCGCGCCCTGTGGAAAGCTACCGTGGCGGCCGGCCGCCACATGCGCACGGCGGGTCACGGTTCGATCGTGAACATCGGCTCCATTTCCGGGCTGATCGTGAACCGCCCGCAGATGCAGCCCGCCTACAACTCGTCCAAGGCAGCCGTGCACCAGCTGACCAAGTCGCTGGCCGCCGAGTGGGCACCGCACAACATCCGCGTCAACGCGGTCGCTCCCGGATACATCAAGACGGACATGGCGCCGGTGGACGATCCCCGGTTCACGCCCTACTGGATCGACGACGCGCCGATGCAACGCTGCGCGCTGCCCGAAGAGATCGCTCCCAGCGTCGTCTTTCTCGCCAGCGAGGCCGCGAGCTTCATTACCGGTTCGGTTCTCGTCGCCGATGGGGGGTACACGCTGTGGTGACCATGACGAACGTCGTGGCGGTGAGGCCATGAGCCCGCCGATTCTGGAATGCCGCGACATCGAGAAATTCTTCAGCGGAATCCCCGTCCTCAGCGGCGTGTCCCTGCAGCTCGAACTCGGCACCGTCACCGCGCTGGCCGGCGAGAACGGTGCCGGCAAATCAACGCTCATGAAGATCGCAAGCGGGCAGTACCACGCCGACGCCGGCAGCATCCACGTCCGGGGTGAACAGCTTCCCGATGGGGACATCCGCGCCGCGCAACGAAGCGGCGTGGCGATCGTGCCGCAGGAGCTGGCAGCGATCGAACACATGACGGTATACGAGAACCTCTTCGTCGGGCGCGAGATCAAGACGAAGCTGGGGCTTCTCGATCGCCGGGCGATGGCACGCGAAGCGGCCGAGATGCTGTCCGTCTTCGGTGTCGACATCGATCCGGGACAGCGCATGGGCACGCTGCCGGTCGGCATGCAGCAGATCGTCGAGATCGTCAAGAACTCCAGCCGAGGCGCACGCGTCCTCCTGCTGGACGAGCCAAGCTCCGCCATCGCCGATCGGGAGATCGAGGGGCTCTACCGCGTCGTCCGGCGGTTGCGCGACCAGGGCGTGGCAATGGTGTTCACCACCCACAAGATGGGTGAGATCCGCTCCCTCGCGGACCGGATCGTCGTCCTTCGCGACGGTCGGATGATCATGGATTCCCCCATCCGGGAGACCACCGACGACGACATCGTCACCGCGATGATCGGGCGCGAGCTCGACGATCTCTTCCCTCCGATGCAACCCACCGGCGAGGAGACCGTGCTCCAGGTCGACGATCTGCACGTCGAGGGGGCGCCAGAACCGGTGTCGCTCTCCGTGCAGCGGGGCGAGATTCTCGGCCTCGCCGGGCTCGTCGGCGCGGGCCGGACCGAGCTGATCGAGGCAATCTTCGGTGTCCGGCCCACCGAATCGGGCACGATCCGGGTCGCGGGCAAGCGCGTGCGCCGCGGCCGTCCGACCGAGTCTATCGCGTCCGGCATGGCGCTGGTGCCGGAGGACCGCAAGGCAAGCGGGGCCATCCTGAGCATGAACGTCCTGGACAACGGGACACTTCCACGCGTCGGGCAGTTCAACGTCGCGGGCTGGCTACGCCAGCGGGCACGGCGGCGCGACGTCGAGAGGGCGATGGAATCGGTGCACCTGCGCAGCCGCGGGCTCTCCCAGGACGTCGGGACGCTGTCGGGAGGAAACCAGCAGAAGGTTGTCCTGGCACGCTGGCTCACCGGCCACGTCGACGTCCTGCTGCTCGACGAGCCGACCCGCGGCGTCGACATCGGCGCCCGCTCCGAGATCTACCGCATCATTTCCACCCTCGCCGCCGAAGGCATGGCCGTGATCATGGCCTCGTCCGACATGGTCGAGGTGCTCGGCATGTCACATCGGGCGCTGGTGATGCGCGAGGGCGGCATCGCCGGGGAACTGGACCGTACCCAGCTTGACCGCGACGACGTGCAAGACGTCATCTTCCGGCTCGCATCGGGCCTCGACGGCCCCGACGGCGACGACGGTTCGACCCCTGTGACAGCGGTACAGGAGGAGACACTGTGACTCTCACCAACCAGGACCAGCCACCCACGTCGTCGCCGGGCCGTCTCGATGAATGGCTGAACGGGACGCGGATCCGCGCGCTGCTGATCCGGCGCGCCATGTTGCTCGTCATGCTGCTGGTCATCGCGTACTTCAGTTACCGCAGCGCCCGTTTCGCCACGCTGGACAACGTCCAATCCATCCTCGTGGCGGCCGCACCGTTCGCCCTGATCGCGCTGGGTCAGACGCTGGTGATCCTCACCGGGGGCATCGATCTGTCCGTCGGCAGTGTCATCGCGGTCGCGGCGATGACGTCCGCGAGCGTGGCCATGGCCAATCCCGGACAGGTCTGGCTGACCGTGCTCTCCGCCATGGCCGTGGGCGCGCTGGCGGGTTCGATCAACGGCCTCCTCGTGTCCAGGCTAGACGTGCCGCCGTTCATCGCTACCCTCGGGATGCTGACCGCCGGATCGGGAGTCGCCTACGCGATCGGCGGCGGCGCACCGATCAACGGGTTGCCGTCCGAGTTCGGTGACATCGCCAACACCAGGATCTTCGGCCTCCAGATACCGGTGATCCTCATGATCGTCGGGATTCTCGGGCTGGGCGTGATGATGCGCAACACCTCGTACGGGATGCGCGTCTACGCCGTCGGCGGCAACCGCTCGGCGGCGGAGATCGCCGGAGTCGACACCCGCAACATCCTGTTCAGCGTGTACGCGATCAGCGGCCTGCTCGCAGGGCTGTCCGGGGTGATGCTCGCATCACGGGTCATCTCGGGCCCGCCGTCCCTGGGGGTCGGTTACGAGCTGGACGCCATCGCTGCCGTGGTGATCGGTGGGGCCAGTCTCATGGGCGGTCGCGGCAGCATCTGGGGAACCGCGCTCGGGCTGTTCCTCATCCAGACCCTGAACAACGGGCTCGACCTGCTCCTCGTGCCCGCGTACTGGCAAGACGTCATCAAGGGGGCGCTCATCGTCGCGGCTGTCGCCGTGGATGTGTGGTCGGTCAAACGACGAACCTGACGCCGCCAGAAGACGTCGGCGGAAGACGTCACCGGAAGGCATCGCCCGGACCTGGCCCCTTCCGCCGTGATTCACCCCTACCAAACCGGTCCCAACTGCAAAGGAGTTCACCGTGTCTCGTCTCACTCATGTCGCGGTCGGCACCGCCTTCCTCTCACTCGCCCTCGCCGGCTGCGGTGCCGGCGACCCCAACGCCGACACCGCGTCCACCGGCGACGATGAGCAAGAACAGATTCGCGTCGGCGTCACCGTGTACAACATGTCGTCCTTCATCACCGAAGGACAGGAGGGCATGGAGACCTACGCCGAAGCGAACAACATCGAACTGCTGTGGAACAGCGCCGACGACGACGTCAGCATCCAGGCGGACCACGTCGATCAGTACGTCAATGCAGGGGTCGACGCCATCATCGTCGTACCGGTTCAGGCCGATTCTCTCCAGCCCCAGATCAATGCGGCGAACGAGGCCGACATCCCGATACTCGCCGTCAACGCCCAGCTCGATAGCGACGACCTGGCCGCCAGCGTCCAGCCCGACGACGTCCACGCCGGCGCCCAGCAGATGGAGATGATGGCCGAGGAGCTCGACGGGGAAGGCAACATCGTGATCCTGCAGGGTCCCCTCGGCGGATCCGGCGAGATGAACCGCACCAAGGGCAACGACCAGGTGTTGGAGGAATACCCCGACATCGAGGTGCTGGCCCGCGAGACCGCCAACTGGAGCCGCAACGAAGCGGTCAACCGCATGAACAACTGGATCTCGGCGTTCGGTGACGACATCGACGGCGTCGTCGCGCAGAACGACGACATGGGCCTCGGCGCCCTGCAGGCCCTGCGCGAGGCCGGAATGGACGACATCCCGATCGTCGGCATCGACGGTATCGAGGACGGGCTCGCCGCTGTGAAGGACGGCGACATGATCGGCACATCACTGCAGAATGGCGCCGTCGAGCTCGCCGCGGGCCTGGCCGTCGCGGAGCGGATCGTCCGCGGTGAGGACGTCGACCGGGAGCCGGTCTACGTCATGCCGGCCATCACCCAGGAGAACGTCGACGTGGCGATGGAACACGTCGTCACCGAGCGGGAGGCCTTCCTCGAGGACCTGCCCGAGCTCACCGACCAGAACCTCGAAACGGGCGACATCGCCTACGAAGATCTCCCCGGCCAGTGAACGACACGAGGACTCGTGGGATGAACACTCGAAACAACAGGGTCACGGTCGTCACTGGCGGAGCATCCGGCATCGGTGCCGCCATCGTCGAGGCGATGGCGGCACCGGGCTCGCCCGTCGTCGTGCTGGATCGGGACGTCAGCGACGCTCCCCAGCCAGCCGATGCGGCCGGCCCACATGCCGTGCGCTGCGATATCACCGATCCAGACGCGGTATCCGCCGCAGTCCAGCAGGTGAACGAGGGGTGGGGACCTGTAGGCGTACTCGTCAACTGCGCAGGTGTCGCCTCGATCGCACCCGCGCTCGATCTCGAGCTCGCCGGATGGGAACAGACGCTGCGCGTGAACCTCACCGGCACGTTCCTGATGTCGCAGGCCGTCGCGCCCCAGATGATCGAGCAGGGGTCCGGGCGCATCATCAACATCGCCTCGCAAGCGGCCACCGTCGCGCTGCACGATCACGCGGCGTATGCGGCGTCGAAGGCGGGAGTCGTCGGGCTCACCAAGGTCCTGGCTCTGGAGTGGGGCGGCTCGGGTATCACCGTCAACGCCGTGTCGCCGACCGTCGTTCTCACCGAGCTGAGCAAGCCGATCTGGGAGAACCCCGGCGGCGACGCGCTCAAGGCCCAGATCCCGGCGGGGCGGTTCGCGCAACCGCACGAGATCGCCGCGACCGTGGCCTTCCTGGCCTCCGACGAAGCGGCGATGATCAACGGAGTGGATCTCCTGGTCGACGGTGGATACACCATCCGCTGAGCCGTACTCGCCGCCACTGTCCCAGCCGTACTGGGTTTTCTCGGGCCGTACCACGTCTACAGCCGTGTTACGGCCGGAGAAAACGTACCAAACATGATCATTCGGAAGGTGGTCATGCGGAGGGGTCGGTGACGGTGCCGAGGAAGAGGATCGTGCCGGTCTCCTGATCGGAGATGGTGAAGATGAACGGCCGGTCCACGCGGAATTCGAGCGCGTCCGTCGGGGCCGATTCCGCCATGACGCCCCCGGTCACGGCCGCGGCCTCGGTGCCCTCCTCGTCGACCTTGATGTAGGTCTTGTGCACCACCGTGTCGAGGAAGGGATTGACCGGTGACATCGGCCGGAAGTCCGCGCTCCCGTCGAAGGCCGAATCCATACCCAGGTGGCGCAGCGGGTCGTCCAGCGACATACCCCATTCCAGTTCGAAGCTCGGCAGGGCGAGCTCCTGGACGGTCGCGCTGCTCAACGAGTCCACGGCGTCGGCCCATTCCCGCGCGTCGAGCCGGGTCGTCAACTCGGTGACATCCGAGCTCTCGTCCGGCAGCAGTATCTCCATGCCATACCGCTCGTCCTCGCCGTACGGCAGCCGCAGCATCTCGTAACCATCACGTTCGACGTAGTCGAAGTCTTCCTGCCGCAGGTGCATCGTCGGCACGTCGTCGGCGCTGCCGTCGAGCATCGTGAACGGCTCGTCACGGGTGTCGTCCGGATCGAACGGCGTGGTCCATTCGCCGAGGAAGTACACCGCATTCAGCAGCACCAGCACGGCGTTTCCCGACGGCAGTCCCAGATCTTCGGCGATCTCATCGATCTTGCCCTCGGTCCGGTCCGCGGCCCATCCGTCGATCTCGTCGACGATCTCCCCGGCGCTCAGATCGGCTTCCTCGACCGTGGCGCCGAAGGTGTCTTCCACGAAGCTGAGATAGTCGTCTTCGAATTCCGTACCTTGCCGGGCCCACAACGCGTTGGCGACCGACAAGACGACGTCGTCGGTGTCCGCGAGCCTTCCCAGCAGCGCGCCGACACGCACGTCACGGGGCTCATCCAGGTGCAGCACCTCGCTCATCTGCTCGGCGGTGTCGCCGCCGGCACCGGCGAGCACCATGGCCAGCAGCACGGAAACCGAGACCGGCGACGTCACGACGTTCTCGTCACCCTCGCCGAGTTCGCCCAGCAGGTCGAACCCGAACTGGTTCACCGATTCGCCAACGGCCCGCGCATCGTCGTTGCCGAGATCCGCCACCAGGTCGGCGTCGATCGCACCGGCGTCACCGGGCGGGCGGTCGTCCCCGCAGCCCGCGAGCATCACCACGCCCGCCAGGACGGCTGCGACCGTTCGAGCCACGGACATGTGCTCCCCCTTCGCTGGCCCGCATCGGCGCGTCGGATTCATCGTTCACAGCTTCGACGCGCCGTGGGGAAGACCGGTTCCGCGCCGTCGCGTCGCGAGTCGCGGGCGTGCCGTGCCGCACCTTCCGGGATCATCGATCTCTCGTGAAGACCGGCATCGTCGAGATCACCGCCTCGACGATGCCGGTCTCCAGGGAATGTGTTCCCTTCGAGGCACCTCATGTTTCCACCCGCGGAGGGCATGGGATTCGAACCCATGAGGACGGAGAGGGCCCCGCCCTAGAACTTTTCAAGAGTTCCCCGTTCGGCCACTCCGGCAGCCCTCCCGGCCATAGCAAGTGTGCCACGAAGGCCCACCCGCCATCGAGCGCCCCGCGGCCACATCCAGGACGTCACCCAGGTTGTTCACCGCTGGCTACAGGGCGTTGCGGATCCGCCGACCATTGCGACCACGATCCGGGATACAGCGCGGCGTCGATGCCCGCGACCGCGAGCGCCGCGACCTGATGTGCGGCGTTGACCCCCGAACCGCAGTAGACGCCCACCCGGCGATCGCCGGTGACGCCCAGCGCGGCGAAACGCTCGCGCAACTCCGCGTGGGGCCGGAAATGCCCGGCCGCATCGAGGTTGTCCGCCGTTGGCGCGCTCCGCGCACCCGGGATGTGCCCGGCACGCGGATCGACGGGTTCGGTCTCACCTCGATACCGCTCTCCGGCTCGAGCGTCGAGGAGCACGCCGTCGGACGGCAACCGGGCGGCATCATCGATGTCGATCACCGGCATGGCCCCGGCGTCCAGCGTGATATCGCCCGGGACTGGCGTGACCTCGCCGGTCTCCAGGGGGTGACCTGCCCGGCGCCACGCAGCCAGCCCGCCGTCGAGCAGCCGGACATCCGGCACACCAGCCCAGCGCAGCAGCCACCACGCCCGCGCGGCGGAGGTGCCAGCCACGTCGTCGTAGGCGACGACGACGCCGTCGGAGCGCACACCCCAGCGGCGAGCGGAACGCTCCAGGTCCGCGACATCGGGCAACGGGTGCCGGCCGCGCTCGGACGACGGGGCGGCAGCCAGCTCGGTATCGAGGTCGACGTAAACAGAACCGGGAAGGTGGCCATCGAGATAGTGCCGATATCCCTGCGGATCACCGAGCTTCCAACGGACATCGAGCAAGGTCACAGGGGTATTCGTGGCGCGCAGGCGGGCCAGCTCGGCGACATCGATCAGTACGTCCACGTGCTCCGTCTCCCGGATTCATCGGCCAACGATTCACACTCATCGCTGATGACACGCTACCGTCGTGGCGTGACGACCCCTGCTGGCCACGGTCCACGCACGCTGACCGTCGACTGCGGCGGAACCGGCCTCAAGGCCACCGTACTCGACGCGGCGGGCGAACCCGTGCACGAACGCGTTCGGCTGCGGACACCGTATCCGTGCCCTCCGGATGTCCTCGTCAACACCGTGGTTTCCCTGGCCAGGAACACGGGCGAGGATTTCGACCGCGTGTCCGTCGGCTTTCCCGGGATGGTCCGTCTCGGCGTCGTCTACGCCACCCCGCACTACGTCACCGAGGCCGGACCGTTCACGCGACCCCGCCCCGACCTCGTCCGGCAGTGGTCCGGCTATGACATCCAGGCGGCGCTCGAGGGAGCGCTCGGCCGGCCGACGCGGGTACTCAACGACGCGGAGATCGCCGGGCTGGCGGTGATCGAGAGCAAGGGCTTCGAGGTCGTATTGACGCTCGGGACGGGACTCGGCTGCGCGTTGTTCGACGACGGCCGGCTACTCCCCAAGGTCGAGCTCTCCCAGGCGCCATTTCGCAAGGGCCAGACCTACGACCAGCAGCTCGGCCACCACTCCCGCAAGAAGCTCGGCAACCGGCGCTGGAGCCGCCGCGTCACGCGCGCGATCAACGGGCTACGCCCGGTCCTGTACTGGGATCAGCTCTACGTCGGCGGCGGAGGTGCCAAGCATCTACACGGGGACCTCGGTCCGGACGTCACCATCGTCGGCAACAAGTACGGTCTGCTCGGCGGTATCCGGCTGTGGAACGATGCCGGATCGCGCGGGCGGCGCATCGAAGAGATCTGATCGTCGCACGCGTGGCGACCGCCATCGCGAATCGCGTGCCGGTACGGACCGATCAGTGACGCGTCCAGGTCTCATGCGTGGCGATGAACGCCGTCGACGTCGGTTTCTCGCCGTCCTCGCTGACCACCGCCCGTCCCAGCACGCGCGCGTCATCGATCTCCAGCGTGGCGTCGGTGCAGAACGTCAGCAGGTTCGTGAGCGTCCACAGTGAATCGCCCAGCTGCCAATCGGTGACCACCACGGGACGGCTGGCGAACGGCTGGGCAATGGTGACGCCGACCCGCGAGCCGTCTTCACCGGTCACCCTGGCACGTACGTGCTCGTTGGTGATCCGCCACTCGCGAATCTCGCATTCGACCGGCTCGCCGACCTCGGGAAGGTCGGCCAGCTCCGGGAAATGACGGCTGAACGTGTCGGCAAGCCACGCTCCGAGCGCGAACTCCGGCGTCAGCAAGCGCACCGACGTATCACCCTCGACCCACGCCAGCACGGCGACGCCGGGACCGCGCACGCTCCATTCGGCCTCCCACAGCGACACGAATCCCGCCTTGGCCTGACCGCGGAACAGGGTCACGTTGGGGTTGGCCCCGATGAACTCGATCGGCACCGGACCAGCGTTACACGAAAGTCACACGAGCTGAACGCCGACACGCGAATGTAACGAGCGCGCACGCATTCGTGAAATCTGTAGCCATCACTCTCGTTGTGTCCGGTTGCCGCAACGTCGCGGCTCGAACTGGCTGGATCGGGCGCACCCGCCGGACCATTCGAACGCGCCCGATCCAGCCGCCTGCGTTGGAGGGACGGCACATGGATACGGGCGATACCGCGTGGATTCTCATATCCACGGCACTGGTCATGCTCATGACCCCGGGGCTTGCACTGTTCTATGGCGGCATGGTGCGCGCCAAGAGCGTCATCAACATGATGATGATGTGTTTCGGCGCCTTGGGCGTCGTCAGCATTCTGTGGATCATCTACGGGTACTCGATCGCCTACGGCGACAGCCAGGGTGGACTCCTCGGCAACCCGGGCGACTTCTTCGGCATGTCCGGGATGATGAACGACATCGGCGGCACCATCCCCGTCCTGGTCGACGTCGGATTCCAGGGCATGTTCGCGGTCATTACCGTGGCACTCATCGCCGGTTCGATCGCCGACCGGGCGAACTTCTGGACCTGGCTCGTGTTCGCGGCGATCTGGATGACGGTCGTCTACGCACCCGTCGCGCACTGGGTGTGGGGTGACGGCGGCTGGATTATCGACGGGCTGGAGGCCATCGACTTCGCCGGTGGTACCGCAGTCCATATCAACGCCGGTGCCGCGGGCTTGGCGCTCGCGCTGGTTCTCGGGCGCCGCCGCGACTGGGGCAAGGGCTCGCACCGCCCGCACAACCTTCCGCTGGTAATGATCGGCGCGGGTCTCCTCTGGTTCGGCTGGTTCGGCTTCAATGGTGGTTCCGCCTATGCGGCGGACGCGGCCGCCGGTGTCGCGATCCTCAACACCATCGGCGCCACGGCCGCGGCACTGCTGTTCTGGATCATCGTCGAGAAGATCCGGGATGGCCTCGCGACGTCTCTCGGTGCGGCGTCGGGCGTCGTGGCCGGCCTCGTGGCGATCACCCCTGCCGCCGGTGCGGTCAATCCGGTGGGTGCCATCCTCATCGGTGCCGCGGCCGGAGTGCTGTGCTCGCTGACGGTCAGCCTGAAGTTCCGGCTGCGCTACGACGACTCGCTCGACGTCGTGGCGGTGCACCTCGTCGGCGGACTGGTCGGCACCGTCGCCATAGGCTTCTTCGCCACGGCCGACGCGCCGGATGGCGTCAACGGCCTGTTCTTCGGTGGCGGCGTCGAGCTGCTCGGGCGACAGGTCGTCAGCGTCGCAGCCGTGGTCGCCTTCTCGTTCGTCGTCACCTACATCATTGGCATGATCTTGCAGAAGACGATCGGATTCCGGGTTGACGACGACCACGAGATCGTCGGTGTCGACAAGGTGCATCACGGCGAATCGAGCTACGAGATCACGTCAGACGACATCCCGTCCGACGTGCTGGCGCGTGTCGAGAACGACTCGACGGCGCAGGCCGCCGCGACGACGAAGCCGTCAACAGCCTCGTCGCCAGCTTCGTCATCGCCAGCAGGGCGGCGCATCGATCACGGGGACGGTGAGGCGAACCCCGCAACGACCTGACGGTCCGATCGACGGTGCGGTCACCGTGACCGCCACCGGTGAACCCACGATCAGTTGCGCCCCGGGAGTGCCCGCCCCGGGGCGCAACGTCCGTTCGGACCGTTTCAGGATTGCTCAGGCAGTGACAACGGCCAGCGCGAAGCCGTCGTACCCCTTGCTGCCGACGGTCTGGACGGCCGTGGCATCCAACGCTGGCTCGTCCGCCATCACGCGCAGCGCGCGCTGGATGCCCTGCACCCGCGGATCGCTGGACGACTCGTCGGCGATCTCGCCCCGCCGGACGACGTTGTCGACCACGATGACGCTACCGGCGCAGGCCAGCTTCAATCCCCACCGCACGTACTCCGGGGTGTTCTCCTTGTCCGCGTCGATGAAGACGACGTCGAAGGGCCCGGCGCCCTCGGTGGCGAGCGCTTCCAGCGTCTCAAGCGCCGCACCGATACGGACGTCCACCAGATCGGCAAAGCCTGCCCGGGCAATGTTGGCGCGGGCCACCTCGGCGTGGTGTGGCTCGGACTCCAGTGTCACCAGGTGCCCGTCCGGCGGAAGCGCTCGCGCGAGCCAGATCGTGCTGTACCCGCCGAGGGTGCCGACTTCCAGGATGGAGCGCGCACCGCGAAGCTGGGCCAGCAGCTGCAGCATCTTGCCCTGGTTGGGTGCGACGTGAATGGCTGGCAGCCCCGCGTCGGCGCTCGCTTTCAAGGCGGCGTCGAGCACGTCGTCGCTCGGGACGAGATGCTCACACAGATACGCGTCGACGTCGTCCCACGGTGTCTGGCTCATCGCTATGCTCCGGAATGAGTGGCCCGATATTTCCGTGATCGACACTATCCCGGAGGTTCGAACGATCGAGCCCGGACGTCAACGCCAGCCGTCCGGAAGAGCCGCGCGGACGATCAACATCTCGGCGTCATCTCGATAAGAAGAGCTACGGTCACGGGTCTCACCGACCGCATATAGCGTGCCGTCGTCTAGCGCGACCTTGCTGACGTGGGCCATGGCTGTTGCCGCCATGCCGTCGTGCATGACGACGGCGACCTGCCCGTACCGTGTCCTCTCGCTGTCGAGATCGAACGAGCCATCCGCCCCGGACGGCCGCCGAATGATCTTCTCGGCTACACGTTGCGCGCGATCACCGAAGTCACCCGACCACTCGAAGGCGTTCACGTCCACGGTGTCGTTCTCGAACGTCGAATCCAACACAACCAGGACGCCTCCGGACACATCCATACTCGAGAACGTCCAGGGGCCGCCGAATTCCGAGGCGTCGCGCTCGTCGTCAAACGGCTCTTCCGGAGCTTCCCTGTTGCCGGGGCGGACGGCGACACTCATCGTCCCGTCCGCGTCCACCGCCAGAATCGATGGTCGGGTACCGATGTAGACGGTGCCGTCTTCACCAGCCGCCAGAGCACCACCGGCACCGGCGTCCCGCAACGGCAGATCCACCGCCGCCAGATCGCGAGGGGGCGAGGCTTGTGTCTCGAACAGCTCGTCACCGGTCATGTCGAGCGTCGATGCACCCGCGACATGCTCGATCTCGCCGTCTTCCACACGCCGAGCGCGCGCCATGACGAGATCCTCCCCGTCTGAGTTCGCGCCGAAGAAGCTTTCCGTCCACACCACACGGCCCGCTCCATCGACAGCAAGGCTCTCGATCGAGCCCAACCCAGTCACCACGTCGCCCGATCCCCCTGAATAGTCCTCGGTGACGACCACCGGCTCAAGATCATCTTCGATCACGTGGTGAATTGCTTCGTCCTCGGCGACATAAATCTCGCCTCCTGGGCCGACAGGAGCTCCCTGTTAGACCGCCGATCAGCACTGGTCGGCGCCCACGTCTGGCATGGCGGAGAATGGGGTCATGCGCGTCGCACTCGTCCAGATGGCCGCCAGCACGGACCCAAATGCCAACCTGACGACGATCGAGAAACTCACGTCCGGCATCGAGGCCGACCTCGTCGTCCTTCCCGAAGCCGTCATGCACGATTTCGGCAATCCCGACACGCCCCTCGGTCCAGCAGCGCAGCCGCTCGATGGGCCGTTCGTATCCGCGATCGCCGGTCTCGCTCGCCAGCTCGACGCGACGGTGATCGCCGGAATGTTCGAGGTTTCCGGCGATCCGGACCGGCCCCACAACACGCTGGTCGCCCTCGCCCCGGACGGCACGCTGGCCGGCACCTATCGCAAGGCCCACCTGTACGATTCGTTCGGCTACCGCGAATCCGATCGGCTGCTGCGCGGCCCGGCCGAACCCGCGGTCCTGACCGTGAACGGCCACTCCCTGGGCCTGCTCACCTGCTACGATCTTCGATTCCCCGAACACGCCCGGGCACTCGTGGACGCCGGAGCCGACAACCTCGTCGTCCCCGCAGCCTGGGTGCGCGGCCCGCTCAAGGAAGACCACTGGGAGACGCTCGTACGGGCACGAGCCATCGAGAACACCGTCTACGTCGCCGCTGCCGCGCAGTGCGGGCGTGCCTACTGCGGGCGCAGCATGCTCGTCGACCCGCTCGGTGTCGCCGTCTCTGCCGCAGGAGAGGCCGAGGGCGTGATCGGCGGTGAGATCGACCTCCACCGCCTGGCTTCGGTTCGCGAACGCAACCCCGCACTACAGCACCGGCGCGCCTGGCCGACGTCGACGACGCACCACGAGCATGCCCAGCAGGATGGCTGACCACCGCAGCTCCACCGAACCCGGCGCATCCAGCACACGTGCGGATCGCGGAGCGGTGATCGTCGCCGGCGGGTCCGGAGCGCGGATGGGCGGCACCGACAAGCCCGGACTCGTTGCCGGTGGGCACACGCTTCTCGACATCGCTCTCCACGCGTGCGCGTCCTGCGCGGAGATCGTCGTCGTCGGCCCGCACCGGCCGACGACACGGCAGGTGACCTGGACTCGGGAAGAGCCGGCAGGAAGCGGTCCACTCGCCGCCGTCGACGCGGGGATGCGGCTCCTGTCCGAGCACATCACCACCGTGACGATCCTCGCCGCCGACCTTCCCTTCATCTCCGGCCGCGCCGTCGACCGCCTTCACGACGCCCTCAACTCCACCGGGGCCGACGGTGCCGTGCTCGTCGACGAGAACGGACGCCGCCAGTTCCTGACCACCGTCGTCGACCGCGGCGCGCTCGCCACCGCCCTCCACGCGCTCGGCGACGTGCACGATCGGCCACTGCGCCACCTCTTCGACCGCCTGCGCCTCGTGGATCTGCCCGACACGCGCACCGCCAAGGATGTGGACGTGCCCGCTGACCTGGCACTGTTGACCGCAAAGCCGCACGGAGGGACATCGATGACCATGGACACGTTTATCGCCGAGCTGTGCGAGAGACTCGGCGTTCCCGTCGACGACGTCGACGTCAATGCCATCCTGGATCTGGCCAAGGACGTGGCTCGCGGCGTCGAGCGGCCTGCCGCGCCGGTCGCCACGTTCGTCGCCGGATACGCCGCCGCCATCAAGGGTGGTGGGACCGAAGCTCTCGAGGAGGCCGTCGACACGATCGCGGCTCTCGCCGGGGAATGGGCCGACGCGACCGGCGAACCGCCACCCGAGCAGGCCCCACCGCTGCACGACGCGGCCGACGCCGAGACCCGGAACGCGGGGGCCTGATGCACGCCGTCGTCATCACCGAACCAGGAGAACCCGGCGTCCTGGCCTGGCACGAGGTTCCCGAGCCCGAATGTGGCTCCGACGAGGTCATCCTCGACGTCGCGGCGTCGGCGGTCAATCGGGCGGACCTCCTCCAGCGGCAAGGGTTCTACCCGCCGCCTCCCGGAACGCCGGAGTGGCCGGGTCTGGAGTGCAGCGGCACGATCAGCGCGGTCGGTCGTGACGTGACTGGCTGGTCGGTCGGCGATCGCGCCTGTGCCCTTCTCGCCGGGGGTGGGTACGCCGAACGGGTCGCCGTACCAGCGGGCCAGCTACTTCCCGTTCCGGCAGGAGTCGACCTCGTCACCGCGGCGGCGCTGCCGGAGGTCATGTGCACCGTGTGGTCGAACGTCGTCATGACGGCCGGCCTGTCGGCAGGCGACGTGCTGCTCGTCCACGGGGGCAGCAGCGGCATCGGCACCACGGCCATCCAGGTCGGGGTGGCGCTGGGTGCCACGGTCGCCGTCACCGCGGGAACGGCGAGCAAGCTGGAGCGCTGCGCCCAGCTCGGAGCATCCGTCCTGGTCAACTATCGTGAACAGGATTTCGTCCAGACAGTGCGCGAGGCGACCGGCGGACACGGCGCCGACATCGTCCTCGACATCATCGGTGCCAAGTATCTCGATTCGAACCTCGACGTCCTGGCCACCGGTGGCCGTATCGTCGTCATCGGCCTCCAGGGAGGTCGCAAGGCCGAGATAGATCTGCGCGCCCTGATGGGCAAGCGCGCTTCGCTCATCGGGAGCACGTTGCGAGCCAGGCCGAGCCGGGAGAAGGCCGCCATCATCGACGAGGTCCGGCACCATCTGTGGCCACTGATCGAGCGTGGTGCGGTGGTACCGGTCATCGACTCCACCGTGCCGATGCACGACGCCGCCACGGCTCATCAGCGAGTCCAGGACAGCGCCCATATCGGCAAGGTTCTGCTGACGCTCTGATCGGCTCCCTGCGGACGATCACGCCCGGCGTGTCCGGGCATTCCAACATGATCATTCTGAACCGGAGTGTCAATGTTGGCTGTGTCTGCGTCAAGATGGACGTATGACGGAGTCGAATGAAAACGCCGGGCAGTCGGACGAGCAGCAGTCCGGCGACAAGCCGCGAGTGCTCGTAGTTGGACCTGAGGGCATGGCCATGGGTTCTCCCGACGAAGGCAACGAAAACGAACAGAGCGAATTGACCGATCTCGTCGAACAGCCAGCGAAGGTCATGCGAATCGGCAGCATGATCAAGCAGTTGCTCGACGAGGTGAAAGCCGCGCCGCTCGACGAAGCGAGCCGACGCCGGCTGGGCGAGATCCACCGGAGGTCGATCGAGGAGCTCGAAGACGGTCTCGCGCCGGAACTCGTGTCCGAGCTCGAGCGCCTGGCCCTCCCGTTCGACCAAGACGCCGTGCCCAGCGAGTCCGAGCTGCGGGTCGCCAAGGCTCAACTGGTCGGCTGGCTCGAGGGATTGTTCCACGGCATCCAGACGACCCTGTTCGCTCAGCAGATGGCGGCCCGTGCCCAGCTCGAACAGATGCGCAAGGCGTTGCCGCCCGGTGTCCAGCTAGGCGGCCAGGGCGGCGCCCCCGGTGGCCAGCAGCAACAGCCCGGCGAGGGAGATCAGCGCAGCGGCATGTATCTCTAAGCCGAGCGGGACCGGGCCCGCCATCGGCGGAGCACCGGTCCCGCAGGTCGCTCACCAGCGAGGCGACATCCGAGATGCTTGCTGTCCCGTGCTCCGGGCTCAGCCAGACTGCACGGCCGACATGTGCCGTTCGATGAGGTCGCCCAGCCTGGGCAGGGCATCCTCGACATGCTTCTTGGCCTGCGGCCGTAGCCTCGCGTATGCCTTCTTGACGCTCTCCCGGCGCGAGTTCTCGGCGCGGTCGTCCGTCACGCCCAGCAGGGCATCGGCTACGTCCGACGAGTTGGCCACGAGATGGTCGGCAAACGAGCCCTCCCCCGAAGCTTGATGCTGAGCGTAGAACGGTTCGACACTGTCGACGAAGCGATCGAGCATGCTGTCCACGGCCTCAGAAACGAACGTCGAGTTCATCTTCTTGACGACCGCGTAGCCGCTCTTCACGGCCATACCGCCGACACCGTTCTTCTCTGCCACCTCGGCGTCGATGAGTTGCTCGATGTCCTTGATGACCGTTGCCCGCCGATCGGGAGCGAGCAAGGCTTCCTTCAGCACTTCTGTCATGTGTTGACGTCCTTCGCGTGTGGAGAATGACCTCGTTGCCCCCGTTCGTGGCAACTTTAAAGCACGCGCCTGAGCGACCATCGCCCGGGGAGGAACGTACGTGCGCGGTGCTGACCTCGAACAGGGCGGCCACGACAGCAGGCGGGGACGCGCTCGGACCGGAAACCTACCGATCGCCGAAAATGCCGTTGAGCAGCAGCGCCAGCCCGTCGTCGTCGACGCTTGCACACACGGCGTCGGCTATCGCCTTCACGTCATCGGGTGCCTGCCCCATCGAGACGCCCACGCCGGCCCACTGCAACATCTCCATGTCGTTGTAGCCGTCACCGATGGCCAGCGTGTCCGATGCGGGGCATCCGAGCCGTTCCGCGACCGTCACCAGGCCGGTCGCCTTGGAGATTCCCAGGGGCATGATGTCGAGCCACGCGGTGTAGCCGATCGCATAGTCGACACTGGGCAGCCCCGACGCGTGCGCCAGCTCGCGCAGCCGCGCGCGGTCACCGTTCGGCCACCGGACGACGACGCGCGTCACCGGGCCATCCAGCAGCGCGTCGTGGTCGACCACCGTCACCTCGCCGTCGAGCTCGCCCGCCGGGAAATCACCGGTGACCCGGAAGCCCACGCCGAGCTCCTCCACGGCGAGAAGGGCGTCGGGAATCGCTTCCGTGAAATACCGCACCGGGTCGCTGGCGTCGAATGTCACGACGTCGATGGGAGCCCGGATCGACATGTCCGCCACGACCGCCCCGTTCGAGCAGATGGCATACCCGTCGTGCAGGTCCAGCCAGTCCACCACACGCGTCGTGGAGTGCCACGAGCGTCCGGTCGCCACCACGATGTTCGCTCCCGCGGCGTGCGCGCGGCGCACCGCTTCCACGACGGCCGGCCGGGGCGGGACGTCGACACCCTCGTACGTCACCAACGTGCCGTCAACATCGAGCGCGATCGTGGACGGACGCCAGCCGTTCAGCCCGTGCACCTCCTACACCTCACGGCTCCGGGGTTCGAGCAGCTCCCGACCGCCGAGGTACGGACGCAACGCGGTAGGCACCGCCACCGTGCCGTCGGCACGCTGATGGTTCTCCAGGATCGCCACGATCCACCGCGTCGTGGCCAGGGTGCCGTTGAGCGTGGCAACGGGACGCGTCCCTCGCTCCGTGCGCTCACGTACACCGAGACGCCGCGCCTGGAACGTCGTGCAGTTCGACGTCGACGTGACCTCCATCCAGCGCGACTGCGACGGCAGCCACGCTTCGCAGTCGAACTTGCGGGCCGCGCTGGAGCCGAGATCACCGGCGGCGACGTCGATCACCCGGTAGGGAAGCTCCACCGCGGCGAGCATCTGCTCTTCCCACGCCAGCAGGCGCTCGTGCTCGGCTTCGGACTCCTCCACCGAACAGTAGGAAAACATCTCCACCTTGTGGAACTGGTGGACGCGGATGATGCCGCGCGTGTCCTTCCCGTGCGAGCCGGCTTCCCGGCGGTAGCAGGCCGACCAGCCGGCATAGCGCAACGGCCCGGCCGACACGTCGACGATCTCGTCCGAGTGGTAGCCAGCCAGCGAGACCTCGCTCGTGCCCACCAGGTAGAGGTCGTCGCGTTCGAGCCGGTACACCTCGTCGGCATGCGCCCCGAGAAAACCCGTGCCCGACATCACCTCCGGGCGGACGAGTGTCGGTGTGATCATGGGCACGAACCCGGCCTCGATGGCGGTGTTCATGGCCAGGTTGAGCAGGCCGAGCTCCAGTTGCGCCCCGGGTCCGGTGAGAAAGTAGAAACGCGACCCGGACACCTTCGCCCCGCGCGCGCTGTCGATCGCGCCCAGCGACTCGCCGAGGTCGAGATGGTCCCGAACCTGATCGAGTTGCGGCCGATCCCCCACCTCGCGGAAGACGACGTAGTCGTCCTCGCCACCGGCCGGCACGCCGTCGATGACGATGTTGGACGGCACCATCGCGAGCTCGTCGAGCCGGGCCTGGGCCTCGTCCGCAGCAGCCTCGGCCGACTTGACCTCGGCCGCCAGCTCCTTCGCCTTGTCCAGAAGGGCCTGCTTATCGTCGCCGGATGCCTGGGCGATCTCCTTGCTCAGGTTCTTCTGCTCGGCACGCAACCGCTCGAACTCGGCCAGGGCACCACGGCGCGCCTCGTCGGCGGCCAGAAGGTCGTCGACGACGTCCGGGCTCTCTCCGCGCGCTCGCTGGGAGGCACGCAGACGGTCAGGGTCCTCACGGATCGCACGAATGTCAAGCACGCACAAGAGCGTATCCGGCCACGAACCCCCGCCGACAACCGATTACCGGATCACCCGGTGTGCCGAACGGGCGATCGTCCCGAATGCCGTACTAGCTGCCGTTCCGCAGCGACTCCAGCCATTCCGCCGCGTGGCGGAAATCGTCGTTCGTCATGCCCCGTCCGATGGGCGGACGGACGCCGTCGGCACGCGGATACGAGCCCAGGTATCGCACCTCGGCACATACCCGGCGCAGGCCCATCAGCGCCTCACCGACGCGCGCATCGTTCACGTGTCCTTCGAAGTCGACGACGAAACAGTATCGGCCCATACCGTTGCCCGTCGGGCGAGACTCGATCCGGGTCAGGTTGACACCGCGAGTGGCGAACTGCTCCAGGATCTCCAGGAGCGCTCCGGGGTGATCGTCACGGATGTATGCGACCGTGCTCGTCTTATCCGATCCCGTCGCCCGTGGCGGTCGGCCGGCCTGGGTGAGCAGGACGAAACGGGTCATTGCCTCGTGATCGTCACCGATGTCGTCCGCCAGCGCCACCAGGCCATAGTGCTCGGCGGCAATCGGAGCTGCGATCGCGGCGTCGTACGGCGTGCCGTCGAGACTCGCTGACTGCGTGGCCACGGCCTCGGCGGCAGCCGACGTCGAGGAGCCGAGGCTTACCGGGACGTCCGGGAGGTTCTTGCTGAGCCACGTCCGGCACTGGGCCTCGGCCACCGGATGGGTGATCACGTGCCGCACCGCAGCGAGCTCGGTGCCCGGCCGGCTCATGAGCGTAAACGTCACGGGCAACAACAGCTCGGCCGAAATCAGTACCGGCTCGCCGCGAATCAGCTCGTCGAGCGTGGTATTGACCGATCCCTCGACCGAGTTCTCCAACGGCACCACCGCGCCGGCCACGTCACCCGAACGCACCGCGTCGATCGCCGCGTGCACGGTGCTGTGCGGTTCCAGCTCGGCATTCACCAGGCTGGGCAGGCGGCGGGCCGCCGCCTCGGCGAAACTTCCCTGGGGGCCGAGATACGCATAACGGTCGCTGCTAACAGGCACTCCAATACCCTATCGCTCCGTGCCCGGTCCCGCCCGGCAATCTCGCACCGCCCGGCACCACGCCCGATCCGCCACTCAGCGCAGCAACGATGGCGTCTCCCAGTCCTTGCCCAGAACGTGATGTTCGAGAAACGCCAGGATGGTCTCGTACCAGATCTTGGCGTGCTGCGGGGTGAGGATCCAGTGGTTCTCGTCCGGGAAGTACAGGAACTTGTGCGGCAGCGAATCGTCCTCGAACTGGTACGCCAGCTCGAACCACAACCGCAATGCCTGCCCGACGGGCACGCGATAGTCCTTGTCACCGTGGATCACCAGCATCGGTGTTTCGATCGCGCTGACGTGATGATGCGGCGAATTCGCCTCCGCCATCTGCGGTGTCATCTCGCGCACCCAGTACCAGGCGGCGTCCGTCGTCGGACCGAAGTCGTCCAGTGCCCAGAGGCTGGCATGGGTCACGATGGCGTCGAACCGGTCGGTCTGGCCAGCCACCCAGTTGGCCATGTAGCCACCGAACGAGCCGCCCATCGCCGCCGTGCGGTTGTCGTCGATGTCGCGGCGCGCCACCGTCGCATCCGTGATCGCCATGAGGTCGGTGAACGGCGCCTGACCCCAGGCGCCCCAGCCGCGCCGGATGAAGTCCAGCCCGTACCCGGTGGACAGCGCGGGATCGGGCAGGAGGACGGCATAGCCATGGGCGACCATGATCCACGGATTCCACCGCCACGACCACGCGTTCCACGAGTTCATCGGGCCACCGTGGATCCACAGCAGCATCGGCGCCGGAGCCTCGGGAGATGTGCCCTCCGGCAACGCGAGCCACGCCCGGATCCGCGTGCCGTCGTCGGCCGCCGTTTCGATCTCTTCCAGAGTGCCCGGCAGTTCCGGTACCGGCGCCGGTCCCCGCAGCGATTCGGAGTTCTGATCAGCCACATCCACCGCCAGCCGCACCGGGGCCATCGGCTCCACGTACGACGTGCGCAACGCGTAGACCCACTGCCCATCCGGTGCGACACAGACGTCGCTGTACGTGTAGTCGTCGGCGGTGAGGCGAGTCACCTGCTCGGTAGCCACATCGAGACGGAACACCGGTCCACGCCCGTTCTGATCCGCGGTGACGATCAGCGCGGTCCCGTCCGGTGTCCACTGCGGAGCGCTTCCTGGCCACAGGTCCCACGCCGCGGTCAGCTCGCGCACCGAGCCGTCGGCAACCGAGACCACGGCGATGTTACGATCACCCGGATCGTCAGAGGTACTGGACCGCTGCCGGATGACGGCCACGGTGGTCCCGTCCGGGCTGATCTGCGGTTCGCCGTACTCATAGTCGGCCTCGTCGGCGAGCATCCGCCGCTCGCCGGTCGTGGCGTCGAACGCCACGAGGGCCTGCCGGTAGCCGCCTCGTCGCGGCACGTTCCACGTCGAGACGATCAGCGTACCGTCGGCGCTGATGTCATAGCTGGCACGTTCGAATGCCCGTCCGGCATCCGGCGTGAGATCGCGCAGCTCGACCGCCCGCTCGTCGGCCGCGTCGTTGCCCGGTTCGAGCTGGCCAGCCAACAGCCGGGGGCGATCCGGGCCGAGATCGTGATCCCAGTACCGCACCGGATAACTCTCGTGCAGCACGGCCGAGACCTTCTTCTCCTTGCGCTCCTTGCGCTTCGCCTCATCGGACTCCGCATCCGTGGCCGAGGGGAACGTGTCCGAGGAGACCACGACCGTACCGGCCTCGCGAGCCACGGCGACGCCGCCTACGCCGCCCGGCCGCTTGGCCACGACACGCGCCTCGCCCCCGTCGGCCGGAAGGAGCCACAACATCGGCACTTCGTCATCGTCGGAGGACTCCGGATCGGGCCGAGCCGAACAGAAGAGGAGCGACCCGTCGGGCAGGTAGGCGGCGCCGCTCTCTCCTTTGGCACTACGGGTGAGCCTGCGCGCGGGTCGCTCACCGGCCGGGTCGACCTCCCACAGGGAGGTGACGTACCTGGTCTCCTCCGGGTTCAACGTCGCCACACCGGTGACGAGCCGGCGGCCGTCTGGTGACAGCGTGAGGCCACTCACGCGGGGCATGGCGACGTACGCATCGAGGTCGTGAAACGGCGTTGGGGGCGGCGAGGTCTCCGCGTCATTGTCGGTCATCTTCCTTGCTTATCACGACCAGCGGCCCGGCCCTCCGCCAGAACCACGCGAACACGGGCCAGACGGCTTGATGATCACCCCACGGGTCGACGTGCTCGAACCGTGGGGTCGAATCGATCGAGGGGATGTGCGCATATGGAGAGTGCCCCGGCGGGTAGGGACACGTCGGGGCCGTATGAACACTACGCCGAACATCCGGGGGTTAGCACTCACGGCAAGAGAGTGCTAATATGTGAGTAGCAACCACTGGTCGCCAGGACGACACCGCAGGCGACGGTGGCATCCACACCCAAGGTGGTTCCGCACAAGGCGTGGAACGAAAGATGTCAGGAGGTGGTTGGTGTGGTGACGCGCTTCGACCCGTTCCGCGAGATGGACCGTCTCGCCGAACAACTTCTCGGCTCCGCCCGCAACGTGGCGACGATGCCGATGGACCTCTACCGTGAGCAGGACCGGTACGTCATGCATTTCGACCTGCCGGGAGTGGACCCCGGCTCGATCGACGTCAACATCGAGGGCCGGTCACTGACCGTCAAGGCTCACCGGACGGGACGTTCGGAGGAGAACGTGCAGTGGCTCGCCCGGGAACGCCCCGTCGGAACCTACGCACGGCAGCTCAACCTCGGCGACGGACTCTCCCCGGATCAGATCGATGCTACGTACGCCGACGGCGTGTTGACGCTGACCATTCCGGTCGCGGAGGAAGCCAAGCCCCGCCGCATCGATGTCACGCGGGTCGATTCGACCCAGTCGGTGGGTAGTGGCAGTTCCGAACGTCAGGAGATCCAAACCTGAGACGGCGAAGCCGCTCAGTCAACGAGTCGAGTGCCGGCGGTGCGGATCCGGACATCGCGGGTCCGCACCGTCGTCTTTTCACCCCCTCCGTCGAGAGCTTCGAGCCGTCGGGGCAGGTCGATGTGCGCGAGCTCGCCTGCCGGCGACGGCGTTCGCGCGCGAAGACGCCTGGGAGACAACTGATGCTCGGACGGCCGAGCACTTGTGTGCTCACGTCATCCGAACCGGCTCGATGTTGTCGAGCTCGACGACGCTTCTGCGGCCCACTTCACGGCAGGCTGGGAACCAGGTTGCCGCTGTGTCGACGTCAGCAGCCCATGCGGTAAGCCAAACCGTGATGCCGTGGGTATTCACACGATCCCCCCGGACACGGGTACCGTGTGCGTAGCAGCATCGTGACAGACGTCACGGACGACACCGCCGGAGCGCCGGGGCCCCACCCCACGCCCCGTTGATCCGACGGTGACAACACGGCCAGGCTGGCGCGGCAATCCCGCGGAGCCGATGACGTGAAGGAGAGACATGACTGTCGACACGGCGGTTACCTCGGCGAGCGGAACAGCAGCCGACACCGAACTCGTCCAGCTGCTCACCCCCGAGGGCGAGCGAGTTCCCCACGAGCACTACGACACGCTGATCGACGACATCACGGCGGACGAGATCCGGGATCTGTATCGCGATCTCACCATGTCCCGGCGGATCGACAGCGAAGCCATCGCACTCCAACGTCAGGGCGAACTCGGCTTGTGGGCCAGCTTGCTCGGGCAGGAAGCAGCGCAAGTGGGCTCCGCCCGCGCCTTGCGGCCACAAGACCACGTCTTCCCCACCTATCGCGAACACGGTGTCGCCTGGTGCCGGGGTGTCGATCCGGCCCAGTTGCTCGGGCTGTTCCGGGGTGTGGATCAGGGGAGCTGGGATCCGAAGGAGAACAACTTCCATCTCTACACGATCGTGATCGGCGCCCAGACGCTGCACGCCACCGGATACGCGATGGGCGTACAGCGAGACGGCGCCATCGGCACCGGCGATCCCGAGCGCGACGCTGCCGTACTCGCTTACTTCGGCGACGGCGCCACCAGCCAGGGCGACGTCAACGAGGCGTTCATCTGGGCCGGCGTCAACAACGCCCCGGTGGTGTTCTTCTGCCAGAACAACCAGTGGGCCATCTCCGAACCACTGGAGCGCCAGACGCGGGTGCCGCTGTATCGGCGCGCGCACGGGTTCGGATTCCCCGGGCTACGCGTCGACGGCAACGACGTGCTCGCCTGCCTGGCAGTCAGCCGGGAGGCACTCCAGCGTGCCCGTGACGGCGAAGGACCGTCGTTGATCGAGGCTTTCACGTACCGGATGGGGGCCCATACCACCAGCGACGACGCGTCACGTTACCGGCTCGATTCGGAGCTGGAGAGCTGGCGCCTGAAGGATCCCGTCGAACGCGTCAAGGCTTACATGACGCGGGAGAAGATGGCCGACCAGGCGTTCTTCGACGGCGTGGAGGCCGAAGCGGAGCAGCTGGCCGAGCATTTGCGCACTACCTGCCGCTCCATGCCGGATCCACATCCCACCACGATCTTCGATCACGTCTACGTGGACACTCCTCCCACCCTGCGCGCACAGCAGGAGGAGATGGCCCGCTACCTGGACTCCTTCGTCGACGAGAAGGAGGCGCAATGACTGCGCTCACCATCGCCAAGTCCATCAACGCCGGCCTGCGTCGTGCCATGGACGCCGACGCCAAGGTGCTGGTCATGGGCGAAGACGTGGGCCGTCTCGGTGGAGTTTTCCGCGTCACGGACGGGCTGCAAAAAGACTTCGGAGAAGACCGGGTCTTCGACACGCCACTCGCCGAGGCCGGCATCATCGGCACCGCTATCGGGCTTGCCCTGCGGGGGTACCGCCCGGTCTGCGAGATCCAGTTCGACGGGTTCGTGTTTCCCGGCTATGACCAGATCGTCAGCCAGGTCGCGAAGATGCACTTCCGTTCGGGCGGGCGGCTGCGGCTGCCCATCACCATACGGATTCCCTACGGCGGTGGCATCGGCGCCGTCGAGCACCACAGCGAGAGCCCGGAAGGATACTTCGCCCACACCCCAGGGTTGAAGGTCGTCTCCTGCGCCAGCCCGGCGGATGCCTACTGGATGATCCAGCAGGCGATCGCGAGCGACGACCCCATCATCTTCTTCGAGCCGAAGCGCCGTTACTACGAGAAGGCCGAGTTCGATCTCGATCAGGAGCCCGATCTCCCGCTGAACGCTTCCCGCGTCGTCGCCGAAGGATCCGATGCCACGCTCGCGGCGTACGGGCCGATGGTGAAGACCTGCCTCGAGGCAGCCACGGCCGCGACCGACGACGGCCGCTCGCTCGAGGTCATCGACTTGCGCACGCTCTCCCCGCTGGATCTCGAGCCGGTCTACGCCTCGGTGCGGCGCACCGGAAGGCTCGTCGTCGTACACGAGGCCCAGCGCACACTCGGCGTGGGCACCGAGGTCGCCGCCCGGGTCACCGAAGAATGCTTCTACTCGCTCGAAGCGCCCGTCGTCCGGGTCACCGGCTACGACACGCCCTATCCACCGGCTCGGGTCGAGGAGGACTACCTCCCCGACCTCGACCGGGTGCTCGACGGCGTCGAGCGCGCCCTGAGCTACTGAAGGAGCGACGAGGTGACGAGCAGCAACGACAACGACGACCCCATGATCATGAACATTTATCGCCCTCATGGGGCGATAAATGTTCATGATCAGCGGATAGGGAGGGTGCAGGCGTGAGCGTGTCGCAGTTCAATCTGCCCGATGTAGGCGAGGGCCTCACCGAGGCCGAGATCGTTTCGTGGAAGGTCAAGCCGGGCGACGCGGTGAAGGTCAACGACATCATCGTGGAGATCGAGACGGCCAAGTCCGCCGTCGAACTCCCCAGCCCGTATGCCGGTGTCGTCGACAGCCTGCTCGTCGAGGAGGGCCAGACGGTGCCGGTCGGGACACCGATCATCGCCGTGAACACCGGCACCGAAACTCCCGTGTCCGACGTCGCCACCCCCGGCGCGGATCTCGGGGCCGAATCGAGCGGCAGTGACGCTGCCGCTCCCACCGGCACCGGCGCTGACGAGAAGGGCGCCACGGACACCGGCGCGGACACGCCAGCAGCCGAGGACGAACGCCAGCCCGTCCTCGTCGGCTACGGTCCCCGCTCCAGCTCACCCGGCCGGCGCCAGCGCAAACGGCCCGCGGCTGCCAGCGAGCCACCGCCGGATCAGCAGCGAGCCCAGCAGAGCGCGCATGCCGGGTCGGCGCAGGCTCCGGCGAGCGGCGACGGGCGGGCACGCGTCCTGGCCAAGCCGCCGGTGCGCAAGCTGGCCAAGGATCTCGGCATCGATATCTCCACGGTGACACCCACCGGACCCAATGGCACGGTCACCCGCGAGGACGTCCAGGCCGCCGCGGCTCCAGTGGCGGACACGGCCGACGAGGCGGTGCGCGAGCCGGCCGGCGTTTCCAGCGAGCTGGGCTGGAACGGCCAGCCTCGCACCGAGCGGATTCCCGTCCGGTCGGTGCGGCGCAAGACCGCGCAGGCCATGGTCGAGTCGGCATTTACAGCCCCACATGTCACGGAGTTCATCACCGTCGATGTGTCGCGTTCCGTGAAACTCGCCGAGCGGCTACGCGAGAAGCGCGAGTTCCGGGACGTGAAGCTGACCCCACTCGCACTGCTCGCCCGCGCGATGTGCCTGGCCATCCCGCGCACGCCGGAGGTCAACGCGCGCTGGGACGAGGACGCGGGCGAGATCGTCATGCAGCGCTATGTCAACCTGGGCATCGCGGCAGCCACCCCCCGAGGTCTCGTCGTGCCGAACATCAAGGAGGCTCACCAGCTGTCGTTGCGTGACCTTGCCGTGGCCATCAACGATCTGGCGTCGACGGCACGTGAGGGCAAGACCCCACCGGCCGACATGCAAGGCGGGACGATCTCCATCACCAACGTCGGGGTCTTCGGTGTCGACACCGGCACGCCGATCATCAACCCGGGCGAGGCCGCGATCCTCGCGTTCGGTGCGATACGCGAGCAGCCGTGGGTACACAAGGGCAAGATCAAGCCCCGATCGATCACCACGCTCGCGTTGTCGTTCGACCACCGGCTCGTCGACGGCGAGCAAGGGTCGCGGTTCCTCTCCGATGTCGCGTCGCTCCTGGAAGACCCCGCGAACGCGCTCGCCTGGAGCATGACCTAACCCACGCCACCACATCCGAATGATCATGTTTGGTACGTTTTCTCGGGCCATAACACGGCTGTAGACGTAGTACGGCCCGAGAAATCGTGTCACGGTACCCGACGCAAACGGCGGGCCGGAAATCCACTCGGGGATTCCGGCCCGCCGTTGTTTCGTCAACCGTGATCGATCAGCTTTGCTGCCGATCGGTCTTGCTGCCAGCCACTGGTGTCAGCCGCCGGTCAGCCGCGAGCGCGGAGCAGACCGCGACGCTGCAGGAACATCGCCGCAGCACCACCGAACATCGCGAGGATTCCCGTCCCGAGCAGCGTCGTCGATGCGACACCGGTGTCGGGCAGGTCTTCGTCTTCGTCTTCATCCTCTTCTGGTGTCTCGGTCGGCTCCGGGGTGTCCGTGGGCTCCGGCGTCTCGGTCGGTTCCGGAGTATCCGTGGGCTCCGGGGTCTCGGTCGGTTCCGGGGTCTCGGTGGGTTCCGGAGTATCCGTCGGTTCCGGGGTCTCGGTCGGCTCCGGCTCCGTGGCCGTCCAGGACACCTCACCGGTGACGTTCAGCTTCGAGTTCTCCGCCGAGGCGAGGATCAGCGACTGGGTGGGCGTGTTCTCGTAGTCGGCACCGATGAACAGCCGGCCCAGGCTCATGGTCACGTTGGCCGATAGATCGAAGGTGCCCGACCCCTCGGCGGCGTCTTCCGGCACGTCCGCGAAGATTTCCGCGCCGTCGCCGACCTCGGCGCCCAGCGGCTCGCCATCCTCATCCGCGAGCGTCACGCCTTCCGGAAGCGAGGAGGTGACCTGCACGGTCTCAGCCGTCGTGCCCACCTCGAACGGGCCGATCAGAGTGCCCGCCTCACCTTCGCGAGCGCCCGGGGTCAGTGACAGCTCCGGTTCGGGCTGATCCTCGATACCCTCGTTCGCATCTCCGGTCAGGTACTCGTACAGCGCGACGACATCTTCCCTCGATGCAGGATTGCCCGGCGTCTGGTTGTTACGCGCCAGCTCGGCGCCGTCGCTGAAGTGCCAGACCGCTGCCTGGGTGGCGGCGATCGCCTCCTTCTCGGCCAGGCCGTCACGGAACTCGTGGTCGATCTCGGCCTCGATGCCGCCGAGATCCACGGCCGGGTAGGAGTGGTGCAGGATCCAGTTGACCTTGTCCCGGTTCTGGTGGAACGGCGATTCCGGATCGGGATACGAATCCCAGTCCACCTCTTCCATGTCCGGGTGGTCGTAGTCGATCGGCATGTGCAGCTCGACACAGTAGGTCCGCAGCGACGCGCCGTCGGAGGTCGAAAGCCCGATCAGCTTGGTGGACTGCGAGTCATCTCGGTCATGCCGGGCCAGCCTGACCGGCAGACCCGACACGTCGTTGTCCTTCTCCAGCTTGGCGTTTATCCGAGCTTCCACGGTCTCGCCCTCGGCTGCTCCGGCCGACACCGCAGTGGCAGTGACACCGAAACCGACCATGCTGAGCGCGAGACCACCGGCTATAGCGGTAGTCCGGCGAGATGGGGGTGGCATGGTTCTCCTTTTCTGTTCCACCTGCCCACCTCGAGGGCGAGCAGGGTCATTGTTGTAAGATCACTCCCCCGCCGAGGGCAGATCTTACCGAACCACCCCAAGTAACGCGCTAGGGGATGTGCCGTGGTAATTCAGGCATCCTTTTCTTTGCCGAAATCTCGCCCGTGACCAGGCATAAAGTGCGTAGTTGACAGAACGTGCCTATGCAGCCACTGATCGTTAGCATAAGGTCGGGCTCGTGGCCGACTTCAACGAAGCGACGACCGTGAAGAACGTGGAGCCCGGCATCTACGAGGTCGAGATCGACAGCTCGTGGTCCGTCGGTGATGTCGCGAACGGTGGTTACCTTGTCGCGCTGATCCTCAAGGCGGTGGTTTCCGAATCACCGCATCCGCACCCGCTGAGCACGAGTTCCCATTTCGTGGCTCCGCCCTCGTCCGGCCCGGCCCGCGTCCGTGTCGATCTCCTCCGGGCCGGTCGCACCACCGCCACGCTACGGGCGACGCTCGTGCAGGATGACATCCCCCGCGTCGAGGCATTGGTCACGACCAGCACCTTGAGCCACGACGCCGACGTCGAGTGGGCCGGCCCGCCGCCCGAGCCGGTCGCCCCGGTGGACGAGTGCATCCCGACGGTTGTCGACCTTCCCGACGGCACGCACGTCGGCGTTCTCGATCATGTCGATCTGCGGCTCGATCCCCAGACGCTCGGCTGGTTCTCGGGACGTCCCGCCGGGCAGTTGTCCATGCGTGGACATGTCCGGCTAGCCGATGGCACGGAACCCGATCCGATCGTGCTGCCGCTGGCCGTCGATTCGCTGCCGCCTACGGTTTTCGGGCTCGGCCGGCTGGGGTGGGCACCGACGGTGGAGCTCACGGTGCTGACGCGCAGCCTCCCGGCGCCGGGCTGGCTGACGGTTCACCTGCGCGGCAGGTTGGTCCGGGACGGTTGGTTCGACGAGGAGGCGGAGGTCTACGACGTCACCGGCGCCCTCGTAGCACAGTCCCGCCAGCTCGCACGTGTCCGGGTGAGCTGATCACGGCAACGAGCTACGTGCGAGCACCGCTCGCTTGAGCATGGGCGCGAGCACGGCACGCCGAGCACCAGCGAGCTGGTCATGAGCGCTCCCGCACCACCCAGAGCGCCGCGGCGGCGACATCGGTGAGTTCGAGCTCGCCCGAACGTGGCTCCGTTCCCACCCGGAGCGTCGACGAGCCAGCGTAGGGGCGTCGGCGCAGGACTTCGATCCGCTGATCGAGAGTGATCTCATGGGCCGTGAAATAGCGGAGAAGCTCGGGCTCGTCGTCGCAGATGCGCGCGACGTATCCGGCGTCACCCGCCGACAGGGTGGACAGCCGCACCGCTTCGGGACGGTGGACCGTCCCGTCAGCAGCGGGGATGGGATCGCCGTGCGGGTCGCGCACCGGGTGGCCCAGCCGCTCGGACATCCGTTCCAGCAGCCGATCGGAGACGACGTGCTCCAGGTTCTCCGCTTCGTCGTGCACCTCGTCCCAGCCATAGCCCAGCTGCGCGACGAGGTAGGTTTCGACGAGCCGGTGCCGGCGCAGCATCCGCAGGGCAAGCCGCGTTCCGCTCTCGGTCAGCGCCACCGGGCCGTAACGCTCGTGGGTCACCAGGCCCTGATCGTGCAGGCGGCGCACCATTTCCGAGATCGCCGGGGCGCCGACGCCGAGGCGCGCCTTGAGATACGACGCGGTCACCGCGACGTCGTCCCATTCTTGCGCCGCGTAGATCACCTTGATGCAGTCCTCCGCGGCGACGGACACCCTGCCCGGGGAGGGGCGTTCATCGATCACGCCTCTCAGCCTAGCTAGCTGTCCTCACCACCGCTGTGCTGTCGTCTCCACATTCCTGTCATCGCGCGGCGTGCACGGCGAGGAGCAGGGCTGTGACGATCTCCGGATCGTCCAGCCGGTGCCCGAGCAGGGCCTCAGCCCGCTGCAACCGTTGATGCAGCGACTGCCGCCGCACGTGCAGCACGTCGGCGGCCCGTGTCGGGCTGCGACCGTGCCGGAGATAGACGTCGACGGTGCGTATCAGGTCACTACCGTGGGCGCTGTCCCAGCGACGCAGCGGCCCGAGAAGATCGTCGATCAGGTGCTCACGCGCCGTCCGGTCGAGCATGCCGACCAGCCGCTGCGCCACTGTCTCTCGCCACGTCCGCATTCCTGGCCGGGCGCACTCCACCGACGCCTGCGCTTCCCGCAAGGAACGGCCGGCCTCGGCCAGCGTCACGGGCGGGCCGACGACGCACGTCAGCTCCGGCCCCGTGTCGTAGTGCTCGGTCAGCGCCGCGACCACGTCCCCTGCCGGATCAGCATGCGTCTTGGCCGCGGCCACCACGGCCAAGACCTGTCCACCCACGCGACCGACCAGCGCACCACCCGTACGCGACCCGGCTGCCCGAACGGCCGCGATGATGCTCACCGGGTCGGGTGCGTTCGCCGCGATGCCCAAGACGGCGGCACCCTCCGGGGTGTGCAGGCCAGCCAGCCCGGCGCGCACGACGAGCTCGTGCTCGCTGACGGCGCTTCCGGCGAGCAGGTCTTCCAGGAGGGCGACGGCGGCCGATCCGGATTCCGCGGTGGAATCCCCGAGATGTGCGACGGCGACGGCCGCAGCCGCGGCGATCCGGCGCGCCACCTGCTGCGGTGCGCCTGCCGGGAGATGCGCGTCTGCAGCCGGTTCGCCGGTGAAGACATGCCCCCACACGTGCTCGTCGACGATCACCGGCGCATGAGCCGCAGCGGCAGCGATCACGTTGTCCAGCACGCGCTTCGAGGGCACTCCCGCCACGGCGACGGCTTGCCCGGCCGCCGTCGCGATGACCACGGGCTGACCGAGCTGCTCGGTCGCGGCCCGGGCGACGGCTGCGAGGCCGCCCTTGGCCAGTGCCGCGAGAAGCCTGTCGCTCAGCTGATCGGCTATCCGGAGGGCGGCGCCGTCCTGATCGACCAGGACGGTGTTGACGTCTCGGCATATCCGCTCGAACGGCACGACCTCGTCGAGGCGGACCAACGGCAGATCGCACCGCTCGGCCTCGTCGACGAGTTCCTCGGGCAGCGCTGGAAGTGAGCGTCCCACCTCGATCGCTATCGCGACGACACCGCGGTGTGTCAGTTCACGGATCCAGTGCCGCCGAGCGCCGGCGTCGGCGCCGGAGAGACCGAGGCCGGTGGTCAAGAGCAGCTCGCCGCCCGCCAGCAGTGGTCCGATCTCGAAGATCTCGCTCGAGTGCGCCCACGTAACGGCCCGATCGAGCCCCTCCGGACGGGTCATGAGCCGGGGCTCGGCGGCACGCACGGCAGGGAGGGCAAGAATGTCTCGAACCGTCATCGCCATACGCCGACGGTGCCCCGGATATGTGCAATCGTCAACGACGATCCGTCAGGAGACGTGTGAACGAATACTGACGATACGTCCGTTGTGGCTGCGTGTGCCGCGCCGCCAAGCTGTGGGGAATCAACCTCGCACCGGCCGGCCGCTAGACAGCATCACAGGTCAGCACCACCAACCGGCACCATCAACAACTCAGAAGGAGCGTGCGGATGCTCGACGACGCGACCATGCAGGCGTGGCTGCGCGTGGCCCTGGACGAAGCTCGTACCGGCCTGGCCGAGGGTGGGATACCTATCGGTGCTGCGCTCATCGGTCCCGACGGTCACGTTCTCGGCCACGGTCACAACCGTCGCGTCCAGGAGGGCGATCCCACGTTGCACGCCGAAACCGTCGCCTTCCGCAACGCGGGGCGGCGACGCTCGTACGACGGAACGACGATGGTGACGACCCTGTCACCGTGCTGGTACTGCAGCGGCCTGGTCCGCCAGTTCGGCATCTCCCGCGTCGTCATCGGAGAGGCCACCACGTTCACCGGTGGCCACGATTGGCTGGCCGAAAACGGCGTGGAGATCGTCATGCTCGACGACGCCGAGTGCGTCGAGCTGATGGAGCAATTCATCGCGGCCAACCCCACATTGTGGATGGAGGACATTGGCGATGACGGCGAACAGCCCTGACGGATCCGAAGCCAGAACGCACGCTGACTCCCACGTCGACCCCGACTATCCCATCGAGCCCGTTCCCGGGCACGCCCGCAAGTCTCTCTTCTCGCTCTCGATCGTGCTGCTGGGCTTCACATTCTTCACGCCCACGATGCTGGCCGGCGCACAGGTCGGTGCGGCATTCGAATTCTGGCCGCTCATGGGTGTACTGGCGCTGGGCAGCGTCGTTCTCGGTACGTACGTAGCGGTGATCAGCGGGATCGGCGCCCGCACGGGGCTAACCACGGTCATGATGTGCCGCTACGCGTTCGGCAACAGGGGCTCGAAACTGAGCTCACTGCTTCTCGGAGGCACCCAGGTCGGCTGGTATGGCGTCACGGTCGCCACGTTGGCCCAGCTCACCGCGAACGCGTTCGAGTGGGAGGGCGACGGCGTCGAGCGGCTGCTCATGGTGATCGGCGGCTTTCTCATGGGCGTGACCGCCTACTACGGCTACCGCGGCATGTACGGCCTGTCTCTCGTCTCCGTCCCGCTGCTTCTCATCCTGGTCGCATGGATCACGATGCGCTCGTTCGACGAGGTCGGCGGCATGTCGGGCATGCTCGATCAGGAGCCGACGACGACGATGGGTCTGGCACTCGCCGTGACGATCATCGTCGGCACCTTCGCGTCCGGAGGTACACAGGCACCGAACTGGACACGCTTCGCCCGCTCGCCAGGTCAGGGCTTCGGGGCCGCGCTGATCGCCTTCGTCGTCGGGCAGTTCCTCATGCTGTTCTGCGGCGCCATCGGCGCCATCGCCTTCGGGGAACCGGACTTCGTGCTGGTGCTGTTCCAGCTGGGCCTGGTCTTCTGGGGCCTGGTCTTCTTGCTCAGCAACCTCTGGACGACCAACGACAACGCCGCGTACAACTTCGGTGTCGCCGGCGCCGAGATCGCCAACTCACGCTCGAAGAAGCCGTTCGTCGTGATCGGCGTCGTGATCGGAACCGTGCTGGCCATCACCGGGATCTACGACAACTTGATCACTTACTTGAACTGGTTAGGCATCTTGATCCCGCCGATCGGGGGCGTGATCATCGGTGATTGGTGGTCCCGCTGGCGCCACAGCCTTCCCGCCCCGTCCACGCATGTGTTCCCGGCAGTGCGCTGGGAGAACGTGGCCGCATACGGGCTGGGGGCAGCGGTGGCCTGGATCTCCGACGAATGGACGTGGGGGATCCCGCCCATCAACGGGATCGTCGTCGCGCTCCTCGCCGCCGCCCTCGCCGCGCGTGTCCGCCGCTCCGAACCCGTCACACGGTGACGTCCAGCGCACCCACGATCGCGACGATCACCACGTGTCGCCGAGAAGAGCGAGGCGCATGGAACGTGCGCCTCGCTCATTGGCGGCCAGCCGCCACTCGAAGGCGGCGCACCAGTCCCCGGCGCGGCGCCACGAGATACAGGACGAAGAAGAGCGAACCCTGCGCCAGCACGACGGCGCCGCCGGGAGACACGTCCGCGTAGTAGGACACGTACAGTCCGGCCACCGAACATGCCACCGCCAGCAGCGGAGCGATCACCAGCATCCGTTCCATCCGGTTGGTCAGGAGGTATGCCGTGGCACCCGGAATGATCACCATGGCCACCGCCAAGATGACGCCGACGGCTTGCAAGGCGACGACGACGGTCAGCGCCAGCAGGACGAGCAGCAGCACCTGCAGCCGTCGTGGACTGATTCCGATCGCATGCGCGTGGTCCGGGTCGAACGCGTACAGGGTCAGGTCGCGATTCTTCACCAACAGCGCGCTGCCCGTCACGGCACCAATGATCACCACCTGCCACAGGTCCGTGTCCGAGACGCCAAGCACGTTGCCGAACAGGATGTGGTTGAAATCGACCTGGCTGGGCGTGGCCGAGATGAGCACGAGACCCAGCGCGAACAACGTCGTGAACACGACACCGATCGAGGTGTCCTCTTTCACCCGGGACGTCGAATGCACCGTTCCGATCAGCCACACGGCGACGCAGCCGAACACGAACGCGCCGATCGCGAACGGGAGACCTGCCATGTAGGCGAGCACGACGCCGGGAAGGACGGCATGCGAGACCGCGTCGCCCATGAGCGACCACCCGATAAGTACCAGCCAGCAGGACAGGACCGCACAGACCAGGCTGGCGACCACGGTCACAAGCAGCGCACGGCGCATTACCTCGAACTGCCACGGGCCGACGACGACATCGACGACGAACTCGAAAAGACTCACGCCACCACCTCAGGCTCCGTCGCTCCGTTCGGTCTCGGCGGGCATGAACGCCAGGGCGAGGTTCTCCGGCCGCAGCACCGTCTGCGGCGTGGAATGCAGCAAGACACGCTTGTGTAAGAGCACAGCTTCGTCGGCGATCTCCGGCAACACGTCGAAATCGTGAGTGGCGATGAGCACGGCGCAGCCAGCCGCGGCGCGGCTGCGCAACAGCTGGCAGATCGTCTCCACGGAACGCGCGTCCACGCCGGAGAAGGGCTCGTCGAGCAGCAACAACCTGGCGTCTTGCGCGATCGCGCGAGCGACGAATACGCGCTTGCGCTGCCCACCGGACAGCTCACCGATCTGGCGGGATGCGAGCCCGGTCAGATCTACCTGTTCGAGGGCGTCGTCGACAGCGGCACGGTCGACACCACGCGATCGCCGCAGCATGGACATCGTGCCGTAACGGCCCATCATCACGACGTCACGCACCCGCAAGGGAAACGACCAGTCGACGTTCTCTGCCTGCGGCACGTACGCGACCTCGCCGCGTCGTCGTCCGTGAGCGGGATCGCTCCCGAAGAGCCGCACCGTACCGGCCTGTGGACGGATCAACCCCATCATGGTCTTGAACAGCGTGGACTTCCCCGAGCCGTTCATGCCGATCAGGCCACACACGCGGCTCGATCCCACCGTGAGCGACACGTCGTGCAGCGCGAGCACATCGTCGTAGCGAACCGTGACGCCAGCGATATCAACGACGGGTCCATGATCGGCGACGTCCCCGGTGGCGGGGTCGCTGGCGTTCCCGATCGTCGTCCCGGTCATCGCTGTTCGCCTGCCACCTGCGCGTCGACCAGCCCTTCGATGATCGTCTCCGCGTCGTGCCGGATCAAATCGATGTACGTGGGAACCGGGCCACCGGCCTCGGACAGGGAGTCGACGTACAGCAGACCACCGAACTCGGCGCCCGACTCCCGGGCGACCTGCCGCTGCAGCCGATCGCTCACGGTTGACTCACAGAACACCGCCGGGACCCGCTTCTCACGGACGATCGTGATCGTTTCCGTGACCTGCCGCGGGGTGCCCGCTTCGTCACTGTTGACCGGCCAGAGATACCGCTCCTGCAGTCCCGCATCACGCGCCAGATACGAGAACGCCCCCTCACACGTCACGAGAACTCGTTGCTGCTCGGGCAGCTCCGCGACGGCCTCGACCAGCTCCTCGTGCACCTCACGGAGCTCGTCCGCGAAAGCGTCGGCGTTGCTCTCGAAAAGCTCGGCGTTGTCCGGATCGAGTTCGGCAAAGGCCTCCGCGATGTTCTCGGCATAGATGGCGACGTTGAGCGGCGACATCCACGCGTGCGGATTGGCCTCGCCCTCATACGTGCCGGACTCGATCGGGATGGTGTCGACGCCCTTGCTGACGACGACGCGTGGTGCGTCCACCTGTGCCATGAAATCCTCGAACCACAGTTCCAGGCCGAGGCCGTTCTCGAGCACCAGGTCTGCGCCGTCGACACGGCGAGTGTCGCTGGGTGTGGGCTCGTATCCGTGGACCTCGGCACCGGGCTTGACGATGGACTCGACGTTTATGGCGTCCCCTCCGACATTCCGGGCGATGTCGGCCAGAACCGTGAACGACGTCATCACCGTGGGCCGTTCGTCGTCGGAAGCGGAATCGGAGCCGAGTGCGAGCGCGCCGTCGCCGCACGCTGCGACGGCGATGGCGACGAGCCCCAGCAGTACGAGCCGTATTCGCGACATCAGAATCCGGACGGCGACACCTGGCGTGCGGCGGCCTCGTATTCCGAGATGATTGGCACGCGGCGATGAGCTATTTACGCGTAGCCGAATCAAATAGTTCGGCCAACCGAACTTCGCCGGAGACACGTACGCCCTTCCTCATCGCCCGAGATGCCTGATCTGGAACCAGGTTACCGCGCCCATGAGAACACACGGTGAGCGGCTGATAGCTGCCTCCCACGCGCGGGCGGCAGCTACCTCACCATGCACCCGCGTCATACCCGCACACACGCCATGCCCGCGGAGGTTCGTGTGCGCACGCCACGTCCCGGAACCCCGTCGAGGGGTCGAACGTCGCGTGCACACACGAACCTCAGGACGCGCCGCCCTCGGCTGCGTCCACGACCGCATCCACGAAAAGGAGCGCACGTGACATACCGAGCGGGTGCGGGGTGAAAGCCCGGTCAGCTGATCGCCAACTCGCGCTCCTGCGCCGCCGGCGCATCGAGAACGACACCCGCACCCACCGAGTGCGTGATGTGCATCGAGTGCAACGCCCGGTCAAACGCCTGCAGGGCTTCGTCAGTCCGCCCCAGATCCCGGTAGAGATCACCGAGTTCGCGCCACGCCGCGGCCGCGCGCCGGGAAGCTCCCATCGCCTCCAGCATGGACGCGGCCAGCGCACCCTCGCGTGCGCTCTGATCGACGTCTCCCTCGGCGCGCAGGACACGGGCCAGCACCAACCGGGCCCGCGCGGACTCCATGCGTGGCTGATCACCGAGATCCCGCAGCGCCTCCACGGCGGCCTCGTGCGCCTCGTCGAGACGGCCCAAGGCCAGAAGAGCGTCGGCCCGGGTGCTCTCGTAATGCCGGACGTCGTCCACTCCGCCGTGCATGGAGACCTCACCACGGACGGACTCGAGAAGGTCGAGCGCATCTGTCGGCCGTGGGTCCTCTCCCTGGAGGAGAAGCCACGCGTAGGCCATCCGCAGGCGAGCAAGGTTCCGGCGATCGTCACCCTCACCGAAGAGGGCCAGCGCACGATCGACGAGACTCAGTGCCTGCGCGAGATCACCACGAGACTCCGCGATCACCGAAGCGTTCCAGTATGCAGCGCCCCTCGTGTGTGGCGCGCCCATCTCGTCAGCGGCTCGGACCAGGTCAGAAGCCAACGTCCGCGACCGGACGATGTCGCCACGGCCGTGGTAGGCACTCAGCACCGTGCAGCCGAGCCGGACGTACTCATCGGTCCGCTCCAAGCCGAGCTCGGCGGCATCCCGCATCGCCTTCTCCCCGACCTGGATCGCCATGTCGAGATCGCCGGCGTTCTGGTAGCACCGCGACATCGCAAGAGCAATGTCGAGCCATGGCTGGACATCAGGCCGCTGCCGGGCTTCCTCCGCGAGTTCGTTGAGAAGCCCGATCGCACCTTCGATGTCGCCTTTGCGCTCCAATGCCTGCGCTTGGCCCAGACGCGCGCGACGAGCTTGTTCATCGTTGAGACCGGGGTCGCCAACCAATGTGGTGAACTCGTCATACGCGTCGGCCGCACGGCCGTCGTACAAGGCCTTCTCCGCACGGCCCAAGGCGAGGCGAGCCCGCGTACGCACTGAGGCGTCAACACCATCACGCAGGTACTCGACGTCAATGCGCAGCCGTTCCGCGATGTGCGCCAATGCCGCCGCTGCCGGCTGGCGCCGGCCGCTCTCCACAAGCGAGACATAGCTGGGAGACAGCATTCCCTCAGCGATATCTGCCTGTGAAAGGCCCAGCTCCAACCTGCGCGACCGGATACGCTGCCCGACGGGCGTCGGTTCCGGCGCCTCGTCAGCTGTTGCTAGTGGCTGCTCTGTCATGACACTATTGCACAACACGTAGTCATTTTTTGCTAGTCCTACTGAGTTTCGGAGGTCGATCGCAGTGGCTCGTCTGAGGCGCGTTCTGGCTGTCACGTTCACCGCTATTGTTCTGTCGGCCGGTGCAGCTACGGTCGCCGCTCCGGCTTCTGCCGATGAAATCCAGCCACAGTGGCCAGGTATGTGCTGCTGACAGCATTTGCATGGCGCGAATCGACCGGGCGCAGTAGGCTGTGACATGCGTGGACGATGTCCTGCGTCTCGCCCCCCGAACGCAGTGACGTCGTCCACGTCTTCGTGTCACGCGATCTTTGTGTCATAGGTCATAGTTGCCCACAGTCACCACACGACGCGGCGTGTTGTTGTCGTGACATTCTTCACCCACGCCATTCTGCGGCAATCCGGATCAAAAGATCATTTGCCTCTGGCTCGGCAACGCTGATCCGGCATCCCTCACCGCCGAAGGGTCGGACGATAAGTCCGGCCTCACCACATTTTTCGGCGAAATGATCCGTTTCTTCGCCGAGTTCCAACCAGATGAAGTTCGCCTCGGTATGCGGGATTCGCCATCCCTGTGCCCGCAGGGCCTCCTGCACCCGAGATCGTTCCTTCACCAGGCTCTCCACCCGCTGCATGAGCTCCGCTTCCCGATTCAACGACTCCACCGCAGCGGCCTGGGCCACACCCGAGACACCAAAGGGAACGGCCGTCTTGCGCAACGCGTCCGCCACGTCGTCGTGCGCGAACGCGAACCCGACCCGGAGGCCGGCAAGCCCGTAAGCCTTCGAGAACGTCCGCAGCACACAGATGTTGGGGTAACGCCGGTACAGCGCGAGCCCGTCAACGGCGCGCGCATCGCGGACGAACTCCCGGTAGGCTTCGTCGACCACCACCAGGACGTCGTCCGGCACGTCCTTCAGGAACTCGACCATCTCGTCGTGGTGGACGGCGGGACCGGTCGGGTTGTTCGGGCTGCACACCAACACCAACCTGGTCCGCTCGGTGATCGCATCACGCATCGCTTCGAGGTCGTGACGCGCATCCACAGTCAGCGGAACCCGCACCGAGCGTGCTCCCGAGATGCCCACAACGATCGGATATGCCTCGAACGAACGCCACGGGTAGATCACCTCGTCGCCCTCCGCCGCGCACGCCTGGATGACCTGCTGCAGCACGCCCACGCTGCCGGTACCCGTGGCGACATGTGCGGCGGGCACGTCGAACCGTCGAGCGATCGCATCCACGAGCCCGGTCGCAAACATGTCGGGATACCTGTTCATCGACCTCGAGGCCTCCTCTACGACCTCGAGGACGCCAGGCAGCGGTGGGTACGGATTCTCGTTCGAGGAAACCTTGAAGACCGGACCGGCGTCGGCCGACGACGAACCGGCTGCGGAACGTCCGGGCTTGTAAGAAGGTAGGTTCGCCAGCGCCTCGCGCAGGCGAACACGGCTGGTGTGCGGGTGTGGATCGCGGTCGTCTCGATCATGCGATGGCGTCATGTCGATGCACCATATACGCTCAGCCTTCGTGGTCTCTCTAATCGTACGAATCATCGTCAACGGACTGGCACTGTGGGTTGCGACCGAGCTGGTCAGCGGGGTCAACGTCACCGACACCGACACGGCGACCGGTCAAGTGATCACCCTGCTCGTGGTCGCGCTGATCTTCGCGATCGTCAACGCGATCATCAAGCCGATCGTCAAGTTGTTCACGTTCCCGCTGTTCATCCTGACGCTCGGGCTGTTCACGTTCATCGTCAACGCCTTGATGCTGTCCCTCACGGGATGGATCGCCGACGTGCTGAACGTGCCGTTCCAGGTCGACAGCTTCTTCTGGGATGCCGTCCTGGGTGCGTTGGTCGTGTCGCTGGTCAGCTGGATTCTCAATCTTTTGCTGCCAAAATAGATCCGAACGGCCGATCCGAGGTCTTCCGCTACCCTGTAGTGGTGCCGTATCTTAGGTCCGAATACGCACGACGATAGGCGGATCTTCAAGGGTCCCACGGGGGTCGTAGTGCTCAAGTTCTCAGCCCCTATGAGAATGTGGTGGACAACGACATGACGATCGGCCATGGTCCGGTAACGTCGCTCTTGGATGAAAGGCCGCCTGAAGGGCACCTCATCAACGACCTGCCCCGTCAGCACCGTTCTGCTGACTCGTCGCAGGGCTCCTCGTCGCAGGGCTCTTCGCCGCTTCATCAGCAGTATGAAGTGGTGTATGAGGATGTCACAGGTAATCCGCTGTTGGCCTTCTCCGACGGTCAATGGTGGGACGTCGCGGGCACGTCGCCACGTCCCGTATCGGTTCGATTTGCCTTGCGCCGCGATCCGTCCTGGGCGGGAGCCGTCGTACAGACCGTATGCCTGTGGATGCGCAGCAACCCGCAACACGAGCGCTCGTTCGATCTCGCGACCGAACTCGCGCTTGCCGTTGGCGAGCTCGCACGCCAGCTCGAGGATGACTGAACCCCGATACGGCGCGCATCCGGCATGAAAGTTTGTATCGTCTGCGCGGGCAACATCTGCCGCTCGCCCATGGCGGAGGTCGTCTTCCGCAGCCGCTTGGCCGATGTCGGCCTGCAGGACATGGTGGAGATCGAATCGGCGGGGACGGGCGCGTGGCACGTCGGCGAGCCTGCTGACCCACGAGCCGTCGACACGCTTCGGGCGCACGGTTACGAGCCAGGCCACCATCGTGCTCGGCAGTTCCAGAAGTCGTGGTTCGACGACGTGGACCTCGTGCTCGCCCTCGACAGTGCCAACGTCACGAACCTGCACCGGCTAGCACCGAACGAAGAGGCGCGAGCGAAGATCCGGATGCTGCGCGACGTCGGCTCCGAGGGACGAGACGGCGGAGACGCGGAGGTGGACGTCCCGGATCCGTACTACGGCGGTGACGGCGGATTCGAACTCGTCCTCCAGCTGGTCGAGCAAGCCGCCGATGACTTCCTGGACGCGATCCGTGACACGCGTGACGGACAGGTGCGTACGCCGAGCCGTTCATGAGCGTGATCAATTCTGGACAGCTCGCCGAGCTCCTGGGCATCTCCGTGTCCAGTACCACACCGATCGGTGGCGGCGATATCTGCGACGCCTATCGAGTCGAGACGAGCGACGGCCGCCAGCTGTTCGTCAAGACGCTGGCCGACCCACCCGACGGCTTCTTCGACATCGAGTCCCATGGCCTCCGCCGGCTGCGCGACGTGCCAGATGGTGTCGCGGTACCCGAGGTACTCGCCGCCAGCCGACATTGGCTCGCGCTGGAGTGGATCACTCAGACCGCCCCCTCGCGCAAGGCCGCCGAACGATTCGGCCGGGATCTCGCCACCACGCACCGCCGGGGCTACGAGGTCTTCGGCTCGTCGGCCGGCGACGGCTGGGTCGGCACTCTCCCCCTTCCAGGTGGACCATGGCCGGATTGGCCCACGATGTGGGCCGAAGGCCGGCTCGCGCCGTACCTGCGCCGGGCACGTGACCTCGGCGCCATCAACAACCGCGACATGTCCGACGTCGAGCGAGTCATGGATGTGCTTCCGGATCTCACCGGTCCGGCCGAACCCCCGTCGCTCCTGCACGGTGACCTGTGGGCCGGAAACGTCATGTGGGGCGACGACGGCCGGAACTGGCTCATCGACCCGGCGACGCACGGCGGACATCGCGAAACCGACCTCGCGATGCTTTCCTTGTTCGGCCTGCCCTATCTGGATCACGTGCTCGCCAACTACCACGACGCCTGGCCGCTGGCCGACGGCTGGCAACAACGTGTGCCCCTGCACCAGCTGCATCCCATCCTGGTGCATGCGGTGCTGTTCGGCGGGTCATACGGAGCCCGCGCGGGCCACCTCGCGCGCCAGGTTCTGTCGACCTTAGGGTGAAACCCCGATACCCCTGATGGTCTCCCAGGGGCCGGGTCCACCCTGCGCCGGAGGCGAAAGTTCATTTCCTAGAACGACCACATGGAGCTTGTCGGCACGATAAGTTCTGCGAGGAACATCAACCGGCGCTATCATCGCCAAACGCAGGAGACCATATGATCACCGCAGAAGGACTGCGAAAACGCTACGGGTCGAAAGTCGCTGTCGACGATCTCTCGTTCAACGTCCGTCCCGGCGTCGTCACCGGCTTTCTCGGCCCCAACGGTGCCGGCAAGTCGACGACGATGCGGCTGATGCTCGATCTGGATAACGGTGAAGGAGAGACACGGTTCGACGGACGCCGGTTCGCCGAGATCCGCCACCCGATGACCGAGATCGGAGCCGTACTCGAAGCGAAATCCTTCCACCCGACGAGGACCGCACGCAATCACTTGCGCATGCTCGCGGCAGGAAGCCGGCTCCCGAAGAAGCGGGCTGACGAGGTCCTGGAGTTCGTCGGCCTGACAGAGGTACGGAACAAGAAGCCCAAAGGCTTCTCGCTCGGTATGGCGCAACGCCTCGGTCTCGCCCAGGCGTTGCTGGGCGACCCCAACACGCTCATCCTCGACGAGCCCGCGAACGGTCTCGACCCACACGGCATCCACTGGCTACGCGACATGTTGAAGGCTCTGGCGGCCGAGGGCCGCTGCGTTCTCGTGTCCAGCCACCTGCTCTCGGAGATGTCGTTGATGGCCGATGAGTTGGTGGTGATCGGCCGAGGTCAGATGATCTTCAATGGCGATGTCGACGAGTTCGTCAAGAAGTTCACGCAGACCACCGTGCTCGTCAAGTCGCCCTCGGCTACGCAACTGACCGAGACGTTGCAGCAGATGGGCGCCGAGGTCGAACCGAACCCGGAGGGCGGACTGCTGGTCAGTGGCGCCGACGCGTCGGTCATCGGCGAGATCGCCCATCGCGACGGCATCATCCTGCACGAGCTCGCCACCCAGAGCGCCTCGCTGGAAGACGCGTTCATCAGCGCCACCGGCGCATCCGAGGAGTACGTCGCCCATGACGTCCGCGAAGAGGCCGCGTCCCTCGTCGACGGGCAAGGCGCCCACAACGAGACCGCGGGAGGTGCCGCATGATCGACGCACTGCGCTTCGAGTCGACCCGGATCCGCACGCTGCGGTCCACGTACTGGCTCATCGGCCTCGGCCTGCTCATCACGGCGGGGATCGCGGGCATCGTGGCGATCGCCTCCAGTGACGAACCGCTCGACGACACGTTGATCATGACCGTGCTCACGGGTGGCGGCGAATTCGCGACCTTCATTCCGATCTTCATGGCCATCATCGGCATCTTCGCGGTCGGCCACGAGTACCGGCACGGAACCATCCAGCCGACCTTGCTGGCCATTCCCCAGCGCTCCACGGTGCTGCTGTCCAAGATCGTGATTGTCTTGTTCACGTCGGCCGTGGTCGCCATCGTCTCGGTCGCGATCAACTTCGGGGTCGGGACGCTCTTCTGGGGCGAGGCACCCGACCTGACCGCTAGCCCGCTGAACGAGGCGGTCCCCGGCTACATCGTCATGGTCATGATCTATAGCCTGCTGGGAATCGCACTCGCCCAGTTGTTCCGCGGCATTCCCGCAGCGCTCGTCATCCTGCTGATCACGCCACTGTTGGTCGAGGGGCTCATCGCTGGTCTGTCGATGGTGCCAGCCCTCGACTGGTTGCAGCCCATCCTGAAGTTCCTGCCATTTGGAGCCGGTCAGCGGCTGCTCGCCGTGACCCCATACGATCCGCAAGGTGGCCCGGAGTTCGACTACCTGGACCGTTGGGCCTCCGGCGGGGTGTTCGCGGCGTTCACCGTGATCCTCCTCGCCGTCGCCTGGTACCTGTTCAAGAAACGCGACGCCTAACCCTTTCCGAATGATCATGTTTGGTACGTTTTCTCGGGCGGTGACACGTCTGCAGGCGTGTCACCGCCCGAGAAATCCTGTTACCGCAACCCTCGTCGGGCCGAACGACGTGTCCGTTCGAACGCCGCGCGGAATCGCTCACGTACCGTCGCGTCGTCGTTGAGGTCCTTCCAGACGAGCCGAGCGACGCCGTATCCCATGTCGCGCAGCATGTCCTCGCGTCGCTTCTCCCTCCACACGACCTCCGCCGGATCCTCTCCCGGGCCGAGATACGCGAAATACTTCGAGCGGCCATCGAACTCACCCAACGTATGCTCGGCTTCGAAGTAGAAGTCCGGCCGGAACGTCTCTCCGTTCGGCGCCTGGATCACGTACTGCAGGCGCGGTCGGGGCAGCCCGATCCTTTCGAACTGGACTCGAGCCCGCGACTCACCTACCGACTCGGCGTTGCCGTCAGCGAACTCCACGACGCGACCAGCTCCGCGTGCCCCACTCCAGGTCCGCATCCGCTCGAACGTCGCGAACAGCCCATCTCGGTCCTTGCCCGACCGTGCAAGCGCGCCGTCGGCTACCACGACACTCTGTTCGAACGGCGCCGTGCGCGCGATATCGACAGCCGTCCGCAACGGGCCGGTGACCGTGATGCCGTCGACGACGCACAGGTCACTCGGCGGGAGACGTGCCGCGTGATGCATCACGCCCGCCTCGAAACGCGACGCATGCCGATCTTGACGCGTGACATGTACGACGGTCAGGTCCAGGTCCCACACGGCCATCCCCAGCATGACCGCAGCCGACACGTGACTCGGTACGGCCGGCACTTTCAGCTGCTTCACCACTGCAATCGTCAGCACTCGATGTCGCTGGACGGCGTCCAGCGAATCCCACACGTGCGTCTCGACGTACGCACCGCGCCGGATGGCCGTCCAGTCGTTGCGTCGTATCCGTCGAGAGATCTCGTCGTCGGAGTATCCGGCAGCCAGAAGCTGTGAACGGAAGAGGATCGAGTGTTGCGCTGCGGCAAGGGGCTCTAGCCGAGATTCCATGCATGCGATCGTCGTGCGAGTGCGTAGTGAAAGGGAAGGCCGCTTCGAACGAATGTGGATAACTCACGACGACGCGGCGCCGAGCCTGTAGATAGTCCGCGTCGGCCCAGAACCGCTCTGACGGACACGGCTGATTTGGCCACTGAGCCCCGTGCCCTAACACGCCTTCTCGGGCCGTACTACGTCTACAGTCGTGTCACGGCCCGAGAAGGCGTACCAAACATGATCATTCGGACTCAGGTTAGATGGTGATGAGGTCCATCTCCGTGCGGAAGGTCACCGCCTGGAGACCTGGTTGGCCGTTCGGATTGATCCACGCCACTTCCACATCCTCAAGCGGATCCGATTCGGGTTCCCCCAGCCATTCGGCCACCCGGCGCGGATCGCCCGCGATCTCCAGACCGGTGAGCTGCACGCCACGGCCGCCCTTGGATGGGTGCTCGGCCGGTTCCGACTCCCACCGGACGAAGAACGGCAATTGGGGATCGTTGATCAACCCTTTGACACCGATCTGCTTCCACCGGAGCTCGAAGCCATCTGGTCGCTTCCGGTTGCCCTGTACCGCCGATCTGCCCAGCCGCTGCTCGATGGGCGCGAGATCGTCAACGGCCACCACCCAACCGAGCCAGCCGCCACCGGTCTCCGATCGGGCTTTGACGGCCTGGCCGAATGGCACCTGATCGGCAGCGGGATGGTCGAGGACGGCCACGACCTCCACATAGTGACCGCCCGCCAGAGGCAGCACCCGGTTGCGCGTACCGAACCGTGGATGCAGGCCGCCGTCGATGAACTGGACGCCAAGCTGGTCGGAAAGCCGCTGGGCGGTGGCGTCAAGGCCGTCCGGTCCCGCAGCGTAAGAGACATGATCGAGCCGCATGTCCGCATGTTCCCAGCTCTGATAACGATCTTGCAGGTCAGGCTGCCCTAACTTCCGGGTGACTCGATGTCCGACCTCCCGTCGCGATCATCCTCGCCTCTCGGGGATACGACATGTGATCGTCACTGGCGGCATAATAGTGACGGGACAGAATGGCGGTAGCGGTCAGGAGCCAAAAATGCACCATCCGGCGACCGGAACGACCCGCGAGGAGATCACCATCGGAGTCGTCGGCGCCGACGAAGTCGTGCGCAGGACCATGGCGGTCGCCCGGGAGAGCGGCAACACTTCGTGGCGGCTTGTCGCCGCGGTGTACGACGACGAACAGGAGGCGCACACGCAGGCGATGAAGATCGCCTCACGCGTCGATGTGTGCCTGTTTGCGGGTCCGCTGCCGTACGACGTCGCCACAAGCCGCGGAGACCTTCCCGTTCCCGCCACCTATGTACCGGTCGGAGGTTCCGCGTTCTACGCCACCCTTCTCCGCGGCGCGCTGAACGACACCTTTGACCCCCGATACCTCAGCGTTGACTCCGTGTCCGCCACCGACGTGCACACTGCCTATCGCGAGATCGACGTCGATTCGAGTCACGTTCACGTCCAGGAGTATGTCCGGCCCGAGTCGGCGAGCGAGTTCCTCGGGTTCCACCGCGATCTCTACGAGCGTGGAGAGACCACCGGTGCCATCACCACGGTGCCGACGGTCGCAACCGGGCTGGCCGACGCGGGCATACCGTCGCTGAAGATGACTCCGGCCGGCGTCACACTCCGCCATGCCCTGCAGACTGCCGCATTGATCGGAAGTGGCGCCAAGCTCGAGGAATCGCGGATCGTCACCATGATCGTGCGGGTGCCGAGCGGGGCACTTCCCGCACACGCCAGTCCGAGCAACTACTGGTACCAGGAGCTCAAACTCTCCTTACATCGTGAGCTGCTGCGCGACGCACGCCCCATGGACGCGGCGGTACTCGTGCGCGACGAGCACAGCTACCTCATCGTCACCACCATGGGCTCGCTGACCCTGGCGACCGACGACCTCACGGTAGCGCCGTTTCTGGGGCGGATCTCCGCTGAACTCGGCCTCCAGCTCGAGGTGGGGATCGGACTGGGGAGATCGACTCGGGAGGCAGAGCTCAACGCCCAGGCTGCGGTCGACAGGGCGGCGGCCGCCGGGGGCAAGAATGCGTACCTGGTCGGCCCCAGCGACACGACGTTGCAGCTCCCCGCCGCCCGACATGGCGAGGCGGCACCCGCGCCGCCACAACCGGCCAAGGATGCGAAGGCTGTCGAGATGCTCAGCCGGCTCGCCGAGAGACTCGAGTCCGACGAGGACGGCGAACGCATCGTGGATGCGGAGAAGGTGGCGGAGCTGCTCGGCGTGACGTTGCGAACGGCACGCCGGATGCTGCACACGCTCGTCGACGAGGGACTCGCCTGGCCGATGCCGCCCGCCCGGTCAAGCAAGGTTGGCCGGCCCCCGCGTCCTTACCAGTTGCTGATCGAAAAGATCCCGGACGAGCGCGGCTAGCCGATCCGGAACACGACGTCCGCGAGTACGCCGCGGCGCCTCGCGAGACTGTCGATTCCAGCAATAGGGGCGGCTGATGCCCGGGGGTTTCGGCCCGTGGCTAACCTACCCGCGATCGGATCGCCGCCACCGACAGGGCCTGCGACACCAACCATGCGTACGGCCTGCCATGCGACGCCAGCCAACGCGACCTGCCATGCGGCACCAGCCGTGCTTTGCGGTCGCCGGCGCGCCGGACGCACCGGCGCGTCCCGGTTTACGAACGAGAGCGACTATTATGGATAGAACTGAAATTGACTTATGGACGTTCTTAAATCAGACTGATGGCTGTCGGGCAGGTCACGTCGAGTACGCGCCGAACGGCAAGGGCGGCGACCGCGGCTTCCCCTGTCCGAAACCCGGAGTTGGTGCCCGACGGCGAGCGGGGAAGGTACATCGTGCGAACTGTCGAAGAACTCGAAGAGTGGCTGTCGCGTCCACGGCCGCCACTTGTGGATGATCTGCACCGGCTCGACGGAGACATCGTCGTGCTGGGAGCGGCCGGAAAGATGGGACCGAGTCTGGTGCGCTTGGTCAGCCGGGCACTGCGTGAGGCCGGAAGCGACGCTCGAGTCATAGCCGTGTCGCGCTTCTCCCAGCCCGGATCGGCCGATCCCATCCGTGCGGCCGGCGCCGAGATCCATCGTGCGGACCTCAACGACGACGACGCGATCGCCGCCCTTCCCGATGCCCGCAATGTGATCTTCCTCGTCGGCGCCAAGTTCGGAACCGCCGGCGACGAGGCGGCAACCTGGGCCACCAACACCTACCTCCCCGGACGCATCGCACAGCGCTACGCCGGGTCGAGAATCGTGGCCCTGTCCACGGGCAATGTCTATCCGCTGACTCCTACCGGCGGTGGCGGACCCAGCGAGGAGCATCCCGTCGACCCGGTGGGCGAGTATGCCATGTCATGCCTGGGACGCGAACGGATCTTCACCCATTTCGCCGGCGTTCACGCCAGCCCGACCGCACTGATCCGGTTGAACTATGCCGTCGAGCCGCGATATGGCGTCTTGGTCGACATCGCCAGCCAGGTTCGCGCCGGCCAACCCGTCGACGTCACCACCGGATACGTCAACGTCGTCTGGCAGCGGTACGCGAACGAGGTCATCGTGCGCAGTCTCCTGCACGCTGACGTTCCGCCGTTCGTCCTGAACCTCACGGGCCCGGAGACGGCATCCGTACGCGACATCGCGCACCGCTTCGCCCGTTCCTTCGACACCGTCGCCGAATTCACCGGGGCAGAAGCGCCGACCGCCCTGCTGTCGAACGGCAGGCGGTGTCACGGCATCTTCGGATATCCCGACGTCCCGCTCGACCAACTGATCGACATCACAGCCAACTGGATCGATGCCGATCTTCCACTGCTTGGAAAACCGACGAAGTTCGACGTACGGGATGGTCAGTTCTGATGACGGAGACGTCGCCCCACCCGATGACCAGCGACGAAGGACTCGAGGCATTCCGGACCGGCACGGTGATCCCCGCGCATCCGCTCGCTCTCGACGCCTCACGGCGCCTGGATGAACGGCGCCAGCGAGCGCTCACCCGCTACTACCTCGAAGCGGGTGCCGGTGGCCTCGCCGTCGCCGTGCACACCACACAGTTCGCGATTCACGAACCCGAACGGGGGCTGCTCGCTCCCGTGCTCGAACTGGCCGCCAGCACCGCCGCGGAGTACACCGACCGCTCCCCGGTACTGGTCGCCGGCGTCTGCGGCCCGACCGAGCAGGCCGTGGCCGAAGCCGAGCTCGCGGCATCGCTGGGCTACCACCTCACGCTGCTCGCGCCGTACGGCGCCACCGATTTGAGCGAGGAGGAGCTGCTCGATCGCACGCGCGCCGTCGGGGAGGTACTGCCCGTCATCGGCTTCTATCTGCAGCCGGCGGTCGGCGGGCGGACGTTGCCCCGGCCGTTCTGGCGGCAGCTCGCCGAGATCCCCTCGGTGGTGGGGGTCAAGGTGGCGCCGTTCGATCGGTACGCGACGCTCGACGTCGTGCACGGCATCGCCGACTCCGACCGCCACTCCGATGTCGCCTTCTACACCGGAAACGATGATCACATCGTGGGCGATCTGCTCGCGACGTACTCGACCGGCGCGGAATTCGTCGGTGGCCTGCTCGGCCAGTGGGCAGTGTGGACGCGCGGGGCGGTGCGGCTGCTCGAGCTCGCCCGCCGCGCGAAGAACGGAGACGACCAGGCGTTGCGCCAGGTCATGGACCTCGACACGGCCCTGACGGATGCCAACGCCGCCATCTTCGACGCGCTCAATAACTTCCGGGGCTGTGTACCCGGGATACACGAGGTCCTCCGCCGGCAGGGTCTACTGGAGGGGACATGGTGCCTGGACGAGAAGGAAACGCTGGGCCCGGGGCAGATGGCCGAGATCGATCGGGTCTGGCGCACCTATCCGTACCTGCGCGACGACGATTTCGTCGCGGAGCGGATCGATCGATGGCTCGCCTAGTCGCCTCGGGGAGCCCCGCATGACCGGAGGCATGACCCGCCCGATCTCCGTGGGGATCATCGGCCTGGGCCGCAGTGGATGGGACATCCACGCCGCGGGAGTGGCACGGCTGGACGCGTACGAGATCGTCGCCACCGCCGATCCCGTCCCCGAACGGCGCGCCGAGGCGATCGAGCGCTACGGCTGCACGGCGTACGGAACGCCCGAGGAACTCGTCGCCGATCCGTCCGTCGACGTGGTCGTGGTCGCCACGCCAAGCCATACACACCTGCCCCTGACGGTCAGCGCACTCGAAGCCGGCAAGCACGTCGTGGTCGAGAAGCCCATGGCACAGAGCACGGCCGAGGTCGACGCCATGGTCGACGCCGCCAGCAGCGCCGGGCGAGTGGTCACGTGTTTTCACAATCGCCGGTTCGACCCGTCGTTCCTGACCGTCCGTGACATCCTCGCATCCGGACGGCTCGGCGAGCTGATCTCGATTCGCCGCACGCTGCACCGCTTCGTGCGGCGGGCCGACTGGCAGACCCTCCGCGAGCTCGGCGGAGGGGAGCTGTCCAACACCGCCTCGCACCTGCTCGACCAGGTGTTGCTCCTCCTCGACGGCGAGCCCACCGACCTGTTCGCAGATCTGCGACGCACCGTGTCGGCCGGCGATGCGGAAGATCATGTCAAGTTGTGCTTCAAGACGACCACCGGACCGGTGGCCGATATCGAGTGCAGCACCGCCGTGGCCATCCCCCAGCCGGAATGGGCGATCACCGGAACGACCGGCAGCCTGACCGTCAGCGACGATCACCTCACGGTCCGCTGGTTCGACCCTTCCGGACTACCCGAGCCGACGCCCGATGCCGGAGCCGCCGCCGGACGTCGATACGGCAGTGACGAGCGGATCGAATGGTTCGAGGAGTCCGTCGACATCGACCCTCCCAGCGGTGAGCGAACGCTGCGTTTCTACGAGGCACTCGCCGACACGCTCCTGCATGGAGCGGAACTGGTGGTGTCCCCGCAGAGCGTGCGGCGCCGGATTGCCCTGCTCGAACACGCCCGGCAACGGGCTCATCGACCGTGATGGGATGACGTCCTCGACTCCTGGGTGAACTGCTCGATCAGAACGGGATAGCTCTGTTCTGCTTGGCCAGCAGTGATCGCCCGGTCCACCAGCGACTTGAACAGCCTCGGGAGCTCCGCGTTGACGCCTAACCGCTCGCTCTCCTCAACGAGGTGGGCCATGCCACCTGCATGGGTGGCGAGCGTCGCGTCGTCGGGCGGGTAGATGCCACTGTCGACCTGGTCGGCATAACCTGCCAGCCACCCGGCCGTTCCCTGCGCTATCTGCACCGCGAACGACGTGTAGGTGGACGCGTCGATGCCGGCGGTGCGGAGAAGGGCCACGCCATGGAGCCAGGCGTTCAAGACGCCCCACATCATGCTCAGGCCGGCGACGTCGTACAGCGCAGACAGGCCGTGGTCCGCACCGAGATAGGTGGCGGTTCCGAGCGCATCGAGGACGGACTGCTCTCTGTCGAAGGCGCTCTTGGAGCCGCTCAGCAGGATCACCGCCTCAGCGGTGCCGATGGTCGTCGGAACAGCCATGATCGCGCCGTCGAGATAGTGGGCACCTCGTTGCTCAGTCCATAAGGCCATATCGCGAGCCTGCGCCGAGTCGCCCGACGTGACGTTGACCAGGAGTCGACCGTCGAGCTCATCGGAGATTGAGGCGAAGGCCTGTTGGAGTGCTTGATAGTCAGAGACACAACTGATGGTCACCGGGCTCGCGTTGACCGCACTGTTGGCTGAGTCGGCAAGCAGTGCCCCCTGAGCCAGCAGTTCCTCTGCCTTGGCGGCCGTGCGGTTCCACACGGTGACCTGGTGTCCCTCCGCGAGCAGCGCGCCTGCCAGCGCCCTGCCCATGAGCCCGAGGCCGATGATTGTCACGTCAGTATCCGTTTGGGAAGCCATAGCAACATGGTGAACGTTGATACCGGTGTGAAGGTCAAGGAGGAACGGTGCACATTGGTGAATTGAGCCGTCGGACTGAAGTCAACGCCCATCAGCTGCGGTACTACGAAGCACAAGGACTGCTGGAGCCGGAGCGCACCACGGCCGGATACCGGGTGTACGACGAGGCAGATGTCGTCACGGTGAAACAGATCCGGCACCTCCTCGACGCCGGACTGTCCACCGATGACATCGCTTACCTGCTGCCATGTGCAACCGGGGAAACCCCCGAGCTCATCGGCTGCCCCGAACTCCTGGCAGCCATGCGGACCCGGCTGCGTCGCTTGGACGAGCAGGTAGACACACTGAACCGCTCCCGACAGGCGTTGGCCCACTACATCCACGAAGCCGGACGAATCGGCAGCGAGACCTACGGCCCCTTCGGCGCGACCGCACCGAAGGGGCCCACTCCACCGGTTACTTGATGCCCGTCATGGCGATGCTATTGACGAGGTAGCGCTGGAGGACGAAGAACACGATGATGCAGGGAATGACACTGATGGTCGCGCCGGCCATCAGCTCGGGGGTGGAGACGTCGGCGGTCCGGAGGGTGGCGAGACCGACCGTCAGGGTACGCATGTCATCGCTCTGGGCCACCACCAGCGGCCAGAGGAAGTCGTTCCAGTGCCACAGGAAGACGAAGATTCCCAGCGTCGCCAGAACGGGCTTGGTCAGGGGGAGCACGAGCTGGAAGAAGACCCGCCACTCGGGCGCCCCGTCGACCTTGGCCGCTTCGAAAAGTTCCTCTGGGAGGTCCCGGATGAACTGGCGCATGAGGAACACCGCCTGCGCGTTCGCCAGCGTGGGCACGATCAGACCCCAGTAGGTGTTGACGCCCTCGAGATTGGAGATCAACACGAAGTAGGGGATGATCATCGCTTGCACCGGGACCATCAGCGTCGCCAGGAACGACCACATCAGCACCTGGCGTCCCGGGAAGCGTTTACGCGCGAACGCGTAGCCCGCCATCGCGGCCGCGAGCAGGACGATGACGACGGAAACCACCGAGTAGATGATCGTGTTTATCGTCCACCGGATGAAGCCGCTGGCACCGAGCATCCGGCTGATGTTGTCCAGCGTGAGCCGCTCGGGTAGCTGTTGCGGGATGCCGGCCGAGTCGGCGGGCGACAATGCCAGAATCACCATCAGGAAGAACGGCGTGACGGTGATCAGCGAGATCACCAGCAACAGCATGTTGAGCGGCCAGCGCCGCCCACGCCATCGGCTCCGCCGCGGCGGCTGCTGCGTCATGGCCGAGGACGGCGTATCGGCCGTCGTCTTCAGAACGGTCATGCGTCAGGCCTCCCGATCAAGGAATCGGCGCTGGATGAGCGTGATGACAAGGACGATGAGGAAGATCACCACACCGATCGTCGCGGCATAACCGAAATCGAACGCCCGGAAGCCCTGATCGTAGAGCGCGTACACGAGGGTGTAGCTCGCCCGGGCCGGCCCACCGCCCGTCATGACGTAGATGGTGTCGAAGACCTGGAAGGACACGATCGTCTCGATCACGAGGACGAAGAACAGGACGGGCTTCAACAGCGGCAGGATCACTTTCCAGAAGCGCTGCCACGCGCTGGCGCCATCGACACGGGCGGCTTCCAGATACGAGTCTGGGATCGCCTTCAGCCCGGCCATCAGGATCAGCATCGAATACCCGAATCCCTTCCACGCGGAGACCACCGCCAGTGAGGGCAACACCAGCGCCGTCTCCTCTAGGAAGCCGATCGGGCCCGCTCCGAGCTCGGCCAGCAGCCCGTTGATCAGCCCGTCCACCTCGTAGACCCAGCGCCACACCAGGCCCGCCAGGATGAAGCTGGTCACGTATGGCAAGAACAGGGCGCCACGGAAGACGCCCTTCCACCAGACCACCGAGTTCAGCAACATCGCCGTCGCGAGCGCGATGACGATCGTCAGCGGGACGTAGATCGCCGTGTAGATCGCGGTCGTCTTCAGGCTGTCCAGAAAGACCTGGTCGGAGATCAAACGCTCGTAGTTCTCGAGCCCGACGAGGCTCCATTCCCCGCTGATCTTGTAATCGGTCAGGCTCATACCGATCGACCCGAAGGCCGGCATGAACCTGAAGACGATGAACAGCGCGAGCATCGGCAGCAGGAAGATCAGCGCCGTGGTCGGATCCCGCCATCGCCCGCGTCGGGCGCGCGGCCCGGTACCGGGCCGCGCGCCCTTTATACGGTGAGAGACGCCGTCACTCATTCGTCGAGCAGCGCATTCGCCTCGTCGGCCGCTGCCTCCAAGGCTTCCTCGGCCGTCGCGTCGCCACCCAGCGCCTCCTGGATCTGCGCGGCGAGGATCGACATGACCTGACGCGCATCCGGGTGCACCTCACCGCTGTTGACATGCGGCAACGCTTCCTTGAACACGCTGGCGTACTCCCCTGCGCCCTCCAGCTCGACCTCTTCGCTGGGCGGCAGGTACCCCGACTCGGACGCCAGGCCGGCGAGGACGTCCGGGCGCAGCATGTAACTCAAGAACGTCCGTGCTCCCTCGTTGCCCTCGGCCTTCTGCGCCAGGACGAGCCCGCCGGGATTGCCGAACGCTGCCTGACCACCCGGCCCTTCGAGTGGCTGGCCAAGCTCGAAGTCGTCTTCCCCGATCGCCTCGGCGAGACGCTCGGCCATCTGCAGGCTGGTGTGGTACGTCATGGCGGCATCTCCCGTGGGCATGCCGCGATCGTCGAACGTACTCGTCTTCGTCACAACGTCCGACGCGAGACCGCCGGCCTCCTGCAGGTCGAGCAGGAACTGGAGCGCGGCGACACCCTCCGGGCCGTCGAACGCGACCTCGGTACCGTCCTCGCTGAAGACGCTGCCTCCGGCCTGCCACAGCAGCGGGTAGAAGGTGAGGTTGAGGGTCTCTTCCGGGTTTCCGGCGTAGTCCAGCGTTGCGAACCCTTCGTCGGCGAGCTTGGGGGCGGCCTCGAGCATCTCGTCCCACGTCGTCGGTGGCTCCGAGATGCCCGCCTCCTCCAAGACCGCCGTGTTGTACGACGTCGTGTTGACGGTCTGATAGATCGGCACGCTGTAGACCTGGCCGTCGACGGTCATCGCCTCGACGGCATCGGGGAGCAGCTCGACCTCGCTGCCGTTCACGACCTCGTCGACCGGCAGTAGAGCATCTTGTTCGACGTACTGGGGAAGCTGATCTGGGATGAGAAGGATGATGTCGGGTCCGCTACCGGAGGCCAGCGCCGTCGTCACCTTCTCTTGGCGACCTTCCCAGGGCTGTAGTTCGATGTCGAGTTCGATGTCCTCGTGCTCGGCCTCGAAGTCGGCCTCGACACCTTCCCAGAACTCCGAGCTGGCCTCGTCGTCGGCAATGACCGGGTACATCCAGACCGTAACTTCGTCACTTCCGGATGCGCTCTCGCCCGAGCCGCCACATGCGGCGAGCGTGACGAGTGCGAGTGCGCCACCCGTCGCTATTACTGTCCTCATGTCCATGCCTTCCTTCCGCCGCACTGGGCTGACCAAGACTAGAGAATAATATCGGTCAACACAAAACTAGTGTTATGGTCATGCCGCGTCAACGGAGATGGGTGACACGGGCCACGCGGAAATCCACGCTTCCCGGGTGGCCAGATCCCGGATCACGATCGCCGTCTGTGTCAAATCTCCAGCGCACGACGCAGTCGTGCAGCGGCATCGCCGGGGTCGGACGCACGCGTGATGGCCCGCACGACGACGACGCGGCGGGCACCGGCATCGACGACCTGGGTGACGTTCTCGTGGTCGATACCGCCAATCGCGAACCAGGGCGTGCTGGGCTGCCGCGCGGCCACGGCACGGATGGTGTCAAGACCGACCGGCGAACGCCCCTCCTTGGTGGGCGTCGCCCAGACCGGTCCCACGCAGAAGTAGTCCACCTCGGGATCAGCCTCCGCAGCACCCGCCTGTTCGATGGTGCGTGTGGAGCGACCGAGTATGACGTCGGGACCGAGTAGCCGGCGAGACGCCGCGACCGGCAGGTCCCCCTGGCCGGTGTGGAAGACGGCGGCGCCGGTCAGGCGCGCTACGTCGGCCCGGTCGTTGACGGCCATCAGTGCACCATGCTCGTCTGCGATACGTGCCACGACGGGCTGCAGCTCCAGCTCGTCCCGGACGTCGAGCGTCTTGTCCCGCAGCTGCACGATGTCGACGCCGCCGCCCAACGCCGCATGCAGGAAATCTTCCAGATCGCCCTCGTCGCGCCGGGCATCGGTACACAGATAGAGACGTGCTGCGCAGAGCCGTTCTCGAAGTTCGACCGGATCCGTCGTCGTCATCGCTCGTACTCCAGAAATCGGTCCCGGCTCGGGTGAGCACACGGGGTATATCCGCGTGCGAGTCTGCCACGGTCACCGCCTACGGCGCCCAACGGCGTACTGTGGGAGGTGTGCACGGGAGCCTTCCCGCTGCCCGCTCAACCCGACAACCACAAATCATGATCATGAACATAAGTGGGGCTCACAGAGCGAGTAAGTGTTCATGATCATCGTTCAGTGGTGAAGGGGTAAGCGACAGCGGTGGGCTGAGAGGGCCGCACGGGCCGACCGTCCTACCTGAACTGGGTTATGCCAGCGGAGGGAGCATCACCATGCCGAACATTCACGTGCCGGGAGCAGTCCGGTTGCCAGCGTCCCCACGCATGGCACGAACGGGGTGCGCCCGGTGAACCACACCGACACCCCTGACAACACCTCTGACGTCCTCGTCGTCGGCTGCGGGATCGTCGGAGCCTCGATCGCGTGGAATCTCGCGCGCCGCGGTATCGCCGTCCGGTGCTTCGATCCCTCTCCAGGCAACGGCGCGACCTACGCGGCCGCAGGCATGCTCGCCGCCGTCAACGAGGGCACCTTCGGCGAGCACGAGCTCGCCCGGCTCAACGTCCGGTCGGCTGCGTTGTGGCCAGATTTCGCGCGCGAGCTGGCCGCCGAAACGTCGCATGCCGTGGGCCTTCGCGAAACCGGGACGCTGACGGTCGCCTTCGATGCCGATGACCACAAGCAGCTGCGGCGACTACTGGACCTGCGGCAACAGTGGGGACTCGACGCCCGTGAGATCGACGTGCCCGAAGCCCGGGAGATGGAGCCGTCGTTGGGCCCGAGGATCTCCGGCGCGATGTGGGCACCCGGCGACCATCTGGCCGATCCACGCAGCGTGCACCGCGCGCTCATCTCCGCGATCGAACGCCGCGGCGTCGAAATTGTCCACCGGCGTGCACAGACGTTACTGCAGCGTGCCGGTGGTGACACGGACACGGACCCCGTGATCGGCGTGGTCGACGACACCGGGGAACGCCACCACGCCCGCCTCGTCGTCCTGGCCGCCGGGTGGGAGAGCGCTGGCCTCGTGTCGCGCGCGATCGGCACGTCCGGTCATGTGCCACACGGTGCACGTGTCCCCACCCGCCCGGTCAAAGGCCAGGTGGTGCGGCTCGACGCCACGCACGAGCCCACATTCCTGCTTCGACGCGTCGTGCGCGGCATCGTGCAGGATCGCCAGGTCTATCTGGTACCCAAGGACGACGGCGAGATCGTCGCCGGCGCCACGAGCGAAGAACAGCCCGACGACCGGAAGGTGACCGCTGGCGGGATCTTCGCCGTCCTGCGTGACGCGCGGGCTCTGGTGCCTGGCATCGACGAGCTTCCCGTGACGGACGTGACCGCACGCGCCCGGCCGGGCAGTCCCGACAACATGCCGCTGATCGGGCCGACTTCCGTTCCCGGTCTGGTCGTGGCCACCGGCCACTTCCGCAATGGTGTCTTGCTCGCTCCGCTGACGGCATCGGCGATCACCGAGTACTGCGTCGACGGCGCGTTGCCGGACGCGGTCGCCGCAGCCATCCCCACCCGTTTCGCACCTTCTCCGCTGATCATGAACACAAGTGGCGCTCACAGCACGATAGGTGTTCATGATCAACGGGAAAGGGGAGAGGAGGACGGATGATGACAACACACGTGACGGTCAACGGGGAGGCCGTCGTTCTCGATGCGCCCACCTCGATACAGGAACTCGTCGCCCGCGTCATGAGCGAGCGCAACGAATCCGAGACCGCGACCGAGCGCGGGGGTATCGCCGTCGCCGTGAACAACGACGTCATACCCCGGGGCAGCTGGAGCACCACTCCGGTAAGGGCCGGCGATCGCGTCGAGATCCTGACGGCGACCCAGGGAGGATGACATGGAGACCGTCGACACCGGCGGGCCGACCGCAACCGAGGACCGAACCACGGCCGAAGACCCGCTCGTCATCGCGGGCGAATCGTTCGGCTCGCGGCTGATCATGGGTACCGGCGGCGCGCCCAGCCTTCTCGGGCTTGAGACTGCGCTGCGTGCGTCCGGAACGGAGCTCACCACCGTCGCGCTCCGCCGGGTGCACACCGGTTCCGAAGGCTCGATCTGGGACCTCCTGCGGCACAACGGCATCCGGGCACTACCGAACACGGCGGGTTGTTTCTCGGCCAACGAGGCGATACTCACCGCGAAACTCGCCCGGGAAGCGTGCGAGACCAACTGGGTCAAGCTCGAGGTGATCGCCGACGACACATCGCTGTTGCCCGATCCGATCGAGCTGGTGTCGGCGGCCCGCACGCTGGTCGACGACGGCTTTGTGGTGCTGCCCTACACCAACGACGATCCGATCCTCGCCCGCAAACTCGCCGACGTCGGCTGCTCGGCGATCATGCCCCTGGGCTCGCCCATCGGCACCGGTCTCGGCATCCTCAACCCGCGCAACATCGAGGCGATCGTGGCCGGCGCGCCGGTACCGGTGGTCCTGGACGCGGGCATCGGCACGGCGTCGGATGCCGCCTTCGCGATGGAGCTGGGCTGCGATGCGGTGCTGCTGGCCACGTCCGTCACCCGGGCAGCCGACCCGGCGCGGATGGCTCGGGCGATGCGCCAGGCGATCGAGGCCGGGCGGGATGCCCATCTGGCCGGGCGGATCCCGCGACGCGAGCAGGCATTGGCGTCGTCACCCACCGAGGGGCGCGCCAATCTCGATCTAGCGCTGTGAGCTCACCCGAGCGATCTTTCCGGGCGGCGGCGTTCACGTCGCGGAGTCCAGAGCCTTCAGCATGCGTTTGAGCGCCACCTGCCGGTAGGACGCGTCCATCAATTCTGCGATCTCGTCCCATTCCACCGGCCCGGCGGTGAAGTCCAGAGCCAACCAGCCACCCGGCCCGAAGTACGGTGGGCTGAAGATACGCCGATCTTCGGCAAGTGCCTGGCGATCGGCAGGATCCGGTTTGAAGATCACTGCGTAGGGCCGTTCATCGTCGCTGCCGAAGACGGCGAAGATCTTCTTACCGGCGCGAAAGGTCGGGCGTCCCCACGCCTCCACCTCGACTGCCTCGGGAAACCCCAGGCAGATACGCCGCACATCATCAAGATAGGGATCGTCGTCGCTGTACATCCGCGGATGTGCCATGAGCGTCACTCTAGCGGCACCCACCGACGGGGTCCCCGCGCGAATCCCTCGACCCGTGCGAATCCCTCGACCACCGCGGCGCGTCCCGCGCCATGCCGGCGGCGCCCACGAAGCGGTGCCATCCTCATGGCTCGTCCACGCCCACCAACGCGGCGAACGTCGTGCCCGTCAACACGCGCACGTCCCGGGCGAGGTGTGCCTGATCGGCATATCCGCTGGCCAACGCCGCGTCGGCACCCGCGAACCCGGCCCGTCCGATATCGAGAGCCCGGTTCAGCCGCACGATGCGGGCGAGCGTCTTCGGACCATACCCGAACGCGTCGAGGCACCGGCGGTGCAGTTGGCGCACGCTCAACCCCGCCCGTTCGGCAATCCGCTCCACGCTGTGACCACGTCCTACGTGCGACGCCGTCATGTCGGCCACGGGATCAGGAGGCCGGGTGTCGCGCAGCCGCTCGCTGACAACGGCCTCGAGTACCGTGGCCGGTGCGCGGGCATGGGCGAGGCGTTCCTCCAGCGACCTCGTCACGGCGGCAGACCAGAGCTGATCCAACGGGATGCGCTGGTCACGTAGTTCTCTCGCTGGCACGCCGACGACGCGAGGTCCGACGCCGCGGCCGAAGCGCAGTGCGGCATACGGCATGTCGGCTCGCCACGTGGCCAGGTAAGCCTTCGTATCCGGACCGGCGACGACCATCTGGCCACCCATCCAGATCAGGTCCATACACCCGTCGGGGAGCACCCGGTGCGCATCCACGGCGCCCGTGGACCTTCCCGTCCATGCGACCGTGTGCGAGATGTTCGATGGCCGCTCTCGGTATACCAGGTGCACCCGATCAGGATGGCACGGTTCTGCCGGTCGGTGCCACGCGTCGACAAGTCCCGTCACAGGGGTTGTCAAGTTGGCGGTCGTCTAAGAAACTGATTTTCAACCAGCGGCCAATATCGGACTTTTTTGAGAACGAGGAGGCATCGCTCATGGGTTCAGTCCGCAGTGCCCTCGCCGTGACAACCACGACATTGCTCACCGCGGGGATGGTCGGCGCTGCATCAGCGGGCGCCACGTCCGACCGCACCTCGCCGGCATCCAGCGCCGGCACGAGCGCGTCCAGCCAGTGCACGACCAATCCCGACGCCCCGAAGCACCAGTTCCGGGCGATGTGGATCTCCTCGGTCTACAACATCGACTGGCCAAGCGACAGCGGCCTCAGCGCCTCGGCGCAGCAGGACGAGTTCCGATCCTGGCTGGATCTCGCCGAGGCCAACAACATGAACGCCGTGGTCGTCCAGGTCCGGCCGACGGCCGACGCGTTCTGGCCATCCTCGTACGAGCCGTGGTCCCAGTGGTTGACCGGCACCCAGGGACAACATCCGGGCTACGACCCCCTGGAGTTCATGGTCGAGGAGGCACACGAGCGCGACATCGAGTTCCACGCGTGGTTCAACCCGTACCGGGTGGCCACGCACACCAACCGCAACGCCCTGCACAGCAGTCATCCGGTCCGGCAGAATCCCGGCTGGGCGTTCGAATACAACGGCCAGCTCTACTACAACCCCGGTATCCCCGACGTCCGTGAATTCGTCATCGACGCCATGATGGACGCCGTGACCAGCTACGACGTCGATGGCGTCCACTTTGACGACTACTTCTACCCGTATCCCTCGAGCGGCGAGTCGATTCCCGACCAAGCCACCTACGATCAGTACGGCTCGGGCTTCAGCAACATCCACGACTGGCGCCGCGACAACGTCAACCAGCTGGTCGAGGGAATGGGCGATGCGATCTCGTCGGCGAAGCCACACGTCAAGTTCGGCATCAGCCCGTTCGGGATCTGGCGCAACAGCTCCACCGACCCAGCAGGATCGGACACCAACGGGCTACAGTCGTACGACGCGATCTACGCCGACTCGCGCCGATGGGTCCAGGAAGGCTGGGTGGACTACATCAACCCGCAGATCTACTGGGAGATCGGGCACTCGGCCGCCGACTACTCCACCCTCGTGCCCTGGTGGTCCGACGTGGTCAGCGGCACCGACGTCCACCTGTATGTCGGACAGGCCGCGTACAAGATCGGTGACGGCGGGGCGTGGAACGACTCCGGCGAGTTGAGTGATCATCTCTACCTCAACCGGGACCACCCCGAGGTACAGGGCGACGTCTATTTCAGCGCGAAGGACGTGCGTTCCGACCCGCTGGGCGCCATTGGCCGGTTGACCGGCGACCATTACGGCCACCCGGCCATCATTCCGCCGATGCCCCATCTCGGCGGGAGTACTCCCAGCTCGCCGGTGATCAGCCATGCGCGGCACACGGGCAGCAGCGTCTCACTGACGATCCAGGGCAACGCTTCCTCGTACGCCATATACCGGTTCGACGCCACGGGCTCGAACGATCCCTGCGACTTCGAGGACGCCACCCACCTCGTAGGTACGGCGCGAGGGGATGGATCGGTGGCGACCTTCACTGACTCGTCGGCCGGTGATGGGACCTACACGTACTACGCGACGGCTCTTAGCCGGAACCACCTGGAGAGCAGCCCGAGTGATCCGGTTGAGGTCGAGCCCGGTAGCGGCTCCTGGTCCACCACGATCGACGCGACCACGCCTGGCGGCTTCACCGCCAGCGACAACTGGGGAACGTCGTCGTGGTCATCAGAACGGTACGGCGACGAGTATCGCTTCGCCGAGCCGGAATCGGTCAGCGACGCTGCGTGGTTCAGCGCCGACGTTCCCGCCACCGGGAACTACCGGGTCGAGGTCTGGTATCCCTCGAACGCCGACTACAACAGCGCGACGCCGTACGTGATCGCAACGACCAACGGTAACGAGGTGGTGGAAGTCGATCAGCGCTCGAACGGCGGGCAGTGGGTCGACCTCGGCACGTTCACGTTGTCCGGAGGTGACGGCAACGTCGTCGGGGTGAGCCGGTGGACGGCGACGAGCGGACTCGTCATCGCCGACGCCGTTCGCCTCACCCTCCAATAGCCGCACGTCACCAGAGCGTGGTGGGGAAGCGCCGCGACCCGGCGCTTCCCCACCGTTCCAGGTACTCGCTCGACATCTCGTGCTCTCGTACGTTCGAGATAGCATTACGTACGCACGAGTCAAGCTATTTGGCATATGGGATCCGAACGTCGTCAGCGTCGACAGCCAGCGACCCACGCACGCTCAACCATGCTCTATATTGCTGCGGGGAGAAACGGGAATGACATTCTCTAAATTGGCAAAGCATGAAGATGGAATCAGGCGCGCTAGATTCTAGCAATCGATCTTCATTGTGGCAATATGCAGCAGAGCGAGATAACGACTTGAAAATTTAAAAGGAAACGAGCTCGAAATCCGAGGACTCCCCGAAAAGGAAGTCGACATGTGGTTACATGCCACCTCAGCAGCTTCGGGATTTGCGCACGGTGGCAAGCCATCCGCCGCATTCATTATCGTTTGGTAGCAGGTGGAATTGTTTGTGATAATCTCGACTAGAGATGTTCACAAGGTCCAGCGAGGTGCCTGATGACTCGGAGGCCAGGTAGCACTACGGTCGAGGATAGACTGCGACGCCTCTCCCGTGCTCAGCGGGGAGAGGTGCTCTCTGCCGTTAACTCTGGCCGGGCTGTCCACGACCCAGCACTAGCGGACCTTGCAGTTGCCTTAGCCCGCCGTGAGCAAGAGGCGAATGGTCTGGGTCTTTACCGTCAATGGTGGTATCTGCTCGCTGCTGCCATCTTTATCACACTAGCGTTTATCGCCTATTCATGGATCGGCGCCGTGGTTATCGCCGGCGTCCTGGCTATCGCCCCGTTTCTGCTGCATCGTCGGGTGCTAGCCGCACGTCGAGCCGAGGCCGCGAACGCACATCCTGACAACGGATCGAGTACCTGACACCGCCACCATAGATCTCGTTAGTGCCGGTTCTGAGCGGGCCGCCTCGTGCTCTCGATTTGTGATGACGCAAACAGATCTCACGTTTTGCCATGCGCAATTATTATCGCTACACCACGCAGGCTTGATCGCTGGCAAGCGAGGCCATCTACACGCCGATCAGGTGCGCGGAAACTCGTCCCAGGCCGGTCCGGGCGGGGGCGCATCGTCGCGGGTGACGGCCGCTTGGATCAGCCCGTAGGGGCGGTCGTCGGCATGGAACACTTCACCCGCGTTGGCGATCCCGAACCTGTCGAGGTCGTACAGCAAGTGATGGTTGTTCGGCGCGGATAGCCGGACCTCGGCGATCTCGGGGTGCGCCTCGAGCACCGCCGAGCCCATCGCGTAGAGCGTCTGTTGCAGGGCCAGCGATTCCAGCTCGGCATAGGTGCGCATCATCAACGCCTTCACGTTGCCATAGACCGCGCCGTAGTCCACGTCGGTTGTCGCGTATCTCCACCACGCTTGCAGCGATGTCGCCATCACCCGATCCGTGGTGGGTTCGAGTACCGTGTACTCGTCTTCGAGGAAGCCCCAGAACTGCGACCCGGTGGACTTCAACAGCGCCAGGTCCTTGAATCCGGACACCACCCACGCACGCGGGCCAGGGGTCTCGATTCCCGCCGCCTCGGATCCGCCAGCGCCGGCTCCGGCCGTCCCCACCTCGACCGTCACCGCCGTGGTGCGGGTCTCCTCGCCAGCTCGAACCCAGGTGTGATCGTGGTCTTCCACCCGCTGCCACCGGTGCTCGTCGACGCTGATTCGAGCAGCATCGACGGGCTCGATCGATGCGACGAAGTGCCGGCCCAGGGCGAGCGCATACGTCTCTATCTGGTCGATCCCGTGTGTCTTGGCGAACGCGTAGCACGCGTGCTTCTGCGAATCCGTGGGGACGATGCGTGCCTGGTCGCCCACGGTGTGCGCGTCGGTGAAGTCACCGCGAAGGGCGGTCGAGACGGTCACGTCCTTGATCTCGTGCCGGGGCGTGTCGCGGTAGATCCGCACGACGCGGTTCTCGGCCTTGCCGTACTGGGTGGGTCCGAGCACGATCGCCACGGTCAGCTCCCGCGATAGGTCGAGTAGGCATATGGCGAGAGCAGCAGCGGGACGTGGTAGTGCTCGCTCGCGGCGACACTGAACGTGATCGTCACCTCCGGGTAGAAACCCTGGCGGCCCATGGTCTCGAAGTACCCGCCGGTGTCGAACACGATCCGGTAGTTTCCCGCCTGCAGCCGCACGTCCGCGAATTCCGGAATGCGGCCGTCGTCGTTGGTGATACCCGCGGCGACGCGCGTGCCGTCGAGCTCGGCGATGGTCACGGCCATTCCGACGGCCGGTGTGCCGTCGGCCGCGTCGAGCACGTGGGTACTGATGGTAGCCGTCATCGGCCTCGTTCACCCCTGCCTGTCGTCGAGCTGATCGAGCTGGTCGAGAAGGTTGGCCAGGCGGATCCGGTTGATCTTTGCCAGTTCGTCCATCACGACGACGCGCTCGGTCTCGGGGTCGTTGCCGAGGCGGGACGTGAGGATCGAGAGTAGCTCCTCCGCGGACTTGCCGGACGCGCACACCAGGTAGACGTGGCCGAACATCTCCTCGTACGCCCGGTTGCCCGCCACGATCCGTTCCTGCACGTCGGTACTCGCCGACGCCATTCCGCGCTGCTCGGAGGCTGACCAGGTGCCGGACGCGGGTCGGTCACCGATGCGGGGGTGGCCCGCCAGCGCCTCGTCCAGGTCCTCCCGACCCAGCAGGTCCACCGCCCGGTCCGAGGTGGCGAACAGGTCGTCGCGCTCGCGGTATGGCCGCCCGGTCGCGACCACGTCGATCCATCGCGTCGACGTGCAACAGTCCCGGAGGGCAGTCGCTGCCTCCATGTCGGACATGGCGTTGAAGGCCGCGAGTCCCGATTCCCCCGGCAACGCTTCAGCTTCAGCTGGCATCGGCACGAATCTACCCCCGATCGGGCTCCACGCCACGCAACCATCGTCTCCGCACGACACCGCGCAGCTCGTGACCGAGATATGGCGTGTGCGGGTGCCGGTGCCGGATACGTTCCGCCTGGACGGCGAACCTTTCGTCTGGGGCCAGGGCGACAAGATCGGCGTCGGCGCCGACACCGATCCGCCCCTTGCGCGGCATGCCTACCAGGTCGGCCGGTCCGGTCGACATCCACTGGACGACACGGGCAAGGTCCACACCGCGTTCGGCGGCGGCCGTCCAGGTCGCGGCAAAGCCGAACTGCAACGACGAGATGCCGCCCCAGGCCGCGTCGAGATCGCCCGTGTCCAGGTGTTTCAACTCCGGTGTCGACGGCGAATGGTCGGTGACGACGATGTCGAGCGTCCCGTCGAGCAGCCCCGCCCAGAGCCGCTCCCGATCGTCCCGGCCACGCACCGGCGGGCAACACTTGTACTCCGGGGCGCCATCCGGGATGGTCTCGGCGGCAAAGACGAGGTAATGCGGGCAGGTTTCGGCGGAGATGGGAACGCCTCGGCCCTTGGCGCGTCGAATCTCCTCGACGCCGGCACCCGATGAGACATGCACGACGTGCACGCGGCAGCCGGTCCGCTCCGCGACGTCCACCACCCGGCGGATCGCCGACACCTCGGCCTCGACGGGGCGTGAGGCGACGAATGCCTGGTAGCTCCGCCCTTCGGGAGGGGCAGCCCGTTCGAGCAGCCCGGGATCCTCGGCATGTACGAGCAGCACCCCATCGAGATCGGCGATCATGGCTGCCGCCGCGGACAGATCGGCGTCCGACAGCGGCGGGAACTCGGCGACGCCGGAGTCGGAGAGGAAACCCTTGACACCGGGTACGCCCGCCCCGAACAACGCGGGCAGCTCGCCGATGGTCGCGGGCGTGACACCACCCCAGAACGCGACGTCGACGCGGCATCGCCCTGCGGCGGCCTGTCGTTTCCGCTCCAGCGCGTCCACCGTCAGCGTCGGAGGCAGCGAGTTGAGCGGCATGTCCACGAGCGTGGTCACACCCCCGTCGAGTGCCGCCGCCGTCGCCGTGGCGAAACCCTCCCACTCCGTGCGGCCGGGCTCGTTGACGTGCACGTGCGTGTCGACCAGGCCAGGGGCCAGCACCTCGTCCGGCCCGGTCTCGGTGACGACGCGCGCCTCAGCCTCCGCCCTGTGGGATCCGTCGGACTCGTACGGTTCGATCGCGGTGATCACGCCGTTTCGAACCAGGACCGTCGCGGGCCGGACCTGTCCGTCGACGACGGCTCGCCACGCCCGCACCGCCAGATCGACCGAGTGTGGAGGGCTCACGGAAGGGCGACGGAGACGTACTTGGTCTCGAGGAATTCTTCGATCCCCTCGAAGCCTCCCTCACGCCCGATCCCGCTGGCTTTCACCCCGCCGAATGGTGCGGCAACGTTCGAGACGATCCCCGCGTTCAGCCCGACCATACCGGTTTCCAGCCCTTCACAGACCCGCAGCGCACGCTGCAGATCCCGGGTGTACACGTAGCTCACCAAGCCGTACTCGGTGTTGTTGGCCTGCACCAGGGCGTCGTCGTCGGAACCGAACGTGGCGATCGGCGCTACCGGCCCGAAGACCTCTTCGGTCAGGATGCGCGCATCCCGGGGCACGTTGCCGAGCACGGTCGGCTCGAAGAAATAGCCAGAATCTCCGGTGCGGGAGCCGCCCGTGGCCACATGTCCGCCGCGCTCGACCGCGTCGGACACGAGCGATTCGACCGTTTCTCGCTGCTGGGCATTGATGAGGGGCCCGACGTCAACGCCCTCCTCGGTGCCGCGGCCCACGCGCAGGCGCGACAGCCGCGCGGCGAGCCGCTCGGTGAAGTCGTCGGCGATCGACTCGTGTACGTGGAATCGGTTGGCGGCCGTGCAGGCTTCACCGACGTTGCGCATCTTCGCCAGCACCGCGCCGTCGACGGCGGCGTCGAGATCGGCGTCCTCGAACACGAGGAACGGCGCGTTCCCGCCGAGCTCCATGGAGGTGCGCAGCACCTGCTCGGCGGACTGCTCGATGAGCATGCGTCCCACCTGTGTCGAGCCGGTGAACGAGAGCTTGCGCAGCCGCGGGTCGCGGATCAGCGGCTCGGAGACGCCACGGGCGGACGTCGTCGGCACGACGTTGAGCACGCCATCGGGCAGCCCCGCCTCGGCCAGGATCGACGCGAGGGCGAGCATCGACAGCGGTGTCTCCGCAGCTGGCTTCACCACCATAGTGCAGCCGGCCGCCACGGCCGGACCGATCTTGCGAGTCCCCATGGCCATCGGGAAGTTCCACGGAGTGATGAACAGGCAGGGCCCGACCGGCTGCTGCATGGTCAGCACGCGGCTACCACCTGCGGGCGACGTCGAGTACCTCCCGGAGATCCGCACCGCTTCCTCGGCGAACCATCGGAAGAAGTCCGCAGCATAGGTGATCTCGGCACGGGACTCCTGCAGTGACTTCCCCATCTCCAGGGTCATCAGCAGGGCGAGATCGTCGATTCGGGCCATGATGGTCTCGTAGGCGCCCCGGAGTATCTCTCCCCGCGTACGCGGCGGTGTGGCCGCCCAGGACGCTTGCGCGCCAACCGCGGCCGCGAGTGCCGCGTCACCATCGTCGGGGGTCGCATCGGCGACGCTCGTCAGGGTCTTCTCCGTCGCCGGGTCCTCGACATCGAACCGTGCACCCGACGCCGACTCCCTCCACTTGCCACCGATGAACAACCCGGTAGAAACGTTGCTGACCACTGCTTGTTCGCGCTCGGACACGCACACACTCCTTTGGCTCGCCGACGTCGGTCACGTCCTGCTCGCCGTTCTCGAACGGGCATGCGCCACAGGACGTTACTGCTGTCACGCTAGCGCAGCGTCGTGATCGTGCCCCACGAGCAGTACCCAAGCCGGCCTTTCGGTATTCGGGCCACCATCCATACCGATCCTGTGGCACTCGCGTCGATATGACCCGCCCCGTACACTTTGACCCGTGCTCGCTCCGGCCTCCAGACGACCTGCTCTGCTTGCCAGCCTCAGCGTTGCCGGAGCCGCCATGGCTCTCGCGCTCACCACGTGGTTGTTTGTACTGCGCACATGGGATGGCCAGCAGCTCGACTGGATGACTTTCGAAGGGCTTGAGTCAGCCCGGCGCACCGGCGCGTGGAATGACCTGCGCGACACGCTGTCGACCCTGCGCGGAATCGCCCTGGCTGGATTGTCCATCTCCGCGGCACTCCTCGTCTTCCGCCGGCGTCACTGGATCGGCGCCGCACAGATCGCGATACTCGTCGCCGGCGCGAGCGCGACCACGTTCATGATGAACGCGCTGGCGTCCAGCGTCTTTCGGCCACATTCGGTACCGGTGTATCCGTCCGACGCGTCCGTGGACATGCTCACCACGCTGTTCGCCTGCGCCGGAGTGGCGCTCATCATCGCGGTTCAGCCCCGATACCGGCCGCTCGTCGCCGTCGTCGCCGCCATCGTCGTGACACCGCTGACCGCCGCGCAGATCGCGCTCTACGGGCAGCGACCGTCCCCGTTCGTCACGGCCCTTCTCGTCACTGCCGCCTGGGCCGGGTTCGCGACCGCCACGATCTGCGTTGCCCGCCGACGCCGCTATGGCGCGGCACCGCGTTCGTCGATGCCGGACCGCGACACCACCGCGATCGGCACCGTGGTACTCGTGCTCATCGGAACGATCGCGGCGTTCGGCTCCGTCGTGCTGATCGCCCAGTGGTACCGGGGAGACCTGCCCATCGGTGGCAGGTACGCCGACCAGATGATGGCCTTCCTCGGCGCCGCGCTCGCCATCGGCGCGACGGGATGCTTGAGCATCGCGGCCAGCCTGAGCATCGTGCAGGCCGGCGACGACGTCCGAACCAGCTCCGGGGACGAGCCCGACCAGACGGCCTCTAGGGACGACCAGGAGGCGCCGACATGAGGGATCCCATCACCAGGTGTGCCAGGGTAGCTGCATGGCACAAGACACACGTAGATCAGTTTCCATCCACCGCACGGCGGCCAAGCAGTTCGTCGCCACCAACGCTCGCGGCGGCGAACTCACCGTCGGCGAGGGCCGCGACGGCGAGTTCACGCCGGTAGAACTGCTCATGACCGCAATCGGCGCCTGCTCGGGAATCGACGTCGACATCCTGACCAGCCGGCGCTCGGAGCCGGAGTCATTCGAGATGGAGGTCAGCGGGGACAAGATCCGCGACGACGCGGGCAACAGGATGGAAAACCTCGAACTCGTCTTCCGGGTCCGCTTCCCGGACGGGCCGGACGGCGACGCCGCACGTGACGTACTCCCCGACGCCGTCACCAGATCACACGATCGCCTCTGCACGGTCAGCCGGACCGTGGAGCTGCCGTCACCGGTGAACGTCCGCACGGAGTGACGGCCAGCACCGCGAGCCTCAACGATCACCGATCGCGAAGATGCGCTCGATGACGGACATGTTGGCAAGCGCGTCGTCGGGCGGCGTCGGCACCGGTGAGCCGTCCCGTATCGCGCGAGAGAACAGCTCGCCCTGGATCCGGTACTGGTTCGCCGCCGGCACCTCGATGACCTCCGTACGCGGCGCCGTCGGCGGCGTGCCACCAGCAGTGTGCAGGATCCGGGTGGGCTGATCCGGCGGGATGTTGAACGGGATCTCGACCAGCAACCGGCCTTCCGTACCCAGCAGGTGAACACGCTGATCGGGCTCGAGCTGCGTGGAACACGTCAGCGTGGCATGCCGGCCGTCGAAGTCCAGGATCGCCGAGGTCAACACGTCGGTGCCGAAGTCGGGATGGCGGCGGATGCTCGCGTGAACGTCACTCGGTTCGGCGTCGAACATCATCCGGGCCACGTTGATCGGGTAGCACCCGATATCCATCAGTGCCCCACCGCCCAGCTCGGCGATGTTGCGGATGTTCTGGGGATCGGTGTTGTTGTAGGCGAAGACCGCCTCGATGGCACGCAGCTCCCCGATTCGCCCTTCGGCGACCAGCTCCCGGGCACGCACCCAGGACGGATGCAGGCGATACATGAACGCCTCCATCAGCGCCACGCCCGCTTGCTCGCAGCCCACGAGCATCGTGGCAGCCTCGGCCGAACTCATCGCCAGTGGCTTCTCGCACAGGACGTGCTTGCCCGCATGGGCCGCATGCAGGGTCCATTCCTTGTGCAAGTTGTTCGGAAGGGGGATGTAGACGGCCTCGATCTCCGGATCGGCGAGAAGCGCTTCGTAGGAGCCGTAACTGCGGCTGATCCCCAGCTTCGCCGCCGCCTCGGCCGCGCGATCGCCGTCGCGGGACGCGATGGCCAGAACCTCGCAGTTCTCGGCCTCCTGCATGGCAGGAATCACTTTGTTCAACGCGATCGCGGCGCAACCTAGTACACCCCAACGGACGGGATCGCTCATCCTTCCTCCATGTCGTTTGGCGACATCGTCAGCCTTACAAGACCGTCTGCGACGTTACCGTTTCTGATCGCCGTTGGAGACGAATGCCACTCATATCACGTGCTACCAGCGGTCGGTCGGGATGGCCCGCACGGATCATCGCCCCGCCCGGAAGCGGCAGCCATGACTCGGCTTCCCACCCCGCACCCGGGCACGGCGGTGCCGATGAGCCGACCGGGATATCGAACCATGGCTGATTACGAAGTGAGCACGGTTGGAAAACGGCGTGGCGAGCGCGGGTAGCGTACCCTTCCGTTGTGTCCGGGGTGCCCTCTAGTGTCGCCAGACATCATTCACCGTCGGCGGTGAACCGAATATGAACCGGATCGAGGGGGGCACATGGCCGACGAGGAGTCGGGTGGCCGGAAGGATCCCCCGCCACCTCCTTCACCTCCGCTGGCCGAATTCGACCCGGCCGAGCCAGAGGAGCCGCAGGATGGGAGCAGACCACCAGGAAAGCGCTGGGCATGGCCAGCGACAGTGGCAGCTGCCGCGGTGGTAGGCGTCGGCTCCGGGCTCGGCATCGGAACACTGATCGAACCCGATTACACCGAAACTGAGGAATACGCCGCCGCTCAGCAAGAATTCGCCGAACGCGAATCCGAACTCGACGACCGCACCGCAGAACTCGATCAGGCGGCCGAGGAGCTGGCCGAATTCCGCGAGAAAGTCGAAACGGTGGACGAGCGAAGCGCGGAACTCGACGAGCTCGAATCCAAATTGGACGAGCGGTCCACGGAATTGGACGAACGCTCCGAGCAACTCGATGAACGTGCCGAAGAGCTCGACCGACGCGAAGAGGAGATCACCGCTGCCGAGCTGGAGATCGAGGAGAACACGATTCCCGGTAACGGCATCTACCTGGTCGGAGAGGACGTTCAGCCAGGTAGATATCGGGGAAACACCGAGAGTGGGCGCTGCTATTGGGCTCGGCTTTCCGGAACCAGTGGTGAGTTCGACGAACTCATCACCAACGGCAGCGTACGCGGGCCTACCGTCGTGACCATCGCCTCAACAGACGTGGCATTCGAGACCAGCAGGTGCGGCGAGTGGACGCGCGTCGACTGACCTGCCCGGCGGGAACTTCGATATAGTTCACCATGGCACGCTGTCGTGAGGGGGTAGCGTATGCCAGGTGGGCGTGACCAAGTCGGACCGCTCGAACGGCTGACCCGGATCTTGCTCGCTCTGGACGATGCCGAGCCGCACGGACTCGACTCCGCAGAACTCGTCGGAATCGCCCGCTACGGCTCGGCGAGCGAGGCGATACGTCAGCTCAACCGCGATCTCAACGCGCTTCGGGCGATCGGATGGGATATCCGCAACGTCGGAGATCACGGCAAGGAGGGGCGTTATCGCCTGCACGCACGAGATACCCGGCTGCGTGTCGAGCTCGCTTCCGAGCACCAGGTGCAGCTTGTCCGGGCCGCTCTGGTGGCCGGTGCTACCGACTTCGGAGAGAAGCTGGGCGACGACATCATCGACTCCCAGAACCTCACAAATGCCCCGAGCCGGGTCGAGACCTCCGCAATCCACGCACACGATCCCCATCGCTCGGGACACGACGCCCTGGACAAGGCCGCCTATGCGGTGGAGAACCGATGCCTCCTCCGGTTCGTATACAAACGTCGCCGTCGCATCGTGCACCCCTATCTGATCCATCCGGGCGCGTCAGGCTGGTATCTCGTCGGCTCCGAGGACGGCGACACGACGACGAAGCGGTTTGTCACCGGCCGAATGTCGAGGGTCACGGTCGACGAGCCGGACACCGCGACGGTCTCCGACGATTCCCCGTATGACGAACTCAACCCCCTCACCTGGAAAATCGACGAGCCGACGGACGTCATCGTCGAGACGAGCGTCGAGCACGAGCCACACGTGAAGATGATGCTGGGCGCTCCTACCAGCAAGGCCGTGGACGGCGAGGTCGTCCGCCTCGTCATTCCCGTCACGCATCGTGCCGCGTTCCGGGCCCGGCTGTACGAGCTCGGCGAGCGCGCTCGCGTCTTGGCACCGTCCAACGTCCGCGCCGAGATCATCGCCGAGCTGGAACAGTTCGACCAGGTCAACCCGAACATCGTGACAATCGCAAGGAGCCGGTCATGATGTCGACGCCAGCCTATGTTCGGCGATTCGAGCGGGTGACCCGCACCCTGAACACGCTGTCCATGCACGCCAATGGTCTGCCGCTACATCAGCTGGCGTCGCGGCTCGAGGTCGACACCGAGACACTCCGCGAAGAACTGCTGGCCTACTACGTCGCCGAGCTCCCGCCATGGGTCAATCCGGCCCGCCAGCTTCGTATCGAGTTCCACGACGGCGAGGGCAACGATGCCGATCCCGCGACAGCCACTCACGTCTCCGCCGCTCCCGGCCAGACCCGTGAGGTCGGCGCCGACTACGTCAGCGTCACCGATCTCGCCCGGATCTACCGGGCCGGACAGGACCTCTTGGCGCTGGAACCGGACAACGCCGCCCTGGAGGGCGCCCTCGAGGCGCTCATGGGCTCCGCGCTGCAGGGCATCGGCTCCCGGCGCAGCGAGTGGCTCGCGGAGCTCGCCGCCACGATTGGCCAGGCCCTGCGAGAACGTCGGCGCATCCGGATCACCTACGCCCGGGCGTGGGAACCGGGAGTACGCGAACACGTCGTCGAGCCCTATCGGTTGACCAAGACCCGGCGTGGCTGGGAACTCGACGCGGGCGTCGGCGACCAGCACACGGGCACGTTCTTGCTCTCCGGTGTCCGGACGATCGACGTACTCGACGAGACGTTCGTTCGTCCCATCGACGCCGACGAACGCATCGCCGCGAATCGCCAGCTCCACGCCGTCGACATCATCCTCTCCCAGCAGGCGCGATGGGTCGTCGAGCGCTACGCCGAGGCTGCCGAGGTGATCCACGAGGACGACGACGAGATCCGGATACGCGCACACCTGTTGCCACCGGTGGAGCACCGGCTCGGGTTGGTTCTTATCGTCGCCGGGCCCAGCGCGTTCGTGTATAACCCGACCGAGCTCAGGGACGTGGGCACGTCGCTAGCGCGCAGCCTACTCCGGCATCACCGGCAGCCGGTCTGAGGAATGTATACAGCGGTCGGACCGGCTCGTTGGCCCGCGTGGTTGCCGCCTCGCTGACAGCCGGATCACGGAGCTAACACTCGGACTGCCATGTCGGTGGGGCTGGCTATGCTCGAAGCAGACGCGCCCAGTTCGGCGGCCTGTCAGGCTACGAAACAGAAGGGATGCCCCGCCGGATCGAGGTAGACCCGGAAGTTCTCTCCCGGCTGGAACTCCGCCTTCCGCGCACCGAGCGCCAGCACCTGTTCCTCGGCCGTGTCGAGATCGTCCACGTCGAAATCCAGATGAGCCTGCTGGGGATGCTCGACGCTGGGCCAGACCGGAGGCTGGTGCTCCGGCGCCTGCTGGAAGGCGATGGTGGCCCCGGAATCGCTGCGCAGCTGGACCCAGTCGCCGTCGTCGTCGTCGATTCTCCATCCGGTCACCGCGCTGTAGAAGGAGGCCAACGCCTGCGGGTCCGGGCAGTCGAGGGCGACGAGGCTGAAGCGTGCGATACCGTCCACGCACGAGAGACTAGACGGTCGCCGCGAGCCGGGCAAGAATGCCCGCGCGGGCTTTCGCACCCGCTCCGCCGACCGATGCTGAAACGTACACGATAGCGTCGTCGACTATGACGATCGTTCACGCCATCGAGAATGCCTGGCTCACGACCGGCGGCACCGGTGCGCAGAATTACGACGAGTTCGCCGATGACGCCGAAGTCACCGCGATCATCGAAGCCAATCCCAAGAGCGCGCTGGCGATCGAGATGCCGCACCGCGCCCCGGACACGGTCGGTACGGCGTTCGCCGACGCACTGCCCGACGCCGTCGAGCGCCTGCTGCGGGCCAAGACCGACGGTGATTACGCACCGGCAGACGACATTGTCGTCCTCTACCGGATCACCGATCCGTCAGGTGGAAAGCCTGCCTACGGAATGTTCTGCCTCGTGAACACCGACCAGATCTCCACCAGCGAGGAGGAGCCCGGGCTCGTTATCCGCAACGAGGACGTCTTCATCGAGAAGGTCCGGGAGCGCGTGGCGCTGGCCGAGACCACCGGGCACCTGCTCTCGCCGGTCCTGCTCATGCAGACGCGTCGAGGCGAGGAGCTGGAGGCCGAACTGGCCGCGGCCTGCGCAGACGCGGGCGAACCGGCAGCCACCGACGTCGACCATGCCGGCCGCACCCACGCGATCTGGCCGTTGCCGGCCGGGCCGACAGCGAGCCGGCTGTGTGAGCTCGCCGGCGGTGGCGAGCTGCTCGTCGCCGACGGCAACCACCGAACCTTGGCGGCCCAGAACGGTGGCCTGGCCCGGTTCCTCGCCGTCATCAGCACGCCGCAGTCGTTGACGATCCAGCCGTATCACCGCCTGGTTCGCGAGCTCGCGATGTCGAGCGAGGAGCTCGTGGACCGCCTGCGCCACGCCGGCGCCGAGGTCACGCCCCTACAGGAGGCACCGGATACGCCGGCCACCGCCGGAACGGTTCACCTGTATGCCGCGGGTTCCGGATACGCCGTGACGTTGCCCACACCGTCCGACGCCACGGTGACCGAACGCCTCGACCACGCACGGGTCGAGCGCGTGGTGCTCGCCGACGCACTGGGCCTCGACGCGGGCGACAAGCGCATCATCTACGTCGGGGGAGACTACCCGGCGGACTGGTTACGCGGTGAGGTGGATGCTGGCCGTGCCGACCTGGCCATTCTGATACCTCCGGTGCCCATGCAGGATTTCGTCGAGGTGAATCTCGCGCGGCAGAAGATGCCCCGCAAGAGCACGTGGTTCACGCCCAAAGCGCGGGCCGGGCTCGTACTGGTCCAGCTACGCCCGGATGCCTAGAGTGCGTGCAGGCACCCCGCGGGTGAACATGTCACGATGCTTATCGTGAGCACTCCACCCGACGAACGCTCCCCTGAACACGACGACGCGTCCAAGCCAGCTGGCTTCGTCCAGTCCCTGGAGCGTGGGCTGTCGGTGATCCGCGCGTTCGATGCCGACCATCCGCGACTGACACTCAGCGAAGTCGCGCGGATCACCGGGCTCACCCGGGCCGCCGCCCGGCGCTTCCTGCACACGCTGGTGGATCTGGGCTACGTGCACAGTGACGGCAGACATTTCATGCTGCGTCCGAAGGTTCTCGATCTCGGATATGCCTATCTCTCGAGCTTGAGCCTGCCCGAGGTCAGCCAGCCCCACCTCGAACGGCTGTCGGCGCGCGTCGGCGAGTCCGCGTCGGTCTCGGTGCTCGATGGGGGAGACGTCGTCTACATCGCCAGGGTCGCGACCAAGCGCATCATGACCGTCTCGATCAGTCTGGGTACGCGTTTCCCCGCCCATGCCACGTCCATGGGCAGGGTCTTGCTGGCCGCCCAGTCCGACGAGTGGCTTTCCGGATTCCTCGCGTCGACGAAGCTCAAGGCGCTCACGCCATACACCGTCACGGACCCGCAAGAGCTTCGCTCGATCGTGAACGACGTCCGCGAACAGGGATGGGCGCTGGTCGACCAGGAACTCGAGGAGGGCCTGCGCTCCATCGCCGCCCCCGTGCACGATGCACACGGCACGGTGGTCGCGGCGGTCAACATCTCCGCGCCAGCGCGCCGGGGAACCTCGGAGGACATCGTGCGTGACCTCCTGCCACCACTGCTCGACACAGCCGAACAGATCCGCGCAGATCTCCGTGCGCTGCGATGAGCCACGAGGCTAACCCCGTTGTTGCGTGACAACGTCTCATCTCGGTCCCTCCTGCCCATCGCGGCGGTGATCGCCGTCGGCATGAGCCTGCGTGGCCCTATCACCGCGGTGTCTCCCATCCTGACCGACATCCAGAGTGAGCTGGACGTATCAGCCGCCTCGGCCGGCCTCCTCACCACCTTGCCGGTGCTGTGTTTCGCACTCGTGTCCCCGCTCGTCGCCGCCGTGACGAAGAGGACCGGCGTCGATGCCGCCATCACCCTGAGCCTGGTGGTGCTGATCATAGCCGTGGCCCTGCGGCCCTGGGCCGGATTCGGCCTGATGCTCGTCACCACGCTGCTCATCGGTGCCGCCATCGCGCTCGGCAATGTCCTCGTGCCTGTCGTGGTCCGCCGGGACTTCCCCGAACGGCCCGGACCGATGCTGTCCGCCTCCACGACGTCGCTGATCGTCAGCGCCACCATTCCAGCAGCCCTGACAGCTCCGTTGGCGTCGGCCGTGGGCTGGCGCGCGGCACTCGCGCTGTGGGCCGCCCTGACCGTGCCGGCGCTCGTCCTGTGGATCGCCGCCACGAGAGACGCCGCGCCCGCCGCCGGGAAGTCACTGCCCCTCGAATCACCCGCTCTGCCGGTGTGGAGCCGGCTCACCGCGTGGGAGCTCGGGCTGTTCTTCGGATTGCAGGCTCTCCTCTTCTACGCGACCACCGCGTGGTTGCCGACCATCCTCCAAGATGACGCCGGATTCGACGCGACCACCGCGGGTACCGCGATGTCCACCTACCAGCTCTTGGGCATCGCCGGAGCCGTCACCGTACCCGTGCTCGCGGCACGCTCGCGGATCAGATACGCCTTGGTCGTGGTGCTCGCTGCCATGTGGATCGCGCTCTTCGCCGGCCTGCTGCATGCCCCTGATCTCTGGCCACTATGGTGCACGCTCGGTGGCCTGACACAGGGCGGATGCCTCGCCCTCGGAATCAGCCTCATCGCGCTGCGATCCACCAGCTCGCAGGCGGCCCGAGGGGTCTCCGCGATGGTCCAGACCCTCGGGTATGCCGTCGCCGCGTCCGGCCCGCTCGTCATCGGTGCGCTCTCCGCGCTCGCCGACGGTTGGACCCTGCCCATCTACGTGTTGATCGCGCTCTCCGTCGCGTGCGGCGTGCTCGGTGTCCGGGCGGCCACAAGCCAGCCCGTCGCATAGGTATGCTCGTCACCAGGCGATTCGGGATATTACGACGATCCGCTGCTCGATGTATGCACGGCGTTCCGGTTCAGTTCATCGATCGTTCACTCTCATCGGGCTTCCTTGAAGTGGATAGTCACATTCCGTACCGCTGTCGACGAAGGACCGGATCGGCACATGGCGAACATCGCCGCTTTCCGCGAGAGCATCAGTGACGTTCCCGACGTCACTCGCACGGCCGTCTCCCCCGCTGCCTCGATCGGCCCGACGCGGACCGAGCGCTTCACCCGATGGTTCCTCGTCGTCGCACTGATCTACCTGTTGATCTCGGCGGTCAGTGTGATCAGTTCCGGCTTCCGGACCGCTACCGGAGATCAGGCCGAGGAGCTGTTCCAGTTCGCGACCAATCCGTTCATCGGACTCGTGGTGGGCATCATCGCCACCGCGTTGATCCAGTCCTCGTCGACGGTGACCTCGATCATCGTCGGACTCGTCGCGGGAGGACTTCCGGTCAGCGTGGCCGTGCCGATGGTCATGGGTGCGAACATCGGCACCACCGTGACCAACACCCTGGTCAGCTTGGGATTCGTGCGGGAGAAGGAAGAGTTCAAGCGGGCCTTCTCTGCCGCGACCGTGCACGATTTCTTCAATCTCCTCGCCGTGGCGATCTTCCTGCCACTCGAGATCATGTTCGGCTTCCTGGAGCGCGTAGCGGTGCCTCTGGCCGAACCCCTCTCCGGGAGCGGCGACTACTCGGTGGACGACGCGAACCTGATCGGAATGGCCACATCGCCGATCAAAGAAACCGCCACCGGCATGATGAGCTTCTTGCCCTCGGCTGCCGCCGGTATCGGCATGGTCCTGATCGGCACGACGATGATCTTCATGGCGATCAGGTACCTCGGCAAGCTGCTCAAGAAGCTTCTCGTGGGCCGGGCGCAGCGGGTGCTCAACACGGCCATCGGGCGCGGTCCGGTAAGCGGCATGGTCTCCGGAGCGACAGCGACCGTGCTGGTGCAGTCGTCGACCACCAGCACGTGCCTCATGATCCCGCTGGCCGGCTCCGGAGCGCTGAGCCTGCGCCAGATCTACCCGTTCACCATCGGTGCCAACCTCGGCACGACCATGACCGCGCTGCTCGCATCGACCGCCGCGACCGGGCCCCTGGCGGTCCATGCCCTCGAGATCGCCCTGGTTCACCTGCTGTTCAACATCTTCGCCATGGTGGTCATCTTTGCCTTGCCGCTGCTGCGCAACGTCCCGATTCGCGGTGCCGAATGGCTTGCGGCACTGGCACTGAAGAACAAGACCTACGCCATCGCCTGGGTAGTTGTTACGTTCCTCGCGGTCCCCGCCCTCCTCATCCTCGCCTCGGCCCTCCTCTAACCCCCACACACCTCCGCTGATCATGAACACTAGCCGGCCCATGAGGTCGGCTAGTGTTCATGATCAGCGCACGTGGGGAAGGCGGCGGCAGATCATCATCTCCGTCGTCGGGCTCTCACGGAACCGGCGCACGAGTTGCCGCTCGATGGGATACAGTGCGGCTCCCGCGAGCCAGCCCGTCGGCGGCGTCAGCGTCGCGGCACGCAGCGCACCACCCCACGCCTTCCGCCACGGCGCAGGCGCATCGACCTGCGCGTTCATCAAGATCAGCATCGGAACTCGCCGCTCGATCTCGAAACCGGCGACCCGCAACACGGACGTCACCCACTCGATCGTCCGGCTGACCTGATGCTCGGTGTAGTCCGCGCGCCGATGCAAGAAGTTCTCCGAGAGGACGAATCGCCCGCCGGGACGCACGACGCGGCCGATGTTATCGATCGCGGCCTTGTAGCGCTCGTCATCGACGATATGGAACAACACGTCCATGCACGAGGCGACGTCGAACGACGCGGGCTCCAGCGGCCCGATGTCCTCGGTGATGTCCAGGCGCACGAACCGGGCGTCAGGGTAGCGTGCGCGCAACTGCTCGACGGCAGCCTCGGTCAGGTCGCTTCCTACCACGTCGCTCATTCCGAGCCGCTGCCATCCGTCGACGTAGAAGCCGGTGCCGGATCCGATGTCCAGCACCCTGCTCGAAGCATCCAGCCCGAGCGCACTCGTCTCCCGCGTGAAGACATTGCGCCGCACGCGATACATCCACCGGTTGAACGGTCTGCCCAGAGCCTTGTACCCCACGCCGCTCTCGGTCCAATCGTCGGCCAGGCGGCGTTCCCAGAAGTCCCTATGTTGATCATCGACGGTCATCACACTCAGCACCCTCGAATAACGAAAATATTAAGTATTGGTCACGAGTATGCCTGAGTTCGACGCGAGTTTGTAGGGGAGCCCGGCAACGAAAAAGAACCAGCCGGCCCCCTACGAGGGAGGCCGGCTGGTCCGTCAGAACGCTAATCGAACACGAACGCCCTGGTCAGAATGCCGGATAGGCGTTCTCCACCAGCATCTCGAACTGCTCGGGGAACCACCGCCCGGCATGCGGCGCGTTCGGCAGCGCGTTCGTCGGCTGCGACGGGTCGTAACTGTTCTCCCCTTCCGGATCACACATCGCATCGTGCTGCTTGTTCGGATCATCCGGGTCCGGCTCGAAGTCCGGATCCGAGACACCGTCCGACTCACCGGGAGGCTTCACCCACACGTAGGCATGGATGCCGTCCTCCGGAGATGTCTGCGGACGCTCACCAATGCCGGCTCCGTCCTGGTTGCACCAGCCGCCACGATGTGGACGCCGGTCGATACGGCTCTCGTCGACGTACGTGTTGACGTCTTCGGCGTCGCTGACCTCCGTGGGCCGGTCGGGTCCGCCCCAGCCGTTGCGGCTCGTGTCGATCAGCATGCCGAAGTCGTCCAGCCCTTCCTGGCTGAACGAGTCATGCAGAGCCTGCGTGAACGACAGCTCGTCGAAGTGCGGGTTCCACTCGTAGAAGTCCGCCGAACGGACCGGGTTGCCCCCACCGGGTGGCACCAGATCCGAGTCCGGAAGGAACGGTTCTTCGGTTGGTGTGTAGTTGGCGGAGTTGGTGATGAACCCGTTGATGCTGTCCAGCCCCGGTGCCGGGCCGTAGTACTGCTCGCTGGTCAGCATGTCCATGTAGAGGTTCACAGCATCGTTGAAGTTGTCATCCCAGCCGAGCCACCCGGAGTGGGCGATGTCGAGGTAGCTGTAGACGTTGTCGATGTCCGCGAACTCGTTGAGCGCGTACCGGATGCCATCGCGGTAGCCACCCTCTCCGTCAGCCTCCTGGCACGCCTCCTCGTCCAGGTTGGTCACCAGGTTCGGCAGCGAGTCCACCTCGATGACCGCCACGATCCGCAACGACGCGTATTCGGGCCGGCTGAGGATGTCCGTGATGACGTCGATGTACTCCTCTCGATAGATTTCGAACCCGTTCTCGCTGATGAGCAGCTCACCGTTGGACGCATCCGCGGCACAGTCACGGTTCGGGAGGTTATAGATCACGACCTGGAAGACCATCTCCCCGCCGCTGGCTTGCTGCTGTGCGAGCGCCTCGTCCAGGTGGCCTTCGAGGCCGATCCCGTCGGTGATCGCGCCTCGCCGATCCATCCACACGGCGGTGGGGTAGGTCGCGACCTCTTCCATGGCACTCGCCAGCTCCGGATCATCCGTCTGCGCTGCCTGGTCGAGTACCTGCTGGCCCCAGACCTCGTTGACGTAGACGTCCGCGCCCTCATAGGGGTTGGCCACCCGCTCACCGGGATCGCCGCCCTCCGTCACGGTCACCGATACCTCGACATCGTCGTAACCCGGAGCGCTCGCGGTCACGCTGCCGGAACCGGCCGCGACGCCGGTGACGCTCACCTGGGCACCGCTGTCGAACGTGTCGTCGTCCAGGACGAATGCGTCCGTGTCGGCCGTGACGCCACCCGACGTCGTGAGTTCGACGGTGACCTCGCTGCCGGGCGCCTCGTTCAGGGTGAACGTCACGTCGCCGGAATTCCCCTCGATCAGGGAAAGCGAGCTGGGACTGGCCAGGATCGCCGGATCAGCTTCCTCCACGACCGAGAACGAGACCGGCTCCGACTCCGTCGACTGCTGGGGGTCGCCGGCGTCGACGGCGACGGCCGTGGCTTCATGGGCACCGATCGCCAGGTCATCTACGGTCACCGTGTAGGGCTCCGTGTCGTCACTGCCCACGGCTTCACCGTCAACGTAGAACTCGACATCGGCGATGCCGGCCGGTGACGTCGCCTCGGCGGCCAGCTCCACCGACGTGCCCACCTCGAACTCCTGGCCCGCCGCGGGACTGGTCAGCTCGACGTCCGGCGGCGGATCCTCCCCGGGTTCGCCGTCGCACACGACGCCGTTCAGGGTGAACTCCTCGGGAGCACCCGCGTAGCCGGTCCCGTTGAACCCGATCGACACCTCGCCGCCGGCATCGATGCCGGAGTTCCAGCTCAGGTTGCTCGCGGTGACGTCCTGGCCGTCCTGCGACCAATCCGCGTTCCATCCCTGGCCGAGGGAGGCGTTTCCCGGCAGCGCGAATTCCAGCGTCCACCCGTCGATCGGGTCACCGACGTTGGAAATGGTGACCGAACCAGTGAAACCGGCTTGATCATCACCCCACTCGTTGACCTGGAAGTCGACCTCACAGGCCGTCTGTGCGTGCGCCGGCACGCTCGTGACGGCGGCAAGCCCTCCGGCCGCGAGCAGGATGGCCGCGCCACCGGCGACGCCTCGCCGCCATCGTGACCGACGTGGAACAGGATCCACTGTCATCTCCTCTCCTTTCTCTTCACGTGACCCCCGTCACGACATGTCGCAGGGCTCGCCATTGAGCGCGACATCCGTGGGCTCGCTGAAGGTGCCAGTCCACGAGCCGTTGAATCCGATCCCGGCCGAATCACCCGGGTCGATCACGGCGTTCCAGTCCGCGTTCACCGCCGTGAGGCTCGACCCGTCTTGGCTCCAGCCGGCCGACCATCCGTGGACCAGCTCGTGGCCGCTGGCAAGCTCGACATCGAGGCTCCAGCCATCGATGGCCGCATCACCGGTGTTGGTGATCTCCAGATTCGCGGTGAATCCCCCGGCTCCGGACCGTTCCTCCCACCAGTTCGCCGACACCGACACGGCACACGACGTGTCGCCGTCGTCGTTCCCGTCGTCGTCACCGTTGCCGTCGTCGTCGCAGTCGTAGACGGTGGCGCACTCGGCCGTCTCCGCGATGCCATCGGGACCGTGGAAGATCCGCTCACCCCACGAGGTCAGCTGATCCACGTCGAAGTTCTCGACCATGTCGAGGTAGCTGACTTCATCGCTGTTGCCGCTCCACGACCACCCCACATAGCCGAGGCCCAGCTCCTCGGCATGAGCCATGATCGCGTCTTCGGCCGGATCGCCATCGCTGTGCTGATGCCCGAACTCGCCGATCATGAGGGGAAGTCCGGCATCGACGAACGTCGTGAGGTAGTCCTCGACGGCGGTCTCGGTCTCGTACACGCCGTACATGTGGATGGAGAACACGGTGTTGGCGTGCGGGTCGGCCGCGAACACGTCGGCGGCCTCGTCGAGCATGATCTGCTGCCAGTCCTGACCCCAGTTCGGGGCGTCGACGACGAGCGTGTGGTCGAATCCGGCGTCCCGGAGGCGCCCGATCGCGTCCGCCGTGTCGGCAGCCCAGTTCGCGTTGGTTTCCTCGTCGTTTCCGTACGGCTCGTTGCCGATGTTGATGAGGACGTAGTCCTCCTGGCCCTCCACCGCGCTCTGGATGTCGATCCAGTAGTCGACGGCTTCGTCGAGCGTCGCAGCTTCTGACTCCTCCCCGTAGCCCGTGGTGTCGTGCACCTCGAGCATGCAGACGAGCTCGTGTTGCTGACATTCGTCGACGACGCCGGCCACGTCGGCAGCGTCGTTCGGTCCCCAGCGCTGGCCGCTGCCCAAGACGACGCGCACGGCGTTGGCTCCGAGCGAGGAGATGTCTTCAAGCGAACCGAGTTCCTGCCCGAACCAGGCATGCGGGTGGCTGACGCCGCGCATGACGAAGTCGTTGCCGTTCGCGTCGAGCAGCCGCCCGTCGCTCACGGTGAAACCGGCATCCGCGTGCGCGGCCTGAACGAAGACAAACGGGGCGGTCGCGAGCGCGAGTACCGCCGCGCTCGCCATACCTGTGCGTGGTTTCATGATCTGTCCTCGCGACCTCTCGTACTGCTTGCGCGTGCCCGCCATGGCGGGTGTGGAACGCCCCTGGGTGGGCGGAGGAGTATGTCTCGCCCGCCCAGGGGACGTGCGGCGATCTAGTCGTCGGGGAACAGGTGGGCGTAGTCCGCGAACGCGTTCGCGATGTCCATCTGGGCCCAGCTGCGGTGATACTCGAAGGTGGGAGGATCATCGGTCTCACCCGACGCGTAATCCAGCACCTGATCGATGTCCGGATCGTCCAGGTAGAACGACCGGAGATCCAGGAAGGTGACGCCGGGTTCGATCTCCTCACCATTGCCCATGACGCCTTGCCAGCCCTCCGGGATGAAGACGCCGGCCTCGGAACCCGCCGGTTCATCGTGCACGTCGAGGAAGCGCGAGTAGTCCTCCCGTTCCTCTTCGACGGCGATGCCTTGCTCATCCCGGTGCTCGTACAGCGCTTCGAGCAGGTCTCGCGACATCTCCTGCGCCTCGGTGTCGCCGGTCGCGGCGGCATACCACATCAAGGTCCGGGCGTACGCGGCGGCGACACCCACGTCCTGTCCGGTGTCAGTGACCTCCACCGTCAGGTTGGGGTTCGTGTGCTCCAGCGGATCGCCGTTCTCGTCCCACGTGTCCGGGTAGCCGGACCAATCCAGCGTCGCCGGGATCGCGAAGTCTCCTCCCTCGCCGATCTCGGTCTCGCTCATCGCCCACGGCACCCAGCGGTCGAGCACCTGCTGGGCACGCTCGTCACCGGTCAGATACAGGTACTCGGCAGCCCGCTGAAGCGACCAGACCTGCATTCCGAACCACTCGTTGCTGCCCGGATCCTCGTAGACGGGATGCTCGTCGTAGTACATCCCGTAAAAGGTCGGTCGCGGCGAACCATCGTCCATCGGCTCGGGCTCGCCGTAGTGGCCGCCCCAGCTGTTCGTGGCTCCACCCGCGATGGCGCCGGTGTCGGATTGCAGCCACAGGTAGAACTCGAGCGTACGCTCCAGGCTCTCCTCCCAGTCGTCCACGAACGTGGGCGATTCGGTTTGCAGCGCCGGTTCGTTCACCATGGCGTACGCGGACATCGGGTTCTGATAGCCGAAGTGGTTGTGGCTGGAACCGATGCGCCAGGACCACTCGTCCCCGGGGTACGAACCGCCCCAGGAGTAGTACCACGACAGCAGGTAGTGCGCCGAGCTACGGCCACTGCCCGCCGGGCACTCCGTCGCGCCGACACACTCGCCTATCTCCTTGAAATACTTGTCGAACAGCGAGTACCGCAGGTAGTCACCCATCGTCGCCGCATCGGCGACCGTGCTCGCGATGGCCGACTCGTTGCCCTGCTCGCGCGCCCAGGTCAGTGCCCAGTACGCCGCCTGCACGGCCCGGGCGTCGGCGTCCGGCGCGTTCGTGTACCGCCACTGCGTCGCGCCGCCATCCGGGTCTTCGACGAACAGATCGAGGAAGCCCTGCTCGCCGCCGAAATCGAAGGTTTCACACGACGGATGGGGAACCGTCTCCCAGACCGACTCCTGCTCGCCTCGCTGGAACGTGTTGATGTACGACGGCGACGTCGTGCCGTCACCGCAGTGGCCGTAGCCGTAGGTGTTGTCGACGTCCAGCAGCCAGTGCATACCGTAGATCTCACCGGTGCCGTGCGTGGCTTCGAGCTCGTCGCGGAGCGGATCCTCCCCGACGGGGACGTCCGAATCCAGCGCGCTCGGGTACATGCTCGGCTGGGGATGCTCGGCCGCGTAAATCGCGTCGCCGTCGACTCCCGCGCTGGGCTGATCGTCCGAGCCGGGAATGATGTAGGTCTCCATCGTCTCCCAGGCCTCGTTGAACGGCTCCCAGTCCTCGGTGATCCGTCCATAGTTGGCCTCCATCCACAGCCAGAAGCTGAACGCCTCCGACGTGGTCACGTGGCCGTAGTCGGGCGCCTCGACGATCAGCGTCTCGATGGAGTGGTACGGGATACCGTGCGAGCTGAAGTACCCCGAGTCGTGGATCTTCTCGTACTGCTCCATGAACCGGTCGACCCACTCCGGATCCACCTCGCCGTCGTCGGGAAGGGCGTTGGCGGTCACCGACGCGGGTGTGTGACCCGGAGCGTCGCTGGTGAACTCGGCGCTCTCACCGGCACTGCCCTCGTCGGCGGCCAGCACCACGTCCTGGGGCTCGTCCCAATTACCGGACGTGAACGTCAAGACGTCACCCTCGACGACGTCGATGCCGCTGCCACCGCTCGTGTGCTCGGTGGTGACGGTCACCTCACCATCCGGTTCCTCCGTGAGGCTTACACCGTAGCTCGCGGTGCTGCCTTCGACCACGCTCACCTGATCCGGCGTCGCCACCACGTCCGGATCGCCGTCGTCGGCCACCTCGATCGTGATCTCATCCTCGGCGGTCTGGTCCTGATCGTCCACCGCCTGTACACCCAGGACGTACGTTCCCTCGGACAGGTCCTCGTGCAGGAAGCTGTACGGGGCGGTGGTGTCGTCGCCGGCAAGGCTCCCGTCGAGATAGAACTCGACCCGATCGATCTCGCCGTCCTCGCTGCTCGCCTCCGCCTCGACCGTGACGTCGGCGGGTGCGGTGAACTCCGCGCCGTCAGCTGGACTGGCAATCGACACCTCGGGCGCCGTCGTGCCCGGGTCGTCGCCGCACAGCGTCCCGTTGACGAAGAACTCGTCCGGGTCTCCGGCATAGCCCGTGCCGTTGAATCCGAGCGTGGCCTGCTCGCCGGTGTCCAGCGAGTTCCACGACGGGCCGTGCGCGCTGACCTCTTGCCCGTCCTGTTCCCAGTCCGCGTTCCAACCCTGCACGAGCTGCGCATCGCCGGGCAGGTCGAAGCTGAGCGTCCAGTCGTCCAGGGGATCACCGAGGTTGGTGAGGACCACCTCGCCCGTGAATCCTCCGGAGCCGTCACCCCACTCGTCGGCCCCGAAATCGACGTCGCACGCCACCGCGGCGTGCGCCGTGCCGGGGATGGCCGTCAAACCAGCGGCCACCAGCGCGCCGGCCGCCAGGGCGGCGGCCGGGCGCCATCGTTTCTCTTTCGCCATGGGCACTCCTCGTCCGTCATGTCACGCGAGCGTCGGCCGATGCTGGAGTCTGTGTTCACGGCGACGAACCGGACAAGGCCCGAACCCGCCCGATCTGCCCGGCCCGCCGGTGACCTGCGGATACGCGGATCGTACGGAAGGAATGCGATGAAACATTCACGAATGCCGGCAGCACGCCGAGCCGCGACATGAGGGCTCGAACGCGGATCGGTTCGCTACCGATCGCGGACGTCCCGAGAGATCATCTGGCGTGAAAGTTTCACGAGAAAATATCTATCGACGCTGCTCACAGGATGACATCCCGCCTGGTCCCATCGCAGACCCCGCGATCGCGCGCGAAGCTGTAAACGTCCCCGCGGAGAGGAGAGAACCGTGCTGGAAGGAACCAGACGGCGCCGCGCTCGCCTTGCCTTCGTTGCCATGGTCACCGGGACGGGCATCGCCGCCGCCCTCGCCATGGTGGCCGCGCATCTCACGGTGAACGCGACCGCGGCAGAGGACGGGGCCTACGAGTGGGAGAACGTCGAGATCGTCGGTGGCGGCTTCGTCCCCAATATCATCTTCAACGCCACCGAGCCGGACCTGATCTATGCCCGCACGGATGTCGGCGGGGCATACCGGTGGCACGAAGACAGCCAGCACTGGGAACCCTTGCTGGACTGGATCGGCTGGGACGAGTGGGGCTGGAACGGTGTCTCCAGCCTCGCCACCGACCCGGTGGATCCGGACCGGCTCTATGTCGCGGCGGGGATGTACACGAACGATTGGGATCCGAACAACGGGGCGATCCTGCGTTCCGACGACCGCGGCGAGACGTGGGAGGCGTCGCCGTTGCCGTTCAAGCTCGGCGGCAACATGCCCGGGAGAGGCATGGGCGAGCGGCTGCGCGTCGATCCGAACGACAACTCCGTCGTGTACTTCGGGGCACCCGAGGGCAACGGGCTGTGGCGCAGCACCGATTCCGGTGTCACGTGGGATCCGGTCGAGAGCTTCCCGAACCCCGGCGGGTGGTCCGAAGATCCGGACGGCCCCTACGGCTACCTCTCCCACGAACCTGGAGTGGTGTGGGTGACCTTCGATCCACGCACCGGCACGCCGGGTGAACCAACGCAGACGATCTACGCGGGTGTCGCCGATCCGGACAACACCGTGTATCGCTCGACCGATGGCGGGCAGAGCTGGCACCGCCTGGAGGATCAACCCACCGGCTTCATGGCCCAGCAGGGGGTGCTGGACGAGGACGGCGGTTACCTGTACATCGCGACGAGCGACAACGGTGGACCGTATGCCGGCGACGACGGCGCGGTGTGGCGTTTCGACACCGCGACCGGAGAGTGGACCGAGATCACGCCCCTTCCGTTCGGTGGCGACGACCCCTACTTCGGCTACGCCGGGCTGAGTATTGACCGCCAGGACCCGGACACCATCATGGTGACCGGTTACAGCTCCTGGTGGCCGGACACCTGGATATTCCGCAGCACGGACCGCGGAGAGACGTGGCAGAGCTTCTACGACGTGTCGTGGCCGGAACGCGACAACCACTACACCCTGGACATCTCGGCCGCGCCGTGGCTGGACTTCGGTGGCGGCCAGCCGGAGCCGCCGGAGGAAACACCCAAGCTGGGCTGGATGACGCAGGGCCTGGCCATCGATCCGCACGATTCCGACCGAATGATGTACGGCACCGGTGCCACGATCTACGGCACGACGAATCTGACCGCGCTGGACAGCGGCGGCTCCGTCGACCTTCGGGTGATGGCCCACGGCCTCGAAGAGACGGCGGCGAACGCCCTCGTCAAGCCACCGGGCGGTGACCTCCTTTCCGGGCTGGGCGATATCGGCGGCTTCCGGCACACCGATCTCGACCAGGTGCCGCCGAGCATGCACCAGCAGCCTTATCACGACAACACGACGAGTATGGACTTCGCCCAGGGCGAGCCGGAGTGGATCGTCCGGGTCGGAGACACCGGAGACGACGCCGACGACGGGACGAGCCACATCGGGTACTCCAGCGACGGCGGGGCCAGCTGGTGGCCGGGAAGCGAACCCGGGGGTGTCACCGGTGGCGGCTCGGTAGCCATCAACGCCGACGCCAGCGGCGTCGTCTGGAGTCCCGACGGCGCCGGGGTGCACTACTCCACGAGCGTCGGCGGGGCCTTCACGCCCTCGACCGGAGTGCCCGACGGTGCCAAGGTGGCTGCCGACCGGGTGGATCCGGACACGTTCTACGCGTACGCGAACGGTTCCTTCTATGTCAGCGATGACGCCGGAGAGACGTTCACCGAAACCGCCACCGGCGTGCCGGATGACGGTTTTGTGGGTTTCTCGGCAGTGCCCGGCTCCCGGGGCCATGTCTGGCTGGCTGGCGAGACCGGACTGCTGCGGTCCACCGACGGCGGCGAGACCTTCACGCCGCTACCGGAGATCACCTGGGCCTACAACGTGGGCTTCGGTGCGCCGGCGCCAGGAGCTTCCCACCCGACTGTCTACACCGTGGCCACAATCGACGGCGTGACCGGCCTGTTCCGCTCCGACGATGCGGGAGCCAGCTGGGTACGCATCAACGACGACGAGCACCAGTGGGGCAACATGGGGGCCGCTCTCACCGGTGACCCGGAGATTTACGGACGCGTCTATCTCGGCACCAACGGCCGGGGTGTGATGTATGGGGAGCCAGACGGCACCAACCCGTCACCGACCCCCAGCCCGACACCTACTCCCACCACACCCGGGCCGCCCGGAGAGTGCACGGTGCACTATGACATCGCCGGAGAGTGGGACGGTGGGTTCCAGGGCAACGTCACGGTGACCAACGAGTCCGGGTCCGCCGTCGACGGGTGGACTCTGGAATGGTCCTTCCCAGCCGACCAGCAGATCACCCAGCTCTGGGGCGGTCACTACACGCAGACCGGCGCCGACGTGAGTGTCACCGACGACGGGTGGAACGCGACGATCGAGCCCGGTGACACGGTAAGTTTCGGATTCCTGGCCAGCTGGGATCGATCCAACCCCGAACCCACCGAGTTCACGCTCGACGGCCAGCCCTGCACGAGCGAGTCCGGCTAAGCCGGCCCGGCCGCCCGAGCCAGCGCCATGCGCCATCACGGACACAGGACGGTCACCATGTCAGACGCCGAGGTCTCCCCGTCGGCCGACGTAACGCGGCCTACGCGGAGTGCCGCACGACGAGCTCGGTCGGCAACGGCCGGCCGTCATCATCGCAGGCGTGACCGGTCATATCGGACAGCAGCAAGGTGGTGGCTCGGAGCGCGAGCTCCTCCACCGGCTGCCGTACCGTCGTCAACGGTGGATCGAGGTGCTTGGCGAAATGCGCGTCGTCGAAGCCGACCGCCGCGACGTCGTCGGGAACCCGCCGGCCCGTCCGCCGCAGTGCTTGCAGGGCTCCCGCGGCCATCGTGTCAGCGATCGCGAAGACGGCGTCCAGATGAGGCGAGCGGTCCAGCAGCCATCGCATGGCATGCGTACCGGATGCGTGGCTGAAGTCGCCATGGGCCACGGGTATGTCCTCGATACCCGCTTCGCGTAGCGTACGGACGAACCCGTCGAGCCGATCTTGCGCCGTCGGCATCCCCCGTGGCCCCGCGATGACGCCGATGCGCTGGCGACCCGACCTCAACAGATGCCGCGCAGCCTGGCGCGCACCATCCGCATTGTCAACGTCGACATACGGCACCGCCGCGCCCTCGGGCGGGCGCCCGGCACTGCGTACGGGAACGCCGGACGCGGCGAGCGCGACGGCCACCGGTTGCTGATCTGCCGCGCCGATCAGGAGGACCCCACCGTAAGCACCGGTGAGAAGAGACTGGACCGCCATCGCCCCCGTCGATGGAACGACCACCAGGGATGAGCCGCGCTCGCTGAGTGCCTCTTCACACGTGCCCAGCAGGCGCAGGTGGGCCGGATTGGTCAGTACTCGTGGGAGTGGTTCGCAGATCGCCGCAGCGACGACCTGTCTGGTTCGCATCCGGTCGAGGGTGTACATGGCACGGCGCCGGACGTAGCCGAGACGGGCCACCGCCTCGTTCACCCGGCGCCGTGTCGACGTCGTCACTCTCACAGAACCGGACAGGACACGTGATGCGGTTGCTGGCGACACCCCCGCAGCCGTCGCCACATCGGTCAAAGTTGGTGCGCCGGACATCTCGCCTCCGGGGAAGGTGAGAACCGATATGGGAGCGCTCCCATACTGCTGCACTATCAACTGTTTGTCAACGGGTGATTTCTTCACCGTGTCACGTTCGTGAAATCGCCGGCTCCGCCCTCGCCGGGTGGTTCGGTGAAAGTTTCACCGAACCACCCGGCGATTCCGGTGCTTCTCAGTGGTGCCGAAGAACGCACGGTGACGAGCGTTTGCACAGGTCACGGGACATGCCACGCGCCACGCGAGCAACGCACCGTCGGCGGACGGCATCGTCGGCCGCCGTCCACACCATGGCCACCGCGGCAGAGGGCGGGCATGGTCGTCATCCGGAACCCCTGTCCACCCCTGCGGAGTTGATTGCCATGCGCTTACGCTGCCGCTCCTTCGAGGTCGCCGCCACCAGTCTGGGGACGGCCGCCCTGGTTGCCAGCGGGCTCACCGTGGCGACGGTGCCCGCTTCGGCTGATCCGGAGATCGGACCGTCAGTCAAGGTCAACAACACCGGATACGCGCCCGGCCTGCCGAAAGAGGCGTCGGCGGTACACAGCTCGACCAGTCCCGTGCCCTGGTCGTTGCAGGATGCATCCGGCCAGAGCATCGCCGACGGCCAGACCACGGTCTTCGGCAACGACACGGCGTCCGGAGACCACGTCCACACGATCGACTTCACCCACGTCGACGACCCGGGCACCGGCTACACGCTCGTCGTCGACGGCGTCGAGAGCTATCCGTTCGACATCTCGGGCGATCCGTACCTCCAGCTGCGCTATGACGCCCTGGCCTTCTATTACCACCAGCGCAGCGGGATCCCGATCGAGGAACAATACGTGGGCAGCGAGTACGCGCGCCCGGCCGGCCACGTGAACGAGCCCCCGAACACCGGAGACAATGACGTGCCGTGCCGTCCGGCCGACCAGTGCGATTACACCCTCGATGTGCGCGGCGGCTGGTACGACGCCGGCGACCACGGCAAGTACGTCGTCAACAGCGGGATCTCGACCTGGCAGCTCCTCAACACCTACGAGCGCACGCTGCACGTCGACGACGCCGACTCCACCGCCCTGGGTGACGGCGAGCTGAGCATCCCGGAGAGCGGCAATGGCGTCCCGGACATCCTGGACGAAGCGCGATGGAACATCGAGTTCATGCTCTCGATGCAGGTTCCGGACGGGAACGATCTCGCCGGGATGGCGCATCACAAGATCCACGACGAGAACTGGACCTCGGTACCTACCCTCCCGCACGAGGACGCCGAGAACCGGTATCTCGCCCCGCCCAGCACGGCCGCCACGCTCAACCTCGCCGCCGTCGCTGCCACCTGTGCCCGGCTCTGGTCGGACATCGATTCCGGCTTCTCCGACACCTGCCTGACGGTGGCCGAGGACGCCTACGCCGCGGCGCAAGCCAACCCGAACATCATCGCGCCGAGCGACGACGATCAAGGCGGCGGCGCATACAGCGACAGCGATCTGTCCGACGAGTTCTACTGGGCAGCGGCCGAACTGTTCGCCACCACGGGTGAATCGCAATATCAGACCGATCTCCAGTCGCACGAGCTGTACTACGGCGAGAGCTTCTCCACACGTGGAGCCGACTGGGCGAACACGGGCCTGCTCGGCGACATCACACTCGCCCTCGTTCCGGGCACGCTGCCGTCGGGGGACGCCGAGTCGCTCCGCAACGAGTTCGCGTCCTTCGGCGACTCGCTGCTGGACCTGATCGACGGTCAGGGCTACCCGGCGCCGTATCAGGAGGAAGGCTCCGGCGGCCAGGAATACGACTGGGGATCGAACAACCTGGTCCTCAACAACGCCGTCGTCCTGGCCCTGGCGTTCGACTTCACCGGCGACACGCGCTACCGCGACGGCGTCTTCGCCACCATGGACTACATCCTGGGCCGCAACCCGCTGAACCAGTCGTACGTCACCGGGTACGGCGAGCAGGCGACCGAGAATCCGCACCACCGGTTCTGGGCCAACCAGGCAGACTCTTCCCTCCCCGGCCCGCCTCCCGGGGTCCTCGCGGGTGGGCCGAACACCGGCCTCCAGGACTCGCTGGCCGAGCAGGAGCTGGCTGGATGCAGCCCGCAGAAGTGCTACCTGGACCACATCGAATCGTGGTCGACCAACGAGGTGACCATCAACTGGAACTCGGTGTTGTCCTGGGTGGCGGTCTGGGCCGGTGAACACGTTTCCGGTGATGAGGATCCAGACCCCGACCCCCCGTCGCAGCCCGGTACCCCCGAGCCGTCGGATGTCACGGCATCGTCGGCCGCACTCGGATGGGAGCCAGGCGACGACACGGCAACCGCCTACGACGTCTATCGCGATCTCGGCTCCTCCGGCGACGAGCTGCTCGGCACGACGTCGACGACGTCACTCACGCTGACCGGCCTGGAACCGGAGACGGAGTACACGGTGTATGTCGTGGCTCGAAACTCCGCGGGCGAGTCGGACCCGTCCGCATCGGCCACCTTCACCACGCTTCCGGACAACGGGGATCCCGGCGACGACGAATGCCAGGTGACCTACGAGACGGCGTGGGACAACGGACAGGGCGAGTTCGGCGCGGACGTCACGATCACCAATCTGGGCGACCCGATCGACGGCTGGAGCCTCGTCTTCGACTTCCCGAACGATCAGAGCATCGATCACGGCTGGTCTGCGCAGTGGTCCCAGACCGGCAGCGAGGTCACCGTCGCCAGCGAGTCGTGGAACGGCCAACTCGACACCGATCAGTCGATCAGCGTCGGCTTCAACGGCACCTACGGCACCACCAACGACGATCCCACCGAATTCACCCTCAACGGCGCGTCGTGCTCGATCGAATGAACACGTCACTTCCAGTCCCTGGTAACCCCTCACTGAAAGGAGACGGTTTGTGGTGAGAACATTACGCAAAGCAGCTGCCACCACAGCCACAGCTGCCATCGCGTTCGCGGGCGCGATGCTCATCAATCCGGGCACGGCAAATGCCCATGGCGCCACGATGTTCCCCGGAAGTCGGCAGTACTTCTGCTACATCGACGGGCTGGAGGGCGGCTCCGGGGGCGATCTCGCCCCGACGAATCCCGCCTGCCAGGACGCCATGGCCGAGAGCGGCACCACGCCGCTGTACAACTGGTTCGGCAACCTGCACCCGTCGAACGACGGGGGTACTGTCGGATCGATCCCCGACGGGCGGATCTGTGACGGCGGTGACGCCGGGCCGTACGACTTCTCGCCCTACAACGAGATGCGCGACGACTGGCCTCGCACGCACCTCACGGCAGGAGACACGTACACGATCCAGCACAACAACTGGGCGCATCATCCCGGCGATTTCAACGTCTACGTCACCCAGCAAGGGTGGGACCCCTCGTCGGAGCTGTCGTGGTCCGACCTGGAGTTGATCCACACCGAGACCAACCCGCCACAGAACGGTGGGCCGGGCACGGACGATGGTCACTATTACTGGGATGTCACCTTCCCATCCGACCGGAGCGGCGATCACATCGTCTTCATCCACTGGGTGCGGTCGGACAGCCCCGAGGACTTCTTCAGCTGCTCGGACGTCGCGTTCGACGGCGGCAACGGGGAGGTGACCGGCATCGGCGGCGACCCGGGGAACGGCGGCGACCCACCCGAGGTGTGCCCGGACGAAGCACCGACGACGCCGGGCGAGCCGGTCGTCTCGGACGTGACCTCCGAATCTGCCCACGTCATGTGGTCACCCAGTGATGGCTGCGTGACGGCATACCAGCTGGTGAACACCGCAGATGGTGGTGAGCAAGTATTGGCAGAGGTCACCGGCGACCCGCCGGGGCAGATGACCGACATCACCGGCCTCGAGCCGAACACCTCGTATGAGGTGGCGGTACGTGCGGTCAACGACAACACGGGCGACGTGTCGAGCCTCAGCGCGTCCGAATCGTTCACCACCCCCGAGGAGGGCGAAGGCGATCCTCCGGAACCCGGGGAGTGCGTGATCGGCTACGAGGCCGAAGGCTGGGGCGATGATCCCGGATTCACCGCCAGCGTCACGGTCACCAATACCGGTGGGACGGACATCGACGGCTGGACGCTGGAATGGGACTACACCGCCGGGCAGACTGTGGAGGAACCCGGTTGGAGTGCTTCGGTCTCGCAGAGTGGCACCACGGTGACCGCGGAGAACGAATCGTGGAACGGCACGATATCGGCCGGGAGCTCCGTGACGTTCGGGTTCAACGGCACGGCTTCCAGCGCCGGTGACAACCCGGCACCCGAAGAGTTCACGCTCAACGGCATGGACTGCTCGGTCGAGTAGATCCGCACGCCGCTGATGTCCACTGAGCGGTGGGAGGGTTTCTTTTCGAAGGAATCCTCCCACCGCTTCATGCGAGCCGGCCCTCGCGGATCCGTCCCGTGAGAAGGCTCTCCCCGATCCATCCCGTGAGCCAGCCCGCGCGGATTCGGCCCGCAAGGGCCTGCCAGGGTAGACATGAGAATGAATCTCAATTATTATGTATGTGTTGGGGCACGGTTGGTCTCATGCCCGGGTGGACCGTGTCCCAACACTTTGCGCCCTCCTACACTGAAGGTGTGCCGACATACGCGTTTCACTGCCGAGCCTGCGACACGACGTTCGATGTTGCCCGCCCGATGGCCCAAGCGAACGCGCCCGCGAGCTGTCCTGACGGACACGAGGACACGGTGAAACTGCTCACCACGGTAGGCATTGCAAGCACCGGCAGCGCTCCCAGCCCCGCACCGGCTGGCGGGGGCTGCTGTGGCGGCGCCTGCGGTTGCGGCCACTGAACGCGCCCCTACCTCGGCACGCAGGATGCTTGCCGGACAGCGTGGCCGATCCCGCCGATCTCGTCGGCTGGGCGCATCCCGAAGATCATTGACGGCCGCACACACGTCCATGTCGGCCATCGTCAATGATCAGCACGGAACAGGGTAGGGAGGACCAGTCACTCCGAGATACCGTGAATCCCATACGGTGAAGGGCATGATCTGGAACATCAACACAGAGCTGGGATCACTAACCCTCCGTGAACAGATCGAGCCCGAAGACGAGAGTGACATCATCGCCCTGTTCCGTGCCTGTGACGACTGGTTCGAGGCCGCGACCGGCGGACCATCCGCGCCGGGCGACGTCCAGAGCCTGTTCTACTCGCTGCCCGAAGGCGCCAACATGAACGACAAGCGCCTGTTCACGCTTCGCGACGACGGCGACATCATCGGCCTCGTCGATGCCGTCCTTCATTACCCCAGTCCCCAGTCCTGCGCCATCGGCACCTTCCTGATCGCGCCGTCCTATCGCCGCCATCGTGCTGGAACGTTGGCCGCCCATCTACTCCTGGACGAGGCCCGATCCGCAGGCCTCGACCACATCACCGCCACCGTTCCCGATGGCTGGCGACCCGGTATTGAATTCCTGAAATCGCTCGGGTTTGAGATCGGCGACATCCAGCCCCGCAGCACCAACCGCCGCATACACGATCACGAGCCTCCCGTGCGACGAGCCACCCTGACCCTCGCGTCTCCAGGAACCTAAAAATCGATTGACGCACGCGCTGCGGCGCCGTAATCTGCCAAACTCTTCGCGACTGGACCGGCAGCCCGGGCCGTCGGAAAGATCCATCTTCCGCCGAGCCTTGAGGAGGCCGACATCTCATGGCTGCCCAGCCGCCCGCCACCCCCGAGGACGTTCTCGCCACCGAACGCGCCTACATGCGTCGCGCCCGGACGCTTCTCGGGGCGATGCGCGAGCGCACGGTGTCCCTCACTGCGCAGAGCGGTGACCACGTATCTACCGAGTATCTGAAGGCATCGCTGTACCGGCGAGCCAAGGCCCTGGAGGACGACCCGTCACTGCCGCTGTTCTTCGGCCGCATCGACCGGCTGCAGACCACGGAGCCGGGCAGCGACGCTCCTGCCGATGCCGAGACCTTTCACATCGGCCGCCGCCATGTGATGGACGAAGCCGGCGACCCCGTCGTCGTCGACTGGCGCGCGGACGTCGCCCGGGCCTTCTATCAGGCGACCCGCAGCGATCCGCACGGCGTGACGCGACGCCGTCGCTTCGGTTTCGCTGCTGGTGAGCTGACCTCTTTCGAGGATGAGCACCTCCTGGATCCCGATGAACCAGATACGGCGAGCCGGATTCTCGCCGAGGAAATCGAACAGCCTCGGGTGGGACCGATGCGTGACATCGTCGCGACCATTCAGCCCGAGCAGGACGACGTCGTGCGGTTTCCACTGGAACGTTCCGTGTGTGTGCAGGGCGCCCCGGGCACCGGCAAGACGGCCGTCGGTCTCCACCGGGCCGCCTACCTCCTGCACACGTACCGTGACCGGCTCCGCCGTACCGGCGTGCTGATCCTCGGTCCCAACCGTGCGTTTCTGCACTACATATCTCAGGTCCTGCCGGCGCTCGGCGAGGTCGATGTCCAGCAGATGACGGTATCCGAGCTCGTCGACCACGTGCCCATCCGTGGTCGGGATGACCTCGAAACAGCAGCCCTCAAGGGCGATCCGCGAATGGCGCACGTGATCCGTCGGGCTATCTGGTCACACGTGAACGACCCCGTCGAGCCGCTACACGTTCCTCGCGGCGCCCGCACGTGGCGTGTACCGGCCAGCGAGGCCGCTGAGACGATCGCCGCACTACGCGCCCGCGGCGACGGATACGCCACCGCACGCGCCCTGCTCGCACAGCGGCTGGCACATCGAGTCCTGCTGCGGATCGAGGCATCCGGACAGGTCACGGACGATCGCGTGCAAAACGCCGTGGCTCGCTCGCGGCCGATGAAAGCCTATGTCGACGCCATCTGGCCGGCCCTGGACCCGGCAAAGATCGTGATGCGCCTGCTGAGCGACACCGACTTTCTCGCCGATGCGGCCGCGGGCATCTTGCGCGACGACGAGCAGGACCTGATCCGCTGGTCCCGAGCCCCCAGGAGTGTGCGTTCGGCACCGTGGACCCATGCTGATGCCGTTCTGGTCGACGAAGCGACCGCGATGATGCAGCGATTCAGCGGGCTCGGTCACGTCGTCCTCGACGAGGCGCAAGATCTCTCCCCGATGGAATTGCGTGCCGTCGGCCGCCGTATCAGCGGATCGACCACCGTCCTCGGTGACATCGCCCAGGGAACGACGCCGTGGGCGACGCCGGCGTGGCCGGATGCGCTGGCCCACCTCGGCCAGGAAGATGCCCACATCGAGATCCTGCGTCAGGGGTTCCGGGTGCCGGCCACCGTCGTGGCATTCTCTTCCCGCCTGCTGCCCACCATCGCGCCCGAGATCGCTCCACCCGAGCCGGTACGCACCAACCGCGGTCAGCTAGAAGTGATCTCGGCGGGGGACGCGTCGTTCGTGTCCACAGTGCGCCGCGTTCGCGAACGTCCGGGCTCGCTTGGCGTGATCGCCTCCGATCCGATGGTCGACGAGGTCGGCCGATGGCTGCAGGAAGCTGGCCTGGCGTTCGGTCAGCTCGACGACGACGCCGCGTCCACGCTGGTCCCGGCGAGCCTGGCCAAGGGACTCGAATATGATCACGTCGTGGTCGTCGAGCCCGCCGCGATCGCCTCCGAGGAACGGTCCACCGGCGAACTCTCAGGGCTTCGCCGGCTCTACGTCGCCCTCACCCGGGCCGTCTCGTCACTCACGGTGGTGCACAGCGCGCCGCTTCCGGAAGCACTCCTCGACGCCGATGCTCACCGTGTTCCTTCGTCGTAGAGCACCTCTTCGGCGTCGGTGATCCGATAGGCGTAGCCCTGCTCAGCCAGAAAACGCTGACGGTGCTGGGCATACTCCTGGTCCAGAGTGTCGCGAGCGATCACCGAGTAGAACCGCGCCGTGCGGCCGTCCTGCTTGGGGCGCAAGAGACGCCCGAGCCGCTGCGCTTCTTCCTGGCGCGATCCGAATGTGCCGGATACCTGGATGGCCACGCTCGCCTCGGGAAGGTCGATCGAGAAGTTGGCAACCTTGCTCACCACCAGCGTCTCGATCTCGCCCGTCCGGAACGCGTCGAACAATCGCTGCCGCTCGCGGACGCTCGTGTCCCCCTTGACGACCGGCGCATCCAGCAGTTCGCCGAGCTCGTCGAGCTGGTCGATGTAGTGGCCGATGATCAGAGTTTGCTCACCGTCGTGCTGCTTGACCAACTGCTCGACGACGCGTGTCTTCGTGTCAGTACATGAGGCAAGCCGATAGCGCTCGTCGGGCTCGGCAGTCGCGTAGGCAAGACGCTCGCTGTCGGTGAGGGTGACCCGAACCTCGACGCAGTCGGCCGGCGCGATGTATCCCTGGTTCTCGATCTCCTTCCACGGAGCGTCGTAACGCTTGGGACCGATGAGGGTGAACACGTCACCTTCCCGGCCGTCCTCCCGCACGAGCGTGGCGGTCAATCCCAGCCGCCGCCGGGCCTGCAGATCGGCGGTCATCCGGAAGATCGGCGCGGGCAGCAAGTGGACCTCGTCGTAGATGATCAGGCCCCAATCTCGCGCCTCGAACAGCTCCATGTGGGCATATGCGCCCTTGCGGCGCGTCGTCAGAACCTGGTACGTCGCCACCGTGATGGGACGCACCTCTTTCTTGGTCCCGGAGTATTCGCCGATCTCGTCTTCGGTGAGGTTGGTGCGCCGGATCAGCTCGGAACGCCACTGCCGTGCGGCCACGGTGTTGGTCACCAGAATCAGGGTGGTGCATTGCGCGTACGCCATGGCCGCCGCGCCCACGAGCGTCTTGCCCGCACCACACGGCAGCACCACGACGCCCGAACCGCCGTGCCAGAAGCCCGACGCGGCATCGCGCTGGTAGGGCCGCAGCGACCAGCCCTCCTCGTTCAGCGTGATGGCATGCGCCTCGCCATCCACATACCCCGCGTAATCTTCGGCTGGCCACCCCAGTTTCACCAGGGCCTGCTTGAGATTTCCACGCTCGGACGGGTGCACGATCACCGTGTCGTTGTCGATGCGCGCGCCAACCAGCGGTGCGACCCGTTTAGACCGCAGGACCTCCTCCAACACCGGGCGGTCCGTGGCATGCAAGACGAGTCCGTGCGCCGGGTGAGACTCCAGGCGTAGCCGACCGTATCGGGCCATGGTCTCGGCGATGTCGACGAGCATGGCGTGCGGCACGGGGTACCGCGAGTATTGCATCAGCGTATCGACCACTTGTTCGGCATCGTGCCCGGCGGCCCGAGCATTCCAGAGTCCCAGGGGTGTCACGCGATACGTATGGACGTGCTCCGGTGCGCGTTCCAGCTCGGCGAAGGGCGCGATCGCCCGGCGGCAGGCCTCGGCCATCTCGTGGCCGGCCTCGAGGAGCAAGGTCTTGTCACTTTGCACGATCAGCGGTCCGTCGGTCACGCTCGCCATTCTCCTCTCCCGGCGCCGCGTGTCCACAATCCATGACTGCTCGTACGATCGCACCAAGGTCAGGTTTTGATTGCGTTGTGACGGGTGCCCTAGGTCAGATGATCGGTCTTGGGCACAATGAGCGCGATGCCCACACGAGATCGCCCCCCGCATCCGACCGGAGCCACCGCCATGGGCCGGTCGCGAGGGGGACCAGCGCCTGGCGCGTTCCGGCGCTTTCTCGGCTGGTCCATTGCCGGCGTTCTGATACCAGGGCTCGGCTTGCTCGCCGCCGGGAGGCGTTGGATCGGTTCCGCCATCCTCGCGCTCTTTCTCGGCGGGATCGCTGCCGCGGGCATCTACGCGTACCGGGCCGGAACGAACGGACTGGTACGGCTCGCCGCCGATTCCGAGCGAATGACCATCGTCGGATTCGCGCTGCTCGCTATCGCCACCCTGTGGCTGCTCAACGCCGTCGTCGGCTTCCACCTGCTTCAGCCCCCGGGGTTGCGCATCTCGCAGCGCCTCCTCGCCGTGTTGCTGGTGATCGCAGTCGCGTCCGTCGTGATCACCCCGATCGGTATCGGAGCTCGGTACGCGTCGACGCAGCGCGACTTCATCGAGTCGGTCTTTCCCGACGAGCGGGATCGGCACAGCCTGACCATTCCGGACAATTCCACGGACGAAGACCCGTGGGCAGGCAAGGATCGGGTCGACATCCTCCTTCTCGGATCGGACGCCGACGAGAACCGCACGGGTGTGCGACCCGACACGATCATGGTGGCGAGCGTCCACACCGAGACCGGCGACACCGCGCTCTTCTCGGTACCCCGCAACCTCCAGTACACCCCCCTGCCCGAAGGACCTCTGGCGGAGGCCTATCCGGACGGGTTTCGCGGAGTTCCCGAGTCCGAGTACTGGGTTTCTTCGATCTACAACAACCTTCCCGCCCAGTTCCCCGACTATTTCGAGGGAATCGAGGATCCCGGTGCGGAGGCGATGAAACTTGCCGTGGGCGAAGCCCTCGGGCTGGACATCGACTACTACATCATGGTGAATCTGGACGGTTTCGAGGCAATCGTCAACGCGCTCGGTGGCGTCGAGATCGACGTTCCCTATCGCATCCCGATCGGAACGCAGCTCACCAGCGCAGGGACGTGCACACCCGCCCGGGGCTGGATCGAAGAAGGTGATCAGCAGCTACTCAGTGGCGGCGAAGCGCTGTGGTTCGCTCGGGCCCGCTGCGGCCCACCGCCGGTATCCGACGACTACGAACGGATGCGGCGGCAGCGCTGCCTCATCGGCGCGATCGCTAACCAGGTCAATCCGTCTACACTGCTGACACGGTATCTTCAACTGGAGAGCGCCACGCGGGAGAACTTCTCGACCGACATCGGGCGGCAGCGGCTGGAAGACTTCGCCGAACTGGGATTGCGAGTCCAGGACGCCGAGATCCGGAGCCTCCCGTTCACCGATAAGATCGTCGACTACTACGAACCGGACTTCGAGCTGATGCGCCAGTTCGTCCAGGAGTCGATCGCCTCACTCACGGAACCGCCCGACGAGCATTCCCCCGATCAGAACGAGGGCACGGGCGACGTCGGCGAGGAGACGCCGGGCGACGTCGACGGCGAGCCGAACCCTGGGAGCGATCCGGGCGATCAACGAGAACCGGAGCAAGATCCCGGACAAGATGCCGGCCCAGGCGACCAGCCAGACCGAGGTGCCGAGCCCATCGACGAGGTCTGCTGACCGCTTCGGCTCACGTTTCCGCGGGGACCCGGGCGACACCGCTGATGCGGTGAACGGCGAAGGATCGTATCTCGTTGCTCCGATGGTCGAAGGCCGCCAGCCATCCGCCTTCCAGGCGCACCGGATCGACGACGCGTTCGCTGGTGGAACCGTGGTGATCGACGTAGCCGATCCAGACCGTCGATCCTTCTTCGAGCGCCCGTCGCAGATCGGTCATGGTCTGCACCGACGCGTTCTGCTCCAGCCTGCCCGGAACGGCGTCGGGAGGTCGCGCCGCAGACGAGCGGTCACCAGCCCGCAACGCCCGCACGGCGGCGGCCAGCACTTCCTCGGTGGGCGACGTGCGCTCTGCCGCCGGTTGGGGCGGAACGGTGCTCGGCGTCCGCCGCGGCTCGGATCGCGCGACGACGATCGAGCCGTCCGCGTTCTCGGGCGTCGGGGCGAACCCGAGCTGGCGCAACCGTTCCAGCAACGTGATGCCATCGAGCGACGACACGAGAACGGTCGGCGCCAATCGTCGCAGTCCCAGCGCCGACGCCTGCGGGCTCGCCATGATCTGGGCAAGCACCGCGTGATCGTCACTGCGGATGAACGACGACGCGGGCCCGACTCGCAGTGACCCGTGCCGGCGAGCGACATCGTCCACCAGGTAGGACAATGGTTGTGGAACCGGTGTCCGAGACACCGACGCGAGGAACTCGTGGACATCATCCGCCGTCCGGCCGGCATCGAGTGCTCGCCGGATGGAATCCTCGGTGAATCGGTGCACCGAAGCCCCGCCTCGGCTCTCGACCTCGGCGAGCAGGCCCAGCTCACGGATGATGTCCGAACGCAGAGGTCCGGGGGCCACGGCGGTCAGATCGGCTTGCAGGAGCACGTGGTCCAAGGGCTCGGGAAGGTGCGGCTCCAGCGCCGACGATGCGGCACTGCTGGCCCGCTCTCCCGTACCTCCGAGTAATGGCCGTGCGTACGAGGCCAATGCACCGCGGCCGGTGACCCCGAGCAGTTCGGCTTCCCGTAACGTCCACCCGACGAGATCATCGCGCAGCCGTCCTCCGCGGCGCGGCCGCCGCCAGCGTACCGCCGCTGTGACTCCGTCGCGGGTCGGCGCCGATCCGGGAGGGAGCCCGTTGAGCACATCGAGAACTTGAGCCCTGATCTCCGGGGCAACGGGGCGGTCGAGATCTCCGCCGAGGGCGGGAATCAGCCGGTCCCGGTCGTCTCGGGTGCCGACCAGCCCGGCGACCCGGCTTGTCGTCAGCCAGTCGCGGACGATGCTCACCCAGCGTTCGGCAATACTGCCGCGTTGCCACGTGTCGTACTCGCTCGTCGGAAGCCAGACGTCTTCGTCGTCCTGCGCCGTGGCAAGAAGGCCGCCGATGTACGTCAACTCGACGATCAAGGCCGCGCCGATCTCGTCGGTGTCCAGAAGCCCTGGCAATTTACGGAAGTCGCGCACCCCGAGCCCACCGGTACGCAAGACCGATGGCGGCGCTGCCGCCCAGGCGTCAAGCAGGGTCTCGATCTTTCGGACGATGTCGAAGGCGCTGGCCGCTCCCGTGCGGTCCACGAGGTCGGGATCGTGTTCCGTCACCTCCGGCTCCGGCGCGCTGACCTGGAAGTCTTTTCCTATGGTGCCGCCTCGGAGGTGCAGCCCGACTTCCCTGGGGAGCACGACGGCGTCGTCGCCGACCGGGATCAGGAGTCCGGTGGCGAGTAGATGATCGATAGGAGTGTGGGCGGAGTTTCGGTCGACGTCCCGCCGCGCGTTCTCCACCCGGCCCGTCGGTGGCCCGTCGGCGAGCACGTGCAGCGCGGGGATGGTCTCCGAGCCCAGTTCGTCGAGCAGGGCGCCCAACGCTCGCGGAGCGCTCACGTGTGCCGCGATGGTCGCCGCGTCCGCGGCGTGGTCACCGGCGAGCTGTAGCCCCAGACCTGTCCCAATCGTCGACAGCCGGGAAGCGGGTAGCGAGAGCAAGAGTTGGTGCACCGGCGGGCCAAGGCCGGCCGGGTGCGGTCCGATGATCTCGCCGATCACGCGAAGCAGGTGGATGTCCTTGTCGTCACCCCAGATCAACGCACGGGCTCGCAGCTGCTCCAATGCTTCGCCGATCGCGTCTGCGGGGCTGTCGAGCAACTCGTGCACAGCGGTGGCCGTCGTCGGATCCGGCAAGATCGTCAGAGCGTCGACGACGTGCAGTGTGAACCGGTCGAGCCGATCCAGGGCTCGGGTGGCCGAGGCGCGGGTAGCCGCCCGGGAAGCGAGCTGACCGATGTCCACCGGTACGGGGACGACCAGATCCGGCCGCAGGCGAAGCAGGGCCGCCAGCTCGTCGTCGGTCCGAGCCCGAAGGTCGTCGGCCAGACTCCGGGTAGGCGCGGCAGTCCTGGTCATCACTGCCTACGATACGTCCTCTGTACGGAACGGCGAGCCGGCGGACGAGGGACGAGGGAGCCGGCGAGCGTGACCATTCAGCCCGGAACGGCGAGCCGGCGGACGAGGCACGAGGGAGCCGGCGAGCGTGACCATTCAGCCCCGAACGGCGAGCCGGCGGACGAGGCACGAGGGAGCCGGCGAGCGTGACCATTCAGCCCCGAACGGCGAGCCGGCGGACGAGGGACGAGGGAGCCGGCGAGCGTGACCATTCAGCCCGCGTGGCCAGTCGCGAGGGAACGGGTGTTCTTAGAGGCGCCGGAGTCGTTCGAGGAGTTCCGCGCCACGTTCGGCGAATTCGCGCCGAGCTTCCTGGTCTGCCGCCTGCAGATCCGCGGTGATGGTGGGATCCACCGGCATCGCTTCGGGATTCCGTCGCTCGATATCCACCCTCCCGAGATTAGTCAATCTGTACACATCAGCAACCGGAGGAGTGATACGACTACTGACTGTTGATCATTACTTACTCTTCCGATACACGTTCTGGGTGATTGATCCCTGGGTGCCAGGTATGAGCGCCTTGCACGCTGACTCCACCCCAGAAAGCGTTTTCCGAGATCGATTAACGTGGATTCGCCGTGCATGGCAAAGCGTTCACCGCGCACGGCAGGGCCAGCTCACTGCGCACGGCAGGGCCGCTCGCCGTGCATGGCAGGGCCGCTCACCGCGCACGGCAGGGCCGCTCGCCGTGCATGGCAGGGACAGGTCAGCGGGCACGGCGGGGACAGGTCGGCGAGCAACAGACTGGAGAGTCGGCGTGGAGCCGACTGAGCAGTTAGCCGGCACGCGCAACGAGGTACAACAAGATCGACAGTCTGGGAAAGCGCCGGCCCCAGCCGCACGTGCGGGACGGCCGTGACTGCACACCGGCCACCCGTCGTTCAGGAATCGACATTAGGCGAGCATATGCCCCTAAATGGCCCACAAGATCATTAAATGAACTCTCTTCGCATGTACCGCAATGTCCCTTATTGAAAAACTGCTACATTCGAGAAAATCCGGATATCGAGTACCGAGTGAATGTTCACCTCGCGCTCGCTTCGAATCCGGTCCGAACGTCACGCGCGTGGGAAGACAACGCGCGGGCCGACACCGGGAAGCCCGGCAACAGCAGCCTCGTCGAGCACGATGTCACGTGCCGTCGGAGCGTCGACGCCACGCTCCACCATCCGCCGCGCGATCATTCCAGCCACCACGGGTGCGGAGAACGATGTGCCGGACCACAACACGTGTCCGGTCCTCAACTCGGCGCTCGTTCCATCCAGGTACTCGTATCGACCGTTCGGAAACGGTAGAATCGCATGCTCGCCGGTCGCGTAGACATCCACCCAATGTCCGACGTTGGACCATCCGGCGCGGGCGTCGCCACCCGTGGTGAGCGCGCCGACCGCCGTCGTCCACGGATAGGCGGCTGGCCAGAACGGCTTGTCCGAGCCCGCATTCCCGGCCGCAGCGATGATCACTGTGTTCGCATGGCGTCGCAGGACGCGGCGGTAGAACGCCGTGAAAGCCTTCGGGGACGTGCCGGCCCGGGTGTACATCCCGGCCTGGAGACTGATGACGTCCACCCCTATGGCAACGACTCGCTCAAGATCCTCGACGATAGTCAGCTCGTCCACAGCGCCGCCGACGAGGCAATCGTGGACCCGCACCGTTACCGAGTCGGAGCCGGACACCGACAGCAACCGGCCGGTCGTTGCGGTGCCGTGCCCGCCGTACGGGCGAATTGCGCCGTCGGCGTCGTACACCTCGTCGTCGGGCTCGAAATCGTCATGCACGGCACCGAAGCGCGAAAACCCGGAGGATTCCGCAACGGCCGGAACGTACCCCGTGTCGATGACCGCCAGCCGCGGGCGACCGGGCCCGTAGGGTTCACCGAGCAGGGGCACGGGCCCTTCCCACGGCAGCGGCTCGGTAACCGGACACATCACGACGTTGTTCTGCGTGTCCAGCACGTGGTTGAGCGAGACCGTGTCCTCGTCCACCACCTCGGTGAGCTGGCCCACGAGATCGTCCGCGTCCCGCGATCCGACGTCGAGGATCTTGAGGCCCACCGGTCCGTCCGCTATCGACGCCGGAGGATCCGCACCGATCTGGGTGAATGCCTCCAGGACGTCGGGCAGGTCGGAAGCATCACATATCACCTGGTGGTTCCGGTACAGGTAGGAGACTTCCGTGCCGCTGGAATCCCACCGCGCGGCCAACGGGAACTCCCGGCCACGTGTTCGCTCCGCGCTGTTTCGTTGCAGCCGTTCGACCTCACGCGCGAGCGCCTCGGGTCTACTGCCTCGCACTGCCATCATTCAGCCCCTCCGTCGAAACGCGTACAAGCCCGGGACGATACCGGACGTATCGGAACGAATAGCGGATCGACACCATTGCCCGCTCACCACCGCATCCCTCTAGCATCGTCAGGTGCGGTTCGGGCCTGACGAAATCGCGAACCTGCCGGCGCTTGCCATGTCCCATCCGAAGGCAGCGACGGAACGGGCTCGTGCAATATTGCATGCCCGTTCCCCGGCACGCGAGCGGACGTACGCGCTGCACGCGCTCGGAATCATCGAACGCGACGGGGGGCGTGTCGGACCCGCGTTGCGATATTTTCGCCGGGGCCTGCGGATAGCGGAGGCCGAGTCGCTCGACGATCGACGCGTCGAACTCGGTGCAAGCTTGGGGACGGCCCTCGCCTTGGCGGGCCGCCGGCGCGAAGCTCTCGATGTGTTCGAGGCTGCCCTCGACGGCGCCACGCGGCACGAACGCGCACGGGTACTCGTGCGCCGCGGTGCCGCGCGCACATTCTTCGGCGACCACACGGGTGCATTCGACGACAATGACGAAGCCGCCCGGATTCTCGGGGAACTGGACGAGCCGGTGTGGGAGTCCCGGGCACATCAGAATGCGGGTTCGGCACTGGTCAGCCTGGGCCGATTCGACGAAGGCGAAGCTCGCCTCGCACGGGCGCAGGCGATGGCAGAGCAACACGGCGACCATTACAGCGCGATCGTCGCACTCAGCAGCCGAGGCGACTGCGCACACCGGACCGGCCGCGTTCCCGATGCGCTGCGCATGCTCTACGAGGCCCGGCAGCGACACGAGCGTCTCGGCGTCGTCCCGCCCGAGATCCTGCGCGATCTCGCCGTCGTCCAGCTCTCTGCGGGATTGACAGAGGAGGCAGCGGCGGCAGCCGACCATCTCGTGGCCGTCCTGGAACAAGATCCCGCATCGGCGCTGCGGCGCGCAGACGGGTTCATCGCCGCCGCCATGGTCCATCTCGGGTCCGGCAATGCAGCACGTGCCATCGATCTCGCCCGCCGCGCCCGGAGATCCAGCCGGCGTCAAGGTCACGTCGAAGCCGAGCAGCACGCTCGGTTCGTCCTTCTCCGAGCACAGTTCGCCGCCGGAACCGTGACCAAGCGACATGCGCGGGCGGCTGCGGAACTCGCCGGAGAGCTCGGAGACCGATACGCCTCCGAACGGCTCGACGCGCTGGTACTCGCCGGACGGCTGGCCGTTGCTACCGGGCTCGACGACCTCGCCCGCTCGTGTTTCAGTGTCGCTGCTGGAGAGCGCCACCGGGGACCGGCGCTGCGCAGGGCAACCGCGTGGTATGCCCGGGCGCAGCTGGCGGCGTTGAACGGCGATCAACCCGGCATGCTCCGAGCCGGTACCCGTGGCCTGGACGTCCTCGACACGCACGCACTGTCCTTCGGCGCTCTGGAGCTGCGTGCCCGGGCGACGATTCACGGCACCGACCTGGCCGCGCTCGCGACCCGCCAGATGGCGGCCAACGGGACCCCGCGCCAGCTCTTGTACTGGATGGAGCGATGGCGCAGCACCGTGCATGCGTTGCCCGTGCCCCCGACGCCCGACGATCCGGTGCTTGCCGCTGAACTCGGCAGGCTGCGCGCGGCCAGTCGTGATCTGGCGTCAATGGCCGACGCCAGGCACGAAGCTCGCCGCAACACGGTCGAGGATCGGATCCGGCGCTACGTTCACTCCCGGCGCGGCGACACGTCCGCTCGACGACGCCGCTTCGACGTCGATGAACTGCTCGATGCCCTGGGTCGCGACACCACCATGGTCAGCATCATCGGCATCTCGGGTAAAGAGTTTCACATCACCGTCGCCCGACGGGGACGCGTCCGGCGTTTCCGGGGTGGCCGCGTCGATGACGTGTTCGCCGAGCTCGACCATGCCCGATTCGCACTGCGTTCCGTCGTGCTTGCCCCGGAACCCGCTGCCAAGGGTCTGCTGGAGGCGCTCGACTCGGGCCTCGCTTCCCTCGAACGCACCGTTCTCGGGCCCGCTGCCCGCGAGCTCGGCGACGGGCCGGTGGTGCTGGTTCCTCCCTCCCGGTTACAAGCCGCGCCCTGGGGAGCCCTTCCATCACTACGCCGGCTGCCCGTCGCTGTCGCTCCCTCGGCCACCGCGTGGTTGCGAGCACGCGAGGCTGCGAGCTCCGAGCGTGCGGAGCATACCGTGCTGATCGCCGGCGACGATCTCGAGTCCTCGGGTGCCGAGGTCCCCGTGCTGGCCAGCATGTATCCGGACGCGACGGTACTCACCGGCGACGACGCCACGGTAGACGCGGCCTTGCGAACCATGGACGGGGCGAGCCTGGTGCACATCGGCGCGCATGGCCGTTACCGCGGGGACAGCCCGATGTTCTCGTCGCTCGAACTGGCCGACGGCCCGATCACGGTCCTGGATGTGGAGCAACTGGCCCGCCCGCCGCATCGGCTGTTGCTCACCGCATGTGAATCTGGCGTCGGCTCTCCCACCGGCGATGACGAACTCCTGGGGCTGGCCAGCACGCTCTCCGCCCTGGGAACCGCGGGGATTCTGGCCAGCATCGTGCCGATCAGCGACGCGGGTTCGGTCCCGTTCAGCGTGGCCATCCACGAACGAGTACGTGCTGGCGACGACCTTCCCACGGCCCTCCTCGCCGCGCGTGAGGCCGCCGACGATCCGTTAAGCACGGCGACGTCGTGGTCGTTCCTCGGGCTCGGCGCTGCCTAGCCGATTGATTCCTGGAACGTTCCCGGCTCAGGGACCGCGGCCGACTTCGACACCCACACACGCGAAAACAGCGCCAGATTGGCGAATAAACGCACGTTTCGGTATCGAAGTCGGTGGACGCGCCCCGCGTTGCTGCGGACATCCGGACGCGGCCCAGAGCGTGGGATGACGAACCTCGTAAAGTATGGATATGCATTTAGTCGTCGGATTCGACCTGGATCTCACGCTCGTCGACTCCGCGGACGGCATCACCGCTTCCTTTGTCGAAGCAGCACGGCGCGTGGACGTGACGATCGATCCCGACGAGCTTCGCCCGCTGGTCGGCCTGCCGCTTCCGGACACGATGGCACGTTTCGTGCCTCGTGAGTCGTTGCCCACAGCTATTGCTGCCTACCGCGAGGTGTATCCGAGCTTGGGTGTCCCTGCATCGAAGCTGCTACCCGGGGCCGCAGAGGCCATTGCCGCCGTCACGGCGCACGGCGGGCGAGTGATCGTCATCAGCGCCAAGATTGCAAGCGCTGTCCGGCAGGTACTGGAACATGTCGGGCTGGAGGCGCACGACGTCGTCGGTGAACGGTTCGCCGAAACCAAGGGCGATGCCTTACGTGAACACGGCGCGGTCATACACGTGGGTGATCACCCCGGCGACATGATCGGCGCTCGTTCGGCCGATGTCTGTGCCGTCGGCGTGACCACCGGCGGCCACGACGCGGTCGCGCTACGCGAAGCCGGTGCCGACGTCGTCTTCACCGACCTTCTCGACTTTCCGTACTGGTTGGACGATTTCATCGCTGCCCGCGACACGAACGAGAATTGATCACCAGACGAGCCCGTCCGAACGGACGGGCGTGTTCCTCGGCTGGATCATCCGTCAGCCCAGGATGCACGGGGCCGGGCTGAACGACGGCGCCGCGATGCGCTCGGTAAGGTCGAGGAGGCCGTACCGATTCCGCCACGAACGTGACGTTACGGCACACGAAGGTGTCACGGCCCTCTGGGAACGGCACGCGAGTCACCGTAGGGTGGTGGTGTCGTGCCCGAGGGGCATGACGGTCCGACGTCCGACGACAAACGAGGTCTGCGGTGCCAACCGGCAAGGTGAAGTGGTACGACACGGAGAAGGGATTCGGATTCCTCTCCAAGGACGATGGCGGCGACGTCTTCGTGCACTCTTCGGTGCTGCCCGGAGGTGTCAGCACACTCAAGCCCGGCCAACGCGTCGAGTTCGGCGTGGCCGCAGGCAAGCGCGGTGAGCAGGCACTGTCCCTACGGGTGCTGGACCCTCCACCGTCGGTGTCGGCTGCTGTGCGCAAGAAGCCGGACGAGATGGTGACCATCGTCGAGGATCTGATCAAGCTCCTCGACGGGCTGTCCAATACGTACCGGCGCGGGAAGCATCCTGATCAGAAGACGGCGCGGAAGGTCTCGTCCGTGCTGCGCGCCGTGGCTGAAGATCTCGAGACCTGAGCTTATTCGGCTCGGTCCTGCGTCGACGTTCCCTCCGTGTCGGTCAGGGACTTCGGCCTGATCCGCGTAGCCCAGACAAGTCCCGCCACCAACACGCCGGCCACGATGCCCATCCCCAGGGGCGGCAGGAGCGGCAGCATGATGCCGACGCCCCCGCCGAGGACCCACGAGAGCTGAAGCGACGTCTCCGAGCGGGCGAACGTGTTGGAACGCATCCGGTCCGCCACTTCCCGTTGGATGATGGCGTCGAGGCACAGCCTGCCGAGTTGCTGCCCGAAGCCGGCCATCAGCGCGGCTACCATGACCGTCGCGAGACTCCACCAGATCGCCGCGACCACGGCGACGACGGCCGCGAGGCCGGCCAGCACGAGATTGGCCGTATCCGGGCTTCGCGAACGCACGAACGCACCGAACGACGTGCCGCCCGCGCTTCCTACCCAGGCAGCAGCGGCCACGATGCCGAGCAAGAAGAATCCGTCCAGTCCACCGACGGGTTCCTCGCGAAGGACGAAGGCGAAGAACATGATCAAGAAGCCGGAGTAGAACCGCAGGGCCGCGTTGGCCCGAAGGGCGCGAACTACGGCACCTCCGACGCTGAACCGGCGTCCCGGCTTCTTCTGCCGGAACTGTGCCTTGGTCTCGTCAACGGAGGAATCGACCTGCTTCGAAAGCAGCGTTGCCAGGATCGTCACCCCGGCGTATGCGACGAAGGCCGCCCGCAGGGGCCAATCGTCGCCGATCTGCGCCAGGCCGAGCCCGAGTGGCGCGCCCAGCATCGTGCCGAACGTCGCCGCGAGTTGCAGCCGGGAGTTGGCAGAGACCAGCGTGATCTCGGCGGGCAGGAGTCTCGGAACTGCCGCGGCGCGGGTGACCGCATAGGCCTTTTGCCCGACCAGGATTCCCAGGGCAGCGGGATAGAGCCACACTCCGGTATCCAGCACCGCGTCAGCGGCAATCCAGGCCAAGAAGCCGCGGACCGCGGCGGTCAGCCCGATGGCCCATCGGCGACCGTGGCTGAACCGGTCGAGAAACGGGCCGATCAACGGAGCGACGATCGCGAACGGTGCCATGGTCAGCGCGAGATAGAGGGCGACGTTCCCCCGCGCCTCATCGGTGGGCACCGTGAAGAAGAGGGTCCCGGCCAAGGCGATCATGACGAGTGCGTCCGCGAACGCGCTCAACGCGTTGAGCTCGATCAGCCGGGACAGCCCGGTCTGCCCCGCTCCCTTGGCCTCGGCCGCGCGATGCAATCGACCCGCGCCGTGCCGGGTCACCCGCGCCGTGCCCGCCGCCGCCTTCTTCGCGGCGCGCGCCGAGACGCCACCTACCCGCCGTGCCCGCGATCTCCCCTGCGGTCCGTCGCCGCGTGGCGGGGCGGGCTGGGTCGGCTCGTCATCAGCGTGAGGTGCTGGCGGACCGTGACGTTCGTCGGCGTCGCCGGTCCCGCGCGACGGAGGGGGGACTTCGGACACATCACCATCCAATCGCATCCGGCGCCCTCGGCACGAGAGAATCCCCCGGGAATTCGGCCTCCCACAACCCTTTCGAGTCCGGATGCCATCTCTGGACGCGATTTGAGATACTGGTGACTCGTGAGCTCCACTGCCAGCCGTGCCCGCACGCCAAAGGCCGATGCCGTCATCCAAGCGGCCGTCGAGCAGGCGCGCGCCGTCGCCCACGAGACCGGCGGCGCCGACGCAGTCGGTGAGCATCTGGGACACCGGGCCGAGGATCAACGCGTGCTCACCCACTACTTCGCCTGCACGCTACCCGGCTATGTCGGCTGGCGATGGGCGGTCACGATGGTCCGTGCCTCGCGCTCGAAGCGGGTCACCGTCAACGAGTGCGTGTTGGTACCCGGAGACGACGCCGTCCTGGCACCCGCCTGGGTGCCCTGGGAACAACGGGTGTCCCCGGAAGATCTCGGCCCCGGCGATCTCCTTCCCGTCGCCGACGACGACACGCGCCTGATACCTGGCTACACCTCAATCACCGATCCCGACGTCAACGATGTCGTCGACGAGCTTGGCCTGGGCAAGGAATGGGTGCTGTCTCGTGAAGGGCGCGACGCGGCGGCACAACGCTGGTACGACGGCGAGGCCGGACCGCACACCGAGCTGGCCAAAACCGCCCCCGGGCGGTGCGGCACGTGTGGGTTCGCGATCGCGCTGGGCGGATCGCTGCGCCAAGCGTTCAGCGTGTGCACGAACGAGCGGACACCGTTCGACGGGACCGTCGTCAGCCACGATCACGGCTGCGGCGGGCACAGCGACGTCCGGCTTCCCACGACCGCCGGCGAGACACCCGAGCACGTGGTTGACACCCTGACCTACGAGCTCGTCCCGCTCGAGTCCGGTCGATCGCGCTGACAGCCGGGAGATTCCGAAGCGACCCGGCCGGAGCCGACGCGTTCGCTCTCTCGCCTCCGCGACACCGATACTGACCTCGTGGACACATTGGGCACGCAGGCGATCCGGGAACGCGTGCTGGCGGCCTGGACCGCGTCGCCGGCTCGATTTCGCGAGGACGCCAACGCCGAGGAAGAGCTGGCTCTCGGCGCCTATCGGGACCGGCTCGTCGTGGAACTGGCTCAGAACGCCGCGGACGCGGCACTTCGGCACGGCACACCCGGACGGTTGCTCCTGCGCCTCGACGGCACCACCTTGCTCGCCGCGAACACTGGCGCGGCATTGGACTCCGAGGGGGTCGAAGGGCTGTCCACGCTGAGGGCGTCGACCAAGCGCGCCGTGGCGCCGTCGAGCGGGGACCGCCACAAGGACGACGAGGACGGCGAGCACGCCGCCACCGAACCCGTCGGGCGCTTCGGGGTCGGGTTCGCGGCGGTCCTGGCCGTGACGGACGAACCGCTGATCATCTCTGGGCATGACGTCGTGTACTGGTCCAGGTCCCGCACCCGCGACATCGTCGCGCAGCTTCCCGAGCTCGCTCCCCAGATCGCCGAGCGCGGGCGTGCCGTTCCCGTGCTCCGGCTGCCGTTCGCGACCGATCGGGAAAGCATGCGCGACGTGCTACCGGACGCCGTCCACATCCCCGGACTCGATCAGATCCTCGATACTCACGACACGGCGGTGCTACTGCCGCTGCGCGACGACGACGCGGTGGCGACCGCGCGGCGGCTGATCGATGCCATCGACGACGCGCTGCTCCTCGTCCTTCCCGCCCTTGGCGAGATCGTCATCGAGTCCGGCACCGGGCGCCGCACTCTCACCGCGAGCTCGGCGACCGTACTCGACCACGCCGGTGGAATCTGGGAGCGGCACGTCGGTGCGCGGCGATGGCGCCTGGCACATGCGACGGGCAGCGCATCGGCGGAGCTACTCGCCGACCGTCCGGTCGAGGAGCGCGCCCGGCCGCAGTGGTCGGTCACGGTCGCGGTGCCCGTGGACGACGGGGAGCACCCGGCGCGCCTTCCGGGCACCCAGGGGACAGCCGAGGGCGAGCGGCCGCCGTCGACGGTCGTCCACGCTCCGACTCCTACGGACGATGCCACCGCCCTTCCAGCACTTGTCGTCGGCACCTTCCCGCTCGACTCGACCCGAAGGCGCATCGCGCCCGGACCGCTGACCGACCATCTCGCGAGCCAGGTGGGTGAGACGTACGCGCGCCTCGTGGCCTCGTTCTCGGCACCGTCCGCGCTGGCGCTCGTCCCCGGACCGGTAGGTGAGAGCGAGCTGGACGCCAGCCTGCACCGCTCGGTACGCGAAGCGCTGTCGCGCACCCCGTTCGTCCCCGCCGCGCGCGCAGGCGAGGCGGGGAGCGAGACAGAGATCGTCGCGGGTAGGCGCCTGCGGCCGACAGAGGTACAGCTGGTCGACGGCCTGGAACGGGCAGCGGATCCATCCGCGCTGGCCACCGTCGTGCCCGGGCTGCCGGCTGCGGGCTGGTGGCAACGTGGACCATTGACCAGGCTCGGCGCCACGATCACCGCGCTGGCCGACCTGATCGACGAGCTCGCCACGGTGAACCTGCCCGCCTCCCGCTGGCGGGAGATCTACGCCGCGTTGGACGGTGCCGATCCGGAGGCGCTCGGGGCGCTACCCGTCCCCCTCGCTGACGGACGCCTGGGACGAGGACCCCGCGGCGTGCTCCTGCCCGGCGAGGTGGACGCGGACCTTCTCGCCACCTTCCAGCTCCGCGTGGCCGCACCGGAGGCCGTACATCCGCTGCTGGCCCGTCTCGGCGCGGTTCCGGCAACGCCGTCGTCCGTGCTGCGCGATCCATCGGTGCGCGCCGCCATCGACACCGCCGACGACGATCGTGCGCGCGAGCTCGCGGACGCCGTCCTCCAGCTCGTGGCAGCCGGTGACCTGACGGCTGCCGACGAGCCGTGGCTGGCCGAGCTGCCCGTTCCCGATGCGACCCAGACGTTGGCCCCCGCAGCCGAGTTGCTGCTTCCGGAGTCACCGCTGGTGGCCGTGCTCGATGTCGAACCCGCCGAGTACACGGTGGATGCCGACGTCGTGAACCGGCACGGGCGTGAGGTACTCCGCGCCGTCGGCGTGCGGGAGAGTTTCGCCGTCGTGCAGGAGAACGATGTCCCCCTCGATCAGGAGCTCTGGCACGATCTCGACGGCGAGGACACGTGGGTCGAGGCCACGCTGCGCGATCTCCCTGACGACGACCTGCCGCCCCTCATCCCGACGTTCCGGGCGATACGTGACCTCGATCTCGTCCATGATGGGTCCTGGGCCCGCGCGCTCGGCTTGCTGGCCAGCGATCCCGAGGCACGTCCGGCCATCGTCGAGCCCATGTTCGCCGTGACATCCGACGGCGTGCGCCACGCGGCCGAGCCATACAGCGCCTGGTGGTTGCGCCGACATGCGCGATGGGAGGGCTGGCGGCTGGACGAACTCTGCACCCATGACGCCACCCCGACGCTGCGTGCCTTGCTGCGCCCCGTGGCACTCGACACCGACCTGGCGATCGATACCACGTTCGCTTCAGCGCTCGGAATCGCCCGGTCGCTCGCCGACGTTCGCACTCGCACACTGCTGGAACGCCTTGGCGACCCGGCCGTTTCCCTGAGCTCCACCCAGCTGGTCGAGATCTACACCGAGCTCGCCACGCGGTCACCGGACACTGCCGAACCACCGCAGTGGCTGCGCGTCCCGGATGGCGCCACCACCCGGCTGGTCGACGCGCGCGATGCCGTGGTCTGCGCGGAGCCGCACTGGCTCCAGCTGGAACTGCCCGCCGTCGTTCCCGGCCCACCCCGCCTCGCCGACCTCTTGGAAATCGACCTGGCCGAGGAACGATACGACGCCGGGCCCAGCCACGACGGCCGGCAGCTGCCCGTGCCGGAGCTCACACATGCGGTCCTCGACGAAGCGCCACGCAGCTATGTGGAGCACGACGATCTCGTCGTCGCCGGCCAATCGGTCGACTGGTGGATCGACCGGGCGCACGGCCACAGCACGGTGCACGCGTCCACGCTGGACGGTCTCGCGCGTGGGCTCGCCTGGATGGCGGGCGCGTGGGAACGGCGATGGCTGCTCGCTCAAGTTTTGCAGGATCCAGCGGCACTGACCGTTGCGCTGCTGGAAGAGTCCTTCACCGACCGCGCCGAACGGCACTCCAACTCCTGGTGAAACGCTGCCGGCCCCGAAGCTTTCGGCCGATCGGTTCGCAGCCTCCCGTCGATGCCAACTAGGCTCTTCCTATATGGGGAAGGGACGACGTCGGACCCGAGAAGCATCGGACGTCCAGCCATTGGACGTCGACGGTGTCCGTACTGTCGCCATCCTCACCGTTCTGTGGGCCGTCGCTTTCGTCGTTCTGGCCTTCAACCGCGCACGGCTCGAACAGGCCGGTCATGGCTGGCTGCTCTGGACCTGCCTCGCCGGCGTCGGCGCCGGACTCCTGGGGATCGAGTACACGCGCAAGCGCCGAGAGGCGATCGCGGAAGCGGAGGACGAAGACGAGGTCGAGGTCGAAGACGGCGAGCCCGATCCCTTGCCTGCCGAGTCCGGCTACGAGCCCGGCCCCGTGACCGGCACCCCCGCGTACGGCACCACCCCCGCGCACGGCACCGAGCCGCCCGGAATGACGGACGACCATACCAACCGCTATCCCGGCGCTGGCGATCCCCACACGGATCCGGGCACCAACCAGGGCGCCACCGCCGGGCCGGGTCCGGTCGACACGTCTTCTCGCATACCCGGAGCACCTACCGAACCGGACCCGGCCGAGACACCCGACACACCGTCTCCAGCCCACACACCGATCCCGCCGGGCACAGGCGGCCCATCCGGCACGCCGCACACACCGGCCTCACCCGGTACGCCAGCCCCTCCCGGTGTGCCACACACGCCCGCTGCGCCGGGAAACGCGCACCCGCCGATGGACACGGGTGGAACGTCACCGAGCGCACCCACACGGCCGATCCAGAGCTCGCCAGCGGCCGAACCACCGGCGGATCCACCGTCGGATCCGCCGGATGGGAACGGCGGACCACCCGCTCACCCCGCGCAGCCACGGCGTCGCCGTTCCCGGGGTCCTGCACGTCCCGGACGCGTCGACGTCGCCGACGTGCCGGAGATGTTCCCCCCTGACGACACGGGTGACACGCCGACGTCCGAGGGCTCCGGCGAACGGGACCGAGGATCCGAACCCGGCTCGATATGGTCGGAGCTCATCGACACCGATGTTCCCAGGCAGCCGGATCCCGAGCCCACCACCGGGCTCTCCGATCCCGACGAGCCGCTGCTCGACGACACCACGCTTGGCGGTCGCCGGGCCAGGCGCTCCGACGCGGATTCCGAGGTCGACGACACGACCCGCGGCGGTGGCCGCCCTTACCGTGGCCGGCGCGCACGCCGCGACTCGGACAGCGCCTGACCTCTCGCCAAACCGTCCTGTCAGGAGCGTCTGTCACGTACGTGACTGGAACTTAGCAAGGGTAATAAGTTACAGTAACGAAAGTGTCAGCGACAGAGCCTGGTAATCAGCAAGCCTTGGGCAAGCTCAAGGTGCAGCATCCACGTACCCAGGCAGGGTTGGCCAGCTCGCTGCGGATCGCTATCGGCCGGCTGAACCGCCGTATCAGGAACGAGAAGGAAGACGATTCCCTCACGCTCAACCAGCTCTCCGCGCTCGGGGTGTTGGAGCGGCGCGGGCCGATGCCGGTTGGTGAGCTCGCCGCCCTGGAACGCGTCCGGCCGCCGTCGATGACCCGGATCGTCTCGGCACTGGAGGAGCTCGGCCTCGTGGTGCGCGAACCGCATCCGGTCGACCGCCGGCTGGCCGTCGTACGCATCACCGAAGCCGGACTCGGCCGCACCGCCGCGGACCGTAAACGCCGAGATGCGTGGCTCGCGCATCGGCTTCGTGACCTTACCCCCGACGAACGGAAACAGCTACGTGACGTACTACCGATATTGGAGAAGCTGAGTCGCTCGTGAGATCCATGTTCCGCTCCCTACGTCATCGCGACTACCGGCTGTACTGGTCGGGCATGCTGGTGTCCAACATCGGCACCTGGATGCAGCAAGTCGCGCAGCTCTGGCTCGTACTCGTCGTCCTCGATGGGGGAGCTCGGGCAACGGGTATCACGATGGGACTCCAGTTCGCCCCTTTCCTCCTCGTCGTGCCATTCGGTGGTCTCCTGGCCGACCGGCTGCCCAAGCGGCAGCTGCTGATGTTCACCAACGCCTTCCTCGGCAGTGTCGGGCTCGGGCTCGGCATCCTCACGCTCACCGGCGTCGCCGAGATCTGGCATGTCTACGTGCTCGCGTTCCTGCTGGGAGCCGCCAAGGCCCTCGACAACCCGGCGCGTCAGGCATTCGTCTCCGAACTGGTCGGCAAGGACGACCTCCCCAACGCCATCGCCCTGAACAGCACATCGTTCAACACCGCACGGCTCATCGGACCGGCCGTGGCGGGGCTGCTCATCAGCCTGCTGGGGACCGGCTGGGTCTTCATGATCAATGCCGCGACGTTCGCCTCCCCGATCATCGCCTTGTCCTTGCTGCGTTTCCGGCCGGAGAGAGCCGCCGGCCACGACGACACGGGGACGGCTCTCGGCCGGCTCCGCGAAGGCGTCAGCGTCGTCCGGTCCCGACCGGATCTGCTCATGGTCATGCTGGCCATCTTCGGGCTTGGCACGTTCGGCATGAACTTCGAGATGACGATGGCGCTCATGGCCACCGAGGTCTATGGCAAGGGCGCCGGCGAGTACGGCGCCCTCGGCTCGCTGCTCGCCGTCGGAACGCTCTCCGGGGCTCTCCTGGCCGCACGCCGCAAACACCCACGGCGCCGACTCATCCTGGGTGGCGCGACCGTGTTCGGAACGCTGCAGGTCGGGGCCGCGTTCATGCCGAATTACTTCCTGTTCGCCGCAGCGCTCATTCCGTTGGGCCTGATCACCATGACCGTGCTCATCGCGGCGAACACCTACGTGCAAATGACTGTTGCCCAGGAGGTCCGCGGGCGGGTCCTGGCCCTGTACATGATGGTCCTCATGGGAGGAAAGCCGCTCGGAGCGCCGGTCGTGGGCTGGGTGGCCGACGTCTTCGGCGCACCGTGGTCCTTCATCGGCGGCGGCACTCTCACCGTGACGTTCGCCATACTCGCCCTCGCGCTCTTCGCACCTCGCAGCGGTGTCAGGCTCCGGCCGCACATCCGGCCCCGTCCGGGCGTGGACGTAATCGTCAACATGCCCGTCCGCCGGCCACCGGATCGCACACCGCAGGAGGATGCGAAACCGCGCGCAGCCTGATATCGAGGGTTGGTACCTTCCATCGACGAAGTTGACTCGTGAGACTCTTCACCGCGATCGTCCCGCCGTCGGCGGCCATCACCCACTTGGCCGCTGCGGTCCAACGTGTCCGCGATGATCACCTGCGCTGGACGGACACGACGGCATGGCACGTGACACTCGCGTTCTATGGCGATGTCGAGGAAGCCGTGGTCCCCAAACTGGTCGAGCGCCTCACCCGGGCCGCACGCCGGTACGCGCCGATGGAACTCCAACTCGCCGGATCGGGCCGGTTCTCGCGCAGCGTGCTGTGGATCGGTGTCCACGGCGAGCGCCGCCCCCTCGGCCGGCTCGCATCGTCCATGGTCTCCGCAGGCCGGCGCTGTGGAATACCACAGCATCCCAAACGCACGTTCCGGCCACATGTGACCATCGCGCGTGCCGCCCGGCGAGCGGACCTCCGCCCCTATGTGTCATCCCTGGCCGACTATTCCGGGCCTCCGTGGGAGGCCGAGGAAGCAGCCCTGATCCAATCCCACCTCGGCGAGGGATCCGAGGGCCACCCCCGCTACGAAACGATCGCTCGCTTCCCGCTGGGCGCCTGAACCCCAGCGACACCACGGTCTGGTCATCGTGTCATGTGCTGGGCCGTCCTCAGCACCTCCATCAGCCGATCGACGCGATGACCACCACGGCAACCATCAGGATGAGAACGATCCCAACGATTCGCCGGGTGCTCTTTCGTTTCACGCTCGTCTCCTACGTGCCCGCTTCTCCCGAGAACGCCGATGCCTGTACCAGCGAGCATGTCACAAGCGTCGCTCCACGACGCGCCTGCACCAGGGCGCAGCCGTCGTTGGAATGCACCACCAGACAGCTCCCGGCCGTGCGCCGACCCTTGAGCTCACCTGACGCCCGGCTGGAATGCGGGCCGGAAAGGGCGGGCGGAAAACCACTACCTGTGGCACCGACAACGCGAAAAGGCGATAGTCAATCATCGTCCGGTCTAGCCGAGAATGGCCGAACGGACGATCGTGTCACCCGCAATCGCGGGTTTATGCTCTTCATAAGCGAGCACGACGGGGGATATCGCGAGCCCCTCCATTCGGAGGCATCCGGGGTTGACGCCCAGCCGCTGCGGCTCTCGCGCGGCTGGGCGCCCTCTCCAGCGGCCTCCAGCGGAATTGCCCGCTCACAACGGCTTCTCCCGCTCCACCATGACAGGACTCTCTGGTGAAGCGGGAGACTTCCACATATGAAGAAAGTGGGGTCCGGACGAAACTATCCGGACCCCACTTTTCTTGAGCGAGTGTGGGACAGGGACGCAAAGCGACCCCCTACCCCCGATCAATCACCGATTCGCTCGACGATCCAGTCGATGCACACCGTCAATGCCTCAACATCCGCGGGCTCGACAGCGGGGAACATCCCGACCCGGAGCTGATTACGACCCAGCTTGCGATAGGGCTCGACATCGACGATGCCGTTGGCACGCAGCGTCTTCGCGATCGCCGCAGCGTCGATCGATTCATCAAAGTCGATCGTCCCGATGACCTGCGAACGCGCCCCCGGGTCAGTGACGTATGGCCAGGTGTACGACGTCTTCTCGGCCCAGGCATAGAGCCTGCCCGCCGAATCGGCCGTACGCCCGACCGCGAAATCGAGACCGCCGTTGCCGTTCAGCCAATCGAGCTGCTCGGCGAGCAGGAACAGGGTCGCCACTGCCGGAGTGTTGTACGTCTGATCCTTGCGCGAGTTGTCGATCGCGGTCGGAAGATCGAAGAACGTCGGGATGTAACGATCCGAGGAGGCGATCTCGTCCACGCGAGCGAGCGCGGCAGGCGAGAACACGGCCAGCCACAGCCCGCCATCCGACGCGAAATTCTTCTGCGGCGCGAAGTAGTAGACGTCGGACTGGGTCAGATCGACCGGAAGTCCTCCGGCTCCACTCGTGGCGTCGACCAGCACCAGGGCATCTTCGGCACCCTCGACTCGCTGCACCGGTGCCATCACACCCGTGGACGTCTCGTTGTGCGGCCACGCATAGACATCCACGCTCTGGTCCGCTTGCGGCACCGGGAGTGTTCCCGGCTCTCCCTTGATGACCTGCGATTCATCCAGCCAGGGAGCCTTCGCCGTCACGGCTGCGAACTTCGACGAGAACTCGCCGAAGGACAGGTGCTGCGCCTTACGACGCACCAAACCGAACGCGGCGATGTCCCAGAAGGCGGTGGAACCGCCGTTGCCGATGACGACCTCGTAGCCGTCAGGAAGATCGAACAGGGCGGCGACACCCTGCCGTACTCGACTCACCAGGTCCTTCACCGCGGCCTGACGATGCGATGTGCCCAGCACCTGGCCGCCTTGCTCGGCCAGGGCGGTCAGCGCTTCCCGGCGAACCTTGCTCGGTCCCGAGCCGAAGCGGCCGTCTGCGGGCTTGAGATGTTCAGGAATCTGCAGTGCGGTGGTCATCCGATCCTCTCCGGTTGCTATCCGGGCGATGTGCTGATGTGTGACCACGCTGTCGTTCAGCCATTGTGCCGTATGTTCACTTCACAGCCCAGTCCGGGTTCCATCCGTCGACCGCGGCGGCTTCCCGCGGACCGGGCCCGCTGTACTTTGCCGAAGGCCGAACCAGCCGGCCAGTCTTCTTTTGCTCCAGGATGTGTGCGCTCCAGCCGGCCGTGCGGGCACACGTGAACATCGACGTGAACATCGAGGCGGGAATCTCCGCGAAGTCCAGGATGATCGCGGCCCAGAACTCGACGTTGGTCGCGAGCACCCGGTCCGGACGGCGGGCCGCGAGCTCGGCCAGCGCCGCCTTCTCGAACGCCTCGGCGACCTCGTATCGGGGCGCGCCCAGCTCCCGCGCGACCCGCCGGAGGGTTCGCGCACGCGGATCTTCGGCACGGTAGACGCGATGTCCGAAACCCATCAGGCGCTCCCCGCGATCGAGGACACCCTTGACGTATGCCGTAGCGTCGCCGATCCGTTCGATCTCTTCGATCATGGCGAGCACCCGCGATGGCGCGCCACCGTGCAGGGGACCGCTCATGGCTCCCACGGCCGCGGACATCGATGCCGCGGCGTCGGCCCCCGTCGAGGCCACGACCCTGCCAGTGAACGTCGACGCGTTCATGCCGTGTTCGGCTGCGGAGCTGAAATAGGCATCGACAGCCGCGACATGCTGGGGATCGGGGTCGCCCCGCCACCGGGTCATGAACCGGTCGACGATCCCGTTCGCTTCGTCGACACGTTTCTCCGGCACCATCGGCAACTCGATGCCGCGAGCCGACTGTGCCACGAACGAGAGCGCTGTGGCCGTCACCCGGGCGAGCTGATCACGCGCCTCCTCGGCGGAAACGTCCAGGAGGGGCTGAAGGCCCCAGGTCGGCGCCAGCATAGCCAACCCGCTCTGGACGTCGACGCGCACATCGCCGGTGCGCATCGGGACACGGAACGGCTCGTCTGGTGGCAGGCCCGGATCGAAACGGCCGTCAACGAGTAGCCCCCATACTCGCTCGAAGGGCACCCTGCCGACGAGATCGTCGATGTCGACACCGCGGTACCGAAGAGCGCCTCCTTCCTTGTCCGGCTCAGCGATCTCGGTCTCGAACGCGATGACACCTTCGAGACCGTGCTGGACCTCCGACATGTGCACTCCTTCGTGTCAGTCCCGCGCCGCGCCGGCGAACGGGACGAATACCCACCAGACCGAGTTTCCATCATGCCCCGGAGATAGTGAGGAGTGACAAGTTGAGATGTACATAATGTGTGTTTTCCCACAATTCATTGATACTTCATGCTAGGCATCCCCTGACGTGCCGACTTTCCCGGCATGCCCACGACACGGATAGGGAACGCCTGTCAGAGTGTGCATGTGACGAACACGCTGGGCCGCCTGCGACGTCGATATGCATCGACCCGCCTGCTGGAACAAGATCTGGCCGACGAACCCTTCACGCAATTCCGCGCGTGGCTGCACGATGCCGTCACGGCCGGGCTGAGCGAACCGAATGCGATGGTGCTGGCGACCGCGACGGCAGACGGCACGCCGAGCGCCCGCCACGTGCTGCTCAAGGAACTGGATTCCGAAGGATTCGTCTTCTTCACCAACCACGAGTCTCGAAAAGTGTCGGAGATCCACGAGAATCCACGAGTCTCCCTATGCTTTCCCTGGTTTCCGATGGAACGGCAGGTCGTGGCGTGTGGAACGGCCGCACCGGTCAGCCGGGAGGAGAGCCGGGCGTACTGGGTGACGCGCCCGCGCGAATCGCAGATCGGCGCATGGGCCAGCGCGCAATCGGCCGTCATCGATTCGCGTGCGGACTTGGAGGCGTCCGCGGCCGCCGTGGCCGCGAAGTATCCGCACGATCTTCCATTGCCCGACTTCTGGGGCGGGTATCGTGTCGTGCCGGACACTGTCGAATTCTGGCAGGGTGGCCCGGGCCGCCTGCACGATCGTCTGCGGTACCGGCGCGCCGGTGCCGGACTGCCAGATGATCAGACGGATGCGTGGACGATCGAGCGGCTGGCACCGTGAGTCTCGTCCATCGCGTTGCTGGCCGTCCCGGATTGCTGGCCGTCCCGGACGTTGTGCCCTCGGCAGCCATTCCTCCCGGACGAAGACAGCCCGTGGGCCGCTTCCGTGCACGAGGCACGGCCGGGGCGGACTGACCCCGGAGCCCACGGGCCGGGTGACTACTCCGTATTGCCAGCACACCTGCCGACAGAACGAGGCCACCTAGGTCCTCGATTCGGGCACGCTGCTAGCGAGCAGCCACCTCACGTGTCCAAGAGCTATTCATCTGCTGGACCACCTCCTTTCCCGTGTACTCGACACAGTAGACGCGACATATCCGGCGGGGCAATGGATTATCCGCACGGAGTTCACGTCGGCAGGGTGATCCAGGTGGCCAGCGCCCGGCCAAGCTCGTGGCCACCCGCGGAGTAGATGGTGGTGGCCGTCCAGGTCTTTCGGCCTTCACCGCCGAGGAGCTGTCCCATGACGACGCACACCTCGCCGGCACTCGGCGTTGCCTCGATCCGGGCGGCCATCCGGCCCAGCACCATGGGCCGCCCCTCGATCGGCGCGGTCCATCCACCCGGGCAATCGAGTCCGGCCCACACCCGGCGCACGTCACCGGCGTCGTCCTCGGAGACCGTCCAGAGACACGCGGTGCGTTCGCCGTCCAGCCGACCCGGAAACAGCCGCATGCCGTCGCCCGCCTCCCGGAGGGGACCACAGACGAAACACTCCGGGAAGGGGTGCTCGGCCAGGCCCGGGTATGCCGCCGACGCGGCACGCGCCTCGGCGACGTCGACGGGCGGCACCGCGACGGAACCCTCCATCGCCGACGGGGCCGGCACGCCCTCAGCGACCGTCTCGTCACCCTCGACGAGCCGCGCCCCGCCGTCGCCCGGCACGATCTCCAGCGGCACCTCCAGCGGTGGTGGTTTGCGCAGCGTCACCTCCACGACCGGGGCCTGCATGTGCGCCGCGACGAGACCGCAGACGTAGCCACCGTTGCCCGATGAGACCGGTCCGCGAAAGCGCCGGTCGATGCTCAGCCTCATGTCCATGACGGTAGCCGATCAAGGCCTGGTGCACGGGCAGCGCCGAGACGGTACGGTCTAGACCATGACCGTAATCGCTGGTGGCTCGGTGGTCACGTCCCATGGTCCCCTCGACGGCGGCTGGGTGCGTATCCAGGACGGCCGGATCGCCGCGATCGGCCAGGGCGCACCGCCGTACCCGGCCGATACGACCTTCGACGGGTGGCTCGTCCCGGGATTCGTCGACATTCACAGCCACGGCGGAGGCGGGGCGAGCGTCGTCGGAGGCGACCACGAGGACGTACGGACCTTTGCCGAGACGCATCGCAGGCATGGCACGACGACCCTCATGGCAAGCCTGGTGACGGGCTTCCCGGACGATCTGGAGCGCGACGTACATGCGCTCGCCGACATGGTGGACGACGGGCTGGTTGCCGGCATCCACCTGGAAGGGCCGTGGATATCACCGCAGCGGCGAGGCGCACACGACCCGCATGCCCTGGCCGCGCCGGACCCGTCGACGGTACGGCGATTGCTCGACGCGGGCCGCGGCCGGATCCGGATGGTGACGCTCGCCCCCGAGCTCGATCAAGGCATGGCGGCAGTTCGCGAGATCGCCGATACCGGCGCGATCGCCGCGATCGGCCACACCGACAGCTCGTTCGACGTGGCACGGGAGGCCATAGATGCCGGCGCCACCGTGGCCACGCACCTGTTCAACGCCATGGCGCCCGTCCATCACCGCAATCCCGGGCCGATCGTCGCGCTCCTCGATGACCCACGCGTCACCGTCGAGCTCATTCTCGACGGCGCGCACGTGCACGAGGCCATCGCGGCACACGTCCACCGGTCCGCCGGTGCCGAGCGCATCGCGCTGGTTACCGATGCGATGTCGGCCGCCGGTGCGGGTGATGGTGACTACGTCCTGGGCGATCTCGCCGTCCGGGTCGAGGACGGCATCGCCCGCCTCGTGGACGGGGGTTCGATCGCCGGTAGCACCCTCACCATGGATCAGGCCTTCCGATTCGCCGTCACGCGCGCCAACTTCTCGATCGCCGATGCGGTGCACGCCGCGTCGACCACGCCGGCGAGGGCCCTCGGCATCGCGCACCGCACGGGCGCCATCTCCGAGGGATATGACGCTGACCTCGTCCTCCTCGACGACGAGCTCACCGTCCAGGCAGTCATGGTGCGGGGTACCTGGGTCGCTTCCTGATCGCGCTCGCCGAAAGGCACGAGCCATCTGGCGTCCGGGCGAGATAAGGTTGGGCTGAAGTGCGGGCACGAACAAGGAGAGCGGTCCCGGTGAGCGACCTGATCGACACCACGGAAATGTACCTCAAGACGATCTTCGAGCTTGAGGAAGAGGGTATCGTGCCCCTGCGCGCGCGGATCGCCGAGCGCTTGCACCAGTCCGGCCCGACGGTCAGCCAGACGGTATCGCGGATGGAGCGGGACGGTCTGCTCCATGTCGACGAGGACCGACATCTCGAACTCACCGACAAGGGCCGGCTGCTGGCCACGCGCGTCATGCGCAAGCACCGGCTCGTCGAGCGGCTCCTGGTGGACGTCATCGGGCTCGACTGGGAACTGGTACACAACGAGGCCTGCCGGTGGGAACACGTCGTCTCCGAAGCCGTCGAACGACGTCTCGTCGATCTCCTCCACGAGCCGTCTACCGATCCTTACGGCAACCCGATCCCCGGCCTCGACGAGCTCAACATCGGCGAACACATCGAAGCCGCTCGCACGGGTACCTTGACACTTCGCCACGCCAGCAGCTCGGACGGCCGGGCCGTGACGATCCGGCACATCGGTGAACCGCTCCAGGTGGACGAGAAGCTGCTCTCGGATTTCCGGCGTGCCTCGATCATGCCCGGTTACACCGTCCGGGCGACGACCAAGGATTCCGGCATTCAGCTCTGGGGAACCGAGAGCGTCGATTTGGCCACGGCGGACGCGAATCACGTCTTCGTCAGTACCGGGTGAGCTGCGCGAGCGCTCCCCGCCGATCAACCCTCAAAGTTTGCGAACGTGCTGGACCAGGATGCCGGGCGCGCTTTCCGTGGTCTGTGGCTCCGGTGCCGGAACGCCCACCACCTCGACCTCGTCGCCGAGTTCTGCCGTGCTCGCGAACGGTCCAAGCAACTCGACGTGTCCTTCTTCGGTCTCGAGCTCAAGGACGCCACCCCGGCGTGCCGGCATCAGCTTGCCCCGCCGGGTCACGGTGGTCAGCGCATCCGAAGACGGCAGCGGCTCGCCGAACTCCTGAACGTCACTCATAGCGTCCGAGTATGAAGGTTCTGTGACCCTTGAGACTACTCACTTCCCCCGATCGGTGACGAGTCTCACTGGATAACCCCCATATATCGATCCCTCAATTGCACCAGAAATCAGAGCGAGAATGGAGCGCATGGACCTGCTCAGCCGCTGGAGTGCCGTTGCCGGCGATTCGCCAGCAGCGCGCCGCCGGGGGAGGGAATTGCTGGCGCGCTGGTCGCAACCACACCGCCACTACCACTCGACGGCTCACCTGCGAAACATCCTGGAGGCGCTCGACCTCCTGGCCGAGGAGATCAGAACACCGTCGACGGTCCAGCTCGCAGCGTGGTTCCACGACGCCGTCTACGACGGCAACCCCGGCGACGACGAGCGGGCGAGCGCCGCCCTGGCCGCGCACGTCCTCCCGACGATCGGGTTCACCCGGGCCGAGGCCGACGAGGTGGCCCGCCTGGTGCGGCTGACGATCGGGCACGATCCCGCGCCCGATGACGCCGACGGAGCCGCCCTGTGCGACGCCGATCTGTCCGTACTCGGCGCCGACCCGGACGGCTACGAGGCGTACACGCGGGCCGTTCGCCTCGATTACGCTCACGTGCCCGAGGACACGTTCCGCCGCGCCAGGGCCGCGGTCCTGGCGCAGCTACTGAACAAGGAGTCGCTCTTTCACACGCCGACGGGTCGCGCGCTCTGGGAAGGTGCGGCCCGCCGAAACGTCGGCGACGAGCTCCGCCACCTCCGCCAGTCCACAGGGCACGATCGCTAGCTCAGCGACAGGGCCCGGCGAATCCGCTGTTCGATCGGCGCGAAGATCGCGACCAGGATCGCCAGCACGGGCACGGGAGCGATCAGCCACAACGGGCGGCGCATCCACCATTCCGCCGTCGGCTCACTCACCGGCGTGAACCCGAGCCCTTCGGCTGCCAGGAAGGCGGCGAGCATCGCGGTCATGTGCCACAGGAAGACGGTGAGCAGGACACCGCCCAGGAGAACGACCAGCCGATACGGCACTCGCCGTTGCAACCAGCGGTTCAGGATCGGAGCCGCCAGCATGATCAGGCCAGTCTGGCCGATCGCTAGCGCAGCGATCACAGCGGTAGTGGGCCACATGGGACTAACCTGCTCGCCCGGGATGGAGACCATCGAGCGCGGGTAGGCATCGTGCACGGTGGCCAGTGCGACGATCGAATAGCCACCAACGGCCAGCGCGCACCGGCGCCAATACTGGTCGAGGTAACCGTCCCGCCACAGGTAGCCGAGCTGGTGCACGAAGATCCACACCACCGCCGAGTTCACGTAGCCCAGCCATTCCTGATCCCCGGCGAATCTGCCCACGTCGACGACGGCCACCGCGACGCCCAGAAACACCGAGCTCATGGGGCCGAACCGGCGATGCATACGGGCGGTCAGCGGCACCATGAGCGTGGCCCACGTATACGCCGCGAGGAACCACAGGGGCGTGAACACCAACGGCATGACGTTCAGCGCACCCGTGTAGTCCGGAATCGTAACTCGGGCGATGACGTCGATGATCACCCAGACGAGGATGAACACGAGCGCCGGAAGAACGAGCCGGCCCAGCCGCCGCCACACGAAGGCGAGCGTCCCCTGCCCGGAGCGCACCACCGAGTCCCATCCGGTCAGGTTGGCGAAGCCACCGATGATGAAGAAGATCGGCATGACCTGAAACAGCCAGGTGAGCAACCATCCGCCGGCCACATGCTCGATCGGGTTGGGGTTGACGATCTGGCCGTCTTGCCGATGGGTGATGGAAAAGACCCAATGCCACAGGATGACCACGCAGATCGCCGCGACGCGCAGGAAATCGGCGGCCCGGTTCCGGTCGGCAGGCGTCTCGTCGACACGCTCATCGACCTGGGCTATGACGCTTCGAAACCGCTCGGAAGAGCGCATACGTTCAGTGTGCCTTGCGACGACGCAAGCCGGACGCATTCAGCCGGGAGAGGAGTTCGCGCCCGCTGACCGGTTGCGCTCCCGCCGCGATCGCCGCCTCGTACATCGACGCCGGAACATCGTAGTGATCTCCATCGAAGCCGCGCTCCGGCAGCCCCAGCTGAGCCGCGAACGCGTGCAACTCCGCGTAGGACTCGTCCGATATCAAGTGCGACCAGAAGCGGCCGTGAGCAGGCCAGATAGGCCGATCGATCAAAATCACAGCCCCGCCACCGTATCATCGATGAGCGTCCGCCAGGAGCGTACGAGGCGCGCGTCGACGTAAGCCTTCCACGTTCGGTCGGGACGCGCCGCACTGCCGATGTGATACTTGCGAACACCGGCGCGCGCGAGCCACGGCACGTGTTCTGGAGCCAGACCACCGCCCGCCATCATCAGCTCGGCGACCACCGGCGAGTCCGCTGCCCTCTGGCACAGCTCATCCAGCCCATCTTTGACACCACGTACGGAACCCGCCGTCAGGACCGTGTCGACGCCCGGCAGCAATGCCACGACGTCCCACGCCCGGTCGTGATCCAGAGTGTGGTCGATGGCCCGATGAAACGTCCATGGCGCCCCGCTCAGTTCGTCTATCAACGTGGTCATCGCCTCGACGTCCACCTCAACGGAAGGGTTCAGGAAACCGAGCACGAAACCGTCGGCCCCTGCCGCGTAGAGCTGGTGTGCCGCTCCCATCAAGCGACTCAGCTCCGATCCGCTCGTGGCGAAGCCGTCGTTGGCCCGCAGCATGACTCGCAGCGGAAGATTACATTCCCGTTTCAGATCACGTACGGTCTGCACCGACGGCGTCAGGCCGTCGGCGTCCATGTCGGCCGCGACTTCGAGCCGATCCGCACCACCTTCGACCGCTCCTGCTGCATCTCCAGGCCCCAGAGCGATGACTTCAAGCAATGGCCGCACCACAGTGCACAGTGTGCCAGGTCGATCACATGCAGAGAAGGTGGCAATATCGGGGGATGTGACCAACGACAACGTCTTGCTAGCCGCCCGCGCTCGCGTCCTACGCGACATGACCAGCCATGGTGTGGACACCGCACGGGCAGTCGACATCCTCGACGAAGTACTGAGCGAGCGGCGCTGGTGGATCGAGCAATGGCCCGAGGGCTCCGATTACGTCGACGGCCAGGTGGCACAAGACGTGCAAGACCGGATGCTCGACGCGGGCCTGGGCCGCTGGCCGCGATGCACGTCGTGTGACGAGACGCAGCAGCACGAGTTGCGGATCGAGCCCGAACTCGGCCCCGAACCGCGATGGATCTGCGAGAAGGCCGGTATCACGGTCGCACCGCTGGGCTCTCTCACCTGACGCTCCGGGAATACTCCGGTCGCTGGCATTGTTAGCTCCTTCCTGCCAGCCAGACCAGCCCCTGGAGGTCATCGGTGGAGACGGAGCTCCTTCGCTCGTCAGTTACCTTTCAATCCCATGACCCACCACGAAGCGGGCGTTTCGTCCCGTCAGCTCCCGAGTCCGGCAGTCATTCCGAATGGTCCCTTGCCGAGGCCGTGCCCGCGCTGTGCTCGGTGGCACGGCCCGCACACCCGGTAGCGGAGTTCTGGCGGGCCGCCACCTTGACGGCTCTCACGCTGGTCAAACAGCGTCGGATCGAGCCATACGTGACCGGCGCCGGTGACGTCGCGTGGCGGCTCGCCGAACTGTCTCCCGCCGAGTTGCAACGGCTCCACGACCTGGAATCCAGCGCGCCCCCGGGAATCACCGACGTGCGTGCCTACCTGGACGCCGTCGCCGACTATCTGGCGAATCCGGACATGGCCGCAGGTGTGACGGTCTCGCTTCGGATCGAGCTTCCTGGCGGTCTCGCCGCCCTCGAACGTGACGAACCGGACGGGCGGTTCCTCGCGATCGTCCACACCCGCAGCGTCGCCGATCCGGAGCGCGCCGCCGACGCGGCGGATCTCTGGGAACACACGGACCAGTTCGGGCTCGGGGCGCGGGCCGCCACGATGCTCGCGCTGCGACGCGCAGCCTCCGCATGGCAGCCCTTGAACCGTCTCCTGCGCCAGCCCGTTCCCGGACAGCTGCTCCTCGACGACGACGAGATGGCCGACCTTCTCGGTGGAGGGGCCGAGCGCCTGGCCGACATCGGCGTCGAGGTCGCATGGCCGGTCGAGCTCGGCGCCGACCTGACCGCGACGGCCGTCATCCCGAGTGCCGGCCCGCTGGCGCCGGACCCCGGCCAGCCCGGCGCCGGGCCAGCTCCCGCCCTCCTGGACCCGTCCGAGACGCTGCACATGGGCTGGCGATTCAGCCTCGGGGGCGCCGAGCTCGATACGGAGGAACGCGAGGCCCTCGCCCGGGCCCGCCAGCCGTTCGTACGGCTGGGTGAACGCTGGACACTGGTCGACCCCCGCATAGCACAGCGGGCAGCCCAGACCGATCTCAAGGCGGTGAACGCCATCGAGGCGCTCGGGGCGGCTCTCACCGGAACCACGGAGATCGACGGCGAACGCGTCGCCGTCGACCCGACAGGATGGCTGCGCGTGCTCGTCGAGCAGCTGTCCGACCCCGAGTCGGGCACCGAACGTGTCGTTGCTCCCGCTGGCCTCACGGCCACCCTTCGCGACTACCAGCTGCGTGGCTTGCGCTGGCTGCACCAGCTGACCTCGATCGGGCTCGGTGCCTGTCTCGCCGACGACATGGGACTCGGCAAGACGATCACCGTCATCGCCCTGCACCTGCATCGCCAGAGCAATCCGTCGACCGCGGGTACCACGCTCGTGGTCTGTCCCGCATCAGTCATGAGCAACTGGGAGCGGGAGATCGCACGTTTCGCACCCGGCACTCCGGTCCGGCGCTACCACGGCTCCCGACGGCGGCTCGCCCGCGACCTCGAGGATTCTGCCGGTGGCTTCGTCATCACCACGTACGCCACGCTGCGCTCCGACGTTGCCGATGCCGTCGATCACGACGATGACGACGACGGCGCTACCCTCACGACGGCGCCGTGGAGCATGATCATCGCCGACGAAGCCCAGCACATGAAGAATCCGCAGTCCAAGACGGCGCGGGCCATGCGTTCCGTCCCCGCGCCAGCACGTGTCGCACTCACCGGCACGCCGATCGAGAACAATCTCTCGGAACTGTGGGCGATTCTCGACTGGGCGACACCGGGGCTGCTCGGCTCGCATGCGGCGTTCCGCCGCCGCTGGGCCGACCCGATAGAGTCGGGCCGCCTCGAGCCCGAACGCCGCCGCGCCGCCGACGAGGCGACGAAGCAGCTGAACCGGCTGGTCGGACCGTTCCTGCTGCGCCGGCGGAAGTCGGACCCCGGCATCGCGCCGGAGCTGCCGTCGAAGATCGAGACCGACCGGCCGTTCCCGCTCTCCGCCGAACAGGTAGCGCTTTACGACCGGGTGACACGGGAAACCATGGAGCGGATCAGGTCCAGCCGCGGGATGGAACGCCGCGGGCTGATCCTGGCGCTGCTGACTGCCCTGAAGCAGATCTGCAACCATCCCGCCCAGTATCAGAAGCAGCCGTTGGGTGCCGCCGGGCGGTCGGGAAAGCTCGATCTGCTGGACGAACTCATCACGAACATCACCGCCAGCGACGACGCGGTGCTGGTGTTCACCCAGTACGTGGCCATGGCCCGGCTGCTGGAAGAGCACTTCGCGCAGCGGGGTGTACCGGTCCAGGTGCTGCATGGCGGAACGCCGGTGGAGCAGCGAGAGGAGATGGTCCGCAGGTTCCAGGAAAGCCCACCCGCCGAGACGCCGGTTTTCGTGCTCTCCCTCAAGGCAGCCGGTACCGGATTGAACCTCACCCGCGCCGGCCACGTGGTCCACTACGACCGCTGGTGGAATCCGGCGGTCGAGGAGCAGGCCACTGACCGGGCATATCGAATCGGCCAGGATCGGTCTGTCCACGTGCACCGGCTGATCGCCGAAGGCACCGTCGAGGACCGCATTACCACGCTGATGCGGCACAAGCGCGAACTCGCCGACGCGGTGCTCGCCTCGGGCGAGGCGGCGCTGAGCGAGCTCTCGGATGCCGAGCTGGTCGAGCTCGTCCAGCTCCATCAGAGCTAGATCGAAGGAGCTGCACCGGATCCGCCAGAGATTCACCACCATGCGAGGACGTCACCGACATGAGTACACGTGCCCGAGGATTCTCTCCGTTCGCCGCCACCAAACGCCGCACGCGGCGGGCCCGGACGTGGCTGGCAAACGCGTGGATCGATGCGCTGGAAGACATGTCGCTCGACTCGGAGCAGCTACGCCTGGGACGCCAGCTGGCCCACAGCGGACACGTTGGCCCGATTACGGTCAGCCCCGGTCAGGTCTCCGCCGTCGTGCACGGGACGGATCATGTGCCGTATGAGGTAACCGTCACCCTGGCAGAACTCAGCGGCGAGGAATGGGAACGGCTGCTCGCGCGTATCGCCGCGCGCGCCGATCACGTCGCGGCACTGCTCGATGGGGCGATTCCCGACGAGCTCGCCGACACGGCCGACGACGCGGACGTCCGCCTTCTGCCGGGAGCCGGTGACTTGGAACCACGCTGCGACTGTCCCGAGTGGGGATATCCCTGCGAACATGCCGCAGCCGTGAGCTATCAGGCGTCGTGGCTGCTCGACCACGAGCCGTTCCTGCTGTTCTTGCTGCGCGGACACGAGCCCGAGGAGCTGCTGGCCGAACTCCAGCAGCGCAACTCCGGCCGGCAGGCGGGAGCCGTCCTGGACCCGGAATCGGTGGAGCGGATCGTCGATGCTGCCGCCGCTCGTGCCGACGAGCTTCTCTCTCCTCCCCCTCATGATCATGAACACTAATTTGGCCACACGGATCGGCTAGTGTTCATGATCATGGTCGGGGAGATGGTCTGGGAAGACGACGGTGCCCCGGCCGTGGAGACCGGGGCACCGTCGTCGTGCTCGGGCGAAAGGAGCGCTGGACTCAGAAGTCCATGCCGCCCATACCGCCCATGCCACCACTCGGGTCAGCGCCGGCACCGGCCTGCTGCTTCTCCGGCTTGTCGGCGATGACCGCTTCGGTCGTGAGGAAGAGACCCGCGATCGAGGCAGCGTTCTGCAGCGCCGAACGCGTGACCTTGGCCGGGTCGATGACGCCGGCTTCCAGCAAGTTCTCGTACTCGCCGGTCGCGGCGTTGAGGCCGTGCCCGTCGGACAGGCCCTTGACCTTCTCGACCACGACGCCGCCTTCGAGGCCGGCGTTGATCGCGATCTGCTTCAACGGAGCCTCGACGGCCAGCCGGACGATGTTGGCGCCGGTCGCCTCGTCGCCGTCGAGCTCCAGCTTCTCGAATGCCTTCTGGGCAGCTTGGAGGAGCGACACGCCACCACCGGCGACGATGCCCTCCTCGACGGCTGCCTTCGCGTTGCGAACGGCATCCTCGATACGGTGCTTGCGCTCCTTGAGCTCGACCTCGGTGGCCGCGCCCGCCTTGATGACGGCAACGCCACCGGCCAGCTTGGCCAGACGCTCCTGGAGCTTCTCGCGGTCGTAGTCGCTGTCCGAGTTCTCGATCTCGGCACGGATCTGATTGACCCGGCCCGCGATCTGGTCGGCGTCGCCGGCGCCCTCGACGATCGTCGTTTCGTCCTTGCTGACGACCACCTTGCGGGCCTGGCCCAGCATGTCCATGGTGGCGTTCTCCAGCTTCAGACCGACCGTCTCGCTGATCACCTGACCGCCCGTGAGGATGGCCATGTCCTGCAACATCGCCTTCCGGCGATCACCGAATCCCGGCGCCTTGACGGCAACGGACTTGAACGTCCCGCGGATCTTGTTGACCACCAGCGTGGCCAGCGCCTCGCCCTCGACGTCCTCGGAGATGATCAGCAGCGGCTTGTTGCTCTGCATGACCTTCTCCAGCAGCGGCAGGAGGTCCTTGACGTTCGAGATCTTGGACTCGACCAGCAGGATGTAGGGGTCCTCGAGGACGGCCTCCTGGCGCTCGGCGTCGGTCGCGAAGTAGCCCGAGGTGTAGCCCTTGTCGAAGCGCATACCCTCGGTGAGCTCGAGTTCGAGCCCGAAGGTGTTGCTCTCCTCGACGGTGATGACACCTTCCTTGCCGACCTTGTCCATGGCCTCGGCGATCAACTCGCCGATCTGGGAATCTCCCGCGGAAATGGACGCGGTAGCCGAGATCTGCTCCTTGGTCTCGACCTCCTTGGCCGAGGCAAGCAGCTGCTCGGCGACGGCCTCGACGGCCTGCTCGATACCACGCTTCAGCGCGACAGGGCTGGCGCTCGCCGCGACGTTGCGCAGTCCCTCACGCACCATCGCCTGGGCGAGCACCGTGGCAGTGGTGGTGCCGTCCCCGGCGACATCATCGGTCTTCTTGGCGACCTCCTTGACGAACTCGGCCCCGATCTTCTCCCACGGGTCTTCGAGCTCGATCTCCTTCGCGATGGACACACCGTCGTTCGTGATGGTCGGCGCGCCCCACTTCTTCTCGAGCACGACGTTGCGGCCCTTCGGGCCGAGAGTGACCTTCACAGCGTCGGCAAGTTCGTTCATGCCGCGCTCAAGGCCACGCCGTGCCTCCTCGTCGAAGGCAATCATCTTTGGCATGGGTTGGTCCTCCCGGTTGCGGGTGGATGGCCCGGTACGACGCCCGCGACGGACGGCCACGGTCATCCCGGATCCCTGCACCGGAACGCCGAGGCCTCGCCGACCCGGCTCCTATCACTCTCACCTTAAGAGTGCTAATGCCGTTTTAGCACTCTCCCCTCACGAGTGCAAGCCGCCGATGTGCACCTCGAACGTCACAGGTCACAAACCAAGAACGCCAAGTGCTGCCGCACGGCAGCCAGATGTCCGGCATCTACCGTGGCGACATGCTCCACAAGCCAGTGGCGTGGATGCATAGCTAGGCGGTCGGGCAAGAGTACGCCGTGCGGGGTATCGACGGCGAACGGTTGGAACCCGGCAGGTGGTGCCGACCGGACCACCGCAGTAATGACCTGGTTGAGCTGCGACGTGTTGTACGTCGCGTTGCTCAGCACGAGTCTCAGACTCTGATCTTCAAGGCGCCAGATCTCGCCGGGGTTCACGACGCGGCTTCGTCCTGCCACGAAAGGAGATCCCGCAGCGACCGTTCCTCGTCCCGATCCATGCGCGGCGGCATGGCCTGCGCCAGCAGGCGTCGATAATGCTCGTGCCGCAGCACCCGTTCGACGTACTCGGAGCGGCTCAGGCTGTCGGCACGAGCATCCGCGTCGACATACTGGAGCGTCTGCGGATCGATGGTGATCGTCATCTTCTCTCGTGCCATATCCACATCTTACTACTCGCCTTATTTCCGGTGGTATCACCGGAAACCGTGCAGCCCGCCATTGCCCCAGCGTGTCCGGTGGGGAACGGAGCGCCGAGACGCGGGCTCACTCCTGCGGATCGAGCCGTGGAAGACGGCGAATGCCGAAGCGGGCACGGAGGGCCCGGCGGGCGGCGTGCAGCCCGCACATGCCGTGCACGCCGGGGCCCGGAGGCGTCGACGCCGAGCACAGGTAGACCCCCGGAATCGGGGTCGCCCACGGGTTCCACCGCAGGGCTGGCCGGGCGAGCAGCTGCCACGTGGTCATGGCGCCGGCCGCGATGTCCCCACCGACGTAGTTCGCGTTGTGCTCCGGCATTCGAGCCGCCGGAATGGTTCGCCGGGCGACGACGACATCGCCGAACCCCGGCGCGAAACGCTCGATCTGGGCCTGCACCACCTCACCGACGTCGAGCGTCGAGCCCGACGGCACGTGAGCGTAGGACCACAACGGCCGCACTCCGCCCACCGCACGATCCGGATCGGTGACAGTCGGATCCGATACGAGCATCATGGGACGCTCGGCATGCCGGCCGGCCGCAACCTCCGCTTCCGCACGAGCCATCTCGGCTTGCGTACCACCGAGGTGTACCGTGCTCGCCCGTGCCACATCGGGGTGTGACCACGGCACCGGGCCGGACAGGACGAAATCCACCTTGGCCGCACCATCACCGTGCCGGAACCGCTCGATCGCGTGCCGGTACCGGGACGGCAGCGCGTCGCCGGCGATCCGGGCCAGCGTGCCCGGCGCCGTATCGAACAGGTACGCCCGAGCCTGCGGCAACTGGGCGAACGAGGTGATCTCGGCGCCGGTGACGACCTTTCCTCCATGAATCTGAAGATCGTCGACCATCGCATCGACGATGGCCTGGCTCCCGCCGACGGGAAGCGCCCAACCGGGAGAATGTCCCAGCGCGGCCAGCAGCACGGCGGTTCCCGAGGCCGGCAAGCTCGGCAGCGTCGATATCGCGTGTGCACCCACGCCCGTGAGCAGGGCGGGCGCTTGATCACCCGACCATCGCCGCGACCACAGGGCGGTGCCTTGTTCGAGGACTGCCCAGCCGAACTGGGCCGCCGTCAGGGGATCTTTTGGCAATCGGCGGAAGTCCGACATCCCGACGTCGACCACACCCGGCACGTGCCGCGTCAGCGGCTCGAACAGGCGGCGCCATGCCGGGCCGTCGACACCGAGCCCGTCGACGGTCCGTTCGAGATCGCGGTAGGCGATAGCCGCGCGCCCACCATCGAGCGGCTGAGCGTAGGACACCTCCGGAAATCGCAGCTCGACACCGCGAGCGCGCACATCGAAATCCCGGAAGAACGGTGACGCCGCGGCCATCGGATGGACCGCCGAGCACAGATCATGCACGATTCCCGGCGCCAGATCCAGGGAAAGCGTGCGGGCTCCGCCGCCGATGGTGGACTGGGCTTCGTAAACCCGCACCTCGAGTCCGGCACGAGCCATGGTCACCGCGGCAGCGAGCCCATTCGGTCCTGACCCCACCACGACGACGTCACACGACTCGGCTGGGCTCACCGAGACCCCCTCAGCTCAGAAATACGGACCCGGACCACCCGTCATCGTAAAGGGATACCGGCCGCCGTACGTGACATCTGGCCGGATTCACCGGAAACGACGTGTCAGTCGTCATGCGGTGTCGCGGTGTCCTCGTAGAACAGGCGACCGCTCGGACTGATCTTGACCGTCTTGTCCCTCAGGAGCAGGTCACGCAGCTCCTCTTCGGTCTTGCCGTTCTTCTGCGCGACGGCCGCGAGGTCCTCACCGAGCGCGTCGATCGCCTCCTGCCCGCCCAGCGGCTCTGGCAAGACATCTCCTCCGGCAAGCGAGGCTTCTCCGTTCACGTCGTCGCCACTTTCGGCATCGTCCCCTTCGGCATCGTCTTCACCTTCCTCGTCGCCCTCCGGCTCCGTGGGCTCCGGCGACGACTCCGGTACCGCAACCGTCTCATCGTCGCCATCCAACAGCCCACCCAGGGCGGCCGCACCGACCGCTACGATGAGCACGGCCGCAGCCGATACGGCGATCACGACGATCGTTTTGCGACGTTCGGTCATGGCCGACACATGAACCTCCAGCAGAGGATCTCCTCAAAACGGACACCAGTGTGACGGCCTGGTGCCCCCCACCGGTTCCATTCTGCTGTCGCTGATTCACCAAGAACTCGTTCCCACCCCGTTTCCCGGCAAATACGAACTGGGGCGCGAGGACGGATCCTCGCGCCCCAGTTGATCAGCTGTCAGGTGCTATATGCCCGGGACCGGATCACACGGTGACTCGGCGGGTCCGCGCATACAGGGCACCACCGACGGCCAGCAATCCGAGTCCGGCCGCGAGGGTGAGCAGGTTACCCGCACCGGTGTCGGGCAAGTCGTCTTCGCCCTCCTCGTCCTCACCGTCCTCGGTGCCGTCGTCCTCATCATCACCGGAGTCGTCCACGTCGACCGTGAAGTTCACCGGTTCCGTGCTCGGCGATGTCGCGTCACCGATCGTCTGTGTCGCCGTGACCGAGCACTCGCCGTTCGGCAGGCCCTCCTCCGGCGTGAACGACCATTCACCGTTCCCGTCGACGTCGGCATCACCCTCGACCGTGGTGCTGTCACCACACTCGATCGTGACGTTCACCGTGGCGTCCGCCACGCCCGTACCGGTGAAGGTGGGAGTGGCGTTCGTCGCGGTGTCGCCCTCTTCGGGCGTGGTGATGGCCGGAGCATCCAGCGGCACGGTCACCGTCACCGAGTCCGTGTTCGGATCCTCCATATCGGCAACCGTCTGCTGAGCCGTGATCGTGGTGTCTCCGTACGGCAGCCCGTCTTCGATCACGGCGTCCCAACGACCTTCGTCGTCGGCACTCGCCTCGGCGACGACCTCGTCGTCGACACTCAGGGCGACGGAGGCCTCGGGCTCCGCGGTCCCCTCGACCGGGAGATCGCCCCGCTCGACCTCGGCACCGTCCTCCGGCGACGCGATGTCCACCGGCTCTGCGTCGAACGGTTCGGCCTCACCCGAGATGCTGTAGAGGCCGAGGCTGCCGTAGTCGGAGTAGCAGCAGCCGTTCTCTGGGGTGTTGTCCTGGGGGTCACCCTGGCCGCGGCCCTCGACTGCCAGATAATACACACCGGCGTCGACCTCTTCGTCAACCGAGGCGTCCAAGCCGGCAGCCTCTCCGGTGCCGGGCACGGCCGACGTCTCCTGCTCTCCCTCGGCGACAACGTCACCCTCGGCGTCGAGCAGCGTCAGCTTGAGGTCGAGGTTGGGACGGTTGCCACCCGGCTCGACGCTCGCGGTGATCGGTCCACCGTCCGTGGTGAAGGTGAACACGTCCACATCACCCGCGGTCCCGACCAGGCCGTCTGCTGCGAACTCCCCATCGGAGTTGTCGAGCGACGTGGCGTCGTCGCTCGAATCACCGTGGGAATCCTGCACGTGATCGGTGCGGTCCGAGTAGTCCCAGCGGTCCGTCAGCTCCGGCCCGGGGGGATTACAGGTGTTGTCCTCGTTGGGTTCGAAGAACTCGTCCCCCGGTTGTGGGTTGTTCGGCTCTCCCGTGGTGCAGTACGGATCGGTCCAGCGGTTGCCGTTCTGGTCCAGCAGAATGAGCTGTTCCATGACCGCATCGTCAGCGGTCATCGTGGCGACGTCATCCTGCTCGGGGTTCGTCGCGTCGGCGTATTCGCCGTTCGACCACGTGGCGAGCGGGACGCCAAAGGGAGCACCCATGAGCGGACCCCAGAGCGCATCCGGCGCTGGCTGCGTCTGGCCGTAGTAGTACTCCTCGTCGCCGATCCCGTGGTGCTCGAGGCCGAGCTCGTGGCCGAGCTCGTGCGAAGCAACCATTCCGATGGACTCGCTGTTGTGATTTAGCTTGTCGGCCCAGACCAATGCAGGGGTGCCGACCTCCATGCCGTAGAGTCCCAGCCACGCCCTTCCGCTAGCGCCGGTGTGGATTTCCGAAGGGAACTCTTCACTGTCCGGAGCGACCAACAGGCGCGCGCCATAGGAATCGTCGTCCGCAGACGTCTTGTTCAGGGCATCGTCGCCGGGATCGGAGATGGTGACGTTGATGTCGAAGGGCGCGTAATTCTGCGCGACCCGTTCCCAGACCTCATGCTTGAAGTCGTCATCCACCTCGTATGGCGAGACCTCGATGGTGTCGACGTCGTATATACGGTTCCATTCCGTGTTTTCGATCGTGTCGCCGTCGAAGTCGATGTAGATCGTGTGCGAAGCATCGGGGCGCGAACCATCGATCGGGTTCCCCGGCACCTCCGCGTTCCCGATCTCAGGTTCGTGCACGTCTTCAGGCACGTCCCAATCGTCGACGAACGAGACGAAGCCAGAGGGAGAGACAACGGCTTGCTCGTTCTTCAGGTAGGACTCCAGCCGTTCCGCCGTCATCCCCGCACGTTCGGCGACCCGAGTCAGATCGGACTCGTCCAGCTGGCTGAGTGCCTCGGGTCCGCTCGACAGCGGCTCGACCAAGTCTCCCGCGACCTCGAAGTCGCCTGACCCCTCGGAGTCTTCTGATTCGTCTAAATCGATGTTTTCTGGTTTGATCTCGGCACCGGCAGCCGGCAGCGACGCGGCACCGAGCGCCAAAGCGCTGGCACCGGTCACAGCCACGGCGGCTGCCAGCCGCCTTCGCTGCGTCACTTTCACAGTGTTGATCTCCCAAATTCGCTCATACCAGGGCATAGGTTAGAGATGGTGCTACTAACCACCAGGAGGACGCTAGCAGATATGTCGGACAAGTCCAGACGCGGGCCGCCACGTGATACGCGCCATTTGTGGGCATATGCCGCGAGTGGCACGCGTCATGTCGAGCAGCACCGGGTGTCACGTGCGATGAACGGCATCACATACCGGGCCGCACTGGTCGGCAGCGGGGCGTCCTAACAGTTAAGCTCTAACCATGCATCGCAAGGCGCGGAGAGGTCGTCGCAGGGCGCCCAAGCGCAGTCCGGTCGCCGTGATCGCCGGGGTCATGGGTGAACTATTGCTGACTGCTGGCGCGATTGTCCTGCTCTTCGTTGTCTATACCCTCTGGGGTACCGGCCTGCAGACGGCGGCAGCACAAGATGATCTTCGAGAAGAATTCGACCTACAGATCCAATCCGACGACGAGGACGAGTCCGAGGACGAGTCCGAAGAGCCCGGAGATCTCGAACTCGGCGACGCATACGGCATCCTCCGTATCCCCCGGTTCGGCGAGGACTGGGAATGGCTCGTCGTCGAAGGTGTCGAGGACGACGACCTCAGAGACGGCCCGGGGCGGTATCCGGACAACGCTCATGCTGGGGAACTCGGTAATTTCGCGATTGCCGGCCACCGTTCCGGCCACGGCGAGCCGTTCGCGCCGTTCCCCGAGCTTCACGAGGGCGACATCGTCGAGATCGAGACGCGAACCGGTATCTACCAATACGAGCTGGACAGCGCGCCGAACGGGGATCCCGACGGCAACCGGATCGAGATTTCGGACAGCTGGGTCGTCGACCCCGTTCCCGGCGAGCCCTCCAGCACCGAACCCGAAGAGGCGCGGCTGACGTTGACGACATGCTGGCCACGGTGGGGGTCGTCACACCGCATGTATGCGAGCGGCGTACTCGTCAGCGAAGAGGAGCGTTGATAAGGAGATGTACGCGTGGGTCTGGCGCCATCTTCCAGGACCGTGGCCGGTCCGGCTGCTCATCTACCTGGCGATAATCCTGGGAATCATCGCCGCGCTCTTCTTCTGGGTATTTCCCTGGGTTGAAGAGACGTTCGGAATCAACCGCGTGACCGTCGACTAACGGATCGTCGCCGCGATCAGCAGCCGCCGGCCACGGCGGGGATCACCGACACCTTGGAGCCGGGAGGCGTGTGGGTCTGCAGGCCGGACGCGAAACGAACGTCATCGTCGTCGACGTACACGTTCACGAAACGCCGGATCTCACCCGTGTCGTCGAGAACCCGCGCGCCGATCCCCGGATACGACGCGTCCAGGGCCGTGAGGACGTCGGACAGCGTGGCATCGTCGGCCACGTCCACGCTCACGTCGGCCTCGCCCTTGGTGTAGGTGCGCAGGATCGTCGGGACTCGTACAGCAACACTCATCAGTTTTCAGCCTCCGGGACGAGGGCGCGGAACGCCTCGGTGGTCGGTGCAATGGTTCCCGCCGGTCCGACGACCGGCGTGACGGCGTCGAGCGTCTTCAACCCTTCCCCGGTGTTGAAGATTACCGTCTCCGCATCCGGGTCGAGCTTGCCTTCGCGAAGTAACTTGGCAAGAACGGCTACCGTCACGCCGGCAGCCGTCTCACCGAAAATACCTTCCGTTCGAGCCAGCAGGCGGATTCCGTCGATGACGTCGTCGTCGGTGACATCCTCGACCGCGCCACCCGTGCGCCGGGTCACGTCCAGAACATACGGGCCGTCGGCCGGATTACCGATGGCCAGCGACTTCGCCACGGTATCCGGGCGTACCGGACGCACCACGTCATGTCCAGCTTTATAAGCGGCCGCGACCGGCGAGCACCCGCTCGCCTGCGCCCCGAAAACAGCCGGCCCCCCGCCGGCTACCAGGCCGAGTTCGGTCAGCTCACGAAATGCCTTGTCGACCTTGACCAGCTGTGCACCGCTCGCCACGGGGATGACCACCTGTTCGGGAAGCCGCCAGCCAAGCTGTTCGGCCGTCTCGAACCCCAGCGTCTTCGAGCCCTCGGCGTAGTAGGGGCGGACGTTCACGTTGACGAACGCCCAGTCTTCGTATTGCCCTGCCAGCTCCGAGGCGAGCCGGTTGACATCGTCGTAATTGCCATCGACGGCGACCAGCGTGGTGTCGTAGACGGCACTGGTGACGATCTTCTGTTGTTCGAGATTGCTCGGGATGAACACGAAACTGCGAATGCCAGCCCGGGCGGCTGCCGCAGCCACGGCGTTGGCGAGGTTTCCCGTGGACGGGCACGCCAGCACCGAGAATCCGAGCTCACGCGCGGCTGCGAGGGCGACCGCTACCACGCGGTCCTTGAACGAATGGGTGGGGTTGGCGGCGTCGTTCTTGACCCACAACGCTTTCATTCCCAGCTCGCGGGCGAGGTTGTCCGCCTTCAGCAGTGGCGTGAACCCCGGCTCGGTGTTGGGAACTTCCGTGACGTTTCGCGGAACGGGCAGGAGATCCTTGTAGCGCCAGATCGATATCGGACCGGATTCAATCTTCTCCCGGGTGACGTCCCCGAAGTCGTACGCCACCTCCAACGGACCGAAGCACTCCAGGCACGCGTAGTACGGCCCGAGCTCGGTTGTAGCCGAACACTCACGACATGAGAGGTGGGTCGCCGGTCCGAGGTCGAGGGCGCTGGCCTCCGAACGCGTCGATGCCGGCGTGTCGGTGATGGTCATAAACGAAAACTCCTCCCTCATCTGTCCCGCGTGGCCAGCGGGCCGGACTTGGCACCACTCCCGCGCCAATGCGGGCGGTTGCCGGGGCTTCACCGGGCCGGTCCCTCTGCCCCTCTGGATGAGTACGTCCGCATACATTACGACGCCCACCCGCGACCTCGCGCCTCTCGTCCAGATCGTAAGACAAAATCGTCTCACTTCGTAGACAGATGGGCCCAATGCAGGAGAAAAGCCCTCTCGCCCTACCCGGTCGCCGAGGTCGCCCCGGAGCACGGACGTCACAGCAGGAGCTGGCGCAGCGCCTCCAGCACCCCTTCCGGACCCCGGACCACCAAGTCAGCACGATCCCGCAGTTCCGGCACCACGGCGTCCGCTTCGCTACAGATCACCATGCCGGTCACGCCCTCCCGCCGAAGAGCACTCACGGCCTCGACAGCAGGGAGATCTCCGATGTCGTCGCCGGCATAGACAACGGCCGAGGGCGACATCTCCGTCACCAGCTCACGCAACGTCGCCCCCTTGTCGACACCGGCTGGACGCAACTCGAAGACCAACCGGCCGGGCGTGAGCTCCAATCCCGTTTCTCGTGCGATCTCCGTGACATACGGCTCGATCGCCACCAGTGCCGCTGGTGGATCGGCCGCCCGGCGCGTGTGCACGGCTACTGAATGTCCCTTGTCCTCGATGCTCGCCCCGGACCATCGATCGGCTCGCTCGGGCCGCAGCAAGTCTTCGACCCGCGCCCGTGCCTCGGCGACGGCCGCCGCATGCGGCGGGCTCTCGAGCTCGCCGGAGGACCATCGTTCCAAACCATAGTGGCCGCACACGATCAGGCCAGGGACGGAAGAAAACCCGCCCAGCCGCACCGCCTCGGCGGCGGGTCGGCCGGTGATGATCGCCGTTCTCGCTACCCGGTTCGAGATGGCAGTCAAGACATCAGCGGCTCCCGGAGCCGCGCGAGCATCTTCCGGGCGCTCGACTATCGGCGCCAGCGTCCCGTCGAAATCGAGCGCGACGAGCGTCTCGGACAAGACGGGTGCGAGCATGGCAGCGAGCTCTGCGCGCCGGTCGCGGCCCGCGGTCACCCTCCGCCCTCGTCGTCCTCGTCATCGACGACCTCGAGGTAGTCGTCCACGAGGATCACGACCAGGCGATCCGGATTGACTCCCTCGATCGTGGGCTGCACCCGCCCGATCTCGGGAAACTGCTCCGAGAGCGCCTGGGCGTACTCCTCGTACCCGGGTGGGAAGAAGACGGTCGTCTCCGGGATCTCGCCGGAGTAGTACCCGGTGGCGGCGACCTCCCAGCCACCGTCCTCCAGACGATCCTGGGCCACGAGCTCCAACCCGTCGATCGTCGTCTGGTTCGCGATGCCCACGGGGGAGCGTAGCTCCGGTGGAGCCGTCACACCCTCGTCTTCGTCGGGCTCGTCGGGCTCATCCGGGTTCTCCGGCTCGTCGGTTTCTTCCGCATCCTCGCCAGAAGACTCCTCGTCATCGGGCTCGTCGGTGGCGTCATCGGGCGACTCGGTGGATTCCGTGTCCTCCGTCCCCGCATCGCCGTCCGTCCCGTCGTCGGTGCCCGCGTCGTCGCCGGCCGCCAGGTCATCCGTTTGGTCGCCGTCCGTGTCATCCCCGAAGAGGAAAAGTAGCGCGACCACGACACCCACAGTGCCGAGCAGCGCTACGAGCGACGGCCACGCCCGATCAAGTCGTTCGCGCATCGTCACGGAACCGTAGATTACGCCACGAGCCGAGCCGCGGGCACGAAGAACGATGTGGACGGCACGTCAACGGTCAGGCCTCCGGTGTGGCGCGCCGGGCGGTACGGGCGCGCGTACGCGACGAACGCAACCGCCGTAACCGTTTCACCAGCATGGGATCTTCGGCCATGGCCTCCGGCCGATCGATCAAGGCGTTGAGCACCTGGTAATAGCGGGTAGAGCTCATATCGAACTGTTCACGGATCACCTGTTCCTTCGAGCCGGCGTACTTCCACCACTGCCGCTCGAATCTCAAGATCGCTCGTTCCTGCTCGTCCAGCGCTCCCGACGGGGCATCCGCTACAGGCATTTCGGCAACCGTGTCCATATCGGCCATAGTAAACACACTGGCAAAACCACACGCGCTTCGACACAGTACGCCAGGTTTGCCCCTTCCCTCGTGAGGGTGTGGTGACGAAGGCAGGTACCGTAGAAGCGGACGAGGAGGCCATGTGGAAAGCACTGGAAAGAGCAGCTTCGTCGTTGTCGCCAACCGGCTCCCGGTAGACCGGGTGCTTGCCGCCGACGGCACCCCAACGTGGCGCCGCAGCCCGGGCGGCCTGGTCAGCGCCCTGGCTCCGGTGATGCGCAAGTATCACGGTGCCTGGGTCGGATGGCCGGGCTCGTCCGATGACGCACCGGGCTCATTCTCCAGCGAGGACATGGATCTGGTCGCCGTCTCGCTGTCGGCCGAAGAAGTGGCCATGTATTACGAGGGGTTCTCCAACGCGACCCTGTGGCCGCTGTATCACGACGTCATCGTCGCTCCCGAATATCACCGCGAATGGTGGGACGCGTACCGCCGGGTCAACGAGCGGTTCGCGCGCAAGGCGGCGGACGTCGCCGAGCACGACGCCATCGTCTTCGTGCAGGATTACCAGCTCCAGCTGGTTCCGAACATGCTGCGCCAGCTTCGCCCCGACCTGAAGATCGGATTCTTCCTGCACATCCCGTTCCCTCCCGCCGAACTCTTCGCCCAGCTACCGTGGCGCCGGCAGATCCTCGAAGGCTTGCTGGGCGCCGATCTCATCGGGTTCCAGCGCGAAGGCGCCGCCCATAACTTCGCGGCTCTGGCCGATCGATACACCGAGGCAACCGCAGAAGACCATCGGATCCACACCGCCGACGGCCGCAGCGTGCGTGTCCAGCAGTTCCCCATTTCCATCGACGTCGCCGAGATCACCGATCTGGTCTCCGAACCCGACGTCGTCATGCGTACCGCACATATTCGCGAAGAGATCGGCTCTCCAGAGCACATGTTGCTGGGAGTCGATCGCCTGGACTACACCAAGGGCATCGGCCACCGGCTCAAGGCCTTCGATGAGCTGCTCGCCGGTAAGGAGATCACTCCCGACGACGCCGTTCTCGTCCAGGTCGCCACGCCCAGCCGCGAGCGGGTCGAGGCCTACCAGACACTCCGCGACGAGATCGAGCTCCAGGTCGGGAGGTTGAACGGCGAGTACGGACGTATCGGCCAGCCGGCGGTGCATTACCTGCACTCCTCCTACGAACGCCCGGAGTTGGTCTCGCTGTTGCGAGCCGCCGATGTCATGGTCGTTACACCACTACGCGACGGTATGAACCTCGTCGCCAAGGAATACGTGGCCGCCCGCACGGACCTGCGTGGAGCGCTGGTGCTCTCCGAGTTCGCCGGGGCCGCTGACGAGCTCGGTGACGGCGCGTTCCTGGTCAACCCGCACGACATCGACGGACTCAAGCGAACCCTTCTCGCCGCAATGCGTATTGACGACGCCGAGGCCGAGCAACGGATGCGGGCGCTGCGCGAGCACGTCCTCCACTACGACGTCACACGCTGGGCAGAGGACTTCGTGGCAACGCTGCGCGCTACGTAAGCGCGTCACCCGCAGCCGCTATTCGCGCTCGATCTCGGTGTAGGCGAGCCACGCCTGGGTGTCGGCCGCATCGAGGGGCTCACTCGTCGGTTCGGCCACGGGCTCCTGCTCGTCCAGGATCGCCAGGCTGGCTTCGGCCTGTTCGACGCGAGCGAGTTCCCGGTTTGCCAGGGCGATCAGGGTGCGCAACCCGGAAGCTCCGAACCGGTCACGCACAGTCTGAACGGCATTCTCGACCACGGGTTCGGTGTCGGACGCGGTGGTTTCGGATTCGTTCATCATCGAAAACTCTCCTCCTCGTCTTCGCGCCCGCATTACCGTACCGTGTGACATGCCTCCACCAGTGACCGATTCGGCTGTCACGGCGTGGCGCAATGATGTTCATCATGGAATAACATCCACGCTGCCATCAAATGGACAGGCAGTGATAATCGATAACACAGGGGCCAAAGTGGCGAAGATCGACCGTCTCGACACCGGCACGGCGTCGTGACACGTGCGACAGTATCCAGCAAGATATGCAGCGGGCCGGCCGGGCAATACGGGGGAGCATTCCGGCCAGACGAAGGTCCGGCCGCTGTTCACGGTCCGAGTACGGGTGATCACGTGTTCCCTCGCAGGTTCGCGCTCGTCCGGCACGTCGATCTCACCGGCGTGTCCGGCGTCGGCGTGGTCGCGTACGGCGTGATGTTCGCCGACGGACACGTAGCCCTGCGGTGGTGTTCGGACCATCCGGCGACGAGCCTGTGGAACTCCATCGACGACCTGATGGCGGTCCACGGACACGGCGACTCGACCAGCGTGCAGTGGATCGACAGTGCCGAGGATCGCCTCCAGGAAGCCATCGACTCCCTCAACGCGCCGCAGCAAGGACGCCGGGCCCGGCGTGCTCCGCGACAGCTCAACCCCGCAGCCGCAGAGGAACCGAGTCCCGCACCCCCTCCGCCGCCTCGCGAGGAGTCACCCCCACCGGACGAAGATTCGCCCCCACCGGTATCGGTGCACGCCGCTCCCTCGATTCCCCCGGAAACCCAGCAACGAGCAGACAATACGGGGCGGGACGCCGAGCGTGAAGAATCATTTTTACCCGCTCAACGCCGAACTGGGGGCCGGCACCGGCGCCGCCAGGAGCCAGGCGAGGAGTCCGCCCACCGGAGATGACCCGCGTGCCGCGCCAGGTGCGCGTCGGTGACGCGCGAGCCGTCAGCTACGTCGGCTGCAGCTCGACCCGGAACTGGTACCGGTCACCGCGGTAGACCGAGCGGACGAACTCGACCACATGGCCATCGCGGGAACGCGACGTCCGCTCGAAGAGGAACGCGGGCGAATGCAGCGGGACTTCGAGAATCTCCGACTCCCGCTCGTCGGTGACGGTCGCCTCGATGTTCTGCACTCCGCCGGCGATGGCGATCCCGTACTGCTCGTGCAGCAGCTCGTAGAACGACGCGTCGTCCAGCTCGTGCCCTTTCAGACCCGGCGCCACCCGGCCCGGTACGTGCAACGTCTCGAGCGCCATCGGTGCCTCGTCGGCCATCCGTAGCCGCACGACGCGGAGCACGGGATCGCCGGTGGAGATCTCCAGTCGCTTGGCGAGTTTCGGGCTGGCTGACATCTCACCGGTATCGAGCGTCTGGCTCGACGGCGTCGCGCCGCGCTGGCGCATGTCTTCGGAGAACGACGAGACCGCCAGGCCCTGGGCGATCTTCGGCCCGGCCACGAACGTACCCGCGCCATGCTTGCGCATCAGGCGCCCTTCACGAACCACTTCCTCGATGGCACGGCGTAGCGTCATCCGGGCCACCCCGAACTGTGGAGCGAGCGCCCGTTCCGGCGGGAGCGCTTCGCCGACGTCCATTTCCGCGATCAGATCGAGAATCTGGTCCCGGACCGAGAGATACTTCTTCGCCACGCTGCCCCTTCCGATCAGATGCCTGTATTTTCCCGCCCCTTGTCAAGTGTCACAGCAAGGGGAGGGCAGGCAGCGCGCCGCAGGTCGAAAATAATTCTCCGCCGGGTCTGGACGGATCTGGTACGGATCATCCAGACTGTGGGCCACCCATATTGGTCTAGTCCACTGAGGAGGATCCTCCATGGCACGATCACTTCGTAGCCGCATGTTCACCTCGATCGGGGTGGCTGCGGCAGGTCTCCTCGCCACGACGATGGCGGTGCCGTCGACGGCATCCACGAGCGATGATCCACCCGAAGAGTGGCGCAGCTACTGGGTCGACGCGTTCAACCCGGGGATATACAGCCCGGAAGAAGTCGACAAGCTCGTCGACGACGCCCTGGCCATCAATTCCAACGCCATCATCGTCCAGACCGTCCGGCGTTACGACTGTTTCTGCAACGACGCGCTGTACCCGCGTACCGATGCCGCAGTCGACGCCGAACCCTACGATCCACTTGCCGAGATCATCGAGAAGGCCCACGATGCGGGCCTGGAAGTCCATGCGTGGGTCAACGTCAACACGCTGTGGAACCTCGCCGATCCTCCGAGCTCGCCAGATCACGTCTTCAACCAGCACGGTCCAGACGCCGAGGGATCCGACCGCTGGCTGAACAAGATGGAGGACGGAACCGAGTTCCAGGGCAACAACGCCTACATCGATCCAGGTCATCCCGACGCGGTGGAGTACATCGTCGAGGGAGTCCAGAGCATCGTCCGCGAATACGACGTGGACGGGATCAATCTCGACTACGTCCGCTACCCCGATTTCAGCTCGTCCACAGAGCACAGCGATTGGGGATACAACGACGTCTCCGTCGCCCGCTTCCAGGAAGCCACGGGACGCGACGACGTTCCCGAGGCGTCGGACGAGGAATGGAACGACTGGCGCCGCGACCAGGTGACCAATCTCGTGCGCAAGATCTACCTTGGCATGTGGGAGGTCGATCCCGAGGCGCGGCTATCCATGGACGCGATCACCTATGGCTTCGGCCCACAGTCCGTCGGTGGCTGGGAGCAGACCCGCACCTACGCCGAGGTCCTCCAGGACTGGAAGGGCTGGCAAGACGAGGGAATCATGGACACGGTCGTGGCCATGAACTACAAGCGCCAGTGGATGGACGACCAGGCGCAGATGTTCGCCGAGTGGAACGAAGTCCTCGCTGACTGGCAGGGCGACCGGCAATCCGTCTCGGGTCCCGCGCTGTATCTCAACGAAGTCGAGGACAGTCTCGAGCAGGTGAACGAGCTCCGGGAGCCCACCGAGGCCGGCAATACCGTCGCTGGCTGGAGCGGATACTCGTACGCCAACCCCAGCCAGACCGCCACGGGAAGTTCGCAAGAGGTGAAGGACGCGGAACGCGACGCCCTGGTGGAAGCCTTCACCACCGGAGACGACGCGCCCTTCGCCGAGCCGGCCGCGGTGCCGACGATGCCCTGGAAGGCCGAGCCCACCGACGGGCACATCACCGGTGAGCTGGTGACCCGCAGCGGCGAACCGCTCGACCAGGTCGAGCTGACCTTGCGCCCCCTGACCGGCGGAGGCGAGAAGCAGACACGCCTCAGCGACGGTTCCGGCTGGTTCGGATTCGCCCACGTCCCCGAGGGCCACTACCTGATCGAGGTTGACTTGCCGGACGGCGTCGTCGGCAAACCGGTCGCCTCGGCACGCGTGAATGCCGGCGAGATCACCACGACCGACATGTCACCACTGATCCGGTTACAGTGATGTCTCACCCGAGCGGATGGATTCCCGCTCGGTCTCCGTGATTCGATGAAGGCGCCGGCCACCGATAGCTGCGGCCGGCGCCTTCTTACGAGTTGGCCCGCCGCGTTGTATCGTGAGTGCCGCCCGTGGAAAACGTAGGAGGTGCACCCGTGGTCGAAGGCCGTATCGCGCGGCACCGACGCTCGGCGGGGTGGCGGCTTCCCGCGCTGTTGCTGACCGGCCTCCTCATGATCATCACCACGGGCCTACCCGCCACGGGTTCGCCGGACTCCGAAGCGGAGAGCAACGAGTTCAGCGGCACGACCTTCACGGCACTCGACGGAACACCTGCGCCGACCATCACGGGTCTGGCGCCCAACAGCGAGTCGGATCTCGTGCCGCCCCCGTCCCAGGGCCATGAGCTCACCGCGCTCGACCTCTATCCACCCCAAGACCACGCCACTGGCCGGCACGTGGCGATCACCGAGGCCGTCGGCAACACCGGCCATCCCGACCGGGCGCCTCCCGGCGCCGGGCAGCTGTAGACGTACTGCCCGGCCCTTCGCCCGGTAGCTCGCCGCGTCAACACCCACCAGGCGAGTTCCCTACCGGGCGGTCTTTCCTGGAGTTTCTTCGTGGACAATTCGACCGCGTTCTACCTCGTCTTTGCCGTCGTGGCTGCCTGTACAGCCACCTACGGGTTCTTCCGGCAACGCGCGATCAAGAAGGGAAATCGGAACGTCGTCGAGACCGGTCGCACGCTCCGCGTGATCGTCGCCTTCCTGGTCCTCGGCGCGTCCGCATGGGTCACCATGACGGCGAGCCCGAATCTCGGCCTCGATCTCGAGGGCGGCGCGCAGATCACCCTGGAGGCCGAAGACGGGCCGGAGGCCGAAGCCAACGCCGAGAACACTGACCGGGCCCTCGAAGTCCTTCGCCGGCGCGTGGACGCGCTGGGCGTGTCCGAGCCCTCGCTGACTCGCTCCGGCGAGAACCGGATCATCGTCGAACTCCCCGGTGTCGAAGATCCCACCGAAGCGGCGGAGACGTTGGGCCAGACCGCGCAGCTCACCTTCCATTCGGTCCTGGGGTACGCGAGCCAAGAGGAGCTCCAGAACGGCGGCGCGGACTCGGGCGCCGACGATTCGAACTCCGAGAACTCGAGCTCCGACGATACGTCCGCAAACGACGAGGACGCGGACACCGAGGAAGCCAACGCGAGCGATGACGAGGGCGCCGGCGACGAGGCCACGGGAGACGAGGAGAGCGGCGGCTCGGCCGGCGCTGCCGACGAGTTCGACCCTTCCGCCGAGGAGTCCGTGATCGCCGACGAACGCGGCCAGCCGTTGCTGCTCGACTCGTTTGGGATGACCGGCGAGGAAGTCTCTTCCGCCACCGCACAGTTCGACGCCGAGCAATATCAGGGCTGGGTGGTCCACGTCGACTTCACCGGCGACGGCAGTAGCGAATGGGCAGACCTGACCGGTCACGCCGCCTGTTTCAACGAAACCGACCCCCAGCGCCGCGTGGCGATCGTCCTCGACGGCGATGTGATCTCGTCGCCGACGGTGCAAGACGCGGCGTGCGATGTCGGCCAGCAGGGCGGCACGACTCGCATCATCGGAGATTTCGACCAGGAATCCGCCGAGGAGCTGGCGGCACTGATCGAAGGGGGTGCGCTACCGCTTCCGGTGGAGATCATCGAGCAGCGCGTCGTCGGCCCGACGCTTGGTGAGGCAGCGATCTCCGCGAGCGCGTGGGCGGCCATCATCGGCATCTCGCTCACGGCGGTATTCGTCGTCGTTACCTACCGGCTGATCGGCCTGATGGCCGTCGGCGCACTAGTCGGTTACGCCGCGATGGCCTTCGCGGCGCTGACTGCGGTCGGGGCCACCTTGACGCTGCCCGGCCTCGCCGGATTCGTGCTCGCCATCGGCATGGCCGTCGACGCCAATGTGCTGATCTTCGAACGAGCGCGGGAGGACTACGTCGACGGGGGGACGAGTCTGCGCAACGCGCTCCCCAGCGGGTTCAAGAAGGCGATTTCGGCGATCGCCGACGCGAACGTCACTACCTTGATCGCTGCTACTCTGCTGTTCTTCCTCGCCGCCGGCCCGGTCCAAGGTTTCGGTGTCACCTTGACGATCGGTGTCGTCGCTTCCCTGCTCGCAGCTCTCGTGCTCACCCGGGCGCTGGGCGAATGGCTGATCAGCCGGCCGTGGGTGCGGCGCAATCCCGGGGTCAGTGGCCTCGCCAAGCACACCCGGGTCCGCAGGTGGCTGCGCGAGCGCAGCCCGGATCTGATGCGGCGTTCCCGCCAGTTCCTGGCCGTATCGCTCATCGCCGTCGCCGTCGCCGGGGCCGGAATCGCCATGCGTGGGCTCAATTTCGGCATCGAGTTCACCGGCGGACGGATCGTCGAGGTCCAGCCAGAGGAGCAGGTCGACATCGAGGATGCCCGCGACGTCGTCACCGAGGTCGGCTTCCCGACCGCGATCGTCAACGAGTCGGGAGGCGCCGGCGAGGACGCCATCTCGGTGCGAGCCGCCGACATGGGCGACACCGAAGCACAAGAGATCATCGGCGCCATCTCCGAGCTGGGCAACGGTGGTGACCTCATCCGCGACGAGATGATCGGCCCCAGCCTGGGAGAAGAACTCCAGCGCAACGGGCTCATCGCGCTCGCCGTCGCGCTCGCGGCCCAATTGTCGTATCTGGCGATCAGGTTCAGATGGACATTCAGCACCGGCGCGGTCATTGCACTGTTCCAGAACGTGATCATCACCATCGGTGTCTTCGCCTGGCTGGGCAAACCGATCGATGGAATCTTCCTCGCGGCGATTCTCACCATCATCGGCTACACGGTGAACGACTCCGTCGTCGTATTCGACCGCATCCGCGAAGCGTGGCGGGGTCGCCGGGGTGAGAATTTCGGCGGGATCGCGAACACGGCCGTGCTCGATACCTTGCCCCGTTCGGTGAACACCGGCCTGAGCACGCTGTTCCCGCTCATCGCTCTGTTCGCGCTCGGAGGCGACTCGCTCTCCGATTTCGCCTTCGCGCTGATCATCGGGATCCTCATCGGCACCTACTCCTCGAACTTCACCGCCACACCGCTGGCGGTCGAGCTGGAGAGCCGGTATCCAGCTCCGGAGCCGAAGGAGAAGGACGAAGTCACCAAGGGCAACCGCGAGGACCCCAACTACGGCGCCGTCGTCTGACCCCTACCACCCCGCCTCCCGTGATCATGAACACTAGTCGGCCCATGGGCGGCTAGTGTTCATGATCACGGGAAGCGGGGTGGTAGCGTTTTTACGTACGCCCGAATAGCTCAGCTGGTCAGAGCAACCGCCTTGTAAGCGGTAGGTCGCCGGTTCGAATCCGGCTTCGGGCTCCACCTGCGAAAACATCGACCTGTGCCTGAGCACAGCGCTTGACGATCGCATAACACAAGGACACCTGCCCCCCATGGACGATGTCTTCAGGGCCTGCCAGGCGAGCTTCGACCTTGCCCTGGAGACCGACGGCAAGTCCGACAAGACGCGCGAGAACTACGGCCGTGCTGTCCGCCAGTTCGCCGCGTAGTTGCGCGCCAACGGTCTACAGGCCGATGTCAACCGGGTCAAGGTCGATCACGTGCGCCGCTGGCTGACCAGTTTGCGCGGCCAGGTCGCCGAGTCCACCGAAACGACAAGGGCAAGCCGCGGAGACATTCCTGGAGCCACGCAATTGTTCGGTCGATGGCGCTTCGACGAACAGGCACTCGAAGCTTGGATCGCATCTGAGACGGCGCGTGACCCATGGGCCGGACCCCGGCCAAGGGATCCCGAAGGGCCGCCCTCACATGCGACGCTCCCGCAGGTGGAAGCCGTGAGAAGCCCGACGCTGGAGCCGATGTACGTCAGCCTCAAAGCCCGCCGCCGAGTTCCTCGACTTCTGTACCGGCGCGTGACCGAGCTCGCGCACATGTACATTTTCGACGTCCGCTATCTGGGCAGCCGACGCCTGGTGAACTTGGCTGGCCGATCGATCCGCCGCACTCGTACTACTGATCCATCCTCACCGCCGACCGAATGCCAACTACGGGGGAAGTCGACCGAATGGACCATCCCAATGCCCAAGCTCAGTTACACGCCACGCGAGGCCGCCGACGAGACCGGTATCTCCGAGGAGACGATCCGTGCCGCGATCCGCGCTGGTGATCTGCCGACGGCGCCAATCGTCGTCAACGGCCGGCAGATCCGCAGACAAATCATCCTCCACGAGGACCTGGTGCACTGGCTGACGGCGGAACGTAGGTGATCGAGGGTGGCTCAGTACCTCACCGCCGACCAGATGACTGCGGTTCTCCACGTCCACCCGTCGACCGTGCGTCGCTGGGCCGAAGGGGAGAAGATCCCCGCGGTCAAACTTCCCGGCAACGAGGACGGCAACGGCCGTACCCGCTGGCGGTCGACAAGGACCGCGTCATCACCCGCCTGTCTACCGATGTAGCGGATCCGTGGGCACGCACCGGAACGCAAGGCATCGGGCGGCCACGTCGAGACCGGTAGGACTGTACCTCCTGGTTGTGCCAAGATGACCCTGTGAGCGCTGGCGGCCTACCCGAGCAGCCCTGCCCACCCGGGCGGGGTAAGACTCGGGAGGACACACCATGCAACGCTCCACCCCAAGGCGTCTGATCCGCCGCACGCCACGGTTTGCCGTCACCCCTGACGGCGTCGTCATCATTCGCCGACGCCCGTTCGTCGCCACGTGCCACGCTCTCGGCGATGCCATCGAACGCCTCGACCGTCTCCTCGACAACATTCCCGCGTACCTGCACGACGGCCACCACCGTCGGTGGTGGCGTCACGGACAGTGGGGATGCCGGCTGCACTTTTCGCGCGTCTGGCTGCCACTGCAGGATGTCTAACGCCGTTCAGCGTCCGCCCTCACCACGATTCGACGTATTGAGCTGCAGTGATGTTCTGTCTGCCGATAGATGTACGCTGCGGCAGCATGGCAGATTGGGTTGCACTGTTCATCGCCCTGGCGGCGCTCACATTCACGATTGCGAGCTTCTGGTGGCTCAATACGCGGCGCGGCCGGCTGGAATCGTACGAACCGCACAGCTTCGCGGCCCACGTTTCGAAGGAACGAGTGCTGTTGAGGCTTCCGCTCGTGTTGTTCAACACGGGAGCCCAGCCGATCGTGGTGCAAAATCTCCGCGTTCGGTTCCCCGAAGAGGACCAACCAGATATGGCGCTGGACTGGAACAACACACGCACGCAGCTCAAGCCAGTACAAGACGACCACGAGGACTTGCGCGCCGTGTTTGCGGTTCCCGGACGCGCAGCAGTACAGAAGTTCGTCGAGTTCGCCGGGTCCTTTCCTGGCGTGGTGCCCCGCGGGCGAAACTACGACGCTCTCGTCGAGGCGAAGCTGGGGCATGACCCCGATTGGACGTCACTGCTGAGGTTCACGCTCTATGCGGTGCACATCAACAGCCCCACGCAGTTCATAACCTACAGCAACACTGCAACGCTTTGCTCTCCCGACGAGCCCGAGAAGGCCAAGCAGACGGCGGAGTCATTGTTGCGGAGGTTCGGGGTAGCACACTGACCCCAGCCAACAGATCCCGCCGCCGTCGTCAACGATCTCCGGCTCGGCCGAGTGCGGGGCGTACGTCTTGCCGTCGTATGAGCATCGTTGACGACCGTCTTCTGATCTACGCCCAGCACAGATCCGATCGCCCGCGTGGACATGCCCTCGCTGCGCATCTCCGCGACGATCTCGCGCGGCGCTGCTTTATCGTCAGCTCTCCGCTGCGGGTAGCTCGTTCAGTACCTGATGCGCCACATCAGGCCGTCGCCGGATGGCAGCACGGAGCTGTATCTCCAGGAACCTGTCGCGGTTCTCCTGGACCACCTGCTCCCACCCATCGCGACCAGTTGCGAACTTCTCCACGATCAGGAACTCGACGATGTCCTCCAGCGTGGGACGGTACCGCCGCCCGCCGACCGGGAAGTGCAGCTTCTCCAAGCCAGCGACTCTGCGCACTCCGCTGGCCTTGGTCATGCTCTTCAAGGCTGGCGAGGTCCCGTATACCTGGAGGTGTGCCTCGGGGTACGTATCCTTGCCGCGCTCGTAGTCGTAGTGACACAGGCAGTCCTGCCGTCCTTCATCTGCGTAGACGCCGCAGAATGAACTCACGACCATCAGGTGGCCCGATTCGCCGAGGTAGCAACGATACTGCAGGTCAAGCCAGGCTTTGGGCTTCTTGTTGTTGGGTGTCAAAGGTAGAGGCGAGGGAGCAAGGAGAGGGTCAGAAGGTCTCAGACCAGGCGCGACTGTGACGACGTCGTTGGGCACTGGGGTTGCGGAAACCTTGGCGCCGTTGCACACCGTCGTGTTCAGTAGACTCTGAATCTGTGCTGCGAACTCTTGCGCCTGCCTCCGGAGATCAGTGCTCTTGGCCACCGATCGCAACCCAGAGCATGTGAGCGCGGGGAGAGCTGAACTCGCGACGACGGGCCTGCTCTGCAAGCTCGTCGTAGGTCAGCCCCAGTGAATTCAGGGCGCGCTTCTTTGCAGCGTCGAACTGGGCATCAGTCAACTCGATGACGTCGACGTTGTCTGCATCCGTCCGGCCGACATGCATGACGCTCATTGCACACCCTTCCTGTTATCCCCGTGTCTCTACTCTTACAGCCTCGCACTGACAAAACAAGGTTCGCAGTCACTCGATTCCTCCATGGTGACAGGGAGCGATGCCCTTTCCGACCTGCTCGGACGGGGCATCGCTGATGCTGGTCAGGCTCTACAGCCTGGTTTCGCCAGGGATGGTGTGGCTGTTGCGACGGGAGGCCTGACGACCTTGCTCAGCCAGTCATGCTCTTGGCGATAACGGCGCCCATCACTTCGGTCATGACGTCCTTGCCGACGCTCAGAACGGAACCGGCAGCCCGCCGGAGCGCGCTCTTCTCCTCGGGCGGCCATGTACGTGCCACGCGGACGTTACCGTCACGGACGCCCAGTGAACAGGGGCCAGGAAGCAAGAGACAAGGCGGCCGCCACAGCTGGCGCGTTGGGACACTGACCGCTACCTCTGGCTGTGGGACCTCGACGGGGCATAGCGCGTGCGCTATCATCAAGTGGTGGGTGAGGAAGCCTGGACGCTCAGCAGACAGCTAGGCGACGGGCTACGAGAGTTGCGGTTTAGCTGTGAAGGCGTGCACCGGCGCGTCACGTACTACCTGCACCCTGAGAAGCGAGCCATCACACTGACCACGTTCCGGAAACAGCGACAGAGCGAACGTCATGAGGTCGAGCGGGCACGAAAAGCGATGCGCCGCGACCGGGAGAGGAGACGGTGAGCATGGCACACACCCTAGGTGAGGTCCGCGCCGCGCATCCGCCCGCGGACCCGGACGACTACGAGCGGGCGTACGCAACGTCGGCGCTCGCGCTGGACCTGGCGCGGCTGGCCTACCGGATGCGTGAACAGGCTGGGATCTCCCAGCGTGAGCTGGCGCTACGGATGCATACCACCCAGTCGGCCATAGCCCGCCTGGAGAGCGGCGGCGTTGTCCCCCGGCTTGACCTGCTCGCCCGACTGTCAAGCGCCACAGGCGTACCGCTACGCCTGGACACCGGTACCAGCAGCGTCGACCTGGGCGACACGGCCCACCTGGTCGCCTGATCTAACCGTTCCTTCCCGACCGCTCTTACGTTCGCGCACCTCCAACGCGTCCCCGCGCACACCGTCAGCCGCAGGCGCCGCTTGTCTCGTTCCTGGCTTCAGTCGTCGCGCCCGGCACCCCGATCGGGTGCGCTCATGTCGCCCGTCGCGGGCGTGCCATGGGCGAGCCCGTAGCGCAGATACACGGCGCCCTTCGGACTTGCTGCCGGCGGTTCGAGGAGTGTGACGTTCGCGGGTACCGCGCCACCGTCGAACACCTTCTTCCCGACGCCGAGTACGACAGGGTGCACCCAGAGATCGAGACGGTCGAAGAGCTTCTCGCGCAGGAGAGTCTGCACCAGATTCAGACTCCCGACGACCTTCACGTGCTCGTGCCGGTCACGGATCTCGCGCACCGCGCCGGCCAGATCCGGGCCGAGCTGCGTGGACCCGGCCCACGAGAGGTCGGGCCTGCCGCGGGAGGCCACGTACTTCGGGACACTGTTGAAGAGCGTGGCGATCTCGTTGTCCTTGCTGCCCTCCTGATACGGCCAGTAGGCGGCGAAGATGTCATACGTCCGCCGGCCGAGCAGAAGGGCGTCCGTGCCCTCGTACGCAGCGACGATCTGCTCCCCGACGACGTCGTCCAGCAAGGGCGCCTGCCAGCCGCCGAAAGGGAACCCCACCGGGTCCTCGTCGGGGCCGCCGGGCGACTGCCCAACGAGGTCGAGGGTTGCGAACAGTTCGATGTGGATGAGGCCCATGCTTGCTCCCGATGGGTTGGTTGTCTTCGGTCAGGAGATAGACCTGTCGGCGCCGGCAGAATCATCGCTGCGACGGCACCCGGCTTCGCTACTCGTCGACCGCCTCGCACGTTGCGCGAGTTGCCGGATCCCGCACGATGTGGCCGCGGCGTACGGATTTACGAGATGTCAGTCTTGTCCCTATTTGCCGGAGTCAGTACATTAAGGCGGATCCACGGGGGACACCCAGAGTCGGATCGAGGTCCGGCCCCGGGCAACCCCCGCGGCGGACCTCAGAACTCCAGGAGGGTCCATGGTCCGCCCATCCGCCATTCGCCGCTACATCGGCGTCATCGCAGCATTGCTGTTGCCAGCCAGCCTGCTCGTATCGCTGACCGCACAGGGGAACGAGCCCGAACTCGCCGACGACACGGTGGCGGAGTACACCCCACCGGGTCATCTCGAATACCCCGAGGTCGTCGCCATCACCGTCCCAGACCGCACCGCCCTCGACGCCCTGGTGGACACGGGAGTCGACCTCGCAGAGCACGTCGAAGACACAGCGGCGGGCCTGCGCGTGGAGGCTATCGTCACGCCATCCGAGCAAGACTGGCTCCGCTCGGCCGGGTTCGACGTCGGCGAGCCGCTGCTGACCGAGGACGACTTCACGGCGCTGCAAGAGGAGCGGCAGGAGACAGTAGCCGAGATCGAAGCCGCCGAGGAGCGGGCCATGCAGTCCGGCGACGACCTCCGGGTCCAGCGGGCGGCCTGGTTCCGCAATCATGACGAGACGTTCGTCCAGTTCGAGGTGTGGTCGGAGGCCGGCTCGGCGTCCGCCGACGTGACCCTTGAGGTGAGTCTCGACGCTGGACCCGGGACCGAGATCGGCGACGGGACAACGTTCACGCTGTCCAGGTTCGTCGACGCCGGGCACTACATGTTCCACCGGACAAACCTGCCGCGGCAGGAGAGCCCGGTTCCCTCCCGGGCACGGATCACCAGCATGCTCGACGGCGAGGTGATCGGCGAAGTGGAGACGGACGTAACCGAGTTCCTGGACGGGGAATACCCGAGTGGTCCCGGCGCACCGAAGGAATGGGGTGACCTGGCCACCGGGTTCATCGACCACTACGTGGACGCCACCGAAGCAACGGCGACGATCGAGGAGCTGGCCGCGGAACATCCCGAGCTCGCCGAGATCGTCGAGCTGCCGAACGAGACGAACGGCTACCGGCGCAAAGCGCAGGCCCTGTTCCAGCCACCCTCGCCCACGTTCACCATCGACCCGCCCTCGTCGGCGGCTGGTGCGTACGACGTCGTCGGCGCCTCGTTCGGCGGCACGACACCGTTCCGTGGCACCCCGGGCGACGTCGTTCTGGTGGACGACGGCACGGACAACCCGACCGAGGGATGCAGCCCGCTGGTCGATTTCGAGGCCGGCAGCATCGCGCTGATCGATCGCGGGAGCTGCCCGTTCGTCACCAAGGTGCGCCATGCTCAGGAGGCCGGCGCCGTCGCGGCGGTGGTGGCCAACAACGTCCCGGGCGACCCGTTCGCGATGGGCGGGAACGCACCGGAGGTCACCATCCCCGCCGGAATGGTCTCGCTGGACGACGGCAACACGATCAAGGCGGGCCTACCCGCCGCTGGCACCCTGCGGCGCCCTGACCTCGATCCACACCGCGTCGTCGTCGAGTCGCTGGCCTGGGGCCACGAGGGCGGCAACGACATCTCCGTGGAGATGGCCGACCCCGGCGAACCAAGCCAGCCGCTGAAGGTCGACGTCGACGGCGACGACATCGACGTCAGCCTCGCCACCGACGCCGACGGTGCGATCACCAGCACGGCGGCCGAGGTAGTCGACGCGATCAACGCCGAAGCCGGCGAGCTGGTCGAGGCCTACACGTTCCGCGGCGACGACGGCGATGGGGTCGTCTACCCCTGTACCGCCGACGAATGCTACGGGGAGCCCGGCACGCCGCACCTGTCCGACTTCCTCTCGGCTCCGGACGACGTCTCCCGTGAGCCCTTCACCGTCAAGGCCCTGCGTATCGGCAAGCAGCGGGACGGCTCGAACGTGGGCGTGCTGCTCTACTCGCAAGAACACGCCCGCGAGTGGGTCACCCCGCTGGTCGCGTTGGAGACCGCAGAGCGGCTGCTGCGCAACTACGAGAGCAACGAGACAATCCGGAAGCTGGTCGACAACTTGGACGTCTTCATCGTCCCCTCGGTCAACCCGGATGGCTCGCACTACTCCATCCACGACTTCGCGCTGCAGCGGCGGAACATGACCAACCACTGCCCGCGTGACGGCGTGTCCGACCCGCTGGGCCGCAACTCGTGGGGTGTCGACCTGAACCGCAATTTCCGGGTCGGCAACATTCACCAGGGCTTCAGTGGAGCGTCGACGTCTTGCACCAGTGACGTGTTCGCCGGTCCGGAGCCGTTGTCGGAACCGGAGGCACGGAACGAGACCTGGCTGGCGGAGGAGCATCCGAACATCCGGTTCGCGATGAACACGCACACCCACGGCGGATACTTCATGTGGGCGCCGGGCGCATACCGGCTACCTACCCGCGACGGTCTGGAGCGGCCGAGCTTCGGCGTGGAAAACTACTTCTACGAGGCCTCGGACATCATCCTCAACCGGATCAAGGAACACCGCGGTACTAGCGTCTGGTCGAGCCGGGTCGGTCCCATCAGCGACGTACTGTACTCCGCGGCCGGCAACTCGGGAGACGACCACTTCTACGAGAACGACATCTTCGCGTGGAGCTTCGAGGCCGGATCGCCGCTGTGGACCGGGAACGGGTGGTCCAGCGTCGGCTTCACGCCGCCCTTCGAGGAGGGCCGGGAAGAAGCGATGGAGTTCTCGCACGGCTGGATCGGCATCCTGGAAGTCGCCTACCGCTACAGCCGGGACTGGGTGCCGCCGCGCTCGAATCTCTCGCCCGGAGCGGGCACCTACGAGGGGCCGGTCGAGCTGGCGTTCGACTTCAGCGAGCCGGTCGACATCTACTACACGCTCGACGGCAGCCGTCCCACATACGACTCGCCGCGGATCGAGTTCGCCGGTCCCCGTCAGGGCCAGGAGCCGATCACCATCACGGAGACGACGACCATCAAGTGGTTCGCCGTCGACGTGGCCGGCAACACGCAGAACTACTACAAGCCGGACGGACCCGGCCGGAACTACCGGCGAGCCACCATCGTGATCGACGACTAACGGCCCGTCACAGGTGGGACCTCTCCCGCTCGCATACGGTCGGCGAGAGGTCCTACCTCTATCGACTATCCACCGAGCGGGTCACCTGCTAGCCTCCGGTACAGTTTCGTGCGGCTTCGTCGCCATGGCCGTGTCCAGAGATCGTGAGGATTGTTGAATTGTCGTCGTTTTCCGAGCGCGTGAGCGCTACGTCGTCGAGCACGGGAAGCTTCTCCCTTGCCGACAATCTGTGGCTGATCGGCGTGATCGCCCTCGCCGGCGCCGCCGTGTGTGGGTATTTCGTCTTCCGGCAGCGGTCCCTGCAGAAGGAGATGATCGAGACGGAGACGTTCTCGGTCTCGGAAGTGCAGGACATGCAGTCCGCAGCAGCAGATGCCGCCGGAGAGGGGTACTTCCGGCAGAAATGCGAGATCGTCGGTACCGCGCAGCCCGGGCCCGAGGGGCCCATCAAGTCGGAACTCTCCGAGACCGAATGCGTGTGGCACAAGCACGTAGTGACCAGGAAGTACTGGACCACCGAGCGACGTCGGGATTCGAACGGCCATTACCGGGAGCGGCAGGTACAGCGCACCGAGAAGCTCGTCGAGCGGGAAACCGAAGAACCGTTCGTCGTCGCCGACGAGACCGGGCACATCGCTGTCCGGCCAGAGGGCGCGCTGGAGGACGTGGAGAAGGCGACGGACCGTTTCGAGCCGCACGACGAGTCGTCGAACCAGTCCGAGCTCGCCATCGGATCGTTCAAGCTCTCCATTCCCACGAAACAGCGTGAAGGCACCGTCGGGTACCAGTACGAGGAGTGGATACTGCGTCCGGGACAGAAGCTCTACGTGCTGGGCGAGGCCACCGACGAGCCGGGCGAGCTGATGATCGCCAACACGTCGCTGATCTCGACGAAGGACGAGCAGACGCTGCTGCGTGAAACGCGTTCCAAGCTCCGCCTGTTCTCGGGGGGTGCGGCACTGGCTGCCGCCATCGGGGTTGTCATCATCCTGGTCGATCTGCTCGGCTGATCAGGCCAGCCGACCCGCGCTTACGCTGCTGGTCACGGCCGCGTTCAGGAACGCCAGCGACGGTTCCGGCGCCGGCGCTCGATGACCTCCCGGATCGGAGGGACGACGACGCCGTGGGCGGCCATCCTCCTCCGCACCAGGCGGCGAGTGCGGAGGATACCGATGAGGCCGGTCAGCCAGATCACGTAGTGCAGGCATAACGCGACGCGGAGATCATCGAGTCCGTAGGTGCTGGCTCCGCCCGTACGTATGTCGATGACCAGGCCGATAGCCAGGATCGTTACGAGTGCCGCGGTGAAACCCCCGACGTTGACCATGCCGGTGGCCGTACCGAGCCGGTTCGGCGGGTTGAAGGTGCGGGCGAAATCGAAGCCGATCATCGATCCCGGGCCGCTGAGGGAGAGCGACAAGATCAACAGGACGAGCAGCCAGAGCGGAGCCTCCCCTGGCCAGGCCAGCACCGCCGTCCACGCTGACGCATTCGCCAGGACGACCCCGAGAACCAGCCACGACCGCCGCAAGGGGTGGCGCTGGACGAGCACGCCCACGACGGGCCCAGCTGCGGCACCGGCCAGCACCATCAGGGTCAGAAGCGAGCCGGCCGTACCTTCCGAGAGGCCCTGACCTGCCACCAGGAAGGGGAATCCCCACATCATGGCGAAGACCATTCCAGAAAAGCCGGTGGAGAAATGCGTCCACAATCCCAGCCGCGTACCAGGATGCTGCCATGCCTTCAGCAGATCACTACCGACTCCAGCCCAGGTGATGCGCTGCACGGGCCGGGTGCGCACGTCCGGCGAATCCCGCAGCAGGGCAATCGCGAGCACCGCGATGAAGACGCTCACGCTCGCCACCGAGCCGAACGCCGGCGTCCATCCCCACATGTCCAGCACGAGCACGAACGGCACTGCGGAGAGCACCTGACCGAGCTGGCCGATCAGCCCGGTGAGTTGGGTCAGAAGGGGAACTCGACCAGGCGGGAACCATGCCGCGACCAGCCTGAGCACGCTGACGAACGTCATAGCATCGCCAGCGCCGACGAGAACTCGCCCGCCCATGGCGACCTGCACCGAGGCCGCTACCGCCAGGACGAGCTGGCCGAGGGCCATCACGACGGCTCCGATGATCAGCAACCGTCGCGGGCCGATCTGATCGAGAAGGATGCCAACCGGAACCTGGAGGCCGGCATAGACGAGGAGCTGCACGACCACGAACGACGCGAGGACACTCGCCGTCGTTCCGAACCGTTCGGCCGCAGCCAAGCCGGATACGCCGAATGACGTGCGGTGCAGGACGGCGACGATATACGCCACGAGCCCGACGCCCCACACGGTCCAGGCGCGCCGCGAGGTTGACATCGGTCATCATTGTCCCGCATCCACGGTGCTGTCGCATGCCGCCTTGCGGGACACTCCGACCGATCAACGTCAAGTCACGTTGCCGCCTTCGTGATGTACGACGACAGGGAATCCCGCTCGACCTCGAGTTCGGTGATGCGGCTCTTGACCACGTCACCGATACTCACGATCCCCACCAACCGGCCATCGGCCAGCACGGGAACGTGCCGGAAGCGTCCTGTCGTCATCACCCTGGATAGCTCTTCGAGATCCGTGTCGGGAGTACAGGTCTGAACCTCGGACGTCATGATCGCCGACACCGGCTCGGACAGGATCGACACGTCATAGCTAGCCAGCGCACGCACAATGTCCCGCTCGGAGACGATGCCGTCGACCAAACCGTCTCCGGCCGACACCACAACGGCGCCGATGTGGTGGTCGGCCAGGACTGCGAGCAGGGTACGGACATCGTCCTCGGGGCTGACACTGACGACGGAGTTTCCCTTGATCCCAAGCAGATCCGATACGTGCATGGGAGCCTCCTCGGATTTGCGGAGTACACACCGTGTCCTTGCACGGTAAGGGGTCCACACGCGTCGCGAAAGACTTTCGTGGAGATCCGATCCCTCCCGGCCGGTTCCGGCGAAAGCCAGGCCCACGTGACTCGTCTCACGACGGCCAGGTATCGTCTTTTAGACATACGCGCAACGATGCACGTATTTCATCCACTTCACTACGGATCGTCCGGCACGTACCTGCCGGTGAAGGGAAGTAACACCATGGCCACAGTCACGTACGACAAGGCAACCCGGATCTACCCGGGCCAAGACGCACCCGCGGTCGACAATCTCGACCTGACCGTCGAGGACGGCGAATTTCTCGTTCTCGTCGGCCCATCGGGCTGCGGAAAATCGACCAGCTTGCGGATGCTCGCCGGTCTCGAAGAAGTCGACACCGGCGCGATCCGGATCGGTGACCGCGACGTCACCCACATACCGCCCAAGGACCGGGACATCGCCATGGTGTTCCAGAACTATGCGCTCTATCCGCACATGACGGTTGCAGCGAACATGGGCTTCGCGTTGAAGATCGCTGGCACTCCCAAGGCCGAAATCCAGCGACGCGTGATGGAAGCAGCGAAGCTCCTCGACCTCGTCGAATACCTCGACCGCAAGCCCAAGGCACTCTCTGGTGGTCAGCGGCAACGTGTGGCGATGGGCCGGGCGATCGTCCGGGAGCCGCAGGTCTTCCTCATGGACGAGCCGCTGTCCAATCTGGACGCGAAGCTCCGCGTGTCCACCCGTACCCAGATCGCCTCGCTCCAGCGCCGGCTCGGAATCACCACGGTCTACGTCACGCACGACCAGATCGAAGCCATGACGATGGGCGATCGCGTGTGTGTCCTCAAGGATGGTGTCCTGCAGCAGGTCAACACACCGCTGGCGCTGTATGACAAGCCTGCCAACGTCTTCGTCGCGGGTTTCATCGGCTCGCCGGCCATGAACATCGCCACGTTCGACATCGTCGACGGGAAGGCACAGCTCGGCGAGGCCAGCGTTCCCGTCCCCACCTCGGTGCTCAGCGCGGTTTCGGCCGAGGATTCGTCCACCCTCACCATCGGGTTCCGCCCCGAGTCACTGGTGCCGGCATCGAGTGACAACGGCGGCGGTGGTATCCCCGTCACCGTCGATCTGGTCGAAGAGCTCGGCGCGGACGCCTACGTGTACGGGCACCCGACCGGCCCCGCAGCCGCCGAACAGGTCGAGCGGATGCGCAGCGAGGCCGTCATCGCCCGAGTCGAGCCCCGCATGGCACCGAACAAGGGTGACAAGGTCGTCTTCGCGGTCCGCGAGGGCGAGTCGCACTTCTTCTCCGCCAAGACGGGCGAGCGCATCGAACCCTGATCCGTCTCGCATGACATCGTTCGGCAGGGGGCGCTCGACGCATCGGCGCCCCCTGCCGAACGATGCGACGGGTGCCGCTCTCAGACGCGCCGTCGCACCGGACGCGGGAGAATCGCGAGAATATGGCGTATGGAACTGCGCATCCTGGCCACACCCTTAGAACAGCAGGAACTACTCGATCTTCCGTGGGACATGCCGCTCGAAGAGTGGCCCGAGTGGTATCTGGTTGCGCTGCCACGCGGTATTTCCCGGCACGTCGTACGGTTCACCAGGTTGGGGCAGCAGATCTATGCGCTGAAAGAGGTCGTACAGTCTTTCGCGGATAGGGAGTATCGCCTCCTACGCGACCTCGAACGCCTCGACGTACCCGCCGTTCAGGCCGTCGGCGTGGTCAGCGGGCGGGAGGCACCCGGCGGTGAGCCTCTCGATGCCATCCTGGTCACTCGTCACCTGCAATTCTCTCTTCCCTACCGGGCGCTCTTCGCCCGGATGATGCGCCGGGACACTGTCGAGCGCCTGATCGACGCCCTCGTGGTTCTGGTCGCCAGGCTGCACCTGCTCGGTTTCTACTGGGGAGATTGCTCGCTTTCCAACACGCTCTTCCGCCGCGACGCGGGGGCGTTCGCCGCGTACCTGGTCGATGCCGAGACGGGAGAGCTACACGATCGGCTCAGTGACGGCCAGCGGGCACACGATCTGGAGATCGCACGGGTCAACATCGCCGGAGAGATGATGGACCTGGCGGCCTCCGGACACCTCGACGACACGGTCGATCCCATCGCCATCGGAGACCATGTCGTGGAGCGTTACGAGGCCCTGTGGGCGGAGCTGACCGAATGGGAGTCATTCGACGTCAACGAGCGCTGGCGGATCGCGCGCCGGGTGGAGCGCCTCAACGAGCTCGGTTTCGACGTCGCCGAGCTCGACATCGTCACCGACATCGGTGGCCGCACCGTTCGGGTACAGCCCAAGGTCGTCGATCCCGGCCATCACTCGCGTCGCTTGCTCCGGCTCACCGGGATCGATGCGCAAGAGAATCAGGCCCGCCGGCTGCTAAACGACCTCGACGCCTATGCAGCCGAGACCGACCAGCAGGGCGAAGACGAGGCGATCGTGGCGAATGCCTGGGTTCTCGACTGCTTCGAACCGGTTATCCGCGGCGTGCCCCGGGAGCTGCGCGGAAAGCTCGAGGCACCGGAGATCTACCACGAGGTTCTCGAACACCGGTGGTATCTCTCCGAAGAGGCCGGACACGACGTGGGGATCATGGAAGCCACCCGGGATTACGTCAACTCCGTGCTCCGGCACAAGCCGGACGAGCTGGCGGTACTCGGCGGGACGAGTGCGGATCCCGAGGACACGCAGCCGCTCGGCATACCGTGGAACGATCTTCGTTGAGCGCGCCGATGACACGAGGTTGCTGCGCGCTCGAACGCCGGGATGCTATTTTCTCTCCGGCATAGCTGACGTCGTGGAGATATTCGGAGATATTCGTGAAGTTCACTGCACGCTTGACTGGGAGGTGCATGGCAGCGCTGACCAGTTGTGCGGTCGGGGGAGCGGTGACGCTGGTCGCGGCCACCATGCCGGCCGCAGCTCAGGAATCCGTCGAGACCGACAACTACCGCGCTCCATCCGCACCTCTTGTCGGAGGAAATGCCGCGTACGAGTACGCGCCGTCGGTGATGTACGAGGACGGCATGTACCGCATGTGGTACTGCGCCCAGGTCCCGCACAACAATGTGGCGGGCGACGACATCCTCTACGCGGAGTCGGCCGACCCGGACGGACCCTTCACCGCGCCCGGCGGTGGGGACCCGCAGCTGGTCTTCGAAGGCCGTGGCGACGGCAGCAGCTTCGACAGCCAGCACACCTGCGACCCGTCCGTCGTGAAAGTCGACGGCACGTACTACATGTACTACGGCGCCGCGATCGACGACGGCGAGACCACCATGGGTGTGGCCCGCAGCGCCGACGGCATCGAGTGGGAACGCATGGTGGACGAGCCGATCGTCGCCCCGGCACACCAGGCAGACCACGGCAACGATTACGGCGCCGGTCAGCCGAGTGTCACGTACGTAGACGGCCAGTTCTACATGCTCTTCACCGACACCACGGGTGCCGGCGCCGATCCGAACAACGGCGCGGGCCAGTTCGCCTGGCGCTCGCCCGACCCCACGTTCCAGACAGATGTGGAAGTGTTCACGGCCGAGGGGTGGCAGGAGCGGACCTCCGCGAACTCGCGTAGTTTCTCGGTGGTCAACGGATTCTCCGTCGACTGGCAGTACTCGGATGCGCTCGAAACGTTCATCATCGCTCACCACAACGACGAAGGCGTCACGACGCTCACCTTTCTGGACGGCGAGAATCTCGCCGAGCACTCGTACGAACAGGTGAACGTCGATGGAGCATGGGCCGAGGGGCCGGGCATCGTTTCCACTCCCGCGCAGCACGCGATCGACGATCCGCAGGGCGAGTGCGGGCGCGTGCTGGTCGACCTGATGCATGCCAGCCACGGCGAGCCCCCGCAGGATCTGGTGCACAAGGGGATCGACGTCATCGCGCCGATCGACTGTGAGCCGGAACCGACCCCGACGCCCACGTCGACCCCGACCCCCACGCCAACCCCAACGACCACACCAACGCCGACGCCCACTCCGACACCGACGTCGACGCCCACGCCGACCCCGACGGATGAGCCCACCGAGGATCCAACCGAGGAACCCACGGACGAGCCCACCGAAGAACCCACGGACGAGCCCACCGACGATCCGTCCGATGACGAGGACGACGACTTGCCGGACACCGGAAGCGAGACCGGCATCGTGGCGGGTGCCGGCATGGCGTTGCTGGCTGGTGCCGGCGTGTTGCTGTACGTGACACGCCTGCGCACGCACGGGAGTGCCTGATTCGCTCTACCGTCAGCCACGGAAACGAACAAGCCGGGGCGGGCCCGTAGATACGGCCCGCCCCGGCTCATGTCCGGCTCGTCACCCGTTCACGTGCCATTGCGCTCTAAGTCGCGCGCGATGACCAGCCGCTGTATCTGGTTGGTTCCCTCGAAGATCTGCATGACCTTCGCCTCCCGGAAGTACCGCTCCACGGGGTAGTCACGCACATAGCCCGCCCCGCCGAAGACCTGCACGGCATCGGTGGTCACCCGCATCGCGTTGTCGGTGGCCACGAGCTTGGCGACGCTCGCTTGATGCCGGTACGCCAGCCCCGCGTCACGGCGGGAGGCAGCCGTCAGGTACAGGGCCCGGGCCGACTCCACCGCAGCCGCCATGTCAGCCAGCATGAATCCCACACCCTGGTGCGTGATGATCGGCTGGCCGAACTGTTCGCGTTCCTTCGCGTAGGACACGGACGCTTCGAGAGCCGCCTGGCCCAATCCAGTCGCGATAGCGGCGATCCCCAAGCGACCGGAGTCCAGTGCTTGCAATGCGATACCGAAGCCGTCGCCCTCGTCACCCAGCCGTCGCTCGGTGGGCACGCGCACCTCGTCCAGATATACGAGGGTGGTCGGTGACGCGTTCAGCCCCATCTTTCGCTCCGGCGTTCCGAAGGAGAGCCCGCCGGCATCGGCTGGAACCAGGAAGCATGAAATCCCGCGCGAACCGCCGTCCGACGTGCGGGCGAAGACAGTGTAGAAGTCGGCCTGCCCACCGTGCGTCACCCACGCCTTGGTGCCCGTCAACACGTAGTGCTCGCCATCCCGGACGGCACGAGTGGACAACGCGGCAGCGTCCGAGCCGGCATGTGGCTCGGACAGACAGTACGCCCCTGACAGCTCGCCGCTCACCATGTCGGGAAGCCACCGTTTGCGCTGTTCTGCCGTGCCGAATGCCGCCAGCGGCCAGCATGCCAGGGTGTGCACGCTCACGCCGAGCGCTACCGTCGCCCAGCGCATGGCCAGCTCTTCGAGTACCTGAAGATAGACCTCGTATGGCTGGGCGCCCCCGCCGACGTCGTCGTCGTATGGCAGACCCAGTAGCCCAGATCGGCCGATCAGCCGCAGCACGTCTCGCGGGTAATCGCCGCTGGCTTCCGCAGGATCCGCGCGGGGCCGAAGCTCGGCGTCGCCGATGTCGCGAACGAGCGTGAAAAGGTCGCCCACCTCGGGGGTCGGCGTGATGCGCGCAACGGGCATGTCGTCATACCTCCAACGGCTCGCCGCCGGACGGAGGTCATCCACCGGCGGTGGTCGTCCATTCGACCAGTACGTGTGCACGGGTGGTGACCCGAATCACACACGAACCGGAGCACGACAGCATACCTCAGCCAGACCAGATATCAGCGGCGGGCGCGGGCAATCTCATAAAGCGCAACACCGGCGGCCACCCCGGCGTTCAACGACTCGACCTCCCGAGCGATCGGGATCCGCGCGACGAGGTCACACGACTGCGTCACGACTCGGGACATGCCGGCACCTTCACCGCCGACGACGAGGCACAGCGGCTGGTCGAGCACGGCAGCGTCGGCGACGTCGATCTCGCCCGCCCCATCCAGGCCGACGACGAACAGTCCCGCGTCATGATAGGCACGCAACGTACGCGCCACGTTCGTGGCTCGCGCCACCGGGGTGCGCGCGGCGGCGCCGGCAGAGGTCTTCCACGCCCCCACCGTCATCCCGGCACTGCGGCGCTCGGGAACGACCACGCCGTGGGCACCGAACGCTGCGGCCGAACGAACTACGGAGCCGAGATTGCGCGGATCCGTCACACCGTCGACCGCGACGATCAGCGGGGCCTCGGCCGCGTCGTACGCCGACTCGACGAGCTCGTCGGGATGCGAATACTCGTACGGTGGCATGGTCAACGCCACACCCTGATGCACGGCATCACCGGTCAGCCGATCCAGCTCGGCACGCGGCGTCTCGAGCAACGGCAACCCTCGCTCGGACGCGGCACGCAGTACCTCCCGCACCCGGCTGTCACTGTCGATGCGTTCGGCAACATACAGCGCCTTGACCGGAACTTCTGCTCGCAACGCCTCAACCACGGCGTTGCGTCCCGCGACCGTCTCGGCCGAGGCGGCACGGCCACGCGCGCCCGCTCCTCCCGATCGCTTCGGCCCCTGCTGCTTCTTCTTCGCCGCCTTGCGTGCGGCCGGATGCCCGGTGCGGTCCTCGGCACGGGGCGTCGGCCCCTTGCCCTCGAGGCCACGTCGACGCTGACCGCCGGAGCCGACCTGCATCCCCTTCTTGGTGCCCGGCTTGCGCACCGCGCCTCGACGGCGGGAGTTTCCTGGCATCAGTCGGCGCTCCTCGAACTGTCGGCGAAGTACCATCGGCTACCCGACGGTCCGTCCTCGACGACGATACCCAGCGTGTTGAGGTGATCGCGCAGCGCGTCCGCCTGGGCGAAGTCCTTGCGCGCGCGAGCTTGCTGGCGCTGATCGAGGATGGTCTCCACGAGGCCGTCGATGACGTGCCGCAGCCGCTCACCAGCACTTCCGACGGAGTCGAGCCCGAGCCACGGTTCGGCGAACGGATCGAGCCCCAGAACCTGCAACATCGCTCGGACATTCGCCAGGTTCTCGGCCAAGCCGGCCGAATCCCCTGCCGTGAGCAAGCTGTTGCCCTCCCGGACCGCATCGAACAGCACCGAAAGCGCCTGCGGCACCGCGAGATCGTTGTCCATGGCCGCTGCGAACTGTTCCGGAACACGGAGGGCGGGTTCGGTAGCTCCAGCCACTTCCATCGCCCGGTACACGTATCCCTCGATCCGGCGAAAGGCCGCGGCGTCGGCCGCCATCGACTCCTCGGAGAAGTCGATGTTGCTCCGGTAGTGTGCCGCGAGCAGGTAGTAGCGCAGCTCGATAGGCCGGATCCGGCGCACGACGTCCGCGACGAGCAACGAGTTGTCCAGTGACTTGCTCATCTTCTCGCCGGACATCGTCACCCAGGCATTGTGCATCCAGAACCTGGCGAATCGCTGCCCCGCGGCCCGCGACTGCGCCAGCTCGTTCTCGTGGTGGGGGAATCGCAGGTCGATTCCCCCACCATGGATGTCGAACTCGTGCCCCAGGTACTTCGCGGCCATCGCCGAGCACTCGAGATGCCAACCCGGCCGTCCCCGGCCGAAGGGAGTGGGCCACGAGGCCGACTCCGGCTCGTCCGGTTTGTGACCCTTCCACAACGCGAAATCGCGCGGGTCCCGTTTGCCGCGCCCTTCGCTGTCACCGGCCGGCTCCATGTCGTCGAGGCTCTGACCCGACAGCTCGCCGTATGCGGGCCACGAATGGACGTCGAAGTACACGTCTCCCGATCCATCCTCGGCCGGATAGGCATGACCGTTCTTGATGAGCATCTGCATCAGCTCGACCATCTCCGGCACGTGTCCCGTCGCCCGCGGCTGATATGTGGCCGGCATGCATCCGAGCACCTCGTAGGCGGCGTCCAGGGCACGCTCGTTCTCGTAAGCCCATGCCCACCACGGCCGACCGGCGTCGCCGGCCTTCTGCAAGATCTTATCGTCGATGTCCGTGATGTTGGCGACGATGGTCACCGAGAGACCCTGGTACTCGAACCACCGGCGAAGCACGTCGAACACGACTTCCTTGCGGATGTGCCCGATGTGCGGTGGTCCCTGCACGGTCAGACCACAGTGGTAGATGCCCACTTTTCCCGGCTGGACGGGAACGAAGTCACGTATCTCTCGCGTGGCGGTGTCGTACAGGCGAAAACTCACCGGACAAGGGTATAAGACATGTCGGCCGGAATTGAGGCGTGGCCGAGCACTCGGTCCCAGACACGACGCCGAACACTACGAGGCGGAGCGAACAGCTGCTGGACGTGATATCGCACGAGGGCCTCGGCGTCCTGCTCGGTTCGGTCATGGCCAGCGCAGCCGTCCTTCTTCTCGCCGCCACGGTAAGCCATGACGCTTCCCGCGCGCCGGGATGCCCGGCACGAAACCTAGCTGATCGTCAACGATCGCCTACATGGACGTGTGCGCGTCCGACCGCCGTACGTGCCGCTTCATCTTCGTGGAGAATTGGACGTCGAGTAACGAACAATCGTTACGCTTACCGGTACTGCCAGCTTCGCCAGAGTCATGACATCCGTGGAGCGCTGCTCGTGTCCGACGTCGATCGTTCCGCTGCCGACTCGTCCCGACGCGTTCAGCCCGTTTCAGGTCGACGGAACACACGAGCATGGTGGATTCCACCGGTGCTCAGCTTCATTCTGACCGGAGCCATTCTCGGACTCATGACCTGGCAGGTCGTGGTGCGGGGGCCGTTTGTCGCCTGGGACTGGCCGTTGCATCGGTACGTGGATCCGATCCAGCCGTCAGGTCTGCCCCGCGAGCTCTTGAATCTCGTCGCGAGCCTCGGGGGCCAGCGCCTGTACACCTTGCCGATTCTCGTCGTGGTCGGTGCGTGGGTGACCTGGAAACAACGCAGCCCACGAGTGCTTGTCGCCATCGGCGCCGGACTCGCAACGGTGTTCTTCGTGGGATACTGGATCAAGTTCAGTCTTGCCCGGACCCCGCCGCACACCGGCATCGACATCCTCCACGGTCAGGGGCAAGCATTCCCCTCCGGGCACACCGCCAACGCCACGCTCACCTGGATACTCATCGTGATCGTGCTCTTCGGGGCACGCGGGTGGTACCCGAATCGGCGCCTCTTCCGGCGCTGGCTCGTGGCGGCGCTCCTCCTGGTCTTCATCTCCGGCATGCTGATGACGCTGCTCGACTATCACTGGCTCAGCGACATCCCAGGGGGATGGATGCTCGGTGCCCTGGCGCTGTCCGTCTCGACCGCCATCTTGCGCGCACCCGTTCCCTGGCCGCGCCTGAGCTGGCCACCCCGCTGGCGTTCAGATCATCACTAGGGCGACCGCCACTGCCGCGAGGCCCTCTCCCCGGCCCGTCAGGCCCAAGCCGTCGCTCGTCGTCGCGCTCACGCTCACCGGAGCGCCCACCGCCTGCCCGAGCACGTCTTCGGCCTCGGCCCGACGAGTACCGATCCGCGGCCGGTTGCCGATGACCTGAACCGAGACATTCCCGATCGTCGCGGGCTCGCGCCCCACCAGCCGCGCAACCTCGGCCAGCAACGCCACGCCGGAAGCATTCGACCATCGCGGATCGTCGGTACCGAACACCGTTCCCAGGTCGCCGTGACCGAGAGCGGAGAGGAGCGCGTCACACGCCGCGTGCGCAACGACGTCGCCGTCGGAGTGACCCGCGCAACCAGCCGGCTCGTCAGGCCACCACAATCCGGCAACCCAGCACGGACGCTCCGGCTGGAACGGATGAACGTCGACGCCCACCCCCACGCGCGGCGTCACGAACTGGCCCGCCGTGCCAGGAGTGCTTCGGCGAGAAGCACATCGAGCGGGTGAGTCACCTTGAATGCCTCCGAGTGCCCGGGAACGATGTGGACCTGGTGGCCCGTTCGCTCGACGAGGCTCGCGTCATCCGTGGCGGGCTCGTCCGGCGCGGCCGCGCGGTACGCATCCTCCAACACCTCGCGGCGGAATCCCTGTGGTGTCTGCACCGCCCGCAGCACCGTACGGTCCGGGGTCCGCACGACTACTCCCCGATCGTCCACTTCGCGTAGGGTGTCGACGACAGGAAGGCCCGGAACCACGGCATCGTGGCCACCGGCGACGGCGGAGACCACATCGCCGAAGAGCGCCGGCGGGGTCAGGCAACGGGCCGCATCGTGGACGAGCACGATGTCGATATTCCCGGGCAACGCATCCATGGCGCGACGCACCGAGTCTTGCCGGCGCTCGCCACCTTCCACGACGCGAGCCTCCACGGTGTCCGGTAGCTCGTATTCGAGTTGCTCGTGGATACGCGTCTCCCAGCGGCTCGGCGCGGCGATCACGATGCTGGACACCGTACCCGAGCCCACACCAGCACGCAGCGCATGCGCCAGTACCGTGGTCCCACCGATGGCGTGTAAAGCCTTCGGCAGCTCGCTTCCGAGACGCGTGCCCATGCCAGCGGCCGGGATGATCAATCCCACCTCGGCCACCGCCACCTCCATGTCGCCCGTCGAAGCCCCGGGCTGCCCGGGCCGCTCGTGGCGACTCGGCCAGCCCGAGACAACCTACCTGACCATCACGAAGGTGGAACGCATGCCCTAGCCGGCGAGGACTTCGTCGAGCAGTGTCTCGGCTTTGTCCTCGTTGGTATGTTCGGCCAGCGCAAGCTCGGAAACGAGAATCTGGCGGGCCTTGGCCAGCATGCGCTTCTCACCGGCCGAGAGGCCACGGTCACGCTCCCGGCGCCAAAGGTCGCGGACGACCTCGGCCACTTTGATCACGTCACCGGAAGCTAGCTTTTCCAGGTTTGCCTTGTACCGACGGGACCAATTCGTGGGTTCCTCGGTGTGTGGAGCGCGCAGTACCGAAAAGACTCGGTCGAGTCCTTCCTGATTGACCACGTCCCGAACGCCGACCATGTCGACATTGTCCGCCGGAACCTTGACGGTCAGATCACCTTGGGCGACCTTCAAGACGAGGTACTGGCGTTCCTCTCCTTTGATGACCCGAGACTCGATCGCTTCAATGAGCGCAGCCCCGTGGTGCGGGTAGACAACCGTCTCGCCGACCTTGAAAGTCATATGTTCCTGTCCCCTTTCCCGGAACAAGGATAGCACGTCTCTGCTAGACCACTAGAGCATTTATGCTGGTCAGAGCGGAAGCTAGGGGTTGACAATCGGCCATCGGCGTGTTCCCGACATTTCCCGCAGTACATCAGTGCCGGTCGCAAGCTTGATGACCAGGCGACGGACGTCTCGAAGCCACCAGCTACCCTTGACGGCGGCCGGTCGTGAAGTTGCCCATCGTACGAGGAGTAGCCCGGTGAAGTCTGCCGTTCGCCGCCGCGTGCTAGTCGGCGTCCCGATCCTTGCTCTCGCCCTTGGAGGGTGTGCGGTCCAGGAACAGACCCAGGGCTGGTATCCGCGATACGACGGGGTGACGGCCGAGGCGGGAGACGTCGGCATTCGCAACATCGTCGTCGTTTCCTCCAGCGATGGGCGCGCCACGCTATTGGCTATGTTCGCCAACGACGGCGCAGATGATCAACTCGTCGGTGTCAATGTAGCCGACACGTCCGCGACGCTACCGGATGGGCCCGTCGACATCCCAGGAGACGGCTACGCGACGCTCGGCCCGGACGGCACCCGGATCGAGCTGACCGACGTCGATCTCGATCCGGGCCTGCTAACCGAGGTCGAGTTCCGGTTCGACCGCGCACCACGCACGGCGGTGAACGCACTCGTCTCGAAGGCGGAGGACCGCTACGCCCACATCGAGTTCCCCGAACGCGACAGTTCCGGCGGGCCGGACGAGGCGGACGACGGCGTGGACGACGAGACGGGCCAGCCCGAGGAAAGCGACGAGACAGGGCAGCCCGACGAGGACGCCACCGATCAGGACGACGGCTAGGGCATCATCCGTCGACAGAGATCGCGTCGGCACGTCCGCGAGAACCTCGTGACGGGTACGCTCGATGGATGAGTAACCGCTCTCTGAACGGCCCCCGGGAGGATCCAGCCCCCGCCAACGAACCGGTCACGATCGGACTCGTCGCCCGCGCCGCGAACGTGTCACGGGCGACGGTGTCCCGGGTCATGAACGGCAACACGAAGGTGGCCCCGCACCTGGCGGACCGGGTCCGCCAGGCTGCCCAGGAGCTCGGCTACGAGCCCAGCCCGGTCGCGCGCAGCCTCGCGCTCGGCCGGACGGGAATCGTGGCCATGCTCGTTCCCGATCTCGGCAATCCGATGTTTCAGGGAATCCTGCACCGTCTCACCGAAGCCGCTGGCGATCAGAATTACCGGCTGCTGGTCGCGGACTCGAACGAGAACCTCCAGGAGGAGCCCCTGCTCGCCATCGAGGCGCGGCGCCGCTGCGATGGCCTGGTGCTCTGCGCTCCTCGCATGCCAGATGAGCAGCTACGGGAACTCGCACCGCGGCTCTCCCCCTTCGTGCTCATCAATCGCGAGTTACCCGAGTCCCCCGCCCCCACGCTGACCATCGATTTTTCCGCCGGTATCCGTGACATCCTCACGCACCTCCTCGGCCTGGGACATCGCCGGCTGGCGTACCTCGCCGGCCCGGATACGAGTGCATCGAACCACGCCCGGCTCGAGACGCTGCGCACGAGCGCGGGGAAGGAGTTCGACCTCGTCGAACTCCCGTGTGGTGCCGCCTTCGCCGATGGCCATTCGGTAGCCGATCAGCTCGTCGACATCGACGTGACGGCAGTGATCGCGTACAACGACCTGGTCGCCTTCGGTGTCCTCAGCAGGCTTCATGAACTCGGTATCAGCGTGCCGGCACAGATGTCGGTCGTCGGATTCGACGACATCGAGTTCGTCCGTTACACCACACCGCCGCTGACCACCGTGTCGGTCCCGCTCGATCAGCTGGGACCACAGGCCTGGAGCCGGCTCTGGGCCTTGATGCGAGAGGTTACGGTCGAGCCGGACGTGCGCTTTCGCCCACGGCTCGAGGTCCGCGGCAGCACGGGACCAGCTCCACGCGACTGACCTGCACATTCGCCACGCTGGTACGCTTTCTGGTCGGAACTCCACGGACGATGCTCGCTCGGCTTGAAACCGGTTTCTGATACGCTGGCCGGACTGTGGCCACGCAGACGATCGCTGCCGCGAGACATGTCGCTGAAGGAGTGGTATGACCGAGAAAGACGGTTCGGACGATCGCCTGTTCCCTACGGAACCGTCGGTCCGTTCCATCGCGAAGGAACTATACTCGCAGGTCAAAGACGTCCCACTGATCTGTCCGCACGGACACGTCGATCCGCGGGTCTTCGCCGACAACGCACCGTTCCCGGACCCTGCCTGGCTCTTCATCATCCCCGACCACTATGTCCACCGGATGCTTCACTCCGCCGGCATCAGCCATGCCGCACTGGGCCTTCCCGGCGTCGACGGGAGGCGCGGGGAGACCGACTCCCGACGCATCTGGCGCATCCTGTGTGAGAACTGGCACCTCTTCCGCGGCACGCCTAGCCGCCTCTGGCTGGAGATGGAGCTGTCCGAGGTGTTCGATGTCCATACTCCGCTGTCCGCCGCGACTGCTGACGAGATCTTCGACCAGCTCACCGAACGACTGAACGAGCCCGAGTACCTGCCCCGGGCACTGTTCGAGCGATTCAATATCGAGGTACTCGCCACCACCGACGACGCCACCGACGAACTCGCTTCCCACCGGAGCATCGCGGACGATCCGTGGCCCGGCCGCGTCATCCCGACCTTCAGACCGGACAAGGTCATCGATCCCGAACGGCCGTCGTTCCACGACTCGATACGTACGCTCGCCGAGATCACCGGCGAGGACACCACGTCGTACCCGGGATATCTGGCCGCCTTGCGGCAACGGCGGGAGTACTTCCGCGGCTTCGGCGCGACCGCCACCGACCACGGTCATCCCAGTGCGCTCACCGCCGAACTCTCCAACACCGAGGCCGAGCACCTCTTCAAGCGCATCATCGAGGGCGATTTCGGGCCGCAGGACGCCGAACTGTTCCGTGGTCACATGCTCATGCAGATGGCTGCCATGAGCCTGGACGACGGCCTGGTCATGCAGATCCATCCGGGATCGGCACGCAACCACGATCCGGCCCTCTTCGCTCGATACGGGCCGGACCAGGGCGCCGACATCCCGGCGCCGACGAACTATGTCGACCATCTCAAGCCGCTGCTCAACAGATTCGGAAACGAGCCCTCGTTCACCGTTGTCGTCTTCACTCTCGACGAGGCCACGTACTCCAGGGAACTCGCGCCGTTGGCCGGTTACTACCCCGCGATGCAGCTGGGGCCCGCCTGGTGGTTCTACGACAGCCCGCACGGGATCCGCAGGTACCGGGAACTGGTGACGGAGACCGCCGGATTCTTCAACACCGCGGGCTTCAATGACGACACCCGCGCTTTTGCCTCGATTCCGGTGCGTCATGACGTCGCCCGGCGCATCGACTGTGGATATCTGGCTCAGCTCGTGGCCGAGCACCAGCTGCCCCTGGACGAGGCGCACGCCACCGCGTATGCCCTGGCCTACGGCCGGGCCAAGGAGGTTTACCGACTGTGAGCTCCGAACGCCTCGGACTCGCCACGCTCGACGCCCTCCCCTCTACTATCCGGCCCGGCTATGATCCCCGCGATCTCGCGATCGGACTCGTGCATCTCGGTGCCGGTGCGTTTTTCCGCGCGCACCAAGCCATGTACACCGACGCCGTCGTGGCTGGCGGTGATCACCGATGGGGAATCTTCGCCACCAGCCAGCGCTCACCCACGGTCTCGGACATCCTGAATGCGCAGGACGGCCTCTACGGCGTCCTCGAACGCTCGACCCGGAACGGGGCACGTGGCGCGGTCGTCGGTGCGGTCCGGCGTGCCGCGTGCGCTTCCGCCGATCCGCATGCGGTGGTCGACGCCATCGCCGATCCGGCCGTTCACGCGGTCACGCTGACCGTCACCGAGAAGGGCTACCGCGCCCAGGAGGGGCAGCTGGCCACCACCGACCCGGAGATCGAAGCCGACCTGGCTGGGCGCCCACCGCTCACCGTCGTGGGTCAACTGGTGCGTGGCATGCAGAAACGCGACGCGGCCGGCGCCGGGCCGATCGCGCTCATCTCGTGCGACAACCTCAGCGACAACGGTTCGGTGCTGCGACGACTCGTCCACCAATTCGCCGATCGCCTCAACGGAAACGCTGCGCCGAGGATCGGCGAGTACATCGAACGACACGTGACGTTTCCGTGCACGATGGTCGACCGCATCGTCCCGGCGACGACCGACGCCGACCGCGCCGACGTCGAACGCCTTCTCGGTGTCCGCGACGATGCCTGCGTCGTCGCGGAACCCTTCAGCCAATGGGTCATCGCCGACGAGTTCCACGGCCCCCGGCCAGCGTGGGAGCGGGCCGGAGCCGTGCTCACCGACGACGTCGCCGGCTACGAACAGGTCAAGCTTCGCCTGCTCAACGCGACACATTCGCTCATCGCCTACCTCGGGGGCATATCCGGATACGCGACCATCGCAGAGGCGCTGTGCGATCCGTCAATCGAGTCGGCGGCACGCAGGCTGATCGACGACGACCAGATTCCCACACTGCGCGCGCCGAACGGGCTCGATCTACGCGCCTACCGCGAGGACGTACTGTCCCGGTTCGCCAATCCAGCGCTGGGCCACACCACGGCCCAGGTCGCGATGGACGGCAGCCAGAAGTTGCCGCAACGCGTGCTCTCGGCTGTTCGACAGCGTCGTGCCGCTGGCGCCATGCCCGCCACGGCCGCCCTGCTTGTCGCGGCGTGGATGCGCTTTCTCCTCGGCCGCGACGACCAGGGGCGCCGGCTGGAGGTATCCGATCCGCTCGCGGATCGCCTGGTGCCGCTGCTCTCTCGCCCCGCACCAGCACGCGAGGTAATCCGTGACACCGTCGAGATCAGCGGGGTGTTTGGCCCCGACCTCTGCGCCGACGAGGACCTTCTGGACACGATCGCCGCCTGGTTCGACGCACTGTGCAACCACGGCGTGGCCGAAACCCTGCGAGGAGCGTGATCATGGAGACGAGAACCCGCTACGCCGTTGTCGGTCTGGGCTCGCGTTCCACGATGTTCACCCGTGCATTGCTGGATGCCCACCGCGACAGCGGACAGCTGGTCGGGCTGTGCGATGTCAACGGCACGCGGATGAACCACCACAACGCACGGTTCGCCGACGAGTTCGGCCTCGATCCGGTCCCGTGCTACGACGCCGCGGACTTCATCCGCATGCTCGATGAGCAGCAGGTCGACGCCGTGGTCGTCGCATCTGTCGACCGCACACACGATCACTACATCGTCACCGCGATGGATCACGGCTGTGACGTGATCACCGAGAAACCGCTCACCACCGATGAGACGAAATGCCAGCGGATTCTCGACACCCGGGCACGCACCGGTCGGGGGCTCACGGTGACGTTCAACTATCGCTACGCACCTCGCAACAGCGCGGTTAAGGAACTCCTCGCGTCCGGAGCGATCGGAGATGTCCAGTCCGTACACTTCGAGTGGCTCCTCGACACCCGGCACGGCGCCGACTACTTCCGCCGCTGGCATCGGGACAAGCGGAACTCCGGTGGCCTGATGGTCCACAAGTCCAGCCATCACTTCGATCTGGTGAACTGGTGGCTCGACGCCGTACCCCGTACCGTGTTCGGCTTCGGCGATCTGCGCTTCTACGGGTGGGACAATGCCGAGGCACGCGGCCAGCGAGGGCGCGGCTATCGAAATCTCGGCCGCCCCGATCTGAGCGACGATCCCTGGGCCATCGACCTGTCTGGCGACCCGGAGCTCCGGGCGTTATATCTCGATGCGGAACACGAGGACGGCTACGTGCGCGATCGCGACGTCTTCAGCGACGGCATCAGCATCGAGGACGACATGGCCGTTCTCGTCCGCTACGACACCGGTGCCACCCTGAGCTATCACCTCACGGCGTACTCGCCGTGGGAGGGATATCGCGTCGGCCTCAACGGCACTCACGGACGGGTCGAGCTCCAGGTGGTCGAGCGGTCCTACGTCAGCGGCCAGGTCATCGATCCGAATGCCGCGGGCGCCGATCAACCCGGAAACGAACCGATCGACCACACGCGGCTGACGGTCCAGCCGCTGTGGGCACCGGCCCGCACCGTTCCCGTCGAGGAAGAAGGGGGCGGAGGTCACGGAGGGGGTGACCGGCGGCTGCTGGCCGACATCTTCGGCCGGGACACCGATCCTGACCCGCTCGGACGCGCGGCCGGTCACGTGGACGGCGCGCTCGCGATGCTCACGGGCACCGCCGCGAACCGTTCCTTTGCCACTGGACTTCCCGTGCAGGTCAGTGATCTCGTCACCTTCCCTCAATCCGACCGAGCGGCACTCGACGAGTCAGTGCGGCGCCGGGCGGTGTAGAAACCCGTTGGCCGGAAACGGAGTACCGGTTCCTCGTATTCTTCCAGCGCATGGGCGATCCACCCGATATTGCGGGCCAGAGCGAAGATGGCCTCACCGGCATCCGGGCGCATGTCGTGAATGTGCATCATGGCCGCGAGCGCGAGGTCGACGTTCGGCGGCCACCGTTCGCCACGCGCCATCTCCTCCGTCAGCGTGTCCACGGCCCGGAGGACCGGGTGGGCTCCTTCCTGCTCACGCAACATCGAGAAGATCATCTGTGCGCGTGGATCGACGTCCTGGTAGACGCGATGCCCGAATCCCGGAATCTCCTCGCCACCACGCAGCCACTCGGCCAGGGCAGCAATCGGGTCGGCACGAGCTTCTGCCAGGAACCGGTACGAGAGCGTGCTCGATACGCCGTGGTAGCGCGCGTCGAGTGCGCCGAGCCCGGCAGAGACGACCGCGTAGGGATGCGCACGAGCGCTCGCCGCCACCCGTGCCGCCACGGTCGACGCAGCGAGACCATGATCCGCCAACAAGATCAGCGCCGCGTTAAGCAGCCCTGGTGGCATGGGGCGATCCGTCAATGCCGGCCACAGCCGTTCGGCGAGACCGGTACCGGTCGTGGCCGGGACCGCGAGCACGTCCGTCAGAGCCCCCACCAGGGCTCCGGCACCCGGCAGGATCCGCTCGGGTGAGAGATCGAAGCGGAGAGGATCGGCGGCACCCAGGACGACGATGGCAACGCGAAGGCCGTCCGTGAGCCGAGCGGTGGACGGCAAGGAAGCGACCGCGGAGCGCGCCACGTCGACGATTTCGGCCGGCGCCGTGCAGCGCACACCCTCCGCGAGAGCTCCCGTCCACAGAAGGTGGGCCACCGACTCCGGGGACGACGTGGTGGCGAGCTCGGTAGCGTCGTGGCCACGATAGTGGAGCCGGTCGTCTTCGACGACGGAAATCCCCGTCCCGATCCGTTCGACCACCCCGGATGCCGATCTGCTGTGGTGCGTGCGCTCGGCCAATCGCTCCACGTCCTGGTACGCGAACAGGCTCCCCCGCCGATCCCGGGCCCGGACACTCTTGAGCAGACCGCGGCTGACGTAGGCGTAGACGGTTTCCGGCTTGACTCCCAGCCGGTTCGCGGCCTCCGCCGTCGTCAGATAACGCTCGTCTCGTTCCACGATAGTGACCTTCTCGCAGTTTATATTGACTGAATCAACATTGACACTTCTCTGGTCAAGGGATCAATGTTTATCACAAAACAAGGAGGTGCTTCGTGCCGACGACGACCGACGAACTGATCGACGTACCCCACGGTTTACGGAATGTGGTGGCCGCGCACACCGAACTGGGGGATGTGCGTGGTCGCGAGGGCTTTTACCACTACCGCCAGTACTCGGCCATCGAGCTGGCGCAGACGGTGTCCTTCGAGGACGCCTGGTACCTGTTCGCGAAGGGCCGGCTCCCCGAGCCTGCCGAACGCACCGAGTTCATTGCCACCATCGCGCCTCTGCGGGTACTTCCAGCCGAGCTACGTGAGATCCTGCCGACGCTCGCTCACGCGGGCGAGCGAGGCGCTCCGCTCACCGCGTTGCGCGCCGCCCTCTCGTTCCTCGGCTCGACACGCGATCTGGCTCCCCTGTGGGATCTCGATCCCGCGAAGCGCGAGCACGACGCCCTGCTTCTCAGTGCGTTGACACCAACCTTGCTCGCCGCGCTGTACCGGCTCCGATCGGGCCAGCAACCGTTGGAACCTCGCGATGATCTGTCCGCCGCGGCCAACTGGCTGTACATGGTCACGGGCGAGGTCCCGGACCCGGCGCGGGAGAGGGCCGTCGAGCGGTATCTGATAGCCACGATCGACCACGGGTTCAACGCCTCCACGTTCGCCGCACGAGTCGTCGCTTCGGCGGGTGCCGACATGGCTGCCGCAGTGAACGCGGCACTCGGCGCGTTTTCCGGTCCGCTCCATGGCGGCGCTCCCGACCGGGCTCTGGACACCATCGAAATGATCGGCGCGCCGGAAAACATCGATCCCTGGATACGGGCACGCATCAGCGCTGGAGACCGGATCATGGGCTTCGGACACGCTGTCTACCGCACCGAGGACCCGCGTGCCCGCATGCTGCGCGACACCGCACTCGAGCTCGGAGGCGAGCTCGCCGATTTCGCCACCACGGTGGAACGCCGCGTGGTAGAGATACTCGCCGAGGTCAAACCCGGCCGTGAGCTTCGCGCCAATGTCGAATTCTATGCGGGGGTGGTGCTGGAGCAATGCCGCATACCACGCGCGATGTTCACCCCGACGTTCGCGGTGAGCAGGGTCATCGGCTGGTGCGCCAACATCCTCGAAGAAGCAGCGCAGGGTAAAATCATCCGACCTGCAGCGCGCTATGTCGGCCCCGAACCTTCGGTGCCGGATTAACGCGACAGCCGTCGTACCTGAGCCTCCCTGACCCTCGTCGTGCGGTCGTTCGTCGCTCGACGGCCCCCGGGCTAGACCTCGAACTTGTAACCGAGCCCCCGAACCGTCAGCAGATATGTCGGCGTGGCCGGGTCGGGTTCGATTTTTGCCCGCAGGCGTTTGACGTGCACGTCCAGGGTCTTGGTGTCACCCACGTAGTCGGCACCCCAGATCCGGTCGATGAGCTGCGCACGTGTCAACACGCGGCCCGTGTTGCGCAGCATCAACTCCAGCAGCTCGAACTCCTTCAGGGGAAGCTGGACCGACTCCCCGCCGACCGAGACGATGTGCCGGTCCACGTCCATACGTACCGGGCCGGCCTCAAGGACGGCCGGGCTCGTCTCGGTCGGCTCGCTGCCCCGGCGTAGCACCGCTCGGATGCGAGCGACCAGTTCTCGCGACGAGAACGGCTTCGTGACGTAATCGTCCGCGCCCAACTCGAGACCAACGACCTTGTCTACCTCGGAGTCCTTGGCCGTCAACATGATCACGGGAACTTTGGACCGTTGCCGCAGCTGGCGGCACACTTCGGTACCGGGCACGCCGGGCAGCATGAGGTCGAGCAGCACGAGATCCGCGCCCACTCGGTCGAATTCGTCGAGCGCCTCGTCACCCCCTGACGCGACGGATACCTCGAATCCTTCCTTCTTGAGCATGTAGGACAGTGCGTCGCTGAAGGACTCCTCATCCTCGACCACGAGCACTCGCGTCACGGCGCCTCCCTAGCAGCATGCGAAACGACTCCGGACGGTTGCCCGGGCCGGTACGGGTGGAGCGGCAGGCGCACGGTGAAGGTCGATCCCGCCCCTTGCACGCTCCACACCTTCACATCGCCGCCATGGCTGGCGGCAATGTGCTTGACGATGGACAGTCCGAGGCCGGTGCCCCCCGTTTCCCGGGAACGTGCCGGATCCACGCGGTAGAACCGCTCGAAGATCCGGTCGAGGTCCGCCTCGGCGATACCGTAGCCCTGGTCGGTCACGCTGATCTCCACCACGTCGTCACGTCGGCGAACGCCGACGGAGACCTTCGCGCCTTCCGGGCTGTAACTGACCGCGTTCTCGACAAGATTCCCCACGGCGATGACGAGCTGCTGCTCGTTGCCCAGGACTTGCAGCCCTTTCGTGCCACCCGTCGTGAGCCGGATGTCGCGGTTCTCAGCATCCACCCGGCTGCGATCCACCGCGGCCGAGACCACGTCATCGATCTCCACGGGATCGGGAGACTGGACGGGATCGTCGTATTGCAGCCGCGACAGGTCGATGATCTCTTGAACGAGGCGGGTCAACCGCTCACCTTCGCGCTGCATACCCTGGGCGAACCTGCGCACGGCTTCGGGGTCGTCACTGGCTCCTTCCACGGCCTCGGCCAGCAGCATCATCGCGCCCACCGGAGTCTTGAGCTCGTGCGACACGTTGGCGACGAAGTCCCGCCTGATCTCGTCAACCCGGATCTCGTGCGTGCGATCCTCCACCAGCGCGAGCACCAGCCGATCGCCGAGTGGCGCAACGCGGGCGAGGACATGGAGGGTCTGCGTGCTGTCCTGCGAGCGCGCCACCTCGAGTTCGAGCTCTCGGATCTGCCCATCGCGGCGAACTTTCGAGGTCAGCTCCAGCAGCTGGGAGACGGTAATCCGGTCTTGCCGGACCAGACCGAACGCGTACGCGGACGGGCTGGCCTTGACCACGTTGGACTCTTCGTCCAGGACGATCGCGCTAGACCGCAGGATCGCCATGACCTCGTCCGCACCTTCTGGCATCGGCGACGTACGCGGAACGGGCGGAACGCTCGGCGTATGCCGACGGGCCAACATCGTCCAGGCGGCGGCGAAGCCGACCAGAAGGCCGACGACGGCAGCTAGCACTCCGGCAGTGAGGGCCTCCACATTCACCGATGGTAAGCCCACACACAGCCGTAATTGCACGATGCCGCCATGTCGCCGGGAATGAGCGGGAATGTTCACCCGATCTTCCCGCCTGGTTCACCTCACCCGCCGCGAGGTGCCACCCGAAGACGCGGGAACCGGAACGCGCGCCGACACGTGGAATCCACCGGCCGCTCAGGACCGGTACACAATGACCTTGTCGCCCACCTGGACCTGCTCGAACAGGGATGCGATCCCCGCCTCGTCGCGGACGTTCACGCACCCGTGCGAGGCGCCATCGTAGCCGTTCGCGGCGAAATCGGGCGAGTAGTGCACCGCCTGCCCTCCGCTGAAGAACATGGCATACGGCATCGGCGTGTCGTAGAGCGACGACACGTGGTCCCGCGACTTCCACCCCACATCGAACGCGCCTTCCCGGGTGGGTGTCAGCTCGGCGCCGAAGCGCACATCGAACGTCATCTGCACGGCACCATCGACGACCCATCGCAGGCTGTTCGTGGTCTTGTCGATGCACATCACCCGTCCGGTAGTGCACCGCGGGTCGAGGACGCCAGAGTCACCGCCGTCGCCGTCCTCGCCATCGTCGTCCTCCGGCGGCCTGTTGTGCATCTCGTCGTCGGATGGCTGCCTGGTCAATCCGGTGAGCTGGTCCCACGTCTGCTGATCGACGGTTCCGGTCGCCGGCAGTCCACGTTTCTCCTGGAAACCGGCAACCGCCGAGCTGGTCATGTCGCCGTAGTTCGGCGTGACATCACCGGTGAACCAGTCAAGCTGGGCAAGCCGGGCTTGCAGTTCACGCACCTGGTCGCCGCTGTCGCCCGGGCTCAAGATCGGAGGGCCGACCCGGTCGTCCATCTCGTCTTCCGTGGGCTCCCGAGTCAGGGAGAGCAGCTCGTCCCACGTGTCCGGATCCACGTCGCCCGTCGGTTCCAGGCCAGCCCGGTCCTGAAAACCACTGACGGCATCGGCCGTGGGGGCGTCATAGGTGCCCGTGATACCCGAGGCGTACCAGCCGAGCTGGGTCAGCCGGGCCTGGAGCTCCCGGACGTCATCGCCTTCGTCTCCCGACTGGAATACCAGATCCGCCCCGACCGTGGCGGCGACGTTCGGCGTCGACACGGACGCCGACATGGACGACGTGGTGCTCGCGGGTGGGGGCGACGTGGCGGTATCGGCCGCGCCGTTTGCCAGGCTCGAAGCCATGGAACGCGCGCCGTCCAGATCGGCCTCGGACGCTGCCACCGAGGCCGTCTCGTCCTGTCCCAGCTGGCTCATGCCATAGGCACCTCCGGCGCCGATGACAGCAACAGCCAGTACGGCGACTATGCCCCCTCTGGACCTTGCACGAACCACGAATACCTCCTCGTTGACGACGAGGCGACCGCGTACGCCGCCCCCGAGAGGATGACGCATATCCTCGCCCGAAGGTTGCGCCTCAAACACCAGTTGCGAGATTACAACTTGGTTTCGGAGCGCTCGCGCAGGTTTGACCACGGCACTCGCCGCGTCCGGCACAGCGGAAGAGGATCGTCCATCTCGGTGTTGTTCGGGTCAGCGCACCGTGACGGTCAACCGGAAGGGGATGGCGAACGTGTCTGGCGCCGCTCGTACCGGCGCGCCTCGGCGCATAGCGATGCTCAGCGTCCACACGTCACCGCTCGATCAACCCGGCGGCGGCGACGCGGGCGGGATGAACGTCTACACGCTCGAATTGGCCCGACAGCTCGCGGCGTCGAACGTCGAGGTCGAGATCTTCACCCGGGCCACCTCCTCGGACCTTCCGCCGTCCGTAGAAGCTGCGCCGGGCGTCACCGTCCGGAACGTGATCGCTGGCCCGTACGAATCCCTGACCAAAGACGATCTTCCGTCGCAGCTCTGCGCGTTCACATCCGGCGTACTGCGGGCCGAAGCGAACCGCGAGCCCGGCTGGTACGACCTCGTCCACTCGCACTACTGGCTCTCGGGCCAGGTCGGGTGGCTGGCCACGGAGCGGTGGGGGGTCCCGCTGGTGCACACGATGCACACGATGGCCAAGGTCAAGAATCTCGCGTTGGCCGACGGTGATCGCCCCGAGCCGCACACCCGCGAATACGGCGAGGAACAGGTGGTGGCGGCCGCACACCGGCTGATCGCCAACACCCACGACGAAGCCGCCCAGCTCACCCAGCTCTACGGGGCAGAACCCGAGAAGATCGAGACAATCTGGCCGGGCGTCGATCTCGACGTTTTCACTCCCGGTCCGCAAGCGAGCGCGCGTGCCCGGCTCGGCCTTCCCGAGGATGCCGTCGTCTTGCTGTTCGCCGGGCGCATCCAGCCGTTGAAAGCACCGGATGTGCTCGTCCGCACCGCCGCCCGGCTCGTCGCCGTCGACCCCTCCCTGCGTGAACGCCTGGTGGTGGCGATCGTCGGGGGGCCATCAGGCACCGGGCACGAGCGTGCCACCGATCTGCATCGCCTGGTCGGCACGCTCGGTCTGGATGACGTCGTCCGCGTACATCCACCGGTGAGCCAACAGCAGCTGGCCGAGTGGTATCGCGCGGCCGACCTGACCGTCGTGCCGTCGTACAGCGAGTCGTTCGGCCTCGTCGCCGTGGAATCCCAGGCCTGCGGCACTCCCGTGGTCGGTTCCGCGGTAGGCGGGCTGCGCACGGCGATCGCACATGATCGTTCAGGGCTCCTGGTTACCGGCCACGATCCGGGTGCATGGTCACGTGCCATCATCGACCTGCTCGATCATCCCGAGCGCTTCCGGCAGCTGCGCACCGGAGCCGTCGAACACGCCTCCCGGTTCGGGTGGGACGTCACAGCGGCACGTACGCTGGAGGTCTATGCTGAGGCGTGGCAACGTCATCGTGCGGATCAACTCGGGATGGTGAGTTGTTCGTGACGGCTACCGACATCATCCGCGAATATCTGGCGACCACCGGACAGCCCTGGAACGAGACGGCACCGGGTGCCTTCTCCGTCGAGCTGCCCGGCGAGCGGAAACTCAAGACCGCTTGCAGCCTCGCGGTTCGAGACCACAGCCTCGTGGTGAACGCGTTCGTCGCCCGCTGCCCCGACGAGAACCACGAACGGGTACATCGCTGGCTGCTCGAACGCAACGCCCGGCTGCCCGGGATCGCCTTCGCCGTCGACCAAGCCGGCGACATCTATCTCGTGGGCCGGCTTCCGCTCGAGGCCGTCACGCACGACGGGCTGGACAGGCTGCTCGGGGCCGTCCTCGATGCGGCGGACTCATCGTTCAACACCATCCTCGACATGGGCTTCGCCGACTCGATCCGTCGGGAGTGGGCGTGGCGGCTGGCACGGGGCGAATCGACGCGCAACCTCGACGCCTTCGCACACCTCCGCCCGACCGATCGCTGACGGACTCACCCGCGCTAGGCTCGCTGTTATGACCTACCGCTTGTTGTTACTTCGTCACGGCGAGAGCGAATGGAACGCGAAGAACCTCTTCACAGGCTGGGTCGACGTCGAGCTTACGGCTGCCGGTGAGGCCGAGGCACGGCGCGGCGGAGAACTGCTGGCCGAACGGGCCATCTTGCCCGATGTCGTACACACCAGCGTCTTGCGCCGGGCCATTCACACCGCCGACATCACGCTCGACGTGGCCGACCGGCATTGGATCCCGGTGCGCCGGTCGTGGCGGCTCAACGAGCGTCATTACGGGGCACTACAGGGAAAGAACAAGAAACAGACACTGGAGCGGTACGGCGAGGAGCAGTTCATGCTCTGGCGGCGCTCGTACGATACTCCGCCCCCGCCCATCGCCGACGACGACGAGTACTCCCAGGTCGCCGATCCCCGCTATGCGGATCTCCCTCCCGAGCTCATGCCACGGACGGAGTGCCTGAAGGACGTGCTGGAGCGGTTCCTGCCCTACTGGTATGACGGCATCGTGCCGGACCTGCGGCGCGGGGCTACGGTGGCTGCGGTGGCCCACGGCAACTCGCTGCGCGCGCTGGTCAAGCATCTCGACGGGATATCCGACGACGACATCGCGGGCCTGAACATCCCCACCGGCGTCCCGCTGCTGTACGAACTCGACGAGTCGATGCGCCCGGTGCGGGCCGGCGGTGAGTACCTTGACCCCGAGGCGGCGAAAGCGGCCATCGAGGCGGTGAAGAACCAGGGACGTTGATCCCCGTCGCGTGGCGGGCCGGGAAATGGACTTGAGTCCGGAGCGGACGACGATAGAATAGTTGCAGTCCGCAACTGATCACCACGTATCAACGCTGTTCTTCCGGGAGATTCCCTGTGCCGCCCCGCACTTCGGCAAATTCGCCGTCCCCCTCATATCCGCCTCAGCCCTCAGAATCGCCATCCAGCGCGGGTTCCTCGGATCTGTCGTCCGGGTCACATACCGTCCGCCACGGTCGCGGACTCCAGACCGACCCGTCATTAGACCAAAGGTCTAATGACGGGCGGAGGGCGGGCCCGCCAGGTCCTCCGGGCACTTTCCGTCGCCTCGCGCCGTACCTGCTCCGGCATCGAGCCACCCTCGCGCTATCAATCTTGTTGGCGCTGCTCTGGGCCGGCACGGTCGCCGCGGTCCCTGTCACCCAGGGACGGATCATTGACGACGCGATCATCGGCAGCGTCGTGCCGCTGGCACCCATGCTGCTCTTCCTGGTCGCCATGGCATTCGCGCGGTTCCTGTTCTCCAGTGGGTGGCGCTATGTCGGAGGAAAGACCGCGTTCCGCATCCAGGACGATCTCCGCTACGACGTCTACGACACGCTGCAACGCCTCGACTTCACCGGTCACGCACAGCTGCAAAGCGGTCAGCTCGTCTCGCGCATCAGCAGCGACCTGCGCTACGTGCACATGCTGCTCAGCTGGATCCCCCAGGTAGCAGGGTCCCTGCTGTCCGCGTCCCTCGCCATCGGGATCATGTTCACGCTGTCCCCTGAGGTGGCATCCCTCGTCGTCGCCGTGATCATCACTGTCTTCGTGGTCACCAATCGCCAGCGGCGCAAGGTATATGCCGCCGGATGGGACGCCCAGCAGCGTGAAGCCGAGATGACCACCCGCGTCGAGGAGGCCGTCACGGGAGTCCGCGTCGTCCGGGCGTTCGGCCAGCAGCCGACGGAGACGGCCCGGCTGCACGCATCCCTGCTCGACATGTTCGCCGCCCGGGTACGCGCCGTCCGGCTGCGTGCCCCGTTCATGGCGTCCCTGCAAGGTGCACCGTTGGCCGGGCAGGTCCTCGTGCTGCTCGTCGGCGGCCTCCTCGTCCTGAACGGGCATCTCACCGTCGGTGTCTTCCTCGCCTGCACGGGTTACCTGGCCGAGCTGGTCGGTCTCGCCCGGGTCGCGGGAATGGTCTTGACGAACGCGCCGATGTGCCGCGCGGCCACCGAACGAGTCGGCGAGTTGCTCGACCTCCGGCCGGACATCACCGAGCCGAACCGCCCTGTGGACGTCCAGCCGGCCGGCGGAGCGGTCTCGTTCCACGACGTCCGCTTCGCCTATGCCGACGGTGACGGTCATCAGGTACTGCGCGGGTTCACCCTCGATGTCCAGCCGGGCGAGACGGTGGCGCTGGTCGGAACGTCCGGGTGCGGCAAGTCCACCGCGCTGACCATGCTGCCACGGTTCTTCGACGCCGATGCCGGCACGATCACCGTCGACGGTATCGATGTCCGGCGCTGGTCACTGCCCAAACTGCGGCGCCGGATCGGCGTGGTCTTCGAGAACAGCTTCCTCTTCTCCGACAGCATCGGCGCCAACATCGCCTACGGTCGGCCGGATGCCTCCCCGGAGGACATCCGCGCCGCCGCCCGCGCCGCCGCAGCGGAGGAGTTTATCGACGAGCTACCCGAGGGCTACGACACGGTCGTCGGCGAGGAAGGCATCACGTTGTCGGGCGGCCAGCGACAACGTGTCGCCCTGGCCCGGGCGATCCTCGCCGATCCGGACATCCTCCTGCTCGACGATGCGACGTCGTCGGTGGACGTCGCCGTGGAAGAACGGATCCACGCGAATCTCCGGCCGTTCCTTGCCGAACGCACCGTGCTGCTCGTCGCCTATCGCGAGTCGACCCTCAAGCTGGCAAACCGTGTCGTGCTCGTCGACGACGGCCGCGTGATCGACCACGGCAGCCATCACGAACTGCTGGCTCGCTCGGCGCTGTATCGCGAGCTGTTCGGCGACGAAGAAGCCGTGACCGGGAACGACTCGACAACCCTGATCGGGCAGGCTCGCCTGGGAAAGTTCGAGGCCACCGCCTCGGCGTGGGAATCCCGCCAGGATGCCACCGGCCGGCTGCCGGCAGCCGAGATGGAGATCCCGCCGAGCGTCGCGGAGCAGATCGCCGCGCTCCCGCCGCCCAAGGACTCCACCGGCGTCGACTTCGACCACGAAAGCGGGACGCGCGGCCCGCTACGGCTAGCGTCCTTCGTCCGGCCCTACGCCGGCGGGCTGCTCGTGGGCATGGCGCTGGTGATCCTCGAGGCGGCAATCGTCTTGGCCAACCCGATGCTCGTGCGCCGCGCGGTGGACGACGGCATGCTCGCCGGGTCGATGCCGGTGCTGCTCACCATCTGTGCGATCGCCGCCGGGCTCGTGGGTGCGCTCTGGTGGGATCAGCGCACCGGCCTGCTGTGGACGGCGCGCAGCACCGAGCGACTCCTCCTCGCCCTCCGCGTGCGCATCTTCGGCCAGCTCCAACGGCTCGGCATGGACTACTACGACCGCACCCAGGCCGGGCGCATCATGACCCGGATGACGTCCGACGTCGACGCGATCGCGCAACTGTTTCAGATCGGATTGATCAACACGGTGGTCAGCCTGACGACGTTCGCGGGGATGTCGGTGGTGATCGTCGTCCTCGATCCGTTGCTGGCTCTGGTCGTCCTCGGCGTCGTGCCATTCGCCGTGCTCAGCACGTGGTGGTACCGCCGGCGGGCGTCCGTCGCCTACGATCAGGCGCGCGAGCTGATCTCGCTGATCAACGCGAACATCCAGGAAAGCATGGCAGGTATCCGGGTCACGCACGCCTACCTGCGCGAGGCCGTCAACCTGGATCGCTTCGCCGCGCTGGGGCACCGGTACGTCGGCTACAGCCTGCGTGGACTGTTCGCCACGTCGGTTTATGTCGCCACAATCGAGTTGCTGTCGGTTCTGGCTATCGCGGCGGTCCTGGGCGTGGGTGCCACACGCATCGAGTCCGGAACTCTGGCCCTCGGTACGCTCGTGGCCTTCCTGCTCTATCTGGCCCAGGTCTTCGCCCCCGTACAGCAGCTGTCCCAGGTATTCGACATCTACCAGCGGGCGCGCACCGGCCTGGTCCGGGTACGCCGGCTGCTTGCCCTGGAGCCGTCGACGCCGGTGGTACCCGAGGCCGAGCCGGTCGACTCGCTGCAAGGCGACATCCGCTTCCACCGCACCCGGTTGCGCTATGCCAGCGCGTCCGTCGACGCCATTCGCGATGTCGATCTCCACATCCCGCCCGGGGAACGGGTCGCCTTCGTGGGACGCACCGGGGCGGGCAAGTCGACCATGTCCAAGCTGATCGCCAGGTTTTACGACCCCACGGGAGGAACGGTCCTCGTCGACGGCCGGCCACTCGACGCGCTCGACGTCACCAGCTACCGGCAACGCCTCGGCTACGTGCCACAGGAGCCGTTCCTGTTTTCCCGGACGATCCGCGAGAACATCGCCTACGCCAAGTCCGAGGCCAGTGACGCCGAGGTCGAGGCGGCGGCCCGTGCGGTCGGGGCGCACGAGTTCATCCAGCGACTCCCCGGCGGCTATCACCACGTGGTCGCCGAGCGCGGCCGCTCGCTGTCGGCGGGGCAGCGCCAGCTGGTCTGCCTGGCCCGCGCCTTGCTGCACGATCCGTCGATCTTGATACTCGACGAGGCCACGTCGAACCTGGACCTGGCCAGCGAGCGACAGGTCAACCGGGCGATGCGGGCCGCGTCGGCGGGCCGCACCACGCTGGTGGTCACTCACCGGCCGCAATCGCTGCACTGGGTCGACCGCGTTGTCGTCGTCGCCGATGGGAAGGTCGCTGGCGACGAGCCGGCACACGAATACGTCGCGCGGGTGCTGCAACCAGCCGGCTGAGCACCTCGCGCATCGAGGTCAGTCCAGCCAGCCCGACCAGTCGATCCCGGAACGCGGTTCGAACCGGGTGATCGGCTGGGTCGCGCGGACCAGCGCCCGCCCTTCGGTTCGGGTACGGATGATCCCCGCCGTACGCGCCTGGACGAGGAGGTTGCCAAGGGCGGTGGCCTCGCTCGGGCCCGCCAGGACGGGCAGCCCGGTAGCGTCCGCCGTCAGCTGGGCCAGCAGCTCGTTCTGCGATCCACCACCGACGAGATGGACCACGTCGACCTCGTGTCCGGACAGCCGGATCGCGTCGCGGACCGTGCGGGCGTGTCCGAGCGCCAAGCTGTCGAGAATGCACCGCACGAGCGCCGGCCTCGTCTCGGGTACCGGCTGACCGGCGTCGGCACACAGCTTCCGGATGCGTGCCGGCATGTCGCCCGGCGGAGTCAACTCGGGTGACTCGGCATCGAACACGCTGCGCAACGCTGGCTCGCGTGCCGCCGCCTGCACGAGTTCGCCCAGGTTGATCGTCCGTGCCGACTCGCCCTGCGCCTTCCACTTCCGGAGGCACTCCTGGAGCGGCCACAAACCCATGACGTTGCGTAGATAGCGGATGGTGCCGTCGACACCGACCTCGTTCGTGAAGTTCGCCGTGGCGCTCTCGTCGCTCAGCACCGGAGCGTCCAGCTCGACGCCCACGAGCGACCAGGTACCGCACGAGATGTAGGCGAACCGGCGATTCTCGGCCGGCACCGCGACGATCGCCGATGCCGTGTCGTGCGAGGCCACGCCGCCGACCTGGATCCGGCCGTCGTCCCCGACACGTTCGCGGATCGCCGGGAACAATGATCCGCGCGGCGTACCGGGATCGTAGATGTCGGGGAAGATTCCGACGGGCAGACCCAGCTCCCTGGCCAGGCCCACCGCCCATTCGCCCGTGACGACGTCGTACAGCTGGGTGGTCGACGCGTTCGTCCGTTCGGCTCCCACCGCACCGGTCAGCGAATGTACGACGAGATCCGGCATGAGCAGCATCGTCGCCGCCCGCGTGAGCCGGTCCTCCTCCTCGGCGAGAAGCTGGTACAGGGTGTTGAAAGGGAGGAACTGCAGGCCGGTGATGCCGTACAGGTGGCCATCACCGAGCCGCTGCCGGACGGTGTCCATGATCCCGTCCGTCCGCGAATCCCGGTGGTGGACGGGTGGTCCCAGCAAGCTGCCGTCGGAATCGAGCAGCCCGTAGTCGACGGCCCAGGAGTCGATCCCCACGCAGGCCAGCGACTCGTCAGCAGCGCGGGCTGCGGCCACGCCCGCGACGACGCCGTCGAGCAGCGTGTCGACGTCCCACACCAGACGGCCGTCCCGGTCGGCCGGCCGGTTGGGGAAGCGATGCACGAGCTCGGCGTCCAGGTGGTCCGGCCCGATGTGGCCGAGCATGACGCGCCCGCTCGACCCTCCCAGGTCCGCGGCCGCAGCGGTCAGCGTCTCCGTCATCGGGCATCACCGCAGGAACGCAGCCGCCACCCCGGCATCCACCGGGACGTGCAGACCGGTCGTGTGGCTCAGATCGCCACCGGTGAGCGCGAACACGGCATTGGCAACGTGCTCGGGCAGGACTTCACGCTTGAGCAGCGTGCGCTGGGCATAGAATTCGCCCAGTTTCTCTTCCGGCACGCCATAGACCGCTGCCCGCTGTGCACCCCAACCACCTGCGAAGATGCCCGAGCCACGGACCACGCCATCCGGGTTGATCCCGTTCACGCGGATACCGTGCTCGCCCAGCTCGGCGGCCAGCAGCCGTACCTGGTGGGCCTGGTCGGCCTTGGTGGCGCCGTAGGCGATGTTGTTCGGCCCGGCGAAGACGGAATTCTTGCTCGTGATGTAGACGATGTCGCCCCCGAGTCCCTGTTCGATCATGACGCGGGCGGCCTCCCGGGACACCAGGAACGAACCCTTCGCCATGACGTCGTGCTGCAGATCCCAGTCGCGGGCCGAGGTCTCAAGCAGCGGCTTGGATATGGACAGCCCGGCGTTGTTCACCACGAGATCGACACCACCGAACGCGCGGGCGGCCTCGTCGAAGGCGGCCGCGACCCGCGTTTCGTCGGTGACATCCACCTGTACCGGGACGGCGACGTCGCTGTTGCCGATCTCGGCGGCGGTCTCCGCCGCCGTGTCGCCGTTCAGGTCGGCGACCACGACGCAGGCGCCTTCGTCAGCCAGGCGCTTGGCCACGGCCTTGCCGATCCCGGAACCAGCGCCGGTGACCAGGGCCACCCGGGTCGCCAACGGCTTGGGCGGTGGCATCCTCCGCAGCTTCGCCTCTTCGAGCTGCCAGTACTCGATCCGGAACTTCTCGGCTTCCGGGATCGGCGCGTAGGTGGAAAGCGCCTCCGCGCCCCGCATCACATTGATCGCGTTGACATAGAACTCGCCAGCCACCCTGGCGGTCTGCTTGTCCTTGCCGAAGCTGAACATGCCCACCCCGGGCACGAGAACGATCGCCGGGTCCGCCCCTCGCATGGGCGGGCTGTCCGGCGTCGCGTGACGCTCGTAGTACGCCCGGTAGTCTTCCCGATACTCCGCGTGCAGCTCCCTCAACCGGGCGGTCATCTCGTCGAGCGATGCCGTCACCGGAAGGTCGAGAACCAGCGGGCGGACCTTGGTGCGCAGGAAGTGGTCCGGGCACGATGTGCCCAGTGCGGCAAGCTGTTGCAGTTTCTCCCGCGCCAGGAAATCCAGCACCACGTCGTCGTCGGTGAAATGACCGACCTGTGGCCTGTCCGTCGCGGCAAGCCCACGGATCACCGGCGCCAGCGCCGCAGCCCGCTCGCGTCGCTCGTCGTCGGGAAGCGCCTCGTGTCCGGGAACGACGGCACCGAAGGGCGCGTCCACGCCACGCTGCGCGATGAACTGCTCGGCCGTGCGGATGATCTCCAGAGTGCGTGCCTCGCACTCCGCACTCGACTCTCCCCATGCCGTGATCCCGTGCCCGCCGAGGATGCAACCGACCGCCTGCGGGTTGGCCGCCTTGATGGCAGCGATGTCCAACCCGAGCTGAAACCCGGGACGACGCCACGGAACCCAGACCACGCGGTCACCGAAGCACTCCTTGGTGAGCGCCTCGCCGTCGGCGGCCGTGGCCAGGGCAATGCCGGAGTCCGGATGCAGGTGATCAACGTGGGCGGCCTCGACCAGGCCGTGCATGGCCGTGTCGATCGACGGGGCCGCACCGCCCTTGCCGTGCAGGCAGTAGTCGAAGGCGGCGACCATCTCGTCCTCCCGGTCAACGCCGGGATAGACGTCGACGAGGGCACGCATCCGGTCGAGGCGGAGCACGGCAAGACCGCTCTCCGAGAGCGTACCGAGATCGCCGCCGGAACCTTTCACCCAGAGCAGCTCCACCGACTCGTTCGTGACCGGGTCGACGTCCGCGCCCTTCACGGATGTGTTGCCACCGGCGTAGTTGGTATTGCGCGGATCGGAGCCGAGCCGATTGCTGCGCTCGAGGAGCGCCGCGACATCCGCATGTGTCATCCCGCATGTCCCTTCATCTGAATCGCGCCCGGTGCCGTTCGCCGCGTCATGCGCCCCAGCCGGCTTGCTGACCACCTACGCGCTGCTCGGCGATCTTCTCGGCGTACCCGGACTGGTAATAGGCGCCGAGCGGATCCGCCTCGAATCCCTGCTCCGCGCGCAGCTCGGCCAGCAGCGGGCGAAGGTCAGAATAGAACGCATCCATGAAGATCTCGTTCGCGTCCAAGACGTCGCCATTGCGCTGGGCCGCGGTCAACGCACTGGTGTCGACCGTCATGGCTCTAGCGGCCATCTCCTGGACCGTGAGTACGGACCGGATGATCGCCGGGATCTTCGGTTCGATGTTGTGGCATTGGTCGAGCATAAACGCCAGGCCCGCCTCCGGTCGGTGCGCGCCCGCAGCGACGATCTCGTACATGATGCGGAACAGCTGGAACGGATCGGCCGCGCCCACCATGAGATCGTCGTCGGCGTAGAACCGGGAATTGAGGTCGAATCCGCCGAGTTTGCCTTCCCGCAGCAGGAAGGCCACGATGAACTCGATGTTCGTGCCCGGCGCGTGATGACCGGTATCGATCACCACCTGCGCCTTCGGCCCAAGCCGCAGGCAGTGAGCGTACGACGTTCCCCAGTCCGGAACATCGGTGGTGTAAAAGGAGGGCTCGAACAGCTTGTATTCCAGCAACAGGCGCTGGCCCTCACCGAGGCGCTCGTATGCTTCGGACAGCGCTTCGGACAGGCGATCCTGGCGAGCGCGGATACTGTCCTGACCGGGGTAGTTGGTGCCGTCGGCGAACCACAACTTCAGCGTGTCCGAGCCGGTCGCGTCCATGACGTCGACGCATTCCAGCAAGTGATCGGTAGCTTTGCGGCGTACGGCGGGGTCGGGATGGCAGACGCTGCCCAGCTTGTAGTCGTCATCCTGGAACACGTTGGCGTTGATCGCCCCGATCTGCAGCCCCTGGTCACGTGCATGCTTGGCGAGCTGGCCGTAATCGTCGACCTTGTCCCACGGGATGTGCAGGGCGACGGTGGGGGCAGCACCGGTCAGCCGATGCACGACGGCAGCGTCGTCGATCTTCTCGTAGGGATCACGCGGCACACCGGGTTGCGTGAATACCTTGAATCTGGTCCCGGAATTCGCGTACGCCCATGATGCCGTCTCGACCTTGACTCCAAGAAGCGCCGCTTTGACCTCGGCTTCAGTATCCATGCCTGCCACTCCCTCACGGATTTCGTATGATTCGCCGGCGACCGCCACCCAGACCAGCTAATGAAACGTTTCATACAACCTACGGCCACTCGTCTGAGCTGTCAAGATGCGCCTACGTGCCGGCCGTTTGATAGAACCATCGCGTACGATCGGCATACGTGGCGCTCGGCTCGGGTCTGGAGGCCAATCACGTGAAACCGTCTGTCCCCAACATCCGGCAGGTCGCCGAATACGCGGGAGTCTCGGTGGGGACCGTCTCGAACGTGCTCAACCGGCCAGACCTCGTAGCGCCCTCCACACGTGAGCGGGTGCAGGCCGCGATCAAAGAGCTGAACTTCGTCCGGAATGATTCCGCCCGGCAGCTTCGCGCGGGTCGCAGCCGCACTTTGGGTCTGGTCGTTCTCGATATCTCCAATCCCTTCTTCACCGACGTCGCCCGCGGCGTCGAGGAAATCGCCAATCACAACGGATTGGCGGTCATCGTGTGCAACAGCGACGACGACACGGAGAAGGAGTCATCGCATCTCGATCTCCTGAACGAGATGCGCGTGCAAGGAGTGCTGATCAACCCCATCGAGGGTTCGGATAAGAAGATCGAGATGTTACGCGAACACGGCACTCCCGTCGTGCTATTCGATCGTCAAGCGGCGTCGGAGGGCGAATGTTCGGTCGCGGTCAACGACCTGCTGGGGGGTCGCCAGGCTCTCACCCACTTGATCGACACCGGCCACCAGAGGGTGCTCTTTCTGAGCGGCCCGTTCCATCTCCGTCAGGTGCAAGAACGCCACGAGGGAGCCGTTGCCGCCGTCGAAGCAAGCTCCACGCCTCTCGACCTCGACGTCATGACCACACCGACACCGAACGTGACCACCGGACGCTCGGCAGGAGATCGGATCGCCGCCATGCCACCGTCGACGCGGCCGACCGCCGTGTTCTGCGCCAACGATCTCCTTGCTCTCGGCCTGCTCCAGGCGTTGACGCACGCCGGTCTCCAGGTGCCACACGACATCGCCATCGTCGGCTATGACGACATCGACTTTGCGGCAGCCGCCGCCGTGCCATTGTCGTCGGTCCGGCAACCTCGCCAGCAGCTCGGACGTACCGGCGCTGAACTGCTGCTCGACGAGACCACCAACCCCGATCACGAACACCAGCAGGTGACGTTCGAGCCCGAGCTCATCGTGCGGCGCTCGAGTGACCTCCAGCGATCGTGAGCAACGCTCACCTCAAGCGGGCAGCCCGGTAGAAGCCGTCAATATGCTCGGCCACCAGCGTGGCGGCTCGCTCGCCCGCACCGGAGCGCACGGCCTCGAATACGGCTCGATGCTCCGCGCGAAGATCGTTGGCGACCGCCGGCCAGTCGGAAATGTCGGCGACGGCGGCCATCACATAGCTGTGGATGGCCTCCCGCAACGCGGCCATGACGGTCGAGACCAGCACATTGCCTGCCATCGCGACCAGAGAGACGTGGAACTCCGCATCGAGCACGTGGAAACGCTCCGGCGATAGCTCCCGATCGTCCATGGCGTCGAGCAGCTGTGCGACCCCGGCCAGCTCGCCGTCGCTGGCCTTGCCGCTTGCCTCGCGCACCGCCCACGATTCGAGCAATATCCGCGTCTGGACGACATCGGCGATCGGTATATGGCTCGTCGCCACGTGCAGCCGAAGCGCCGAGGCCAGGGGAGAACGCGGTTCGGCCACGATCAACGCACCCGCATCCGGTCCCGACCCGACGGCCGTGCGCACGATTCCCATGGCCTCCAGCACCCTGACCGCCTCACGCACGGACGTGCGGCTCACACCCATGTCCTCGGCAAGCGCCCGTTCGCCGGGGAGTCGCGCACCGATACCGAGCCGCCCTCCGGCGATCTCGGCCTCTATCCGTTGCAGGACGAGCTCGTAGGCCTTCACGGGAGCCACCGTACGTTGTGTGGTCCAACCACAGCGTTTAAGGTATGCATGAACCACATGTGGTCGGACCACACGTGCGGATGCATGCTGCCTGTGCCGACCTGCCGAAGCCACCGGTGGAGTGACCGATGACCCAGCGCCAGATACCGAAATGGTCCGAGCTCAAGCCGCTGTTGCGTACCCGGCGCATCACGACCAATCCCACCGAACGGCGCCTGGAACGCGCACTGACCATAGCGGATCTGCGCCGCATCGCGCGGCGCCGCACGCCACGCTCGGTCTTCGACTACACCGATGGCGCCGCCGAGTCCGAGATCAGCCTCCGGCGTGCCCGGCAACTCTTCCGCGACGTGGAGTTACGGCCATCGGTACTGCGTAACGTATCCGACGTCGACACCACTACCACGATGCTGGGGAAACCCAGCGCGCTGCCGTTCGCTTTCGCCCCAACCGGCTTCACCCGGATGATGCATCACGAAGGCGAGAACGCCGTCGTCCGCGTGGCGGAACGGACGGGCGTGCCCTACGCCCTCTCGACAATGGGCACGACGTCGATCGAAGACGTGGCGGCAGCAGCACCCGACGCACGCAAATGGTTCCAGCTCTACGTGTGGAAAGACCGCGCGGCGGGAGAAGACCTCGTCAAGCGCGCCGCCGCGGCCGGATACGAAGCTCTCATGTTGACCGTGGACGTGCCCGTAGCCGGGGCCCGGCTACGGGACACCCGAAACGGGTTCACCATTCCGCCCTCCCTGACACTGAAGACCGTTGCCGACGCGGCCCTGCACCCCGCGTGGTGGATCAACCTGCTCACCACCGAACCGCTGACCTTCGCCTCCTTGTCGTCCTGGGATGGCACGGTGGCCGATCTGCTCAACACGCTGTTCGACCCGACGATGACCGTCGACGACCTCGCCTGGATACGTTCGATCTGGCACGGGCCACTCATCGTCAAGGGAATCCAGACCACCGAGGATGCCCGCCGGGTGACCGACGCGGGCGCCGACGCCGTCGTGATATCCAACCATGGCGGGCGCCAGCTAGACCGCGCGCCCACGCCGCTGCGGGTGCTGCCCGACGTGGTCTCGGCCGTCGGCGATCACACCGAGGTCTACGTGGACACCGGGATCACGAGCGGTGCCGACATCGTGGCTGCCCGGGCGCTCGGCGCCACCGGTTGCCTGGTGGGCCGCGCCTATCTCTACGGGCTCATGGCCGGCGGGGAGCGTGGAGTTGCCCGCGCGACCGAGATTCTGGCTGCCGAGATACGGCGGACCCTTCAGCTACTCGGTGTCCGAACGGTTGCCGAGCTGACCGCCGACCACGTACGGCTCCCATAACGATGGGCATACCCCCGCGCGACCCGAGAAATGTCACGCACTATAAACTCGCATTCGCTGAGTAAACCACGGTAATCGACAAAGAAGACTATGACTTCCTGGGGAAATAGCATGCGACTCTTGCGCCTCGGAGCGGCCGGACACGAATATCCCGCGGTCAGTATCGACGACGCTTCCACACAACACGCCGCCACATTCGATCTGAGCACCATCACGGCAGATGTGGACGCTGATTTTCTCGCTGCCGACGGAATCGCCCGCACGCGCGCGGCCCTGGCGTCGAACGAGCTCGCACCGATAAACGTCAGCGGCACACGAATCGGGGCCCCCATCGCGCGCCCCGGAAAAGTGGTGTGTATTGGACTCAACTACCGTGACCACGCCGAGGAAGGCGGCCAAGCCATCCCGGCGGAGCCGGTCTTGTTCATGAAGGCACCGAATACCGTGGTCGGCCCCTACGATGACGTTCTGATACCGCGGGCGAGCACCAAGACCGATTGGGAGATCGAACTCGGTGTCGTCATTGCCAAGACCGCCCGATATCTGGAATCTCCGGCCGCCGCACGTGAGGTCATCGCCGGATACGTCATCTCCCACGACGTTTCCGAGCGCGAGTTCCAGCTCGAGCGTGGTGGGCAATGGGACAAGGGTAAGTCGTGTGAGACGTTTAATCCGTTGGGTCCCTGGCTGGTGCCGATCGAGGATATAACCAACCCGGACAGTCTACGCATGCGGCTGTGGGTCAATGGCGAGATACGTCAAGACGGCAGCACGTCGGCTCTCATCTTCGGTGTCGACTACGTCATCTGGTATCTCAGTCAGTTCATGGTTCTCGAACCGGGAGATCTCATCAATACGGGAACGCCTGCCGGGGTGGCACTCGGGATGCCCGACCAGCCTTATCTCAAGCCCGACGACGTCGTCGAACTCGAAATCGATCAGCTCGGTCGCCAGCGGCAGGTCTTCGTTCAGGCATGACCGCGCAAAAGTCGGGCTCCCGTCGATCGACGGGAGCCCATGTACGTCGTCACCACGCTACGTGCCGGCTATCGCCGCGCACGCGCACATCACGAACGGCTTGCCTCGTACTTCTCCATGATATCCGCCGGGATACGGCCACGATCGGACACCTTCAGGCCCTGCGCCCGGGCCCACTCGCGCACCGCGGCGGTGTCGGTGCCACTGCTGCTGCTACTACTGCGGCTGGACGAGGACGATTTTCCACGCCCGCGAGTGCGCTTGGCTCCTCCGGCCTTGCGAGCCGAGGCGACATAAGGGGCAAGCGCCTCGCGTAGCTGGGACGCGTTTTCCTTCGACAGGTCAATCTCATAGCTCGAACCGTCGAGGCCGAAACTGACTGTCTCCTCAGCTTCGCCCCCATCGAGATCGTCGAGAAGTATGACTTGGACCTTCTGGGCCATGACTGGTCCCCTTCATGAGTATAGGAACTGTTGATTGCGGCTCGAGTCTCTATTAATACGCCACTATTAGCCAAAATTCAATCAGCTTCTAGACGTTGCTGGCAGCTAAGGACAACACCGTACTCAGCTAATACGGCGAAGCATCCGAACGTTGCCCAGAGTGTTTGGTTTGACCCGATCCAACTCCAGGAACTCCGCTACTCCTTCATCATAGGAACGGAGTAACTGCGCATATACTTCCGGTGGCACCGGAGTATCTTCGACCGACTCGAAGCCATGTTGGGCAAAGAAGCCCACCTCGAACGTGAGGCAAAACACACGGGTCACACCGAGTTCCCGAGCTGTCTGGAGTAGACGATCGAGTAAAGCATGCCCGACACCGCGTCCTTTCCACTCCGGACGCACGGCGAGTGTACGGACCTCCGCTAGATCTTCCCACATCACGTGTAATGCACCACAACCGATCACTTCGGCGTCGGAGTGGCTCTCCGCGACCCAGAACTCTTGAACATCTTCGTAGAGCGTGACCGTTTCTTTGGACAGCAGGATCCGCTTCCGCGCGTAATCGTCAAGTAGCTGACGTATCACTCGAACATCTGCGGTACGTGCCCGCCGGACAAAGAACTCCGACCCGTCCGGGGCGGCCGCCGACGACGTATTCACTCCGGTTTCACCAAAGGGAACAAGATAGTTTCGCGGATACCGGCACCGGTTAACAACATCAAGAGCCGGTCGATGCCCAATCCCATACCACCGGTGGGTGGCATGCCGTACTCCAGTGCCCGCAAGAAATCCTCATCGATCTGCATCGCCTCGGGATCCCCGGCCGCCGCTAGACGTGCCTGCTCCTGTAGCCGCTCGCGCTGAATGATCGGATCGGTAAGCTCCGAATACGCGACACCGAGTTCGACACCGGCCACGATGAGATCCCACGCCTCGGTTAGCCGCGCGTCATCGCGGTGCGGCCGCGCGAGCGGACGTACCGCAGCCGGGTAGTCGCGGACGAACGTCGGCGTCATCAATGTGTGCTCGGCAAGCTTCTCGAAGAGTTCCAGGACGAGCTCGCCATGCCCCCACTCGGGGTGGACGGCAACCTCATGCTTGCTGGCGAGCTCGCGCAACCGTTCCGATGGTGTATCGACGGTCACCTCGTCACCGACAGCCTGAGAGACCGCCTCGTGCAAGGTGAGGTGTCGCCATGGTCGTTCGAGATCGATCTCCCCACCGTGGCCGTCGGGTACCTGGGTACGTTCGACGGCACGTGCCGCATCCAGGACGATCTCACGTGTCAGCCGGGCCATAGTGTCGTAGTCGGCGTAGGCCTGGTAAGCCTCAAGCATCGTGAACTCGGGGCTGTGGGTGGAATCGACGCCCTCGTTGCGAAAGATCTGGCCTATCTCGTAGACGCTCTCGACACCACCGACGACGGCTCGCTTGAGATGAAGCTCCAAGGCGATCCGCAACGTCATCGGCATATCAAAGGCGTTGAGATGCGTCTCGAACGGACGCGCGCTCGCACCACCGCGGATCGCCTGCAGAACCGGCGTTTCGATCTCGATGTAACCCGCGCGCTCCAGCGTCTCGCGGACAGAGCGCATCACCCGGGCCCGAGTACGAACGATGTCCCGAGCGGCGGGGTTGACGATCAGATCGACGTATCGCTGCCGGATCCGGGTCTCTTCGTTCAGCGATCGATGTTCCACGGGCAGGGGACGAAGCGCCTTGGACACGATAGTCCAGGTGTCGGCCATCACCGACAGCTCACCACGCTTGCTCGTGACGACCTCACCGTCGAAGCCGACATGGTCGCCGATGTCGACGAGATGCTTCCACGAGTTCAACCGCTCCTCGCCCACGCGGTCCAGCGACAGCATCGCCTGTAGCTCCGTTCCGTCGCCTTCGCGGAGCCGGGCAAAGCACAGCTTTCCGGTATTGCGCAGAAAGATCACCCGACCAGCGACCGACACGCGTTCACCGGTCTCCACCCCCGGCGCGAGATCCGGATATGCCGACCGAACACCCGCGAGCGTATGGGTGCGAGAAAACTGCCGAGGATACGGCGGGACACCGGACGTGAGGAGCTCCTCGCGCTTCTGCCGGCGAATCCTCATCTGTTCCGGCAGATCATGGTCCTCAGCTCGGGGCTCTTCACTCATAGACCACCAGCCTAGTGTCCTGCTTCCGCCGGCCGTATCCCGGTCAGCTGGCGACGGCCGGATCCTGGCCGGGGCCGTACCCATTGCAGCGCCGCACTGTGCGTGTCACGCTTCAAGCCAGGAGGTGAGGTCGATGAACGCAGTGGACGTCGTCGACCGGGGAGGGCAGGAGATCACGATATACCTGTCCGGCCGTATCGACGAAACGCTGTCCGAAGAGCTGGACGAAGCCATCGACGAGGTGGCGGGGCTCGAACGGATCCATGGCCTGGGCCAGGCCATCGTGGACATGCATCTGGTCACGGAACTCGACAACGCGGGATTGGCGTTTCTCGAGAAGCTCACCGAACGCGGCCACACGGCTGGCTTCGACGTGTCGTTCTCCACCATGACCGGGGCCGCCCATCGAGCCGTCGAAGCCGCCGGCTGGAGGTTCATGGAGGCAAGCCCGCCACTGCCGCCCCGGTGACGTTGTCATGTGGCGAGAACGTTGCGCTCGTACGCCAGGCTGAGACCGAGGAGGGTCAGCCACGGATCGTGATGCTTGACGGTCGACATCTCGTCGAGAACCGACGGTGCCAGCCCGCCGGTCGCGATCACCGGCAACTCCTCGGTCGGAACGCCTAGCTCGCTGGCCATCCGCGCGATGATCCCGTCGGCCAGGCTGCTGAACCCGTAGAGCGTGCCCGATTGCACGGCCTCGACGGTGTTCTTGGCGATCACCGATCGTGGACGTGACAATTCGACCTGCCGTAGCTGGGCGCCGGCCTGCCCGAGGGCTTCCAGGGACACGCCGATTCCCGGGGCGATGGCGCCTCCGACATACTCTCCCCGGGATGACACGACGTCGAACGTGGTTGCCGTCGCAAAGCTCACGACCAGGCACGGAGTGCCGTAGAAGTGTGCTGCCGCCAAGGCGTTCAGCACCCGATCCGTCCCGACTTCGCGCGGATTGTCGGTCATTACCGGAATTCCGGTACGCACACCCGGTTCGACCATGACCGACGGCAGGTCAGCGTAGTAGCGTGCCACGAGCGCTCGCATCGTCCGGCGGACCGACGGCACGGTGGAACAGACCACCACTCCGTGCACCGTGTCTTCCGCGCCTGCCATCAGCCCGCGCAACAAGGCCATGAACTCGTCGGCGGTACGTTTCGGCACGGTCGATACCCGCCAGTGGTGAACGACCTCGCGGTCGTCGATCAGCCCGATGACGGTGTCGGTGTTGCCGGCTTCGATTGCGAGCAGCATAGTCAGGTGACGATCGAGTTCTCGGACGTATCGCGGCCGGGTACACCGGCGTCCGAAGCCGCCGGCGTGAACCACGAGTTGGCGGTGTTCGCCTCGGGCTCGGTAAAGCCGACCTGCTCGATCTCCAAGCTGACGTCGAGCGCCCGCGCCGAGTGCGTGAGCCCGCCGACCGAGATGTAGTTGACGCCGCTCTCGCCATAGGCTCGGGCGTCCTGAATATTCAGACCACCGCTGACCTCCAGCTGCGCCCGCCCCCCGACTGCGGCCACGGCTTCCCGCGTCTGATCGACGGAGAAGTTGTCGAGCAAGATTAACTCCGCGCCGGCCTCGACCGCCTCGACGGCGCCGGCAACGTCGTCGACCTCCACCTCGACCGGGACGTCGGGAGCAGCCGCCCGTACTGCCTGGAGCGCCGCAGTGATGCCACCAGCGGCGGCAACATGATTGTCCTTGATGAGCGCCATGTCCGACAGCGACGAGCGGTGATTCTCGCCGCCACCGACGCGCACGGCATACTTCTCCAGCGGACGCAACAACGGCGTGGTCTTGCGGGTGTCCCGGATCGTCGCACCGGTACCGCTGACAGCATGCACCCATTGGTTGGTGGCCGTGGCGATGCCGGACAACCGTGAGCCCAGGTTCAAAGCGGTACGTTCCGCCAGCAGGATCTGCCGGGTGGGGCCGACAACGGTCAGCAACGGCGTCCCCGGCTCGACCCAGCTACCTTCTGCCATCCTGCGCTGGATCTCCATGCCATCGCCAGATGCCTCGAATGTCGCTTCGACAACGGGCAGACCGGCGATCACACCGGCACTCTGGGCAGACAGCGTCGCACGGGCCCACTGCTGGGGGGAGATCGTCGCCTCCGAGGTGACATCGGCCCCACCTGCGAGATCCTCTTCGAGAGTCGCCCGCACCAGGTCTTCCACGTAGAGCGGGTCGAGTCCTGCGTCACGCAGAGAACTCGTCACCGGCTCAGCCAGACTCATCACATCTCCCTCATCGGCTGAAATTCCGTTTCCAGGACCCCGTCCGGGGTCAACACGCTGGCAAGATGTCCCCGCCAGCGTTCGTCATCGCGCTCCGGAAAGTCCTCGCGCCAATGGCCACCGCGGGTCTCCTCACGCAACACGGCATGATGTCCGAGCGTAGCGGCCACCGCGAAGACATTGGTGGTCTCCCACGCCTCCGGCGTGGGAATAGCATTTTCCCGCTCGAGACGCAACGTGTGCAGCCGATTTCGAAGCGTGCCCAGCGACGACGCCGACCGGATCACGCCCGCGCCAGCCGTCATCGCAGCCTGGATGAACGGCAACGCCGACGCCTCCAGCAAGGCCGGCGTACCACGTCGTTCCTCGGGCTCCGACCACGCGACATCCGCAAGATTCTCAGCGAGATCGATGGCGATCCGATGCCCCCACACCAGCCCTTCGAGCAGCGAGTTCGACGCGAGCCGGTTCGCCCCGTGGACTCCCGTCCACGAGGCCTCCCCACACGCGTACAGGCCGGGAACCGTCGTGCGTCCACAGGCATCGGTACGGATCCCACCACTGGCATAGTGCTGCGCCGGCGCCACGGGCACCATGTCGGTGACCGGATCGACACCGTGGGCACGGCACCGCGCGACGATGGTAGGGAACCTGCTCTCCAGAAACTCGGCGCCGAGGTGCCGGGCGTCCAGCCACACATGTTCGGCACCGGTCTCGGCCATCGCCGTCACGACGCCCTTGGCCACGACGTGCCGCGGTGCGAGCTCGGCCAGCTCGTGGCGGTCGACCATGAACCGTCGGCCCTCGACGTCACGAAGCAGCGCACCCTCCCCGCGCACCGCCTCCGAGATCAACGGTTGCTGGCCCTTCGCCGAATGTCCCAGCCACAGCACCGTCGGATGAAACTGGACGAATTCCAGATCGACGATCTCGGCTCCGGCTCGCAACGCAGCCGCGACCCCGTCACCTGTGGAGACGGGAGGATTCGTCGTCGACGCGTAGACCTGCCCGATGCCTCCCGCTGCAAGGACGACTGCCCGCCCCAGGGCCGCACCGAGCCCATCGATCCGGCCGGCACCAATCACATGCAGGGCCACGCCGCACGCTCGCCCGCGCGCATCCGTAAGCACATCTGTGACCAGGGCGTTCTCAATGACCTGGATCCCCGGGTCCTCCTCGACGGCGCGCAGCGCTTCGATGAGTGCCCGCGAGATCTCCTGGCCGGTGGCATCGCCGCCAGCGTGCGCGATGCGGTCACGGCGGTGACCGCCCTCACGAGTGAGCGCGATCGTCCCGTCGTCAGCACGTTCGAACTCCGCGCCCAGCGCCGCCAGCTCGCGGACCCGCCGCGGACCCTCGGTGACCAGCGTACGGACAGCATCCTCGGAGCACAGACCCACACCGGCAACGAGCGTGTCGTGCATGTGCTGTTCCGGCGTGTCCTCGGGACCCAAGGCAGCGGCGATACCGCCCTGAGCCCACGCCGTGGCGCCCGCAGTCAGGCTCGTCTTCGTCACCAACAGCACCCGGCCGGCCTTGCGGGCCTCGAGAGCCGTCGTTAAGCCCGCGATGCCACTGCCGACGACGACGACGTCGGCATATTCGGCCCAGCCCGGACTCTCGGTGAGGAGCTGACGCGGCAGTCGGATTTCCGTCACGACGGAAAAGCCTACGGCTCTCGGCCCCATTCATGCTCTCGCGTCCTGAAGAGTGAACGACGCCACCTCGGATACCGACACCGTCGATCGCTATCGCGACGACGTCACCGACGACTGCGACTCCGCGACCGGGACCTGGAATTCCTGCTCGGTGCTCTGCGGATCGAGCTCTCCCTGTGGCTCACCGTTGGCGAACCACTCGATCGTCCAATGGCTTTGCACCTGAACCGGCGTCGCCTGGCCGGGATGGCTCGCGCTCGACCTCTCGAAGGTCAGCGCACAGTCCGTCTCCTCACCTTCCGACCACTCGACACCGAAGCCGCCGACGGTGCCGAGAAGCTGATCTCGCCGAGCGTTGCCTGCACCGTTGCGGTGTTTCCGCCAGCCTCGGCGTGGACCTCCAGCTCCACTGGTCCGTCGTCGAGCCAGAACCAGGTGTCGATGTTCACCAGCGTGGCGCCGTCACCGTCGCGCTTCGGGTTCCAGGACACCTCCGGTTCCGGCAGTTCCATCGCCTCGTGCGCGTACTCGACCAGCACCTCGGGTGGTACGTCCGGCACCGGCTCCGGGTCACCTGGCTCGACGTACATGGGTGGATTCTCCTCGAACCACTCGTCCACGTAGTCTGCGAACTCACCGATGACGTCGCTCTCAAACCGAGCGCTGCTGCAATTACCGGTCCACCAGTAGCCCTCGTCGTCGTTCTCGTAATCCTCCCAGTTCTCGAAACGGTCGTGATCGTGCTCCTGCGGATAATTGTCCGGCCCTATGGGATTGTTGATGAATTGCTCGTAGACCTCGGCGCCCGTCTTCCATCGACTGTAGAAGCACGGGGGGAGCTTCCGGATGGTCTCGGGCGGGATCTCGTAGCCGTCACCGCCTTCGCTGACACCCGAACCCCATACGGTGACGTCGATGTATCCGTTCTCGGCGCCGCCGGCACGAGGGCGCCACCGACCAATGCTGCCGACATCGCGCCGCTCGCGGCTACGCGTGCCGATATCGAACGCTTGGAACGTGCCAGGTACGTTAGTCTTCGCATCGTTCATCCTCATTGATGTCGTTCCTGTTGATCAGCCAAACGCCCCCGTTGTTCGTCAGCTCGACATGTACGGGCGCGGTCGATTCTTCTCCAGGCTCGACCGCCGGGCGCTCGCCGTCGTCGTCGATCATCGTCAAGTCTGACGCGTCGGCGCAGCCGCCGAGGACGACCATGTGGTCACCACGTTCCTCGATAGTCAATTCGACAACGAACTCGCCGCCGAACCGGATCCCGTTCTCCTCCTGGTAGTCCAGAGAACTCTCCATACGCTCGACGACCTGCCGCGTGCCGAAATCCTCCACGGCCTTGTCGATCTCGACCTCGCGCAGCGACGTACGCCATCCGCGGTAGAACTCGATATACGTGGCCACGGCCGCCGCGGCATCCTCGGGAATCTCGTCCGGTTCGACGATGGTGAGCCCGGCATCCGGGAACTCGTGTGTCTCGCCGCCCGCCGGCGGCTCCTCGTCATCAGAAGCGGCGTCGCCGGTATCCCGGTCCGCGTCGTCTGGATCCGCGTTATCCGAGTCTGCATCATCGGAGTCCGCATCGTCCGGACTCGCGCCGCCGGATGCTGGCTGTTCGGTCTCCGTCGCGACGGCATCGAGCCCCGGAGGTTCGGTGCCGTCGTCCCCGCAGCCGGTCAGAACGACGGCGATCATCGCCGACGCACCGGCCGCGCGATACGTCCGGCTGACCGCTCCGGTCTTCACGAACAGCCTCCAAACACGCAGAGATCGCGACAGCCCGTATGGAGCCACGATCGCGTTCATGAAAGCCTGACGGCTGCATCATGTCAATAAGCGAGCGCTACCGGATCGCAGAGAGCTCACACCGAGAGCGTCACGCCGACGTTGTCGATCAGCCGTGTGGATCCAATCCGGGCCGCCACGAGCAGCCTGGCGTCGCCCTCGATTGCCTCCGCGGTCAGGTCCGGTGTGCGCAAAGCCAGATAGTCGATTTCCAGATCCGGATGCGCGTCGAGCACCGACTGCGCGGCTGCCAGCACGGCAGACCGTCCCTGGTCCGCTGCCCGAACGCCCTCAGTCAGTGCGGCCGACAGCGCTCGGGCGATGCTCCGCTCGTCGGCCGAGAGATAACGGTTGCGGCTCGATAGCGCGAGCCCATCCGCCTCCCGCACCGTCGGCACGCCCACGATCCGGTATGGCATGTCGAGGTCGGTGACCATTCTCCGGATCAGGGTGAGCTGCTGGTAGTCCTTCTCACCGAACACGGCGTACGTTGGCGCGGTGAGATTGAGCAGTTTGGCGACGACGGTGAGCACGCCGGCGAAGTGGGTGGGCCGGACCGCACCTTCCAGCTCTTGACCCAGATGTCCGGGCGAGATGGTGACGGACGGCTCACCGTCTGGATACATCTCGTCGCGCGGGGGCGCGAACACGATATCCACACCCTCCGCGGCGCACGCGGCGAGATCCGCGTCGAAGGTGCGCGGATAGCGACCGAAATCCTCGCCGGGACCGAACTGCAGCGGGTTGACGAATATCGTCACCAGCACCCGGCCCTCGTCGCCGACGATTCGGCGTGCGGCGCGGACGAGTTCGAGGTGTCCGTCGTGCAGTGCACCCATGGTCATGACGACGGCACTCTCGCTGTCCACATCCGCGAGTACGGTTGCCAGCTCGGTACGAGTCCGCGCGACCACAGGCTCGCTCATGCTCGTCCCCCTTCTCGCATTCGTCGGCACGGGTGACCAGGTGACGGTGGACCATAACGCCACCCATCGCTGATCATGAACACTTTGACCGTCCATGGACCGTCAAAGTCTTCATGATCAGCGGGTTCGGGTTGCGAGGATCTCCAGGAGCGACTCGGCGTCGCTCGCCTGCAACCGTCCGGACGCGAGCGCCCGCGTTGCCGTGCGGCGGGCGAGCGCGGTGTACACCGGCTCCAGTTCCGGCGTGACCCGCCGGATCTCCCGGAGATGATCGGCGACGGTGCCGGAGTCACCACGCGACACCGGCCCCGTCAGGGCGTCGTCGCCCTGCCGCAGCGTGTTGTCCAGCGCCGCGGACAACAGGGGCGCGAGCACCTGATCCGGCTGTTCGACGCCCGCGGCACGCAGGAGATCCATCGCATCGTTGACCACGGTCACCAGGTGGTTGGCCCCATGTGTCAAGGCCACGTGGTAGAGGCCCCGGTACTCCTCGGGCACCCGCACCGGATCGGATCCCATCTCGATCACCAGGGCCTCCGCCACCGGCCACAACGGCTCCGGGGCGGTCACCCCGAACGTCGCTCCTTCCAGCCGCTGCACGTCGACGGACGTCCCGGTGAACGTCATTGCCGGATGCAGCGCGAGGGGAAGGGCGCCGGCTCGCGTGGCCGGATCGAAGACGCCGATGCCCATGCGGCCGCTGGTGTGGACGACGAATTGGCCAGCTCGCACCGTATCGGTGGAGACAAGCCCGTCGACGAGACCCGGCAGCACGTCATCTGGCACGGTCATGAGGACCAGGTCGGAACGCGCGAAGACCTCGTCGATCTCGACCAGTGACACACCCGGCAGCAGCGCCTCGGCCCGCTCACGGCTCGCGTCGGACACTCCGTACCCGGCGACGACGCGGTGACCGCTCCGATTCAAGGCGGCACCCAGCACAGCACCGACACGACCGGTTCCGACCACACCGACGTTCAGCCGAGCCGGCCGCGACTCGCCCGCTTCGCTCACGTCGCCAGACTATCGCGGCGGGGGTGGCGCCGACGTCGCACCGATACGCGTCGTGATCGCGAGTTTCACGTCCTCCGGGTGACGCCCGGCGAGAAGCTCGGCGACCATCCTGCCCGCCATGCGGCCCTTCTCCACGACGGGCTGTTCGATGGTGGTCAGTACCTGCGAGCCGAGCCACGGCGTGTCGATGCCGTCGAATCCCACGACGCTCAGATCTTCGGGAACTCGCAGGCCACGTGCGTGGGCCGCGCGGATCGCGCCGACGGCCAGCAGGTCGCTCTGGGCCAGTATCGCCGTGGGACGCTCGCCCGTGTCCAAGAGATGGGCGGCCATCTCCTCTGCTTCTTCGATGAGGTTGGCCGCTGCCTCCACGGCCGGTATCGGACCGAAGACCTCCTCGACCCCGGCCAGGCGCCGTTCGGTGTCTGCGAATCCGATGGCCTCCCTTCGTGCCTGGTCCACCGGCCCACGGCGACCGTCGGGACGCAACGGCAGAGTCAGAGTAGCGACCTTCTCGTGCCCGAGTTCGGCGAGGTGGCGCGCCAGGGCGCGCGCACCCCCGAAATCGTCGATGCCGAGAAAGGCGACGTCGTCGCGAAGCGGGCCGTCCACGGCGACGACGGGAATTTCCCGCTCCAGGAAGTGATCGACGAGTGGATCGTCATTCAGGCCACAGGCAGCGAAGATGGCGACGTCCATCGGCATCTGTTTCACCTGGTTCGCGCTGGGCCCGCCGAGCTCGGCCTCCCCGGAGAGCAGCAGCAACCCGGAATCCAGGGATGTCAGCTCTTCGGCCAGGCCGTCGAGCAACCCGACCATGACCGGATCGCGGAACGCGTACAGCAGCCGCTCACCGATGAGCACCGCCACGATCCCGGAGCGGCGCCGTCGCAGCGACCGGGCCATGGGGTCCGGACCCGAATAGCCGAGTTCGCGCGCGGCCTCGAGCACTCGCTGGCGCGTGGCCTCGGCTACCGGTCCCGCACCGCTGAAGGCCAGCGACGCGGTGGAGGGCGACACCCCTGCGCGGGCGGCCACCTCGGCGAGTGTGGCCCGGTTCGGACTCACTGGCGTTCACCCCCGCACATATCCCTCCACCTGCGCAGTTGCCTGACGTGCGGCATGAATGTCATGATATCGAATCGATTCGGTCGAATCGATTCGACCTCCAGTAGACGGAAATCTGGACGACCTCATGGCCCTGCACTACCACGAGCCCTCGCACCCGCCCCGGCACATACGTCACGCACGTACTGCAATATTTACCGTCTTCGCCACCAACGGCTTCGGCTTCGCCTCGTGGATGGCCCGCATACCGCACGTGCGCGACGCACTCGATCTCGAACCCGGGGAGCTCGGCCGCCTCCTCCTCGCCCTGGCCTGCGGCGCCGTCCTCGCGCTGCCCACGGCGGGCTTCGTCGTCGGCTGGCTCGGCGCCGCTCGTACGGTGGCCATCGGTTCGCTGGTCGCCGGCAGCGGCCTGATCATCTCCGCCTTCGCCGCCGACGTCATCGGCAGCGTTGCCGTCACCGGAATCGGGCTCTTCGCGCTCGGCTACGGCACCGGCTCGTGGGATGTGGCCATGAACGTCGAGGGTGCCGCCGTCGAACGGCTGCTCGACCGCCACATCATGCCGCGATTTCACGCTTTGTTCAGCCTCGGCACCGTCGTAGGTGCCGGGCTCGGTGCCGGGCTCACCTGGCTGGGCGTGTCCGTGGCGGTCCATCTGACCACGATCGGGGCCGGAGTCGTCGTCGTCACGTTGCTGAGTACCCGGCATTTCCTTCCCGCTCGCACGCCGGCCGAGCGCGACGCCACGGGTCCCACGATCTCGGCCTGGCATGCCTGGCGCGAGCCGCGCACGTTGCTCATCGGAGTCATGGTGCTGTGCTTCGCGCTGATCGAGGGCATCGCCAACGATTGGCTCGCCGTCGGCCTGGTGGACGGATACGGCGTCGGCAACGCCACGGGAGCAGCCGGATTCGCGATCTTCGTCGCGGCCATGACGGCTGGCCGCCTCGGCGGCCCGTGGGTGCTGGAACGCTATGGCCGCCCCGCCGTGATCCGGGCGAGCGGCATGACCTCAGCCGCCGGCGTGCTCATGGTCGTTTTCGGCGGCACACCGGTCGTCGCGGTGGCCGGAGTCCTTCTCTGGGGATGCGGCGCCGCTCTGGGATTCCCCGTGGGGATGAGCGCTGCTGCCGACGATCCGCAACGCGCCGCCGCCCGGGTGGCGGTCGTGTCCTCCATCGGCTACACGGCCTTCCTCGCCGGACCGCCCCTGCTCGGCTGGATCGGGGATCACGAAGGTGTCCTGCGCGCGCTGCTCGTCGCCGGCGTGGCCGGCGTCGTCGGCAGCGCTGTCGGGGTCGCCGTACGCGCCGCGCGACCGTCCTCAACCTCGGCCGGCTGACGAGTCCCGGCCAGAGCCGCGAGCCGGAGAGGCCGAGATATGACGCAGCCAGAGCAGCCCGGCGATCGGCAGCACGAGCGGGATGAAGAGGTACCCGCGGCCGTACATCGACCACACAGTGTCGTCCGGAAAGTTCACGGCACCCGTCGCGGTGATGGTGCCAATGACGAGCACGCCGACCAGCTCGATCGTCACGGCGGCCGACGCCACCCAGCGCGCTGCACGGCTCCGCTTGGCCAGCGCAACCGTCGCGACGACGTACACGACAGCGGCACACGCCGACAGCACGTAGGCGACCGGGGCGACGTCGAACCTCGTCACGATCTGATACACAGCGCGGGACGTAGCGGCGACACCGAAGAGCGCGTACACGGCAACGAGCAGCCGCCCCGCACCCATTGGCGCCGGGTCAGACGACACTCGGGACCCCTTCCCAGATGTCCTGCAGGCGCACCACGAGCGCCGCAACGACCAGCGCGGCAAAGACCAGAACGCCCGTACCCCACCGCGACTTCTCCACGAGCGCCCACAACAGCGTTGCTGGCATGAGGAGCAGCGTGAAGATCAGATAGCTGATGAACAAGGCCATGTCGGCCGGACCGTCACCTGCGATCATGATGATGACGGCGACGATCGCCTGCACGAGAAGGAGCACCTCGATGACACCGGCACCGATGACGAACCACTCGCGTGGGTTCCGATCGGCGACAAGCATCACCAACGCCCACGCCGCGAAAACCAGCGACGCGGCGACGATCGGATAGCTCACTACGTCGACCACGGTGACCTCGTCAGGGAAGCCGGGCCAACTCGTCGGCGAGGTCGTCAAGGCCCAGAGAGCCGAGCGAGAGCGACGCCATGTGCCAGTCCTTGAGATTGAAATCCGCGCCGCGTGCCTTCCGCGCCGCCGCGCGGCCTTCCAGCCAGGCTCGCTCGCCGAGCTTGTAGCTGATCGCCTGCCCGGGCCGCCCGAGATAACGCACGATCTCGGAGTCGACGAACTCCTGTCCACGTCCGCAATTGCGGCTCAGAAACTCCCGGCCGAGCTCCGGCGTCCACGTCGCGCCGGGATGGAACTCGGAATGACCGGGAATCGGCAGCTCGAGATGCATGCCGATGTCGATAATGACCCGGACCGCACGCAGCATCTGCGCGTCCAGGTATCCGAGGCGATATGCCGGGTCGGTCAGGTAACCGAGCTCATCCATCAGGCGCTCCGCATAGAGTGCCCAGCCTTCGGTCATGGCGCTGACCGAACCGACACTGACCTGGTAGCGGGAGAGCTGGTCTTGCAGGTAGACCCATTGCGCGAACTGGAAATGATGTCCCGGGACACCTTCGTGGTACCAGGTGCTCACCACACTCCACGTGGGGAACCGCTGTTTGCCCAGCGTCGGCAGCCACGTGCGTCCCGGTCTTGAGAAGTCCAGCGAGGGACGCGTGTAGTACGGCGCCGCCGCACCGCCCGGTGGGGCGATCATCGCTTCGACCTGCTTGATCGGCTCGGCGAGGTCGATGTACGCGCCATCGAGATCGGCCATCGCACCGTCCATGAGGTGCTGCAGCCAGCGCCGCATCTCCTCCGCGCCTTCGATCACCTCACCATGTTCGTCGAGGTGCTGCATCACATCCTGCGGGCTCGCGCCGGGGCGGATCGCCTCGGCGGCCTCCACCATCTCCTGGCGCAGCCGGTGATACTCCGACCAGCCGTACGCGTAGGCGTCTTCGAGATCCAGCTCCGAACCGGTCCAGTAGCGCGCCCACCGCGCGTACCGTTCTCGTCCAACGGCATCCGGCACGCCCGCCGCGGCGGGTGCGTAGGTCTGGGCGAAATAGTCTCGCAGCTCGGCAAGTGCCTCGGAGGCAACCGCCGCAGCGGTCGAGAGCTCCTGCTTCAGCCCTTCCGGTCCGGCACTGACGAAATCCGCGTACCACCGGGCTTCGATCCACGAGGTGAGCTGCTCGATGACGGTCTCCACCTGGCGTGGAGCCGCGAGGAGACCGCGGGACATACCTTCGTCGAGCGACGCGCGGTACGAGCGTGCGGCCCGGGGAACGTTCCGGAGCCGGCGTGCAATCGCCGCCCAGTCGTCCTCCGTATCAGCCGGCATCAGAAGGAAAACCGAACGCAGCGTCTGCGGCGGTGAGAACAGATTATCGACCTCGCGCAGGTTCTCGCCGTCGTCGTGAATGGCCAGCGTCGCCGTCAACCGCTCGCGAAGCAGGCGGGCGGCGCGCCGTTCGACCACCGGCAAATCCGGTCCATCCAGCACCTGGAGCTCGGCGAGCACCGCGCGTTGCGCGCTGGCACGGGCTTCGAGCCCGTCGGGCGAGTAATCCGGCAAGGCATCGTTCCCCGGCCGGATTCCCAAGGCCGTTCCGATCACCGGATTCAGATCCGCCAGCTCTTCAACGTAACGGTCCGCGAGCTGGCGCGGCGTTGCGACTTCGTCCACCTGCACAAGCCCATCTTCCCCGATGCTCGGCCTACGCCGGCCCACGGGTTCACCACCCGGGCGATGCTACGGGGCTAGCGGCCGTCGGGCATCGCCGACGGTGTGGCCGCCGGCGTTCCCCGGACTTGCTCCTGCGCACCTGGAACGGGTTCCGCGGGATCGGCACCGAGACCGACGATGCGGTTGAGCTCGTCGACATGGACGACCTTCGGCTGCATCCTCCGGGCCTCGGCATCGTCGACCATGGCGTAGCTGATCAGGATGACGAGATCGCCAGGCTGCACGAGCCGTGCCGCTGCGCCGTTGATACCAATGACCCCGGATCCCCGGTCACCGGAGATGGCGTAAGTCGTCAAGCGCGCACCGTTGGTGATGTCCACGATATCCACCTGCTCACCATCGAGCAGGTCAGCGGCATCGAGGAGGTCCTGGTCTACGGTGACCGATCCCACGTAGTGCAGGTCGGCACGCGTCACTGTGGCCCGGTGGATCTTGCTCTTCATCATCGTGCGAAACACGTTGTCTTTCATCCTTTCGGCTCACTCGTTCGATGCACCCGGCTGGGTGTCACCGTCGGTGTCACCGTGGGAAACACGCGAGGCATGCTGCGCCATCCATTGTTCCGGAATATCCGAGCGTCGCGCGAATCGGGCTCGTTCGGCTTGTTCCTGGACGAACTCGAACGCCTCGGTTGGTGGTCGATGCCGGATCGTCGCGTTTACCGGTCCCGGTGTCGTGTCGACATGGGCCGACGCCAGCCGCAACGCGCGCTGCACCGGGCCCTGGGTGACCCGCACGCTCTGTGTCTTGGCATGCGGAACGATGATCAGCCGCCGGACGAACCGGCCCTCCCGGACCACCACCATGGTCTCGCCGGCACCGTACGCCAGCCGCCTCCTCTGGATGGGGCGCAGCCATCGTGCTCGCTTCGGGGCAGGATGAAGCGGAACCGACTCGACGTCCACCCCTGCGCACACCTGGCGGACAATGGCCATAACGTCGGGCATCGGAGCGACCGGCAATAACACCGACGTCACCGTGGTGCCGTTCGACGCGGCTCCCGCGTAGCCCGCGACATCGACGTGCACCTCGGCCCAACCCTTCGGCCGCCACAGGAGCGGCTGGCGGATCAAGACACCCTGGATACGCCCGGGCGGAACCGTCTGATGCTGCGTGTCGAGAAGTCCTTTGCGGATGCGGTACCCATCCGGAGACTCCGCCAGGGTGAACCCGAAGTTCCTGCCGAGCTGTGTCCACACCATGTAGACCGCGGCGATCACACCCGGCAGCATTGACGTGGCGAGCCCGACGCGGGCCGCGGACGGTCCGAAGACGAGAAGTGCGGCGAGCAGCGCCACCAGTGCCACGGCCAGGATGAATCCCACCGACAAGATCGTGGACCAGACCAGCCGATCGAGCGGGACGTTGTGCACCGGCCGTTCGGGCGCTTCCGGCGTGTCAGCCTCGATACCCGCAGCACGGGCCAGGAGTTCCGCACGCAACCGGGTGGCGTCATCGAACGACAGATACCGCAGCGGCGCATCGGACTCGCTACCGCCCGCCACCTCCATGCGCAGCTCGGCAACGCCCAAAAGCCGCCCAACCAGCGGCCGGTTCACGTCCACGGCCTGCAAACGATCCATGCGTACCCGGCGGGACCGCCGCATCAGCACGCCGGAATCGATACGAAGCGCATCACCGTCGAATCCATACCGGGTGAACCACCAGGACACCGCCCCCGCGGCCGTCGCCAATAGGGCGAAGCCGAGGCCCAGAACCACGTACAGAGTGACCGGTGCCGGGTTACGCAAGGCATTCTGCCCGATGATCACGATGGCACCGGCCAAGTACGCCCACCCACGCAACAACGGCGTGAGCGGGTGCAGCCGCCGGAAATGTTCCGGCGTCGCCATGCGCGCTTGCGTCGGGCTATCCATCGGTTGACTCAAAGACCCGCCGCCTTGGCTTCTCCGAGTGCCGACAACCGATCGCGCAATCTCGCGGCCTCATCGGCCCGGAGGCCGGGAATCCGCGCATCACTTGCCGGCGAGGCCGTGTGGAGCTGGACCGTGGCCAAGCCGAACTTGCGATCCAACGGTCCCGAGTTCACGTCGACGAACTGCATGCGCCCGTACGGAACCACCGTGAGTTCACGGAACATGACGCCATGGGTCACCAGCAGATCGTCCTGGCGCTCGGCGTAGCCCCACGCCCGCCAGATCCGTGGTATCAGCCAGACGTTCCAGGCCGCGACCAGTACCGCCGCGACGACGACCAGCACGGCAGCCCAGCTGCCCAACAGGAATCCCAAGCCGATCGCGGCCACGGGAGTGACGATCACCAGGGATGCACCGAGCACGATAAAACGTACTGTCACGAGCTTGCGAGATACCGCCTGCCACTCTTCTCCCGGCGGCATGAATAGCTGCTCCACGACACGGCAGGCTACCCCTAGAGCATGCCGGATTTCTCCTCCCCTGGCGTTCGTGGCACCAGTTCTCCCGCACGAATCGCCACCGGCAGCGTATTGCCGGGCGGAGGCAGCGGACACGCCCACGATTCGGTGTACGCGCACGAGGGGTTGTAGGCGAAGTTCAGATCGACGACGAGGTCCGCGGCCGGGTCACCGCCGAGGTCGGCTCCCTTCACGGTGTCCAGCACATAGCGGCCCCCTCCGTACGCCGATGCGCCGCACGAGGCGTCTTTCATCGGCACGAAGATGCCTCCCCCGTAGGAGTCCAGCCACCAGACGTCGAGATCTCCCACCGGCAACCGCACCCGCCCTATCAGCTGAAACGGGACGATGCCGTCGGTCCCGGTGGACACGTCGATCCATTCCGGAGGCACGTCGGTCTCGACGGGGGCCTCGAATCTCAGGGAGGGATCGTACCTGGCATAGCTCAGGCCAGCGAAGCTGGCACGATGCTCGGGCGGGATCGGCGACGCCGGATGTTCGCGAAACAGGGTGTCCCGCCCCCGGATCCACAGCTCGTGTCCGGCGGCGGGATCCGAAGCCGCACGTACCTCGCGGTACAGCGACGCCACCCGGCGACGCCAATCGAGTACGTCGAGCGGAGTCAGAGTAAGCCCTCTTCCTCCAGGTAGGAACGGGCCACGTCTTCAGGAAGCTGGCGCTCGGCATCGACCCGGGCATTGAGGACGGCCAGGTCCTCGGTGGTCAGCACCCCGGAGAGCTCGTTGAGCGCGTCGACCACCTGCTGATCTTCGGCGACCTCATCGCGCATCACCGGGACGAGGTTGTCGGCGAGCTGCAATTCTTGATCATCTTCGAGGAGCACCAGGCCCAAACCCTCCAGCGTGCCATCCGTCGTGCCGACCAGGCCCAGATCCGCCGTGCCGTCCGCGACCGCTTCCTTGGTCTGCGGACTGCCGAACCCGAGCGGGAGGATCTCGGAGAATTCCAGACCATACTCGGACTCCAGACCGGGCTTGCAGAACGGGCGGTCCGGGCATTCCTCGACAGCGGCGAACACCAGCGGCTCGCCGAGCTCTGCGAGATCGGAGAGCGTTTCCAGGCCGTGCTCCTCCGCGAAGTCTTGCGAGACCGCGAAGCCGTTCTGGCTCGATGCCTCCGCCGGTTCCAGAACCGTCAGTCCCGCATCCTCGGCCAGCGGCCGCATGGCCGCCACCGTCTCGTCCTTATCCGTCGTGGCCAGCGGCGAGTCTTCGGGCGCGTCGGGGCCGTTCGCCTCGACGTTGAGGTACTCCGCGAATGTCGCCGCATACTCGGGCACGATATCGATCTCGCCGCTCATGAGAGCTTCGGCATAGATCTCGCGGTTGTCCGCCTCCTGCGTGGTGACGTCATAACCGACGTCCTCCAGAAGTGCCTTGTAAACCTCTTGCATGATCACCATTTCGGTGAAGCTCGCCCCACCGACCGTCAGGCTCTCCCCGGAAACGTCGGAATCGCCTTCGTCACCTTCGTCTGCGCCATTGTCCGTGCCGGTAGTTACATCCGTCTCGTCGCCTCCGCACGCCGCGAGGAGAAGCATGAACGCGGCACCACCCGCAAGAATCGAAGAGCTACGTCGCCTGGTCATCTCGGTTGACCAACCTTTCTGTGCATTCGCCTTTTGTGTCCCGCGGGGCGTCCTTGCCACCGCGCGTGTCCGGCGAGCCCTGCGACGCAGCGCCCGCATAGAACAGTCAACTACTTCGCACCGACAGAATCTTCCGCATACTGATCATCCGCATCCCATTTGTCGTCGGTTGTCGGCCGACCCGACACTCGTCGCCGTTCGATCCGCCGCAAGGGATCGACACGTCGCTGCGCCCATTCCATCAACGCCTCGATGAGCAGGGCCATCACGGCGACGAGGATCGCGCCAGCGATCATCTGGGCCCGGTCGCCGCGCCCGAAGCCCGCCGTAATGATCCGGCCCAGGCCGCCGCCGGCCACCAGCGCGGCGATGGTCGCGGTCGCGAGGATCTGCACCGCCGCGAGCCGCACCCCATTCATGATCAGCGGCATGGCCAGCGGGAGCTCCACCGTCCTGACCACCTGTCCCGCGCTCATTCCCATGCCCCGCGCTGCATCGACAGCGTCCCGGTCCACCTCCCGCATGCCGACGTAGGTGTTCGTCAGGACCGGTGGCATGCCGAACAGCACCAGCGCGATGATCGTCGACCAATCGCTCAGACCGAGCGGGGTCATGAAGAGCAACACCAGGACGGCGAACGTGGGGATCGCACGCCCGACGTTGCTGATGTTGATCGCCAGGGTTCCTCCACGCCCGATATGGCCGAGCCAGAGACCGATGGGGATGGCGATCACGCAGGCGATAGCCAGGGAAGCGCCGGTGAGCCACAGGTGTTCGACGAACCGCACCGGCACCCCGTCGGAGCCCGACCAGTTCTGGGCATCACCGATCCAGCGCCACGCGTCCAGGAAATCGTCCATGTCACGTCACCACCCGGTGCCGCCACGGCGTACTCAGTCGCTGCACCGTCACCAGGAGGAGATCGGCGACGAGAGCCAGAACCACCACCAACACCGATGATGTCAACACCTCGGCGCGGAAGTTGCTGCGCAGGCCACGCAGGATCAGCTCACCCAGGCCACCATGCCCCACAATCACTCCGAGCGTGGTCATCGCAATCGTCGAAACCGTCGTCACCCGGACAGCCGCGATGATGGTCGGCAACGCCAGCGGCAACTCCACCTGGCGCAACAACCGGAACGGTCCATACCCCATCCCGATAGCTGCCTCACGGACATCGCGCGGCACACCGTCCAGACCGGTCACGATGCCACGCACGAGGATGGTCAGCGAGTACAGAACGAGCCCGACGATTACCGTTGTCGACGTCAACCCCGTAACGGGAAACAACAAGCCGAACATGGCCAGTGACGGCACCGTGTACAAGACGGTGGAGGTGCTCGTGATGAACGTGGATATGTTGCGCCACCGGCGAGCGGCCAGCGCGAGAGCGAGGGAAACGAGGAAACCGGCCAGGACCGCCATGACGGTGATCCAGACATGTTGTTGAAGTGCCTCGATGATGTCTCCTGAGCGACTCCGGACGTACTCCGGACACACCCAGTCGTTGCGCACCATACAGTTCTCGGGGATGGTTACGGTATGAACGGCGCGGGACATGCCCATTCTGACGACGGTACAGAACCGGCGATGATTCGTCTCGATGGCGTCTCGAAACGCTATCCGGACGGGACGGTGGCCGTGCACGAACTCTCCCTGGACGTGCGCGCTGGTGAACTCGTCGTGCTGGTGGGCCCGTCCGGATGTGGCAAGACGACGACGATGAAGATGGTCAATAGGCTGGTCGAGCCGACCGGCGGGCGGATATTCGTCAACGGAGCTGACGTCACCGCCACCGACACGGTCAAGCTACGCCGCGGAATCGGTTACGTGATCCAGAACGTCGGCCTCTTCCCACACCGGTCGATCGAGGAGAATGTGGCAATCGTCACAGAGCTGACCGGTTGGTCGAAGTCACGTCGGCGGAAGCGAGCTCACGAGTTAATGGAGCTCGTGGGGCTCCACCCCGGGACGTACGCCAAGCGGTACCCACACGAACTCTCGGGTGGTCAGCGTCAGCGCGTCGGCGTAGCACGGGCGCTGGCCGCCGATCCGCCCGTTCTTCTCATGGACGAACCCTTCAGCGCGGTCGATCCGGTCGTCCGGTCGCAGCTTCAGGACGAGTTCCTGCGCTTACAGCACGATGTCCGCAAAACGATTCTCTTCGTGACCCACGACATCGAGGAAGCGGTACGCCTGGGCGACCGTATCGCGGTGTTCGCGGATGCGGGACGGCTCGAGCAATTCGACACGCCCGCAGCGGTTCTCGGGGCACCCTCCACGCCGTTCGTCGCCGACTTTGTCGGCGCTGACCGTGGACTCAAGCGCCTGTCGGTCACCCCGGTCACCGAGGTCGACATCGAGCAGCCTCCGGTGGTCCACGAGGATGACGAGCTGACCGTCGCTGGAGCGGTCATGGGGTCGGCACGCTGGGCCGTCGTACTCGACGCCGCCGGAGGCCTGGCGGGCTGGGTCGGTCACAACATGACCGACGGGCCAGGCGTCGTTCGTGATCGTGCCCGGCGCATGGACGCCTGGGTCGCCCTCGGAGACAGTCTCAAGGTCGCGTTCTCCGAAATGCTGCAATGGAATGCTGGCTGGATCGCCGTCCTCGACGAGACCGATCGTTTTCTCGGTGTCCTCACTCCGTCGACACTTCATGCCGCGCTACGCCGTTCGGTGGAGGCGGAGAACCAGGACGTCGACCCCAGCGAAGTCGATCTCATCACGGTCAGCGACAGCTGATCTACTCGCCGGCGCCGACACGTCGTCAGCTGCCAAACGTGATCAGGTGCCGGACGCTGATCGGGTGCCGGACGCCTTTCGCCCTACGGGGATTTCTCGGGCCGCAACACGTCTACAGGCGTGTTATGGCCCGAGAAAACGTACCAAACATGATCATTCAGAACGGGGGTCAGGCGGTGCGTTCGTCCGCATCGGCATCGGCCGGGCCGGCGCGACGCATGCGCTGCTTGTCGTCCCATGCCACGAGGTCCACCACCGTTGGCGCATCGGAAAGATCGGGCCAAAGATCGTTCCAGTCGGCTCCCTCGGCTCGCTGGGCAAGCTGATTGCTCGGCGTGGACGCACCGGGCCGACCGTGCTGCGAGTAGTTCAGCTCGACTTCCAGCTTGTTCACCTGAGTGCGCATCGCGTCGATGCGTTCGGCCGCGACATCGAGTAAGCCGACCATGTGACTGGTGAACTGGCGATGCTCTTCTGAATATCGAGCATGGGTATCGGAGTACTCCGCCGCCTGATCTGCCCGCACCGCCGCGAGCTCCACGCGAAGGCGGCGTTCAAGGCGGACCGCAGCCACACCGAGCACCACCGACGCAGCTACGCCGACAGCGGCGGCAGCGAACGGCCACACGCCATCCATCCGGATGGACATCGCGGCACTCAGAGCGGTCAGCACGGGCATGAGGACCGCCAGAACGCGAATCGTCGTCAGGCGGCGGCGATGATGGACAGAGGCCATGTGGCTAACCGTACCGGGAAGTACTGCGGGAAACCGCTGCCACACGCCGACAAATCCCGCGAGATTGAGGGTGTTGTGACGTGTTCGCCCGATTTCGCCGACCCCTGATCGCGCCACGATCCGACATCTCGCACGAATCGCCACGAAGGTAATTGCACGACCTTACCGACGCGAAAATCAGCGACTCGCCGTGGGCCCATGATCCAGATAACTCATATCTGAGATAGAGTCCAGGGCTCGTGGTCGACGATTACCCCAGCCGAATCGGCTCCTTGATACGTGACTCCCGGCTCCACCGGGGATGGACGCAAAGCCAGCTCGCCGAGGAGCTAGGCACCAGCCAAAGCGCTGTCAACCGGATCGAACGCGGACAGCAGAATCTCAGTCTGGAGATGATCGCCCGCATCGGAGAAGCTCTCGATCGCGAGATCGTGTCAGTAGGACCGCCCAAGCCCACCCACCTCCGGGTCACCGGTGGGCAGCAGCTTTCGGGAAGCATAGCCGTCAAATCCAGCAAGAACGCCAGTGTCGCGCTCCTGTGTGCCAGCCTGCTCAACAAGGGGATCACCATCCTGCGGGGGATCGCGCGCATCGAAGAGGTCAACCGCATCATCGAGGTGCTCGAAAGCATCGGGATCCAGACCCGCTGGCTCAACGAGGGGCGGGACGTGGAGATCGTGCCTCCCGAGCGCCTCGACCTGGAGAGCATGGACGTCGAGGCGGCTCGCCGTACCCGCAGCGCCATCATGTTCTTGGGTCCGTTGCTACACCGGGAGGATCGGTTCAAGCTCCCGTACGCCGGTGGTTGCAGCCTCGGCACCAGGACCGTCCAGCCGCACATCGCCGCTCTTCGTCCCTTCGGCCTGGAAGTCAAGACAACCGGTGGTTTCTACCACGCCGAGGTTGACCGGCCGGCCAGCCCCGCACGGCCCATCGTGCTGACCGAACGAGGGGACACGGTCACCGAGAACGCGCTGATGGCCGCGGCCCGGAACGATGGCATGACGATCATTCGCAATGCCAGTTCCAACTACATGGTCCAGGACCTATGTTTCTATCTGACTCAACTCGGCGTGAAGATCGAAGGAATCGGCACGACGACGCTGATCGTGCACGGAGTCCCGGAGATCGACCAGGATGTCGACTACGCGCCTTCGGAAGATCCGATCGAAGCGATGAGCCTGCTCTCGGCGGCAATCGTCACCTCGTCGGAGATCACGATCACCCGTGCACCGATCGAGTTCCTCGAAATCGAACTCGCGCTGCTGGAGGAGATGGGGCTCGATTATGAACGAAGCCTGGAATACCTGTCCGGCAACGGCGAGACCCGGCTCGTCGACCTGACGGTGCGGCCGTCCCTCCTGCGCCCGCCAAACGACAAGATCCACCCCATGCCCTTTCCGGGGCTGAACATCGACAACCTACCGTTCTTCGCTCTCATCGCGGCGACGGCCAGCGGGTCAACACTGATCCACGATTGGGTCTACGAGAACCGCGCCATCTATCTCACCGAACTCACGAAGCTCGGCGCCAAGGTAACCCTGCTCGACCCACATCGCGTTCTCGTCGAAGGGCCCACCCGGTTCTCGGGAACCGAGGTCATCTGCCCGCCCGCGCTCCGTCCGGCTGTGGTCGTGTTGCTGGCCATGCTTGCCGCAAAGGGGACATCCGTGCTGCGCAACGTCTACGTGATCAATCGGGGGTACGAAGAGCTCGCGGAGCGGCTTTCGGTACTCGGAGCGACCATCGAGTCGTTTCACGACGGCTAGCTCCACCCGGGCGACGTGACCCCACACTGGAGCGTCCGATTCCCGCTAGTATGCGGTCTCCGGATCGCGCACACTGGAACACGTGCTCACCGACGACGTTCGCTATCGCGCAGTGCAGAGCCGAGATGCGCGATTCGATGGCATCTTCTACCTCGGCGTCACCTCGACCGGTATCTATTGCCGGCCCAGCTGCCCGGCACGCACGCCGCGTCGGGACAACGTCCGCTTCTACCGATCGGCCGCCGAAGCCCAGGCCGCGGGGTTTCGTGCCTGCCGCCGGTGCCGCCCGGACACCACCCCTGGCTCGCCCGAGTGGAACGTTCGCGCCGATGTCGCCGCTCGCGCCATGCGCTTGATCGCCGATGGTCTCGTCGACCGGACGGGCGTCAGCGGCCTGGCGGCCCGGCTCGGCTACAGCCAGCGCCAGGTTCACCGGACCCTCGTGGACGAGGTGGGAGCCGGCCCGATGCGCCTGGCCCGCGCCCAGCGGGCACACACGGCCCGAACGTTGTTGGAGACGACACGGCTGGACATCTCCGAGATCGCCTTCGCCGCCGGTTTCGCAAGTATCCGGCAGTTCAACGAGACGATTCGCGAGATCTACGCCTGTACGCCCAGCGCGCTGCGCGCTCGGGCACCCGGCCACGCGTCGCCACAGCACGGCATCAGCAGCGCCGCTGGCACCATCGAGCTTCGACTGGCGTACCGGCAACCGGCCGATTTCGACGGGCTCCTGAGGTTCCTCGCCGACCGCGCGGTGCCCGGGGTCGAAGAGGTCGTCGGTTACACGTACCGGCGCAGCCTCTCCCTGCCGCATGGTGCTTGCGTGGCCGAACTCAGCCCGGAGAGCCGCTGGGTCCGCGCCGTCCTCCACCTGTCCGATCCGCGTGACCTCCCGGTGGCCGTCGCGCGGTGCCGGCGGATCCTGGACCTCGATGCGGATCCGCGGGCGGTCGACGACGCCCTCGGCGAAGATCCACTGCTGCGTCCGCTCGTCGACGCCGCGCCGGGTCGTCGGGTACCAGGAACCGCCGACGGAGCCGAGCTCGCCGTCCGGGCCGTGCTAGGTCAGCAGATCTCGGTGGCCGCGGCCCGCACCCACGCAGCACGACTCGTGCGCGCACACGGCACGCCACTCGATGGTCCCGTTGGGAACGTCACCCACATGTTTCCCACGGCCGATGTGCTCACCGCTCCCGACGCCACGGCACTCCGAATGCCAGCGAGCCGGCGCCGCACGCTCGCAGAACTCGCCACCCGGCTGGTGGATGGCCGGCTGCGGCTGGATCCCGGTGCCGACTGGGACGAAGCGGGCCGCCAGCTGCTCGGCGTCCCCGGCATCGGCGCATGGACGGCCGGATACGTCCGCATGCGCGCTCTCGGTGATCCAGACGTGTTCCTCTCCACCGATCTGGCCGTGCGGCACGCGCTGGCACGCCTCGGTTTCTCCGGCGGGACACGCGAGATCACGGCGCGGGCCGAGCGATGGCAGCCCTGGCGTTCCTACGCATTGATGCACGTCTGGGCGGCCACGAACACCATGAAAATCGAGAAGGAGAAGTACTCATGCCCACCTATTGGAGCGAAACCGACAGCCCGCTCGGCACATTACTCCTCACCGCCGACGACACCGGCCTGACCGGCCTGTACATGGAGGAACACCGGCACGGACCCGGTGGCGTCCAGCCAGGCTGGATACGCGACGATTCCCGGTTCGACGACGCCCGGAAACAGCTGCACGCGTACTTTTCCGGAGAGCTGCACGAGTTCGACCTTCCCCTCAATCCGGCCGGAACCACGTTCCAGCAGGAGGTCTGGACGGCGTTGCGTGCCATCCCCTATGGCGAAGTGCGTAGCTATGGGGACATCGCGGAACAAATCGGCAAGCCCGGAGCAGCACGCGCCGTGGGGCTGGCCAACGGCCGGAATCCGATCGCCATCATCGTTCCATGTCACCGCGTGATCGGCGCCTCGGGCCAGCTCACCGGCTACGGGGGAGGCGTCGACCGCAAGCGGCGCCTCCTGGACCTCGAATCCACAGCCACACAACCGATCTAGGGATACGGCTCCGCCCGCTCGGCCGGGACTACCAGTGCCAGCCGAGCCGGCGGAGCTCGGCTTCCAGCATCAACGTGCGTACTCGCGGCTCGGTATCCGGAATGGGCACACCAGCCATCCGTGCGGCGTCGCACAGCAAGCCGTCGTAAGCGGTGGTGGCCGCGACCAGATGGAAACCGCGAGCCCAGCAACGGCGAGTATTCTCCAGCGTATGGATTTCTGCCGCGACGCGGCTGAGCCGGTACTGGATGGCCAGGGTGTCGAAGGGATCCGAGCCAGGTTCCGGCTCCTCGACGGGCCGCCGCAGGCGCAGGGCCCGGAACAGGTCTACGAGACTCGTCCTCATCAGGCCTCCCGCTACCGAGGATAATCAAGATCTCGCGCGCGGGCAGCACCGCGAGCACGACGATTCAGGCAAGCTCCTTCGCGTACATCACCGTGCTGCGCTCGCGGACGTAGCCGAGCCGTTCGTAAAGGCCCAGCGCACCTGTCGGGTTCTCGGTATCGACATCGAGCCCCGCGTATTCGAGACCGGCGTCGGCGTAGGCATGCATGGCGGCGGTCAGCAACGCTTCCGCGATCCCCCGCCCGCGGTACTCGCGCCGAACGGCCAGCAGGTCGGTCCAGCCCTCGGTGTATCCCTGGGGTTCCCAGTCCTGCTCGTAGCGGCCGGAGATGAGATATCCGACCACGCGGTCACTCGGCGGATCGACGGCGACGAAACTCCAATCGGCCCGGAAACTCTCCGCGTCCACGACGCTCAGCGTCCACTCTTCGGAACTGAGCGGGTTCGATCCCCAGTGATCCACCGCGAACGACTCGTTGTGGGTGAGCCGGACATCCTCGTCTCGGGCACGGTCGTACAGCTCGATCCGCACGTCGTCCACACCGACCTTCGGCAATGGCTGCGACAGGTCGCGTCGCATCTCCACGTACCAGCGCAGCGCGGAATACCCGGCCCGCTCCACCAACGATCTCGTGGTGGCCTGGTGCTCGTCGACGAAGACGCGCAACCGAGCAGGCCCCGTGGACCCGGCTGCCACCAGTTGTTGCCGCGCACGCGCCTCGCTCCAGGCGAGCAACGCACGACCGATGCCGCGCCCGCGATCTGCCGGGTGTACTCCGCCAAGCAGGATCGGCGCCGGCGTTCCCTCGTCAGCGGGCCGGAATTCGGTGCGTGCCCATGCACGCATCCGGCCATGCTCGTCGAACCCGCCGATGAAGTCTCGTTCCGGATCTCGCCAGCTACCCGTGAACAGCGTCGTCAGCTCATGCTCCGCGGTTCGCTCCACGGCATCGTCGTGATCTTCGATCGTCTTCTTGAGATGAAACCAGGCCGGAACGTCGTCAACCGTCAACGCTCGCCACGTCAGGCCGACATCGGGGGGTAGCGACGGAAGGCTCTCAGGCACGACTTCACAGTAGATCCGCGGCCGGGCACGTCCAACCCATTTTCGTCTCGACTACTCCTGCTCGATCATGACGTGGGTCGGAAACTGCCTGCCGGCATATCTGCCGATCGACCACGTCGAGTAAGCGTCGACACCCGCGCTCACAGCGCCACCCAGCACCGGCACCCGTTTGGCGAAGATCAAGGTCGCGTGCTTGCCACCGATCCGGGAGGCAAGCTCCTGTGCCACTCGCGTGGTGATCCGCTCCAGCATGGCGGACGTGATTTCGGTCTTACCGACGGCGACCTCGTGCGGGGAAGCGGGCAGGCCCCCCTCCCGTGCGATGGCGGCTCCATCCTTACCCGGCAGCGTCATCAACGCGGCCGCACGCACCCGGGGATCGTTGATGTCATAGCCCCGCAGGTGGGCAATCGCTGCCGCCATGCGCAGGTGGAGAACCGCGATGCCGGCGATGTTGGCGGGAATGGCCACCGGCATGGTGACGACGCCGCCCACATTCGCGACGAATCCCTGGACACCGGCGAGCCGGACGTGTTGCTCGATCAGGTCACGGATGGCGTGATCCACGTCCCGGCGCCGTTCCAGATGTTTGCGAGCGACCTCGCGGGCACCGGGAAAGCCGTTGAACCCATCGATGGCCTTGTCGACGAACTGATGCGCGCTGCGAGCCGCGACCGCCGGCGCCGACCGGCGGGCCGCCTGGTTACTTGCCCATGCCGTCATGTTTGCCCGAAGACCCATGGTTTTCAGCTTACGCCGACACTCACCTCATGTCTTCGACGTCCACCACGACCACCGAGTAATTGTCGTGTGCACCAGCACCGCGCACGTGAGAGACCAGTTCATCCAGCACGTCCGTGGCCGATTCTTCCAGCGCCGCTCGGTGCAGTGCACCATGGTCGAGAGATCCGGTGATGCCGTCGGTGCATAGCAAGAACCGCTGGCGTGGATCGAGATCGAAGGCGATGACGTGCGGTTCCGGTACACCCGTTCCGTGTCCAAGTGCCTGGGTGAGATACGGCGTCGGCCGCCCACCCGGACCGGCGAGGTTGTCGTCGGTCGACACCTGCTCGAGAGTGTCGTCGGCGATCCGGTACACGCGGCTGTCGCCAACGTTGAAACAGGTTACCCCCGACGGATCGAACACCGCTCCGGCCAGGGTCGTCCCCAGTCCTGCCAACCGCGGATCCTGGCCGAACTGCGCGACCTGTCGATCGATCGCCACGACGCCGTCGGCGATGTCCCCGGCAGAGTGCCAGTCCGGACCCCGGGCCGCAACTTCGGTCAGCGCGGCACGGCTGGCGACGTCTCCACCCGCGTGCCCTCCGAGGCCGTCCGCGACCGCACACACCATCGGCTGGTTCGCCGACATCTCCAGCAGCGTGGCGACACCCTGGTTGGATTGGCACATCCACGTGCCGATAAGCACCGCATCTTCGTTCTGGGTACGGACCAGGCCACGGTCAGTCACCGCCCAGACACGTATCCGCAGCATAGCGCCGTACCTCCAGATACAGCCGGCGACAAGTCCGGCTCTCGGCACTTTTCCGACATTCGAAGTAAAGCGATCATCCCCTAGTGGCCCGGGGTTGTGAAGAGCGCGTAACGTACGCGTCGACACGAGGCCCACGAAATACGCTTGTGGTTTGGGGAGTACCCGGAACGCCAGAGCAGGACACGGAGGGAGCGAAGAGAGAAGGTGCCCGTCGAGCCACCCCCCACGCGATGGGAACTGCCCACCGTGAATGCCGACTGTGACGATCTCGTCGGGCTCGGCGCCGACCTCGAACCCGGCACATTGCTGGCCGCATACCGGTGCGGGCTGTTCCCGATGCCGGTCGATCGCCTCTTCGGCCGATCGAGCCTGGCCTGGTGGTCACCCGATCCGCGGGGTGTGCTGCCGTTCAACGCACTACGGATCACCAGATCGTTGCGCCAGGCCTGCAAGCGTTTCGAGATTCGCGTGGACACCGCCTTCGACGCGGTGGTCGAGGCATGTGCCGATCCCAGCCGACCAGGTGCCTGGATCACCGACGAGATCCGCACCGCGTACGGCCGCCTGCATCGCCTCGGCTGGGCGCATTCCGTGGAGGCCTGGACACCAGACGGCCGGCTCGCTGGCGGCCTGTACGGTGTCGCCATCGGCGGCCTGTTCGCCGGTGAATCGATGTTCCACGCTCGTGAGCGGTGGGGGCGGGACGCGTCCAAGGTCGCGCTCGTCGCATTGGTCGAGATGCTCAAGGCCGACGGCGCCGCCGGTCGGCTGCTCGATGTCCAGTGGGGGACACCGCACCTGAGACGCCTCGGTGTCGTGGAGATCTCGCGCGAGGAATACCTGAGCCGACTTCGCGCGGCCCTGCGGCTGGATCTGCCGGCCGTATTCGGCCACACCCCTCGCTCCGCCCACTCATCCGGGCCGAGCGCGGGCATTCGCCGCGAGAGCAGTGCATGATAGCTATATGCCCGAACTACCAGAGGTAGCGGCATTGGCCGGATTCCTGCGCGAGCGTGCCGTCGGCACACCCGTCGCGAAGGTCGACGTCGCGGCCGTGAGCGTACTCAAAACATTCGATCCTCCCATCACGAGTTTGGGTGGGCTGACCGTCACCGCGGTGGATCGGCACGGGAAGTTCCTCGACATCGACTGCGACGGGCTGCACCTCGTCATTCATCTCGCCCGGGCAGGATGGTTGCGCTGGAGCGACTCCTTACCGACCCGGCCCCCGAAGCCCGGCAAGGGTCCGCTGGCCTTACGGGTACGTCTCGCCGACGGCTCCGGCTTCGACCTCACCGAGGCGGGAACTCACAAGAAACTGTCGGTCTACCTCGTGCGCGACGTCGCAGACGTCCCCGGAATCGCCCGCCTGGGCATCGACCCATTCGACGACGCGTTCACCGTGGACGCCTTGCGTCAGCTCTTGCACGATGCCGGCCGGGCACAGATCAAGGGAGTGCTGCGAAACCAATCGGTCATCTCCGGGCTGGGCAACGCCTATTCAGACGAAGTCCTGCACGCCGCGCGGCTCTCTCCGTTCCATGCCGCATCCACGTTGACCGACGACGAGATCACCAGGCTGCACGCCGCCATCGTCGGCGATCTCACGACCGCCGTCGAGCGTGCCGATGGGCTGGCGGCTCGCGATCTCAAAGACACGAAACGCACGTCGTTGCGCGTGCACGGCCGCACCGGTGAGGCCTGCCCGATCTGCGGCGACACGATTCGCGAGGTATCGTTTGCCGATTCCAGCCTTCAGTACTGTCCGGGCTGCCAGACTAACGGCAAGGTCCTCGCCGACCGCCGCCTTTCCCGCCTGCTGAAATGATCGTGAGGACACCCGGTGCATTGACATGAACGTAGACTCCACGCCACGCAGCCCGACCATGGCCGATGTCGCAACTGTCGCCGGAGTGTCGCACCAGACAGTGTCGCGCGTTCTCAACGACCATCCCAATGTCCGATCCTCCACACGCGAACGCGTTCTCGCCGCGATCTCCAAGCTCGGATACCGGCGGAACTCCTCGGCGCGCGCGCTCGTGACCAGGCGGACGAATACGCTCGGCGTCGTCGCCCTCGACACCACTCTCTACGGGCCGGCCAGCACCCTGCTCGGCATCGAGTGGGCGGCACGGAACGCCGGATATTTCATCAGCATCGTGAGCTTGAAGAAGATCACCCGCAGCGGGGTCGACGAGGCGCTGGAGTACCTCGCCGAACAGTCCGTCGACGGGTTCATCGTGATCGCACCGCACCGGTGGGCCGCGACAGCTCTGGCCGGCCTACCCGCGCAGCTCCCGGCCGTCGCCGTCGAGGGGGGAGAGGCAGGTGCGCTGCCCGCCGTGGCCGTGGACCAGGTCGCCGGAGCGTCGCTGGCCACCCAGCACTTGCTCGACCAGGGGCACGAGACCGTCTGGCATGTCGCGGGGCCGACGGATTGGCTGGAGAGCGAGGGCCGGGTGCGCGGTTGGAGGCAGACGCTGGAAGCCGCGCAGGTGCCGCAGCCAGAATTGATCTACGGCGATTGGAGTCCTCGCTCGGGGCACGAGGCCGGACGCGTGCTGATGGACAAGCTGCGGAACCGTGCCACCGACCCCACGGGTACGTCGGATCCTCCACTCAGCGCCGTCTTCGTGGCAAACGATCAGATGGCCCTGGGATTGCTTCGCGCATGTCACGAAGCCGGAGTCCGAGTGCCCGAGGACATCAGTGTGGTCGGATTCGACGACATTCCCGAAGCTGAATTCTTCAGTCCTCCCCTGACCACGGTGCGACAGGATTTCGCCGAGGTGGGCCGGCGCAGCCTCGACATGTTGCTGGCGCAGATCGAGGGCGGGGCCAAACGAGGCGAGGAACACCGTGCGATCGTGGCACCGGAGTTCATCGTTCGCGAAAGCACACGCGTCCACCAGGACGTGTCCTAGCTCCCGCAGCCGTGGTTCGTCACTGGTGGTGTGGAGATTCGTGGCTACCCTCCCGCCATCACAACGCCCGGATGCCGTACCAGACGGGACGGGGCTACCGTCACGACTGCGAGCGAAGTACGCTGTGGCGTATTGTGAGCGCTAACATTGATCCCGACTGGCCCCGGACTCACGGGAGGAGGCGGATATGTTCGTCGTCGGCGTCGACTTCGGGACCCTGTCCGGGCGTGCCGTCGTAGTGCGAGTCTCCGATGGTGCCGAGCTCGCGAGCAGCGTCCACGACTATCGGCATGGCGTCGTGGACGAGGTGTTGCCGCACAGCAGTGAGGAGCTCCCGCCCGACTGGGCGTTGCAAGTTCCCTCCGACTACATCGACGTATTGAAGACAGCCGTACCCGAAGCGGTGCAGGCAGCCGGTATCGATCCGGCACAAGTGGTCGGTATCGGCACCGACTTCACCGCGTGCACGGTCCTGCCCACGCTCGCCGATGGAACACCGTTGTCCGAGCTCCCGGAGTTCGCCGATCGCAAGCATGCCTACGTGAAGCTCTGGAAACATCATGCCGCGCAGCGGCACGCCGACCGGATCAACACGCTCGCCGCCGAGCGAGGCGAGTGGTGGCTGCCGCGGTACGGCGGCCTCATCTCCTCCGAATGGGAATTCGCCAAGGGCCTTCAGGTATTAGAAGAAGATCCACACGTGTACGCGGCGATGGAGCGCTGGGTGGAGGCCGCGGACTGGATCGTCTGGCAACTCTGCGGTCACTACGTACGCAATGCCTGTACCGCCGGGTACAAGGCGATCTACCAGGACGGCTCCTACCCGTCGCGTGAGTTCCTTGAGGCGCTGAACCCCGAGTTCGGCGACTTCGTCACCAGCAAGGTAGAACAGCCCATAGCCCAACTGGGTGATCGCGCCGGCGCGCTCACCGCCGAAGCCGCGGCGTGGACCGGACTTCCCGAGGGGATCGCCGTCGCCGTCGGGAACGTGGATGCCCACGTCACCGCACCGGCCGTGCAGGCGGTCGAACCCGGACAGATGGTCGCCATCATGGGCACCTCCACGTGCCACGTGATGAACAGCGACGTGCTGGGCCAGGTGCCCGGGATGTGCGGCGTCGTCGACGGCGGGATCGTCGCCGGGCTGTGGGGCTACGAGGCCGGGCAGAGCGGCGTCGGCGACATCTTCGCGTGGTTCGTCGACAACCACGTCCCACCCGGCTACGTCGACGAAGCCGAACGACGCGGGCTCTCCGTACACGAGTACCTCACGGAACTAGCTGCCCGGCAGCGTGTCGGTGAGCACGGCCTGGTGGCGCTCGACTGGCACAGCGGGAACCGCTCCGTGCTCGTCAACCACGAGCTGTCCGGTGTCGTCGTCGGGCAGACACTGAGCACCCGACCCGAGGACACGTATCGAGCCCTGCTCGAGTCGACCGCGTTCGGCACCCGCACCATCGTCGAGACGTTCCAGCAGGCCGGAATACCCGTCACCGAGCTCGTCGTTGCCGGTGGGCTGCTGAAAAACCAGTTCCTCATGCAGGTGTATTCCGACATCACGGGCCTGCCGTTGAGCACCGCCAGCTCCGAGCAGGCCCCCGCGCTCGGAGCGGCCATCCACGCCGCTGTCGCTGCCGGCGCTTACCCCGACATCCGGGCGGCGGCAGGAGCTATGGGCAAGGTCGCACGCAACGTCTACACGCCGGATCCCGGTCGGCAGAAATCCTATGACGCCCTGTTCGCCGAGTACACACGCCTGCACGACTACTTTGGCCGGGGCGGGAACGACGTGATGCATCGGCTACGAGAGATCAGACGAACCGGAGTCCCAGAATCACTGGAAGGATCGGGATGAACAGCGAGCCGGCTGTCGAGCGGGTCCGTCGCCAGGTATGCGCGCTACACGCCGAGCTCGTGCGGTACGGCCTGGTCGCCTGGACCGCGGGCAACGTGTCCGGCCGGGTTCCGGGTGCCGACCTGTTCGTGATCAAACCGAGCGGTGTCAGCTACGACGATCTCACCCCCGAATCGATCGTCGTATGTGACCTCGACGGCCATCTGGTCGACGGGGTACATACGCCGTCGAGTGACACCGCCGCGCACGCGTACGTCTATCGGCACATGCCCGACGTCGGTGGTGTCGTACACACCCATTCGACCTATGCTTCGGCATGGGCAGCGCGAGCCGAACCCATTCCCTGCGTATTGACGGCCATGGCTGACGAGTTCGGCGGTGAGATCCCCGTCGGGCCGTTCGCCCTCATCGGCGACGACTCCATCGGCCGTGGCATCGTCACGACTCTCGAAGCACACAACTCGCCAGCCGTGCTCATGCAGAATCACGGAGTCTTCACCATCGGCGAGGACGCGCGATCCGCGGTGAAGGCCGCGGTCATGTGCGAGGACGTGGCGCGCACCGTGCACGTCGCTCGCCAGCTGGGTGAGCCCATCCCGATTCCGGACAGCGACGTCGCGAAGCTTCACGACCGTTACCAGAACGTCTACGGCCAAGGCTGATCCAGCCCGATCGGAGGAGATGACATGGAGTCCGACGTCGCCGAGGTATGGTTCCTCACGGGAAGCCAGGGGCTGTACGGTGAAGAAACCCTGCGCCAGGTCGCCGACCAGTCGAAGCGCGTTGCCGCCGTACTCGACGAGGCTCGCGAGATTCCGGCCACGATCGTATGGAAGCCGGTGCTGACCAGCGCGGAGGAGATCCGGCGCATGTGCTCCGAGGCGAGCACCACGGACGCGTGCATCGGCGTCATCGCGTGGATGCACACCTTTTCGCCTGCGAAGATGTGGATCAACGGCCTGCGGATTCTGGACGTGCCCCTGCTGCATCTCCACACCCAGGCCAACGCCTCGCTGCCGTGGTCCGAGCTCGACATGGACTTCATGAATCTCAATCAGGCCGCGCACGGCGACCGCGAGTTCGGTCATATCCAGTCTCGCCTGGGCACCACTCGCACGGTCGTAGCAGGTCACGTCGGCGATCCGGCCGTGATCTCGCGGGTCGCGTCGTGGACGCGTGCCGCAACCGCACGCGCGGAGATCAGATCCCTGCGGCTCGTGCGGTTCGGCGACAACATGCGCAATGTCGCCGTCACCGAAGGGGACAAGGTCGAAGCCCAGATCCAGTTCGGCGCCTCGGTGAACACGTACGGCGTCAATGATCTCGTTGCGGTCGTCGACGCCATGCCCGATGCCGACGTCGACGGCCTCGTCGCCGAGTACGACGACACGTACGAGCTCGCACCGGAGCTGCGCAAGGGTGGCGATCGAAGGGAGTCCCTGCGCGACGCCGCACGGATCGAAGCGGGCATGCGGCAGTTCCTGAACGATGGTGGCTATCGAGCCTTCACCACGAACTTCGAGGACCTCGGCGGTTTGCGTCAACTTCCGGGGATAGCCGTGCAGCGGTTGATGGCCGACGGCTACGGCTTCGGCGCCGAGGGCGACTGGAAGACGTCCGTCCTGCTGCGTGCCGTGAAGGCGATGGCGTCCGGACTACCGGGCGGGACGTCGTTCATGGAGGATTACACCTACCACTACGCGCCCGGGGAGCCCAAGATTCTCGGCGCGCACATGCTCGAAGTGTGCCCCAGCATCGCCGGGCAGGTGCCATCGGGGGAGATCCATCCCCTGTCAATCGGCGACCGCGACGATCCGGTGCGGCTCGTCTTCGATGCCCTGCCCGGGCCGGCAGTCGTCGTCGGGTTGGCGGACGTGGGAGATCGTTTCCGGTTGGTCGCGAACGAGATCGACGTCGTGCCGCCCGACGAGCCCTTGCCCAGGCTGCCCGTGGCTCGCGCGGTATGGAAGCCCCGTCCGGATCTCTCGACGTCGGCGGAGGCGTGGATTACTGCCGGTGCACCGCATCACACGGTCCTGTCCTCGGCTGTGGACCTGGAGACGCTGAACGATTTCGCCGAGATGTCGGGCACCGAGTTCCTGGCCATCGACGGCGGCACGCGGATACGTGACTTCATCAAGGAGATCCGCTGGAACCATGCCTACCACCGCCTTGCCCGCGGCCGGTGAGGAGCTCCACCGGACCCCTACTCTCCGGCGGCCAGGTAGAGCAACGCACGACCGTAGGCCTCCTCTGCCGTGAGCGCGTCGCGGACGACGTGCTTCCCGTCGACGTTGAGGGTCACGGCGTACTGCCCGTTCTGACGAGCCAGCTGGACGAATGCCCCACCCAGCAATTCACGGAGCTGGGCCTCCGTAGGTAGCCACAGCGCGACGTCCTTCTCGACGCTGTCGAGTGCCCACTCGACCGTCCCGTTGAAGCCGATCACGCGTCCGGACGGGAATTCGTGCACGTCGACGACCATGGTGCTCACGACGAACACGTCGTCGTCCATGTCGCGGTCGGGAAGCACGAAGTGGTCACCAGCACGTGGCTCCCACTGTAGGCCCGCGTCGCGCAGCCGCCGGGCAAGCTCGACCGAGATCATCCCCCAATTCTCCCCTCCTCGCCCCCTGATCATGAACACTAGTCGGGCTATGTGCTCGACTAGTGTTCATGATCAGGGGGTTCGGCCGAGGAAGGCGAGTAGCTTCGTCTGCCGATCGGCACCATCCGCAACGGCGACCGCCGGTCCGCACACACCCGGCTGGCGCAGGTTGTCACCGAGCTGCTCGGCCAGGACGAAGGCGTCTTCGACGTCGTGGGGCGGGATGGTCTCGTCCAAACCGGCGGCCCGGGCCAGATCCCAGCCATGAACGATGAGGTCGAAGCAGACGAACGAGTCCACTGTCGCGGCCAGCGTCGTCCGTCCGAAGTAGCCGTCGTACTCCCGATTCGCGCGCTCCGGATCGTCGAGGATCTCCTGCATCGCGTCCCGCACATGAGCCCACGCGGCCACCGGATCGTCAGCGACGGACGGACCGGGCGGAATCGACAGGCCCACAAAGCCAGGCGTCCTGGCGAGGACATCGACAAGATGCTGCACGACGTCGCGAGCCGTCCAGCCCTCACACGGTGACGGAGCCTCCCACCGGTCATCTGGCACGGAACCGATCCGCGTCGTCAGATTGTCGGCCACACGGCGGAATCTCGAGGCTGTCGTGGTCATGGCGCTCAGTGTTCCAGATAGGTCGTCGCGCCGGAACGTCTGACACTGTCTAGATAAATCTATCGCTCAGGCTAGATTGACCGATAGAGTCCGATCATGGATCCCGTACGCAATCCCTATGCGCCAGGAGCTGGTCAGCGGCCACCCGAGCTCGCGGGCCGGGATCGCGAGCTCGAGCAGTTCGACGTCGTGCTCGAACGTATCGCCCGAGCGCGCCCCGAGCGCTCGCTCGTGCTCACCGGATTGCGTGGGGTAGGCAAGACAGTGTTGCTCAACGCGCTGCGTTCGCAGGCCATCCGGAGATTGTGGGGCACCGGCAAGATCGAAGCGCGGCCCGACCAGTCCATCCGGCGTCCGCTGTCGAGCGCGCTGCACATGGCCGTCCGGGAGCTCACGCCCCGGCATCGCGATCCGGAACAGATCGATCACTTTCTCGCCGTCTTGAAGGCCTTTGCCATGCGGTCGGCCGGCGAGAACGCCAAGCTCCGTGATCGGTGGCATCCGGGCATCGACGTGCCCGCCGCTTCAGGCCGGGCCGACACAGGTGACATCGAGGTCGATCTCGTCGAACTGCTGGTGGACGCCGCCGGTGTTGCACGCGACGTCGGCGTGGGCATCGCCATCTTCATCGACGAGATGCAAGACGTCCCACCCGCGGACGTCTCGGCGCTGTGCGCAGCCTGTCACGAACTCTCCCAGCAAGGCCTCCCGCTCGTGGTGGTCGGGGCGGGCCTGCCTCACCTGCCCGCCGTGTTATCGGCGTCGAAGTCGTACTCCGAGCGGCTCTTTCGCTACGTCCGGATCGACCGGCTGGAGCGCGACGCCGCCGATCACGCCCTCGTGGCACCGGCAGCGGACGAGGGCGTGGAATACGAACAGTCCGCACTTGACGCCCTCTACGAAGCCACCGAAGGTTATCCGTACTTCGTCCAGGCCTACGGCAAGATGACCTGGGATCACGCACCGGCAGTGCCGATCACCGCCGACGACGTGCGAGTCGCCGGCCCAGATGCCCAGGCGGAGCTGGCTGTCGGCTTCTTCGGCTCCCGATACGAGCGGGCGACACCTGCCGAGCGGGAGTATCTCCAGGCGATCGCGACCCTGTCCGAGTCGACGGACGGCACGGTCTCCACGGCCGACATCGCCGCGCTCCTCTCCCGCAAGCCGTCCTCGCTGTCCCCGGCGCGCGACTCGCTGATAAAGAAGGGCCTGGTCTACTCGGCCGAGCGCGGCTCGATCGCGTTTACCGTGCCGCATTTCGGCTTCTACCTCCGTCGATATGCGACCACCTGAGACGTCTATCGCGCTCTATCGCCTTCTAGAAGTGTCTAGCAAAAATTCTAGAAGGGACTAGAAAGCTCCAGACGGCCCTATAACGCGAAACCTCACCAGATCCCGTAGTCGTCGCAAACGATCTGCTCCTCCGGCACCTGCTGCTCGCGCAACCGGTCGAGCGCCGCCTGCACCATGGTGGTAGGTCCGGCGAGATAGACGTCGTGTTCACGCCAGTCTCCGTAGGCCGACACGATGTTGCCCATCAGATCTGGACTCCGATCCTCGGGGCCCTCGGGCGACACCACGGGCACGACCGTCAGGCGCCTGTACCGCACTCCGATCGACTCGAGATGGGGGAGCGCGTAGAGGCTGTCTCGGTCCCTGCCAGCGTAGAAGACGTGGACCCGGCGACCGTCGAGGCGCTGCTCGAGTTCTTGCAGCCCAGCCAGGATCGGTGCGATCCCGACGCCACCGGCGATGCACAGCAGGTCGCGTTCCGAACGTGGGTTGGCGAGGTCATAGCCTATCGGAGCGCCGAGCCGCAGGATGTCTCCCGCTTCCGTTCGCCAGACCAGGGCGCTGCTCACCCACCCGGCGCCGACCGCCCGGACATGGAACTCGACCAGGCCGTCATCCCGCGGCGCCGAAGCCATCGACAACGCCCGCCACATGTTGGGGCGTCGCGGCGACATGACGTAGCAGTATTGGCCCGGCCGGTAGGGAAAATCGGTGTGCGGACGAGCCTGGATGATGGCAAGATCGTCCAGCAGACGACGGTGGAAGACCACCTCGGCGTCCCACCACGCCGGCCACATGACCGCGTCCCGTTCGGCACTCTCCGTCATGATCGTCGCGATGGTGTCGTACGCATGCACCCATGCGCTTTCGTGACGTGTGGTCCACTGCTCGCCGAGCTCCTCGCGGAATGCTCTCACCAAAGCCGAGCCAAGCGGCGCGTAGTGCTCCGTGATCACCCCGAACTTGCGGTGATCACGGCCAAGTGCCTCAAGATATTCGACCACCTCGTCACGGTTGTCCGCGGTGCCGACGATGTGCACCAGCGCTGCGACAATACGGGAGCGCTGTGCCTCCATTCCCACCGGGAAAAGATCACGCAACTCGGGATTCCGCGCAAACAGGATTGCATAGAAACGCTGTGCTAGTTGTTCCAGCCGGTCTTCGGTCAACGTGATCGTCTCGCGAAGCGCGGCCGTATCGAATCCCAGCGCGTTGCTTGGCACAGCATGAAGCGGCGCCGACGCCGGTCCTGCGGCGGACGCCTCCGGTTCGGGCCGAAGCGTCAACTCACCTGCCTCAGGGGAAGCGACGGATTCAGAGGTATCTGCGGAGTCGGCAGCGGAATCCGCACGAGCTTGCTCAACATTCGTCGACGCAGTTGTGATCTCATCCCGTACTACTCGCTCCACACCGTTCTGGCCCACGATCGCAGGCGCGGGACCGGCGCCGTTTCCAGCGACGGCCGAGTTTCCATTGTGAGCGTACCCATTGACCTGCGCATCGCCCGCAACAGGAGTCCCGAATGCCGCCTCCTGCGCATCGGCATGCGGTTCCTCTTCCACGGCATCACCGGCCCGGCGAACCGTGGATCCCCGTTTTCCCGCTGCCCGGGAGTGAGTCCACATCGTCATCCTCTCCGCCCCCGCATAAACCTAGCGCCCAACCCCCGTCTTACGTAAGGACGCGACGAGCCCTGCGGGACATATGTAGGCGAGGAGGGCATCGCGGATGGACGATCGGCCTCGTCGGCGATGCGTTGAAGATTCCTGGATATGCAGGTGAGAAGGCCCTTCGAGATGGTTGATGTCAGGCGACGAACACCTCGGTGTTTTCGTATGCAAAATCTCGCCCATGTCTCACTATTCGGATAGCAGAGTCGGGCAATCCTGTCGATATAGTAGGTATCACCATTCACGTGACTTCTCCGGCGAGATATGCGAGAGAGCTCACAATGCACGCGGCTCACGGCTTCCTCGTCCGCCGGAAATGTTTGGGCGAGTCGAATAGCGGGCACCAATTGAGTCGGATGTCGAGTACGATCCGGTGCCCGGAGGGAGGTGCGCCATAGTGCACGCTGCGACCGCGCCGCGGCCGGCCGGAACTCGCGATGTCCGGTTCTTGGAGCTGGTCAATACGGTCAGCAGCGTGCCGATGGCCCGGCATATCGTCGCCGACGACCTGCGAGCCACCGGAATTCCGGAATCGGTACTGGAGAGCGTGATCGCCGTGGTGACCGAGCTGGTCTCCAACGCCGTGTTGCACGCCAGGCCCGTCTCGCTGACCGACGCTGGTGAGGGCGTCGTCCTCCGGTGGGCCGTCACCAACCGGCATGTGCTCGTCAATGTGACCGATGGCGGAGGTCCCGAGGAGCCGACACTCAAGGCCTCACCGATCGAGGAGCCCGAAGGGCGGGGCTTGGCCATCGTCGATGCCCTTGCACGGGACTGGTCGGTACGCTCCGAAGACGATCAGGTCACCGTTCAGGCAGTCGTCGGACCGTGGGAGTCACGAAGCGAGTGAGGACGGGCGCTACGCTCGTTCTGTGAGCACATCTACCGAAATACCAGTGGTCGGACCACGACAGCCATGTCCATGTGGATCCGGCAAGCGATACAAGATCTGTCACGGCAAGAAGACACGTGCGGCAGATCGCGAGTACGTCGCCCGCCCGTTCCAGGGCCTGCCTGGCGAATGTGATTGGGTGGCGCTGCGCGAAATCGTCTCGACAGCCACGGCACCGGTGACACTGGCCGGCGAACACGCCGGCCGTGATGTGCTGGCCGTCACGCTGCTTCCCTCGGCCCACCCCGCCATGGTTCGAGAGAACGGCCAGGTTCTGCTCGGACTACAGACGGTCACGTCCACCGGCGATCCCAGCGCTGACCTCGCGCACACCCTGCAGGAAGCGCTGCGGAGCGAGCCCGGCACGGCCGTGTCACCAGGACCGCGTCCATCGGGAGGCCCCAGGCTGCAGGATCTCCTATCGACGGACGCGACGTTCGACGTCACCGTCCACGACGGCTTCGATTTCTGGCTCGATCCCGACAGCGAGCCGTCCGCAGAGGAGCGAACGCTGCTCGACAACGCCAACGAAGCCGTGGTGCCCACCGCCCGGCTCGAATCAGCGGAGGCCGCCTACTGGTGCCACCTCGGCGATCGCGATCAGGTCCGATGGGTCCTCCCGTACGACGAGGAACCATTGCTCGACGGTCTCGCCCGGCTCCACGCGAAGGAGGCGGATTCGCTCGGTCCGGGAACGCGTCTGCTCGGTACGTTCCGGGCCCATGGCCTTCTCGTGCCCGTCTGGGACCTCGTCGACGGGACGCGAGCCGAAGAGGTCGAAGAGCCCGTTGCCACATTGCGCGACCGCCTGGCGGAGGCGGTGGCCGATTCGAAACCTCTCGACGCCGAGCAGCGGCGTGCGCGTGCGGGTCTTGCCAATCGACAGGTGACCATCCGCTGACAAATCGCGTTTCACCGACTCATCGGGGACGAGAAACCCCGGTCACACATGACGGGGGAACATGTGCGACCGGGGCTTGCTCAAGATTACATTCTCTGGCCGTGATTCGTCATTTGCCGGAGCAAGTTCTTTGGTTCGATTCTCCTGTCATTGGCTCAGCAACTAACCGAGTGGTTCCCGGCTGAGCGGACACGACATGCATCGCGGCCCGCCGCGCCCGGTACCAAGCTCGCTGCCCGGAATGCGCAATACGTCAATTCCTGCCGCCTCGAGCCGGGCGTTCGTCTCAACGTTCCGTTCGTAGGCGACCGCCAGCCGCGGCGCGATCGCGAGCGTGTTGTTTCCGTCGTCCCACTGCTCCCGCTCGGCCGTCACCGGATCGAGCCCCGTATCGATGACCCGCAACTCGTCGATGCCCATTGCCTCGGCCGCCGCCTCCAGGAACGGCTTGCGGGGCCCCACGACCAGATCACCGTCTGCCATGTGCAGGGGAATCGCTTGAAGTCCCGGGGTGACGTTCGCATACATCACGACCGCGTCGTCGTCGACCATTGTGCAGACGGTGTCGAGGTGCATGGTGGCGCGGTCTTGGGCGACCGGAACCGCTAGTACGGTCTCGGCCAGGCCGGCACGCAATACGTTGCGGGCGAGCCGCTCGACACCAGCCGGCCTGGTGCGCTCTCCGGTACCGACGGCAACCACCTCCGATGACAGGAGGAGCACGTCCCCGCCTTCGAGGGCTTCGAGGTCTGGAGAGTAGACCGATTCGATTCCGGCAAAACTGGGATGATAACGATATATCGCCTCGGTCAGGCTCGTCTCCCGTCGACGCGCCGGCATAGCCAAACTGCTGACCGCCACCCGGTCACCCACCCACACGCTTGAATCACGCGTAAACAAAAGGTTCGGTAACGGGTCAATGACGAATTCGCCACGTTCCATCAACACATACCCGAGTCCACGACCGATTCGGAATTCCTGATGTGCCAATCCCGCAATCAGCACGTAGGCGAGGTCGTCGGGATGGAGGTCATCGAGATATGTACGGAGCGTCGTGCGGAGCGTGTCTCCGAGTCGCGGATCGGTCAGGACCGCATCGATGCACTCGGCCCGCGCGCTCTCGACCTCCAGTGTCTCGATCAGGAGATCCCGAAGATAGTGGATCTCGACGCCCTGGTCTCGGAGGACCTGCGCGAAGTGGTCATGCTCCTCTTGCGCACGTCCTACCCACGGAATGCCGTCGAACAGCAGGGTGTCGTTGTTTCGGGGCGTCAGGCGCATGAGTTCAGGCCCGGGGCGATGCAGGAGGACGGCGCGAAGACGTCCCACCTCCGAATCGGCGCCGAACCCACGCCCGGCAGGGCTGGTCAAGGTGTCCATCGCAGCTGACATTACGCGATCGTCGTCACCACACTCGTGCGCTCACCGCGCGGGCTAAGGTGGTCGGGTGAGCACGACACCCACATCCCGCGTGGCGATCATTATCGCGGCCAAGGACGAGCAAGCGCGCATCACGGCGACGGTACGGGCAGCACTCCAGCTACCCGAGGCCGACCTCGTCATCGTCGTCGACGACGGCTCGACCGACCGGACAGCAGCCGCCGCAGGTGAGGCCGGCGCCGTCGTCGTCAGCCACGCTCGCAACCGCGGCAAGGCCGCTGCCATGGAGACGGGTGCCATCGCGATAGCCGCGATCGAATCACAAGAGAACGATCATCGTAGCCCGCGAGCTCTGCTCTTCCTCGACGCGGATCTCGAGGAGTCGGCGACGCAGGCGGGCCCGCTGATAGAACCGGTCGTGTCCGGGGCGGCGGACGTGACCATCGCGGTACTACCCACGCAGCACACGGCCGGTGGAGGTCGCGGTCTCGTCGTCGATCTCGCCCGCACCGGCATCGCACGCGCCACGGGCTGGGCACCCCGGCAGCCACTATCCGGTCAGCGGTGCCTGACCCGCCGAGCCTTCGATGCGGCGCGTCCGCTAGCGCCCGGCTGGGGTGTAGAAACGGGAATGACGATCGATCTGCTGCGGCAGGGATTCCGGTTACTCGAAGTGGACGTCACCATCCACCATCGGGTCACCGGAACCGACTGGCGCGCCCAGCTCCACCGGGGAAAACAGTATCGCGACGTGCTCCGGGCGCTCGCGACGCGCGGCATCCGGCCGTCACTACCTGCCCGCCTTCGCCGATCGTGAACGATCTGGGGTTTGCTGGGCCGCAGCGATCGCTGCGACCACCAGCGGAATGCCGGTCGTCAGGATGAGAGCCGGGACGATGATGCCAGAGTCGTTCGCCGCGAACCCGGCCGCACCCGCCACCAGGCCAGCCCACACCAGCGAGCGCAAGATCGACCAGTGCTGAAGTGTTTGCTGGAATCCACGCACCGCAGGACGGGTCACCCACAAGATTCCGGCGTAGAGGGGCGGCACCGTCCAGGCATAGTACGGAAGCCGGAACAGCGTGCCGAACGACGCACTGATCTTTCGCCAGATGACCGTCCATGCCTCGCCCGAGACGAGATCGTCGAAGAACCCGCCAAAGTGCGTGCGCTCTCCAACCGGCCGCAGCCAGTCCAGCCACGCGACCAGCAAGAACACCGCCAGCGCCGCGATCGCCGCCGCCGCAAGCTTGACGAAGGTCAACCGGGTTCCCAACACGCCGATGACCAAAACCGCGAATCCGGGGATGGCTGCGAGGATGCCGCCGACGTCGGCACCTGCTTGCGGAGCACCGACGACGATCGTCGCCAAGCCACCGATCACTGCCGTCACGGTACCCGCAGATCGGCGCGAGCCGCCCCGATCGATAATCCACTGCGCGAGGGCGGCCGTTCCGACCAGGCAGGCAGCGATGAATATGGCGAACGGGATGTTGCCGAGGCCGTAGAACCTACCGGCCACCACCGGCGAGAGGCCCAGCAGACTCAGCTGCTGCAGATTGGAGCCTGTCGACACGTCGATGGCCATCACCGCGGCAGTGGATCCGCCGACCATTCCCGCCGGCCCGTAGATCTTCTTCCGCCATGGCCCACGGAAGGCGGTGACGGTGATGGCCACGCTGATCGCAATGATCAGCGCCCACAACGCAATCGCCGGCCGCTCGAACTTCGCCCACGGTGCCAAGTTCGCCAGGTACGACGACACCGGGAACGATGCGATGGCCACGGCGCCGACGTGCACGATCCGCTGCACCATGACACGGGCCGGCCGGAAGCGCACCCACACGATCAGGGCCACGGCGAACAGTACCAGTTGAGCGGCGCCCAGAAGCTGGAAGAACGGACCTGACTGGGTTCGATAGATCTGCGTCGCGATGTGGGTACTGAGGAGTTCGTCCACGGTCTCGGCAGCCGAAGCCGGGTGGGTTTCACCGGCCCGCCACGGCCGCCCGACCGTGCCCGCTGTGGGCTCGTCGAGGCCCGCGTATTCGAGCAGCGTGGACGTGATGTCCGTGATCTGCACGATGCCCGTCCACTGGGTGGATCCGGAGGTCAACCACCGGGAGCCCCACTCACCGCCCCCTGGCATCGGCCCGGTGGCGGCAGCCACTCGCAAAGCCGAGCCCGCCACCTGCGATGGATCGTCGTGCAGTGGGATGGCCGTCGGGCCACTGTCCGAGATGCCGGCCACGAGCAAGGCCGTATTCCGCGGAAGTTCGTCGATCAGTTCATCGAGCAGGTCGTCGATTCCACTCGCTACCTGTCGCCGATGCTCGAGCGCGGCTTCCCGCGTCTCACGATCACTGCCCGCCGAGGCGGGCGGTGGCATCGAACCGAGGTCGATGACCGTGAGCGGACATTCGCTCATCATCTCGGCGTCGACCTCACCGGGGTTCGGACGGTACGAGGCCACGTGCCCAGAGGAGTCGGCCAGTGCCAGGGCAGCACCGTGGCCGACCGCCGTAGCACACACGTCGTGCTCGGCGAGCCTGTCGCCGAGCAGTCCCACGGTGGCGTTGTACGCATGGTTGTGCTGTTCTTCGACGTACTCCTGCCAACCCGGAACCGTGGCGCTACCGTCCGCGTCGGCCTCCGGACCCGGCGTGGGGCGGCAGTAGCGGTCAGCCGAACCATCGTCGTCAGAGTCGACGACATCGGTGGAACGCCGTCCGGAACTCACCGTAAGCCAACCGTCGACGACGCACGTGCGCGACCTAATGGTTCGTGCGGTCAGGGACGCGGCCGCATCCCGGCCGGTCAGCTCGTACAACGTGGGCATGTCTTCGGCCGTGACGTCGTCCCACGCCAGACCCGCGATACCCACGAACACGGCAGCTGGCTGATCGTCGCGGCTTGGGTCCGCGCCGGACGCCGCGTCCGCAGGCGGGGCCAGCAGGATGACGAGTGCTGCGAGGGCGGCGACAGGCACCAGCCAGCTGCTGCGGAGAACCGAAACCACGTTGTCAGATATTTCCACATGTCAGGCACGAGATGACCGGCAACCCACGCTAGAATACGCGTCGATTCCTCTGACGCAACGGATCGGTCCTGCCCGTGTGTTCCCCACCGATCGTCAGAACGCGGCCTCGTCGAGATCCATGAGTGTGTTGTCGGTCGACTCGGCGATGGAGCGCTCTGCTGCCACTCGGGGCAGGACCTGGCCGGCGAAGAACCGGGCAGCAGCGACCTTGCCCTCGTAGAACGCCTTGTCCGCTGGCTTGAGGTCACCAGCGAGCTTCTCCGAAGCGACCGCCGCCTGGCGGAGCAACAGCCAGCCGACGACGATGTCGCCGGCAGCCAGGAGCAACCGGGTGGTGTTCTGGCCGACCTTATACACGTTGCGCGGGTCGCCACCGTCGGCATTCGGATCCGCGGACATGAGGTACCCGAACATGGTGCCGAGCATGCTCTGGACATCCTCAAGTGCCGTGGCGAGGTGCTGGCGCTCGGCCGCGAGACTGTCCCCTCCTACCTCATTCGCCAGCGTTTCCTGGATCTGCTGCGCCAGCCAACCGATGGCCTGACCTTGGTCCTTGACGATCTTGCGGAAGAAGAAGTCCTGACCCTGGATCGCGGTGGTGCCCTCATAGAGGGTGTCGATCTTGGCGTCTCGGACGTACTGCTCCAGCGGGAAATCTTGCAGGAAGCCGGATCCGCCGAGAGTCTGCAACGACTCCGAGCCGAGAAGCACCCACGAGCGTTCGGAGCCGTAACCCTTAACGATCGGCAGCAGCAGATCGTTTACGCGTTCGGCCAGCTCATCGGTATCGCCGCGAGCCTCGGCGTCCATGGCCCGGTCTTGCATGGTGGCCGTGTACAACACCAGCGCACGCATGCCCTCGGCGTAGGCCTTCTGGGTCATCAGAGAACGGCGCACGTCAGGGTGATGAGTGATGGTGACCCGCGGTGCGGTCCTGTCTGTGGCGCGTGTGAGATCCGCGCCCTGGACTCGCTCCTTGGCGTATTCGAGCGCGTTGAGGTATCCGGTCGACAACGTCGCGATCGCCTTGGTGCCGACCATCATGCGGGCGTACTCGATCACCTGGAACATCTGCGCGATGCCATCGTGAACCTCGCCGAGCAGATACCCCACGGCAGGCTCACCGTCTCCGAACGTCAGCTCACATGTGGAGGAGACCTTCAACCCCATCTTGTGTTCGAGGTTGGTGGCGTATACGCCGTTACGCTCGCCCAGCTCTCCGCTCTGCAGATCGAACCGGTACTTCGGCACGATGAACAGCGACAATCCCTTGGTTCCGGGCCCACCTGCACTCTCGACTCCCACAGGGCGGGCCAGTACGAGGTGCACGATGTTCTCCGTCAGATCGTGCTCGCCAGCAGTGATGAACCGCTTCACACCTTCCAGGTGCCAGGTTCCGTCATCCTGGGGATGGGCCTTGGTACGCCCGGCGCCGACGTCCGAGCCCGCGTCCGGCTCGGTCAACACCATCGTGGCTGCCCATTGCCGCTCGATCATGAGCTCGGCGATGCGTTTCTGAGCTTGCGTGCCGTTACTCCAGATGACGCTCGCGAACGCCGGACCCGACGCATACATCCAGGCCGCAGCATTGGAACCAGTGATCATTTCAGCGGCAGCCCAGTAGATCGAGCGGGGCAGCGGTGGAGTGCCGTCCAGCCCTTCGGGAATGGCAAACCGCCAGATTTCGGAGTCAACGAGCGCCTTGTACGACTTCTTGAACGCCTCGGGCACCGTGACGCTGCGCTGCACGGGATCGTATTCCGGCGGGTGGCGATCCGCTTCCGCGTAGGGCTCGGCCAGCTCGTTGCGGCTCATCCGATCGACCTCTGCCAGGATGCTCCGAACCGTGTCGAGGTCGAAATCTTTATATTGCCCACGTTCGAGCAGCTCATCCCGGCCGAGCACCTCGAACAGGTTGAACTCGATGTCGCGCAGATTGGACTTGTAATGGCCCATGTCTCCTCCGTCAGGCCGCCCGAGATCGGGTTGGTTACTGGTGAGTAACACCATCATGCTACTCGCGAGTAACTCTTGCAAGCCAGGACACTGGCGAAAGAGAATCTTGATCGTTCGCCGGATTTGCGTGGATTCTCTTTCCAGCAGCTGTATCGGGACGGCGAAGTTGCGTCGACGTCGACGCCTCTCTGCTACAGCACCCTTGGCAACGGATGAAGGGGGATCCACGTGGTGCGAGAAAGGCTCCAATCCGCGGAGAAGGCGCTTCGCGACGCCGTAGAACTGGGCGATGAAGCAATCCTCGGTCTCGACATCGACCCGCGGGCCCTCACCGATCCCGAAGAGATTCCCGAAGAGCGCATCGTCCGGGCGGACGTTCTCGCCGAGATGCTGCGCGACGACGCGACCGCACATGGCGCCGGCGTACGGCTCACCGGTGCCCGCATCACCGGTGACATGTTCTTCCGCTACGGCACCCTCAAACGCCCACTCCGGCTCAGCCAGTGCTGGATCGACGACTTGCTGACCCTCGCGGACCTCACCGCCGCCGGGGTCGAGCTAATTCGTTGCCGCCTGCCCGCCATACGCACGGAGTCGGTCGACATCACGGGATCCTTCACGGTACGCGAGTGCCGTCTGGGCATGGCCGCCATCACCGACACTCGCGTACATCGATCCATGTCGCTCGAAGACAGCCGTATCGTGCGACCCGAATCGCCGCTGCGCACCCGCAATCTCACCGTATGGGGCGATCTCTTGTTGGATCGAACGCGGCTCTACGCCGACGACGGACAAGCATGGCATGCCGAACGGCTCAGCGTCGGTGGCCGCCTGGGGCTCGCGGGCCTGCGTGCGCGCGGCGCCATCACCCTCGCAGGTGCACCATCGGTCGATGGCCGAATCGACATGGCCCACGCCGTCATCCGCAACGGCACCGAGACGGCTCTGGATGCCAGGCGGCTGACCGCCGCAGGGATCGATGCGACCGCAATCCGGTGCTCCGGCACGTTCGACCTCCGCAATGCCACCATCGCGGGCACCGTGGCGCTGAACGAGGCGGTACTGGCTTGCCCGGACGGCTACGCGCTCCGCGCCGGAGACATCTCCGCCGACCGGATCGAGCTCGAAAAGGGTGCACGGGTCTGGGGAGGCGTTTCCATCCCCCGAACCGCCATCCGCGACACGCTCGCCATACGCGGTCTCTCCGTGCGCGACACGGGCGGTCGCGCACTCGTGGCCACCGGAGCGAGTATCACCAATCTGGTCGCCGATGACGCATGGCTCGACGGGCAGCTCGTTCTCGACGAGCTAGCAGCAACCTACGTCGGCCTGACCGGCTCCCACGTCAGATGGCCGGACGGCGATGGCTCGGTGAACCTGAAATCCGCGGTCATCCGCCGCGAGCTGGACTGCCGCCACATGCACAACGAGGGAACGCTGAACGTCTATGGCGCCCGGGTGGGTACCGTGCTCGATCTGCGCGGCGCTCTCCTCGAGCAACCAGGTGGCAGGTCTCTTGCCGCTTCCCGGGTGCACGTCGGCGGCAGGCTGACCCTGGTGGACGGGTTCCGGGCACGCGGTGAGATCGACCTCGCGCATGCGGACATCGGCAAGAGCCTCGCGATGGACGGTACCCAGGTCGAGGGCAAGCTTCGGCTCTTTCGCGCGCGGGTCCGCAGCGACGTCCTCTTGCGGGAGGCACGAGTCAGTGGCTCTGGAGTCGTGATCGATGCGATCGGCCTGCATGTCGACGGCAGGATCACGGCACGCAACATGGTCTGCCTGGGCGCGGTCCGGATGACCGGTGCAATCACCGACAGCCTGGCACTCACTGGCGCTCGGTTCGTCAACCCTCAGGCAAACGCGCTGATCGCTTCCCGGATTCAAGTCGGCGGCGACGTGATCGCCGGTGACGATCCGTACTCGTCGAACGCCGGCTCCTTCTCGGCCGAAGGCCGCGTAATCTTGCATGACGCGAGTATCGGCGGCGACCTGATCCTGGATGGGGCCGTACTCACCACTCCACATCACTTCGCCCTGGAATGCACGGGGGTCGAGGTCGGAGGAAAGATCTCGCTCCAGCATGCCGAGATCAGGGGAACCGCGGGCCTCGATCAGGCACAGGTGCGGCGCCGCATCGTCGTGCGCGACGCGCGCTTCATCGGCGACGGCGTAGAGTCCGCCGACGGTCCGGTGGTGCTCAGCGCCATGCAGACCACGTCGAACGACCTTCTCATCAAGAGCGGCTTCTTCGGTGGCGCCATCCGCCTCAGCGGTTCCGCGTTCGTCTCGGGCGTCAGCATCACCGAAACGTCCATCCAAGCTGGTGACCACGCTGCGCTCCTCGCCGCGGATATCACGTGTGGGGTGTTCCGGCTGAGCAACGTCACCACCGAAGGGGTCATCGTGCTGGCGCGCAGCCGCATCGATGGTGATCTCGAATGTTTGGGGATGTCCGCCGGGGGTCGTAACCGCCCGGTGATCATTGCGCGGGAGGCACACGTCGCGCGGCGGATTTCGCTGGACGGCGTCGAGATCGTCGAACAGCGCGAGCGGGGTCGCGTGATGGATATCGACCTGTCGGCCGTCCGCGCCGGGTCGGTGGAGCTACCTCAGGGCAAATGCGCAGTCGATCTGCGCAACGCCGAGATCCGCACGCTCGTTCTCGATCCGTCGGACACGACCACGGTCCTGCTGTCCGGTCTGACGTTCGACGACCCTGGCGGCGCTGACGTCGAGACCGCGCTGGCGTGGCTGCGCCGCGATCCGGAGGGCTACCAGCACCAGGCGTACGAGCAGCTAGCTGCACACTACCGCCGGATCGGTGACGATGCCGCAGCTCGCACGGTGCTCCTCGCCCGTCAACGACATCGCCGTGACCTCCTCAAACGATCGTCACTCGGGCACGTGATGATGAAGACCTGGGGGTATCTCCAAGACGTGATGGTGGGCTACGGGTATCGGCCCGGCCTGGCCGCCATGTGGTTCGCGGGCCTTCTGGCATTCGGCACGTTCTACTTCAACGGCCGCGACCTGGACCCCGTGGAAGTGGAGGTCCATCCCACGTTCCATCCGCTCGGTTATACGATCGATCTGCTCGTACCGGTGATCAAGCTGGGCCAGGCGATGGCCTGGGATCCGCAGGGACTCGACTTGTTCGTCTCCTACAGCTTGATCTTCATGGGTGCAGTTCTCGTGACAACCATCGGGGCCGCCGTGACGCGCGTCCTCGGCCGGAGGTGATGATGTTCTGGATGGAACGGGTCGGCGACAGGTTACGTCCGATAGATATGAGCGGACTCAGACGAATCGGTGTACTCATCGCCGCAGCCGGCCTGGCCGTCGCTTCGTGCGGTAATGACGACGACACTACGGCTGTTCAGGAAGACAGCAACGCCAGCTCCGAGAGCGAGAGCGCGCTGACGGAGACAGCCTGGGAGGTCGATCTCGTCCAAGACGGCGAAACCACGACGGAGGCGCCGGAGGACGTCGACGCCACACTGGGCATTCACGACGGCCAGATCGGCGGAAATACCGGGTGCAACGCCTTCACCGGTGACGTCGAGGTGAGCGAGGATCAAAGCACGATCATCGTGAGTGACGTCGTCTCGACCCTGCGTGCCTGCATGGACACCCGTGGCGAACTCGACCAGATCGTACTCGGGACCCTGCGGGGCGAGCTCACCGTCGAGATCGACGGGGACGTTCTCACACTCACCAACGAGGACGGCACGAGCCTGACACTGCGGGCCATCGACGAGAACCCCGAGGACCAGGTTCCCGAGGACGACCTCAACAAGGAGGGGGAAAACACGGGGGACGAGGAGGAAACCGAGAACACGGAAGACGAGTGAGCTCGAGTGCTGAGCGCTGTCCTGGACAGCGCTCAGCACGTCCTCTCATCCTGTCGTTCACTCGGTCGCCAGGGCCACCACTGGCGGTTCCGTGGCGGCACGGCGGCCCGGGAGCACACTGGCGATCATGCCGGCCAATACGACGACCACCACGATGGCGATGACACGGCCCCACGGCACCGAGAACGTCACGCTCCAGGTGCCACCCACGGCGGTGAGCGCGCCCACCAATCCATAGGCCAGGCCAAGAAGTATCCCCAGCACCGCTCCGGCAATCGCTATCAGAGCGCCCTCCATGACCAGCATCGATCGTAGCTGCCTTCGGGTCAGGCCCAGCGCCCGCAGCGTCGCCGACTCCCGGGCGCGCTCGATCACCGACAAAGACAGGGTGTTCCCGACACCGACGAGCGCGATGACGACCGTCACTGCGAGCAGGCCCGTCATGACGGCGAGCACCATGTCCAGCACCCGTTCAAACTCGGCACGCTCCGCCGCTGCGCCGGCGACCGCCGGTGCAGTGGTCCCTCCGGCCGCAGCACTCACTGCGTCCTCAATGTCCCTGATCACCTCAGCCGGGTCGGCGGTAGCGTCGAGTCCGAGCCACAAGACGTTGCCCGGGGCATCAGGAACCAGGTCAGCCAGATCATCGTCGGTTACGAGGACGGACGCCGTGCGAAACTCAGTGCTCACGACCTCGAGTTCGACCTCGGCTGCATCGGATCCGAGCCGCATCCGATCGCCACGTTCCAGACCGAGCTGACTGGCGGTTACGGCCGACAAGGCAACCTTTCCCGGTCGCAGTTCTTCCAGACCCGAGTCCGAGCGCGCGACATCCCGTGCGGCATCCGGATCGACACCCTGTACGCTCACGTCGGCCCGCGCAGGGTTCTCCGACTCGGCCGAGCTCGCCTCCAGACGGGCGCCACGCAGCGGAATCGCCGTCGTCACGCCGTCCACGCCACGCACGGCCTCGGTCACGCCGGTAGACAGCTCGAATGCTGCGGTGTCGGTCTCCCCCGCGCGAATCTGATCGAGCGAGTAACCGACCGCGACGTCTACCGGATACCGCTGATCGAGTTCATCCAACGCACTCGCCTGCGCCGAGCTCACGCCGACGGAGACGGTGGCGACCAGGGTGACGCCGATCAACAACGACGCCGCCGTCGCCGCGGTTCGGCCGGGATGGCGGAGAACGTTGACCACCGCCATCCGTGCGGGAACGCCGCTGAACCGGCGCACGGCGCGGCCCAGCACGGCTACCGTAAGGGGCACCAACACGACGGTGCCCAGGAGGATCCCAAGGAACGACACGGCACCACCGAGAACACCTACCCCGATCCCGAGCCCCACGGAACCGGCGTCGCTCGCGGCCACGCCGACGGCGAGCAGCCCCGCACCAATGGCGACCAACAGGGCGCTGCTGACCCACCGGCGCGTCGACGTCCGTTGTCCTGCCATCAACGACGCGGGCATCCGCAAGGCGGCCAGCGGCGCGATACGGGTAGCGGCGCGGGCAGGCCACAACGCCGCAATCAGGGTGACGAGCGTGCCGAGGAGCAGCGGGAGGGCGATGGCGCTGGCCGCGATGTTGATCCCGTCGGGAATCCAGGACATATCCGCCAAGCGGCCCAGAACCTGCACCAGTATCTGGGTGAGCCCGATGCCCGCGCCTACACCGGCCACTGACGTCACCACCCCCAGGACGCCGGCTTCGGCGAGGATGCCGCGGCGTATCTGGCGCCGGGTGGCGCCGACGCACCGGAGCAGTGCGAGCTCCCGAGTGCGCTGGGCGACGACGACGGCGAAGGTGTTGGAGATGACCATCCCCGCAGTGAACAGGGCTATCGCACCGAAGCCCATGAGCACGGCGACGAGGACCTGGGCGTCCGAAGTGAAACTGGCCGCCACGTCCGCCGCGTACTCCTCCGCGGTACGGACCTGGACGCCGGAGTCACCCACCGAGCTGGCGACACTCTCTCGCAGCTCGTCAGGCGATGTCTCCGAGCCGGCCACCACCCCGATGTTCAGATACGTGCCCTCGTCGGACGAGGCCGACCACGCGTCGATGTCCTCGGGGTGGGCGAACACACCGGGGATGGACGAATCGAATGCGGCGCCCGGGTCGGGGAAGATGCCGGTCACGGTCACCGTGTTCGCCATCCGTTCCGCACCCTCGTCCGGACCCCGCCGATCCGCAATCACGTCGATGCTGGAACCGACCTCCAGGCCGAGCCGCTCCGCGACCGGCTCGGCCACGATGACGTCACCGGGCGAATCCGGGTGCTGCCCGCGCGTCACGTCAACGCGCAGACCTGGGGTCTCCGGAACGGCCGAAGCAGCCTGATGATCCGAAACCGTCCCCGTGCTGAGCGTAATACCGTTCATCTGCCGGCCGTCGGCTCCCGCCACGCCAGGGACCGCGCGAACGTCGTCGAGCGTTTCCTTCGTCGGGCTCCCGGTGACGATCACGTCAGCGTCCCCGTGCCCGGCCAGGATGGCGTTGTGCACGGTCCGTTCCATGACGTCAGTCGACAGCAGGGTCGCGGTCACGAACGTCGTCGCGATGAGCACCGCCACGCCCGCAGCGATCAGCCGTCGGAGATGGAGGCGCATCTGCGCCAGGCTTGCCCGCAGCATCTACAGTTCCGCTCCCTGCATCTCGTCGAGCATGGACATGATCCGTTCCGGCGTCGGCCCCTCGATGTCCCCGGCGCGCTCGCCGTCGGCCAGCATCACGACGCGCTCGGCATAGGCCGCGGCTAAGGGATCGTGAGTCACCATGACGATGGTCTGGCCGAACTCCCGCGCGCTGCGCCGCAGGAAATCGAGTACCTGGGAGCCGGCGCGGGAGTCGAGATTTCCCGTGGGCTCGTCGGCGAAGACGACATCTGGCCGGGTGACGAGCGCGCGTGCGATCGCGACACGCTGTTGCTGCCCGCCCGACATCTCGGCTGGACGGTGTGCCAGCCGATCCTCGATGCCAAGCGAGGCCACGAGCTCGTCAAACCATTCCCGATGCACTTTTCGACCGGCCAGCTCGACCGGGAGCTCGATGTTCTGCCGGCCCGTGAGAGCCGGCAGGAGATTGAAGGATTGGAAGATGAATCCGATGCGCTCGCGCCGCATCACGGTGAGGTCATGATCGTCGAGGCCGGTGAGTTCCGTATCGCCGAGCCATACCCGGCCCGAACTCACCGCGTCCAGGCCCGCCAGGCAATGCATAAGCGTCGACTTGCCGGAACCGGACGGTCCCATGATCGCGCTGAATCGCCCACTCTCGAAGGCGATATCGACGTCGTGCAACGCCCGCACGGCAGCGTCGCCGTCCCCGTACACCTTGGTGATCCCCGTCGCCATGACCGCATGCCGCCCGAGGTCCTCCCCGTCGGCGCCGGCAGTGACCGGCATGGGCATATCCACCTCGCTCTTCTCGTCAGTCGTCGTGCTGTCGAGAAGCGACAGTAGGTCGGTGAGCATCCGGAGGGCGTCAGCATGCGGAGGGGTCCGAGGGTCATCCCGTGGCCGTACGCGCCACGAAAGCGATCGACCCGCGGGTGGATCGCGTGCTCAGGAACCTGGCTTGACCAGGCCCGTCTGATACGCGACGACTACCGCCTGTACCCGGTCGCGAGCACCGAGCTTGGACAGGATCCGGCCGACATGGGTCTTCACCGTGGCCTCGGACACCACGAATTGCTCCGCGATCTCGCCGTTTGAGCGGCCGTACGCCATGTGGACCAGGACCTCGCGCTCCCGCTCGGTGAGAGTCTCCAGCACGTCGCGTCCGGCATCCGGCCCTTCCTCGCGCAACAGGGGAGCGACGTGATCGAGCAAGCGGCGCGTCGTGCTGGGCGCGATGACCGCGTCACCACGGTGGACCGTACGCACAGCGGCGAGAAGCTCCTCGGGAGGGGCATCTTTGAGCAAGAACCCGCTCGCGCCGGCCTTGATCGCGGCCACCGCGTATTCATCGAGATCGAAGGTGGTGAGCACCACCACCTTGGGAGCTGGCGCGTATCGAGCGTCGCCCAGCAGCAGCTGCGTGGCCTCGATTCCGTCCATCCGGGGCATGCGCACGTCCATGAGCACGACATCGCTACGAGTGACGCTGAGCTTCTCCAGTGCCTCGGCTCCCGTCGACGCCTCGGCCACGAGCTCCAGGTCGGGTTGTGAGGTGATCACCATGCTCAGGCCCGCCCGGACCAGCTGCTGGTCGTCGACGAGAACGACCCGGATCGCATCAGAGGTCACGGTCACTGCTACTTCTTCTCCGCCGAGGGGTAGGGAAGACGGGCACGAACGGCAAACCCACCGCCGGGGACCGGGCCGGCCTGCAACCATCCACCATAGAGGGTGGCGCGTTCACTCATCCCGGTGATGCCGTGCCCCGCCCCATGACCGCTCCCATCAGCCTCCGGACGCAACGCGGCATCGGCGGCCGCTCCCCGCCCATCATCGACGACGGCGACCATCAATCCTTCCGGTGTCCAGTCCACACGCACGTCGACGCTGACCTCTGGCCCCGCATGCTTCAGGACGTTGGTCAAGGCCTCCTGGACGATGCGATATGCCGCGAGCTCGACACCGGACGAGAGAGACTCGGGCGTTCCGGTCGTCGAGAACTCCACCTCGAGGCCATTGTTTCGTACACTTGCCACCAGATCGTCGATATCGGCCACGCCGGGCGTCGGCGCCCGCGAAGCGCCGTCATCGGTCCGCAACACCCCGAGTAGCCGCCGCATCTCGGTCAACGCGCCACGGCCAGTTTCGGAGACCGTCTCGCAGGCCTCGACGGCCGCCTGTGGATCGTGCTCTGCCGCATAGCGACCACCGTCCGCCTGCGCGATCACCACCGACAGGGAATGTGCGACCACATCGTGGAGCTCCCGGGCGATCCGGGCACGCTCATCGGCCGCGGCCAGCCGGGACTCCTGCTCACGTTCGACCTCGAGACGGCGCGCCCGCTCCCGCAGCCCTTCCATCTGCTGGCGCCGGACGCGCTGCAGATCACCCAGTGCCCACGCCGCCAGCACCAGCGCCACGATGTAGCCGCCAACGACGACCATGTTCTCCGTTGCCTCGAAGTATCGCGTCGCTGCCAGTCCGGCCCCCAACAGTCCGAGCGCCAGCGCTGCCCGGCTTGCCCATCGCGGCCCGTACGCGGCCACCCCGTGCAGCGCGACCAGTACACCGATCTGCGACAGGTAGATCGGCAGGCCGAAGGCCCACTGAAGCAACGACACGGCCGCGATCACTCCGGCACACCACTCCGGACGCAGCCGTCGCAACGCCAGCGGAAGGACGAGGCATGCCGATATCACGGGCGCGCCGAACTTGGTGAACGCCAGCCGCAGGCCGTCTGGAACGCTCGGTTCCGCTGCCCCGCCCAGGAAGCTAGACCAGCCATATGGGTCGACGAGCACGGGCGATCCGAACACAACCAGCACGGCATAGATGCCGACCGCCACGAGAGCGTCCACCAGGACGGGATGCCCCCGTAGCCACAGATACATCCGGTCTCGTCTCCGCACCGCGTACGAGGATACGCGGCGAGAGCCACGAGCGACCGTCCACTCGATACGGTGGCATCAGAACCCGTTCACGATTCCCCGAGGTGACCTGATGACGCCATCGACCGAACACTCCGGCGGGGCCGCCGAGCTGCTCGTCCGCTGCCTGGAGAACGAAGGCGTCACGGTGGTGTTCGGCCTGCCGGGCGAGGAGAACATCTATCTGACCCAGGCCCTGGAACGATCGCACATCCGCTACGTGCTCACCCGGCACGAGCAGGCTGCGTCGTTCATGGCCGAGATGTACGCGCGCGTGACCGGCTCCGCCGGCGTCGTCTCCGCCACACTCGGACCAGGAGCCATCAACCTGCAGCTCGGCGTGGCCGACGCGATGACCAACAGCACGCCGCTGGTGGCTCTGTCGGCTCAGGTCGGCAAGGACCGCAACTACAAGGAGTCGCACCAGTTCGTCGACCTGGTAAGCATGTTCGCGCCGGTGACCAAGTGGTCAGCCGCCGTACCGACCCCGGACGCGGTCCCGGAGATGATCCGCAAGGCGTTCAAGACCGCCGAGACGGAACGGCCAGGCGCCGTGTACCTGGCGGTTCCCGAGGACGTCGACGATGCACCGGCATCAGACGCCCTGGCTCCCCTCCCTCGTAACGTCGTCCAGCCGGAAGCGCCGTCGCCCTACCAGGTGGCTCGCGCCGTCGATCTCATCAAGAACGCCCAGAGACCGATCGTCCTCGCCGGGCATGGCGCTGCCCGCGGGGGAGCATCGGAGGCGCTGCAGAAGTTCGCCGCGACTCTCGGCGTTCCGGTGGCCACCACGTTCCACGGCAAGGGCGTCTTTCCTGACGATCACCCGAACTCCGTCGGGACCATCGGGTTCATGACGCGCGACTATGCCAACTTCGGGTTCGAGAACTCCGATCTGATCATCTCCGTGGGATACGAGCTACAGGAGTTCGACCCCGTCCGGATCAATCCGGACGCGGACAAGAAGATCATCCACGTACACCGCTTTCCCGCCGAGGTCGACGCCCACTATCCCGTCGACGTCGGCATCATCGCCGACATCTCCGCGTCGCTCGATGCCGTGCTCAACGGCTTGTCCGACCACCACTGCCCGGCCTCCGAGCCCACGACGTCGAGCGTCCTCCTCGCCGAGGAACTGGAGAACGGCCGCCAGGACGATCGGTATCCGCTGTCACCGCAGCGCGTCGTCGCCGACACCAGGACGGCACTCGGCCGGGAAGACGTTGCGCTCGTCGACACCGGCGCGGTCAAGATGTGGATGGCCCGGCTCTATCCGACGTATGCGCCGAACACGTGCCTGATCTCGAACGGCCTGTCTACCATGGGATTCGCGCTGCCCGGCGCGCTCGCCGTCGCCCTGGCCGAGCCCGACGTCCGGGTGCTCGCCGTCGTCGGCGACGGCGCCTGGCTCATGCACTCTCAGGAGATCGAGACCGCCGTTCGCGAGGGTATCCCGCTCACCGTTCTCATCTGGGAAGACAACGGCTACGGCCTGATCGAGTGGAAGATGCAGATGGAGATGGGCGAGCACAGCAACACCGCTTTCACCAATCCCGATGTGGTGAAGTACGCCCAGAGCTTCGGCGCCACGGGATACCAGATCACGTCCGCCGACGAGCTGCTCCCCACGCTACGCACGGCCCTCGACCAGGACGGCGTGTCGATCATCAACTGCCCCGTCGATTACCGCGAGAACCTCCGGCTCATCGAACGGCTCGGCGATCTCGACGCGGCCATCTAGCCGAGTGCGACGGCTCAACCTTCGTCTGTCGACGTGAGCAGGTAGTCGCCGGCCTCCGGATCCCAGGTCAGCTGGACTGCCCCCGTGGTCGCCGCTGCCTTGCAGAACTGCAGGAAGCTCCGATAGCCGAGCTTCTTCTCGCTGAACTCGGGCCGGACCTTGCGAAGCTTGTTCTTCAATCCCGAGAGAGCGACCTGCGTCTCCGGCAGATCGGCAAGGATCGACCGCAGCAAGCCGAACGCCTCTTCCCGGTCGCCGAGCTCGGGCAGCGAGATTTCCGGATCGCCCTTGGCCGGTCCCTCGGCCAGTTCCAGAACGTTGCGTTCGGAGAGGTGCTGGAGGAGCTCGCCGAACGCGCGGAAGCCGTAGTCAGCCTCGCTAAAGGTCGGATCCTTGCGCAGCAGCGTGCGCTTCAAGGTCGACGCGTTGACCTCACCACTGGAACTTCGCTGCAACCCGGACACGGTCTGCGCGACACGCACGGCGAGCTCGTCGAGATCACCGCTGGGAGCGGCGTCCTGATCCGCATCCGTGGCTCCACTCGGCTCGGCCGGTTCCGGCACCGGCATCAGTGTTCTCCGCGGACGGCTCTCGACGTTGGGAGCCGGCGCTTCGACGCCTTCGAGCCGGTCGTAGTAGAGGAACTCATCACACGCGGGTGGGAGCAGCGCTGATGTGGACTGCTCCACCCCGACACCGATGACTCGCTTGTTGAGTTCGCGCAGCTTGTGCACCAACGGGGTGAAGTCGCTGTCACCCGTGCACATGACGAACGTCGCGATGTAGTCCCGTTCGAAGGCCAACTCGATCGCGTCCACGGCCATCTTGATGTCCGCGGCGTTCTTCCGCCGGTAGCCCATACGCTGCGGGATCTCGATCAGTTCGACGTGCGACCTGGTGAGCATCCGGCGATCCTCGTCGAAGTACGACCAATCGGCGTATGCGCGGCGCGCGATCACGCGTCCTCGCTCGGCAAGCGCGTCGCTGATGGGACGGAAGTCGAACTTCAGACCACCCAAGTGATCACGTGCGCCGAGTGCGAGGTTCTCGTAGTCGAGGAATACGGCCAGACGATCTTCTTGGTCCACAGCAGCCAGCGTACGCGCCGATCAACGGCGACACAGGTGATGGCTCGAGTCGACGCGCTCAGGCTCGCGACGAGATCTGCTGCACTGCCCAACCGTTGCCGTCGGGGTCACTGAAGAACACGAATCCGACGTTGTCGAGCGGATCATCGACGGGCCTCGGGTTCTCACCCAGAACCTGAACCTCGCTGACGTCGACGCCACGTTCGACGAGCTCGGCGCGAGCCTTGTGGATATCCGGGACGACCAGTTGCAGTCCCTTCAAGCTCCCGGGAGGCATCTCCGGCACCGCACCTTTCCCGATGACGATCGAGCACCCCGAACCGGCAGGTGTCAGCTGGACGATACGTGCGTCGTCGCCGAGCATCGCGTCGTGATCCAGGTTGAAGCCGAGCTGGTCGGCATAGAAAGACTTGGCGCGGTCGATGTCGGTTACGGGAACGATGACGACTTCGAGTGTCCAGTTCATGTGGTGTCTCCTTGACGATTCCTGAGGTCGGCGAGCACAGTGTCGAGCCGTTCGTAGCTCTGGCTCACACCGCGCGCCATCGGATATTGAAGGACGGTGTCGCGGGCCTCTTGCGATGCGTACAGCACGGAGCTGGTCAGGGTCGTCATCCCGCGCTCTTCGACGAGCAGCTGAGTGATCAGCGATTCGCCCTCGTACGACTGGTTGTCGAACATCTCGGTGTAGATGAGCCGGCTGGGCTCGATGACCTCCTGGTAGACGCCGCCGTGCGCCATCTCCGACCCGTCGGGACCGCGGTGGACGAAACGCCACCTTCCGCCGACTCGCAGATCGATCTCGCATCCGACCAGATTCCACCCGCGCGCCCCAAGCCACCGTTTCAGCAGTTCGGGTGTGGTGAGAGCCCGGAACACGAGATGTCGTGGCGCATCGAACGAGCGCGTCAGCACGATCTCGCGCTCGCCCGGCGTCGTCACCGAGAGCTCCCCGCCGTTCATCACCGCTCACCCTCATCCGATTCGGCACCCCTGCTCTGCTCCTCGACCGCCCGGAGCTCGTCGAGCAACCCGTCGAGACGCTGGTAGCTCTCCTCCCAGTAGGTCCGGTAGTTCTCCAGCCAGGCGGTGGCCTCTTGCAACGGCCGCGCCTCGAGCCGACACGGCCGACGCTGTGCGTCACGGGTCCGGGTAACCAAGCCTGCCCGCTCCAGCACTCGAAGATGCTTGGAGATCGCGGGCTGGCTCATCTCGAACGGAGCTGCGAGTTCTGTGACGGTGGCCTCGCCCGCCGCCAGTCGAGCCAGGATCGCCCGGCGCGTGGGATCGGCCAGCGCTGCGAACGTCGCGTCGAGCTGATCTGCCGCCATTTCATAACCAGATAGTTTCATAACTGGTTAGTTTTATATACGCCCGGAGATGCGCCCGTCAAGCAGAAAGACGAAAAGGCGAACGGTGAGCGTTACAGCTCGCGGATCACCCGGGCCGGATTTCCGACCGCGACGACACCGGCCGGAAGATCCTTCGACACCACGCCTCCCGCACCCACGACGGTGTTCGCGCCGATGGTCACGCCCGGCAACACGATCACACCGCCACCGAGCCACGCATTGTTCTCTACCGTGATCGGATCGGCTCCTTCCCACTTGTCCAGGCGCTCGCCCGCGTCCAACGGGTGCGTGGGGGTCAGCAACTGCACGTACGGGCCGATCTGTACATCGTCACCGATCGTGATGGGAGCGACGTCGAGAGCGACCAGACCGAAGTTGATGAACGCCCGCGCACCGACCCTGATCCGATAGCCATAGTCGCAGTACAGCGGCGGACGGATCTCGGCACTGGAATCGACGTGCCCGAGCAACTCTTCCACGATCCGCTGGCGACGTTCGCCGTCCTCAACCCCGCTCGCGTTAAATTCTTCGTATAGCTCGGCGGCCCGCCGCCGATCAGCATCCAGCTCGGGATCATCGGCTATGTAGGGGGCACCAGCCAGCATGCGCTCGCGCTGGCTCCGCTGATCGGACATCTCGGGACGCATGAACGAACAGTACCAAGATGCTGCCGAATGCTGACTTCGATAGGCAAACACGCGAAAACACGACCAGAACGGCGAGAAGATCGGATGCGATGAATCCACCCGAACCTGTCACCGAAGAGATCGACGTAGCAACGGCACAATCGATGTGGCGGGCCGGCGATCTCGTCATCGACGTTCGATTGCCCGAGGAGTATGCCTCCGGCCACATCGCCGGCGCGATCAACATTCCACTGCGCGAACTCCCGACCCGCCTCCGCGACCTCCCTGCCGGCCAGGTCATCACCGTGTGCTCGACCGGAATCCGATCCCGTCGAGGTGCCGAGACCGTCGCACGGCTCGGTCGGACCGCCTTCACGGTGCGCGGGGGCACCAAGGCGTGGACAGCTGCCGGGTACCCGATCGCAACCGGCCCGGAACCCGGGATGCGTCGTCGGCATTCGTTCTGGCGACGGCTGGCCTCCCGGATGCCACCCCTGGATCCACGGTGAGGATGCCAGCGCCCGTGTCTATCGTGGCGGTCACGCCGAGGGGTACGGACATAGGCCGAGATCCGTGTCCGATCGGCAAGCCGCCGAGAACGGGGACATCAAGCGTGGCGAGCCGTTCCTGCAGGACATCAACGATCGTCCAACCTCCGAGTGCCTCGTCCACAGGTCCCTCGTCGAAGCCGCTGAATTGACCGACGGCGACTCCTCGTACGCCGTCCAGTGATCCGGACTTCATGAGCTGCGTCAGCTCCCGGTCTACCTGCCCGAGTCCCGTGCCGAAATTGTCTTCTATCAACAAGATCGCACCGTCGAGACGTGGCAATTCGGCGCCCACTGCCCCACGTATTGCGCCCAGATTGCCGCCCATGAGGAAGCCCGCGGCTCGGCCGTCGACGGAAACCGCAGCGGTTACTTCGCTCGGGTCCTGGCAGACGGTGATCGACTCTGCTGTGAACAGCGATCGGTACAACGTCTCCGCCGTCTCCTGCCCGGCGAAACCGTGGATCCCGCCGAGCCTGCACCACCGCCACAGCGCTAGATGAATCATGGTGATGTCGCTGAATCCGACGAGCGGTTTGGGATCGCTTCGTGCTGCTTCGAAATCGAGACGGTCCGAGATCCGGTAGGCACCCTTACCGCCTCTCGTTGCGAAGATGGCACGTACCCCGGGGTCCCGAAAGGCGGCGTTCATATCGGCGATCCGGTTCTCGTCCGTCCCAGCCAGGTATCCCACATGGTCGAATGCGTGATCGCCGATCTCGACCTCGAGACCCCAGCTCGCCAGCAGATCGACGCTATGCTCGACCTGTTCCCGGCTCGGCGGGCTCGCTGGGGAGACCAGGCGCACTCGATCTCCGGGTTTCAGGCGCGGTGGAACGAGCGTGACCGGGCGATCGACCTCTTCGCGACGAATCCCGCCAGAATTGCCAACCGCCTCGCCCGGATCTCCTAACTCGTCAGCAATACTCATGATCGCCCCACTTCGCGCATACCTGGTGGTCAGACTTCCGGTGACGCTGGAGGATGGATGGTGATGTCATGCGCGCCGTCGGGCGCGACAAGGGTGAGTAATCTAGCTCCCTCGCTCGTGATGTCGGCCTCCTCGTCCGGCGAGAGGGGGCGATAGGGACGGACGATCAGCGTCGTTTCGTCACCCTTGCTGTCCAGTGACCACTCGGCATTCACGAAACCGTCGATCAGCAGTTTGCGCACCGTACGATCTGCAGTGATCGCGCCCACGCGTCCCACGTCTGGACCCACGATCCGGCTGCGGTCCGCATGCGACAGGAACACGTTGTCGAATTCGGGGAGAAATCGCACGGGAGTCGGCTCGTCGGCGTCGAGGAGCGGCGCGTCGGGCAGGTCGAACAGCTCACGTCCTTCGTTATCGCGGAACGTCCGCAGGCGTGGCCGTAACCGCTCGGTCACCTCCTTCACTCCCGTCAGGCCCGACCACGTGCGGATATCGGCGTTGCCGGCCGGCCCGTAGGTTGCCAGGTAACGCATGACGATGGTGTCCGGAGAGGGGTCCGGTTCGAGATTGTCGCCGAGCCACGTGTCGGCCGGCGTCAGCACCGCCTTGCCGTTCTGGCCCCATAGACCCCGAGGTGGCGGTTGTACCAGCGGCAACGGGATGGTGGCCGCGTAGCCGAGGGCATCACGGTCGTAACCGGGCCAACGTTGTGTCAGATGCGGAATGAGGTCGCCGCGCGTGCGCGGCTGCTCTTCCAGAAGCTTCCGGCCGAACGCCGCGACCTCGTCGAGGTCCAACCCTTCGAGCCGGCGCCGGAAATTGCCACGGAGGGTGCGCAACGCCACGGGCTGTGTGAGCGGCAGGAGTACCTTGGCGTCGCGCGCGGTGACCAGGTGCACGGTCCTGCGCATCGGCCAGCAGCGCACCACCTGGCGGTTCAGGAGCAGCTGATTCAACTCGCCGGGATCGAAGTCCTGCAAGCGAGACCAGAGGGAGTAATGCGGATCCGTCGGATTCTGTGCCTGCAAGCCCACGAGATGTTCGACCGTGTCAGCGACCGGACGCTGTTCACGGTCCAGCAATAGCTGCCGGGCAAGTAACGTCCGGTTCAGGTTACGGGCCGTCAGCCGAGCCGTCATGGCACAACACAGTAGCCGCGCCGACCGACAACGTCGCACGAACGGTCACAGGACGACAGATACTGATCCTTACAGTTTCAGTCAAACCTACTGCTCCATGGTCACGCTCTACTGGGTCATGTGCGAGTTCGACAGCAGCGGCTAGCTGGGGACATCCAACGCACGGCAGGCGAGCTGGAACGCCAGCCGGACGTCCGGGTCGGCAAGGTCGATGGAAAGCGTCTGCGTGATCCGATTCAAGCGAGCATTGACGGTGTTGCGATGCACACCGAGCCGAGCGGCCGTCGTCGTGACCGAGTTGCCGCTGTCCAGGTAGGTTGCCAGCGTATCCAGCAAGGTCGTGTCGTGCGCCAGAGGTGCGAGAGCCGACTGCGCGAAATCCCGGGCAGTCGACGAACCCAGCAACTCTCCCACGAGCCGATGAATACCGACGGCGTCCGTGGCCGCGACGCCTCCTGTCCGCGAATCCACCCCTAAAGCGACCTCGCGTGCTTCGTCGAGCGAGGCGACCAGTCCCGTCGGGCCTTCCCGTGCCCGGCCGACACCGATGCGCAACGGCGTATCTTCTCCCATCGCGTATCGGCATCGCCGCAGCCGGGTGAGCAACCGGTGCAGGAATTCAGGCACGGGCGCATCGTCACTGGTCAGCCATCCTGCCCAGGCGTAACCACGCTGAACCACCGCACTGGGTATATCCACGCCACGAAGACCGGCCGCCAGGCGATCCCGCATAGCTTCGCCAGGTTCCACGGGCGGCACGAAGTACAGGCCGATGTGCCACCCGTCCAGCCGCCACCCCATCTCGGCAGCGCGTCGGCGGATCTCAGCGGTGGCCGCGCCGTGTTCCGCGATCAAGTCGGCGAGCAACCTGCTCTGCTGATGGTGGTCCTGCTCCAGCTCCCACCGGCGAGCGAGAAACCAGGCGCGCAGGTGCAGCACGGCCAGCCGAGCCAGGGTCGTCGATTGGTCGACCAGCACGTCCGGGGGATTGTCCAGGCGGATCAGCAGCCACTGGCGGCTGGGCCCGGGTACGGGATGAGACACGATGACCGTACCGTCTGGCCGCGTGATGGTCTGCTCGACCTCCAGATCGGTGCGAACGTCCGGGGCGAACTCGTTGATCTGCGCCTGATCACCGAGCACGGGTGAGGTTCCAAGTTCCCGTTTCACATCGGCGAGGACGTTCTCCGGCCCGGATGTCCCGTCCCGCCACCGGTACGCGCACCGCAGTACCCGGTCAGCCCGCTCGATCTCCGGTGTGGCGATCAGCCGCTGCAGCGTGCTCACGACGTCGAGGATTCGGTGCGGTGGCGCCGCCAACAGCGGAAGCCGAAGCTGGCTGGCGATGTGCAGGCTCGCGAGCGTCGGTCCAGGCGTCGACTCCGGCAGGACGATCCCGGCGGCACCGGCGAGCGCGGAACGCCGGATCAGCGCGTCCAACCGCCAGCTCGCGACGTCCGCCGCGATGCAGACGAGAAGCTGCTGCTCGTCAACGGCTTCGGTGGTGAGGTCCACCAGCCGGACGCCGGTAACCGGCGTGACGCCAGGTGTCTGGCTGATCAGGTGCAGGTCCTCCAGCCCGGGAAGCCCTGCCAGGAGGTCCGCATGCTGCACCAGGGGCCGTTCCGATGCCACGGTCACGCCTCCGGATGTTCCACCGGCACGGCCGTCCGGCGGGCCGGTACGTCCAGCGCGAACGCCGCGGGCTCGACATAACGCAGGGCACCGGGCTGCCACCATCCCGCCGCGCCCGGGAGGGCCGTCACCCGGACGTTTCGACCGTGCCGCACGGTCTCCACCGCGAGCACCTCGCGGGAGTCCACATCCCAGACCAGCAGCAGCTCCGGCACGGTAGCGACTGGCTCGCCGTCGACGATCACAGCAAGCCACTCGCTCTCCGCCTCTAACCGGAGTGTGCCTCCGGGCGGGGCGCTGAGATCGACGACGACCGTGGTGACCGGCATCCGCCGGCCGGCACGCGGCGCGCCCCTAGTGATCTCCACGATACGGCCCTCGCCGAGAACGGTCCCCTCAAGCTCGGTCACCTCGTCCAGGGCTGCACCGTCCTGTAGCCGGTGAACGTCGCGGCCGAGGGCCACGGCCCGGCTGACAGAACCGGGATGACATGCATTGATGATCATCTCGGCGGTCAACGGCTGGCAGACGAACACGGCCCAGCCGCCCATCGGGGTCAGCACGGCTCGGACGATGGCCTCCAGCATTGACGGAGTCATGTGGTCGAGCCTCAACTGCCGGCCGTGCACGTCGACCACCGTGGCCGGACATGGCGTCCACCCATGGGCCACGGGCAGGAGTTGCTGAAGCTCGGGCAGGGCCCGTCCCATCAGATCCGCGTCGACGAGCGGAACGTCCAGCGCAGCCGCGGCCCACACCGCGGCAACACCGTTGAAGCCTCCGATCTCCATCGGAATGAGCGCTTCCGGCGTGGTCTCCACGCCCATCCAGACGTCCAGCAGCTCTGCACCGGATGGGGGCCGCTCCGACAGCAGGCTCGTCGCCCCGACGAAACCGAACGGAACGGCCGTGGCACCTGGAGGCAGGGCCGAGGGTGGAATCACGTCCACACCCGAACAGGTGGTCAGCCGCCGGACGAGACTGGCGCACGCGATGTCCGGGTCACCGCCTCCTCCAGAACCGAAGACACGTACACCCTGGCCCAGCGCGTCGACATCGTCACGCTGGACTCGGAATGGTGTCGGGATTGCGCTGCTCGACAGGGATGAACTCCTCGGTCAGTCCGAACGCTTGCGGCCCGAAAATCTCCAGGGCCTGCGGGCTGCGCATGCTCGCCGGCGTGGAGATGGCGAACACGACGACCCGCTGGCCGAACTTTAACCCTTCGGTGGTGATCGGTTCACCGGTGTCGACATCCAGCACCGAGATCAGATCGGGTACGAGGGCGCGCGTGGTTCCGTTGACCCGGCAGATGAGGTTCTCGTTCTGGAACGAGATCTCACACACGTCGTCGTTGTCGAACCCCCGGAGGGTGACATCACCACGGACGAAACCCCCTTCCGTGCGGCGCGCGACGTCGGCCACCTTGCCACGGAACAGTTCCACCCCGTACGTGTACAAGGTCTCGCGCAACTCCTGCCGCAACGCCTCGAAGGGGTTCCGGTGCTGTTCACGGGCGACGCGGATACACCGGCCGAGCCGGAGGCCGAGGCTGATGGTTCGCGGGATGGCCGTGCGTTTCACTTCGGATCCCCGCATCGGGTAATCCGCGATATGCGAAGCGCCACCGAGCCGGATGGTCACCCCGCGTGAGATCCACTCCATCTGGTGCGCGTCCATGCCGGTGTCGATCACGATGGTGGAACCATCCGACGCGGCGATGGACATCGGGCAGCTGGACACGCCATACACGTAGAACGTCTCCATCTGCAGTTCCGGGAACGCGCGGCCCATCCCGTCCGCGTCGACACATGGCAGCCCGGCCATAGCCGCAGTGAACAGCGGCATCATCGAATTGATCCCGCCACATTCGATCGGCATCGTGGCCTGAGCCTTCTCGCCCAACCGATCCTCGAGCGTCCGCAGGGCCAGTATCGGCTCTCTACCGTGCGAGATCTTTTCCAGCATGATGGTCGGTGCGCCCATCATGGCCGTGGGGATGACCAGCGCGTCGTCGGCCACGTCATCCGGATCATCCGGGTCGAGCATCGTGATGCCACCGCCGTTGCCGAGCGCGCTCGCCACCAGCAGGCGGCCGATGTAGGGATCCCCACCGCCACCCGTGCCGAGCAAGGTGGCGCCCCGGGCCAGGTCGGGCAAGTCGGCGGCCGTCAGTGTCCAGCTCATGTCACCTCCGCGGTGGATGCGATCGGCCGGTGCTCGACGTCGAGCCCGAACGCGGGCGGACCGACGAGCGCCAGCCCGTCGGGAGACTTCCATCGCGGATCACACGGGGCGGCGCTGGCAACGACACGAAGCCCGTACCGCAAACCCTCGGTCGTGATCGGGGCCGCGGACTCGGCGTCGAACAGGCAGATCAGGTCGGGAACGACCGCCCGCACGGCGCCGTCCACGGTCGCCACCAGATGTTCGTTCTGGAATTGCAGCTCCAGCGTGCTTCCTTCGTCCAGTCCGGTGCCGGTGAGAGTCGCGCTACCGCGGGCGAACCCTCCCGAGGTACGGCGAGACACGTCGACCACCTTTCCGGTGAACAGCCGAGTCCCGGTGATGACGTGCAAGGCCGCGTCGACCGGGTCGTGGTGGCGCTGCCGCGCTTCCCGTACCTCGGCGCCGATCTTCCGGCACAGGGAGAGGCTCCCGGCAACCAGATGCTGCCGCGCCTGTCGCCCCTCCAACGGGTAGTTCGACAGCACGCTGGAGCAGCCCATCTCGATCGTGATGGTCCGGGCGAGCCGCTCGGTCCAGACGTTGTCCACCGTGTCCAGGACCGCGCTGTTGCCCTTGTCGTCGGCCAGCGCCATCGGCGTCGCCGCGATGCCGCCCATGGTGGGCATCACCATCTGCAACTCGGGAAACGCTCGCCCCATCCCGTCGGCGTCGACCAGCGGCAGGCCCATCTGGGCCGCCGCGGCCACCGGGATGAGCGAGTTGATGCCACCCGCCTCGATCGGGACGAGGTGGGTGGCCTTCCTCCCGAGCCGGGCCTCCACCATCCGCACGACGGTCTGCAGGTCGTCCCGGCCCGGGATCTTCTCCACCATGACCGTGGGCGCACCCATCATCGCCACTGGCAGCACGAGCGCGTCGTCACCGACCTCGTCGAGCCCGACCAGCTCGACCGGGCCATGATCGGCGATCGCCTGCTGCGCGAGCAGGCGCCCGATGTACGGATCGCCACCACCCCCGGTTCCGAGCACGGCGGCGCCGAACGCGAGGTCTTCGAGATCCCCTTCAGTCAGATGAGTCATCGTTCAGCCCTCGAGCACCAGATCGCCGACGGCCTTGACGCGGATCCGGGTCGCATTGCCGGGGAGATACGCGATCGGCACTTCGTCGACGTCGATGATGTCGACGGTGCCGGGGTCGGCTCCGGCCGCGACGGCCCGTTCTCGTGCCTCTTCCTTGGCCCGGGCGACCACCTCGTCCCGCTGGCCGGGCTCGACCGGGAACACCCGGTCCACCTCGCCTCCGACCTGGGCGATGGCCGCCCCGATCGCGTTGGCCACCGCGTAATGGTCCGGCCGATACACCTGGCTGGCGACGTCGAACTCGTCCGGCACCAGGAAACTGCCCCCGCCCACCGCGACGACCGGTATCGGATCCTCGGACGTGCGCATCCGGTCGACCACATCACTGGCCATACGCGCAGCTGTCGCGCGGGCTTCGTCGACTAGCTCCGTCGACAAGTGCGCCACCTTGCCGTGATCGCCCACATCGGCGATCCCGGCAGCCACGGCGACGTCGGTGGCGGTGAGCGTGTCGCCACCAAACACGAGGGCCTCCTGGCGCAGCCGGTAACCTACCGAGTCCGGGCCGATGGTCAGCGCGGACCCGTCGGAGCCGTCCTGGCGCACGATGCTCCCGCCCCCGAGACCGATGCTGATCACGTCCGGCATCCGAAAGTTGGTCCGGATGCCGGCGACGCTGACCTCGGTGCCGGCCTCCCGAGGGAAATTCTTGACCAGGATGCCGACGTCCGCCGTCGTTCCCCCGACGTCTACGACGGCGCAGTCGGCAAGCCCAGACAGGAACGCCGCGCCCCGCATCGAGTTCGTCGGACCGGACGCGAAGGTGGCGACGGGATAGCGGCGGGCGAAATCGACGTCCATCAACGTCCCGTCGTTCTGCGATAGGTACAACCGTCCCGAGATGCCCGCGGCCCGCACCGTCTCCGCGAGGCTGTCCAGGATGGTCGGCGCCAGCTCGCGCAACGCCGCGTTGATGATCGTGGCGTTCTCCCGTTCCAGCAGCCCGATCCGGCCGATCTCATGGGACAGGCTCACCATGACGTCGGGCACCTCGGAGCGGACGATCTCGGCCGCACGGATCTCGTCGTCGGCGGAGACGGGCGAGAAGACCGACGAGATGGCAACGCTTCGCGCCCCGTTCGACTTCATGTCCTGGGCCGCCTTCCGGATCTCGTCCTCGTCGAGCGGCGAGATGGCGCGCCCGTCGAACTCGACGCCTCCATGACACAGGTAGGGACGCCCCGACATCGCGGTGACGAGATGCTCGGGCCAGTCGGTGAACGGTGGAAGGGCGGCGGTAGCAGGGAGGCCAAGGCGGATAGCCGCAGTGGGCGCGAGCCGACGCGCTTCGACGAGGGCGTTGGTGAAGTGCGTCGTGCCGATCATCACCGCCTTGACCTGGCTCATGTCCACGCCCGGAGACCGGTCGAGATCGCGCAGGGCAGCAACGATGCCACCGGTCACGTCTTCGGTCGTGGCCGTCTTCGTCATGGCGACCACCCCGTTGCCGTCCATGTAGACGGCATCCGTGTTGGTGCCTCCGACGTCGATACCGATACGCATCGGCGTCCCTTCGATCGCGGGTGTCTCGTTCAACGGCATTGCCGACACTAGACAGAGTCCGGATCGATGTCACGCAGCATTGTGCCCAGTTATGCGGCTATGAATAGGCAGTTTGCACATTGTCCGCATACTGCTTCCAGCCTACTGTCTCCGGAACGGCGACGCCCGAGGAGAGGAGGAGCTGTGCGACTCACGGCGATCTCGCCGATTCTGGGCGAAGGCTTCGAGGCCGAAGTCGAAAAGGAAACCGCGACGTGGATTCCACACGATGTCGAGTTGGACGTGCGTTCCGTCCGGTACGGCGTGGAGTCCATCGAATGCGAGTACGACGAGGTACTGTGCGCGCCGCCCATTCTCGAGCAGGTCGAGATGGCAGTAGCGGCAGGCACCGACGGCGTGTTCGTGAGCTGCTTCGCCGACCCGGCAGTCGCCGCCGCACGCGAGCGGGTAGACGTGCCCGTCGTCGGTGGATTCGAACCGCCCGTGCTGACCGCACTGTCACTGGGTGAGCGCGTGGGGATCGTGACGGTTCTGCCGAACGTCGTCCCGACGATCCGCGCGTCGATCCGGCGCCACGGCCTCGCCGAGCGCTGCTCGTCCATTCGCGTTGTGGACATGCCGGTGCTCGGCCTCGCCGATCGGGAGACGATGCTGGTGCGGCTACACGAGCAGGCCCGCGCCGCGATCGACGGCGACGAGGCCGACGTCATCGTCCTGGGGTGCACGGGCATGTCAGGGGCCGCTGCAGAGCTCCAGCAGCGGCTGGCGACCTCCGGTCCGACGGTGCCCGTCGTCGATCCAACCGGAGCGGCGATCGGATGGCTACTGCACCTGGCGAGACTCGGCGTGACGTCGAGCCGGGCGACCTATCTGCCCCCGCCAGACAAGAAGCGCGTCCCTGCGAACGGGCGTTAGCGCCATGACGGCGACCAGCACCGACCAGCAGGACGTCCACGACATCGCCACGCTGATGCGCCGTCGCCGGATGCACCGCGAGTTCGACGAGCGTCCGGTGCCGCGCGACGCCCTCGAGACGATGGCGTGGGCGGCGACCCGCGCTCAGCAAGCTCGCTCCGGCGTACGACACATCGTCGTCGTCGACGATCCGGCGGTGATGACCGCTGCCCGGCAGGTCCTGCCGGGCTTCATCAACAACGCGCCCGCGATGATCGTTCACTGCACGGACGTGATCCGGGCTGCCCAAGTACTCGGCCCGCGTGGGGTCGAGGTGACGTCCCGCCTCGATGCGGGAGCGGCCTGTGCTCATCTGGCGCTCATGGGGCAAACCCTCGGTCTCGGCGTGTGCACCGTCACCAGCTGGACCGAGTCCGCGGTGCAAGCGCTGCTGGAACTGCCGGAGCACATCAGGCCGGATGTCACCGTCGCCGTGGGCTACGTCTCGACGTCGCCAGCTCCGCCCGCGCGCGGGTTTCAGACGCATTACCACCACAACCGGTTTGCAGACGGGGCGTAGCAGATGGGAAAGGAACTCGACCAAGCCATCTTCGGCATCATCACGCACCTCGTCACGAGCGCACCGACGAGCTTGCAGGAAACCCCGAGCCTGGCGGCGTTTCGCATGGTCGACGCGGCACACCGCCTGATGGAGCTCGTCAACGAGAACGACACGTTCCAGCAGGATGAATTCCTGCAGTCAGCACGAGCCGAATACATGGCGAACTTCAACCTCGTCATGACCGACCCCGACGCGTTCGACGCCTGGTTGGCGAGCTACGTCCAGTCGTTCACACGGGAAGCTCTGCGTCGCGCCCATGCCGACTCACGGGCCCCAGACGCCTAGATGCGCGGGCCCAAGGGAGGTCACGATGGATTCTTCGAAGGCGGACAAGTTATTCCAGGACTACAGCACCGAAGAGGTACCACCGGAGAAGACCAGAAGCTGGCTGTCCATGGGCCTGATCTGGTCTGGTGTCGGTATCAGCCTCGGCCTCCTGCTCACCGGTGGCACGGTAGCGGAAGGACTGAGCATCCAGCAGGCACTCGTGGCGGGAATCATCGGTGGCATCATTCTCGCCATCATCAGCTCGCTCACCGGAATCGTCGGCGCCCGGGCGCACCTGTCCACGGCAATGGTCAGCCGGTTCGCCTTCGGAAACCAGGCCGTACTGCTCATCGCCATGCTTCAGGCCCTCGGCTCCTACGGGTGGTTCGCCGTCCAGCTCGGGCTGTTCTCCCGGGCGGCGAGCACCGCCTGGGAATCGACCACCGGTATGCAGTGGGCAGATGCCCCGTTCATCATCGCCGGCGGCCTGCTGATGATCGCGACATCCATCGTGGGTTACCGGGCCCTGGACAAGCTGAGCAAGATAGCGGTACCGCTGATGCTGGCACTCATGGCCGCATCGGTATGGCGCATCCTCGAGGACACCTCGATGTCCGAGATCGCCGAGCTACGGGGTGATGGTGCGGCCATCACACTGGGGACGGGCATCTCGCTGGTGGTGAGCTCGTTTGTCGTCGGGGCGGTCATCGCGCCCGACGTCGCCCGGTACGCCAAGTCACCCAAGCACGTAGTCGGTGGTGCGGTATTCGCGTTCGCCGTGGTAACCCCCACCGTCATGGCCGTCGGCTCGTTGATGGCCCTGCAGACCGGCACGTCCGACATCGTGAATATCCTGCTTCGTCTCGGGTGGGGTGTCCTCGCGCTGCTGTTGCTGATGCTCGCCCAGTGGACGTCGAACGACAACAACCTCTACTCCGCCGCGCTCGGCTTCGTCGTCGTGTTCCGAAGCTGGAAGAAGTGGCAGCTGACCGGTATCGCCGGCGTCATCGGCATCATCCTGGCGCTCGCGGGGATCTATGACAGCTTCACGACCTTCCTGACCGTGCTGGGCATCTTCATCCCGCCGATGGCCGGTGTCATCGTCGTCGACTACTACATCACGCGGAAGACCGAATACCAGGGCGGGTTCGAGAAGACCGTCGTTCCCGTTCGCATACTGTCACTGGCCGCGTGGGCAACCGGATCCGGTGTCTCGGCGCTCACCAGCTATACCGACGTGAGTTTGACCAGCATGTCGGCCGTCGACGGCCTGCTCGTCGCCGGAATCTTGCAGGTGATCTTCGGCAGATACCTCGATACCCGCTCCGCGGTCTCCGACGACCGTAGTGCGGAGGGATACGAGTACGCGGACTGACGGAGGCCGACCCGCCACGGGATGTCGCCGGGCGTGGCGACACGGGTGAGCAGGCCGATCAGGATCCGAGAAGCGCGGGCGACGGAACGCCAGCTAGCGTGACACGCATGGATATCACCATTCACGCGAGCTTCCTCCCGCACAACGATCCGGACGCCTCCCTGGCGTTCTACCGCGACACTCTCGGCTTCGAGGTCCGCGGTGACGTCGGATACGGCGGGATGCGCTGGATCACGGTCGGCCCCACCAGCCAGCCCGGCACGTCCATCGTCTTGGAGCCGCCCGCACCAGACGGATGCGGCAAGACCGAGGACGAGGTCCGCGTCATCACCGAGATGATGGCCAAGGGCACCTATGCCGGTGTCAACCTGGCCACCACAGACCTCGACGCCACGTTCGAGCGGCTGCAAGCCAGCGATGCCGAAGTTGTCCAGGAGCCGACCGATCAGCCGTGGGGAGTTCGCGACTGCGCATTCCGTGATCCCGCAGGAAACATGATCCGCATCATGGAACAGCCCTGATCCATCCCGGCAATCGCAGGGGAGCGCGAGCCCGAAGTATCGAATCAGCAGCGGTGATACCGAAATCGACATCAATGAGGTGCTCATTGATGTCGATCATCGAGGGCGAGCACGTCATGGCTGAGGGGCGAGGCGCGTACGCCGGGCACACGAAAGTGTGCCTGATCGTTCGTTGTACGAGCAGTGCTGCGCCATGGTGGATGACCTGACAGTTGGCGTTCGCCGCAGCCCGGCCTCCACACGTAGGCGGCCGACCGGCCATCGAAGCCACGACATGCGCCGCCTCGCGACGTCGAAGTTGAGCGCTTCTTCCAAATCCACTGCAACCACACGGAACAACTTCCAACCAAACCAGCCAGTCACTTGGAAGTTTGCCCGCTTCTTCCAAATCCACTGCAACCACACGGAACAACTTCCAACCAAACCAGCCAGTCACTTGCACCACGCAACAAGGCTGGAGCCCGTTCCAGGCGTGAACTTCCAACTCAAGGCCACCTTGTGTTGTAGTTTGCCTGCATGGACCACTCCCGGTACCAGGCCCCCACCTTCGGCCAGGCAGCCAAAGAGCCAGGGAACCGCTATGCCTTCTGGTACTTCGCTCCTCGCCCCGTTCCGCGGAGCTTACCCCTGGGAAGTGCGACTATTGCTGCACTCTCCGATGCTGATGCGGCTCTCGGGCACCTTCAGGGACTGGGAAGAATCATAAAAGATCCACAGCTGCTTGTCGGTCCCTATCTAACCCGTGAAGCTGTGGCAAGTTCCCGCATCGAAGGAACTCAAGCCTCCATGTCCGATGTCCTTCAAGCAAAAGCCGGCGGCACCAGAGCCGAAAATGAAGACATTGCAGAAGTGACGCGCTACCTACAGGCTGCCTACGAGGGACTTCGGCTAATCGAGGAACTTCCCATCACTCAGCGGTTAATCTTTCGGCTTCACGAAATATTACTGCAAGGAGTCCGGGGCGAAGATAAGCTTCCTGGTGAACTCCGGAGATCTCCGGTATGGGTCGGTTCTCCCACAGACAGTCCCGACACAGCCCTGTACGTACCCCCACTACACAATCTAATTCCCGACCTCCTGACAGACTGGGAAGAATTCGTCAACACACCTAGCGTCTATCCGGTTCTCATAAAATGTGGGCTCATGCATTATCAGTTCGAAACCATACACCCTTTCCTCGATGGAAATGGCCGCATCGGTCGCCTGCTAATCAACTTGATGCTGATGGCAGAGGGGAGACTCAGTGCACCCATTCTATATTTATCAGGCTATCTTGAATCCCATCGGCAAGAGTACTACGACCGTCTCCAAGCCGTCCGGGAAAGGGGCGAGGTCGAGCAATGGCTACAGTTCTTTCTGACCGCAGTCCGGCGTCAAGCAGATGATGCAGTCGAACGGGCAGGGCGTCTCATCGAACTTCGAGAGAGTTATAGAAAAGAAGCCGCGCAGTCCAGGTCGAGCCTACCTGCGCTCGTTGAACACCTTTTCCAGAACCCATACGTAACCGTCGGGAGTGTTGAAAGCAACACTGGACTCACGAATCAAGGCGCCCGAAATCTGATTCGGGACGCCGCCCGAAGGGGATGGCTAACTGAAATTGACTCACGAGGTAGAGGCGGAAAGACATATTGGGTGGCAAATCGTATTGCCGCGATAATTGAAGCTCCGATGACCTATAACGGCGGCGACAATTAGAGTAGCGAGAAGGACTCCCGGCACCCGCAGCCAGTTTAGCCACACCTTGTTCCGCTTCGATCGCAGGAAGGCCGTGCTGTGAACGGCGGTCAATGAGGACCAGCTTGTTGCCCCGGAATCCATGCCAAATCCCCGGGGCAGACAAGGAAACGCCACAGGAGCCGCCACGGATCCCGCTCAAACAGGTGAGCTGGCAGACGCCATGCTGGACCGCTATCGGTTGATGATCCTCGTAACGGCATTTGCGAGTCTGCGGTACGGCGAGGTCACCGTTCTGGAGGCTGCACATCGATCTCGCGGGCGCGACTATCCAGGTCCGCCAACAGTACTTGGAGATCACCGGAGAAGGTCTGGTACTCGGCTCCCCGAAGTCGCCCGGGTTAATGGCCCGCCAATGGCCCGCGACTCACGTCGATTCAGATCCGCCCATTGGCAGACGGCGTACCCGGATGCGGTCGTTGAGGATCGCCACTACTGCGCCGGATGATAGGTCCTCCTCCACCGCCGGAAGGTTGGCGATGAGAACGGCCGCCTGTTCGTCGGGATGCTTGGCGGGTCTGCGGATCAACACCACGCTGGGTAATGATGCGCCGCTCGTAGCCAACAACTCCCCAAGTCAGTGTCAGCCGAGATCAATACACGGCTCTCCGCCACGGCGGCTGCTGCGTCGATGTCTTCCGTCGACAGCTGCGGGTAGTCGGCCAGGATCTCTTCCCGGGACGAGCCTTCCGCCAGGCGGCCAACGACCATGGACACGGGTATACGGGTGCCACGGATGCACGGCACGCCGCCCATGATCCGATGATCAACGGCGATTCTGTCGATGTTTCGGTCCATAGCCCTGGCAGAATGATCTAGAAGAAATCCACTCGATCCAGAATAGAAGCCCACTTGGCAGTCCGTGGATCATAGTTGGAGTAGGCAGCTCACGTATAACCTCGGCACATGATCAGCTCGGCAACGCGAAGAGTGACGTTGATCAGTATGGGCGCCGTTGCTCTCGTGCTCACCGGATGTTCTGCCGATTCCCCCAACGCTCCGTCTGGTAGCGCCGACGGGGAAGAGAGCCCGCTCAAGGAGTACATGGGCGTTCACTATCCCGGTGTCGATCATCGGGAACAGGCAATCATCAGAGCTGACGACCCGGGTATGTCTGAAGACGAGCGGAACGACTACCGGCGCGTTGAGCAGCTCGTTGCCCAGTGCATGCAGGAAGAGGGCTTCGAATACGTGCCGAGGTCAGCAGACGACCAGCGATCGGACATCGCAGAGTACGAAGAAGCGTATTCACTCGGACCCGAAGAGTTCGCCGAAGAGCACGGATACGGGATCACCACGCTCATGTTCAAGCATGACGATCGGCCCGAGGACCCAAACGAAGAGATCCGCCAAAACATGTCGGCACCTGAGCGCGAGGCCTACGACCGCGCCCTCAACGGCGAGATGGATACGGATACCACACATGAAGCGGAAGGCCATCCGGGCGAGCTCCCACCCGAGAAGCGCGGGTGTCGAGGTCAGGCGACCGCCGAGGTATACCCGGAGACAGCCGACGCCCCGGTCACGGAGCAATTCGCAGGTCTCATGAGTGATGTCGCTTCGCTGCACGACAGAATCCGCAACGACCCCCGGGTGACGGAAGCCGCCTCCGACTGGCAACACTGCATGGCTGACAGTGGACACTCCGACCTCGAGCATCCAGACGAAGCCATGTCTTCGGTCCTTCAGCGAATGACTGACCTGCGCAGATCCGCGCAGGACGAAGACTCAGGTGACATGGAAGATGGTGGCACGTCCGAGGATCTCGACCAGCAACAGCTCGCCGAGCTCCAGGAATACGAGGTCGACGTGGCCACGGCCGACTATGCCTGCCGGCAAGAGCACTACAACGAGACCTACCGCGAGGTGGCCTTCGAGATGGAACAGGAGTTCGTCGAACGGCACGAGGACGAACTCGAACGATTCCGTGACGCGATCGTGCGCCCCTGAATCGACAGGGAGCCGAGCATATCCACGGCCGTTCGTGCACATTGATGCCCATCTGAACGAAGCCGATCAGTCCGATGACCACGATGGGCGGCCAGTGTCTACGCCACAACGAGCTAGTGGCACGGTAATGGCCCACGCTACCGAGCCGGAGTACCGGCAGCTACACGAGATGGGAGGTGAAGAGGCTGTGATCTGCGGCTTCTTGTGGAGCGGGTGACGGGAATCGAACCCGCACTGTCAGCTTGGGAAGCTGAAGTTCTGCCATTGAACTACACCCGCGAACGCCACCCCGAAGGGTAACGACCGGGTTGAATAATACCTGGTTCAGGCCGCTTCGGTCATCTCCCGACGTCAGCCGATACCGGCCGGTTGGCGCAGGGGTAGACGTATCGTGAACACCGAGCCCGCACCTGCGGTACTGGCGACGTCGATAGTGCCGCCGTGCGCCTCGACAAGATGCTTGCAAATCGCCAGCCCGAGGCCGCTGCCACCGGTCTCGCGGCTTCGTGACCCTTCGACCCGGTAGAAACGGTCAAACAAGTGGGGCAGGTGTTCTTCCGGGACGCCAGGTCCATCGTCCTCCACCACCAACGACGCGGACTCATCCCCACCACGTGCATAGACGGTGACGGTCCCGCCTTCAGGAGTGAACCGGATGGCATTCGACAAGAGGTTCCCCAGGGCCTGGCGCAGACGTTCCGGATCGAAGGCTACAGTCACCGGCTCGGCATCCAGCCGCAGCTCCACGCCGGCCTCGTCGGCGGCAGCCCGATGCGCTGCGACGACTTGACGGGCCAGCGCTGCCGCATCCTGTTCTTCCGGGTAGACACGAAGCATTCCAGCGTCAGCCAGGGCCAGGTCCTGTAGGTCGTCGATCAACCGCTGGAGCAGTGCGGATTCCTCCCGCAACGACGAAACCAGCGACGAATCCAGGGGGACGACACCGTCTTCGGCCGCTTCGAGATATCCGCTGACGTTGGACAGTGGCGTACGCAACTCGTGCGCGATATCACTCACCATGGCTTTGCGTTGCGCCTCGTTCACCTCGATGGACTCGGCCATGGAGTTGAACGCCCGGCCGAGGTCGGCAATCTCGTCCTTGCCGTTCACCTCGACCCGCGCACTCCGGTCGCCTGCACCCATTCGCCTCGCGGCCGCTGTGAGCGCATGGATCGGGCGGGTCATGCGGCGGCCTACCAGCACGGTGACGCCGGTCGCCGCCGCGAGCACGGCCAGCCCGGCGAGGACGGTTCGCCACCAGCCGTCGCCGAAGAACGGGTCAAATCTCTCGGTGGTGCCGGTGTACATCACGACCGGATCGGCGGTGAAGGACTCCATGGCCTCGTTCCAGCCACGGTCCATGCACTCCGACCAGCGCTCGTCGTCGATCCGCGTGTCGTCGCGCATCTGTGCCCCGTCGTCGCCTTCACTCAGCGGCACCACCTGGCGCAGTCCCCGGTCGCCGGTGACGACGGTGTGGGGGATGTCGGCCTCGTCGAGACAGTCGGAAACGATGCTGGCTTGCATATCGTTGGCTTCCGCTGCCGCCTGGGTCGGTTCGAGCAGCTCGTCACTGACGCACGAGCGCAGCTCCTCGTCATTCACATCTACGGGCAGTTGGTCGAGCTCGCCCTCCTTCATGCACTCTCGCGCCTCTGCCGCTAGCCGCTCACGCCGTTCGGCCTCCTCGTCGGTCATCCGCCACTGAAGTGGCACCTCTGGCATGGACAAGAACCCGCCCACTCGCGTCCTCGTGCCGAAGACCGGACCAACCTCCACATGTTCTTCAATGACAACACCGCCGGTGTTGTCACCTCCCGAGGTTCGCGCGGTTCCCACAGCAAGCTGGTTAGAAGACAGCACGTCGATCTCCGCGGTCGGGTTCGACGGCAACGGCGGCGTACCTCCCGATGATTCAGCCGAGTCAGCGACGATCCGGCCGTCGTCATCCGCCAGCGCCACTCGACGATCCGTACGTTCCGCCAGCTCGATCAAATGATCATCTACGTCGTCCCACGAATCATGTCGTGCCGCGTAGGACATGAGCTCCTGATAGATGAACGTGTCCGCTTCCAGCGTGCGTTCGAACTCCCCGCGAAACCGTTCCCCGGTGTCCCGGGAGGTCAGCCATGCCGTCGCGACGATCGCCAGGGTTGCGACGGCAAGCGCCAGGCCGAGAAGCCGCATCGGCAAGCTATGTCGCATCGGGTATCTCCGCCATCTTGTATCCGACTCCGAAAACGGTGATCAGGTACGTCGGCGCTGCCGGATCCGGCTCGACTTTCCGGCGCAGATTCATGACGTGCACGTCGATCGTGCGATCCAGCACGTAATGATCGAACCCGAAGGCGTGTTCCAGGAGGTGCTGCCGGCTGAACGCGCGACCGGGTGACGCAGCCAGGCATTCGAGAATCTTGAACTCCGCCGGTGTCACATCAACCCGGCTGTTCCCCTTCCAGACCTCGTGCCGAGCCTCGTCGACCACGAGACCTCCGATTCGATACCGCTGCCCGTCCAGACCGCCGGTGCGTGCCGTTCTCCGGAGCACGGCACGCACTCGAGCCACGAGCTCGCGCGGACTGTACGGCTTCGTGATGTAGTCGTCCGCACCGAGATCCAGGCCCAACAACAGGTCGTCCTCGGTCGAGCGCGCCGTCGCCATGACGACCGGGACGTCGGTTTCGGCGCGTAGAATCCGGCAGACGTCGAGCCCATCTGCACGGGGCATCATCACGTCGAGGACGACAAGGTCTGGTGAACGCCAACGGGCTTCGTCGATGGCGGCCCGTCCGTCACTGACCACGACCACTGAGTGCCCTTCTCGTTCCAGATAGCGACGAACCAAGTCGGCCTGCTTGTGATCGTCCTCGGCGACCAGGATTCGGGCTCCCATGGGGGAGAGTGTGCCAAGACCGCGTCAAGATTCGGTGAAGAACACCATTCTGACCGGGTCTTCATAGGAACTTCACAGGTTTCACCGCACGCTGGAGCGATGGTTGATCGAGCAACTCGCGACGTCGAGGCGCGTACCCGGGGGTGTTGGATGATCTTCCGTCCTGGCTACCCTCGATCCATGATCAGGTCACGAATACGAATGACGATGTGGGCAAGCATGGGGGCTGTCGCCCTCGTCCTCACGGCGTGTTCCGACGACTCCGACGACACGGCGGCCAGCAGCTCGAGCGACGAGCAGAGCCCTCTGGAAGAGTACATGGGCGGCATGTATTCGTCGGGTTTCGGCAATCGGGCCGTATCATCCGTCGGCAGCGAAGACCGGGAGATGTCCGAGGAGGAACGGCAGAACTTCCAGCGGTTCGAGGAACTCGTTGCCGAGTGCATGCAGGAGGAGGGCTTCGAGTACGTGCCGAGGTCGGCGGACGATCTGGAGTCCGCCAACTCGGAGTTCGAGGAGGCCTTTGCACTCGAACCGGAGGAGTTCGCCGAAGAGTATGGATATGGCTTCACGACGCTCATGGCCGGAAACGAGGAGGAGCCCGCGGATCCGAACGAAGAGATCCGCGAGGACATGTCCGAGACCGAACGTGAGGCCTACGACCGTGCCCTCTGGGGAGATATGACCGGAACCGAGGAGGCTGTCTCGGAGGAGGGCGCCGAGCAAACCGCCCCTCCCGAGCCACCTGCCCCAGAGGATCGGGGATGCCAAGGTCAGGCGTCGGCGGAAGTCTATGAACAGTCGGAGGGCGAGTCCGTCGACATGCGCGATTTCGACGGTCTGATGAGCGACGTCAGCGCGCTACAAGAGCGGATACGGAGCGATCCACGTCTGGAGGATGCGGTATCCGAATGGCAACATTGCATGGCCGACGGCGGCTACCCCGATTTCGAGCATCCTGACGACGCCGAGCAGTCGGTTCTGCAGCGGATGAACGAGCTGTACACGGCTAGCCAAGAGGGTGAAGACGGCGGTAGCTCGGGGATGATGACAAATCCCTTCGACGAGCTCGACCAGGAAGAACTCGCCGAGATTCAAGAGTACGAGGTCGATGTGGCGACCGTTGACTACGCCTGCCAGCAAGAGCATTACCTGGAGACGTACCGTGAGGTTGCTTTCGAGATGGAAGAGGAGTTCGTCGAGCAGCACAAGGAAGAGCTCGAGCAATTCCGTGACGAAGTCGTCCAACGCGGCGGACAGGGCTGATGCACGCGCGCACACGAACGCTGCTGGTCGTGATCACCGTAGCCGTCGGGGCGCTTGTCGCCGGCGTATACGCCGGTACGCGAATAACCTCACCGGCGGACGCCGCAGCAGAAGCGGAGCCACCGCAGGCTTCTGAGGTCACCGTACCGGTCGAGTCCCGCACCTTGGAGAGTGAGGTGGTGACACGAGGAGATGCCTCATATACGGGTGCCGTGGACGTCGAGCTCGAGTTCACCGGCACCGAGAGCGCTCCCGTGGTCACCGGGCACGTTCCCGAGGTCGGCGACGAAGCTGATGCCGGCGATGTGCTTCTCGAGGTCATCGGCCGGCCGGTGATCGCCCTGCCCGGCGATCTTCCCATGTACCGATCGCTGCAACCCGGCATGAGCGGTCCGGACGTCGAGCAGCTGGAGGAGGCGCTCCAGGAACTCGGCTTCGATCCCGGGTCGGTGGACGAAACCTACACGGCCGCGACGGGCCGGGCCGTCGCGGCCCTGTTCGAAGACGCCGGGTACGAGCCCCCTGCCGTCGATCCGGAGGTGCAGGCGGAGCTCGAATCTGCCGAGGAAGCGGTACGCCAGGCTGAAGACGAGGTAGCCAATGCCGAGGCAGCTCTCGCCGAGGCATCCAGCGGGCCCAGCAAGTCCGAGAAGATCTCCGCCCAGAACGACGTCGACAAGGCCGAACGCGCTCTCGAACAGGCACGCGAGCAGGGCGACGACGAGGCGATCGCGGACGCCCAGGCACAGCTCGACCTCGCGCAGGCACGACTGGAGGAGTTGCTCGAAGGCCCGGATACGTCCGCCGAAGAGGACGCCCTGGAAAATGCGAAGCAGCGGCTCGCCGAAGCGCGAGAGGAACGGGATGCTGCGGCCGTTGCAGCCAGCACGCCGCTGCCTTCCTCGGAGGCGGCCTTTGTCCCCACGTTCCCGCGGCGCATCGATGAGGTGAACGTGGAGCGTGGTGGCACCGTCGACGGCCCGGTGATGTCGATCAGCGGTGCCGATCTGGTCGTCAACGCCTCGGTCGATGCCACCGCGCGCGAGCTCATCAGCAAGGAGGACGAGGCCATCCTCGAACTTCCAACCGGCGAGAATGTGACTGCGACGATCACCAAGATCGGGGAATCCGACGACGAGGAGAGTGACGAGTTCCGCGTCGTCCTCACTCCTGACGAGCTCACCGACGAGCACGTTGAGGTCCTCCGCTCGGCCAACGTGCGAGTGACGATCCCGGTGGAGAGCACGGACGGAGAGGTCCTGGCGGTACCTCTCGCAGCGCTGACCACGGGGCCCGACGAAGAGGCACGCATCGAGGTCCAGCGACCGGACGCCGAGGACGACGAACCAGCCACCGAGCTGGTGGAGGTCGAGGTCGGATTGACCACGGACGGCTACGCCGAGGTCACCCCCGTGGATGGCGAGCTAGCGGAAAACGACCTCGTCATTGTCGGCCAGGAGAATGACGCCGAGGCGGATGACACCGATGACGACGGCTGAACTGCAGGTCGTCCACGATGCAGACACCGAGGTTCCCGTCGTTGAGATGAAGGGAATCGGCCGCACGTTTCCCGGTCCACCCGAGGTCCGGGCCGTCGAGAACGTCGATCTCACCATCTCTCCGGGCGAATACCTCTCCATCGTCGGCACGTCCGGTTCGGGCAAGTCGACCCTGCTGCATCTGCTGGGGCTCCTCGACCGTCCGACGGCGGGCACGTACGTGCTGGACGGCGTCGACGTCAGCACGCTGTCCGAACGCCGGCGGTCGCGCCTGCGTGGCGAGCGAATCGGTTTCGTCTTCCAAGCCTTCCATTTGCTCGCCCACCGTAATGTCGTGGAGAACGTCGCGCTGTCCATGCTCTACCAGCGGGTGTCCCGGCGCGAACGGTTCGAACGCTCCCGCGCCACCTTGGATCGGGTGGGTCTGGGGCATCGCGTCGACGCGGATCCCGCCACGCTGTCCGGGGGAGAACGCCAGCGGGCCGCAATCGCCCGTGCGCTGGTCGCCGAGCCCAGCCTGCTGCTCGCCGACGAACCGACAGGCAACCTCGACTCCTCGAATGCCGAGGCCGTGCTGGACATCTTCGGCAAGCTACACGCTGAGGGGTTGACCCTCGCCGTGGTCACTCACGACGACGACGTCAGCAAACGAGCCCAGCGGCGCGTACGCATCACTGACGGGACCTTGAGCGAAGAGAAGCGATGAAACGACCCGTGATCAGACGGCGCGATCGTCCCGCGAGGCGATTGTCGATCAGAGACCTGCTCGGGGAGGCCCTGGCCGGGGTGACGGCCCGGCCGTCCCGGCTCGCGTTGACCACCCTCGGCACGGTCGTGGGCATCGCCGCGCTGGTGTCCACGATCGGTCTGGGCCAGACGGCTTCGGGCCAGATATCGGAACGCTTCGACGCCGCGTCGGCCACCCGCGTCGTCGTCGAACCCGGCGAGCGTGACGGGCCCGACGGCGCCGTCCAGGCGGTCCAGCTTCCCGGGGACGCCGCCGAGCGTGTCAACCGGCTGGCTGGAACCGCGGCCGCCGGTACGTTCGCTCGGGTCGACGTCGGTGGCGACCGGGTACGCGGCGTTCCCGTCAGCGATCCTTCCGGCTCCATCGAGCACGACATCCCGACGGTCGCCGCCTCAGCCGGGCTTTTCGACGCCGTCAACGCCATGATCGCCGACGGGCGCGTATTCGACGACGGGCACGACGAGCGCGGCGACGCCGTCGTCGTTCTCGGCAAGTACGCTGCAGAACGGCTCGGAATCTCCCGGGTCGACACCCAGCCGTCGATCTTCATCGGTGAGCGCTCCTTCACCGTCGTTGGAATCCTCGATTCGGTCAGCGCCCGGGCAGAACTGCTCGACGCCGCGATCATGCCGATGGGGACCGCAGCTGCGGTCTACGGGACGGGGGCGCCGAACGCCGTCGAGATCCGCACCGAGATGGGTGCGGCCCAGCTCATCGGGGAGCAAGCGCCGCTCGCCGTCTTGCCCAATAATCCGGATCTCTTGAGCGTCGACGTGCCACCACCCCCCGGTTCGTTACGCGAGGACGTCTCGACGGATATCAACGCGGTCTTCCTCGCTCTCGGCGGTCTCGCACTCCTGGTGGGCGGCCTGGGTATCGCGACCGTCACCCTGCTGTCCGTGTTGGAGCGCACGTCCGAAATCGGCCTCCGGCGTGCGGTTGGTGCCACCCGCACGCACGTCGCGGGCCAGTTCGTCGTCGAGAGCGTGATCATCGGCTTTCTCGGCGGGCTAATCGGTGCCGCCGCCGGCGTGCTCGCTACCGTGGGCGTCTCGGCAGTTCGGGACTGGACCCCGTTGCTCGACTATCGTCTCGCGATCGTCGCGCCTCTCCTGGGAGCGATGATCGGGCTGGTGGCCGGCACGTATCCGGCGTGGCGAGCAGCACGAGTAGAGCCCATTACCGCATTACGGACCAGCTAGTCCGCGAACTGAGACAACTGGTTGCGATCTCGTCTCGATCGCCGCACATTGCGGCGACCTGACGCATGGGAGTGTGCAGGTTGCCTCAACCTTCGATAGCGTAGCGAATTGGACCAGGACAAGGGTGGGGTCTACCCACTGGTCATGTGGAGGCACGAGACGGCTGCACCGACGCTGTGGTCGACGAGCCGTCGAGACCCCATCTGCGTTGAGAGTCGCGTGGCTCACTGGCGGCCGTAGAAGGCGGCGCCTGAGAGACAGCCCGCCCGGTACCCGGTGCGTCGCGTGGCCGACGAAACGGGAGAGGTGAGGTTTTGGCCGCGGTACGCGCGGAAGGACTCTATAAGGTCTTTGGTCGCAAGGCAGACCTCGCGGTGCAACAGCTCAAACAGGGCGCGAGCCGTGAGGAGGTAGCCAAGCTCGGCGTAACGCCAGCCGTGATCGACGCAAGTTTCGAAGTAGAACCGGGTGAGATTTTCGTCGTCATGGGCCTGTCCGGCTCTGGCAAGTCCACCCTCATCCGAATGTTGAACGGGTTGTGGCACGCAACCGACGGCCACATCTACGTCGATGGCACCGACATCGTGAATGCCCACGGTGCGGAGCTCCGGCAGATGCGCAAGGAGAAGATCAGCATGGTCTTCCAGCACTTCGCCCTTCTGCCGCACCTCACCGTGGCGGAGAACGCCGCGTATGCGCTCGACATCCAGGGCATGCCGAAGGAGGAGCGGTTTGCCCGCGCCGAGGAGGCTCTGGAGATGGTCGGGCTTGGCGGCTGGGGCGACAGGTTCCCCGTGCAACTCTCCGGTGGGATGAAGCAGCGGGTCGGTCTGGCCCGGGCGCTGGCGGCCGGGAGCGAGATCATGCTCATGGACGAGGCCTTCTCGGCACTCGATCCACTGATCAAACGTGAAATGCAAGAGCAGCTACTCCAGCTGCAGAGCTCGCTGAACAAGACGATCGTGTTCATCACGCACGACCTCAACGAGGCGATGCGCCTTGGCGATCGAATCGCGGTCATGCGTGACGGGCGCATCGTCCAGATCGGCACGGCCGAGGAAGTCCTCAACGATCCCGCGAACGACTACGTCGCCCAGTTCGTCGCCGATGTCGACCGCACTCGCGTGCTCACCGCGTCCAGCATCATGGAACCCGCACAGTTCGTGGTGAACGCCGACTCCGGCCCGCGCGAAGCGCAGTACACGATGCGGGAAAAGCAGATGGTCGCCGCCTTCGCCGTGGGGCGGCGCGGCGACAAGCTACACGGTGTCGTCCACGACCAGGACGTGGTATCGGCCGTCAGACGCGGCGACAAGAGTCTGGAGGGAATCATCGATACCGACGTCGGGGCCGTCCACCAGGACACCTACCTCGTCGATCTGTTCGCACCCTCGGCGGAGAACCCGCTGCCGCTTCCCGTCATCGACGACGAGAAACGCCTCGTCGGAGTCGTTCCGCGGGTGACGCTCCTGTCGGCGATGGCCAGCATCGCCGACGTCGTACACACGGCAGATTCCCCGGCACAGGACGCGGCAACGACCGGCGTCACCAGGGGCTTCGGAACCGAAGCTTCGAACGCCGGGCAAGGGGGTGACGCATGATTCTCGCCCAATCCGAGGGGTTCGACCCTCTGAATCCCCGCATCGAGATCGGGCAATGGGCCGACGACCTCGTCAGCTGGTTCGAGGACACCTTCAAGCCCGTCCTCGATCTCATCAGTGACGGTCTTGGTGGCGCCTACGATGGCTTGAGCAACGCACTGCGTGAGCCTTCGGTCATTCTGATCGTCCTCCTATTCGGGCTGATCGGACTGCTGTTCTGGGAACGGTTCCCTCCGCTGCGAGCACTGTCGATGTCTTTCGTGGTCGTGCCGATCGTGCTCGGCGGCGCAGCCGGCTGGGGGGTCCACGCCCTGGGCGAGGAGCTCGAATCACAATTCCTCGCCCTGCTCATCGTCTTTGCCTTGATCGGATGGCTGGTACGATCGTGGGCCTTCGGCATCTTCAGTGCGGTCGCCTTCTATGTCGTTGCCGGGATGGACGAATGGGACCGCGCGATGGAGACGCTGTCCCTCGTACTCATCTCGGTGATCATCGCTACGCTGATCGGGGTGCCGCTGGGCATCTTGGCCGCGAAGTCGCAAGTGGTGAGCAACGCCATCCGGCCCGTGCTCGACTTCATGCAGACGATGCCGGCGATGGTGTACCTGATTCCCACACTCTTCGCGTTCGGCATCGGCGTGGTGCCGGGAATGATCTCCACCATCGTCTTCGCCATGCCCCCGGGCGTCCGGCTCACCGAGCACGGCATCCGGAATGTCGATACCGAGGTGGTCGAGGCCGGCCAGGCATTCGGATCGCCACCCCTGCGTATCCTGCGCCAGATCCAGCTACCGCTGGCATTGCCGACCATCATGGCGGGCATCAACCAGGTGATCATGCTGGCGCTGTCGATGGTCGTGCTGGCTGCCATGGTCGGAGCGGCGGGCCTTGGGCTCGAAGTCGTTCGCGGCCTGCAGGGCTTGCAGATTCCGCGCGGCGCCGAGGCCGGACTCGCCGTCGTCGTGCTGGCGATCTTCCTCGATCGTATCGTTGCTGCGCTCGCGGACCGCGCACCCGTGGTCCGGGCCAGCCGGGTTCGGGACTGATCCCAGTGCCGAACGGTCTTGTAACCGAAAGAAGAAGTTAGGAAAGGAAGAGGACATGCGAAGGTCCAAGCTCACCGCGCTTGCCGCAGGCATCGTCGCGGGCGGGCTCGTTCTCGCTGCGTGCGGCGATGACGAATCTGACGAAGCCACGACGGATGACAACGGGTCGCAGAACGGCGAAGAAAACGGCGAAGAAAACGGCGAAGACACCGGAGCATCGGGTGATGTCGAGCTCATCGGCGACGTCGAGGCGACCGAGTGCGATCCGACCGCTGAGGCCGCTCCCATCCCGGACCCCGAGGGCACCGGTGAAGATGAAACCGAGATCACCATCGGGATCTTCAGCGGTTGGGACGAGAACTACGTCGTCTACGAGCTGGCCAAGGCGGCCCTGGAGGAGCAGGGCTACACGGTCAACGAGCTCGAGGCCGAGGCGGGCCCGGTCTACACCGGTGTTGCCGACGGTGACCTCGACCTGTTGATGGATGCCTGGCTGCCGGGTACCCATGGCGACGAGTACATCGACGTCGACGGTTCGGGTGCTCAGCTCGGCCATGATCTGGAGAACCTGGGTTGCTGGTTCGACGAGGGCTACCTCACCATCGCGGTCAACGAGGACTCCCCGGCCCAGTCCCTGGACGAGCTCGCTGACTACGCCGACGAGTACGGCGCGACCATCGTCGGTATCGATCCCGGCGCCGGTCTGACCCGCACCACGGAGGAAGAGGTCATCCCGACCTACGGGCTCGAAGACTGGGAGTTCCCCACCTCTTCCAGCGGCGCCATGCTCGCCGAGCTGGAGTCCGCCATGGACGAGGGCGAGAACATCGTCGTCACGCTGTGGCACCCGCACTGGGCCTACGCCGCGTACGACATCCGGGACCTCGAAGACCCCGAAGGAACCCTGGGTGAGGCCGAGCGGCTGTTCAACCTGGGCCGGACCGGCTTCAGCGAGGACTACCCGAACGCGGCGCAGCTCATGAAGAACCTGCACCTGACGAACGAGCAGCTACTCGAGATCGAGGACCTCCTCGTCGTCGAGTACGACCGCGAGCAGAACGAGCAGGCCGTTCAGGAGTGGCTCGACGACAACCCCGAGTTCCTCGAGGACTGGCGTCAGGGCAACCTGTAAGGCACGCCGGTCTGGCTGCCACCGAAGCGTGGTAGCGAATGACGAAAAGTCGGCCGCCGTCCGGTAAAGCTTCCGGGCGGCGGCCGACGTCGTTTCCGAGAGGAAGAGGCGAGTGTCCGAGCTGGTGCCCACGCGCCGCTGGTTTTCGGTATCTTCCCACCATGTTGCTTTCTGACCGCGACATCAGGGCCGCTGTCGAGACCGGCCGTGTGGTGCTCGAGCCCTACGAACCGCACATGGTCCAGCCGTCCAGCATCGATATCCGCCTCGACCGGCACTTTCGTGTCTTCGAAAACCACCGGTATCCACATATCGATCCCGCCGAGGAACAGCCCGAGCTCACTCGGCTGATCGAGACCCAGAGCGACGAACCGTTCATCCTGCATCCCGGTGAATTCGTGCTCGCGTCGACATTGGAACTCGTCACGCTGGCCAACGATGTCGCCGCCCGTCTTGAGGGCAAGTCCTCACTGGGGCGTCTGGGATTGCTCACCCATTCGACAGCGGGGTTCATCGACCCAGGGTTCAGCGGCCACGTCACGTTGGAGCTCTCGAACGTAGCCACCCTTCCGATGAAACTCTGGCCCGGCATGAAGATCGGCCAGCTGTGTTTCTTCGCTCTGAGCAGCCCTGCTGACGAGCCGTACGGCTCGGCCCGGTACGGTTCGCGGTATCAGGATCAACGAGGCCCGACTCCGAGTCGATCTTACGTGAACTTCCACCGGAATGGCACCTAAGTTACTCGCGAGTAGGCTAGTCTCGGGTCGGTAAGAAATCCGTCCCGCATCTGGGCACGGAAGGAGCCTGGCGCCATGCAGTACGTCGCCGTTGCCGTATCGCTCGGTGTCACCGCATTCGCGTTGGTGGTGTTGACCGACGCGATCGTACGAATAGTCCGTGTCGTTCGACTGGGACAGCCCGACCGCACCCGCACCGACCATCCGCGCCAGCGCGCGGCCACCTTGCTACGCGAGTTCCTCGGGCACAACCGCATGCTCAAGCGACCTGTCGTCGCGGTGGCGCACTGGTTCGTCATGATCGGATTCGGTGCCCTGGTCTTCACCCTGCTGACGGCATACGGCCAGCTCTTCGACGCGGAGTTCGCCCTGCCACTCATCGGCCACTGGCATCCGTTCGAGTGGCTCATGGAAGCCATCGCGTGGCTGACACTCCTGGGCATCCTGACCTTGACCGTGATTCGCCAGATCAGTCACCCGCGCGCCCACGGCCGCGGATCTCGATTCTTCGGCTCCTCGTTCTGGCAGGCCTACTACGTCGAGTTCACCATCGCCGCGATCGCGGTCACCATCCTGCTGATCCGGGGTCTGGAGTCTCGCCTGGTCGGCGACGCCTCGTTGTTCCCGCTGACCGCGTTCATCGGTGACGCCGTCTCCGGAGTGGCGACCTCCACGATCGAGATGGCCGTGCACATCATCGCCGCGGTGAAGATCACAATCTCGTGGCTGTTCTTCATCGTCATCTCCTGGCACCTCACCATGGGTGTCGCCTGGCACCGCGGCCTGGCCTTCTTCAACATCTTCTTCAAGCGCCACGCCGACGGCGCACCCGCGCTCGGCGCCGCGAAGCCGCTCACCGTCAACGGCGAGCCCGTCGACTTCGAGAACATCGACGACCTCGACGAGGACGCGAGCCTCGGCGCCGGTCAGGTCGAGGACTTCTCCTGGAAGGGCATGCTCGACTTCTCCACCTGCACCGAGTGCGGCAGGTGCCAGTCGCAATGCCCGGCGTGGCACACCGACAAACCGTTGTCACCCAAGCTGCTCGTGATGCAGTTGCGCGACCACGCCTTCGCCAAGGCCCCCTATCTGCTGGCCGGTGGCGGCACGGACATGATGGGCAATGAGCAGGCCACGGCCGAACAGCTAGCGGATGTGCCGGCCGATGCGCGCGCCGAGGCCGAACGCCCCCTCGTCGGCTCCACGGACGGTGACCCTGCACGGCCGGACGGCGGGGCCGTTATCGATCCTGACGTGCTCTGGTCGTGCACCATGTGCGGTGCGTGTGTGGAACAGTGCCCGGTCGACATCGAGCACGTCGATCACATCCTTGATCTCCGGCGGTATCAGACACTCATCGAGACCGAGTTCCCCAGCGAACTCAACGGCTTGTTCAAGAACCTCGAGAAGTCCGGCAATCCGTGGGGAATGACGGGTTCCAAGCGGATGGAATGGGCCAAGGACCTCCCGTTCGACGTCAGAGTGGTCGGTGGCCCCAACGACGACGATCCGTCCTCGCTCGACGAAGTCGACTGGCTCTTCTGGGTCGGCTGTGCCGGGGCCTTCGACGATCGTGCCAAGAAGACAACGCAGGCGGTGGCCGAGCTCCTGCACATGGCGGGTGTCTCGTTCGCCGTGCTCGGCGATGGCGAGACCTGCACCGGCGACCCCGCCCGGCGCTCCGGTAACGAGTTCCTCTATCAGCAGCTGGCCCTGCAGAACGTCGAGGTGCTCCGCGAAGCCGAGGCCGTACGGGTCGTCTCCACGTGCGCGCATTGTTTCAACACGCTGAAGAACGAGTACGAACAGCTCGGTCTGAAGCTCGAGGTCGTCCACCACACGCAACTTCTGAACCGGCTCGTCCGCGACGGCAAGCTCACCCCCGTGGCCCCGCCGGACGGCGAGGTCGCCGGCCGTCCCGTCACGTACCACGATCCCTGCTATCTCGGACGCCACAACAAGGTCTACGAGCCTCCGCGGGAGCTCGTCGGCGCGCTGCCCGGCGTGGAGTACCGGGAGATGCCGCGCAGCGGCTCCACGTCGTTCTGCTGCGGCGCCGGAGGTGCGCGCATGTGGATGGAGGAACGGATCGGCAAGCGCATCAATGGCGATCGCACCGAGGAGGCCCTGGCAACGCTGGATAGCTCCGGAGACAGCGCCGAGTCCGGCCAGGATGGCGCCTCCGGCTCCATCGCGATCGGATGCCCCTTCTGCCGCGTGATGCTCTCCGACGGACTCACCCAGGCCCAATCCGACGGCCGGGGAACGAACGTCGACGTCGTCGACGTAGCTCAGCTCCTGCTCGACGGCGTAAAGCGCTCCTCGACCGCGGACGAGTAGCGCCATGTGGCGCCATGACGACGCCACCGTGTCGTCATGGAAAGTGCCGCGGCAGATGCATCGATAGCGGGTCAATCCGACTATCCGAGCACTATAGCGCCTAGTGGCGGCATCATGCGATTGAAATGACGCCACCATGATGTCATAGTGGCGTCATGGACCTTACGCCCTACGTCTCAGCACTCCGCAGTTCCCTCACAGCTGCGGGACAGACCGCCTCCGACGACGTCCGCGAGGCCGCCGATCGGCTGTCTTACGCCGTCGAACCGTCCCTGCGGCTCACGATGATCGAGGCGTTCAGCGACGCTGCCAGCGAGATCACCGCGCAGCTCGAGGGTGTCGCCGTCGATGTCCGGATGCGCGGTGGCAACCCCGAGTTCGTCGCCACGGACACGCGCACCGAAGCGGATCTGGGGCCGCCCGAAGCGCCAGCGCCGCCCACGCCGCCGTCCCCACCAGGATCGGAATCCGACGAGTCCGTCTCCCGGATCTCGCTGCGCCTACCGGAGAGTCTCAAGGCCCGAGTCGAGGAGGCCGCCGCCGCAGAGGGCATGTCGGTCAACGCATGGATGGTGCGCGCCATCGGGCAGACGTTGGACGGCCCGCAATCCGGAGTCCACATCAGCCCGCAGTCCGGAGTCCACATCAATCTCGGCCGCCGCATGTCCGGCTGGGTCCGGTGAGCGTTCGCAGACAACCAGGAGGAGCACATGTCGCCGCATATGTATCCGCGCAGCATTCCTATCCACCAGCCGATCAAACTCACCCTCCGCACCCGCACCGGCACCATCCGGGTCGTCGCTGAGGATGTCAGCGAGGCAGTCGTCGACCTGCAACCCAGCAATCCCGACGACTCAGACGCCCGCGCGATGATCGAACGAGCGCTGGTCGACCTGACGGGAGATGTTCTCGAGGTCGACGTCTCGCGCCGCGGAACCGGTCCGAGCCTGCTTCCGGACCCACCGATCGACGTGCGGATCACGGTACCGCGCAAGAGCACGGCCAGCATCACCACGGGATCGGCCGACGTCACGGTGGCAGGCGATCTGGAGAGGGTCTCCGCCAAGACCGGCTCCGGTGCTGTCGACGCGGCCTACTGCACCGCCCTGTCGGCGACGACCGGTAGCGGCCACATCCAGGTGAGCGACTGCGGCACCGTCGAGGCTCGTACCGGCACCGGTGCCGTCGAGGTCGTGCGCTGCACCGGACAGGCCGAACTCGAGTCCGCATCCGGCAACATCGACGTCGACGATCTCAACGAGGACGCCACGGTCAAGACGGCGTCCGGCAACATCGAGATTGGCTCCGTCTCGTCGCATGTCACGCTGACCACCGCCTCTGGAGACATCCGGATCCACCGCGCGGTACAGGGCACCGTCGGCGCGAAGGTGGCCTCCGGCGACGTCGCCGTCGGAGTCGCCAGCGGCACCGCGGCGAAGCTGGACTGCTCGTCGCTCACCGGACGGCTCGAATCCCAGCTCGACGAGATCGCATCCCCCGCCGACTCGGACCGGACCCTCACGATCTCCGCGAGATCGGTGAGCGGCGCGATCACCATCACGCGGGCCCGCTGACCCCGGCCCCCACAACGTCTGGAGTATGCCATGCTCGACGAGCAATACCAGATCATCCATCGACACCGAGCCACCGAGCTCGAAAGGGCAGCCGCCCACCATCGGGCCCTCGCCCCTGTCCGCCGCCGGCACCGACGGACCCGTATCGCCGCACGACGTGCGTGGTGGTTGGAACGCGGCGCCACGATCTTCGCCGCCTGCTCCGGTTGGGCGGGACGCCTGGCCACCCAGTTTCACGATCGTGCCGTCACGCGGCGTGCCCAGGGATCATGACCGCATCTTGCGTGCTCTCTCCACGTCGTCGGACTCCTTGGCCGCCGCCTTCTCGCTCGTGCGCGTGTCTCGGGGTGGCAACTGGATCGACTGCTCGGCCTCCATCCCGGCCATGAGCTCGCGGCGGCGTTCGAGTTCTACGTCCAGTTCGGCGCCGAACAACAAAGCGACGTTCGTGATCCACAACCACAGCAGGAAGATGATGACACCGGCCAGCGACCCATACGTGCGGTCGTAGTTGGCGAAGTTGGCCACGTAGAAACCGAAACCTGCCGAGGCAACCGCCCACACCACGAACGCGACCAGGGCGCCCCAGCTGATCCAGCGGAGCCGGGGCTGACGCACGTTCGGCGTCGCGTGGTAGAGGAGAGCGATCACCATGAGGACGAGCACCACCAGCACGGGCCATTTCGCGATGTCCCATACCAGCGTGGTCGTTTCGCCGAGACCGATGGCATCACCCACCGCCCGTGCCAGCGGGCCCGTCACCGTCATGAGAACGGCAGTCACGACGACGAGAAGTACGGCGACAATGGTGATCAGCACCATGACCGGACGCAGCTTCCAGAACGGGCGCCCCTCGGCGATTCCGTAGATCCGGTTCATGGCCCGGCCGAACGCACCGATGTAGCCCGACGCCGCCCACAATGCACCCACCAGGCCGAGGACCAAGCCGAGACCCGCGCCGGGCACCTGGGTGAGCCGCTCGATCGGCCCGTACATGTCCTGCGCCAATTCCGGCGGCATGAACTGGTCCACGAGCTCGAACAGGGCATCCCTTGTCTCGTCCTGCTGCCCGATCAGGGCGGGCAACGAGACGAGTGCGATGACGGCGGGAAAGAACGCCAGCATCGCGTAGTACGTGAGGCCGGCGGCCAGATCGGTACACTGGTCCGCCGAAAACTCCCGCACGGCCCGCCGCACGAAATACCTCGCGGGCACGTCCGACTGCGGCGGGTCCCCCGCATTCTCGGCCATCATTTGCTCCGTCGTGACTCGTCTCCATCACATGCCGCTACCTCTATGGCGCCAACTATGTGCACGATGGTCGTCACCACCGCAAGCAGAATGCAGAAGACGGGATCCGTACGGGACCTGGACATACCAGGGGCCGATGACCGCTCGATCCAGCGCGTCACCGGCCCCGGGAAGAATCCGCCCGAACGAATGTCAGGCCGTGGAACCAGACATCACCGCGTCGACTCCTCATCGCTACCAGATGTGTCACTGGCCGAGGGCGGGGGTGGTGTCTCGCCGGAATCGGCAGGGTTCCGGGATTCATCGCCCTTGAGCTGGCTCTGCGCTTCCTTCAACGCTTCGGAGCCACCTGCTGCCTGGAAGGCCATGAAGGCCGCGTAGCCCAGACCGACGCTGAGGATGATGATCAAGAATGCGCCGATGTGCGGACCGAAGCTAATGCCACTTACCTGCAGACCCGAGGGTCCGTAGGTGAGCGAGCGGATGAACTGGATGAGGCCGAACAGCACCGTGAGCCCGGCCAGCCCCGCCGTGACGAGATCGTGTTTGACCTTCACCTGCTCTGCTATGCCGAAGATGCGCAGCGCTTCCCACGTCACCAGGAGCAGAACCAGGACGCCGACCAGGACGCCGATACCGTTCCAACCATTCGCGCTGGCGCTGACGTCGCCAAGCCCTCCCAGATCCGTGCTCGCACGTACCCACGGGAAGAACAGGGCGATGAAAAGCAGTGTCCCCCCAAACAGCGCAATCTGCCGATACAGCGGCAGAGCTCTCACATCGAAGTTGCTAGACACGTAGACTCCCCTCTAAACGTAAGTTCCGGCAATCAACCGGGCCTGGTACATCTATCGAGAAACCGACATTCTTCGCAAGTGGGGTACCACCTATTGATTCGATACCGAATCGATGACGAAGGCCAGGACGAACGCTTCATCGCGCCACGCGTCATAGCGTCCCGACGGGCCGGCATGACCCGCACCCATCTCCGTCTTCAGCACAATGGGCTGGCCACCCGTCGCCGTGGCGCGCAGCCGCGCGACCCATTTCGCGGGCTCGTGGTAGCTGACCCGGGGATCATTGAGGCCCGCAGTTGCCAGGATGGCGGGATACTCGGTGCTGCGGATGTTCTCGTACGGCGCATAAGATTTCATGTACTCGTACACCTCGGCTGAATCCACCGGATTGCCCCATTCGTCCCACTCGATGATGGTCAGCGGCAGTGACGGGTCGAGGATGGTATTCAACGTGTCGACGAACGGCACTTCGCCGACGAGAGCCCGGAAACTCGACGGGGCGATGTTGGCCACCGCACCGATGAGCAATCCTCCCGCGCTTCCGCCGCGCCCGACGAGCTGGTCACGTGTGGTCCAGCCGCGCTGCACCAGATGCTCCGCACAGGCGACGAAGTCCGTGAACGTGTTCTTCTTCGCGAGCAGCTTGCCGTTCTCGTACCACGAACGCCCCATCTCCCCGCCGCCGCGGACATGGGCGACGGCAAAGATGAACCCCCGATCCAGGAGTGACAGCCGGGGAATCGAGAACCACGGATCCGCAGACGTCTCGTAGGAGCCGTATCCGAACAGCACGCACGGCGCCACCCCGTCAACGGCGGTCTCCCGCCGCTTGACCAGCGAGATCGGTATCTGCGTTCCGTCCTTGGCCGTCGCCCATTCGCGGAACGTATGGTACCGCTCCGGATCGAAGTCGCCCAGTACCGGCTGCCGTTTCTGCAGGTCCAGCGCACCAGTGGTGACGTCGTAGTCGTATACGGATCCCGGTGTCCCGAGTGATGTATACACCAGCCGGAACGTCGACGTGTGGAATTCGGGATTGCTGCCCGCGTGTACCGTCCGGACCTCTTCGGCAAAATGGATGTCGTGTCCCGGCTGCGGATCGCCGTCCCGTAAGGGAATGAGATGCAACTCGGTGGCTCCGGACCGGCGCAGGGATACCACGAGATGATCAGCGAAGGCGTCGACGTCAACGATCCGCGTCCCCGGCTGATGCGCGAGCACGGGTGTCCAGGTATCCCGGCTCGGCGCAGCGGCCGGCGCCTTGGCCAGCTCGAAGTCCAGCGCGGCATCGTTGTGCACGATGAAGAACCAGTTCCCCGAGTGGTCCAGGGTGTACTCGACACCTTCCCGCCGCGGCTCGACGACGCTGAATTCGCCCTCCGGGTTGTCCGCCCGCAAGAAGCGGACTTCACTTGTGATCTTGCTCTCCAGGTAAATGAGCACGTATTCCTTGCTGCGGGTAAGGTCCACGCCCGCGTAGAACCGCTCGTCGTCCTCCTGATAAACCAGCTCGTCATGCTCCACAGGCGACCCGAGCCGATGCCGCCAGATCCGATAGGGCCGCATGGCCTCGTCGACCGTCGTGTAGAACAGCGTCGACGCGTCGGCGGACCAGGCAACGCCGTAGTAGGTCCCGGGTATCTCGTCGTGGAGAAGGCGATCCTGCCGGAGATCCTTCACCCGCAGGGTGTATTTCTCGCTGCCGTCGTAATCCGTGGAGAAGGCGAGCAGCCAGCCATCCGGGCTGAGCTCGAACGCTCCGAGCGCGAAATACGACGAGTCGCCGGCGAGCTCGTTTCCGTCAAGCAGCACGTGCTCGTCCGGCACTGGCGGACGGGGCGGCTCCGACGACAGCTCTGATGGCAGCTCCGCAGGCATGGCCGGCCGCGTAGCACTACGACAGTGAATGGGGTACTGCCGACCTTCGACCGTGCGCGTGTAGTACCACCAGTCTCCTAGCCGCACCGGCACCGACAGGTCGGTTTCGAGAGTGCGTTCCTTGATTTCCTCGAAGAGCGCGTCCTGCAACTCCTTGGTGTGGGCCATCACCGCCTCGGTGTAGGCGTTCTCTGCCTCGAGATAGGCAATCGTGTCGGGATCGTCCCGATCCTGAAGCCAGGCATACTCGTCGGTGACGGTGTCCCCGTGCCGGGTGCGAGACCTGGGTACTCGCTTGGCGACAGGCGGCTTCGGGCGCGCGGCTTCGCTCATGTCGCCGACGGTACCGCACCGCACATGGGCCTCGATTGTTCTATTAAGTCTAGAACAATAAGATCAGTAACGTGCTTGTTCGTGTCGACCCGAGCTCGCCAGAGCCACTGTTCGCACAGCTGGCCGCAGCTGTGCGAGGTGCTATCGCGCGTGGTGAGCTCACGGCAGGCCAGCGCCTACCCGGCGCCCGCGATCTCGCAGAATCACTCGGACTCAACATCCACACCGTCCTTCGTGGTTACCAGCTCCTCCGAGACGAGGGCCTGGTGGAGCTTCGGCGTGGCCGAGGAGCCGTGGTGACCGCACAGGCGGGGGATGGTCTCGCCAGACTCCGAGCCACCGTGCACGAGCTCGTCGACCAGGCACAGCGGCTGGGTTTCACCAGCGACGAGCTGACTCACATGATCAGAACGGAGTACCGATGACACCTCCTCGGGCAGAGCCTTCCGGAAAGCGGCCGACCGTCCAGCTGGTGTTAGCCACGGCCCTCCTACCCACCGCCATCGCCAGCATCGGGGCATTACTGATATGGAGCTGGCGCCACGAGCTTCCGTCCCAGGTGGCGGCACACTGGGGTCCGGACGGCGTGACCCGAACCGAACCCGTCGGGGTCACCGCCGGCATCCTCGTCGGCCTGGGCCTGCTGCTCGCGCTCATCGGCCTGGTCTACGTTCTGTCCCGGCACGCTGAGACGAACGGAGCGCGCACCATCGCCGGAACGATGAGCGGGACCACGGCGTTCGTCACGGTTCTGGTCACCGGTCTGGTAGCCGGCCAGCGGGAACTGGCCGACCCGTTCGACGCGTCGATCTCACCGATTCTCGTCATCGGCTCGTTGGGAGCAGGCGTCGCCGTCGCGGCCGTCGCAGCCCTTCTCATTCCTCGGTGGACACACAACTCGCGAATGTCGACGCTAGGCGAAAAGCCAACGGTTCCCCTCGCCGGCTCCGAACGCGCCGCGTGGACCCAGCGCGTGGTCGCCGGAAGTCCCGCCATCGTGGCGCTCCTGCTCGGTGCCGGTCTCATCGCCGCTGTCGCCGTCATCACGACCATCTGGGGACTTCTGATCCCGACCGGGTTGCTCTTCGCCGTCATCGGGGCGATGTACTCGATACGGGTCACCGTCGACGAGCGAGGCTTGAGCGTGCGCAGCGGTATCGGCTGGCCCCGATGGCGGATCCCGCTCGACGACATCCGCTCCGCGAGCGTCGTCCCCGTACGGCCGATCCGGCATTTCGGTGGCTACGGCGTGCGGATCGCCGCGCTGGCGCCGTACCAGGGCACGGTTGGTGTGATCCTTCGTGGCGGTGATGCCGTGCTCGTCGAACGGGACGGTGCGAGCCCGTTCCTCGTCGTGGTCGACGACGCCGACACGGCGGCAGGGCTGATCAATTCCCTGTTGGAGCGCACCCGGGACTGATGTAGCGTTCATTGCGTCCGGCCAGGCCGGTAGCACACGACGAACCGCGAGCACGAGGCGTGATCTTTCAGATGGATGTACGTCCCTACCGCAAGGGTGACGACGACGCGCTGTACGAGGTCTGCTTGAAGACCGGGCCCGGTGGCGAGGACGCGTTCTCCGACCGCAGGCTGCTCGGCGAGATCTACGTCGGGCCGTATCTCGCCTTCGAACCGGATCTCGCATTCGTCGTCGAAGACGACGAGGGCGTCTCGGGGTATGTCCTCGGAGCCAAGGAGACGCGCGCGTTCGAGCAGCGGTGCGAGGCCGAATGGTGGCCCGCGCTACGCCGCCGGTATCCACTCGGCACGTATCCCGACGACGTCACCGAGGCACGCTTCGTCCGCCTGATCCACAATCCGTGGACGGCAGCCGAGGACATCGTGGCCAACTACCCCTCACACCTGCACATCGACCTGCTTCCCCGCACACAGGGCCACGGCATGGGGCGGGTGCTGATGAAACGTCTCCTGGACGCGCTCCGAGACGCCGGCTCGCCCGGCGTCCATCTCGGCGTTGGCGCCAGCAACACCAATGCCATCGGTTTCTACCGCCATCTCGGCTTCACGACACTTCGGGAGTCGTCCACGGCCCTGGTGATGGGCCGTTCGACGAGTACCTCAGCCGATCAGATCGCGTAGCGCGATCACCGAGTCCCGACCCGGGCCGACACCCACGGCGGAGACGGGGGCTCCACACATCTGCTCGACCGCTTCGACGTACCGGCGAGCGGCACCAGGCAAGTCCGCCAGCGAACGAGCGCCGGAGATGTCTCCTTCCCATCCCTCGAAATACTCGTAGATCGGGGTGGCATGGTGAAAGTCCGTCTGTGTCATCGGCATCTCGTCGTGCCGGACGCCGTCGACGTCATAGGCGACACACACCGGGATCCGTTCCCACCCGCTGAGCACGTCGAGCTTGGTCAGCACGAAGTCCGTAGTGCCGTTGATGCGGGCCGCATACCGCCCGACCACCGCATCCAGCCACCCACACCGGCGTGGCCGTCCGGTGGTGACGCCGAACTCGCCGCCCTCCTTGCGCAGCCGGACGCCATCCTCGTCAGTGAGCTCGGTGGGGAACGGCCCTTCACCGACCCGGGTCGTGTAGGCCTTCATGACCGTGATGACCCGATCGATGCGCGTCGGCGGAATTCCCGAACCGGTGCATGCTCCACCGGCTGTGGGGTTGGAGGATGTCACGAACGGGTACGTGCCGTGATCGACGTCGAGCAGGGTTGCCTGGCCCCCCTCGAGCATGACGTTCTGACCTTCATCGAGCGCCTTGGTCAGCAACAGGCTCGTGTCAGCCACCATCGGTCGCAACCGGTCAGCGTAGACGAGCAGCTCGTCGACGATCTCGTCCACCGAGACCGCGCGCCGGTTGTACACCTTGACGAACAGCTGGTTTTTCTGGACCAGCGCTCCTTCGACCTTCTGCCGGAGGATCTTCTCGTCGAAGAGGTCCTGCACCCGCAGTCCAACGCGAGCCATCTTGTCCGCGTACGTCGGCCCGACGCCGCGACCGGTGGTACCGAGCCTCCGGCTGCCGAGGAACCGCTCGACCACCTTGTCGAGGGTCCGGTTATATGGAGGCAGCAGATGAGCGTTGGCGCTGACAACCAGGCTGGACGTGTCGATACCACGCGACTCCAGCGCATTGATCTCTTCGAACAGCACACCCAGGTCGACCACTACGCCATTGCCGATGACCGGAACCACGCCGGGAGTCAAGATTCCGGAAGGCAGCAGGTGCAGCGCGTACGTCTCGTTACCGATCACCACAGTGTGTCCGGCGTTGTTACCGCCGTTGAACTTCACGACGTAGTCGACCGCGCTGCCGAGCAGGTCAGTCGCCTTTCCCTTGCCTTCGTCGCCCCATTGGGCTCCGACGAGAACTATCGCGGGCACGGCGCAGCGTTCCCCCTTCTCACGTGGACATCCGCCGACAGGAGGTTACCCGAGGACCGGAACTCGTGCCCGGTCCGTCCCGAACAGACGAGATCTGCTGCATCATGCTCGGACTTCTGGGCATGATGGCATGCAGGTTGCCGTCGGAATCGTGGCAGGGGGCGACTCCGCCGGTTGATCCCTATCCGATGAGGGCCTCGCGTCACTCATCGTGTCACGAGGCCCTCACCGGCATGTTCCGTTCTCGTTCGCGCCCGCTAGGACAGCGCCGTCACCGCAGTCGGGCTCGAATCGTGGAGGAACTGCGCGCACCGCTCGGCTTCATCGGTCTCGCCGATTGCCTCGGCGGCCCGGCCGAGCGCGTGCAGTGACCGCAGGAATCCTCGGTTCGGTTCGTGCTCCCAGGGCACCGGGCCGTGCCCCTTCCAACCTGCGCCTCGTAACTGGTCGAGGCCGCGGTGATATCCCGTGCGCGCATAGGCATACGAGGTCACGGCATCGCCGGCCTCGAACGCTCGATCCGCCAATGCTGCCCACGCCAGTGACGAGGCCGGATGCGACGCGGCAACCGTGGCCGGATCGACACCCCCGGCGAGTGCCTCGCGTGGTGCCGGGTCGTCCGGCAACAGGGTCTCGGACGGTCCGGCGAAGAGATTGTCGCCGGGCATCAGCGCATCCTCTGCCCAGCAGAACGCAACCACTGCGCGGCGCCCGCGACACGTTCGGCCATGCTCGCCTCGGCCGCCTTGCCCCAGGTCCGGGGATCGTAGGCCTTCTTGTCGCCGACCTCGCCGTCCACCTTCAGCACGCCGTCGTAGTTCGTGAACATGTGCCCGGCAACCGGCCGGGTGAACGCGTACTGGGTGTCGGTGTCGATGTTCATCTTCACCACGCCGTAGTCGACTGCCGCCTGGACCTCTTCTTCCGTCGAGCCGGATCCGCCATGGAAGACGAGGTTGAACGGCTTCTCCTTGCCGTATTTCTCTCCCACGGCCTGCTGGATGTCGCGAAGGATCTCCGGACGCAGCTTGACGTTGCCAGGCTTGTAGACACCGTGGACGTTGCCGAACGTCAACGCCGTCAGGTACGTCCCCTTCTCGCCGGTACCGAGGGCCGCAGCAGTGGCGAGACCATCCTCGACCGTCGTGTAGAGCTTCTCGTTGATCTCGTTGGCAACGCCGTCTTCTTCACCGCCGACGACGCCGACCTCGATCTCCAGCAGCGTCTTCGCCTCGGCGGAGAGTGCCAGCAATTCCTCGGCAAGCTTGAGGTTCTCGTTGAGCGGTACAGCCGAACCGTCCCACATGTGAGAGCCGAACAAGGGGTTCTGGCCCGCCTGCACGCGTTCCTTGGACAGCGCGAGGAGCGGCTTGACCCAGTTCTCCACCGCTTCGACGGGGGCGTGGTCGGTGTGCAGGGCGATCTGCACGTCATAGCTCTTGGCCACCTCATGGGCGAACTCGGCGAACGCGGCCGCCCCGCGAACCCGGTCCTTGATGGTGGGACCCGACAGGTATTCCGCGCCGCCGGTCGAGACTTGGATGATCCCGTCGCTCTCCGCATCCGCGAAGCCCCGCAGTGCGGCATTCAGGGTCTGGGATGAGGATACGTTGATGGCAGGGTAGGCGAACGCGCCAGCCTTGGCGCGACTGATCATCTCCGCGTAGACCTCAGGGGTGGCGATCGGCATCGTTACTCCGTTCCGCGTGGGAGGACAATCCAAGCATTCAGATGGACGACAGTGCGTCTCGACGTCCCACTGCGACGGGGGACGTGCTCTCGTCCCAGAGTATCCCTCGTTACGGGGGTGTTTGCGCAAGTGGGTGCGTTACGCTCGGCCGCCCGCCACGGTCGTCACGCCGCGGGCGACAGAGCCCGCGGACGTGCCAGCGCGAAGAGGGCGGGGCCAGCTCCGGTAAACTTTGAGAAGGATTGCCGGCTCCGCCGAGGAGGCATCGTGCCCGAGCGAAACGTCGTCGTCGCAAGCAAGTCCGGCTTGCACGCCCGTCCCGCGGCCGTATTTGTCAAGGCCGCAGCCGAACAACCGACGAAGGTCACCATCCGCAAGCCCGACGGCGATCCTGTGGATGCGGCAAGCATCCTGTCCATCATGACGCTCGGTGTCGAGCAAGGCGACGAAGTCGTCCTCTCCGCCGAGGGTGACGATGCCGATGTCGCGCTCGACGCGCTCGTCGAACTCCTCGAGAAGGATCTCGACGCGGAGTGACCCCCACCAACCTCCGCTGATCATGAACACTCGTCGTCCTATGTGGCCCGATAAGTGTTCATGATCAGCGGAGGTTGGTCGTGGGAGGATGAGTGGCGTGGAATTCGCCGATGTCGTGCTGCGGCGGCGCATGGTGCGCAACTACACCACCGAGCCCGTAGACCCCGCCGTCGTCGATCGCATTCTCGAGCACGCCCTGCACGCACCCAGCGCCGGGTTCAGCCAGGGATGGGCATTCCTGCGCCTGGACACACCGGATGACATCCAGCGCTTCTGGGATGCCGCAACCCCTCCGGGCAGGGGAACGGACTCCTGGTCCGAGGGACTACGCCGCGCACCCGTCATCGTCGTCCCCATGTCCAGCAAGCAGGCCTACCTCGATCGCTACGCGGAGGCGGACAAGGGGTGGACCGACCGCGACGAGTCCCGATGGCCAGCACCGTACTGGGATATCGATACCGGGATGGCGACGCTTCTCATGCTGCTCACCGCCGTGGACGAGGGCCTGGGAGCCTGCTTCTTCGGGATCCCGCCGGAGCGTATACCGGCATTTCGCGAAACGTTCGGCGTGCCCGAACAGTACACACCCATCGGTGCGACGACCATCGGTCACCGCGCGCCCGACCGCGGCTCGCCGTCACTCCGGCGCGGCCGGCGGGGACGCGAGGACGTCGTCCACCGTGGTCACTGGAACCGCCCGTCGAGCCGTGACTAGTCCACCAGCCGGGCACGTAGTGCGTCGGTGTCGTCCGATGTCCAGCCGTGACTCTCCAGCCACGCCGTCAACCCGCCGAAATGCTCGTCGGCCAGAGTCAGAAAATCGTTCATGGTCTCCGGCAGCGCGTAGTGGCTGCTCATCGGCCGGCTGTTCAAATCGTCCGCATAGGTGGGCGTCCGGCGAAGCCGGTCGACGATCCGTTCGATCCTGGTGTTGGACATGGCGTAGTCCTCGACGATCGCCTCCCGCGGCACACCCACGGCCGTCAATGTGAGCGCCACCAGCACCCCGGTGCGGTCCTTTCCCGCCGCACAGTGCACCAGCGCGGCACCCGGACTCGAAGCCATGACCCGCAAGGCTGCCAGCACCGCATCCGGGCGCTGCTTGAGCGTCATGAAGTAGAACTCGCCCGGAGGCAGCCAGGGTCGTTGCTCGTCACTGTCTTCGCCCTGCGCCCAGGGCAACACGGCATCGCCGTCGACATCATCGACGCCGCCCTGATTCTCCGGCTCGGCAAGCATCCCGAGATGATGGATGGTCACACTGGGCTCCCGGGTGAGCGGCCCCGGACCCTCCAGGGCGATCTCGGCGCTACTACGAAGGTCGATCACATCCGTCAGGCGCAGCACGTCGAGCAGATGTGACACGTCTGAGCTCGTCAGATCTTGCAAGTTGTCCGCGCGCAGGATCTGCCCGAACCGGGTGACGGCTCCGTCCTCGGTCGGCAGCCCACCCAGATCGCGGACGTTGACCGCCCCGACGAGATCGACCCACCTGTCGTTGCCGTTCACTCGATACGCCCCCTGTCTTTCACGATTCGTCCCTCGATGTTCTCGACCGACCGTGAAGGTCGCCGTCCCGGCATATCGGTCACGGCACCCTCCGCACGGACACACTCACCTCAACAAAACGGATCAATCTCACCATTTCACGCCGGACCGACAGGCTGCCAGGTCACTACGTTAGGCTCCCCATCCGTGAAGGTACTCGTCATCGGCTCCGGTGGCCGCGAGCATGCACTCGTCCGCGGGCTCCGCGGCGATCCCGACGTCTCCGAGCTGCATGCTGCCCCGGGAAACGCCGGAATGGCCGCCGACGCGACCGTCCACCAGGTCGATGTGCTGCAGAGCGAAGCCATCGCCGATCTCGCCACGCGGCTGGACGTCGCACTCGTCGTCATCGGGCCGGAAGCACCACTGGTTCACGGTGCCGCCGACGCCGTGCGTGCCCAGGGGATACCGTGCTTCGGCCCATCCGCACAGGCGGCCCGCCTCGAGGGCTCCAAGGCCTTCGCCAAGGACGTCATGGCCGCGGCGAACGTGCCCACGGCGATGTCCGTCGTCTGCGACACGCCACAGCAGGTCGGTGACGCACTCGATCGGTTCGGTGCTCCCTACGTCGTCAAGGACGACGGTCTCGCAGCTGGCAAGGGCGTCGTCGTCACCGACGATCGCGATGTCGCGTTCGCGCATGCCACCGCCTGCGGCAAGGTCGTGATCGAGGAGTATCTCGACGGGCCCGAAGTCTCGATGTTCTGCGTCACCGATGGGCGCAGTGTGGTGCCGCTACCTCCCGCGCAAGACTTCAAACGCGCGTACGACGGAGACCAGGGGCCCAACACCGGCGGCATGGGGGCATACTCGCCTCTTCCATGGCTGCCGGACGGGTTCGTCGACGACATGCTCGACCGGGTGGTCCGTCCCACGGTCGACGAGATGCGGCATCGCGGCATTCCTTTCATCGGTGCCCTGTACGCGGGGGCCGCGATCACGGCGCGTGGTGTGCGGGTCGTCGAGTTCAATGCCCGCTTCGGCGATCCGGACATCCAGCCCGTCCTCGCCCGGCTACGTTCCGGCCTGGGTGGGCTGCTCCTGGCCGCGGCCACGGGCACGTTGCACCAGCACCCCGCTCCCCTGTGGGACAAGGCGTCCGCCGTCAGCGTCGTCGTCGCCGCGCAGGGCTACCCCGAGGCTCCCCGCAAGGGTGACCCCGTGCACGGAATCGACGATGCGGCGGCCATGCCGGGCGTCGAGGTCCTCCACGCCGGCACGCGGCTGGATTCCTCCGGAACCGTCGTCTCCGGCGGCGGGCGGGTGCTGACCGTCACCGCGCTCGCGGACGGCATCGAGGCGGCCCGCACCGCGGTGTACTCAGCCGTCGACCGGATCAGGTTGGATGGCAGCTACGCTCGCTCCGATATCGCACTCGCCGCAGCCCGCGGCGAGGTTCGCGTGCCGGCACCACATGCGTAGCCTGGAGCGGTGAACACGCCGATATCTGGGACAGCTGGCCGGCCCATGGCCTACGTCGACGGTCTGCCGCAGCCAAACCGTTCGCTCGTCATGGGCGTCGTCAACGTCACGCCCGATTCCTTCTCCGATGGCGGTCTCTGGTTTGACGCCTCGAGTGCGGTCGACCACGGGCTCCGGCTGGCCGCGCAGGGCGCCGACCTCGTCGACGTCGGTGGAGAGTCGACCCGGCCCGGTGCCAAGCGTCCACCACTCGAGGAAGAGCTACGCCGCGTCGTCCCGGTCGTTCGTGAGGTCGCCGCGGCCGGTGTCACGGTCTCCGTCGACACGATGCGGAGCGAAGTTGCACAGCAGGCGCTGGAGGCCGGTGCACATCTCGTCAACGACGTCTCGGGCGGACTCGCCGATCCCGACATCCTCCGCGTCGTCGCCGACGCCGACGTGCCGATCGTCCTCATGCATTGGCGGGGCCACTCGGACCACATGCAAGAACTCGCCGTCTACGACGACGTCGTCACAGACGTGATGACCGAGCTCCAGCCCCGCATCGACGCGGCCATCTCCGCCGGGATCGCGGAGCAACGCATCATCATCGATCCGGGACTCGGCTTCGCCAAGACATGGGATCACAACTGGACCGTGCTCGCCCGGCTCGTAGAGATTGTGAATTCCGGTTTCCCGGTTCTCGTCGCGGCCTCACGCAAGACCTTTCTCGGCGAGCTACTCGCCGACCCGCACACGGGCGAGCGTCGCGAACCACACCAGCGTGACGCCGCGAGCACGGCACTGACCACGACGATGGCGCTCGACGGTGTGTGGGCCGTGCGGGTCCACGAGGTTCCCGCGAACGTCGACGCGGTGCGGGTCGCCGCCCGCCTCGGCTGGGAAAGATCGTCGGTTCGGGAAGGCACGTGAGTAACGCCGCACCCAGGGGGGAGGCGCCAGGGACCCGCTTCCCGCTAGGGTCGTGTCGTGCTCGACCGTATCGAATTGCGTGGGATCTCCGCTCGTGGACACCATGGTTGGTTCACTCATGAACGTGAGCACGGCCAACCGTTCGTCGTCGATGTCACGCTCGGCGTCGATGCTCGCCCGGCGGCCGCCAGCGACGAACTGTCCGATACGGTCGACTATGACACGCTCGGTGAGCGTGTCGTCCATGCCGTCGAGGGGGAGCCGGTCAAGCTGGTCGAGACCCTTGCCCAGCGGATCGCGGACATCTGCCTGGACGACGTCCGGGTGGAGAACGTCGAAGTGACCGTACACAAACCGGAGGCACCGACGAGGGTGCCGATCGGTGACGTGACCGTGACTATTCGAAGGGCCCGCAAGTGAGCAGTGTTCCCAACCCCAACGTAGTCGACGCCGACACGCTGACAGGCGATCTACGGCCGCTACGTCGCGCGGCTTTCGCTCTCGGCAGCAACCTGGGCGAGCGACTCGACTACCTCCAGGGCGCCGTCGACGCACTGACCGATTCACCCGAGATCGTCCCGGTGGCGGTCTCACCGGTCTACGAGACCGAGCCCGTCGGGGGTCCTCAAGGACAACCCATGTTCCTCAACGCCGTGCTCGTCGTGGATACCACGCTGTCCGCGCGGTCGCTGCTAGAGCGAGCGATGGCGACCGAGGCGGCATACGGGCGCACCCGCGACGAGCCGGACAGCTCGCGCACACTGGATGTCGACGTGCTCGCCGTCGGCGACGTCACTGCGGACGACGACGACCTCCAGGTTCCCCATCCACGCTTGGCAGAACGCGCGTTCGTGCTGATGCCGTGGTCGGATGTGGATCCGGAGTTCGACGTGCCGGGTCTCGGCCGCGTCCAGGACCTCAGTTCCGCCCTCGACGCCACCGGCGTGCGACGCACGGACGACACGCTCGAGCTGCCCTCCTGACACGAGACAAGCGGCAACCTACTCGACTCGGACCGGTCATGCACAAGACACGGATCGCTACGCTGGTGTGGACCGGACTGCTCGCGGGACCGGCCGGCTGGTTGATCGCCCGTATCGTGCACGAAAGCACCGGCTTGCTGCCTCCCGTGCCGCTCATCCTGCCGCTCTTTCTCGTGATCTTCGCTGCGTTGATGTTCGCTGGCGCCCGCATGGTGCAAGGGTGGATTCACCATCGGCGACACGATCGGCACATGAGCCCGCTGCGGATCGCCCGGGCGCTGGCCGTTGCCAAAGCCGCCGAGCTCTTCGGTGCGGCACTGGCGGGTGGGTATGTCGGGCTGGCCGTGGTCGCCCTGGACCATTTCGCGGCACCGATGGGCCGCGAGGGGATGCTCATGTCGGCTCTCACGGCTGGCGCGGCCGTCCTTGCCACCGTCGCCGCCGTCGTTCTGGAACGGTCATGTCTGGTTCCACCCGAAGACGAGGAGGAACGTGCGGGCCGCTAGCGCCTATTCGCTCTTCTTGGCCAGCTTCGTGGCCGCTTTCAGCGGAACGTCCCGCGCCTCTTCTGGAAGCCGCCAGATGTTCGCACCGCCCATGAGGTTATAGGCGAGGATGCGAATTCTCGGCGCTCCCGATCGCGGAGCTCGGCGGCTGCCCCGCTCACTGGTGCCTCCCATGATGGAGAACCCACCCACCTCGACATCGACGCTGTCCGGTACGTAGATGTCGACGCCTCCCATGATGCTCACCGCGACGATCGTGGTTTCCTGGCTTTCGAGTTCGACATCACGCAGATCGACATGGTGTCCGCCCATGACCGCAACAGCGTTGACGCGCTTGGATGCCCGCCACCTGCCTCGCTTCTCGGTGCCGCCCATGACCGCGACCATCCATTTGGTCACCTTCTGCCGTACCGGTTTGGTACTCGGCTCCTCCGTCGTCTGGGCCGGGAGATCACTCGTCAGCGCCGCAAGCTCGTCGCGGGTGGTGGCCGCGTAGGCCCGTTCGATGCGCTCTTCGAGTTCGACCAGGGTCAGCCGGCCGGTCGTCGCGTGTGCGGACAGCATTTCGACGATCTCGTCCCGTTCGGTGTCCGAAGCACGTATGCGCGCCCGGTCGTCGTGAGCCGGAGGTTCTCCAGGAGTGGTCACGATCGTCAGCCTACGTCGAGTCGGGGGTGTGGTCCACGCTCCCTGATCGGCGGGCGTCAATGATGTGTGCTATCACTGCGGTATCGGATGGCAGCCACGGCACATTCAGCCATTCGGACGGGCCGAGCCAGCAAATTCGATCATGATCTTGCAGAGGTTCGGGAGAACCCTCAATGATCATGGCCCACCAGACTCGCATCACCAATCCTGGCCGCAAAGGCCACAATCCATCAGCAGGACCGGAAATCTCGGCGCCGAGCTCGGCGCCGATGCCGAGTTCTTCCTTCAACTCCCGATGCAGCGCATCGACAGGAGATTCCGCCCCATCAACCTTTCCGCCCGGTAACTCCCACCACCCGGAAAGCTCGGCAGGATGGGTACGCCGCGCAGCAAGCAGGCGGCGCGGCCGCTGGAAGTCGTCGACGATCGCGGCGGCGACGACACACGTATCGAGATCGTGAGACATGTCCATGAAGAGTCGGATATAGGACGTTCTAACTAACGAGAATCGGACACTTGGCCCCTACCCCGTCCGAGCTGGTTTGAAGTATGGTCCCGTTTTGGTCCTCGGGAAACCGTGGAGGGTAGGGAAAAATTGGACAATCGTCATGCTCGTCATCGTAAGCGTTCCCTCATAGGAGCACGTATACGATTCACCGCAACGGTGGTACTTCCGCTCACGGTAGTCACGAGTACATACGTTGCCCTTCGGGAGTTCGACCCCACTCCTGACGGCCACGCAAGCGCGGAACATGCCCCGGTGGGCGGTACCGATCCGGCTGCGGCATCCGATTCGGCGGATACAAGCTCGAATGTGCCGCCTGACGTGCGCGAAAGGGACGCAGAAGACCAGCTCGGGCGGAGTTTCCTCGGCAGATCTGGCAGATGGCTGGGCCACCTCACCGAGTCGTCAGCATCAGCCGCGGCATCTGCCTGGCGTCCCGGCGACGACGCACCCGATGCGGGCGAGGGCGAGCACGGCGAATCGGACATGGCGCCGGAAACTCGTTCTACGAACACCCACCCGCCCGAATCACCGACGCCACGGCCCACGACGAGCTCGCCGGAGCCGACCCCGACGGCCACCAAACACACACCGACACCACGGCCGACACCGACATCGCCGCATACTCCCGAGCCGACACCCACCGTCGAGCCCAGCAGCACGCCGACGGACGAGCCATCGGAGGAGCCGTCGGACGAACCGCCCGTCCTGACCCGCGTCGAACGAGCCATCGTCGACGCGACGAACCGGGCCCGCCGAGAAGAAGGCTGCCCACCGGTTGAGGTCGATCCCCGGTTGACCGAGATGGCGAAAGAGCACAGCTCGGACATGCGTGGCCGCGGATTCTTCTCCCATGAAAATCCCGACGGTCACGGACCGCAGGACCGTAGCCGCGAGGCGGGATACGACGGCCGTGTCGTCGAGAACATTGCCCGCGGTCCGTGGAGTGGTCGTTCCGCCGTTCGGGAATGGCTGAGCGAGCCGGAACCGCGGGCAGGCATCACCAACTGCGAGTTCACTTCCATAGGTGTGGGTATCGAGACCACGCTTCTTCGGACGTGGTCGACTCAAGTACTCGGAACGGCGTAGGTGTACCCGGCCAACAGGTTGGCCACAGTCGACAGATTGTGGCCAACCCGCTGAGGGTGCTGTGGCGGCGCCACCACCAACCTCGTGGCCGGTTTCTAGGCGCTGCGCTCGCCCGAGGATCGAAGGAACCGACATTGTCAAGGCCATGACCTCGACGATGTCGGTTCCTTCCGTACACGCCTCCATCCCGCACCCGTGGCCAGCGGATCGTCGGGCCGAGACGGCATGATGGCCACAATCACAGGGCCATCCGGGAGACGCCATGAACGAGCGCAATAACGCCGACGATGCTGACACCTCGGGCACCGTGACATTCGAGCACCTCGTGGCCACGGTCAAGGCCGCGGCCGCATACTGGGCGCGCCGGGCCACCGCGAGCGTCGCCGATCTCGTTGCGGAGCTCAGCACCGACAGTCTCAGCTCGCCACACCGTACCGTCGACACCGCATTCGCTCATGTCCTGCGAGACGAGATATCTCAGCTGTGGATCAACGGGTGGCTGCCATACGACGTCTACCAGATGACCCGCCGGCATCGATCGGAGCCGGCGGTCCATCTCGCGGTCGACATGATCGCCGAGGACTCGGCACAGCACGCACCCGCCACGATCCATCCGCGCTGGCAACAACAGCTGGAGGAGATCGAAGCCGTACGGTGGTGGGTTCCCGGGCAGCCCGTTGTCAGTCAATGGGCGCAGCGGCACCGCTTGTCGCGTCACACTGCCGTCACCACGGTCGTCGAGCTTCTCGCCCTGTTCATGACCATGGGCAAGCTACCCGTCCTGCTGCCCCTACCCGGCCAGACCACGAGTCTGCAGGACTCGACCGGGCGCCTGGATGACAAGATGCTGAGCAAGGTCCGTGCGCTGCTGGCCAAGGCCGAGTCGACGTCGTTTAGCGAGGAGGCCGAGACCCTCTCTGCGAAGGCACACGAGCTGATGTCCCGGCATTCGCTGGAACGTGCGCTCGAGGCGCCGGTCTCCGAGGTTCCCACCGCTGCCGCCAGCCGGATCTGGCTCGACGCTCCATACATCGGCGCCAAGTCCCTGCTCGTCTCCGAGGTTGCCTCGGCCCACCGCTGCCGGACGGTCAGCTACGAGAAACTCGGCTTCGTCACGGTCCTCGGCGACGACGTCGACATCAACGCCGTCCAGGTACTCACGACATCACTCATGGTCCAGGCCACCCGGGCCATGCTCACGGCAGGACGGCACGTCTCCCGGGGCGGGAAGTCGCGTACCCGCTCGTTCCGGCACTCGTTCTTGATCGCGTACGCGACGCGCATCGGTGAACGGCTGCGAGCCATCACCGAACAGGGCGTCGCCGAGAGCCGCAAGGAGATCGTCCCCGTCTTCGCCGCGAAGAAGCAAGCCGTGGATGACCTGTTCGCTTCCCTGTTCGCCGGCGGCGTCAGCACGCGCTCGTTCTCCATCGGCAACGTCAGTGGCTACGGTGCTGGCCGGGCGGCCGCAGAACACGCTGTACTGGGCGCCGAGCACCGGACGCTGCGCGATCGCTGACCGGGGACGTCACGAGCTGACCAGTACCACCTTTCCCGTGGTTGCGCGGTTCTCAAGATCCTCGTGGCCACGTGCCGCCTGCTCGAGGGAATAGCGCTGTACGGCCGGTAGCAGGCGGCCCGCAGCGGCTTCATCCAGAGCACGCCTTTCCAGGGCGCGCAAACCGCCAGGCGCACGAAGAATGGAAAAGATCACCCAGCTCGTGGTCAGACCACGCTCGATGACGTCATCAGAGGTGAACGGGATGGGCGTACCGGACGAATGTCCGAACATCAGCAGGCGGCCACCCGGCCGTAGGAGCTCCATAGCGGCACGGCCGAGGTCACCACCCACGCCGTCGAGGACGACGCTGACCTCCTGCTCGCCGAGCGCATCCCGTACCTGCTGCGGCCACCCTGCGACAGAGTAGTCGATGGCCACATGGGCGCCATTCCGGCGTACCTGCTCGACTTTGGTGGGGCCACCGGCGACGCCGATGACGACAGACCCGGCTCGGCGCGCGGCCTGAACGAATAGCGTGCCGAGCCCGCCTGCGGCCGCCGTCACCAACACCGCGTCATCGGCTGTCAAGGCGGCAGCATCCAAGATCCCGACAGCCGTGCGTCCGGTACCGATCATCGCAACCGCAGCGGCCGCGTCGAGCTGTGGCGATATCCGATGCAACGCTTCGGCCTGGGCGAGTGCCCGCTCCGCATAGCCGCCACCAGCCGCACCGAGGTAGGCCACGACGCGTTCCCCGATCCACGTCTCCTCTACCCCCTCGCCGACAGCTTCCACAACGCCCGCGACATCCCTGCCCAGGATCGCCGGCAGATCCTGGGGTACGGGCGCCCCGTTTCCCCCTGCCCTGATCAAGGTGTCGATGACGTGGACGCCGCTGGCTTCGACACGGATGCGAACCTGACCTTCCTGCGGTACCGGATCCGGCACGTCCTCGACGATCAGGTTCCGGGGTGAGCCGAATTGGTGGAGCCGGACTGCTTTCATGGGGAACTCCCTACTGGTGCGCTTCTGCGTCGTCACGACGTTCGATCGATACACTAGAACCTAAACTTTTGTTTAGGTCAACGAGGAACGTGGAGCAGGACGATGGAGAGACCGGCCTGGGATCAAAAGGAGCTCACCGTGGGTGAGCTATCCGCCCGAAGTGGCGTCGCGATCTCGGCGTTGCACTTCTACGAGCGGAAAGGACTGATCACGGCACGCCGCACGAGCGGCAACCAGCGGCGATACCCACGCGCGACATTGCGTCGTGTCGCCCTCATCCGTATCGCACAACGCGTCGGCATTCCCCTCGCTGAGGTGAAATCCGCACTCGACGAACTTCCGGACGGGCGAACACCCAACCGCAAGGACTGGGAACGGCTGTCCCGAACCTGGCGCGACGAGCTGGATGCACGCATCCGCATGCTCCAGGAGATCCGAGACGACTTCAGCGACTGCATCGGCTGCGGCTGCCTCTCGCTCGACCGCTGTGGCCTGGCAAACAGTCACGACCGCCTCAGTGATCACGGCGCGGGGCCACAACGGTTGACCAGCTACCATTCCTGACGCGACCGATCCAGCCCGTCGGCGCACCACCGACCACCGCACCAATCACCGGCGGTCGCGAGTTTGTCAGAGCCGCGAGCTACATTTCCCCGTATGTCGCGACACGGCACGCGATGAATTACTCGATCCCGGCCGGTCTCCATGTGGAGGCCACAAGGGCCGGCCGAATCAACACCACCACACGGTGGATGGGGGAAACGTGACGCAACTGGACAGCATTCCAGCCATCGAGACATCTGGGCTGGTGAAACACTTCGGAGAGACGCGCGCGGTCGACGGTATCGACCTCACCGTGCCGGCCGGCACGGTGTTCGGCGTGCTCGGCCCGAACGGTGCCGGCAAGACCACGGCGGTGCGCATCTTGGCGACCTTGCTTGAACCCGACGCCGGGCACGCACGCGTACTCGGCCATGACATCCGACGCGAAGCCGATGCCGTGCGCAGCCGTGTCAGCCTGACTGGCCAGTTCGCCTCGGTGGACGAGGATCTCTCCGGAGCGGAGAACCTCGTATTGATAGCGCGTCTCCTGGGGTACTCGAAAACACAGTCCAAGTCCCGTGCTGCGGAGTTGCTGGATGCTTTCGGCCTGGCAGATGCGGCCGGGCGCCAGGTGAAGAGGTACTCCGGCGGCATGCGCAGGCGCATGGACATCGCGGCAAGCATCGTGGCGACCCCTGACGTGCTGTTCCTCGACGAGCCCACCACGGGCTTGGATCCGCGGAGCCGGAACCAGGTATGGGACATCGTCCGGGCATTGGTAGCCGGCGGCACCACCGTCCTGCTTACCACGCAGTACCTGGACGAAGCTGATCAACTCGCCGACCGGATCGCCGTCATTGATCACGGCAAGGTCATCGCCGAGGGGACCAGCAGTGAGCTCAAGGCGTCCGTGGGGGCGGGAGCCGTCCACATCAGGCTCCGCGAGGCCGAGCAGCGTCCCACCGCCGAGAAGCTCCTGATGGACCATCTCGGTGTCGACGTGTATCTGGAGCACGATCCGGTAGCCCTGACAGCTCACTCCGCCGACGCCGGCTTGGTCTCGGGAGCCATCTCCGAGCTCACCACTTCGGGTATCGACGTCACCGAGTTCTCACTGGGGCAGCCGACACTCGACGAAGTGTTCCTCGCACTCACCGGCCGCCCGGCCGAAGACGAGACGGACGAGACAACCGAGGAAACGGCATGACCACACATAGCGATCACCTTCACGGGACCCAGCCCGTCGTCGACCAGAAGCTGCTGGCCGCGATCTCCAGCCAGCAGCGGCCGTCGAAGCCCGGGGCCATGAGCACGTCACTCACCTTCGGCTGGCGAGCGCTTCTGAAGATCAAACACGTTCCCGAGCAGCTGTTCGACGTGACCATGTTCCCCGTCATGTTCACGCTGATGTTCACGTTCCTCTTCGGAGGTGCCCTCGCGGGCTCGCCGCGCGAGTACGTCCAGCACCTGCTGCCGGGCATCCTGGTGCTCACCGTGACGATGATCACGATGTACACCGGCCTGGGCATCAACAAGGACATCCGCAAGGGCGTCTTCGACCGGTTCCGGTCGCTGCCGATCTGGCGGCCCGCCGTCCTTGTCGGCGCACTCTTCGGCGATGTCTTGCGTTACACGCTGGCGTCGTTGATCGTGATCGGGCTCGGCCTGCTTCTCGGCTTTCGACCAGACGGCGGAGCTGTCGGTGTGATCGCTGCCGTGGCACTTCTGCTCGTCTTCGCCTTCAGCCTGTCCTGGATCTGGACCGCTCTGGGAATGATCATGCGTACCGAGGAATCGCTGATGGCGGTCAGTATGATGATCTTGTTCCCGTTGACATTCATCAGCAACGTCTTCGTCGATCCCGCGACCATGCCCGGCTGGCTCGAAGCGTTCGTCAACGTCAACCCGATCACTCACCTGTCGACGGCGTCCCGCGGGCTCATGCACGGTGATGTCGACACCGCCCAGGTCAGCTGGGTCTTCATCGCGTGCGCAATCTTCGTGGCGGTGTTCGGGCCGCTGACAATGCGGCTGTTCCGCAAGAAGGAGTAGCGGCGGACACGGTCCACGACCCGGGCGAAGATCGGCCCGTGGTGCTGGCGACTCGATGACATCCAATGAAATGGCACCTGTGCATCACCATCACTGCTGGTGGTGCACAGGGGGTCTTCGGATCTCAGCGGGGAGGCCATCCTTCGGGGTGGCCTTCTTTGTGTGTGCGTGGCG
>NZ_QMIG01000034.1 GCF_003287285.1 Phytoactinopolyspora halophila
CCACGCACACACAAAGAAGGCCACCCCGAAGGATGGCCTCCCCGCTGAGATCCGAAGACCCGCAATATGCCTTATTGGTTATGAGCTTGGGGTGCCAGCTTGGGCACCCCGGGTCTCAGTCTTAGTCTCGTCTCGCGCCCCGTGCAGATCGAAGCCGTGCCCAATCTCGGCGCTGTTGACGCCACGTCCGACCCCGATGCGTTGGGCGAGTTCGACGTGATCTTCGATACCGCAGGCGTCTTCACCCACATTCACCTGTTGCGCGACGGCGGCCGGATCGTCACCGACAGCGACGACGATATCCCCGCCAGCCTCGCGGCACATGCAGCCAGTGCTAAGCACAGCTACGTGCGCCATAACTCGACGGTCTCGGCACGTTGGTACACCCGTTCCGGGCCGTCCACACATCGAGCAGGCCCTACTGGGCATCGAACGGTCGAAACGGTCGAACTGAGCATCTGAGCATCGCCCCTTGCGGCCCCTGTCCGCATCTCCGGCCTGATATCCGGGACGTTCCGGAGGCGGATCGGCCCGCGCGGATGGCATCTTTGTCATGCCCGCCGCGCTTGCGGGTGCAAATGTTGGATACGGAAAGGGGAAAGAAACCCATGTCGGAGCTCGCGTCGGAGCAGGCGACCGAGGGTGGCGGGGCACTGCGGTTCCAGATGAGGTGGGCCGGGATCCTTGCTATCGCCGGTACCGTCCTGACGATTGTCAGCAACCTTCTTCAGCAGCGGGCGGACATCCCGCGCGGCGACACGCTCGGAGTTCTCGAGTACATCGACGGTAAGCCCTGGCTGGTCGCGGCATTCGCCGGGGTGCTCGGGATGCTCTGCTGGGTCATGGCCTTCACCACAGCCGGTCGCGCCCTGCGGGAGCCGGTGAGCAGGTCGATTGCGCGGATGGCCGAAGTCACACTGATCGTCGCGGTCGCCCTCTTCGCCGTCAACTTCGCACACGACGGATTCAGCAGCGGTGTGCTCGCCCAGGAATGGGCTTCCGGCGAGATCGAGGCCGACGCGGCAGCGGTCGACATCCGGGTTGTTGAGGGGCTCGTCGGTGGCACCTCCATCCTGTCCCAGACCCTCCTGGGCCTGGCGCTGGCCCTGTACGCCCTGGCAATGACGCGAAGCGGACAGTACTCGCGCGTGCTGTCCTGGATGGGCATCGTTGGAACCCTCGGATGGTTCCTCGGCGGTTCGGCACTGTTCCTGCAGCTGCCCGGAGCCTCGTTCGAGCTCCTGCTGCCCTTCGTCGGTCTGGCGACGGTGTGGGTGCTCGGCGTAGGCATCACTCTCATCCGCCGCAGCTCCCAGGGTTCGCGGGCCTGATCCGGATAGAGACATCCAGTTCACCCGCCAGTTCGACGCATCATCGGGGATCGGCTGGCGAACGAACCGACATTATCGGGGCCATCATCTCGATAATGTCGGTTCTTTCCCGGTTCGGAGGAGCCTGTGCGTGGCCGGTTCGACGCCATGGCCGTCGACGGCGCGGAGGGGCGCACGGGACTGGCGACAGTTAGGTGGCGGCCTTGACGAGGCCGGTTTCGTAGGCGGCGATGACGAGTTGGGCGCGGTCTCTGGCGTGCAGTTTGGCGAGCAGGTGTCCGATGTGGGTTTTCACGGTGGCCAGGCTGACGTGCAGGTGAGTGGCGATGTCGTCGTTGGACAGTCCGCGCGCGATGAGTTCGAGCACCTCGCGTTCGCGGCGTGTCAGGCCGTCGAGCCGTGGCGTCGGCTGCTGCGTTGGGTCGGGACGGCGGGCGAACTCGGCGATCAGCCGCCGGGTGATGCCCGGTGACAGCAGTGCGTCGCCCGCAGCGACGACGCGGACGGCGGTGACGAGGTCGGCAGGCGGGGCATCCTTGAGCATGAAGCCGCTGGCGCCGGCCCGTAGGGCTCCATAGACATACGCATCGAGATCGAACGTGGTGAGGATCAGCACCCGCACGCCAGCAGTCTCCGGCCCGTGGCAGATGCGCCGGGTGGCCTCGATGCCGTCCATCTCCGGCATGCGCACGTCCATGAGGACGACGTCCGGCTGTTCGCGCTGGGCGGCCTGTACAGCGTAGGTGCCGGTACTGGCCTCTCCGACAACGGTCAGCCCGGGCGTGCTGTCGATGAGGACCCGGAAACTGCCGCGGATCAGAGCCTGGTCGTCCGCGACCAGCACCCGGATAGGACCGGTCACGTCGTCCCTCCGTGCTGGCGCGGCGGGCCGGCTACATCTGTTCGTGCCCGGTCTGGCCGCACGTCTTCGGCCCGCTCGGGGTTTGCCTCGTCGACGCCCTGCCCCTCGGCGCCCGGTCGCGCGGGGTCGGCCTGGTCGGCGTCCGGTGTCTCCGACCCGGTCGCGAGGTGAGCCGGGATGGGTGGGTCCGGGACGGTGTAGGGGAGCGTGGCGTGCACTGCGAATCCTCCCTCTCGCCGCGGCCCGGCGTTGAACGTGCCGCCGTACACCATCACCCGCTCGTGCATACCGATTAGGCCATGACCTGCCGGTCGGTCCGGTCGGTCCGGCGACCGGTCGGGATCGTCACGAGCGCCGGGCTGGTCAAGGTGTTCGGCGCTGTGGGCGGGCCCGTGGTCGTCGTGGCGTCCCTCATACTGCTGCCGCCCGCCGCCCGGACCGTCGTCGTACACGTCGATCGTGACCGTGCCCGCGTCGTCGTCGATGCGGACTTGGCAGGTGGTTGGAGCGGCATGCTTTACGGCGTTCGTCAGCGCTTCCTGGACGATCCGGTAGATCGACAGCTCCACGCCGTCCGGCAGCCTGTGCGGGACGCTCATCCGCAGGTTGACACCGACACCGGCCCTACGGACCCGGTCGGCGAGGGCATCGAGATCGGTCATGCCCGGCCTGGGCGCGAGGGCAGCATCGAGATCGATGCCGACCCCAGCCCGCGTCGGCCGCTGCGGATCGTCGTCGCGCGCGTTGGCGGCGCCGGAGCGGCCATCACCGGCTCTGTCGTCGCCGGATTGGCCGCCTCCCACATCGTCGCCGGCGGGCTCGGCGCGCAGCACGCCGAGCAGGTGGCGCATCTCCCCGAGGGCATCCCTGCCGGTGCGCTCGATCACCTGCAGCGCGTCGGCCGCTTCGTCTGGCCGCTCGCGGATGACGTGGTTCGCGATACCGGCCTTGACGGTGATCACGCTCATGCTGTGCGCCACGATGTCGTGCAGTTCGCGTGCGATACGCAGGCGCTCGTCGACGACGGCTTGCCGGGCCAGCTGGCGGGCCGTGTACGCTGCTTGTTCGCGTCGCTCCAGCACGATGTGCCCGAGCGTCCACGCGGCGCCGAGCATCGCGGCACCGAGCAGGACCGTACCCGTCTCGCTCGACTGCCACCCGGCGGGACCGCCCATCGTGCCGGTCACCATGGTGATCGCGCTGGCAATTCCGATGGCGTGTATCGGCACGCGGGGTCGCGCAGGTCCGGTGACGGCAACGGTGTAGAGCGCTGCGGCCGCAGCTAGGAACGGATCGGCGAGGGTGCCGACGAACACGCCGGTGACGGAACAGAGCAGCACGAGCACCAGCACCGGTCGCGGCCACAGGCGCCGGACCGCGAGTGGCAGACCGGTGCCCGCCACGATCAGCACGCGAAACCACGTCGGCACGTCTGGTCCGGTCTGCGCGTCGAGGTCGATGAGCACCACGCCGGTGTAGACCACCGCCGCCGTCACGTCTGCCACGACCAGCCGACGGCGTGTCAGGCGCGGCGAGAACACCGCACGCTGGGCGAGCTCGTCCACCCGATGACGCTATCCGGTCCGGTCGCGGCGGCGCATCGGACCGCCGGATGTCATCCCCAGGTCGGAGAACGCGCGTGGGGTACTGCCGGATTCGCCCCGTTGTCCGAGGCGGAATTCCGGTCCTCGCTCCGATGTGCGACGGCGGCCGGCGGATGGAACGTGGACGGCATGATCGAGGTACGAGAGCTGACCAAACGCTACGGCCGGACGGTCGCCGTGGATCGCCTGTCCTGCACGGTGGAACCGGGGAAAGTCACCGGGTTCCTCGGGCCGAACGGTGCCGGCAAGACCACCACGATGAACATCGCGCTCGGCCTGCACCGGCCGACATCCGGTGAGGTCCTGATCGGCGGTCGCCGTTACGGCGATTTGCGCCAGCCCATGCGTCACGTGGGAGCACTGCTCGATGCCGGTGCTGTCCATCCGGCCCGAAGCGCGCACCACCATCTGCGCTGGCTGGCGCTCAGCAACGGCATCGGGTACCGGCGGGTGACGGAGACGCTGGAGATGGTGGGGCTGGCCGGCGTTGCCCGGAAGAAGGTGGGCGGCTTCTCGCTGGGGATGCGGCAGCGGCTCGGTGTGGCCGCGGCCCTGCTGGGCGACCCGGGAGTGTTGATGTTCGATGAGCCGGTCAACGGGCTCGACCCGGACGGAATCCGGTGGATCCGCGAGCTGATGCGCTCGCTCGCGGCTGAGGGCCGGACTGTCCTCCTCTCCAGCCACGTGATGAGCGAGCTGGAACAGACCGCGGACCGGCTGGTCATCGTCGGCCGGGGCAGGCTGATCGCCGACACCACGGTGCGCGAGCTGGCCGACAGGTTCGGCCGGCTGGAAGATGCGTACGTGTCGCTGACATCGCAGGCGGTCGAGTATCCCGCCGGCCGGGAGGGCATCGCATGAGTGGCGTGCTGCGTGCCGAACTGCTCAAGATCTACTCGGTCCGGTTCACCGCATGGACGTTGTCGCTGGCCGCGATCCTGGCGATCGGGGTGAGCTACCTGATGGGGCTGAACCTCCGGCACAACATCGCGGACCGGTCCGCAGAGCAGCTGACGCGGTTCGATTCGTTGTTCGCCGCCTTCTACAGCCTCACGCTCGCGCAGCTCCCCCTGGTGGTCTTCGGCGTGCTCGTGGTCGGCAGCGAGATCTCCACCGGCACGATCCGGGCAGCCCTGGCGGCGACGCCGCAGCGTGGCACGTTCTACGTTGGCAAGGTGCTGGCCGTGGCGCTGCCGGTGGCGTGCCTGGCGATCGTCACGGTGCCGGTGGCCTTCACGGTGGCGCAACTGGCACTCGGGCCGCACGGGATGACGCTGGGTGACGACGGCGTCCTGGGAGCTATGGCGGGTAGCTGGATCTACCTCACGCTCATTGTCCTGTTCGCGGCCGGATTCGCGATGATCACGGGAGCGTCGACGCGTGCGATCGGGATCATGCTTCCGGTGTTCTTTCTCGGCTCGCAGGGGCTGGGCAACGTCCCGTACGTGCGCGAGGTGGCACAGTACCTGCCGGACCAGGCGGGCATGGTGATCATGCATGTCGCCGGGCCGCAGGACGATCCGGCGTTCGCCCACTCCTACGGGCCGTGGGTCGGCCTCGGCATCGTCGCCCTCTGGACAACGGTGGCGCTCGTGGGAGGTTGGTTGGTGCTGCGTCGTCGGGACGTCTGAGCACCGTCGTCGCGTCGAACACATCGATCACCAGGGTGTAGGAACGGCAGCGGCAGGGCCTGGCCGAATGCGTTCCGGTTAGCTGAGATGCTGCATCGGTAGGGAGAACGACTGCGGTTGGGGTGGATGTGAGCACGAGCGAGGAACCGACGACGAATCCGAGGCATGCTGCGAGCGGACGTCGCGAGCTCCGGTCCGACGATCCGGTGCTGAGCTGGGCCGGTGTCGTCGAGATGGAGCACACGCCGGAGTGGTCGCGCGGGTGGCGGTTGCCACTGCGCCGGATCGGGCTGTTCCCTGGCGACGACCTGCGATTTCGTGCGGGGATGCAGGCGGGAGTCCGGGTCGAGTTCGACACCGACGCACGCATCGTCGGTGGCCGGGCCGTCCCGGTGTCTGATGACGCCGAGACGCAGATCGTGGACCTGGTGGTTGACGGCCGGCTCGCAGGTTCGGTCCCGGTCGGCGCGAGCGGCGATTTCTCGTTCGGGGAGCTGCCAGCGGGAGAGAAGTCCGTGGAGCTGTGGCTGCCGCAGTTCGGCGATTTCCGGCTGGCGGCCGTGGAGGTCGACGCTGCTGCCCGTGTGTGGCCGGCGTCGCCCTCTCGTCGCCCGCGGCTGCTCACCTACGGCAGCTCGATCACCCAATGCCGGACTGCCGCGTCGCCGACCAGGACATGGCCGGCGATCGTCGCGCGTGAGCTCGACTTGGACCTGACCTGCCTCGGGTTCGCTGGCGAGTGCCACCTCGACCCGATGGTCGGCAGGATGATTCGCGACCTGCCGGCGGACGTGCTCGTGGCGTGCCTGGGCATAAATGTCTACGGCCAGGGCACGTTCACCAAGCGGTCGTTCCTGCCCGCGATGCTGGGGTTGCTGAGCACCATCCGGGACGGCCATCCGGGAGTACCGCTGATCGTCATGTCACCGATCGTCAGCCCGGAGCGTGAGAACACGGCGGGCGCGTCTGGGATGAGCCTGGCAGGGATGCGTGCCCAGGTCGGCGAGGCGGTGCAACTGCTGCGTGAGGATGGCGACAAGGACATCCAGCTGCTGGACGGGCTGGACGTGTTCGGACCCGGGCAGGCACACATGCTGGGCGACGGGGTGCACCCGAACGCCGACGGCTACGCGCACATGGCGGGCTCGATTACGCCGGTGGTGCGCATGGCCTTCGCGCCCGCCCGATGACCCCAGAGGCGGCAAGACGTCGGTGGGCTGGGCTAACGTGCACATGTGTTGGATCCGACGGACATAGAGCCCCAGCCCGCGTTGCAGCGCGTATTGCGCGCCATGGCGGTGGACGCGATCGGCGTCGAGGTCGGTGGTCGCCTGCGTACTAGCTCGCAGTACCAACGCGAGCTTGGCGTCGGAGCCGGTACGGTCCAGAAGGCGCTTGGCGTCCTGGTGTCCTCCGGCGCGCTGGCCGTCGCGTCGCGTGGACATCAGGGCCGACAGGTGGTGGACAGGAACGTCGGAAGACTGTGGGCGCTGTCCGGCGCCCGGGCGTTGCGGTGGCTGCTGCCTCCACTGGGCCCGCTGGAGTGCTATGGCCTGGCCGAAGCGATCGCGGACGAGCAACGGCGTCTGCAGGTGCCGATGGAGTTGTGGTACCGGCGCGGTGCGGCGCGCCGCGCGGAAGCGGTGATCTCCGGGGAGGCGGACGTCACCGTCATGTCTTGGGGAGCGGCGCGCAGCCTGCAGGAGAGCATGGCCGACGGGCTCGATATCACCGACCTCGGTCCCGACACGTACTACGCCGAGGGGTCCATCCTCGTCTTGCACCGCGCCGGGGAGGAACTGCCCACGAGCCCCACACGGACCCGGGTGGGCGTTGACCACTCGTCATACGATCACGTGACCTTCACCGAGGCGGAATTTCCCCCGACGGAGGGGTACGAATACGTCGAGTGCGATTTCCCGCACATGCCGGTCGCGGTGGCAGAAGGGCGTGTCGACGTCGGTATCTGGCACCGGATGCTCCTGCTCATCCCACTCGATCTGGCCAACGTTGCGCACCGACCGTTGCAGAGCCCGGCGGCGCGCAAGGCACGCGAGGAGCTTTCCCGGGCGGTACTGGTGTGCGAAAAGTCGAAGCCGGAAGTGCTGGCCATCCCGGCCGCCATGGACCTGTCGGCCGTCCAGCACCGGCAGGCGGAGCTCACGGGCCTCGATGAGCGGTCGCCCGAGCTCAGCGAGCTCTACTGATTCCGTTAATCGAGGTCCCCCCGGCCACGCACGACAAGAGCCGAATGAGGTAACGCTCGGGTATTGACCTCAATAATCAGAAATCTGATTATTGAGCAATGACCCTTGCGGAGCAACTTTCCGGGATCGATCGCTGGTTAGGCCGTCGAATCGATGACGTGCTGCATGGTGGCCTCGTCGTTCACCACATAGAGAGCGACGTCCAGCTCTATCTATCTCGGTCCTGGCATAGCCAATCTTCGACACGGCAGGTGTGGACGGCTCGGTACGCTGAATTGTCCGCAACGGAAAGTTCAGCTGTGCTCATCGTGCAGGCCGGTTCAGTCTCAGTTGCACTCTCATCTAGTGTAGAAATCTCAGAAATCGTAGAGATTCTAATCTAACAATCCCCTGTTCTTGAGTGTGAAACAAGCCGTATTATTCTAGTTCTAGCCGTGATCACACATGTCGTGCAAGTGTTTGGCAGGACACGAACCTGGGTCCTTTTGGGTGCGAGCGGGCCGTTGTGCGATGGTCTATTCGGGCACCGGTTTCGATGTCGCACTGCACAATCTGCCGACGGCCGTTTCTCTGCCAGATGCTCCCAGAATGTGATCACGCGGACCATTGCCTCACGATCACATGCAGGAATCGACTCCAGGGCAAGAGTATAAATTTGCCCGTTTACGCACCGAAATACTAATCTTATTCGTCGTGGTTCAAATCCTTCTCGAGCCAGAAAAAGCGATGTCAAATCCGATCGCTTATTCATCGAAACGAGCCGAATGTTGTCTAAGTATGGGCTAATCTTTACTTAAAAAATCGAGGGTCATTTTGGCCCCTTTGCACGGATCGGTGCCACTCATAACGTATGACTCGAACCCGAAGTTGCAAGGAGGGTCACATGAAAAAGACACTCGTCAGCGTAATGTCCGTAGCCGCGTTGGGGTGTGGTCTACTGACGGTCTCGTCGGCGTGGGCTGAGGAGCCACAACAATGCCGGATTTTGGCGTATACGCCGGAGCAGGTTGGAGCGGAGGTTGACGGGACTGGTGGTCGACAAGGATGCGTATCGAGCGGCGTTGTCAGAACGAGCCTCATGCATGAGCGAACGCTTTGGGACTCAGAACTCGCTTTTCGCAGTGGAGATGTTACAAACGTCATCTGGACGGCCACTGCGGATTGCCTGAGCGGCTCGAACAACTACTACACCGAGACTAGCGGCCCCGGAGGTCAGGAGGTAAGTTCGATCACTGTTAGTTACAGTTGTTGATGATATCGTCGGCGATCGTGGCCGGTGTTCCTGCGGTTGAGGTTGCTGATCTGACGGTTCGGTATCGGCGCCGGGTGGCGTTGGATGCGGTGAGTATGCGGTTGTCTGGCGGCATTGTCGGTGTGCTGGGTCCGAATGGTGCGGGCAAGACCTCATTGCTGTCGGTGCTGGCCACGGTCAGTCGTCCGGATGCCGGGCGGGCCACTGTTCATGGGCGCGATGTGTCCTCGGCGGTGGCCCGTTCGGCCGCGCGGGAGTTGATCGGGTGGTTGCCGCAGCGGTTCGATCTGTCGGGGTCGATGACGGTGCAGGACACGGTGGCGTATGCGGCGTGGTCGCATGGCGTGCCGGTGGCTGATTGTGCGCGGGCCGCTATAGAGGCGTTGTCGGTCGTTGACCTTGAGGAGCGGGCCACGGATCGGGTGCGGCGGTTGTCGGGTGGGCAACGTCAGCGGTTGGGGTTGGCGGCGGCGATCGCGCACGAGCCGCCGGTGTTGTTGCTGGATGAGCCGACGGTGGGGTTGGATCCGTCGCAGCGGGTGCGGCTGCGCCACTATCTGAGGGCGATCAGTACCGGGCGGACGATCATTGTGGCGACGCATTTGATCGAGGATGGTGCGCAGCTGTGTGACGAGCTGGTGGTGCTGCGTGCGGGCACGGTGGCTTATCACGGTTCGCCGCAGGCTCTGGCTGACAGCGTCGCCGAAGAAGGGGCTGGCGAGGATGGCAGCGGTGTTGGCGGTGCGGGCGCGCCGGTGTTGTCGACGCCGTTGGAGCGGGCGTACGAGCGGTTGGTGGGCTCGGAGGATGCCGGGTGAGGTGGGCGCGTCGGATTATCTGGCCGGTGCCCGTGTTGATCGTCGGTGTAGCTGTGGTGGCGGTAACGGGTTCGGTGCTGCTGCATGGCTGGGCGTTGTTCACGTGGCCGGTGGCGGACTGGGTGCAGGTGTCGGCGCAGTTTCACGAGTCGCTGGTGCTGGCCGGTCCGGTGCTGGCCGGCTGCGCGGCATGGGCGGCTGGGGTGTTCACGCCTCGCAGTAGCATCGTGTGTCCGGCGTCGGCGCCGCGGTCGGGTGCGCCGCTGGTGCTGCGGCAGGTGGGTGTGCTGGCAGGTGCCGGGCTCCTGGGGTACGTGCTCGTGTTGGCGCCGTTGGTCGTGTCCACGGCCGTGCGGGCCACTGCGGGCGGACCGGACGTGCTCGTGATCGCCAGTGGTGTGGCCGGTCTGGTGGTGTTCGCACCGGCCGGTTATCTGATCGGAGTGGTGTTGCCGCGGTGGGCCGGCATCCTGGCTGCGGTTGTCGGGTCGTTCGCGTTCGTGCTGGCCGCCGAGCTAGTTGGCCGGGAGGCGGTGGCGATCACGCCGACGTGGCTGACCGGGCTGCCGTCGGCCGGCTACGAGGTGAACCCGGTGCTGTCGGTGTTCCGGGTGTTCTTTTTCGTCGTGCTGGCGGCCTGTTGCGTGATCGCGGCAGCGCGCTGGGTGTCGGGACGCTCGACGGCAACGTTGCGCACCTCGGTTTCCGGGTTACCGGTGCTGGCGCTTCCCGCCGTGATCGCACTGGTCGCGCTGGCCCGCCCGGCCGAACCTCTGGACTATGAGGAAGACCCGCCCCGAGTCTGCGAGGACGCGGGCGGCATCGACGTGTGCGTGCATCAGGCTCGCGCCGACGTGCTGGCCCCGCTAGCCGGGGCGGTGGCGGACACGGCGCACGCGGCTGGGCTGTCCGACTCCACATTGGTCGACGAGGTATACGACGCGATCCTGTGGGACGATGACGGCACCCGAGACCGGGTCATTCTGCAGCTACAGCTTCAGGACAGCGATGCCTGGCTCGATCGGGCCGCACTCGATGTCGCGGGCGAGATGTCCGGCGCCCGATACTGTCACCGGCTCAGCCGCGACACAGCCGGCATGTCTGGTGTACCCGCCGACGAGTACCTCGTTTCGCAAGCCGTCGCCCACTGGATCTGGGCCAGCGCCGGCTACGCGGGCTTTGCCCTGCAAGGCGGCGTACATCCAGATGTCGACCAGACCGTCGACCGCCTGAACCAGCTACCGGATGAGCAGGTTCGCGACTGGATCGCGAACCACCATGCCGACCTGTTCGACTGCGACGTCGCCCTGGACGAGCTGCCGTGATACGTAGCTGGCGGCTGTTCCTCGCCGCACGCTCGGCCCGCACCGCACTCGTACTCGCCGCTGTCGTGGTCCTCGTGTCGCTGCTCGAACGGGGCACGGTCATCGAGATCCGATTCGTCGTTACCGAACCGTCCCGCTCGACCATGCTGTGGGAAGCGTTACCGGCGATCTACGGCACGCTGGTCGGCGCGCTGATCGCCCCACGCATGCACAGCTGGGAACGCACCGCGACCGCGCCCTTGCGCTGGTACTACGCCGCTACCACGACAGTAGCCCTCGCCACGCCCCTACTCGGGCCATGGTTGGTGCACGTCACGCTGCCGGCGCAAACGTCGGGTACCGGCATCCTGTTCAACGTCCTCATGATCACCGCGATCGGGCTGCTGGCGACCTGCCTGCTCGGCACCATCATCGGCCCCCTGATCGCTCTCAGCACCTACCTCACGGTCATCCTGGCCCAGCACGCCGCCCGCGACCTCACCGCCTGGCTACCCTTCTCCCACAGCCTCGCCGAACCCACACCCCACACCTGGGAAACCCTCGCCGCCGCAACCCTTGCCATCGCTGCCTGGACCATCACCCGTGGACAGTCGGCACTCGCCCGGGCAGTACAACGCGACTCCGTGGGCGCGTGAGCTGGGGCTGTCCCGTGCACGGATGACGCGTGCGCTCTTGTTGTGCGGCGATGAGACGCCCCTCCAAGATTCCAAACCTCACCTCGTGGATGTGCGCTGTGCACGAAGAACGGCGATGATGCCGGCCGTCCACGAGAACCGGGTCGACGAGCACCCTCTTGACACGCCGGGGGCCACCAACTAGCGTCCTCGATTAATTAGGTTCAGAAATTAATCGCAAGGGGCAGAACCTACTGAGGCCAGCAGAAGTGGTCTGGAGGGATCACCATGAACCACATCGCCGCTCCCAGGATCGCCCGCCGTACGTTCCTCAAGGGCTCAGTGGTCGGGGGTGGACTACTCGTTGCCGGATGTGGAAACGACACAGACCCTGGAGCCGGGTCGAATTCGGCGGGCGAGTCGTCCGCCAAGACCCTCCGGGTCGGCATCCCGACTGACGTCGAGCTGCCCAAGACACAGATGTTCGTCGCCACCAACCAGCCTCTCCGGCGAACGGTGTTCGATTACTTGATCGACAAGAACCCGGACGGTACTTACCGGCCGGCGCTGGCACGTGAATGGGAGTGGAACGACGATCGCACCGAGCTGGTGCTGACGCTGCGCGATGGGGTTACGTTTCACACCGGCAGGGAGTTCGGCCCCGAGGACGTGCTGGCCTCGGTCGAGGCAGCACTTTCGGAAGAGTCCAGTGCACAGGCTGCCAAGCTGCTCGAGCGGGCGGCCACTATCGAAGAGTCCGGCCCCATGGAAGTCACGGTGACCTTCGACAGCCCTTTCCCGAGCTATCTGGACGCGCTGGCCATGCTGCCCATCATCGACTCGGAAACCTACCCGGACATTGCCGACGGCGAGCAGGTCGTCGGTACTGGCCCGTTCCAGTGGAAGTCGTGGACGCCGGGTCGCGAGATCGAGATGGTCCGGTCCGATTCCTATTGGGGTGACCAGCCCGCCATCGAGGAGGTGCTGTTCCGGATCATCCCCGAGCCGGAGGCCATGCTCGCCGCGATGCGATCGGGCGAGCTGGAGCTGGTCAACCGCATGACCCCACGCGATGCCAGCAGGCTGCCGGAAGACCGCTTCGTCGTCGACAACAGCGAAGGCTTTGACGTCTACGTGGGCGTGAACACCGACGTGCAACCCCTGGACGACATCCGTGTCCGCCAGGCGATCGCCTACGCCCTCGATCGCGAGCGCATCGCGGAGCAGGTATACAGCGGGCTGGCGGAGCCCAGCTGCGTGCCGTGGTCCAGCAGCGTGCCCGGGGTGACGGAAGAACAGACGACGCACTACGCGTACGACGTGGAGCGAGCCAGGACGCTGCTTCAGGAGGCCGGTGCGGAGGGAGCCGAGGTCGTGCTCACGTCCTTTGCGGCCGACCCCGCGTACGGCGCCGTCGAGGAGATCGTCCAGTTCGGGCTCGAAGAGATCGGGTTGAACGTCCGCTCGGAAGCATATGACCAGGCGGAGTTCGTCGAGCATCTGCAGGCGGCTGACTTCCCGGGACTCTGGGTCACGCCCATCGCGCTGACCGCGATGGGGCCGGCGACGGCGCTTATGACGGCGTTGCCGTTGACGGTCGGGGAAAACACGCACAACGTCACCGATGCCGAATACGAATCCTTGGTCGAGGATCTGACCACTGCAGCCTCGGAGGAAGAACGGGAAACGGCGACGAGCGCACTGACCGACTACATGCTGGAGCAGGCCTTCCACAACACCGTGGTACAGGCTCAGACGCCGGTGGTCGGCGTCACCGGACTGAGTGGAGTCGAGGTTGATCTCACCCTCGCCCTCGATCTGACAAAGGCGACGTTGAGCACATGACTCGTTACGTGCTGCGGCAGGTGATGAGTGGACTCGCCGTCCTGTTGGCGACGTCTGTCATCGTGTTCGGACTGCTGCACCTCGCCCCGGGCGACCCCGCATCCATCCTGGCGGGTCCGGATGCCGCCGAGGACACGATCGCTGCGATCAGAACGGAGATGGGGCTCGACCAGCATCCGGTCGCGCAGTACCTCGACTGGCTGCGGCAGCTGCTGACCGGGGACCTGGGGATGTCCTACACGCTAGGTCAGCCGGTCAGCGAGCTGATCGGGCAGCGGATTGGCAGCACGCTGCAACTCACCGTGACCGCTACGTTCCTCATGATCTTGCTGGGCACGGCGATGGGCGTCGGGCTGGCTACGAGCAAGTCCAGAGTGATCAAACAGGGTATCGACTCTATGGCCACCCTGGCACTGGCGATGCCTCCATTCGTCAGTGGTGTCCTTCTCATCTTTCTGTTCGCTGTGGTGTGGGGAGTTCTACCCAGTGGTGGTGAGGCGTCACTGCTGGGTGAACCCGCTGACGCGGTGAGCAGATTGATCTTGCCCAGCATCGCGATGGCTCTGCCGACCGCACCGGTCCTTGGCCGGCTGCTGGCGACGGAGATGCGCCGCACACGCGATCAGGAGTTCGTCCTCACCGCTCAGGCCAAGGGCGCGAGCACGCGTTGGATCACGTGGCGTCACGTGGTTCCGAACAGCCTGGGGCCGGCGATCGTCGAGCTGGGAATCCGGGTTGGCCACCTGCTGGGCGGGGTGGTCGTCGCCGAGGCGATCTTCGCGCGAGCCGGTTTGGGGAGCCTCCTGGTCGAGGCGGTGCAGACGCGGGATTACCGGCTCGCCCAGGTGCTACTGCTGCTCGGGATCGCCGTCATGATTGCCGCGCAGTTGGCCACCGAGGTCTGCATGGCCCGCCTTGATCCGCGGATCCGATTGGGGGTGAGCTCGTGAGCACGACGGCCTTCACGGGCGCGGAATCGGTCGACGGAGGTGGGCAAGCACCGGTCGTCCCGCGTAGCCGGGGGCGATATTGGCGTGCCGTGAGGAGTCCACGGGGAGCAATCGGCCTGGCGTTGGTGGCGTTCGTCATCCTCGTGAGCGTCATTGGCCCGTTCTTGCTCTCTTACGGACCGTTCGAACAAGGACCGAACAGCCTTCAGCAGCCGGGTTCGGATCACCTCATGGGCACCGACGAGGTAGGGCGCGACCTGCTCGCGAGGGTGCTGGCGGGTACCCGTGTGGACCTGATCATTACTTTGGTCGCGGTACCCGTCGCGGCAGTGATCGGTACGCTGTTGGGGCTCGTCGCCGTTGTCAGCCGGGTCGCCGACGCTGTGGTTCAGCGGATGTTCGATGTTCTCATCGGTGTGCCTGCGGTAATTCTCGGTATTGGTGTCGCGATCGCGATCGCTCCAGGTATGGAATCGGTCATGATCGCGATCGCGCTGGTGACCATGCCGATCTTCGGCAGGCAGGCCCGCGGCGCGCTGCTCGGCCAGCTCTCGTTGGACTATGTCGCGGCGGCCGAAGTTCTCGGTTATCCGCGGCGCCGGATCATGATGAGGCACATCCTGCCGAACATCGTTGATGTGATCTTCGTCCGTTTCGCCGTGGAAATGGCACACGCCATCATGATCGAAGGCGGCTTGAGCGTCGTCGGTCTGGGGATCCAGTCACCGCAGCCGTCGCTGGGGTCGATGATCAAAGATGGCAGTTCGTACCTCTTCGAAACTCCGCTGTATGCCCTAGCCCCGATCTTCGTCGTCCTGCTCCTCGTCGTGGGCTACTTCATGGTGTCCGACGCACTCAATCAGGCGGTGTTGCGCACGTGACCGAACAGGTTGTTCTAGACGTACGGAACCTGGGCCTGGAGTTGAGCCTGGAATCCGGCGGCGTGCCTGTCGTCAGCGGAGTCACGTTCTCCGTACCGGCTGGACAGATTCTCGGCGTCGTCGGGGAATCAGGATCGGGAAAGTCCCTGACCGCGCTGTCGATCGGCCGCATGTTGCCGCGGGCAGCCACGGTGGTGAGCGGAAGTATCCACTTTCAGGGTCGCGACATGCTCGAGATGCCCGACGCGGAGGTTGCCGCACTCCGTGGCGCCGAGCTGGGCATGGTATTCCAAGATCCGCTGGCATTCCTCAATCCGTTGATGACCGTGGGCCAGCAGATCCGCGAGGTGCTCGTCCTGCACGGTATGCCGAAGGACAAGGCGGAGGTGCGGGCAGTCGAACTGCTGGAACTGGTCGGTGTTCGGGATCCGGAGAAGCGGAAAGACGACTACCCGCACACGTTCTCGGGCGGCATGCGGCAGCGGGTGATGATCGCGATTGCGGTTGCCAACAACCCGGCCCTGTTGCTGGCCGACGAACCCACGTCCGCCCTCGACGTCACGGTGCAGGAAGGCATCCTGCGGCTGCTGGCCCGGCTACGTTCCGAGCTCGGCATGGCGTTGGTGCTGATCACACACGACATGAGTCTCGTCGAGGAGATCTGCGACTCGGTCATGGTGATGTACGCCGGCCGAGTCGTCGAGCAGGGGAGCGTGCGAGACGTGATCAGGGAACCGCGGCATCCCTACACGCGGGAGCTCATGCGATCGACGCCGCGGCTGGATCGGCCCACACGTGAGCGCCTGCCCGCCATTGCCGGGAAACCACCGGACGTCACGAGCCGTCCCGACGGGTGCCGGTTCCACCCACGATGTCCGCTCACCATGGACCGCTGCCGTACCGACGAGCCGGCGCTGGTGGATCGAGGAACGGATACTCCTCACCACGCCGCCTGCTGGGCCGCAGCCGAGCCATTGCCGGCGTCGACCCCACCGACCCCGGGAAGCTCGAGGACGAGCCAGACCGGATCAGAGGGGACGCCGATCCTCGATGTGCAGGACGTATATGTCAGCTATCAGCGCAAGGCCCGCTTGTGGCGGCAGCCGGACGAGCGGCCGGTAGTGGAGGGAGTCAGCCTGCGTGCCCATTCCGGCCGAGCGCTCGGGCTCGTCGGCGAGTCCGGTTGTGGCAAGTCGACGCTTGCACGAACCATCGTCGGGCTCTTGTCGCCCTCTTCCGGCCGCATCAGCATCGACGGCCTGCAATGGACACACGCCAGCCGGGAGGAACGAAACCGGCTGCGGCGCACGGTGCAGCTTGTGTTCCAAGATCCGTACCTGTCGCTCAACCCACGCCAGACGGTGCGCCAGATTCTTACCGAGCCCCTGGTGGTACATGGGCTCGCGTCGCGAGAGCGTCGCCAGTCACGGGTGGGTGACCTCATCTCGCACGTCGGTCTTCCGGTGAGTTTGCTCGATCGGTACCCGTACCAACTGTCCGGCGGCCAGCGGCAGCGGGTCGGAATTGCCAGGGCACTCGCTGTCGAACCCCAGCTGATCGTCGCCGACGAGCCGGTATCGGCGCTCGACGTCTCGGTGCAAGCACAGATCATCAATCTCCTGGCTGACCTGCGAGATGAGCTCGATCTCGGATATGTCGTGATCGCGCACGATCTGAGCGTCGTGCGCCACCTGTGCGACGAGGTGGCGGTCATGCGCGCCGGAAAGATTGTCGAGCATGGACCCACGTCGGAGATCTTCAGTGCACCACAACACCCGTACACCCTGTCCTTGCTCGCGGCTTCCCCCGGTTCGCCGTGGGCCCGCCCGGAACCCGCCATTGATGCCGTCGATGAGGTGACTGAATGAGTGACAGACCGAACATCGTCTGGTTGTTCTCCGACCAACACCGTGCCGACGTTCTCGGCGCGGCCGGCCACCCGGTCGTTAGAACTCCCCATCTCGATCGGCTCGCCGAGGAAGGCGTCCTGTTCGACGACGCGTACTGCCAAGCCCCCCTGTGCGTTCCGGCACGAGTCTCGTTGCTCACCGAACGATACGTTCGTGACCACGGCGCATTCGACAACGACTGCGAACCCCGCTCCGACCTTCCCACCCTCCCGCAGGCCATCCGAAACGTCGGCTACGACACGGTCGCGGTGGGCAAGATGCACCTCTTCCCGACACCCGGCGACCTCGACGAAGGGCTGGGTCGCATGCGCGAACTCGGATTCACGGAAGTGTATGAAGAGATCGGGAAGCTGTCGTCCGGGCTGGTTCGTACGGGATACACCGACTACCTGGCTGCGCACGGATATCTGGAGACGTACCGGGAGTTCATGCGCGAACGGTCGCCGCTGATCAGGATGGGCCGTGCCGACGATCCTGACTATGAAGGTAAACCGACCTGGGTGGTGGACCCGTGTCCACTGCCTCCGGAGCATTATCTGGATGCCTATGTCGGCAGGCAGGCCGCCCGCTGGATCGATTCGCGATCAGAGTCGGATCCCTTCTTCCTGTGGGTTGGATTTCCTGGGCCGCATGATCCGTGGGACGCTCCGGATCAGTACGTGGAGAAATACCGTGACGACGAGATTCCGCTCGACTCCACCAAGCGGCCGGAGGTCCCCGGTAGCGGCCCGCTCAGCACGCTTCTCAACACATTTCTGGACTACAGCAGCAGCGATACGCTCACTGACCAGCGTATTCGTGAAGTAAGGCGGCACTACTATGCGAACGTGACTGTCATCGACGACGCCATCGGAGAGATCGTGGCTGCTCTTGAAAGGCAAGGTCTCGATGAGAACACCTGGATCGTCTACTCGGCCGATCACGGTGAGATGCTCGGGACTCACGGTCTGCTCAACAAGATGGTGTTCTACGATCCGGCGGTCCGGGTTCCGCTCGTCGTTCGGCCTCCCGGCGGGGCGTCGTCCGGCCGACGAGTGAGCGGACTGGTGGAACACGTCGACCTCTCCGCGACGCTTCGGGCGATTGCGGGCGCAGACGAGATACCGGACGGAGCCGGGCGATCCTTCCGTGACGTCTTCTCGGGATCCGACGTGGCGGGCCGAGACCATGTGATCAGCGAAAATCACGGCTTCGCCATGTTCCGCACGAACCGGTACAAGTTGGTGATCTACGAGCGCGATCTGCAGCCGGTGCAGTTGTTCGATCTCCACATGGATCCGATCGAAGACCACGATCTGGTCGATGATCCCGCGTACCAGGAGGTCGTCGCCGACCTGATGAATGACCACGTCCGTCCGTTTCTGGCCACCCAACCGGCCCGGCCCGGTCCTGACCTGGTCGAGCGGTCGGGACGGATGGGCCTAGGGCTTCGAGACACGAGCCCGCAGGATACGTGAGGAAGTAGGCACCATGGCACGTATAGGCTTTATCGGCCTCGGCGCGATGGGCGCGCCTATGGCCACCAATATCCTCGCCGGCGGACACCAGCTAATGGTGTACGACACGAACTCGGCGGCCGTGGAGGCGTTGCGAGAACTCGGTGCGGACATCGCTGCCGACGTCTCCGAAATGGCGGAATCGCGCGACGTGATCATCACCATGCTGCCCCATCCCACGGCGGTCGAGGAGATCGTTCTCGGGCCGGATGGGCTCGTCGCGAGCGGTCTTCGACCCGGCAGAACCTTCGTCGATATGAGCACCGGTGACCCGCTGACCGCCCAACGGCTTGCAGAAACGCTCGAGTCGAAGGGTGTCTTCGCTGTCGACTGCCCAGTGGGCCGTACACCCGAGCACGCCAAGGAAGGCGCGTTGCTGCTCTTGGCAGGGGGGAGCAGCGATGCGGTCGAGCGAGCGCGGCCGGTGCTGATGTGCATGGGTGACGAGCTCGTGCACTGCGGCGGCCCCGGGACCGGGCAGGCAATGAAACTCGTCAACAACATGCTCACCATCACCGTGATGCAAGGGGTGGGTGAAGTGCTGGGCGTCGGCCTCCAAGCCGGCTTACCCCTCGATCTCATGCGAGAGGTGACGGCCAAGACGCTGGCCCAAACCTCGGTCATGGACAAGGCCCTGCCGGCGAAGGCATTCGTTGGAGACCTCTCACCGGGCTTCGCGCTCCGCCTGGCCGAGAAGGACATCCGCCTCGCAGTCCAGCTAGCGGCGAACTTGAGTCTCTCGACGCCGGTCGCCGAACGCGCCCTCCAGCGCTGCACCGAACTCGTCGCTAGCGGCCACGCCGACCACGACATCGGCATCCTCGCTGCCGAGCAGGCCGGCCTCGACAAGGGGCAGTCGTGAGGCTTGACGGGAAGCGTGCCGTCGTCACGGGTGCGGCGAGTCGGGGTATCGGCCGGGCCATCGTGGATGCGTTCCGGGCGGAGGCAGCGGACGTCGCGATCATCGACATCCGTTCACCGATGGATCCGGCGGACACACCGATGGACGAACCGGCGGACCACGGCAGGCCGGCCTCCTCCGCGTCGCCCGCACCTTTGATGATCAAAGCCGACGTGTCCGATCCCGACCAGCTCACCGGTGCGCTACGGCAGGCGCGCGACGAGATGGGCTCGATCGACGTTCTGGTCAACGCGGCCGCGATGGCCGCCCGCAAACCCTTTCTGGAGCTCACGCTCGCCGACTGGGATCAGGTGCACGCGGTGAACCTGCGGCCGTACTTTGTCGCTACCCGGTGGGTCGGTCAACTCCTCGTCGATCGGGGCGCTCCCGGTTCGATCATCAACGTCGCGTCGATCACCGCCAGCATCGGCGTCGCCGGTCAGGCGCATTACGCCGCCGCCAAAGGCGGGATCGTGAGTCTCACCCGGGCGGCCGCAGTGGAGCTGGCACCGCACCAGATACGGGTCAACTCGATCTCGCCTGGCACCGTCGAATCGGATTTCAACCGCCAGCTGCTGGCGGATCCCGAGTTCCGGACGATGCGTACCGAGCCCATACCGCTTGGCCGTGTCGGGCAACCGCGCGAGATCGCAGGCGTGGCCACCCTCCTCGCGTCCGACGAGGGGAGCTTCATCACCGGAACCGACATTCACGTTGACGGGGGACAGTTGGCATGTTGAATGCAGATGCGCCGCACACAGCGGCTACACCCGACCCTGCACGCGCCGACGCGCGTGCCCTGCTGCTCAACGCCGACGACAACGTCGCCACGATGATGAGCCCGGCATCCGCGGGTGATCGGGTCGCCGTCGAGAGCGAGGGCGACCCGGGCGCCGTCATCATCGTGGCCGACGACGTGGCCGTGGGACACAAGATCGCCTTGACGGACCTGGCATCCGGTGAGGAGATCCGCAAGTACGGCGGCGAGGTCATCGGGGTCGCATCGCAGGACATTCGGAGCGGAGAGCACGTGCACGAGCACAACGTGCGCGGTATCGAACCAGGTGGACAAACGTGAGAGACATTGCATTGTATCGACGTCAGGACGGCAGGGCAGGCAGCCGCAACCAGCTGCTGATCATCGCGCCCGAGGTGCTGGCCAACTCGGTCGCCCGCCGGATCGCGGGCGCGGTCGCCGACGCGGTACTGGTCGTCGAGCCTGCCGGGCGGGCTCTGGTCGATGTGGACCGGGAGACGACGCTGCGGACGCTGACCGGACTCGCGGCACATCCCAACGTCGGAGCGGTCCTGATCGTCGCCTACGACGCGGCACTCGCTGAGCACATGGCGGCTGCCGCGCGAGACGTCGGCACCCCGGCTGCGGTTCTGGACATGGTCGAGTGCGGCAGCACGATCGAGGCGACGTCCGCTGGTATCCGCCTGAGCACGCAGCTTGCCATCGAAGCATCCGAACGGATTCGCGAACCGGCCGAACCACGTGACCTGATCGTGGGATTGAAGTGCGGCCTGTCCGACGGCCTGTCCGGGCTCGTGCTCAATCCGGTCGTTGGCAGGGTAGTCGACAAACTCGTCGACAGGGGAGCCCGTTGCATGTTCGGTGAGAGCGCGGAGATCTGGGGCGCCGAGCACATCCTGGCCAGGCGAGCTCGGTCGGATGTACTGGGTAAGAAAATGGTAGCGACAGTGCGAGAACGGCATGATCGGTCGAGTTCCGCGGACATGGAGACGGCAGTCGTCGGTCCGGAAAACCGAAGTGGTGGGATTACGACGCTGACGGAAAAGGCATTGGGCAACGTCGCCAAGACCGGCAGTGCGCCCATCGACGGTCTGTTGAATTATGCTGAAGCGCCGCCCAAGCCGGGGCTCTACTTCATGGATACCCCTGTAGCGGCGGCCGAAGCGACCACGGGTCTCGTCGCCGGAGGTGCTCACGCGTTGCTGTTCACCACCGGTGTCGGCAACCCCTTCGGTCATCTCGTGGCTCCCACCGTCAAGGTGGGGTGGAGCGACGAGTCGACCGTCGCACGTCGAGATCATCTCGATGTCGACCTGGGTCCGGTGGTAGCCGGTGAGGAAAGCTTGGAATGTGCCGCCGATCGGGTGCTCGAGGCGCTGCTGCGGGTCGCGGGTGGGCGGCTCACTCGAGCGGAAGTGATCAAAGAAGGTGGGTACGCGGTTGCCCGGGAGGCTCCGAGTGTCTGACACCGGGTCGTGGTTGTCCGCACAGGCGCCTCCGGCGATCCGGCAGCAGAACGTCGCGGCCACCGTGCGGACGGTTCTCGTCCACGGCCCCATCGCCCGCAAGGAGATCGCACGTCTGACCGGTCTCAGCGCGGCCAGTGTGAGCAAGGTGACCGCAAACCTGCTCAGGGCGGGACTGCTGTATGAGCTACCGAGCGAGCCGATGCCGGGAAACGCGGGAGCCCCTCGCGTGCCGCTGGACTTCGCCCGGGAACGGTATGCGGTGCTCGGCGTCCACATCGGGGCCTTGCGGACGACGATCGGCCTGGTAGACGTCCGCGGTGCCGCTATCGTCGACGAGCGTTACGAGCACGAACATACCGAGCCTGACGACATATTGAACGATGCGGCACGGCACATCAACAACTTCGTCGAACGATACGGCGAAGAAAGACACCTGCTGGGCGTGGGTGTCACGTTGGCCGGATGGATCGACTCCGAGTCCGGAATCGTGATCGAGCATGACACGCTCGGCTGGCGCAATGTCCCCGTTCAGGCGGAGCTAGCCGCTCGCATCGAGCTACCTGTGCTCGTGGAGAGTAGCGTGCGTGCACGCGCTCTTGCCGAGCTCTGGTCTGGCGCGGCCAAGACCGTAGGAAGCCTGGTCTATCTGTTCATCGGCACCGTGGTGGACGCCGCCATCGTCATCGACCGGAACGTCCACTATGGGCCGAGGTCCGCCGCCGGTACCATAGCTCACCTCCAACTCGACGATCGCGACGCTCGGTGCGACTGCGGTCGGAGTGGTTGCGTTCAGGCATACGTCACCGACCTGGCCGCGGTCCGACATGCGCGGGAGCGGGGCATCACCGGCGTGACGACGATTCAAGAACTGGTCGCTCGCGCGCGTGACGGCGACGAGTCCGCTACGGCCGTGCTGCGGGAGCGGGCAGAGAAGGTGGGCGAGACTGCCGCGATCATGCTGGACATGATCGATCCTGACATCGTCGTCTTCTCGGACAACGCGGTTACGGACACGCCCGATTACCTGTCCGCCGTCCGGCGCGGTGCGTCGAATCGTGCGCATACGGCGATTGATACGGAACGTCTGATCGTGCCCACGTCCTTTGCCGAGCAGGCCATCGTGATCGCCCCGGCTACGCGAGTCCTGGATGCGTTCTATGAGGCCCCCCTGGCGTTCCTGACGAACACGACCGCCGAGGAACCATCACTATGAGATCCGCCGTAAGGAGTTGCTGTGCACAGTGACCAACTTTTGCCAGGTGAAGGCCAGATCAAGTCGCTTGGTCTCCAAGTCACACAGCCCCGGTCCACCACGTCCGAAGGCCGATTTCCGGACGGGGGTGCATGGCGGGTGGAGATTCCATCAGTCGAGGGGCCGGAACCACTCCGCGCCGTGCTGGAGGAGAGCCGTGAGCGAGGCGTTCCGGTGCACCGGGTCAGTCAGGGCAGCGGCGTCATGATGTTGGATGATGCCGAGATCAAGGACATGGTGGCCGTGGCCCAGGACGGGGGCGCCGAGTTGTCCTTGTTCCTGGGGCCACGCGGTATTTGGGATATCGGTGCCGCCGTGACGTCCGCCTCCGGCGGATCCGGCCCGCGTGCCCGTGGCCGCGATCAACTCGGTCAGTGTCTGGAAGACGTCGTGCGCGCCGCCGAACTCGGTGTGCGTAACGTGTTGGTCGCGGACGAAGGCGTCCTGTGGGCGTGCCACCAGCTTCGGGAGCAGTCCGAGTTGCCGCAGGATATGCGATTCAAGGTCAGTATCCTCGCCGGTCCGGTCAACCCGGCATCCGTCATTGTTGTGGCGGGGCTCGGGGCCGATTCGATCAATGTGCCGAGCGATCTCACCGTCGCACAGGTAGCCGAGTTACGGGCGGCGTGCCCGGTGGCCATCGACTTCTATCTCGAGTCGCCGGACGATGCCGGCGGCATCGTCCGGCTCTACGATGCCGCCGAACTGATCCGGGTGAGTTCGCCCATCTATCTCAAATTCGGGCTACGGAATGCTCCCGCGATCTACCCGGCGGGTGGGCACTTGCGCGCGTCCGCCACGGAGACGGCGCGCGAGCGAGTGCGGCGAGCCCGGCTGGCGCTCGACATCATGGAGCGCGGCGGTGGTGCGTCGCTGCCCATGTCGCCGGTCGGCGATCCGCAGCTACCGGTACCCGCGCGCTTCCCGGTGCCGGCATGAGCGCGGCCGTCCGGTGCAGCGAGATGCTTCTGAAGCGGGCGTCGATTGTTCGCTGCGATGTCTCTAGTTAGCGTCGTCCCGCACGCCGTCTGGGGCATTCCCGTTCCATTCGTGAACGGGGTCGTCCACGTCTACGTGGTGCGGGGAGAGCGTGTCGCGCTCATCGACAGTGGTGTAGCGCGAATCTCCGCGCCTCGCATCGTTGCCGCGCTCGAGAATCTGGGGATCGTGCCGGCGGATATCGACGTCGTCCTCAACAGTCATGGACATCCCGATCATATCGGTGGCAACGCCGACCTGCGGGCAGTGGCAGGGTCGTCGTTGGAGGTTCTGGCACATCCGGATGATGCCTGGCTGATGCGTGATCCGGCCGAACATCTGCGCCATGAGTGCGATCCCGCCTCCACTCTCGCTGAATTGGGCGAGCGAACCGCATTCGCCGAGCGCAGCCGGTTCCTTCACGAGACGGTCGCCCCGGACACGGGACCCGACCGGTGGGTCTTTGATGGAGACACGGTAGATCTCGGCGGCCTGACGCTCCGCGTTATCCACACGCCCGGTCACACCGCCGGTTCGGCGTGTATTCACGTCCCCGAGATCGGCGTGCTGTTCAGCGGCGATGCCATTGAACGGTATGGCGGGGATGTTGGATCTCCACCGATGTACCGCGACGCCACGTCCTACCGGGCCTCCCTGGACCGCCTGCGCGACCTCGGCCCCCACGTAGTGTGCATGAGTCATCCCTACGTGGGGGCCGACGGTTCTGGCGAGCCCGTCCTCCGTGGGCAGATGATGGCGCGCGCGCTGGACGAAAGCATCGCGGCCATCGACCGTTTCGACCGGGCTGTCTCCACGGTTGACACCGGTACGGAACCGGAGCTTTCCCTGCGGTCCGCGACCGCCCAGGTCTGCTCCGAGCTGGGACTGGATCCGGCGAGCAGGGAACAGTTCGCACGTGTCGCGGTGACGGTGCGTGCCCATCGCGGGTGACGGCCGATACGTCGTTGGCGCCGCGCCGTTCGCGGCCATCGATGGCCGCGAACGGTCAGGCGTGGAGCCCGACCACCCCGCGGAGTCGACCGTCCTGGCCACCCACGACGAGTACTTGCTCCGATCCCGAGCCCAGTACCACGGACGTTGATTGGGTGAAGACCGGCATCACCTGGAGTGCCTGGTTGACCTCCCGGTTCGCGAGGTCGATGCGCACGAGCAGTCCGCTCTGGCCCACCAGCCAGTACACCGAATCCTCATCCGGGCTGGGTACCGGCGCCGCGCCGAAGTTGCGGGGAAGTGCCTCCGCTTCCCACGTCTGCTCACCCGAGTCCGGGTCAAGCAGGTGTACCGTCCCGTTGAACCCGTCGACGAGGAGGATCCCGTGCTCGGTGAGCGTGGGAGGGGTGTAGAGGAGCTGCAGCAGGCCGAGCTCGTCGCCCGGTCCGTCCCACCGCCGTTCGCCGGTCGCGGCGTCTAGAGCGTGTGCGTTGGTGAAGGTCGTGAACATGGGGGCGCCGTCGGGTAGCAGCAGGACGTGGCACGCCCACGGTCCGTAGAGGACCTGCCCGTACGTGGTGTCCCGGTCGGTTAGCTGGGTCGACCACAGCTGCTCACCGGTGCCGGCGTCGAACGCGTACGCGTAGCCGTTCCCGCTGCCCATGTAGACGCGTTGCCCGTCGCAGGCCGCTCGCCCAGCGACGATCCCGCCCATGTCGGCGCTCCACAGGATCTGACCGTCGAGGTCGAGACAGAACAGGTCTGTCCCGGCTGCGACGAAGGCACGGGGGTGGCCGTCGACCTCGGCGATGCTCACGTCACTCGCGATCGGCGCACCCACGCTGGTGGACCACTGTGTCGTTCCCCTGGACGGGTCCAGCGCGTACAGGTGGTGGTCGGCGGACGGGACCAGGATCTGGGCTCCGTCTGGCGTGAACACCGGCCCCTTGTATACCGGGCCGATCCGGGTGCGCCACCGGGGGCGCTTTGCCCGTGCGGTGGGTAGGAATCCGGCGACGTATCCTTCGGTCGTCGCCGCGACGACGAGGTCGTCGTGCCTCGCCAGTGCTCCCTGCACGCGCCCGTTGAGCTGGGTGGTCCAGTTCACCCGCGTTCCGGAGGACGGCAGTTCGAAGGGCACGGTGTCGTCGAAGACCGCGCCGTCGGCGCCGACGGCGCGCACCTGGATCTTGTGTGGGCCCGGAGGCAGATGCGCCGCATCCACGCGCCCGGTCCAGCGCCGGCCGGAGGTCTGGTCCAGCGACGTCCACTCGTCGTCGATCCCGCCGTACTGGTACGAGTGGGGCCGGGCGAGCACCTCGTCGGCGGACCCGTCGTTCGGGAGGTCTACCCGAATCTCGACCTCGGAGTCGTGCACGGTCGCCTTCGTCTTGAGCGGGCCGAGCGCGCCACCCGGTCCCGGCTCGCTCAGGGGCACGGTGCCGAGCAGCTCGTGCCGCGCGTCGCCCTCTGCCGGAACCGTGACCTCGGTAATCTCCAAAACCGGGCCCTCGCTCCCGGTCGTGCGTTCGGCCCAGTAGTAGTACGGACCGGACTTGAGAGAGTTGCCCAGTACCTCGGTGGCGCCGTTGTAGGCAGAAATGCGCGTGATGTGGGCGTGCCCAGTGAAGATCCCGCGCACGGGGTACGGCCCGATGACACGCAACAGTTCGTCGTCATTGTGCACGTAATTCCAGTCGTTTCCCAGGGGGAAGTGCAGGAAGAGGAGGATCGGTACGTCTTTGGGTGCGTGCTTGAGGTCACGCTCGAGCCAGTCCAGCAGTTCTCGGTCGAAGTACCAGCCCCACTCTTGCATCACCAGGGGATCGAGCCCGACGACGTGGAAGCCGGCGGCGTTGAAACTGTAACGAGTGCGGCCGAGGTAGTGGTCGTAGCTCTCGAAGGCGTCCACGAGCCATTGCTGCTCGTGGTTTCCCGGCACCGCTCGCATGCGCGATTTCAGGCCGGAGGGAATGGCGGAGAGGTAGTGCTCGAATTCTTCGGCGAGGCCGAGGTCGGTCACGTCCCCGCAGTTGAGCACGAAGGCCGGATTCCGGTCCTCGATGTGGCGCATAATCCGTTCGAGGTCGGCAGTGCGTTCTGGCTCCTCGGCATTGATGTGGACATCGGTGACCATGGCGAATCTGTCGGATTCTCCCCCGGCGACGGCGTGCAGCCGCCCGCCGAACGCGAGTCCCAACGCGCCGACGCCAGAACCGACGAGCATCGCGCGTCTGCTCACGGCCTTGCCACCACGTCCGGTCGGCGCCACGGTCCGAGGCGAGGTCTTCTCCGGCATGGCTGTACTCCTCTCCACGAAAAAAGGGGCGCAACCGCACCCGCCGTAGGCGGCACCGTAGCATACTTTATTACGTACCGTACGAAATTAATTATCTGAGAATTATGCCCGCCGGAGTGCGACGCCAGCGTCGGGTTTGCGCCCTGAGTGACGATGCCGGTGGTGACGGCGCCGTCTCATCGCGGTCAAGAGGTCGCGGGTCTAAGGTCAGACGGCGGGTCGCCCTTCATCAGCCCGGACGAGGTTTATAAACTACCCGGGGTGATCTTCAAGCGTGTGGGCGACGGTCGGCCGTACCCTGACCACGGCACCACCCTGAGCATGTGGGCGGAGCTTGCGCCACGCCCGGTTCGTCTCGACGAGCTCGTCACGGTGAAGAGAACTCTCGATCTGGAAACATTGCTGGCCACCGACTCGACATTCTTCGGGGATCTCTTTCCTCACGTCGTCGAATGGAAGGGCGAGTACTACCTGGAAGATGGCCTGCATCGGGCGTTACGTGCGGCGTTACAGCAACGCCCCGTCATCCACGCGCGGGTTCTGCTGCTGGATTGAGAGACGAGCCGCCCCGGTGCGCGACACGATGTCGGCTGCGCACAGGGTGACGCTCCTTGGTCGTCCGTACCAGATAGGCTCGCCGCGTGAGGCCATGACCTGCTCAGGTCTCGACGAGAGCAAGCAAACGCGGCGGGCGGATGCGGAGAAGTGATGGAGCCCGAAGAACCACCGGCGGACTATGAACTGGCACCGCGGCACACGTGGCGGCACGTGCGGACCGCGGTCACGCTGGTCGTGCTCGTGGTCTTCGTCGTCGGTGCTGCCTGGTACAGCTGGAACAACGTCATTCCGTCCGAGGACGACGACGTTGCCACGGAGGCCAGCGTGGCCTGCGTGGAAGTGGTCCCGTCGGAGGCTCCCGCTCCAGACGCGATCGAGCTCAACGTTTACAACTCCACCGACGAACGCGGCCTCGCTCGCCGGGTGGCGGACGAGATGGGTAGTCGTGGTTTCGTCATCATGAACGTGGCCAACGATCCCCTGGAACGTGCCATCGAAGGCCCGGCGGAGGTGCGTACGCATCCAGATCAGCACGACGCCGCGGGCGTCGTGGCGGCCGTCGTGCCGGGTGCGGAGGTGCTGTCCGACGAGCAGGCAGACGAGACCGTCGACCTGGTCCTGGGAGAGGCGTTCGACGGGCTGGCCGATCAGCCCGATCCGGATGCCACGATCGACACGTGCGCGAGCTAGCGCCCATGCTCGCCGAACCATCCCGCGAGACGACCTCCCCGCCCTACGGCGCGCAGCCGCCGCTCCGTTGCCTCACGCGTGCCCTTCGGTGCGACGATGAGCAACTCGTCGCCACTGCGTAACGGCGTGAGATCGTCTGGAACCGCGATCTGTTCCCCGCGAACCAGCAGCGGCACGGTGGTCTCCGCGGGCAGCCGCAGCTCGCTGACGGTGACGCCGTGCAGCCTCGAGTGGGGCGGAATCCGCACCTGGATGAGATCCGCGTCGATGCGTTCGAGCGGTGCGGACTCCAACTCGGCGTCGTGGGTGTCGACACTGGCGGAGACGCCGAGCCGGTCGGCCAGCCAGGGCAGGATCGGAGCCTGGAGGAGGGTGAAGACCACGGCGACGATGAACACGACGGCGAAGAGCCAGTTGGCCCCGTCGACTCCCTGTGCGAGCGGGATCGTGGCCAGAACGACGGGGATCGCGCCGCGAAGCCCGGCCCACGAGAGGAATAGCTGTTCGGTGAACCGCAGCCGGAACGCCACCGTGGAGACCCAGACCGCGATGGGCCGTGCCACGAAGGTGAGAGCCGTACCGGCAACCAGAGCCGCGACGAAGGCCTCTGGCATCCGCGCTGGTGACGCCAGGAGACCGAGCATGACGAACAGCCCGATCTGCGCCAGCAGGGCCATCCCTTCGACGAACGAGCGCGTGGCCGCGCGATGCTCCAACCGCGAGTTGCCGAGGACGAGCGCGGCGACGTAGACGGCGGCGAACCCGCTGGCCTGCGCGATGGCGCCGGTTGCGTAGGCCAGGATGGTGATCGTCATGGTCATGATCGGGTACAGCCCCGGTGCCGGCAACGCCACCCGGTGCAGGATGATCGATCCGAGCCAGCCGAGCGCGAGGCCGATCGCCGCGCCTGCGACGAGCTGATAGAGGACCATCAGCCCGGCGAGGGGGACTCCGTAGTCGGCGACCTGGCCGGTGCTGACGAGCACGACGACGACGATCGTCGGGGCGTCGTTGAGCCCGGACTCGGCTTCCAGGATGGTCGACATTCGCCGGGTGAGCGGAACCCTGCGCAGCGTGGAGAACACCGCGGCGGCGTCGGTGGGGGCGAACACCGCGCCGAGGAGGAGGGCAAGAACCCAGTCGAGTCCGAAGATGAAATGGCCGGCCGCGGCGATGATGGCCGTACTGATACCGACTCCGACGGTGGCCAGGGACAGCCCGGCGCCCAGCGATGGTCGAAGATCGCGCCAACGCGTGGTCAAGCCACCCTCGGCGAGGATGACCACAAGCGCGGCGTACGCGAGTGACTGCGCCACGTGCGGGTCGTTGAACTGCACGCCGAGCCCTGCCTCGCCGAGTGCCACACCGATCAACAGGTAGATGACAAGCGTGGGCAGGCCGAACCGTACGCTGACCCGGACGGCGAGTACGGCCGCCACCAGGACGAGGGCACCGGCGAGCAGGAAGACGTTGAGCGATGCTACGTCCACCTGCTGCCCCCTTCCCCGCGTAGCCTAGGGTGCCATGGCTCGACGCCGGAGGGGCGCGGGCGAGCCAAATCGGGGCGGCTCGCCACGACGTGACATGCCCGGACGACGACGGCCCGTCCCTACGTGTACCCACATCGGGACGGGCCGCTTCGCCATGGCGGTAGCGGTGGGATTCGAACCCACGGAGGAGTCGCCCCCTCACACGCTTTCGAGGCGTGCTCCTTAGGCCACTCGGACACGCTACCGCGAATGAGGTTACCGGAGACCTCGCCCTGTGACGAAATCCGGTTACTGGCTTTCGTGATCTCGCTGCGCATCGAAGAACTCGTCCAAGATCGTGGCGCACGAGTCGGCGAGCACGCCACCGATCACCTCGGGGCGATGGTTCAATCGGCGATCCCGGAGCAGGTCCCAGAGGGATCCGGCCGCGCCCGCCTTCGGATCGGGCGTCCCGTAGACGACGCGTGCGACACGGGCGAGAACGAGTGCGCCGGCGCACATGGCGCACGGTTCGAGCGTGACGACGACGGTGGCCCCGTCGAGGTGCCACGAATTCTGCGCCGACGCGGCAGCGCGAAGCGCGACGATCTCCGCGTGGGCTGTCGGATCGTGATCGATCTCACGGCAGTTATGCGCGCGTGCGAGTACGCCGTCGTCGTTGCCGAGCACGACGGCTCCCACGGGAACGTCCCCGGATGCCTGCGCGTGACGTGCTTCGGTGAGCGCGGCCTGCATCGCAGGTGTGTAGCGGCGCACGAGTGCCGGGCTCAGCGGTGGTGCCGGCGAGCGCGGACGGTCGGACGGGGACATGTGTCGCAGCCTAGCGCTTGGCCAGTGTGGCGCCGTGCGCGCTCCATGTCATGCTGTGGCCATGCGCCTGCTCGCCGTAGACCATCCCCTCATTGCCCACAAGCTGTCGGCGCTTCGTGACAAGCACACGAACTCGCCCACATTCCGGCGGCTGACCGACGAGCTCGTGACGTTGCTGGCATACGAAGCGACCCGTGATGCCCGCGTCGACGAGATCGAACTGGAGACGCCGGTGGGTCCGGCCCACGGGGTGAAGCTGTCCTCCCCGAAGCCCATCGTCGTGCCGATCCTGCGCGCCGGTCTCGGCATGCTCGACGGCATGACCCGGTTGCTGCCGACCGCGGAGGTGGGGTTTCTGGGAATGATCCGGGACGAGCAGACGCTGCAGGCGACGACGTATGCCGATCGCGTTCCCGACGACCTCACCGGCCGCCAGTGTTACGTGCTGGATCCGATGCTGGCGACCGGCGGGACCCTCGCAGCGGCGGTGCGTTACCTGATCGAACGTGGAGCGGACCACATCACCGCCGTCTGCCTGCTGGCGGCACCGGAGGGCCTTCGCCGCGTCGAAAACGAGACGGGGCACCTCGACGTCCCCTTTACCGTCGTGACCGCGGCCGTCGACGAACGGCTCAACGACAAGGGATACATCGTTCCGGGTCTCGGTGATGCCGGGGACCGTCTCTACGGGCTGGCCGACTAGCGAAGCGATCCCGCGTCCGCTTCGGCAGCGAGTACTACAGGGCCTTCACGGCCGAGACGAGCCCCGTGAGCGACTCCTTGGCGTCGCCGAAGAGCAGGGTGGTCTTGGGGTCGTAGAGCAGCTCGTTCTCGATCCCCGCGAAGCCCGGCCGCATCGAGCGTTTCAGGAACACGACGGCCCGGGCCTGATCGACGTCCAGGATCGGCATCCCGTAGATCGGTGATCCGGGCGAGTTGCGAGCCGCCGGATTGACGACGTCGTTGGCGCCGACGACGAGCGCGACATCGGTGTTGCGCAGCTGGCCGTTGGCGGTCTCCATCTCCAGCAGCTTCTGGTAAGGGACGTTCGCCTCGGCGAGGAGCACGTTCATGTGACCCGGCATGCGGCCCGCGACGGCATGGATGGCGTAGTCGACCTCGATTCCCCGGCTCTCCAGATGCTCCGCGAGCTCGTGGATGGTGTGCTGGGCCTGCGCGACAGCGAGACCGTACCCGGGGACGATCAAGACTTTCTGGGCATAAGCCAGCATGATCGCGATGTCGTCGACTCCGGCGGAGCGGACCGGCCGGTCGGCCACGACGCCCCCTCCGGCGGTGGAGCCGCCGCGGAAGGCGCCGAACAGGATGGAGCTGACCGAGCGTCCCATGGCCTGGGCCATCAAGCGGGTGAGGATAGTACCGCTGGCGCCGACGAGAGTACCGCCGATGAGCAAGAGCGCATTGCCGAGCACGTAACCCCCGGCAGCGACGGCGAGACCGGTGGCGGCGTTGAGCAGGGAAATGGCGACCGGCACGTCCGCGCCCCCGACGGGAAGGACGAGCAGGACACCGACGACGAGGGCGATCGCGCCCAGGATCGCACCGAGCCAGACGTCCGTGCCGTCGCCCGCATAGAGGAGACCGGCCAAGACGAGCGCGGCAACGAGCCCGATGCTGAAAAAGATCGGCCCGCCGGGTGGCGTGACCGGGCGGGTAGTGATCAACTCCTGGAGCTTGAGGAAGGTCACCACCGAACCGCTGAAGGCGATCGCGCCCACCGGAACGGTGAGCACGGCCGCCGCCAGCGGGAAGATTGTCTCGGCGTCAGCGAGCTCCAGGTAGGCGACGAGCCCCGCCGCGCCGCCGCCGACCCCGTTGAACAGGGCCACGAGCTGGGGCATGGCGGTCATCGCGACGAGCCGGGCGGCCGGAATGCCGATGGCACAGCCGACGACGATGGCTCCGAGGATCCAGCCGAAATTGTCCAAGTCATAGACAACGAACGTGATGATCATCGCCGCCAGCGCGGCCACGGAACCCAGGAGATTCCCGGCACGAGCGGTCTTCGGCGAGGACAGCCCCTTGAGGGCGAGCACGAAGCACACTGCGGCGGCGAGGTAGGCCAGCTGCGCCCAGGTTGGTATCACGCTCCGCCTCCCGACCGTTTCGCATCGTCCGAGCCCGCGGTGCTGTTCGCGGCGGGAGCCTTCTTGACCTTGAACATCTCCAGCATCCGATCCGTCACGACGAAACCGCCCACGAGGTTCAGGGTGGCGAGGACGGTGGCGATGACCCCGACCGTGAGCTCGGCGGCTCCGTCCGCGTTCCCGGTGACGAGAACGGCGCCGACGAGGATGATCCCGTGAATGGCGTTGGCACCGGACATCAAGGGTGTGTGCAGTGTGGACGACACCTTGGACACGACCTCGTATCCAGTGAAGATCGCCAGAATGAAGATGGTCAGGAGAGCGATCTGAGGATCCATCAGTCTGCCTCCCCCAGGAGCTCGCGGGCATGCGAGTTGCGCACCGTGCCGTCGTGGGTCACACACACCCCGGCGATGATCTCGTCGTCGAGATCGACGGAGACGTCGCCCTCGTGTGTCATGAGCAGTAGCAAGTTGACCAGGTTGGACGCGTACAGGCGGCTGGCGTGGACGGGAACCTGGCTCGGGACGTTGCGGCCGCCACACAGCAGGGCGCCACCGACGTTGATCTCCTCGCCGGGGATGCTGCCCTCGACGTTGCCGCCCGTCTCGGCTGCGATGTCGACGACGACGCTGCCCGGCTTCATCCGTTCCACGGTGGATCGCTCGACGAGCAACGGTGCGGTCCGGCCGGGTACGGCGGCGGTGGTGATGAGGACGTCGGAGCCGGTGACGTACGGGGCGAGCAAGTCGCGCTGCTGCTGGGCCCGTTCCTCGGTCATCTCCCGCGCGTATCCCCCCGTACCGTCCAGCGTGGGCAGGTCGAGCTCCACGAAGCGAGCGCCGAGGCTGCGGATCTCGTCGGCGGCGGCCGCGCGGACGTCGTACGCCTGCACGCGTGCGCCCAGCCGGCGCGCGGTGGCGATCGCCTGCAACCCGGCCACGCCGGCACCGAGCACCAGGACCTCGGCCGGTGGAATGGTTCCGGCGGCGGTCATCGAGAGCGGGAAGAATCGGGGCAGCCGTTCGGCAGCGGTGAGCACGGCGTGGTAGCCGGCGACCAGCGCTTGCGACGTCAGTGCGTCCATGGACTGCGCGCGCGAGATGCGCGGGACGAGCTCGACGGAGAACGCCGTCACTCCGGCGTCCCGCGCAGCCCGGATGGTCTCGCGTTCGTCCAGGGGAAGGAACGACACCGTGATAGCACCGGGCTTGAGGGCAGCGATCCGGTCGGGGCCGAGGGGCTGGACGGAGAAGACGATGTCGGCGTCGTCGAGCGCGGACCCCTGGGCGATGCTCGCTCCGGCGGCCGTGTACTCCTCGTCGGAATGGAGTGCCGGTTCTCCGGCGCCCGATTCCACGACGACGTCGAGCCCGGCGCCGGTCAGCTTGCCGACCAGATCGGGAACCATGGCCACGCGCCGTTCGTGCTCCCAGAGCTCACGTACGACAGCGACCTTCATAGGGACTCGACGCTAGCAGAGTGGCGGATGGAGCTACAGGATCGTGCGATGATCTGCACGGCACCAACCTCCCGCTGGTGACGGTGGCATCGTCGGAACCTCATTCTGGCACAGACGCATAGACTGGACGCGTTGACCATGGCGACATGACCATATGAAGGCGACCACGCTCGCGCGGCGTCGATGAGGCGAGCGGGAGAGGAAGGATCATGGCGAAGAGCACCCCTGTCGTCGTCGGAGGCATTGCCGTCGGCGTTCTCATCTTCCTTCTGCTCCCCGGGTGGCTGAAGCTCCTGGCGCTGGTGGCCATCATCGGTATCCCGGCAGCGGGCTACATGATGCTCGATCCTTCCCAGCGCAGGCGGCTGCGAGAGCAGCGGCGCCGCGGTCAGCTCGGTCGCTGAGGTGCCATTTCCGGGGCGAATCAGGAGGATGTGGCGCACGTCGCGCCGCGGCCGGGGATGATCCGGACGCCGGGTCGTGTTGTGTCCGCACATGGATGCGAATGGCCCCGTGGACCATCCGATGACCGGCACGAGCCGGGCAGGCTCCTCCATCAGGCGACCGCGGTTCGCCGGGATCTGGCTGGTCGCCCTCGGCTCCGCGCTCTGGGGCACCGATGCCCTCTTCCGGCTGCCTCTGACCGTCGATGTCGCCAGCAGCACCATCGTCGTCGGCGAGCATCTGGTGCTGGTGGCGATCACCCTGCCGTGGTTGTTGCCCGCCCTGCGCAAGGTGCGTGGCCTGCGGCTACGGGAATGGTGGGCGTTGCTCTTCATCGGAGCCGGAGCGTCGGCGGCAGCCACCATGCTGTTCACGATGGCCTTCCGGTACGGCGGCCCGATCACACCGGTGGCGTTGCAGAAGCTGCAGCCGATCCTGGTAGCGCTGGCGGCCGCACTCCTGCTCGGTGAACGGCTTCGGCCACGTTATGGCGGGTTCCTGGTCATCGCGTTGATCAGTACCTGGCTGCTCGCCTTCGCCGATCCACTGGGCGTGACGATCTCCGGTGCCGCGGCTGCACTCCTCGCCGTCGGAGCGGCCGCGTTATGGGGTGGCGGAACGGTTGCGGGCCGCTACCTCTCCGGCCGTTTCACCCCGAACGATCTCACCGCGTTGCGGTTCGCCATCGGGCTGCCGACGTCGTTGCTCTTCGTCCTCGGAACCGGCAACGACGTCGTGCCTCCCGTGCAAGCGTGGCCGACGGTCATCGGGCTGTCCCTGGTGCCGGGTCTCGTCGCGTTGTCGCTGTACTACCGGGGCCTGCGGAGCACTCCTGCTGCCCGCGCGACGCTCGCCGAGCTGGCGTTCCCGATCACCGCTGCCGTCGTGGGTGTCGTGATCCTGGGCGAGACCCAGACGTGGACCCAGTGGTTGGGCTTGCTCGTGCTGATGGTGACCGTGGTCGGGTTCGCCCAGCACGAGGAGCGGTCACGGCGGCCAGCGGTGGAGCCCGGCACCGTGCGGGCGCCAGTGAACGCGAGCTGATGAACCGGAGCCGATAGCAGTCGTCGCGACGTGCGGGCATGCTGGTGGCATTATGGGTATGTCTGCCATGAGCTGATCAGACCGATCAGAAGACATAGCAGCGCCACGGGAAAGTGAGCAGGGGACATCATGAGTGCACAGGTCGCGATCATCTGTGACTACTGCGGCGACATCGGCGATTTCGGTACCGCGGCACAAGATCTGCGCGCCCGGATGAACGGCTGGACCTGGCGCAACGGTCTGGACATCTGCCCGCTGTGCAAGGTGGTCGAGACCATCCGTGAACGTCGTCACGACGACACGGCTCAGCCGGCATAGCTGCCCGCTTGCCCAGGCCGGAAACCGAGCCTGGATGCTGGGGCCGGATCACCCGCGTGTGAGAGTGGTTGCCGTGAGTCGAACTGTGTATAGGGCGCCCGCGACGCTGGGCGTGCGCGGCATCGGCATCGGGATCATATGCCTGGGACTCGCGCTGATCGGGGCCGTTCTGGCGCTCGCCGCGAGTGTCGGCGGCGTGCCCGCGATCGCGGTGTGGACGGTTCTCGGCCTGCTGGCGATGGCCGGGATCGTGCTCCTCGGCACCGGAATCGTCCGCGTCGCCGGGTGGCGAACCCGGTTCGTGATGGACGACGACGGGTTCGCCAATGCCACCGGACCCGGTGCCGGGGTGCGTCGTGCGGCGTGGCGGGACGTGCGCAGGGTTCAAGCCGACGGTGCGGTGGTGTCCGTCGACCTCGCCGGCAGCCGGCAGAGTGTCATCCGGACCGACATGCTCGACGTGAGTGCGCGCGAGCTTGCCCGGGAGCTGCGCAAGAGGCTCAACCAGGATCGCGGCTACACGCCGTTCGGTACGGCGGCAGCCGAATCCACCGGCACGGGCGGCGCGCAACCGGGCTCGGATGGCGAGCAGGAACGGTCGAGCCCGGACACATGAGTGGTCGGCAGGCCAATAGTGGTCAGCAGGCCGATTCGGGATCGACGGGCTCGTCCGGGTCCGGGGGCTCGGTCTCCTCGCCGGTCTCACCCTGATCCGTGTCACCGGAGTGGTCGCCGCCCTCGTCCGGTGACCCGCCGGTCGGGTCGTCGGCGCCCGGCTGTTCCGCGTCGTCCCCGCCGGTTCCGGTGTCGTTGGCGCTGTCGCCCTGCGCGTCCTGCGTGTCTCGGGAGTCCTCGGTGTTGTTCGGGGTGCCGCCGTCCGGTGCGAGAATCTCCGCGACCTCGTTGTGAATCACTTCGTAGTCCGGGTTGGACGAGCTCATCCCGAACTCCCGGAAGAACTCGTTGTCGATGGTGAGGCTCGTGATCGAACTGTCCCGGACCTTGAGGCCCAGCTCGATCAGCGCGGGAAAGAGATCCTCGGGGATGTCGGACTGGATGATGTCCTCGGTGGCCGAGGCGATGCTCTGGTATTGCGTGAACACCGTGGACGGCTTGGTCTGTTCGGCCATGGCACCGAGCAGGCACTGCTGACGGGCCATACGGTCGTAGTCGCTGGCGCCACACCTAGAGCGGGCGAACCAGAGCGCCTGCGCCCCGTCGAGCTTTTGATCATCACCGGCGAGGATGTAGTCCCGGGGTTGCGTACATCCGGGTCCGTTCTTGCGTGTCTTGTTGCCGATGGGGATGTCGCGGGGAACGTCGACGGTGACGCCGCCCACGGCGTCGACGAGCCGTTGGAAACCCTCCATGTTGACGGAGACGAAGTAGTCGACGTCGATACCGAGCGTCCCTTCCACGGCCCACTTGGTGGCGTCCGCTCCCGGGTTGTCCACGTCCTCGAACAGTTCCGGGTGCAGGTCCGGCACGTGGCGATAAACCGCGTTGATCATCCACATTTGCGGATCTGGGTCCGGGCCGTCGAAACCGTGCGGATAGATCTCGGCGAGCGGGCTGTCGTCGGCGAAAGGAGGGTGCTGCAAGTTGCGCGGGACGCCGATCATCGTGGTGTCGCCGGTCTCGGTGTCCACGCTGGCCACGATGATGGTGTCCGGGCGGAGTCCTTTCCGCCCCTCGCCGGCGTCGCCGCCGAGCAGCAGGAGGTTGAGCCGGTCGATATCCGCCCAGGGGTCCGCGTCGTCCTCGATGTCGGGTGTCGTGTGGCTGCGGCCCCCCGAGATGGACTCGATCAGATCGCGCTGGGTAAACGCGTGGTAGCCGGCCATGGAGAGCGGGGCGACGACGAGCGATGCCACGGCGACGACCACCAGCGCTCCCGCGAACCGTTTGCCGGCGCTCAGCCCCCGAGGTTCGAGGAGGCGGTGGCTGACGAGCGCGATGAGCAGCCATATGGCTGCGACGGTGACCAGGCCGGCTCCGAGGAGGAGCAACATCTGGCGATCGCCGCCGTAGGAGATGAGCTGCTCGCGGGGCAGGACGACGAAGGCTCCCAGCGCTGCGATGATCGCCAAGACGAGCACGGTGACGAGGAACCCGCCCGTGCGTCGTTTCCCGGCGGCGATGAGACCCACACCGGGAAGCAGCGTCCCGAAAGCCGTCTGCGCGAGGAAACGGCGATATCGGCGGGCCTGCTGCCGCCGCCGGCGTGACTCGGTTCGAGGTTGCCGCCCGCGGTGCGGTTCGCGAGCTCGTGTCATACGTTCGATTCCTGCTCAGCAGACGGCATCGGTCTCGACCGGTTCGTCGTCGGCTTGATCCTCGTCGGGATCGGTCTCGGGCTCGTCTGGCTGGGTCTCCGCGTTCTGCGCCGTGCCCGTGGTCGCATCTCCGTCCTCCGAGCCGGTGTCATCGTGGGTACTCTCCTCGGTGCCATCGCCCGATTCGCCGTTCGGCGGGCCGCTCGGGTCGGCAGGAGCGGTGTCGGTGACGTGATCGCCGGCCTCGTCCTCCTTGTCGCCGGCCGGTTCGAGGATCTGGGCGATGCGCGTGTGCAGCTCGTCGTAGTCGGGATTCGCGGGTGTGGCGCCACCCATCGCCTCGAAGAATTTCCGATCGAGGGTGAGGCTCTCCAAGGTGGCGTTCTGGACGTCGACGGCGAGCTCGATCAATGGGGGAAAGAGGTCTTCAGGGATGTCGGTCTGGATGAGGTCCCGTGTCGCGGAGGCGAGGCTCTGGTATTTCGTCACAACGGTCGCGGGGTCAACCTTGTCGACGATCGCGCCGAGTACGCATTGCTGCCGCGCCATGCGGTCGTAATCGTCCGAGCCGCACCGGGAACGCGCAAACCACAGCGCCTGCGCCCCGTTCAGGTGCTGGTCGTCGCCGGCGCGGATGTAGTCGCGCGCTTCGGTGCAGCCCTGTCGCCCGGGGAGCTCCCGGTTGCCGACGGGGATGTCACGGGGCACGTCGAGCGTAACCCCTCCCAGCGCATCGACGATGGCCTGGAAACCGTCGAGGTTCACGATGGCGAAATAGTCGATGTCGATACCGAGCGCACCTTCCACGGCCCACTTGGTGGCATCGGCCCCGGGGTTGTCGACATCCTCGAAGACCTCGGGATGCGCGGCGGGAACGTTGCGGAAGACGGCGTTGATCATCCACTCGGTTTGCTCTCCCGCACCGGTGAATCCCTGCGGATACTGTTCCGCGAGAGGACTGTCAGGGGGAAACGGGAACCTCTGGAGATTGCGCGGGATCGAGATCGTCGTGGTGTCACCGGTCTCGGTATCAACGCTGGCCACGATGAGCGTGTCCGGCCGGACCCCATCTCGGCCGTCGCCGGCGTCACTGCCGAGAAGCAGCAGGTTGAGCCGCGACATGTCGGCCCACGGGTCCTGGACGTTGGCGATCTCTGGAGTGGTGTGGCTGCGTCCCCCGGAGAGAGCGCCGATCAGGTCGCGCTGCGTCAGGACGTTGTTGGCCGCGAGGGACAGGGGAGCGATGGCAAGGGACGCGGTGGTGATGACCAGAAGCGCACCTCCGAACCGTTTACCGGCCGGTAGTCCATCTGGTTCGAGGAGGCGGTGCGTAACCAGCGCGACGATGAGCCATATCATGGCCGCTGCTGCCAAGCCGGAGCCGACGATCAACAACATCTGACGATCGCCGCCGTAGGAGAGCAGGCGTTGCGTGGGCACCAGGGCGACCGCGGCGAGCGCGATGGCCACAGCCATGATGAACAGGAACAGCAAGAATCCGCCGATTCGGCGCCTGCCAGCCACGATCAATCCGGTGCCTGGCACCAGGGTGCCGAGTGCGGTCATCCCGAGAAACCACCCGTACCGTTGCTTGCGCTGCCGCCGGCGTGACTCCAGCCGTGCGCGGCGAGCCCCTCCCCCTCGGGGTCGTCCGGCTCGTTCCACGGCTCATGCCTTTCTTCGGATGACAGTCCTCGGGCCGCATGCCAGTTTAAGGGCACACGACATGCCCGTTGAGGGGCAGTGACCATGCCCCTCAACCTCTATGACGATCGAACCATCCAAAAGGTTGCCATGATAAACGGGGTGTCGTAGCAAGCACCGGAGCCCTATTGCCGGTGACCGGCCAGGAGCGCTCGTACGTGATCATCGCTCACCTGCCGGAAGTCGACGAACCATTCGCCCACCGCGGCGAAGAGCTCGGGCTGGGCCAGCACGACGAGGTCGTCGACATGATCCGCCAGCCGCCGCGCCGTATCCGGTGGTGCTACCGGAACGGCCAGGACAACTCGTTCCGGGGCCGGGCGTGTCTGCTTCAGCAGTTGCGCCGCCGCCAGCGCCGTCGCGCCCGTCGCCACGCCGTCGTCGACCACGATGATCGTACGGTCTGCGACATGCGGAGCAGCTCGACCCTCACGTAGGTCCTGCTCCCGGACGCGTGCTTCCTGTTCGGCATCGCGGAACGCGGCGTCGAGATCTTCGTCGCGTAGCCCCGCGCGTTCGACGACCTCGGGATTCTCGACACGGATGCCCGATGCCGTCACCGCGCCGATGGCAAGTTCACGATGCCATGGAACTCCAGCCTTGCGCACGACCAGCACGTCGAGCTCTCCGCCGGTCACGTCGGCGACCTCGGCAGCGACCACCACGCCTCCGCGAGGCAGACCGAGCACGAGCGGTACCTGGGTTCGGTCCGGCGGCGGTGGCGGGCCCGATGCAGGGTCGATGGCGCCCGTGATGGTGGCCCGCACGGCCTTGCCGAGCTCGCGGCCAGCTTCCTGACGGTCCTTCCAGGGTCCTCGATTGAGTTCCATGACTACGACTTTGCCCTCTCGAGGCCCGTCCGGGTAGCCTTACTGCGCCGTATCATTGCGGTGGGGAGGCGTCGCCTAGTGGCCTAGGGCGCCCGCCTGCTAAGCGGGTTGAGGTTTACCCCTCTCGCGGGTTCAAATCCCGCCGCCTCCGCCAACCCGGCCAGGGCTTTCGCCGCCCTGGCCGGTGCGGGGCCGTGGCACCCGAAAGGTCCGTGGAGAGCCTGTCGCGGAGTCTCATCGACAAGATCGTGCCGGTATCGGCCGGTGTGCGGAGCGCATGGCATTCGCCGCGCCGGGTGGGAGGACATCAGCGAGACAGGGGCACGTTCCGTGCGCCGAGCACGACGACGATACCGAAAGCGGCAGGACGTGCCGATTCGATGGTGAGCCCGTAGGGAGTTCCGGCAGCGGTACGTCGACGGAAACGGTCTGGGCTACCTGATCAGCTTGCTGTTGGACCTGTCTTTCCGCGTCTGCCGGCAGATCCTGCGTGTCGTTCGCACTGACCTCGTCGACGCGCAGTTGAACGGAAGTGCTGGTCCACGGTGACGCTTCCGGTTCCGGTGAGCGTGGCGGGCGCTCCCATCACATCCACAGGCAGGAGAATATCCACGGTGTCGCCGTCGGCGGCGGACAGCTCGAGTCTGTCGACGCCGGTCAGGGAGGCCACGGTGGCGTAGCTGACAACAGCAGTGCCCTCTATGCGACCTGCCCGGATGGACCCCGAACCATCCACGAGCGTCGACAGCGAAGCGGTGACGTGGGACGAGATCAGTTCCACGTCGCGCAGCTGGACGCCTTCGGCCTGGACATTGCTCATCCGGATGGTGACCTCGTCATACCGGCCGGACGTCACCTGGGTCAGGAACGGCACGCCGTGCACGTCGGCATCTGGTTCGACGCCTGCACGTCGTAGCTGGAGAGCTCGGTGGCCACTCTCTCACTTGCCGGACCAAGCGCTCGCGTCGACCACGCGTCGTGACCGGCGCGAGCGCTTGGCCCGGTGCCGACGAGCTACGTCGTGCGCCTGAGCCTTACTTCATACCGAGGCGGGCCTTCAAGCCATCGAGCTCGGTCCACAATGACGTGGGCAGCTTGTCGCCGAACTTCTCGAACCACTCGGTGATGCCGGGCACCTCCGCTCGCCATTCCTCGGGGTCGACGCGCAAGCACGCCTCGAGCTCCTCGCGATTGAGGTCGAGTCCGCTGATGTCGACCGACTCCGGGGTGGGTACGCGCCCGATCGGCGTGTCGGTGGCCTCGGCGGTGCCCTCCAGCCGTTCGACGATCCACTTGAGGACGCGGCCGTTCTCCCCGAATCCGGGCCAGAGAATGCGTCCGTCGTCGTCGCGGCGGAACCAGTTGACGTAGAAGAACTTCGGCAGCTTCGCGGCGTCAGCATCCTTGCCGACCGAGATCCAGTGACCGAGGTAATCACCACCGTGATAGCCCATGAAGGGCAACATGGCCATGGGATCGCGCCGCACGACACCGACCTTCCCTGCGGCCGCCGCCGTGGTCTCCGAGGACAACGTAGCGCCCATGAACACGCCGTGGGTCCAATCTCGGGCTTCGGTGACCAGCGGGATCGTCGTGGCACGACGGCCACCGAACAGAATTGCCGAGATCGGCACGCCGCGTGGATTCTCATACTCGGGCGCGAGGATGGGGCATTGCGTGATGGGGGTGCAGAACCGCGAATTCGGATGCGCCGAGGGCTCGTCAGAGTCGGGTGTCCAGTCCCGGCCCTTCCAGTCGGTGAGATGTGCCGGCGGCTGGTCGGTCATGCCCTCCCACCAGATGTCGCCGTCGTCGGTGAGGGCGACGTTGGTGAACACGCTGTGCCCGCGCTCGATCGTTCGCATCGCGTTCGGGTTGGTGTCCCATCCGGTGCCGGGGGCGACGCCAAACAGGCCGTACTCGGGATTGAGCGCGTAGAGGCGGCCGTCGTCGCCAAAATGCATCCAGGCGATGTCATCGCCGAGTGTCTCGACCTTCCAGCCGGGGATGGTCGGTTCGAGCATGGCGAGGTTGGTTTTGCCGCATGCGGAGGGGAACGCGGCCGCGACGTAGTGGACCGCACCCTGTGGCGAGGTGAGCTTCAAGATCAGCATGTGCTCGGCGAGCCAGCCCTCGTCGCGAGCGATGGCGCTGGCGATCCGGAGCGAGTAGCACTTCTTGCCGAGCAGCGAGTTGCCGCCGTAGCCGGAGCCGTATGACCAGATCATCCGCTCCTCGGGAAAGTGGGTGATGTACTTGGTCTGGTTGCACGGCCACGGCACGTCGTCCTGCCCGGGTTCGAGGGGCGCTCCGACGGAGTGCAAGCACGGCACGAAGTCGGCCGTCGTTCCCATGGCGGCGAGAACGTGCGCACCCATGCGAGCCATGATGCGCATCGAGACGACGACATAAGCGGAATCGGTGATCTCCACGCCGAACATGGGATTGGGCGCGTCGACCGGCCCCATGCAGAAGGGGACGACGTACATCGTCCTGCCCCGCATGCTGCCCCGGTAGAGCTCGGACATCTCGGCCTTCATCTCGGCGGGGTCGCGCCAGTTGTTCGTCGGCCCCGCGTCGGCCTCGTCAACGGAGCAGATGAACGTGCGTTCCTCGACGCGGGCAACGTCGGTGGGATCGGTGCGGGCCCAGAACGAGTTGGGTTTCTTCGCTGGATCCAGTGGGACGAGCGTCCCGGCCTCGACGAGTTCGATCGTGAGCGTGTTCCATTCGGCGTCGGATCCGTCGCACCAGTGGATGCGATCGGGCTGGGTGAGTTCAGCGACCTCGCGGACCCACGCGAGCAGTCGCGGGTGTGAGGTCGGTGCGTCGTCGAAGTCGTGGGAAACGTGGTGATCGGCGATGGCTGTCATGGCGGTCGAATCACCCTCTTCTCGTGTTGCCGTCCGGCATGCGGCCGACGGTGTGAACGGCGAACATCGCCCGTCCAGGCCATTCGGGAGCGGGCGGAAATTCACGGGATACTTCCGACCGTAAGGCCGCATCTCAGCTCGTGGAACATTATCTGGGGTGAAGAGGCTCACATGCAGGGGTCAATTTGCGAACAAAACGGACACTGGTCCGTACCTCACCTCACCATAATCGCGGTGTGGTCCGTACCAGATCGTGGGCGCCAAGCTGGCCCGCGTAGCGCGGATCCAGAACCGATTTCCGCTCAGCCGCCTTTGGCCGGTACACTCATTGATTGGTCCGTCAGGGTCCTGCGGCCGTAGCTCAACGGATAGAGCATCTGACTACGGATCAGAAGGTTGAGGGTTCGAATCCTTCCGGCCGCGCCAGCAGGTCAGAGCACATGTGGATCATGTTTTAAAGATCGTACGACCGCTTGACGGCCAGCGGCGTACCGTCGGTGTCCCAACTCAGCCGGGTCTTCGGATCTCAGCGGGGAGGCCATCCTTCGGGGTGGCCTTCTTTGTGTGTGCGTGG
>NZ_QMIG01000035.1 GCF_003287285.1 Phytoactinopolyspora halophila
GACGGTGTACACCGCAGCGGTCGTCGTCTGATCGTTCGACGGATACCACACAGCAACCTCGTAGAGGCCGGGCTCCGGAATCCACGGCTGCCACGTCGCGGTACTGCCCTCCTCACCGGTGCGGCTGTACCGCGACCGCTCCCCGTCGACTCCGAGGAGCCCGCTCGCTCCCCACGCCCCGGTCTCGAAGTAGCCGACCGGCGAGTTGTTCGTGATAACCAGGCCGGGCGACAGAACCGACACGCTCACCTCCCTCTCGGTGTTCCCCACCCGGGCAGTCAGCTGATGGGTGGTGTACGGCGCCACGTCGGCCGGCGCGGTCAGCGTGTAGTCGTACCGCGCCCAGCCGCGCGGTTCCAGCCGGTACTCCTGCTCGGCCGGTTCGAGTGTCCAGCCACTCGGAGTCAGGATCGTCACCGGGCCGCTGCGTTCCACCGGTCCGCGGTTCATCGCGTACACCGCCAGCGGAATCGACGCGCCGGGCTCAACCTCGGGTTCCGGCACGTCGACGGCGAGGATCTCGACCGCATCCATGACGCGGACGTCCACCGCCGCTACCTCCTCGCTACCGCCGTCCCAGTCCAGCGTCGCGCCGATCGCATGCGTCTCCATGGCCGCGTCGACCGGAACGGTCACGTCGAACGTCCACAGGGCCGGGTCGCCGTCAATCACCGTCGGCTGATCACCGGTCGGGTTCACCACCCAGCCGTCGGGCACGTGAAGCTCCACCCCTGCGCCTTCCAGCTGGCCGCCCGTCCCGTTGTAGGCCCGGACCTCGACCGAGAGAGTGTCACCGCCGGCGACATCCGGATCGGCGAGCAGCTCGGCATGCGCGATCTTCCCCGCAGGGCAGACGCCCGTGACCGAGGCGGGTAGCGAGAGCGTCGCCGACTCGGACTTCGCGTCGCCGACGACGACCTCGTAGGTGAAGGATGCGTCCAGGTCCGGCAGGGCGATCGTCCACTCGTTCGGGTACACCTCGTTTGGCTCTTCGGTCCAGGTTTCGCCGTCGAGCGTGTACCGCAGGGTGGCCGGGTCCTCGGTGCCGGCGAAGATGTACGCGTCGGCCTTGCCGCGGTCGGGCCGCACCAGGATCATGCCCCGGACCAGGCCCACGGGACTCTCGTCGTCGAAGTGAAAGCTGCCCGGGCCATGTGCGGCGTACTCGGGCACGACATGCAGCGGGCTGGACAGTTCCACGCCACGCACGATCACCGCGGTGATGCCCCGGCCGGTTACCGGAACGGCGAGCTGTGCACCCCGCATGCTGCGTTCTTCCCGATCGCCGTTGTCGCGGATGACCTCCACGGTGTATGTCCGCCCCGACTCGACGCCACTGCGCTCGGGATCGAACGTGATCTGCGCGACCTGGAGCTTCTCGCTCTCGTTGGTCAGGCTGAGATAGAGCGAGCCGTTGCCGGTGCCCGTGATCCAATTGAGCTGATAGTTGTCGACGTCGACGATCCCGCGTGGCATGTACGGCCAGACGCCGTCCTCGCCGTAGAAGGTGCCCGGCGCGTGTCCATAGGTGTGGAATTTGAAGAAGACATAGTTGTCTTCGAACACGCCCGGGTACGCGACCGCGCCGTCGGAGCGGATCAGGTGCTCGGTGAACAGGTAGTCCAGCGCCATCCCCAGGTGCGAGGGGATGTGGTGGTAATAGATCGCTCCCGCACCGGGCGGGCCCTCTAGCGGGAACTCCGGATGCATCGTCCACGACGTGAACTGGCGCAGGTTGTAGCCGGGGTAGTTGGTGAACCGGCCGACCACGCCGTTGTGTGCGACATCGTGGATGAACTCGTCCCCGGTACGCCACGCGAGGCGTTGCAGGAAGGCCGACCAGTGCGGAAGGTTGTACTTGCCGTTGAGCCGGTGGGTGCTCAGCTGTTCGGTGGTCAGACCGCAGGTGGATACCACCCAGGCCGGGACCTCCTCGACCGGGATCTCGGTCCGCGTATACCCCTCCCAGACACAGCGACGGCCCTCGTCCTGCCACTTGTCGGTCTGGTCGGTGAGTTCCGGATGGGTCGGCGTCGTGATCATCGTGTCCGGGACCTCACGTACCTGCATCTCCGTGATGAAACGCTTCGCCTCCCGGTAGGCCGCTTCCAGCAGTGACTCATCTCCGGTCACCTCGGACACGAGGAACAACTCGGTCCAGTCCTTGGCGTAGTCATACACGAATTGAACACGGGCCGCGTTGGCCGTATAGGCGCGGTTGACGAACTGCTCCGCGTAGACGGCCGCGTTGGCGCGCGCCTCGGCGAGGTACGCCGGGCTCCCGGTGAACTGTTGCGCCACGTACGGCACGGTCATCGGCGTGCGCCCGGTCTCGATGGCGGATCCGGCAGGCCGGCGCGGCCGTTCCCGCATGGTCTGAATGGCCAGCTCGCGTACGACCGGATTCAGCGAAGCCCCCTGACGCAGCAGGGCAACCAGATGTGCGGCATCCCCCGCCGGCCCGCCGATCCCCCACGGATAGCGGTCGTGGCCGCCAATGACCGGCGTGAACCGGTTGCCCCACGTCTCCCGCGACAGGAAGTGCTCCAGCACCGGGCGGGCCCGCCGCTCGTAGATGGCATCGTCGCCGGTGAGCCGGTAGGCGCTCAGCAGCACCGCGGCATGCGAGATCACCACGGTCTGGTCGTTCTCGATGTCCACGAAGCCCTTCGCTCGCTCCCACCACCCACTCGGCGACGGGACGAAACCGCCCTGCGGATCGATGTGGTCCGGCTCGCGCATCACCAGGTCGATCAGGTTGAACACGGCCTCGGTCAACGACGTCCCGAACACGTTCTCCCGGTAGGCACGCAGGCCATACTCCTTCCGGGCCAGCCCGGTGTACGCCGTGTACAGGTCCGCCGGCTCGGCGCAGACACCGAAGCTCATCGTCCGGGAGTCGCCGGCCTCGAGGGGCGACTGTTCACCGATCTGCGGAGCGAACACCACCGCTTGAACGGCCTCGGGGTCGACGTCACCGTTGCGCAGGCTCATGCCGTACGGCTGGTTGTCGAACCCGATCCTGGCGAGATGGGCGAAGTCCTCGCTCTCGGCCGGGAGATAGACACCAGTTGTCCAGACCTGCTCACCGACGGTCTGCTGGACCAAGGACATCGGGGCGAACAGTTCGCTCGCGTTCAGTGACTCGACCCCGTCGACGACGCGTGCGTGTTGCAGCGCCCCGCACAACACCTCCTCGACATTCGCGAACCGGGCGATGTCCATGGCCTGGTATGCGACGATGTGATGCCCGTCGGCTCCGGCGGTGACCGTCCACTCCGCGACCGGGTTGTCGCCGGCGACGTTCCACGTGACCGCAATGTCGAAGCCGAGATCCGTGCTCGTGGTGAGGCGTGCCGTGGTGTCGTCAATCGGCTCGATCTCGTCTAGCGCCAGCCAGTGCGGCGTCATCGACGCGTAGTAATTCGTCTTCGATCCGTCCGCGCCGACCAGCACGACCCATTGCTCGTCGAACCGGGCGTCCGGGTTGGTGGCCGGTATCCACCCGCCGTCCGTTTTCACCTCGATGTCGCGGACATATGCCTGCCCTCCGTCCCAGGTGGCCAGCCGGAATGACACGCGGTGCCGTGGTCCGGTGAGGACCGCCGCCGGATCCTCCTCGATCGTCAGCCCCGGCTTTTCGATCTGCCGGAGTGGGCCGGGCAATCCCTCGGTCGCTGGCGCGTTCCGTAACGCGGCCATGGCCGGGTGCAGCGGGCCCGTCATGTGCTGGACCGCTGCCAGGCCAAGCCCGGCGCCGGCCAGGGTGAAAATAGATCTGCGCGAGATTTGCCGCTCCGTCATGGTGCCTCCATCGCCAGGAATGAATCGATTCAACGCCCTTGATATCTACGGGCGACTCACGAAAATCTCAGGACTGCTCGATGACTTCCTGGAGTTGACTTGAGGCGTCGGCCAGCGCAGTCTCCGCGTCTTTATTCTCGAGCATGACCGCCTCGACCATCTCGCCCAGGATTTCTTCCATCCGCGCCGACTCCGGGTAGAACTCGAACAGCGGCCGGGCATGGGCCGCAATATCCTCAGCCCACGTCGACGCCCATTCATCTGACGTGAACCGTTCATCTTGTAGTGCTTCCTTCAGGACGGGCGCGCGTCCTGTCCCTTCAAACACGCTGATCACTGCTTCCAGGTCAGTTGACAGCCAGGAGGCGAAATCAATCGACGCTTGTTCGATGTCGTCATTGCCTTTCAACACGGCGTAACCACCGCCGCCCCATTTGAGCGATTGTGGTGGCACATCGACGCCAGGCACGCCCGGTCGCGGCACGGGAACCATGTTGCTCAGCAACTCGTCATCAGTTGTCTCTTGCCCGATGATGCTGGGCGCGATGTCGGCGTCGTCATAGAACCCGACCCTGCCTTGGGCAAACAGCGGACGGGCGTCGAAACGATTCATGTTCGGCGCGATCAAACCGCGATCGAGCAAGGTCTTATACCATTCCAGGGCGGCAACACTTCCGTCGTCACCCAGACTGATCGTTCCGTTCTCGTCGATGACCTCGCCACCGAAGGCACGCATCCAGAATGCGATGTCGCGCCCCTGCTCGATTCCCGTCATGGCCGCATAAGGAATGAGATCAGAGTCGAGATCCTTGATCGCCTCCAACACGGATTCGAATGAGTCGATGTCTGTTGGCAACTCGTCGATGCCGGCCTCGGCCAGCAGGAGGCCATTGCCCACCAAGCCGATAGCGCCAGACGTCGTTGGGAAGGCCAGGGTCATGTCGTTGTAGACGACCGTGTCCAGCGAACTGTCCGTGAAGAGCGACGTATCGATGACCGATCCGAGGTCAACAAGAGCGTCCAGCTCGGCCAACGATGGGATCCAGCCCTGCGGAAGCGCGACCACGCCCGAGAGGTTGCCCGACCGCGCCTGCAGAATGTACTGGTTGAGCGCTTCGTTAAACGGGATGCCGTTACCGACGATGTCGATGCCGGTCTCGTCCTCATACCTCTTCATCAGTTCTTCGTAGACGGCGGCGTCAGCGCCTTCGGCTAACCCGTGGTTGTTGAAGGTGACCTCGTCGACGCCGCCAGACCCGCTCGTCGCGCTGCCGCCGGTGTCATCACCGCACGCCACCAGGGCCCCCGCAGGTGACAGAACGAGCATGCCCGCTCCCGTGCGGGTCAGAAATGTACGTCGGCTCATACCGGCGCGCATGTTCGAGGGTCTCATCTCTCCTCCTTGAGGTTCGTGATTGCTCAGCCTTTGACCGAACCGACGTTCAGGCCTTCGACGAAGTACTTCTGCAAAGCCATGAATGCGATCACCACCGGTATTGATGTGATGAACGATGACGCCATGAGCTCTGGCCAGTCCGCCTGGAATTCTCCGAGATATTCGATGACAAGCCCCGGCGGCAAGGTTCGCCTGTCCGGGCCAACCAGGGTGAGGGCGAATATAAAGTCGTTCCACCCCCGGATGAAGGCAAACAGCCCTGCGGCCACCATTCCGGGTAGGGCGATGGGTAGCAGCACCTTGGTCGTAATCACGCGCTCGCGCGCGCCGTCGATGCGTGCTGCCTCGATCACCTCCGTGGGGATGGTGTCGAAGTACCCCTTCATCACAAAGGTGCACAGCGGCAGCGTGAACGTCATGAACGACAAGATGAGCGCTAAGTGGGTATCGAGTAAGCCGAAGTTGTCGAACATCAAGTACAACGTGATCAGCAGCAACGCGTTGGGGAACATCTGCGACGACCAGATCATGTACATCACAGATTTCCGCCCGCGGTACTCGAACTTCGACAACGAGTACGCCGCGTATGACGACACGATGACTGCGCCAAAGGCCGTCACCCCGGAAACCAGGATGCTGTTCACCATGTACTTGAGCAGTGCGGGCGTCTCGAAGAATGTCACGTAATGCTCGAACGTGATCGCCGTCGGAATAAAGCTCGGCGGAAACTCGAATACCTGTTCACGCGGCGTGACCGATGTCAGCACCATCCAGTACACGGGAAATAGCGCAAATAGCGCTATGACTGCGAGTGCCACCCACAGAGCGATCCGTCGCCCTGGCTTTCGGCGCGTCTGTCTCGAACCGGAGGGGACCACCGTCTCCGGGCGCACGTCAACACTCGCGCTCATCGCACCCTCCGATCGCCGTATTTGGTAAAGAGCCAGACAGGAATCGACAGAACGGCCAACCAGAGAATGCCGACCGCGCCAGCCCGGCCGAGATCAAAGCTTTGGAACGCGGTTTCGTAGAGTTCCACCGAGAACGTCGTGGTCGCGTCGGCCGGTCCCCCGCGTGTGAGCACCCAAATCATCTCAAAGTGCTGGAAGTTCCAGAGCAGTTCGAGGAGCAAGACAGTGAAGATGATGCCGCGCAACGACGGCAACGTGACATGCCAGAACCGCCGCAGCGTGCCGCCACCGTCAACGGACACCGCTTCCAGCAGGTCTCGCGACACGGCCTGGAGCCCCGCCAGCATCATCACCATCACCCATGGAAAGGTCTGCCATGCCTTGGCGACGATGATCAGCAACATCGACTGCCAGGGTGAGGTGAAGACGTTGAGGTTCTCCTCGATGAGCCCCAGTTCGCGCAACGCGCCGTTCAGCACACCGTTGTTGGGGTTGAAGATCCAAAGCCAGAGGAAGGACACGACGACGCCAGGCAGGATCCATGGGAAGAGCAAGATTCCGCGCAGTGCGCCTTGCCCTTTGATGCCCTGATTGAGCAGTAACGCTAGACCGAACGCGATGAGGAAGGGCAGTACTGTCGCGCCCGTGGCGAACACCAATGTTCTTAGAGTCAGACCGACAAAGTCCTCTGAGAGCACGTCCAGCACGTTCTGCAGGCCCACGAACTCCGAGCCAGGGCGCACGAGCGAGCGGTCGAACAGGCCCACCCATAGGGACGCGATCAGTGGATAGAGCAGCACCACCCCATACAGCACGAGTGCCGGCGCCACCAGGGCGAGTGCAATTTGCGTTTGCGACAGACCGCGACGTCCGGTTGACTCCGGTGGTGCTCGACGGCTATCTGCCGATGCGGAGGCCGCTGGGCGCTCCTTGAGCTTCATCGTCATGCCTACCTTTCACCGTGGCGCCCTCACGTGATGGGCGCGCCTGACGCCTGATGGGCGAGACTGACGTCGAAGCCGAGAGCGATGCTGACTTCATCGGCAGCTTCAATGGCTCGTCGACCAAGTTCGGTTTCTCTGTTAGGTAGATCTAGGGCTGACAGCGGACCCGACACCGACAGCGCCGCCACGACGGCCCCGGTTTGGTCGAATATCGGCGCGGCGACACACGCTCGGCCGAGCGCCAACTCCTCCACTTCCGTGGCATATCCCCGGCGACGCACCTCGGCCACGATCTCGTCGAGTTCGTCGTGGCGGCAGAACGTGTGTGCCGTAAATTGCTTCAGCTCTGGCAGCAGCGCTCGACGTGTTTCACCATCGAGCGCCGTCAGCAAGCACTTGCCTAGCCCGGTGGCATGCAACGGGTTTCGCCGGCCCATCAGGACATACGACTTCGGCGCCTTCGCACCTTCGAAGTTGCACAAGTAGAACAGTGCGTCGTCGCGTCGCACCGCCACGTTGACGCCGAGTTCGAGCGACGCCGCCAGGTTCTGCGCAACCTGACGAGCGGCCCGATGTACGGGATGTTGGTTGATGGCGACCCCAGCCAACGTGATCAGCGCTGGCCCGAGCCGGTAAAGGTTGCTCACCGGATCGCGCTCGACGTATTCGATCGACTCCAACGTGGCCAGCAGCCGTGACGTCGTGGACTGCCCCAAGCCGACGCTGTTGGCCACATCTGACACTCGCTGTGGCTGGCCGTCGAGGAATGTCGCCAGCACTGCGGCGGCCCGTTCGACGCTCTGGTTGGTGCCCTGTTCCACCGCCACGGGCAATCTCCTTGAAATCTGGACGCTACTTGCAATATGTGAGAGGCTCTCGCATAGATTGAACGGTGTCAACCACACTGAGGGTTCGAGATGCTGATTCGAGACGTTAAGACGTTCGTCGTGAAGTACAAGGCAGACGACGCCTACCTGGGATCGGAAGGTGTGCGGGACGAATACTTCCTGCGCGAGCCGTGGCGAAGCATCTACTCCGATCGGTTCGAGACGTTGTTGGTCCGCGTGACTGCCGAGGACGGCACGGTGGGGTGGGGTGAGGGGCTCGCGCCGGTGGCGCCCGAAGTCCCGGCCACCATCGTGAATCTCATCCTCGCGCCGGTACTGCGGGGCATGCGTGCCACCCGACCACGCCCGGCCTGGTCCACGCTGCGGGATCTGATGCGCGAACGCGGCCACCTCGTCGGCCATCAAGCCGACGCCCTCGCCGCCGTCGACATCGCCCTGTGGGACCTGGCCGGCAAGCTAGCTGGATGTAGCATCGCGGACCTGCTCGGCGGCGCCTTCCGGACCGACGTTCCCACCTATGTGTCCGGCCTTCCCAAGCCGACCGACGACGAGAAGGCGAAGCTGGCCCAAGAGTGGGCTAAGAAGGGTGCCCCCACCGTCAAGCTGCACCTTGGGCGTGGAATCGATGCTGACCTGGCAACGGTCGACGCGGTTCAGGCAGCGGCACCGTCCCTGCGAATCGCCGTCGACGCGCATTGGGTCTACCCCTTGCACGACGCCCTCCGGCTGACTGAGGCCCTGGCTGAGCGGGACGGATGGTTCCTTGAGGCGCCGACGGCGCCGGAAGACGTCGCCGGACACGCGAAGCTCGCGGCACGAAGTCGAATCCCGATCGCTGCCGGCGAGGCACTGCGGAATCGATATGAGTTCAACCAGTGGCTTGACGCCGGCGCGCTGCACATCGCCCAGCCGGACATCGGACGAACCGGTATAACTGAAGGGCTGATCATCGCCGAGCTCGCCGCGGCACGGGGCGTTCCGGTCGCGCCGCACCACTCGACCGGTATGGGGGTCGCGCTTGCCGCCGGGCTGCACGTGGCGGCCGCCGCCGAGCACCTGGCAAGCTTCGAGTACCAGCCCACATCAACGGAGGTGGGCTCACGTATCTTGCGCGAACCATTGTCGTGTCGGCCAGATGGTTTCCGACTCCCATCTGGTCCCGGTCTTGGCATAGACGTCGACGACGAGGCAGTCGTCCAACTAGCGAAGGAGTCGTGACGTGCCGCCCACCGTTCACGGGCTGGTTCCCATCCTGGCAACCCCTTTTCATGGCGACGGGTCGCTGGACGTCACGAGCCTGCGTCGCCTCACCGAATTCCAGCTGGAAAGTGGCGTGGACGGCATCGCGGTGTTCGGCATGGCTAGTGAGAGCTTTGCACTGACCGCTAGCGAGCGGGCGACGATTCTCGACACCGTCATCGACGTCGTGGGCGGGGCCGTCCCCGTCGTCGCCGGAGTCAACGGCACATCGACGGTCACCGCTGTCGAGCAAGCGCAGGAGGCCGCATCAGGTGGAGCGGATGCGCTGATGGTGCTGCCGCCTTTCCTGGTCACTCCAGGCCCGGACCAGCTCATCGACTTCTATCGCGACGTCGCCAGCACGACTGGCCTCGAAGTGATGGTGCAAGACGCCCCCGCCGTGACCGGCGTGAGCATGACGCCATCGCTCATCGTCGAACTCAGCAAGCTCGACGGCGTCACATCGGTCAAGGTCGAGGCGCCGCCCACGGCACCGAAGGTGAGTGCTGTCGTCGACGCACTCGGCGACAATGAGTTTGCCGTGCTCGGCGGCCAGAACGCGCAGTTCTGCCTGGACGAGTACTCACGGGGCGCGGTCGGGACGATGCCCGCCTGCGAATTTCCGGACCTGCTCAAGCCCGTGCTCGAAGCACACCTGCGCGCAGACGTGCGCACTGCTCACGCCGACTTCGCCCGGTTGCTGCCGCTCATCCTGTTCGGCCTTCAGTCCGGCCTCGCGTGGGCCGTACACAAAGAGGTCATGCTGTGGCGTGGGCTGATCACCGATGCGACGGTTCGTGCTCCGGCACGCGCGCTCGACACGGCTAGTCGTACGAGCTTGCACGCGATCTTGGATGACTTGGGGCTGTAGCCAATGAACCCACGAGGTGCGTTGTTGATCGGTGCGTCGTCAGACATCGGCCGCGCCATTGCCCGTGCTCTGAGAAATGGTGGCTACCAGGTGGTGGGAGTTTCCCTGGAGGACACCTCCGACCCATCGTTGACCCAGCATGTCGCGGCCGACTGCGCGATGCCCGAAGTCGCCTCCGAAACCGTCTCCCGCGCCCATGATGTGCTGGGCCGTCTCGATGTCGTCGTGCTTGCGGCCGCGGTCATGCCCGTTGCGGCCGCCGCAGAGACGACCGACGAACAGTGGCGCACCGGCATCGATGCCACCCTGGGCGCCGCCTTCAACGTCTGCCGTGCGGCATTGCCGCTACTCCCCCGGGGCTCGTCGATCGTCGCTGTCACCTCGGTCAACGCAACCCTTGCCGCGCCAGGACTGCCTGTCTACGCCGCCGCCAAATCGGGCGTCGAAGGACTCGTACGGCAACTCGCATTGGAATACGGACCGGCCGGCGTGCGCGTCAACGCCGTGGCACCGGGAATGATCGGAAACGTAGACATTGAGAACGTGACCGAGGGCTATCCCTTGCTCCGCGTCGGTAAGCCGGACGACGTCGCCGAAGCCGTGGCATTCTTGGCTTCGGACCGGGCTGAATTCATCACTGGCGTGACACTGCCCGTCGACGGTGGGCTATCCATTGCGTCACCCGCCGCCTGGCTTCGACCCGATCTTCGATCCCGCTGGCTTGAGCCGGGAACATCGTGAGTGAAATGCCTGACCGGCACCGTGAGCTGCCTGGCTAGCCGCTATGTATCGTTACATACGGGACGTGTCCCGCCCGGGAGGTCGGTTCCTGGCAGCAGGTCAGCGCATGACGTGGTGTCGATGCCGTAGGTCTCCTGGCTCGAGAATGTGCAGGGAGCCGGATCGTGGTCAGTATGAAGGACGTCGCCCGTAGCGCGGGTGTGTCGGTCAGCACGGTGTCCAACGTTCTGAACCGGCCGGACTATGTGTCGGCAGCGAACCGGATCAAGGTGCTCGACGCGATCACACGGCTCGGCTACGTGCGGAACAACGCGGCTCGTCAGCTCCGAGACGGTCGGACGAGGACGGTCGGGCTGGTCGTCCTGAACATCGCCAATCCGTTCTTCATCGACGTGATCCGCGGTGTCGAGGAGACGCTCCACCGGGCGGGCCTGTCGGTGATCTTGTGCAATAGCGACGGCCAGCCACTGCGTGAGGAGTCTAATGTCGAGATGCTGGAGGAGCAGCAGGTAGAGGGGGTGCTGATCTCGCCGGTCGATCCGGGCAGTGCGTGGCTGGCCAAGCTGGGCGACCGGGGCGTGCCGATCGTGCTGCTAGACAGCCGGGCCGACGGCAGCGGGCAGTGTTCGGTGTCGGTCGACGACGTGCTGGGTGGCCGGCTCGCTGCGAGCCATCTGCTGGAACAGGGGCATGAGCGGCTGGTCTACGTATCCGGGCCACCGCTATTGCACCAGGTAACGGAGCGACGAGAGGGCGTCCTTGCGGCGATGACGGAGGCCGGCGTTCCCGCCGACCGGCTCACGGTCATTGAATGCTCGGAGCTGAGCTTCGGCGCGGGGTGCGACGCCGGCGAACGGCTGCTGGGAATCCGGCCCCGTCCTACAGCGGTGATCTGCGCCAACGACCTGCTGGCGTTGGGGGTGCTCCAGGTGATGTTCGCCAACGGCGTCTCTGTCCCGGGCGACGTAGCGCTCGTCGGTTACGACGACATCGACTTCGCTGCCGGCTCGGCGGTGCCGCTGACGTCGGTGCGGCAACCCCGGTACGAGCTGGGGCAGACCGCGGCGACGCTCCTGCTGCACGAGGTCGACGACGGCCCGGACGAGCACGAGCACCAGCAGATCGTGATGTCTCCGGAGCTCGTGGTCCGCGCCTCAAGCTCGCCCGCCCACGCGGGCTGGTCGCGGAGCCAGTCACCGTGGTCGCGGAGCCAGTCACCGTGGTCGCGGAGCCAGTCGCCGAGCGTGCGGCGCTGAGCGACTGACGTTCTCACTCTGTCGGTTCGAGCAGATCGCCGAACCTCGCGATCATGTCGACCTCACGGAGCCGCCATGCCTCATCGGCACCGATGTGCTCGACCATTCCCAGCGTGTCCGCGAACGGGTCGCCGATCTGATCGAGTCGCGTTCGCAGCTCCGCGGCCAGTGAGCTACGGACCGCGGTGTGCTGGGCCGAGTCGATCAAGTTCTCCAGTTGCCAGGGGTCGGCGTCGTTGTCGAAGAGCAGCCACGGCGTACGTCCCAGGGTCTCGGCATACGTCCACCGCTGGGACCGCAGCCCCCGCCATTCCGGGACCCCTTGCAAGAGCGCCTCGTCGAACCGGCACTGGTTCATGATGAGGACAGCGTCGTCGGCGTTGGAGCCGCCCCGCAGGCCAGCCTCCAGGCTTGTGCCGTGCATCCCCTCCAAGGGTTCCAGTCCGGCCAGGCCCAGGAGTGTCGGCACGAGGTCCACCGTCGAGCAGGGGGCGTCGTACGTGTGGCCGGCGGGCAGCAGCTCGGGGCAGCGGACGATGAGGGGTATGTGAATGGCCTCCTCATGGGGCAGTTGCTTCTTCATCCAGCCATGAGCCCACAGCATGTCGCCGTGGTCGGAGGTGAACACGACGATGGTGTCGCGTTCGCGGTCCAGCCGGTCGAGCTCCCGGAGCAGCCTGCCCACCTGATCGTCGAGGGCCGAGATGGCCGCGTAGTAGGAACGGAACGTCTCACTTGGTTCAAGCCCGTCGGCCAGCGGGTTACCGTCGGCTGCCAGCAGGTTGGGCGGCAGGTCGATTCGGCCCGGGTCGTAGCGTTGCCGGTACTCTTCAGGCACCTGGTCATACGGGTCGTGTGGTGGCCCCCACGACAGGAAGAGCGCGAACGAGTCGTCGCTGGCGAGCGACTGGAGAAAATCGATCGCCAGGTCGGTCTGCACGACCGGTTCGTATCCGTCGGTCACGATGGGCCGCGGATCGTCGCGGTAGTAGATCGGCCTGAAGTAGTCGTGTGAGCAGTTGTAGGCGGCCCAGTAGTCAAAGCCGTGGCGGCGCTCTCCGACCGGGGTGAACTTGTTGCGCGGGACACCGTCGAGGTGCCACTTGCCGACGTAACCGGTGCGGTAGCCGGCGCCGTGCAGCGCCCGGCCGATCGACGGCACGTCCGGGTGCATCGGCATGTCGTTGGCGATAGCGCCATGCGCATGTGGGAACCGCCCCGTCAGCAGGGTGCCGCGATTCGGCGTGCAGACGGGCGAGTTCGCGTAGGCGCGACGGGCCAGCACCCCCTCGTGAGCCAGGCGGTCGATCCACGGCGTCTGGACGACCGGGCTGCCCATGCAGCCCAGATCGCGACCGCGCAGCTGGTCGGCGAAGAGGAACACCACGCTCGGTCGTCGGCTCATCGACATGTTCTCCCTGGTGAGACGTCTGGGGTACCGGACTGCATCGCTAGCCCAACGTCCGGCATATCAAGATCGAATGTAACGATCCATTTCTTTACCATGCAATGTGCTAACCATCTTCTAGCGATACCTTAGCAGCGAGATGAATCGTTACATATGCCGGCAAGCCGGCGTCGCCTAACCCGTGAGTACGAACCGTTCCGGCGTACCGGGAACGGCCTCCTGGTGCGCTTCCTGGCGGCAGATGAACGTTCGCGCGAGCGAAGCTACGGTTCACAGGGTGCTGTGATTGTTTCCCCGCTGTAGCGCACCGCTTGGGCTATCGCTTCGCCACGGCTATGCAGGCCGAGCTTGTCGAGCGTGCGCGCGACGTGGTGTTCCACGGTACGGCGGCTGATGTAGAGCCGGTCAGCGATCTCTGGGTTGGATAGCCCCTCGCCGAGCAGGGCGAGGACCTCGCGCTCGCGAGTGCTGAGCGGTGTCAGCCCTTTCGGCCCCGAACGAGCAGCGGCGATCCCGAGCTCACGCAACATCCCCGCGGCCTCGTTCGCCTCGCGGGCGGCGCCGAGGCCTTCGAAGGCCTTGAGCGCACGGCGCAGTTCGGCGGTGGCAGCCGGGGGATCATGGTGCGCGAGTGCGCCGCCGAGCTGCAGCCGCGTACGCGCAAGCTCAAGGGGCATCCCAAGCCGTGTGAACACCGCAAGTGCCCTGTCGAAGCGTGGACGTGCCTGCTCGACCCGGCGGTGTGCACGAGAGCTCGACCGTGCAACCGCATGCCGATCGCGGTGGCGATGTCATGGTCGTGGCGCTCCCCGGCCGCCGCGATTGCGCCTCCACGGTCCGCGGCTTGCGCTGCACGTCCTTGGGCCAACTCCGCTTCGCCGAGTAGCTCATGCAGCAGCAGGTCTTCGAGTGACGGCCAGTCAGCATCGCGCAGCCAGCAGCGCGGCGTGGACTCCGCGCTGGCTGGCTCGCCCCGGACGAGCGCGATCCTGGCAATAACAGGAGCAGCCGAACGGCGATCGTGGAGTTCGTCGACGAGCCGCTCCGCTTCCTCGACACTGCCGTACGCCAGCCGGAGGCTTGCCAGCCCTGTCAGGGCGTCGGCGTGAACGGCGGGCAAGGCGTTCCGGGACAGGCGCACGGCCGCCTGCAGTTCTTCTTCGGCCTGCACCCAGTCGCCGACGGCTGTCAGTACCGTGCCGTACAGAGTGCGGCAGCGAGCGGACAGGAACGCGCAGCCGAACCGGCGAACGAAACGGTCGGCAGCGCGAATCCACTGGACCGCGCGCTCGAACGCGGCACAACTGGTACAGGACCGCACCGTATTGCAACTGGCGTAGACGGCGGCGAACGGCGTGTTGCTCTCGCCGGCCAGCGAAGCCGCCATAGCTTCGTCGACATGTCTCATTCCCTCGCCGACGTGACCAAGTGTGATGAGCTTGGCGCCGATCTCACTGCGCGCACACAGTTCGAGGGAGCGGTCATCCTCCTGGTAGGCCAGGTCGAGCGCCTTGCGAGCCAGTGATTCGCCCTCGTCCAGTCCGACGGTTTCCGCCTCGTAGAGCAAGACCCAGCCACGCAGCGCCTCGATGTCGTAATCATCGACGAGTGTGCGCGCGCGGGCGAGCCAGCCGGAGGCGGCGGCGTCGTTGCCGAGGTTGGAGTAGTTCCGCAGCGCCAGCCAGAGCGCGACATCGGCAGCCGCAACGACATCACCACGACGCCGGTACGCCGCGTACGCTCGTTCACGCTGTTCGATTGCGGTGAGGACATCGCCGAGCCACCACAGCGCCTCCCCGAGCCCGGCTAGCGCCTCGGCCGTCTCGGCGATGTCCAACGCTGCGGCGAACGCGTCGCGGGCGGCGGCCCAGTCCCCGTCGGCTAACGCCCGCTCGGCGTTCTCAAGGAGCGTGGGCCGTCGGCTCATAACCTCGATCGTACGAGAGATGAAGAGGTCCGGACAGCGACTGGGAGCAGCACGCCTGTGGTGTCGTTGCGACCGGATTAGGTGAATTCACCGATGTTCCGCAGCCGGCCTGGGTGCAACCGTGACGCCATACGCCATGTACAGGACGGACAGGCAGGGAGCTCACGTGACTGCTACCGAAACGCACGCACCGACCGTCGCCGACCAGGCCAAACCGCTGCTCAGCCACGCCGGCGGGTACGCCAGCCACCGCACCATCAGCATCGGCCTGCGCAACGGGCTGATCGAGGCCCTCGCAGCGGCCCCCGACGGCATCACCGCCGAACAGCTAGCCGCCCTGCGTCAGCTGGACAGCTTCTACGTATCCGTGTGGTGCCGGTCAGCCCTCGCTGCCGGGGTATGCACCCGGGACGGCGACCGCTACACGCTCGCTCCGCACATGGACACCCTGCTGCTCGACACCACCTCACCCGCGTATATCGGCGGGGTGTTCCTCATCCTCGAACAGCACGACATGTTCGACCGCTTCGAGCAGGTCCTCCCCACCGGCGAACGTCTGTGGTGGGACCAGTGCAGCCCGGAATGGATCGCCGGCGTCGCCACCACCGGCACCCCCTTCTACACCCGCCTAGTGCCCGACGGACTCGCCCACGTGCCCGGCCTGGCCGAGCAGCTGCAAACCTCCGGGCGCATCGTCGACACCGCCTGCGGCTCCGGCATCGGCCTGGTTCGCCTCGCCGAGGCCTACCCGGCGTGCGAGATCATCGGCGTGGACGGCGACTCCTACTCCATCGACCTCGCCCACCAACGCATCACCGACGCAGGCCTGGAGAACAGGGTCAGCCTGCAGATCAGCCCACTCGAAGAATGGACCCTCGACCGGCCCGCAACGCTGGTCATTAACAACATCTCCATGCACGAATGCCGCGACATCGACCGCGCAACCGACCGGGTCCGGGACGCGCTCGAACCCGGTGGCTGGTACGGATGCGCTTGCATGTGCGATAGCACGATAGATAGCATGCGTGTATGCCTAACGTACTCATCCGGGACGTGCCCAGTGATGACTTGGAGCAGCTCCGGTCCGCCGCGGCGGACCGGGGGCTGTCGTTGCAGGCATACCTGCGCGAGGCCGTTCACACTCAGGCGGCCCACTTGCGGCGGCGCCAAGTGCTTGATCGCACGGCACGCCGGTTGCACGGCCAGACCGCCGTCGCAGACGATGAACGGCTCGCCGTTCTGGACGCTGTGGACGACGCTCATACTGAGCGGGCCGAAGAACTCAGCGACCGGTCGACGTGATCGTCGACGCATCGGCGATCATCGACGCCGTCGCAGATGCTGGTCCGCGAGGAGAGGCGGCCCGCCGCGCGCTGGCTGAGCATCCGGCATCAGAGCCGTTAATTGCACCCGGCCACTTCGCATTCGAAGTCATGTCCGGGCTCCGGGCAGCCGCCAGTCGTCCGCAGCACCCATTCCAGCCCGAGGACATCGAACAAGCGCTGCTAGACGCCGAGCAGCTCGAGGTCAGCATGGACGCCGTGACCTGGGTAGATGTGCACCGCGCGTGGGCACTGTCCTCCGCGCTCAGATACGCCGACGCCATCTATGTGGCCTGCGCCGAGCGCCACCGCATGGCTCTTCTGACCAGCGATGGCCGTATCGCCCGGTCCGGCCAGCAGATACGCTGCGAAATCGTTACCATCACACCCGAATCATGATCCTGAGGGCCAAACTCGACAGAAACTCGTGACCGGCGGCGGCCACCTCACCCAAAACTCGCGTGCGGCGCCGTATGCATGTCTGCCTGCAAACAGATAATCCGCTTCGGCGAGTACGAACGGTGAGAGCAACAGCTCTTCATCGGTGCCCGCGACAACCAACGCCGCATCGTTCTCGTCGGCGGTCAACGGCGTCTCGCTACGAGAACCGCCAACCCTGGGGTGCTGGCGCCGCGGCTTGTCATCGCCGGCCACGACGGCACCGGGCAGGGTGATTGTTCGCGAGACGCCACGACGGGTTCGCATGGCGTCCAGCGCCAATTAACGGGCATTACTTTCATTCCAGACAGGATGGGCACTGCTCGACAATCAACCACGAGAGGAGTCACGTGTCCGATACCGTGCACGGCCCTCCCCGGCGCTCCACCCTCCTGTCCCTCTCCACCGGCCTCGTCGCGCTCACCTCGACGGCACTCGCCCTGGTCGCACCCGGCCCGGCCGGCTCGGACCTGCCGGCCGCCGCGTCACCGGTCACATCCGTCGACGCCGACGAGCCGATCGAGACGGCCACCGAGTCGCGACCGGTCGCCGCCGGTGTCATGGCCGAGGAAACCGAGACGATCGGCCCACGTGGCTGGCAGGTCACCAACGCGATCACGGTGGACATCACCGACGGCGCCAGCGTCGGCTACCTGTCCACCGGAAGTCTTACCGACCTCGCTCCGGTCACCGAGCAAGCGGCCGCCGAGGACGCCGTCGCGGCGGTGAACGGCGACTTCTACGACATCAACAACTCCGGCGCCCCGATCGGAGCGGCGTTCGCCGACGGCCGGCTGCTGAAATCGCCCTCCGGCAACCGCACCCGCATGGTCGCCTTCGCCGAGGACGGCACCGGACGGATCACCCACGTCGAATTCGACGGCACGGTCGAGCTGCCCGACGGCGACCAACCCATCGACCGGCTGAACAGCTCCGACCTGCCCTCGGGCAGCATCGGCGCCTACGACGCGAGCTGGGGTGACTATCCGCGCACCCGCGCCGTCCAAGGCGTCGACGACGTCACCGAGGTGATCGTCGTCGACGGTGCCGTCAGCGACGTGACCGACACACCCGGTGAAGGCCAGCTCCCAGACGGTGCCGTGGCCCTCGTCGGCCGCGACGGCGGCGCCGAGATTCTCGACGAGCTGGAACCCGGCGACGAGGTCACGGTGGAATGGGACGCCCGCGCCGCGGACGGCGGCCCCGTCGACACCGCCATCGGCACCGGCGACCTGCTCGTCGACGACGGCCAGGTGCAAGACGTCAACGACTCCACCTACGCCGCCCGCACCGCCATCGGCTTCTCCGAGGACGGCACCGAGATCACCATCCTGAGCGCCGACGGCGACAACTACAGCCACAGCCGCGGAGCCACGCTGGCAGAGATGGCCCGGATGATGGCCGATCGTGGTGTGCGCACCGCGGTGGAGATCGACGGTGGCGGCTCCTCGACCATGGTCACCCGCCTGCCCGGCACGGACACCCTGCAGGTGGACAACGAGCTCAGCGACGGTGGCCTGCGCAACGTGTCGAACGGCCTGGGCATCTTCGCTCCCGAGACCAGCGGCACCACCACCGGGCTGTGGCTGCAGACAGCCCTGAACTCCGACGAGGCCGCCAGTGACGCGCCCGTCGGCGGCGGCCGGCCGGACCGCGCCTTTGCCGGGCTGCGCCGTACCCTGTCCGCCACGCCGCACGACGAGACCTACGGCCCGGCCACCGACGACCCCAAGCTGACCTGGGAAACCGGCAACGGCAGCGTCACCGGTGACGGGCACACGGGCGTCGTCGTCCCGGATGAACCCGGCACCGCCACCGTCACCGCCGCCGCCGGCTCCGTAGACGCCGAGCAGACCCTCGACGTCCTGGGGGCACCGGCACGGATCACTCCGACCGAGCGCTCGGTCAACATCGCCTCGCTCGACGACACCGCCACCTTCGGCGTGCTCGGATACGACGAGCACGGCACCTCCGCGCCGATCGAACCGGGCGACGTCGAGCTCGACTACGACACGTCCCTGTTCGACGTGCGGGCCGACGGCGTGCGCGGGTTCGAAGTTGTGCCGCACGAGAACGGCGTCGGCGGCCTGGTGACCGTGCGTGTCGGCGACACCGAGACCTCCGTCGGGGTGAGCGTCGGCGTGGAAAAGCAGATGCTCGACACGTTCGACGACCCGTCCGACTGGTACGCGTACGGCGTGCGCGCCGACGCCGAGGTCGAACCCACCGAGAACGGCGAGGATGGCGCCGGCCTGCGGCTGTCCTACGACTTCACCCAGGCCACCGCGACCCGCCTCGGCGTCTCCTCGCACAACGACTCGCTCGGCGTCTCCGGGCAGTCCCGATCCTTCGGCCTGTCCATCTACGGCCGAGGCCAAGGTGAATGGACCGCGTTCACCTTCGTCGACGCCGACGGCAACACATTGCCCGCCGTCTACGGCCCCTACATCACCTGGGAAGGCTGGCGCACCGTCGAACTCACGGTGCCGGAGGGCTATCCGCAGGAGCTGTACTTCAAGCGGCTGACCATCATCGAAACCAAGGCGTCCGCCCAATACACCGGTGACGTACTGATCGACAACCTGTACGTGAACGCGGCACCCACCGTCGACGTCCCGCCCGAGCCGGACGTCACCGATCCCGTCGTCGCTCAGGACGCCGCCGCAGGCGACGCCGAGTGGACGTTCGCCGTGTTCAACGACGCGCAGTTCGTCGCCCGCAATCCCGACTCCGCCCTGGTGGAAGGGGCCAGGCGGACACTGCGGGAGATCAAGGCGTCCGACGCCGACTTCCTCGTGATCGCCGGAGATCTGGTGGACGAGGCCTCCACCGCCGACTTCGAACTGGCGCAGCAGATCCTCGACGAGGAGATCGGCGATGCGCTGCCCTACTACTACGTTCCCGGCAATCACGAGGTGATGGGTGCTGACATCGAGAATTTCCAGAACCACTTCGGCGACACGCACCAGACCTTCGACCATGAAGGCACCCGGTTCATCACACTCGACACGTCGCTGGGCACGCTTCACGGCGGCGGTTTCGAACAGATCGCCATGCTGCGCTCGGCTCTGGACGACGCGGCCGACGACGAGGCCATCGACTCCGTCGCCGTCATCGCACACCACCCGCCGCGTGATCCCACGCCGTCGAAGAACAGCCAGCTGGCCGACCGGCACGAGGCGGCGCTCATCGAGAACTGGCTCGCCGACTTCCAGTACCAGACCGGCAAGGGCGCGGCCTTCATCGGCGGGCACGTGGGCACGTTCCACGCGTCGTCGGTGGACGGCGTCCCCTACGTCATCAACGGCAACTCCGCGAAGTCGCCGTCCACCGGGACCACCGACGGCGGGTTTACCGGATGGTCGATGTTCGGCGTGTCCCCCGTGTCCGACGACGAGCAGGAGAACGCGCGGCAGGCCGCCCACGTCGGCGGGCCGGACTGGGTCACCGCCGAGCTCCGGCCCCACGTCGACGAGCTAACCCTATCCGTGCCGCAACAGGTGCGGGTAGGCGACACGGCGTCCCTATCGGCCACGATCACCCAGGGCAGCCGGGAGATCCCGGTGACCTACCCGGTCAGCTCGGCGTGGGAACCGAGCAGGCAGGTCCACGTGGGCTCGCCCGACGACGCGCGAGCCCGCCACTCCGCCGTGTACGACCCGCGGATGCGTGAGCTCACCGCCCTGCGTCCGGGACTGGTGACGCTCTCGGTGACCGTCAACGACACCACCGAGCACCAGCGGATCCGTCTCGTCCGCGACCCTCGATGAGCCGGACGCACCACTGCTGAGCGCGACGACGGTTCGGCGGCGCCGACGACCGTGTGACCCTCCACGGTTCCCGACCAAACGAACACGGATGGTGCGACCAGATGAACACGACAACAGCCTTGAAAGGGTAGACAAGCATGCCGCGAGTGCCAGCAGATGGGCCTGCGGTACGGATAGGTGACCGTTCCTCGTCACGCTGCCAGGGTCGGCTGGCGTGTTCGTGATGCTCTCGAACTCGATGGGGTCAAACGTGTGAGGCGGGTTTGGCGTCGGCGGCGGTGTCTCGACGAGCGCGCGAGCTGGCAGAGATGCCGACCCCACGACGGGCAGGTCCAAGGCTTGCCACAGGTCGCGGGCACGCAGCGGCCGGCCGAGGTCGCCGCGGGCGAAAACCCACGAAACGTCCTCTCAGGAAATAGGCGACAGCGTCGCCGGTGACAACCTCAGTATCCGCGATCCAGGTCGATGACGCCGACAAGGTCCTCGCCTGCCATCCAACGCCGGATATTCCCGGTCAGCCGCTGGTGGAAACCCCGCAGCGTCATTGCCGCGTCAGCCACGTGCGGCGTCACGATGACCTTGGGATGCCCCCACAGTGGATGGGCAGCTGGGAGTGGCTCCGGGTCGGTCACATCCAGGCCCGCGCCGGCAATGCTGGCGCTGTCCAGTGCCCTGACGAGCGCCTCGGTGTCCACGATGGGACCGCGCGCGATGTTGATGAGCCAGGCGGTTTGCTTCATCGCATCGAGCTCGGCCGAGCCGACCAGATGACGGGTGTCGGGGGTGTCGGGGGCGGCGACAACCACATGATCCACTGCCTCCCAGAAATCGCCGATCTCCGCTACTGGTCGGGTTTCGACAGCTCCGGGCACGGGATGACCGCCGCGATTCACGACTGACGCCTCTGCCCCCAGAGCAGCGAGGGCCGGGATCAGGGCGCGGGCGATACTTCCGCCACCTACGATCCCCACCACGGACCCGGCCAGCGTCCCCACGCGGGGCAATAGGTCCGTCCTGGCCCATTCCGCGGACCGAAGACACTCCGGAAGCAGCCGGACCCCCGCCAAGAGCAACGTCAGCGCGTGTTCGGCCACCGGAGTCGCGCACACACCCACGGCTGACGTCCACACGCGCGCTCGATCGATAATCCCTGCCTCCACCCATCGTTCGACGCCAGCAGACGGAAGCTGCACCCATTCGATGCCGGCAGGAAGCGACTTCGGGAAACTAGCCAAATCAGTCCATGCAGTCCAGGCGAGAGCCTGGGCGCCGGCGAGATCGACCACGACAGCACCTGCCTGGCGAACCATCTCGACGATAGCCTCGTCCGCGTGCGGTGCGATGGCAAGGCGCAACGGTTCCGATCGCACGCGCTACGACCCCCTTCTCCTTCGATTGACCCTGATGATGCACCGACGTGTTCATCGAGTCCTTGGCGCAAGCCAGTTACGCGACAGAGCCACGAGGAACAACCCACTCCGTCGACTGACCGGTCACACTCGCGATCGTTTCGAAGTCCGCGTCATAGTGCAAGATCGTCAGCCCTTCGATCTCGGCCATGGCCGCCAGCAACAGATCAGCCACACCAGCAGACCGGTGCTCACCACGCTCAACCAGCCACGCCTGTATCTCCCTCGCTCGGAACTCAGCACGCGCAGGCATCAACACCGGAAACAAATGATCAAGTAGGTCGTCTCGCGTTGTCCGATAATCATTGATCGACCGCGCTGAAAAGCCCACCTCAAGTTCGGTCACGATGCTGACACCAACCAGACCCGCCTGCACCCGGGGCAGGACAACCTCGGCGACCGAATCCTCACCAATCCGAGCCAACACCGACTTGTCGATGAGCCACCGCGCAGGGCTCACTCCCATGCCTGGGCCATGACACTCGAATCCTTGAGGTCACGTGCGGCTTCACTGAATCGGCGAAGCGACTCACGGCTCACCGCCTGCCTGGAGGACGATTGAATCGTCCCCATCAGCGCAGCATTGACAGTCTCCTTGATCGTCACAGTTCCCAAGACCTGCTGAGCCTGCCGCAGCGTCTCGTCGTCGATGTCTACAAGGCGTTTACTCATCAGCAACTCCCACCAACGCGAATATATACGTGCACTGTCCAGTATATATACGAGAGGGGAGCCCCCGCTCGAAACACAGCACCAACCAGAGTTCCGGACACTGCGGGGCGGTTCACGACGTCGTCTGGCTAGGAGCCTCGCGCCCTGCCCGGAGACGGCGGCGGCAAGCAGCCATGGGTCAGACGTGTACCGGGCAGTGGCGCAAGAAAGCGCAGCGACCCTCGCCCGCCTCGAGGCGGGGGTGCCGCGAGTGTTCATGCCACCAGTGTGACGCGGCCACCGGTCAGTACTGGTTGCGGTCGGGCAAGCCGAGCTCGTCACGGAAGGCGTTCTCGGTGTAGTCGAAGTCGTAGTCGGGGTCGATCTCCTCCGCGGTGGTCCCGTCCCAGTCGGCATCCCACGGCAGGCCGACGTTCTGCCGCTCGATGAGCGGGGTCCCGTCGGAGTATCGGGCCTTGCCGTCGGGGTCGGACGGGTCACGAAACTGCTCGTGCTCCCCCGTGCGGTACTGGTTAATGTGGCCCAGCTCGTGGAAGAAGAAGACCGCCGGTGGTGTGATGTCGTAGTTCTCGGTGTAGCCCATGTCGTAGCCGGGGGCGAGGTGGTTGACATCGAGCTCCACCCGATAGTCGTCACCGGAGTAGGACGCGCTGTTGTTGCCACCGGGGTGCTCGGCGATGGTGACCTTGTCCTTGCCGAACCCGAGGAATCCCGAGTTGTCGTAGTGCTCGCCCTGGCGCTCTAGCATCTTCTGCCCCGTGGGGCTGGACGCCATCATGTGCAGATCGGCGAGCACCCGGTCCTTGAACTCCTGCGAGCCACCCACCTCGAACTCCAGCCACCGAAGGTACTCCTCCTCGGACGGGATCTCGACGATGACGACACTCTCGCCGGCGGGAGCGTCGTCGCCCTGCTCCATGTAGATCTCGTCGCGGCCGAGCTCGCCATCGATCGTGTCGTTGCCACCCCCGGCGTAGATGGTGTCGTTGCCGGTGCCGCCGAAGATGCGGTCGTCACCGTACCCGCCGGAGACAGTGTCCTGGCCATCGCCGCCGAAGATGCGGTCGTCACCGGCGGCGCCCTCGAGGTAGTCGCGCCCGGCACCGCCGAGAACGACGTCGTTCCCGTCCATCCCGTAGATGACGTCGTCGCCGTGCCGGCCGGCCAGGACGTCGTCGCCGGCGCCGCCGTCGATGTAACTGTCACCGCGGCCCCCGCTGACGAAGTCGTCACCGGTGCCGGTCTCGGTGGTGTCGAACCCGTCACCCCCGAACACCTCGATGTCGCCCTCGGATCCTTGAGCGGAGACGGTGTCGTCGCCGGCACCGGTGGCGAATCTGACGTGCACGGCTGTGCCGGGCGGCACGAAGATCTCGTCGCTCCCGCGTCCGGTATTGAGGACGACCTCCTCACCCGCCGCGATCCGCTCCGTAGTCACGTTTCCGGAGGCGTCGGTGATGGTGACGACGGTCTCGCCGCTGTCCGGGTCGATGCTCACCTCCACGTGGTCCGCGCCGTCGCCCGTGGTGATGACGCTCGTGCCGTCCAGAGAGGTCACCTGGACGCCGTAAGTGGTGCCGGTCGGGACGTCCCACCCCGGATCCGTGCCGTCCGCCGCGTCACCCCACGCCCTCGCCAGCGCGTAGAGGTCCCTGCCCAGTTCGAGGAGTGTCTCGTCGCGGTTCCTGACCAGGCCGATTGCATCGTCCACGATGCCCTGTGCGATATCGAACTCGGCGTAGACGTGGCTCAGATCGTCATCGTCGTTCCACGGGGTGAACGTCACCATCCCGTCGGCGCGCACGGCGGACTTCGTGCCAGCCGACGCCCGGGCGAAGCTGGTATCGAGCTCGTCCTGGGCATCGCGCACGTCGGTCTTGAGCTGGCCGAGCAGGTCCGCGATCTTCCCGCAGGCGTCCGAGGCATCGCCGAGGACGGTAGCCACTCGCCCGGCGTGCTCGAAGTAGCTGTCGGCCATACTGCACTCCCAGTTGAGACGCAGTTCGGCCGCACGGTCGCGCTGGTTGGTCGCCTCGTCGCCGAAGTCGGTTGCCAGGCTCTGCCACGCGTGCTGGGCGGTGTCGAGATACCCGGTGTTCGCCTGCAGATCCCACACGTCAGGGAGCGACACGGTCATGGTCTACCTCCGTCCTTCACGACCCGCCGGCGAGCGCGTCCGGCGGTAAATCGGTGGCCGTCGAGCAGACGAGCCGGCGATCAGGAGTGTGGTCGGCCATGGTCGGTGCGCCGGTCTCGCCGGGGTCAGGGGCGATCTGCACGCAGAACGACCATGACCTCGCGTTGGCCGGCAGGGTACTCGCGCCCGGCACCACGAAAACGTCGGTGTCTGGCGCGATACGCCGCAACGGAGTGAGAGCGAATGCGCGGCCGGTGACGCTCTCGCCGGGCTCGAGCCGCACCGCTGGCGCCCGGTACGCGGTGCCGCTGTCGGTGTCGGCGCCGGCGGTGGCGAAAATCTCCTTGGTAACGAGGATGCGCCCGGAGTCGTCGGAGTAAACCCAGCTGGACTCGGCGGTATCCGGGAGCGGGATGCCGATGGTGGGCGTGATGTCCGCGGGCCGCCGTTCCACCACGAGCACCGCTACGTCGGCGTTGTTGGTGACGGTGTACTCGGCGACCAGACCGGACGTCTCTGGCGGGTAATCGGGTCCAGTGGGCGCGCCGACACCGAGCTCCGCGTCGAGGGCGACATCGAGAGCAACGGGCGGCGTCGGCGTGCCGTCGCCACGATCGTCGCCGGGATCGCCTCCGCTGCAGCCGACGAGGATGCTCACGGCGACCGCCGCCGTGAGTATGCGGCACAGGACCATCGCCGGCACCATTCCTCTCGTCCTCGCATGGTGGCCGTCCCTTCGACGCTTCACGGCTCGGTACGATTCATGACCTCATCGATGTCACGGGAGGCGCGCTGGAGGTGCTCGCCGTCGGACTCGAGGACGGCGCAGAGGTTCTCCACCAACCGTGCGGAGGAGTACACGGCTGTGGTGTAGCTCTCGTGGATCATCACCCCGACGGCTGCCTGCCCGAGGCACGCGCGGTCGAATGTGCCCTGCTCACCTACGGCGGCGCCGGATTCGGTGAGGTCGCGCGACGAGGTGAGCATCCGGTTACCGACGTCACTGAGTGTCTCTGGGTTGGCCCTTACCCTGCTCATGTCATCATCACCCGCGCCTCCTTCAGCCGTTTCGCGATTGTGTGAGCTGATAGTACTAGCTTCGAAGGATGGTTCGGGTGCAGGCAGTCTGATCGACGGCCGGTTCATCATCTGCTGTCGGTCGGGAGCAATCCGGTGGTCAGACGGCGTGCTCGCTGGAGGGGGTCGGGCACGGTTTGAAGCAGCAATGCGGTGATCGTGCCTTCGTAGATCACCACGATGTCTGCCGCAGCCTGTTCGGGCTCGGCTGCGTCGGCTTCGCGGGCGAGTTCGGTTAGGCGTTGGCGCAGGTGCGTCTTGTGTCGGATGATCGCGGCCATGGCGGGGTGGTCGGCGTCGGTGATCTCGACAGCAGCGTCGACCTGCGCGCAGCCACGGTAGCGGCCCTCAGTGCCCCACCATCGCTGCAGGGCATCGAAAATCGCCAGGACGCGCTGCTGTCGGGTGGTGGCGGCGGCGATGGCGGCTTCCCAGTCAGCGCGCCAGCGGTCGTCTCGTTCTTCGAGGTAGGCGGCCACAAGCCGGTCTTTGCCACCGAAGTGCTTGTAGAGCGTGGCCAGGGCGACGCCCGCGCGCTCAACGACAGCGTCGATTCCGGTGGCGTTGATGCCCCGGGCATAGAAGAGCTCGCCGGCTGCGGCGAGCAGGCGTTCGCGGGCCGAGGTTGAAGGTTGCTTGGTGTGCACCACGCAACTAGTATAACGGTCGTTCTAGTAGAACGACCGTTATACCTTTGAGGAGTAGTTATGACCGAGCTCTTGGACCGCGAGGCCATCGTCGATGGCGTCCGACTGGCCTACCGTGATCGAGGTAGCGGCGAGCCGGTGGTGTTCCTGCACGGCACCCCGTCGCACTCGTTCATCTGGCGTGAGGTCGTTCCCGAGATCGAACGAGCCGGGTACCGAGTCGTGCTGTTCGACCTGCTGGGGTACGGCCGATCGGAACGGCCACTGACTCGTGACACCTCGGTGCGCGGACAAGTCGACGTCCTACAGGCGCTGCTGCAGCACCTGGGCATCGACCGGTTCTCCCTGGTCGCCCACGACATCGGCGGTGCCATCGCGCAGCTGCTGGCCACGGCTGCGCCCGAACGCGTGCATCGGCTGATGCTCATCGACACGGTCAGCTACGACTCCTGGCCCTCGGACACGTGGCAGGCGATCATCCGCGATCACCTCCAGAACTATGCCGCCATGCCGGCACGTGAGTTCGAAGCGATGCTGACCAGGCAACTGCGGATGACCGTGGCGAACCCGGACCGCATGAGTGGCCAGGTGTTGGAGGCCTACCTCGCTCCGCACCGATCCGCGCTGGGCCGGGCGTCGTTCTTCGAGCACCAAGTCCGGCACTACGACTCCAGCCCCACCCAGCAAGTCGTGCCCGCACTGACGCGATTGACCATGCCGGTGCGCCTGCTGTGGGGAGCCCAAGACACCTGGCAACCACTGACCTACGCCAAGCGACTCGCCGCAGACATCCCCGGCTCGGAGCTGGTTGTGATCGACAACGGCGGCCACTTCCTCATGGAAGACCAACCAAAACGCGTCCGCAGTGAGATCCTCGGCTTCCTGTGAGGATCCGTCAACGAGTCTGGGGCGGCAGCTCGAGGCGCTTGCTCGCCGAGGAGCGAGCAGAACTCCACGACCCCCTCGCGCCACGTCTGACGTTCACACCCGCCCCGCGCCAGGTCAGCGTAGACATGGACCCAGCACGGGGGATATGGCCGTGTCCGAGGAGGGACTCGCCCCCTTGACCTCACCCCACACCGCAATCCTCGACCTGGCCTGACCTGAGTCTTCTCCGCACCGTCAGCCGCATTGACTCAGCTGATCTTGTGACATACCTCGTGCCACATGTGCCAACCACCCGCACCGACTGGGGAAACTGCTCCTCATTCGGCAGCGGACGTTCTGCGGCGCCGACGGCGACCGTAGTGACGCAGGATCGCCTATGGCATCAATCCAGGTTCGCCGCGAACGCAATAGTGGCCCGCCCTCAAGGGCGGGCACTACTTCAGAATTCAGTCGAGCGTGCCGCTGGCGAAGTGCGAGCCCTTGAGCCGCTCGCGTGTGCGCCGCTGACGTGCGGCGTTCGGCACGATCGCCTTCGTGCGGTCAGCCTTCTTCACGATCCGGGCGGTCGGAAGCGTGCGTCCGGTCTTCTTCCTTGTGGTAACGGCCATGACGGTCTTCCTCCCCTTCTATGCCTTCATAGTACCCGGCCAGCCTTGGCGGGAGCCAGCGCCCGATCAATCTAGGCCAAGCAGACGATGAACCTTCTCCGACGATCTCCCAAGCCTCACCTGCCGTGACGAACTTGGCGCCTGTGGTCGTCCTATACGTGATGTCCCGCCGATGCACGGATTGAATATGGGAGCACACGACCTTGCCGTTCTGGCTTCGAAGCTTCACATCGAAGGTCCGTATCTTGGTGCTATCGGAACTCACTCGACAGGCAATGACAAACACGTATCCGACACGCTCCCCGTACTCCTCCGACGAAACGACGACCACCGGCTTGTCGGCCTCGCCCTCGATGTGGAGATCGGCAAATCGGATCTCGCGGGTCTGCGGGTACGCCCGTGGACGACGACCTGGCGTCGCCCCTGCTGTTGGCGTGAGAATCGCAGCGAGGTGCTGGCCGAGATCCTTTAGAATCTCATCTCCGACGCCCCACACGGCGTCGACCAGATCGTCCTTGCTGATAAGCATCACATCGTCATAGACGATCGTGCGCATTGTGCCCTCGACGTCAACCTCCGTCGCGTAAGGCGACGTCCCGTTCTCGGTCAGGTCACCCTCGTACACGCCAACCACGACGACGGGACGCGCGCCGGGTCCGAGGTGAGCGGCGCCGCGCTGAGATCATTGCGACGACGCTGCGGGTGGTCGAACGGCAGGTTCAATCGGTGGTTGCAACGAGCAGCTGGTTGAGCCGCTGTGAATCGCCCCGGGGTGATTCAGTGAGTCCAAACGGAAGTGTCCGAGGACCGACTCGCCCACTTAACCTCACCCATACCGTCACCCTCACCCTCGGCTGACCTGCACATTCATCGAAGGCAGACAGATACACCTGTTGGTGGCCAGCTAGAACTGCCCACCGGCGGCCAGTGGGTGGTGCCCTATGGCGGTCATGACGGAGTGTGGCTGGCGCGAAGGGTAGCTCTGGACCACGTCCGCGCCGGCTCTTCGTTCGATGACAGGACCCGGAGGGCCTGTCGACACGTCCTACCCTTGGACTGTGATCCTCCCCAAGGAGCGCGACCCTCGCCTCATCACGATCCGCAGAGGGGGCCTGCTCACCGACTCCGACCATCATCTACATGGGCTGTGGGCAGCGGCATGCGCCGAACACGTGCTGCACTTCTTCGAGGCTGAGCGCCCTTCGGACACGAGACCTCGCGAAGCGATTGAAGCCATCCGCACCTGGACGCAAGGATCGATGACGATGATGGCCACCCGCGCAGCAGGTGGCCATGCCATGGCGGCGGCGCGAGAGTTGACAGGAGCCGCCCGGCATGCCGCCTACGCCGCAGGCCAAGCCGCATGCGTAGCGCACGTCGCCGAGCACAACCTCGGCGCGGCCGCCTACGCCATCAAAGCAGCTCGCGCTGGTTCTCCAACCGCCGAGGATCTCGCCGGCCACCTCGAGTGTGAGTGGCAACGCGAACAGCTCCCGGACGCGATCCGTGAACTGGTCATCGAGGACCAACAGCGACGAAACGACATCTGCTGGCGCATGTTCGAGTTCTAGGTGTATGAGGCCATCACACCACCCGGACACATCTCGCCCAGCGCTCCACGCGACAATGAACCCTTCTGGCGCCGCGATCATGCACGCCGTTGGCCTCGTGCTGGCTGATCACGCCTTCGTCGGCCATCCATATCAGCAGCTTACGGATCCGCTCATACTGGTGACCCGGCGAGAGATGTTCCAGGACGCTCAAGGCATCGCCGTCATCCGTGGCGACCGTGTGACCGCGATGGACGCCGATCGCAACGCATGCCGCTTCGCCGGCGCGGAAACCCGCCGAACGCTTGACCGAGCGCGACCGGATTGAAGCCGAAAACGCCCGGCTCACACACCGGGCTCAGCTAACCGAGCGAGAAGTCCAAGAACTGATCAACTACGTCGGCGGCATTGCCTCAGCACTCACGAAAGCAGCCCGGCCCGACTGGCAACGGCGGCAAGACCGGCCTCGACCCCCGTCCGTCGATCTCCGCCTCGACGAGATCACCGCGGAGCCTGCGAGGACGGTAAGCAAGCTCTCGAGCCACAAAAGCCCGAAATGCTCGTCGCCCCGTTCGAGTCTCCTTCGACGACGCTTTGTTCCCCGAGGTCGACAACGGTGCACCACTAGAACCGTGGCTTCAAGCCGTCGTCCCCGACGGCGAGAGCGTCGGATTCGCGATGCTGGCGCGGCTCACGTCCCCTCACCCGGGGCCCTACCTGTGGCGACTCCTGATCGATCGCAAGCACCAGCGCCGTGACGTCGGCCACCGCGTCCTCGATCTGATCGCCGACGAATACCACACCATGGGCGACACCACGCTGCTGACCAGCTGGGTCGGCGGCAAAGGGGCACCGGCGCCGTTCTATCTCCCCGACGGTTTCGGACCTAGCGGCGAGATCGAAGCCCGCTTGACCCCTGCCTATCTGGCGGCCGATGGTTGGGCGAGGGCGCGTTCGACGTCGGAGTACGAGATCCGCTCCTGTTCCAGGCGGACGGACCGCCCCAAAGCGTCCTCGACCAGGTCCCGATACAGATCCGCCTCGTCCGGTTGTAGCTGGTCCAGCGATGCGACGTATGGCGATGTCTCCTCGACCCATTGGCCCTCGTGGGCCAGGAGTGTGGCTCGGTCCATCAGCATCGACCGAGCACGCGGAAAGCTCCGGCGTAGCCGGTCGAGCATGGCGAAGCCGTGGGTGTCGATGTCGCCCCAGTAGATAAGTTCGCGGTCGGCGAGCCAGCACAGCTGCTCCAGCACGGACACGGCATGCCCTCCGCCGAACACTGCCACGCCGTCGTCGACGGGTGGGAAGGCCAGATAGGTGATGTCGTTTTCGATGACGTAGACCTTGGAGCAATCCGGCGGCGCGGCCGCTAGCTCATCGAGCCGGACGGTCAGCTCGGTGTACGCACCGGCCAGCCTCTGACCGGGCCCGAGAGTTCGCAGCCGGGCGTATCCGGGGCGCTTCTTAAAGCCGTACCGCCCGGCAATGTCGGTCCGTGGGCGCTCCCAGTCGATGCGGCGCTCGTCTAACTGCGCATCCAGGAGTAGTCCGAGCACGTGGCGGTGTCGCTCGATGAGCTTGGTGTCCACGCCGGGCACGTCGACCTGCCGGATGTATTGCGAGCCGTCCATGTGCTCGTCGATCCAGAGCACGGTCGCGACGAGCAACGGCCACTCGGCTTCGAGCTCCAGCACCTTCAGCGGGTGCCCCAGCATCCACTCCACGAGCCGCGGAGAGTTCGTACGTGCCGAACCGACCAGCTCGGCGAACCGCTCAGCCTCGCGCGTCGTGCCGAGCGCGGACCAGAGCTGCTCGTAGCTGTCCACCCACAGTTTGGCGGGCAGCTCGTTGCCACCGACGAGCCGGCCGCCGATCCGGCGGTATTCCAGCCGGCCGAGACGCTTGGCCGCACCTCCCCAGGACGTCACCCAGGTGCGGACGGCGCCCAGGTCCGACGCGAGGTCGCCCGCGGCCGGACCACGCAGCCCAACGCCAAGCGGCTCCCACGGCTCCCCGCGCGCGTAGGCGGCCAATGCTTGACCGGAGCTCCACCGCCGGCGAAGCCTACGCTCCACGTCGGCAGGGCTCGTCCAGGACGTCATGCCTCGACACTCACCTTAGCCAGCGCGTCGTGGGCGTTACGCCGCTCGCGGTACTCCTCAATCGTCATGCACTGCAAGCGCGAGTTGTCGCCCTCGGCGGTGTTGTCGACGAAGCCCACCGACGAGACGTACGGCTCGATCACGTGGATCTTCTGCAGCGGCGTGACGATCAGCAGCTGCAGGCCGAGCTTGGCAAACAGCCGGAGGGCGAACCGCGTCGACTCGTCCGAGCCGCGACCGAACGCCTCGTCGATCACCACGAAACGGAACGACTTCGATCGCACCGCGCCCCACTCCAGCTTGAACTGGTAGGCCAGCGATGCCGCCAGGATCGTGTAGGCGAGCTTCTCCTTCTGCCCGCCGGACTTGCCACCGGAGTCAGTGTAGGTCTCGTGCTCGGTGTCGTCCTCGCGCCACCGCTCCGAGGCCGAAAACACGAACCAGTTGCGGACGTCGGTGACCCGCTTGGCCCAGGCACGGTCCTGCTCGGTCTGCCCCTCCCGGCCACGGAACCGCTCGACAATGGCCTTGACCTGCAAGAATTTCTGCTCCGAGTACTGGTCGGAGACGTCGCCGAACGCGGTGTCCTCGGTGCACGCACGCAGCTCGGTCTGGAAGTCGCGGATGTCGGTGTTCGGCGTCCGGTGCCGCTCCAGCCGGATGTAGCGGCCCGGGTTGTAGTCGATACCCACCAGCGACTCGTTGATCGTGTCGATCCGCTCCCTGATCAGGCTGACCTGCTTGTTGAGCTGGGCCTGGAACATGGCGATGTCACGGATCGTGTTCGTGTTGAGGTAGGTCTTGAACTGCTCCTCGAAACGCGGCAGGTCGTCGTCGGCCAGGCGGCGGTGCAGTTCGCGGTACTCCCCCGCAGACCCGATCGAGTCGTCCAGCTCCGCGGTCTCCAGCGGGTGCTTCTGCCGGAATGCGCTCATCTTGCGCACAGCCTGGGTGGCGGCGGTGTTCTGCCGGGAGGCCCGCGCGCTGACGCTCGACTGCAGCGCCTCGCCCGTCTCGTTCTGCAGCCGGTCGATGCCGTCCGGATCCGTCGCCAGCCCACCGATCCGGTCGGCCAGCGCGTCGAAGGCCGCCTTCGCCGTCTCGTAGGCGGCGTCACGCAGCAGCTCATGCGCCTGCTCCAACGAGGTGCGGTCGCGGTCGACGCTCTCGTCCAGCCGGCCGATCGTGGAGACCAGCGCGTCGCGAACGCCCTTGGCATCCGCGATCGTCTGGTCGGCCTCCTCGATCTCGCAGTCGATGCGTTTCAGCTCGGACGACGCCGCAAGGATCTGCTCCTTCTCGGCGGTCAGGTCCGCGATCGTGCCGGCTGTCGACTCCCAGTCCAGCTCGGCGTAGTCGCGAAACTCGTCCAGCCTGGCCAGGACGTTCTGACGCTTGCCCGCGGCAGCGCGCTGCGCGTCGAGACGCTTTCGCTCCTCGGCCAGCTCGTTCAGCCGGGGTTGCAGCTCGGCCGCGCGTTCCAGCAACGAGTCGATCTTCTGCTCGTTGCTCCAGCCGAGCACGTAGTCGCTGCGGTCGTCGATGCGGCGGCGGTCGTTCTTCTCGTGACGTCCCCCTCCGCCCTTGACCTGACCGGCCCGCGTGACGGCGAACTTCGCGCGGCGGAACTGTTCCATCGTCTCGACGCACTCGAAGCCGGCCCGGTGCGCGAGCTCGCGCTCCAGCCAGAGATAGAGCTCGGTGTCGGCGATCTCCAGCTTGTCCGCCAGCATCTCCCCGGACGCGCCGGAGTCCGGCGCCGGAGTGACGTTGCGCGGCACCCGGTAGTACACCAGCCGAGCCTGCAGGTGGTGATCGTTGATCCACTCGGAAACGGTGCGGTAGTACTCGTCCGGCACCAGCAGCGAGAGCGCGAAGCCGCGCAGCACCCGCTCGGCCGCGCCCTCCCACTCCGAATGCTCCGGCCGGACTTGGATCAGCTCGCCGGCGAACGGCAGCGCCGTCTCGTCCAGCCCGAGCTCGCCACACAGCCACGAGCGCAGCTCCAAACTCCGGGACGGTAGGTTGCTACGCCGCGAACGCAGGCTGACCAGCTCGGCGTTGACCTCGTCGGCCTCGCGCTCGGCCTGCTGTTGGTTCACCGCCACCTCGGTGACGCGCTCCTGCAACTCGGCTTCTGTTCTGCCGGCCTGCTCGGCCGCTTTGGCGATGTCGTTCAGTCGGGTCATGAACTGCTCGGCACGCTCGACGGCGGGCAGGTCCGCGTCACGTAGCAGGTCATTGAACCGCTCCGCCTTCTTCTGACGCTCGTCCCGCAGCTTCTCCGCTTCGGTGATCTGCCGCTCCAGCTCGCCGAGCCGGTCGCCGCCGTGCCCGGCGCGTTCCAGAACGAGCGCCTGCTTGCGGGACTCCAGCCCGGCCAGGACCTCGTCCTGCTGTTCCAGCTCGGCCCGCTTCCCCGCATTCTTGCGTTCCAGCTCGACGACGCGCTGCTCCAGCAGCCCCGCCTTGCGCTCGGCGCAGAAATACGGCAGCGCTTTGCGCTCGGCCTCCAGCGCGGTGATCTCGGCGGCGAGCGCGTCGTAGGTGTCGCAGTCGGCTAGCAGCGGGGTCAGCTCGTCGAGCTGCGACCGCGCCTTGACAACGGCGTCGTGTGCTTTGGTCAGCGCATCGAAGTGACCGACGAGCTGGTCGATCCACCCCTTGGCGTCGAACGGCTCGAGCATGTGCCCGCGCACGAACTCGTTCAGGTCACCGACCGACTTCATCGACACCGTCTGGTGGAACAGCTCCATGGCCTGCTCGGACTCGATGCCGAGGCGTCGCCGGAAGTCCTTGCCGTACTCCGGGAAGTGGTCGTAGATGCGGACGTCGGCGCTGCGAAGCTGCTTGCGCAATCCCGCGATGTTGTCGCCGAACTCGGCGAAGTCCTCAGCAATCGACAACGGGCGATCCGCCACGGCGAAGAACCGCTCCGGCTGGCCCGAGTTGCCGTCCTTCAGCCAGAACACCTGCGCCAGCGAGACGTCAAGCTCGTAGCCCTCGTTGCGGAACACGCCGAGGATTACCGAGTAGGTGCCGGGAAGACGCAGCGGGACCGGGCGCGACGTCCCCGTCGCCTCGTTGCGTTCGGACTTGTAGTAGCCCGCCACGTAGGACCGCAGGCTGCGCTCGCGAACCTCGGCGCCGGCCGCCTTGTTGTAGGAGATGCGGTTGGCCGGCATCAACAACGTCGTGACCGCGTCGACCAGGGTGGACTTGCCCGACCCGATGTCTCCGGTCAGCAGCGCGTTGTCGCCGTCGAGGTCGAGCCGCCACGCCCGATCATGGAACGTCCCCCAGTTGTAGATCTCCAGCCTGGCGAGCCGGAAACCCGTCCGTCCCGGGACGGCGTCCTCCAGTTCAACCGCGCTGAACAGGCCCGACATCAGGTCTCCTCGTGATCGTCTCCGCGCAGTTCCACAGCGTACTCCGCCAGCCGCTGGTCGAACTCGGCGAGCCACTGGCCGTCCACGAACGCCTTGATGATCCGGCGCACCTCGTAGTGGCCGTCGGTGTCCTTGATCCGGCGCAGAAAGCCGAGCTCGACGACCTTGCCGATGTGCGAGTCGATCTGATCAACGAGACGGACCTCGTTGCTGCCCTCGGGCAGGAACACCCGCATCATCTCCACGATCTGCTCGCGGGTGAGCACCAGCTTGGTGTCGCCGCCGCTCGCGTCGAACTCGATCAGCTTCTTGCGCAGCAGCGCCAGCAGCAGGCTCACATGGAACGACAGCGCCCGGCGCGGGATGAGTCGCGGGATCGCCGGGCCGTCCTCGTCTTCGAGATCCGGCCGCGACCGCAGGTAGGCGTACCCCTCGGCCTCGTCGACCACGACGGTCAGCCCGATCACGCCGACGTAGTCGCGCACGTTCGCCTGCAGCTGCAGTAGCTGGTTCCACTGCGACTCGTGCACGTCGCGGTACAGCACGCCCTTCATCAGCTGCGTCACGACAACGGACAGGCCCGGCTCACCGTACTTGGCCGCCGTTCTGGTAGTCACCCGTGCTCACCCCCTCCGGCCGAGCGCACGTACGTGACCCGCGGAAGCGTGGCGACACGCTCACAACCGTCCGAGTCGTACCAGCTCACCTGCTCGCGGATCTCCTCGTCGAACACCACGCCGAACGCATCGTCGTCGAGCGACAGGTAGCCCACCAACTCGGCCAGCCCGTTCTCCAGCGGATTGTCCCGGACGATCTCGGGCAGGCCGACCTGGCTACGATGCTGCAGCGCCCGCCGTACGTCGCGCGCCAGTGCCGCCCGGTCGACGTAGACCTGCTCGAACATGGCGTCCGCATCGATGTCGTCGTCACCGACGACGACGCTGCTGTCGATCGGGGTGTTAGCCGTGGGTGTGTAGAGCGGGCGCTCCATCGGCAGTGCAATTGACGGCGCCACCCCGTCAATCTCGAACGTCAGTCTCGGCGGACCGTGATCACGCAGCTCCAGCGCCGTCGACTCGATGCTGTGCAGCAGGTCCATCGCCCGCCGGTTCTCCAGCCAGGCCTGGTCGTCGAGGAAGCGCCGGAGCTGGTCAGACAAGACGCGCACCGTCGCCTGAGTCTGCTCTCCGGCGTCGAGCCAGTCATGGTGGATGCGCCGCATCCGCGGGTCACGCTCGCTAATGGCCTCCAACTGCTGCACCTTGTCGAGCAGGTCGCTAAGCTCGGACTGCCGCTGCGGCGAGAGCAGGAAGTCGTAGAACGCCTGGAAACTGCGGCCTTGGTCCGACTCGGCGATCGCGTCGCGGTTGCCGAGCACCTCGTCGAGCAACTCACCTTTCGAGCCGTCCCACGCCGCGATGCGTTCGCGCAACTCACGGTCGAGCGCCCGGAGGTTCGCTTCCACCTCTCGGAAGTCTGCCAACAGCTCGCGAGCCGTGGCGGCGAACTGCTGGTAGCGATCGCGCAGAGCGGACGGGTCGAGGACCGGGACGTTGCCCTGCTCCACCTTCGCGATCTCGGTGTCGATCTCCTGTCTCCTCCGGTACAGCTCTGCGAGCCGGATATCCGGATCCTCTTCGGCGCCGTAGGCGATCTGTCGCAGCAGCTCGAACAGCGTGTTCAGCCGGGACTCGGTACCGACGAACGCGCGGGCCCGAAGCGAGCGAACCCACGACAACGCCTTCTCGACCGCCGGCATGGCGTCGAAGTGCGCTTCGTCCGTGCCCGTCGGGTAGTACTTGCGCAGCCAGCCGACCTCCGGCTTCGCCCAGTCGTTCAGGTACTCACGTGCGGACTTCGGGTACGCCCGCTCACCGAGTCGCTCCTTCAACGCATAGAGCTCGTCGTCCAGCCGGCTGATCAGCTCGGCCGCCGGGACAGAGCGCGCGTTACCCTCGACGAACACCTTATGCAAGAAACTCAACACCAGAGGTGCGTTGTCGGCACGCAGAAGCCGCCAGGCGGAATCATGCTCGCGCATGAACGCAACGTCGTCGAACTGCATCCGGCGGTACGCCCTCCCTCGTCATCGACTTATGGGACATGCTAGGCGTACCCCCAGACAGAACCACCACCAGCGTCTCTGTCGTCTCCGCCATGGCCTGCCGAAATTCGCGATCAAAGTCGCCAGCCCCCTCGGGCAACAACGCCGCCCGCATCGCCCAAGGTCTGAACCAACCCACCCACAGGCCTACGCGCGAGTTGGCATATCAAGGGGCGTTACATGTAACGTTGAATGTATGGCGACAAGCAACAAGGATCGCGTCCGCGCACACCGGGAACGGTTGCGCCAGCATGGGCTGCGCCCGATCCAGATCTGGGTCCCCGACGTCACCTCGCCGCAGTTCGCCGCCGAAGCACACCGCCAGTCCACGCTCGCCGACGCCAGCACCCACGCAGACGACGACCAGGCGTTCGCCGACGCGTTGCAGACGCCGACATGGGACGAGGCGGCCGGAGACGACGAGTGAAACGAGGTGAGGTGTGGACCTCGGCCGGACCCGGCTACGCCACCAAGCCTCGACCCGTCGTCATCATCCAAGATGACCGCTTCGATGCCACGGCCTCAATCACGGTCGCGCTGGTCACTACCGACCGCACCGACCTCCCGCTGTTCCGCATCCCGGTCGAACCGGAAGAGCTCAACGGCCTGCGCCAACCCAGCGCAGTCATGACCGACAAAGTCATGACTATACGTCGCGACCAGCTCGGCACACGCATCGGACGCCTATCCGACGAACAGATGGTGCAGATCAACCGCGCACTCGTCGTCTTCCTCGGCATCGCCGCATAAACCCCACACCCGCATTTGGGCTGGTCAACACATTTCAGGGGATCCGAAGGGAACGAGAATTTCGCCAGGCTGCTGCAAACCGGCCAGCCTGTATCAATGTTTCACCTCTTCAAAACTCTAAATTCGAACAAACATTCTGGGCGTGTCCGAGGAGCGACTTGACCACCTACCACACGCGCACAGCGCTGCAGCTAGGCGGTTGACCTGCTCCGACGCGGAATACATCCGTGACGCTACCCTATCTACTCAGCAGTCAAGCGGCTCGCGTTGTCGTCCTGGAGATCCACGAGAAGTTGAGCAGGCGCTCGGACTCGACCGTGCGGACGTCATGTTGGACGACGCGGTGCTGCGGGTGAGCGGCAAGAACGACGTCCGGTTGGTGCCGCTGCATGACACCACGGTTGCGATGCTCACCAGCTACGCCGCCCGGCGTGACCGGATCTGCACCGAGGTCGCCTCATCGGCGTTCTTCGTTACCCGCTCCGGACAGCGCATGCAGCAGCGCTGGGTGCAGCAGACTTTCGCCAAGCTGCTGGCCCTGGCCGCCATCCAAACCCCGCCGGATCGGCGGCGTCCCAGGATTCATGATCTGAGACACACCTTCGCGGTCGCCACCCTGATCAACTGGCAACGCGACGGCATCAACGTGCACACCCGGCTACCGGTGTTGTCCACGTATCTCGGGCACTCGTCGTCGGAGGCGACGTACTGGTACCTGCAGGCCCGTCCCCGAGCTCCTCGGCCTCGCCGCCGCCCGACTCGAATCCGGCGTCGACGGCACATACGATCACGCGGCGGACGGGCAGCCCGGGAGGCAGCGATGACCACGCTCGCGCCCATCTTCGCTACCGAGCCAGTTGGATCTGACCGACCTGGACGCCGCCACCATCGGCGCCTTTCTGACCCACCTGGAGACAGTCCGCGGGAACAGCCCCGCCACACGCAACAACCGGTTGGCGGCGATCCACTCGCTGTTCCGCTACACCGCCCTGCAAGGCTCCCGAGCACATGCACCTGATCAGCCGGGTCCTGGCGATCCAGCCCAAGCGCACCACGACCACCGTCGTCAGCTACCTCACCAGCGCTGAACTCGACGCGATGCTCGCCACTCCGAACCCCTCCACCTGGCACGGCCGCCGTGACCGTGCACTGCTTGTGCTCGCCGCCCAAACCGGGCTCCGCGTCTCCGAGCTGACCCAGTTCACCATCGACGACGCGCACGTGGACACCGGCGCGCATATCTCCTGCCACGGCAAAGGCCGCAAAGACCGATGCACGCCGCTGACCAGCCACACCGTCGGCGTCCTCACCGAGTGGCTCGCCCAACGTCACGCTCGCGGGACGGCTCCGCTGCTCTGCACCCGCAGCGGAACTCCGATGTCCCGTGACACCGTCAGCCACCTGACCAGGAAATACGCCAGCACGGCGGCAGCCACGTGTCCCTCACTTGCGACCAAGAAGCCCACTCCGCACACCCTCAGACACACCGCTGCGATGACTCTCCTACGCGCCGGTATCGACATCACCGTCATCGTCGTGTGGCTCGACCACGAGAGCCCAACCTCCACCCGCATCTACCTGCACGCCGACATGGCGCTCAAAGAACAGGCAGTCGCTCGCACCAGCCCGCCCGAGCTCGGGTCCGTCCGCTACAAGGCCCCCGACAGCTTCCTGGCCTTCCTCGACCAGCTCTGACCACCACGCATCATCATCAGTACGGGTTATGCCGCACCACCGAAGAGCCCTCACCGCCCTGAACAGCGCACACCAGCGACGGTGCGGCATAACCACACACTCGTCATAAGGGACCTAATGACGACTTCGTCATTAGGTCCCTTCTTGACGTCGCCGGTCTCGTCCACCACCAGCATCGCCTCGTCATCGCCCAGACCGGTCGTGACGTAGTTACGCAGGTCGTCCCGCACTCCGTCGGCGTCCCAGGACGCCCTGAACAACAGGTTCTGCAGTGCATCCGGGCTCTGGTGTCCGAGGTGTTCGGCTATCGTCCAGCAGTTCTTGGATGGCAGGTCTGACATCAACCCCGTGACCAGATCACACGCGTTCTGATAACGACTCCATCCGGGGAAACCGCGATGCGATACGAGACATCAGCCCGTCACGCTCGCGCCGCAATTGATCAACGTCTACGCTGGGTCCTGCGGCCACCGTAAGATCATTTTGAGTCTTCACAAACCAAGATCATCGAGCGGTGGCCGCTTCATATCCAGCACCGACACGCCCAAGATCACGATCTACGGCTGGAGTACTAGCGTCGTCACACCTTCAGCTGTCACGAGTCGGCAGAATTGCCCGTCATCTGGCCCCTTTTACACACGCTCAAGCATTGGTAGTTTCCCAGGTAGTCGACTGATGCATCAGGAAACTGGCGACTCGGTTGTACCGAGTAGGTTTGTTGTAAGTCAATGCTTGTTCTCCACGTCGCTCTATCGCTCCGGAAGGATTCTGCAACCGTTAGTCGTCGAACTGCGCTGGGGTAAAGTCTTGTATTCGTAGGAGTGGGTGATTATTTATGTCCCTTTGGTCGATTAGGCGAGCGGCGGCACTGCTGATTGCTTTATCACTCGGACTGTTCTCTATGGCTTCCGCAAGTGCTGCGGAGTCGAGCGAGACTGACCACCCCTCGGGCAGATTTATGGAATTCAAGGATGACGAGCCAATAGTGATTGTCCCCCACACCCCTGATGGGGATGACTCGAAACCCTTGCAGGATGAATGCCACGGAGATGTTGACAGGCCGGTGCTCAGCGGAAACACTATCTCAACCGAAGGATACCTGACAGATTGCACCGGTGAACCTCCTGACTCTTGCTGGTTGCAGGCAGAGATTCAGATATACAACGAGTTCGACCGTACATGGGAGCCTTACGCGGCAGGACCGGAAAACAACAATTGCCCACCGCCCCGCCGTACTTCGCCTGTGTCTGCATCATGTGAGCCCAATGATACGTCTTACTCCTACCGTGGCTATCTTGAGGTAGTAGTAACATGGTTTGGGTCGGAGCCAATAGAGGCTCGCAAAGGTACAGGATCCCTCACGGTTCCGTGCCTTTGAATGGGCCGAAACAACGAACGAATTAGGTGCTATCACGTGACTGAGCCCCCAGGGATTTCCATTGCGAGAGGACGCTCGGAAGGTCCGCCAGCAGATGAACTGCCCGCGGTGATTCCCGATATCATTGTTCTGGCCTACTCTAGCGATACAGTTCTGACGATTGAGAATCTTCAAGTATTCTCTAGAGGCTTGTTTTTGACGCTTGGCATGAGATTTTCTGCGGACTATATAGAGCGAACCAGCAGTGTGTCCAGCGTGCGGGAGAAGAGCGTTGGGCGAGAAATCGAGCTTAGCGCTCGCCTTGACCGAAGTGATTCTCTTGTGCATGTTGCCGATCTCGGCGGAATGGGCTCCGCTCGCCTGTGGCATCGATCATATTGGATGACACCGTTACCAGGTGACAATACAGATAATATCACGTTTCGAGTGGTAAGTTCCGCGCATGGACTTGTGGGGGAATCCCGGATGCCGGTCGAGAGAATACTGGGCGCGGCGCAGCATGTAACGAGCCTATTTAAAGAGAATTCAGGCGATACGCAGTCGTAGTCGGTGGTTGGTCGTAAGGGCCATCAGAGTCGCCGCCCATGCATCGCGACGTACCTACGATGATCCGGCTTAGCCAGAGCTAGCCTCAGTTCTGTTCAGTTAGGTCGGTGACACTTCACAGACCGGTTGCTCGTTCGGGCGGGGCTAATCCGTGTGATGGGCTCGTGGCCCCACCCCGATCCCGCGAGCCTCGCTCGGCGACGGCGACCGCGAGATCGGCGTCATAGGCGACCCTACCGCGTTCGGCCAACTCCGCTATCTCGGTCAACGAGGCACCGAAGTCTCAGACGCTCGGCAAGCGCCGCCACCGACGCATCTGTGCCGCCGAGTGGAAGGTCCGCGTATTTCTCGACCAACTCGACACAGCGCCCGAGATCACTGTCGGTCGGTGGTTCGATCTTGAAACGTCGCGATCGGAGTGACCGCAGGAACCTCGCCTCCGCCGCCGGTCCCCCCTGCACGCTCGATCATGAACGTCGCTTCAGCCACAACCAGAGCCGGAACGACCAGAGTCCGAGACGACTTCGCCAGAAGTTCGCGACAAGCCTCATGATCTGGATCCTTCCGGTTCGCCGCAGCGACAAGCGGACCCGTATCAACGATCACGACTGGCCAAAACCGTGCTCCGCGAGGAACGCGTCGGCGTCGCAAGCCGCCACCTCGTCGGAATCAAAGGACGCCACAAACTCCAACGGGTCAGGTTCCGCCGACGCTTCCTCAAGCAAACGAGCAGCCGACACCGCCGGCTCCACGCCTTCCCGTTCAGCCCGGCGGCGGAACACGTTCCGCCTCCCGCCGGTACTGGGACCAGATGTCCAAGGATCTGCGGCCGGTCTATACC
>NZ_QMIG01000036.1 GCF_003287285.1 Phytoactinopolyspora halophila
TATGTCAGCCGAAGCCCCAGGTCCTGGTAGAGAGCGCCTTTGTCCTCACGCTCTGCTTTCGAGAGTGCTGAGGCGATTCCACCGGCGTAGTCGATCAGTTCTTGGACTTCCCGCTCGGTTTGCTCAGCCCGGTGTGTGGGCCGGGAGAGCTCGGCTTCGAGTCGGTCGCGTTCGACAGTGCGTTCGGCGAGTTTTTCCATCAAGATTTTCGAGGGCTAGTCCGCGTTCTCATGGGGACTGTCTGAGAAGCGGTGGATCTGATCTTGGTCGACACGCCGAGCGTTGCTTGGCGGGAAGGATCGATCATGACGGAAACACTGGAGTCTGTGACTGATGATCAGGTGGATCCGCAGCAGCTGGCTGAACAGCTTCTGGCGCAGGCCAAGGAACAAGGTGTCGATCTGGTGGGCCCGGACGGGCTGTTGAACCAATTGACGAAGAACGTGCTCGAGACCGCGCTGGATGCTTCAGATGAGCGAGCACCTTGGATACGACAAGCACGACCCGGCCGGGCGGGACGGCGGGAACTCGCGTAACGGCACGAGGGCGAAGACGGTGTTGACCGAGATCGGCCCGGTCGAGATCGAGGTGCCACGCGATACCGACTCGTCGTTTGAGCCGCAGATCGTGCGCAAGCGACAGCGCCGGCTGGATGGGATCGATGAGGTCGTGTTGTCGTTGACCGCCAAGGGCCTGACCACGGGTGAGGTGGCTGCGCACTTCGACGATGTGTACGGGGCGAAGGTGTCCAAGGACACGATCTCGCGGATCACCGACAAGGTGGTCGGGGAGATGGCTGAGTGGTGCAGCCGGCCGCTGGAGCGGGTCTATCCGGTGATGTTCATCGACGCTATCCACGTGAAGATTCGTGATGGTCAGGTCACAAGCCGACCGGTTTATGTCGCGATTGGTGTCACCGTCGCCGGTGAACGCGACATTCTCGGGCTGTGGGCCGGTGACGGCGGCGAGGGCGCGAAGTTCTGACTGTCCGTGCTCACCGAGATCAAGAACCGTGGCACGCAGGACGTGTGCATCGTGGTGTGTGACGGGCTCAAGGGCCTGCCCGAGGCGATCACCACCACCTGGGAGTTGGCGATCGTGCAGACCTGCATCATCCACCTGATCCGCAACACGTTCCGCCTCCCGCCGGTACTGGGACCAGATGTCCAAGGATCTGCGGCCGGTCTATACCGCCCCGTCCGAGGCCGCGGCCAAAGAACGCTGGGGCGAGTTCGCCGCCTCGTGGGGCCAGCAGTACCCAGCGATCGTCAAGTTGTGGGAAAACGCCTGGTCAGACTTCGTGCCGTTCCTCGACTATGACGGGGAGATCCGCCGCGTGATCTGCTCCACGAACGCGATCGAGTCGATCAACGCCCGCTACCGGCGCGCGATCCGCGCCCGCGGGCACTTCCCCACCGAGCAAGCCGCCCTGAAATGCCTGTACCTGGTCACCCGGTCACTAGACCCCACCGGCCGAGGCAGGGCACGATGGGCCATGAGGTGGAAACCGGCCCTGAACGCGTTCGCCATCACATTCGAAGGCCGCATCACACCAACCGGAAACTAACCGATACCAAGACCGGATCCACCGTTAATCTGACACACCCCTC
>NZ_QMIG01000037.1 GCF_003287285.1 Phytoactinopolyspora halophila
AGACTCCAACCCAGCGGCTCAACCAGCTGCTCATTGCAAGCACCGATTGAACCTGCCATGTGGCCGACTAGTGTTCACGATCATCGGAGGGGGGATCGAGGGCAGTGAGCACGTACGGGCCGTCACTCGTCACGGCCACGCTGTGCTCGAAGTGTGCCGCCCACGCGCCATCAGTCGTCTTGACCGTCCAGTCGTCGTCGAGCGTGTACGTCGCCGGATCACCAAGGGTGATCATCGGTTCGACCGCCAGGCAGAGTCCCGGCTGGAGCTTCGGCCCGCGCCGGCGAGTCCGATAGTTCATCACGTGTGGGTCTTGATGCATCGCGGTGCCGATGCCGTGCCCGCCGTATTCTTCGACGATCCCGTAGTCGCCCCGAGACTGCACCAGCCGTTCGACGGCAGTACCTATCTCGCGTAGCCGACGGCCAGGGCGCATGGCCGCAATGCCCGCCCACAATGCGTCCTCGCAGTCACTCAGCATTCGTGCCACGTCGTCCGAGACATCTCCGACCGGCAGCGTCACCGCGGCATCTCCGTGCCAGCCGTCGACTACCGCGCCGAAATCGATGGATACGATATCTCCATCACGAAACGGCACGTCGTTGGGGATGCCGTGGACGACGACGTCGTTCACAGACACGCAGACCGTCGCTGGAAAGCCGTGGTAGCCCAGAAAATTCGACGTAGCGCCCCGCTCTTTCAGCTCTCGGCGGGCCAAGGCATCGAGATCGCGTCCGGTAGTGCCGGCTGTGACCGCCTCGCGCATCACAGCGTGGATCTCGGCCACCACCATTCCCGCCGCGCGCATTCCGACGAGCTCGGCGTCACTCTTGATCTCCAATGCCGGACGCCTCGCCCGCATGCCCTCAAGCGCTCCGCGATGCGGTAACGATCGCGTTCTCCACGCGTGCCGCGACCTCTTCGACCCGGCCCATGCCGTCCACGCGGACCAGCAGGCCACGCTCCGCATACAGCGCGGTCAACGGTGCGGTCTGCTCGTTGTAAACGCGCATCCGATTCCGGACGACTTCCTCCGAGTCGTCCGTGCGGCCCTCTTCCGCGGCACGCTTCAGCAGGCGGGAGACGATCTCGTTCTCGTCGACGACGAGTTCGACGACGTAATCAAGCTCGGCACCTTGCTCGGCCAGCACACTGTCGAGGAAGTCCACCTGAGACAGGGTCCGAGGGTAGCCGTCGAGCAAGAAGCCATCGGCGGCGTCGGGCTCGGAAAGGCGGTCACGCAACATGTTGTTGGTGATCTCGTCTGGAACGTACTCGCCGGCATCCATATACCGCTTGGCTTCGACACCGAGCGACGTTCCGTTGGACACGTTCGCCCGGAAGATGTCACCCGTGGAGATCGCGGGGATGCCGAAGTGTTCGGCCACCAGCTGTGCTTGGGTTCCCTTGCCAGCCCCGGGCGGGCCCATGATCAGAAGACGCGTCACTTCAAGAATCCCTCGTAGTTGCGTTGCTGCAGCTGTCCCTCGATCTGCTGCACAGTCTGCAGACCGACACCGACCATGATCAGAATGCTGGTGCCTCCGAACGTGTTGCTGAACGCCATGCCCATACCGGGATTGATGATGTTGAACGCCATCAACGGCAACAGGGCCACCAGACCGAGATAGATCGCACCGGCCGACGTGATCCGGTTCAAAATGTAGGTCAGGTATTCCTCCGTCGGCCGCCCAGCCCGGATACCCGGCACGAACCCGCCGTACCTCTTCATGTTGTCCGACACGTCTTTCGGATTGAACGTGATGGACACATAGAAGAACGCAAATCCCACGATCAAGAGGAAGTAGAACGCGAGATAGATCGGGTGATCGCCCCGCTGGAAATGCTCGGCGACCCACGCCGCCCATGCGCTTTCCTGGTTGAACTGCGCCCACAACATGGGCACATACAACAGCGAAGAAGCGAAGATCACAGGAATGACGCCGGCCTGATTGATCTTCAACGGAATGTACGTGGACGATCCCCCGTACATCCGCCGGCCGACCATTCGCTTGGCGTACTGGACCGGAATGCGGCGCTGCGACAGCTCGACGTAGACGATGAGGGCCACGACGACCAACGCCACGGCCAGAACCAGGGCGAAGATGCCCCATCCGCGAGTCAGCTGGATGTTCCAGAACATCCCCGGAACGCTGGCCACGATCTGGGTGAAGATGAGCAACGACATGCCGTTGCCCACGCCGCGGTCGCTGATCAGCTCACCCATCCACATGACCAGGGCCGTTCCCGAGGTCATCACTAGCACCATCAAGGCGAGCGATCCCACGGAGTTGTCGGCAACGATCTCTTGGGGGCAGCCGGGGAAGAACTGTCCACTCTCCGCCAGCGTCACCAGCGTCGTCGCCTGCAGCAGAGCCAGCCCGATGGTCAGATACCGGGTGTACTGGGTGATCTGGGCTTGTCCCGAGGGCCCTTCCTTCTTCAAGGTTTCCAGCTTCGGGATCACCACGGTCAGCAGCTGGAAGATGATGGCCGACGTGATGTACGGAATGATCCCGAGCGCGAAGATGGCCAGGTTCAGTAACGCGCCGCCGGTGAACAGGTTGAGCAATCCGTACAGGCCGAAGCCTTCTTCTTCGAGCGCTTGATCAGAGCAGATCTGCACAGCCTCGACGTCGACGTTCGGCGTTGGCAGATTGGAGCCCAACCGAAAGAGGACAATGATGCCCAGCATGAACAGCAGCTTCTGGCGCAGGTCAGGCGTCCGGAACGCCTGAACGAACACTCTGAGCACTTCGCTGCCTCCTGGAGACCGGCGACGGGCCGGCCCTCGTTCGTTCGTATACCGTCAGTGGGTGACCGCCGTCACAGCACCCGCTTTGTGACGATAACGTACCCGGCTGTCCGAAGAACGCCCGGACTCCGGGTACGTGATCGTCACAATTGTGTAGCCGTCCCCCCGGCCGCCTCGATCTTCTCCTTGGCGGTCTTGGAAAAGGCGTGGGCACTGACGTCCAGTTTCACGGACACCTCCCCGGTGCCGAGCACCTTCACCCGACGCTTCGGGCGTACCGCACCCTTGCCGGCCAGGTCCTCGACCGTCACCGTACCGCCATCGGGATACAGTTCCGCGAGCTTGTCCAGGTTGACTACCTGGTACTCCACGCGGAACGGGTTGTTGAATCCCTTGAGTTTCGGCAGCCGCATGTGCAACGGCATCTGGCCACCTTCGAAGGTCGCCGGAACCTGACCGCGAGCCTTCGTTCCCTTGGTTCCGCGCCCGGCAGTCTTCCCCTTGGACGCCTCGCCACGACCGACACGGGTCTTGGCCTTCTTCGCACCCGGAGCCGGACGAAGGTGATGCGGCTTCAGTGGAGATTTCTCGCTCATCGCCTCAGTCGACCTCCTCGACGGTGACCAGGTGAGATACCGCCTTGATCATGCCGCGAACCTCGGGGCGATCATCCTTGACGACGTGGTCACCGATGCGCTTCAGCCCCAAGGAACGCAACGAATCACGCTGCGCCGACGTTCCGCCGATCTTGCTCTTCACCTGGCGGATCTTCAACTGACTCATGCGTTGGCCTCCGCTCGTGCACGCAACAGCGCCGCCGGGGCGACGTCCTCGAGCGGCAATCCACGCCGGGCGGCGACCTGTTCCGGACGTTCCAGGCCACGCAACGCTTCCACCGTGGCATGCACGATGTTGAGCGCGTTCGCCGAACCCAGCGACTTGCTCAGCACGTCAGAGATGCCGGCGGCTTCCAAGACGGCGCGAACCGGCCCACCCGCGATCACACCGGTACCAGGCGATGCGGGGCGCAACAGCACCACACCCGCCGCCTTTTCACCCTGGACGGGATGCGGAATGGTGCCCTGGATCCGCGGCACCTTGAAGAACTGTTTCTTGGCCTCCTCGACACCCTTGGCGATCGCCGCGGGTACCTCCTTGGCCTTGCCATATCCGACACCGACCGTGCCATCACCGTCGCCGACGACGACCAGGGCGGTGAAGCTGAAACGCCGACCTCCCTGGACGACCTTCGCCACGCGGTTGATGGCGACGACACGTTCTACGTAGGTGGTCTTCTCCGCGCCGCCATCACCGCGACGACTGTCGCGGTCGCGACGGTCACGGCGTTCACGGCGCTCGCCACCGGCACCGCTCCCGCGGCGCTGTGGTTCAGCCATAACTCCTTCTCTCTCTGCTCGTCGTCACAATGCTCCGTCTACAGCTGAAGGCCCGACTCCCGAGCGCCTTCGGCCACCGCAGCAACCCGGCCGTGATAGCGGTTACCGGCGCGGTCGAATACCACGGACTCCACACCAGCCGACTTCGCGCGTTCGGCCACGAGCTCACCGACCTTGCGTGCCTTCGCGGTCTTGTCGCCCTCCATCGAACGGAGATCGGACTCCATGCTCGTCGCCGACACGATGGTGTGCCCCGCCGTGTCATCGACCACCTGTGCCACCATGTGCCGCAGTGATCGTGTAACCACGAGGCGCGGCCGCTGTGGCGTACCGCTGATCTTTTTACGGACCCGCAGATGCCGCCTGTCTCGCGCGGCTCTCTTGTCGCCCCGCCGAACTCGGCGGTTGATCCCGATGCCCATCGTCTACTTCTTCCCAGCCTTCCCGACCTTACGCCGGACTTGCTCACCTTCGTAGCGGATGCCCTTGCCCTTGTACGGCTCCGGTGGACGCAGGCCTCGGATCAGCGCCGCGACGTGGCCCACTCGTTGCTTGTCGATCCCTCGCACGGCGAACCTCGTCGGAGATTCCACCGTGAAGGTGATGCCCTCGGGCGCCGCGAACGGGACGGGGTGGCTGTAGCCGACAGCGAGCTCGATGTCCTCGCCCTTCGCTGTCACGCGGTAACCCACGCCGACGATCTCGAGCTTCTTCTCATAGCCGTCGGTGACACCGGTGACCATGTTGGACACCAATGTTCGGGTGAGCCCGTGCTTGGCCTTGCTGTCGGGCTCGTCATCGGGACGACGAACCTCCAGCGCGCCGTCTTCGTTGCGCTCGATCTCGATCGTCTCCGGCAGCGTATGCTGCAAGGTGCCCTTCGGGCCCGTTACCGAGATGTCCCGGCCATCGATCGCGACATCCACACCGGCAGGTACGGGAATCGGAAGCTTACCGATACGCGACACGTCCGTCTTTCCTCCTTCCCGCTACCAGACGTAGGCGAGGACTTCCCCGCCGACACCTTGTTTGGCCGCTGCCCGGTCGGTGAGGAGTCCATGCGACGTCGAAATGATCGCGACGCCGAGACCACCCAGCACCTTGGGCATGTTGTTGGCCTTCGCGTACACGCGAAGACCGGGCTTGCTGACCCGGCGAACGCCCGCAATGGATCGCTCTCGCGAGGGTCCGTACTTCAGCTCCAACACGAGAGCCTTGCCGACCTTGCCCTCGGCAGGCTCCTGCACGTCGTAACCGCTGATGAAGCCCTCTTGCTCGAGGATCTGAGCGATACGTTCTTTGAGTTTGCTATACGGCATCGGCACTTCATCGTGGAAGGCCGAATTCGCGTTTCGCAGACGTGTCAACATGTCTGCGATCGGATCGGTCATGGTCATGGTCGTCAAACCACTTTCCCGCCGGGGTTTCCGTGTCGCACGGACCTACGGCGATCTAGAAATGTCACCAGCTGGACTTCGTCAGGCCCGGAAGTTCGCCCCGGTGCGCCATCTCCCGAAGGCAGATCCGGCACAGGCCGAACTTGCGATACACCGAATGCGGGCGCCCGCACTTCTGGCAACGAGAGTACGCGCGGACCGCGAACTTCGGCTTCTTCTTGGCCTTGTGGACCAGCGCTTTCTTCGCCACGTCACTGCTCCTGTTTCATGGTCGCGTTCCTCAGCTCACTCGCTCCGCGCACGGCTGCTCCTCCGTCGCGACGCCGGGCACTCCGCTCGCTCACCTTGTCACTGCTCCTCGTTCTTGAGTCGCGTTCCTCGGCTCACTCGCTGCGCGCACGGCTGCTCCTCCGTCGCGACGCCGGGCACTCCGCTCGCTCACCTTGTCACTGCTCCTTGAACGGAAAGCCGAGCTGCCGCAACAACATCCGGCCCTCATCGTCGTTGGTCGCTGTCGTCACGACCGTGATGTCCATACCCCGGACCCGATCGATCCGATCTTGATCGATCTCGTGAAACATGGATTGTTCGTTGAGGCCGAACGTGTAATTGCCGCGACCATCGAACTGCCGGGGCGACAGACCGCGGAAATCACGAATCCGGGGCAGAGCGATCGTGATCAGGCGATCCAGGAACTCCCACATACGATCGCCACGCAACGTCACATGCACCCCGATCGGCATGCCCTCACGCAGCTTGAACTGGGCGACCGATTTACGGGCCCGGGTCACCGCGGGTCGCTGACCGGTGATGTCCGACAGATCACGAATGGCGCCCTCGATCAACTTCGTGTCACGGGCGGCCTCGCCGACGCCCATGTTCACGACGACCTTCTGGACCGAGGGAACCTGCATGATGTTCGCGATGCCGAACTGCTCACGCAGCGACGGAATGATCTCCTCGCGATAACGCTGCTTGAGCCGAGGCATGGCGGTAGTCGTTGTACTCATCAGATATCCTCACCGGTGCGCTTGGCATACCGGACCTTGTTGCCGTCCTCGTCGAACCGGTAGCCGACGCGCGTTCCGACGGTCTTCTTCTCGCCGTCAACGTCGACCTCTACGGCCAGCTGAACGTTGGACACGTGGATGGGCGCTTCCTTGTGGATGATGCCCCCTCCTTCACGTCCCCGGGCCGTTCGAGTTGGCCTGCTGTGCTTGGTGATCCGGTTGACACCTTCCACTAGCACCTTCTCGTCCTGCGGGAACGCCCTGATCACCTTGCCGACCGAGCCCTTGTCACGGCCAGCGATCACGACGACCTTGTCACCCTTCTTCACACGCATGACTTACAACACCTCCGGGGCGAGAGAGATGATGCGCATGAAGCGCTTCTCTCGAAGCTCGCGGCCGACAGGACCGAAAATGCGAGTGCCTCGCGGGTCGCCACCGTCTCTGATAAGAACGGCGGCGTTCTCATCGAACCGGATATAGGAGCCGTCGGGCCTGCGCCGCTCCTTCACCGTCCGCACGATCACGGCTTTGACGATGTCGCCCTTCTTCACACTACCGCCCGGAATGGCATCCTTCACGGTTCCTACGACGACATCGCCGATGCCGGCGTACCGCCGGCCCGAGCCGCCGAGAACGCGGATGCACAAGATTTCCTTGGCACCCGTGTTGTCAGCGACGCGTAGTCGCGACTCCTGCTGAATCATCTCAATGGCTCCTGTGTGTCACGCCGGTTCTCCACCGGCACACCCGAGGCGCGCCGGCAAGCCTTGCGGAACGGTCCTGGCACGGTATGAACTACTTCGCCTTCTCGACTATCTCCACGACGCGCCAACGCTTGGTAGCCGACAGCGGCCGGGTCTCCATCAGAAGGACGCGGTCGCCGATGCCGCAAGCGTTTTGCTCATCGTGCGCTTTGAACTTGTTGGTACGCCGTACGACCTTGCCGTACAGCGGGTGCTTGAAGCGGTCCTCGACGGCCACCACGACCGTCTTGTCCATCTTGTCGCTGACGACCCGGCCCTCGCGAAGCTTACGGAAGCCGCGAGTCCGGTCTTTCATGACAGCGTTCGTGTCACTCACAGACGTGTCCTTATTCGTCGGGCTCATGCGGCATCTTCCTTGGCCGCATCGTCGGAAGCGGGCTCGACCACGGGCGTGATACCGAGCTCACGCTCGCGCATGATCGTATAGATCCGAGCGATGTCGCGGCGCACAGCCTTCAACCGGCCGTGGCTCTCAAGTTGACCGGTAGCTGCCTGGAAGCGCAGGTTGAACAGCGTTTCCTTGGCCTTTCCCAGCTCTTCGACCAGCTCCGCGTCGGTCTTCTTCCGCAGCGACCCGGCGTCGAGGTCCTTCGATCCGATCGCCATCACAGATCACCTGTTTCGCGTGTCACGATCTTCGCCTTCATCGGCAGCTTGTGGATGGCCCGGGTGAGCGCCTCTTTGGCGATCGCCTCGTTCGGATACGAAAGCTCGAACATGACCCGTCCGGGCTTGACGTTCGCCACCCACCATTCCGGCGAACCCTTACCCGAGCCCATCCGGGTCTCGGCGGGCTTCTTCGTCAACGGCCGATCCGGGAAGATGTTGATCCATACCTTCCCGCCCCGGCGAACGTGCCGGGTAATGGCGATACGCGCGGCCTCGATCTGCCGGTTCGTCACATAGTGACCCTCGATCGCCTGGATGCCGTACTCGCCGAACGCCAGGCTCGTGCCGCCCTTCGAGATACCGCGACGCTTCGGGCTGTGCTGCTTGCGGTACTTGATCTTGCGTGGAATCAGCATGATCTCACGCCTCCTGCTTGCTGCTCGGCTCAGCCGCCGACGTGTCCGCCGGTGTCGCCGAGGCGTCGGCGGATTCCGTCTCGCCCGTCCCGCTGGTTTGCTGCTGACCACCGCGCTCTCCGCGAGCCGGCCGCCGGCGTTCGGGACGCCTGCGTTCGCGCTGCTGTGCCCGCGCCTGCGCCGCCTGCTCGGCCGCACGCTCGGCGCGGGATCCGGTGACATCGCCCTTGTAGATCCATACCTTCACACCGATGCGACCGAACGTGGTGCGAGCCTCGTAGAATCCGTAGTCAACATCGGCGCGCAACGTGTGCAGCGGTACCCGGCCCTCACGGTAGAATTCCGAGCGGCTCATCTCGGCACCGCCGAGCCGCCCGGAACACTGGATCCGAACACCCTTGGCGCCCGCACGCATCGTGGTCTGAATGGCCTTGCGCATCGCCCGGCGGAATGCGACTCGCGCAGACAGTTGCTCGGCCACACCCTGCGCGACCAGCTGGGCGTCGAGCTCGGGCTGTTTCACCTCGAGCACGTTCATCTGGACCTGCTTACCCGTGAGTTTCTCCAACTCCGAGCGCAGGCGGTCGGCTTCGACACCACGCCGGCCAATCACGATCCCCGGGCGTGCCGTGTGAATGTCCACCCGGACTCTGTCACGGGTTCGTTCAATCTCCACACTGGAGATTCCGGCACGCTCCATACCCTGGGTCATGAGCTTGCGGATCGCTACATCTTCGGCAATGTAGTCCCGATACCGCTGACCCTCATTGGTGCTGTCCGCGAACCACCGGCTCTTGTGGTCGGTGGAAATACCAAGTCGAAACCCGTGCGGGTTGATCTTCTGACCCACTAGCGGGCCCCTCCCTTCGCACCGCCGGCACCGGCCGAGGCACGCGTCCTCGCCGAAGCCGGAGCGCCGTTAGCCGACTGCTTGTCCGCCACGACGATCGTGATGTGGCACGTTCGCTTCTTGATCCGAAACGCCCGGCCCTTGCCTCCGGGCCGGAAACGCTTCAGCGTCGGTCCCTCGTCGACATAGGCCGTACCTACTTTGAGCGTGTCCCGCTGGGTACCCGTCAGATCGTAGGCATTGGCGACCGCGCTCTCCAGAGTCTTGCGCACCGGCTCCGCCGCCGCACTGGGTGTGAACTGGAGAAGGGCCGATGCCTCGTCGACATCCAGGCCACGGATGAGATCCACCACGCGGCGCGCCTTGGTGGGCGCGACACGGACGAACCGCGCCTGGGCCCTGGCTGCTTCCATCGTCAAACTCCTCAACTCAGCGTGGTAGACGTCACCGGCGACGGCTCTTGCGGTCGTCCTTCTCGTGACCCCGGAAGGTCCGCGTCGGAGCGAATTCGCCGAGCTTGTGACCGACCATGGCCTCGGTGATGAACACCGGGACGTGCTTGCGGCCGTCGTGCACGGCGATCGTATGTCCGATCATCTCCGGCACGATCATCGACCGGCGTGACCACGTCTTGATCACGTTCTTGCTGCCCTGGTCGTTCTGCGCCTCGACCTTCTTGGCCAAGTGCTCGTCGACGAAGGGCCCCTTCTTCAGGCTGCGTGGCATCTCTTCGGTCTCCCGACTCAGCGCTTCTTACCGGTCTTGCGGCGGCGCACGATCTGACGATTACTGGGCTTGTTCTTCCGGCGGGTACGACCCTCTGGCTTACCCTTCGGGTTCACCGGATGGCGGCCACCGGACGTCCGGCCTTCACCACCACCATGCGGATGATCGACCGGGTTCATGACCACACCCCGGACGTTGGGGCGCTTACCCTTCCAGCGCATCCGGCCGGCCTTGCCCCAGTTAATGTTCGACTGTTCGGCATTGCCGACCTCACCAACGGTGGCACGGCACCGGACGTCGACGTTGCGGATCTCGCCCGACGGCATCCGCAGCTGCGCCCACGTCCCTTCCTTGGCCACCAGCTGAACGCGGGCACCAGCAGAGCGTGCGATCTTGGCACCTCCACCCGGCCGCAGCTCGATAGCGTGGATGATGGTACCGACCGGGATGTTCCGCAGCGGGAGGTTGTTGCCCGGCTGGATGTCTGCCCGCGGGCCAGACTCGATCCGGCTGCCCTGCTTGACCCGGTTCGGCGCCAAAATGTAGCGCTTTTCGCCGTCCGCGTAGTGCAACAATGCGATGCGGGACGTCCGGTTTGGATCGTATTCGATATGCGCGACCCGCGCCGGCACACCGTCCTTGTCGGCCCGCCTGAAGTCGATCACTCGGTACTGCCGCTTGTGTCCGCCACCCTGGTGACGCGTAGTGATCTGGCCCGAGTTGTTCCGGCCGCCCTTCTTGGGCAGCGGCCGCACGAGCGACTTCTCCGGTTCGGACCGGGTGATCTCAGTGAAGTCGGCGACACTGGAGCCTCGACGCCCCGGGGTCGTCGGCTTGTACTTTCGGATTCCCATTCCAGACCTCGATACTCGTATCGTGACGCCGGTCTTACGTGACCGGGCCGGAGAAGATGTCGATGCGTTGGCCAGGAGCCACTGCCACGATCGCCCGCTTCGTGTCCGGGCGCTTGCCCATACCGAACCGGGTCCGGCGACGCTTTCCAGAGCGGTTGGCGGTGTTTACTCCGACGACCTTGACGTTGAACACCTTCTCGACGGCAATCTTGATCTCGGTTTTGTTCGCCCGAGGATCGACGATGAAGGTGTACTTGTTCTCATCCAGCAAGCTGTAGCTCTTCTCGGAGACGACTGGCTTGATGAGGATGTCGTGCGGGTCCTTACCGACCTTACTCATGTGGCCACCTCCGCCTCAGCTTGCTTCGCGCCGTCACCGTTCTGCTGGCGATCGGCGACGAACGCGTCGAACGCTGCCTTCGTAAAGATCAGATCGTCCGCACACAGGACGTCGTACGTGTTCAGCTGATCGTGCGGCAGCAAGTGAACGTCGGGCGCGTTTCGCAGGCTCTTCGCCGTCAGCTCGTCGCCGCGGTCGAGCACCACCAGCACACGACGGCGCTCGGTCAGCGCTCGCAAGGTGGCCAAGGCCGCCTTGGTGGATGGTGTGTCGCCGTCGACGAACCCGGTGACGACGTGCACGCGATCGTGCTGCGCCCGATCCGACAGCGCGCCCCGCAGCGCCGCCGCCTTCATCTTCTTCGGCGTGCGCTGCGCGTAGTTGCGTGGTTGCGGCCCGTGCACCGTGCCACCACCGGCGAACTGCGGCGCCCGAATCGACCCTTGCCGGGCCCTCCCAGTGCCTTTCTGCCGGTACGGCTTCGCTCCGCCACCGCGGACCATGCCCCGCGTCTTCGACGCATGAGTACCCTGCCGTGCGGCAGCCAGCTGTGCAACCACCACCTGGTGGATCAACGGCACGTTGACCTGAACGCCGAAGATCTCGGGGGGTAGTTCGACCGTCCCGGCCGACTTCCCACTCGTGTCGCGTACGGAGACCGTCGTCACTTCGATGCCTCCTTTACCGCCGTCCGGACCAGCACGACACCGCCGTTGGGGCCGGGGACGGCGCCCTTGAGCAGCAACAGCCCGTTGTCGGGGTCCACGGCGTGAATGGCCAGGCTCTGGACCGTGACCCGTTCGCCACCCATCCGGCCAGCCATCTGCTGCCCCTTGAACACCCGGCCTGGCGTCGCGCAGCCGCCGATCGCGCCTGGCGAGCGGTGTTTGCCGTGCACACCGTGCGAGGAACGCAGGCCGTGGAAGCCGTGCCGCTTCATGACACCGGCAAAACCCTTGCCCTTGCTCGTGCCTGTCACGTCCACCTTCTGGCCAGCCTCGAAGACGTCAACCGTCAGCTCCTGGCCCAGGGTGTACTCGGACGCGTCACGCGTGCGGAACTCGACCGTGTGCCGCCGTGGCGTCACGCCGGCCTTGTCGAAGTGGCCCTGAGCTGGCTTCGTGACCTTTCGAGGGTTCGGCGCTCCGTAGCTGATCTGGACCGCGTCGTAGCCGTCCCGCTCCGGGGTACGCACCTGGGTCACCACGCAGGGGCCGGCCTTCACGACCGTAATGGGAACGACCCGATTGTTCTCGTCCCATACCTGCGTCATGCCAAGCTTCTCGCCAAGCAGGCCAGATACGACCCGGCCACCGGCCTGAGTTGCGTCGATAGTCATCGCACTCGGTCCCTTAAAGCTTGATCTCGATGTCGACACCCGCCGGGAGATCGAGACGCATGAGCGAATCGACCGTCTTGGGCGTGGGGTCGATGATGTCGATGAGCCGCTTGTGTGTGCGCATCTCGAAATGCTCGCGGCTGTCCTTGTATTTGTGCGGCGAGCGGATCACGCAATACACATTCTTCTCGGTTGGCAGCGGCACCGGGCCCGCAACCTGTGCACCGGTACGCGTGACCGTGTCGACGATCTTACGCGCCGAGGTATCGATCACCTCGTGGTCATAGGCTTTGAGCCGGATGCGGATCTTTTGTCCCGCCATGGCTGCTATGTCGTCCTTTTCCCTCGTACCGCTCACGAACCGAATACTGGCTGTTGCCCGAGCGACCCCCGCGGTCGGGCGTGTCGCACCCGACAGGCACAATTCACCGCCTATCGACGGCGTCTCTCATCGGGAGATCGGCTAGACCGGGCCCGAACGTGAACCCGATCAACTAACAGGGAAGGTCTCCGTTTCGGTCACCACAGCTGGATAAACCAGCGTGCGGACCACGGCGGCCTCCGCCGAGCAACCTGACCAGTATGCCAGAGAGAACCGGCCTCTGGCCAATCCGGGTGATCGGATCCAGGTTGTAGCCACACCCCCGGGATGCCGGCCCCGGCGTCGTAGGATCTGTTCTTCGTCCTGTGACTACCCGGCCGTTTTCTGGCCGGCATTCCGAGGGTGCAACCTCTGGGCCCGATCTTGTGGTGCCGAGGCTCGCCCCGGCACCGCGTATTGTTCCTGCGTCCTACTTGATGATCTTGGTGACGTGGCCGGCACCGACGGTACGGCCACCTTCACGGATCGCGAACTTCAGCCCTTCTTCCATGGCGACCGGCTGGATGAGCTCCACCTGCATGGTGGTGTCGTCACCGGGCATGACCATGGCATCCGGGCCGTCAGGCAGCGTCACCACACCGGTGACGTCGGTGGTCCGGAAGTAGAACTGAGGACGGTAGTTGTTGAAGAACGGCGTGTGCCGGCCGCCCTCGTCCTTCGACAGGATGTACACCGTGGCTTCGAACTCCGTGTGAGGAGTGGTGGTGCCGGGCTTGGTGACCACCATGCCGCGCTCGACGTCGTCCTTCTTCGTCCCACGAAGCAGGAGGCCGACGTTCTCGCCCGCGCGGGCCTCATCGAGAATCTTGCGGAACATCTCGATGGCCGTCACCGCCGTCTTCTGCGCCTGGCCCGGGCGGATACCGACGAGCTCGACGTCCTCGTTGGGCTTGAGTACGCCACGCTCAACCCGGCCAGTGACCACCGTTCCACGACCGGTAATGGTGAAGACATCCTCGATCGGCATAAGGAACGGCTTGTCGTCCTGGCGCACCGGGTCCGGGATGTTCTCGTCCACCGCATCCATCAAGTCCTCAATGGACTTGACCCACTCGGCGTCACCTTCGAGCGCCTTCAGCGCGGACACCCGGATGACCGGCACGTCGTCACCGGGGAATTCGTACTCGGTGAGCAACTCGCGAACCTCGAGCTCCACGAGTTCGAGGATCTCCGGATCGTCGACCATGTCGGCCTTGTTCAGCGCGACCAAGATGTAGGGCACGCCGACCTGACGGGCGAGCAGCACGTGTTCCTTGGTCTGCGGCATCGGACCATCAGTGGCGGCGACGACCAGAATTGAGCCGTCCATCTGGGCCGCACCGGTGATCATGTTCTTGATGTAGTCAGCGTGACCCGGAGCGTCGACGTGTGCGTAGTGACGCTTGTCCGTCTGGTACTCGACATGCGCGATGTTAATCGTGATGCCGCGCTGCTTCTCCTCCGGAGCCTTGTCGATGTCGTCGAACGGCATCGCTGCGTTCAGCTCCGGGTACTTCTCGTGCAGGATCTTCGTGATCGCCGCCGTCAGCGTCGTCTTACCGTGGTCGACGTGACCAATCGTGCCGATGTTGACGTGCGGCTTGCTCCGCTCGAACTTCGCCTTAGCCACTGTAGGTCCTCTCCGTATCTAGGACTCGAAGGTTTTTCTTGAGCCGGTACTGCTCGGCTGCCTTACTTGTCGGGGGCCGGTGGAAAGCACCAGACCGAGATCGATCTCCGTCTTGATTCACTCTCCTCGAGCCTTCTTGATGATCTCCTCAGCTACGCTCCTGGGAACTTCGCCATAGGAATCGAAGAACATCGAGTAGCTCGCGCGGCCCTGGGTCTTGCTGCGGAGGTCACCGACATAGCCGAACATCTCCGACAGCGGGACCAGCGCGGTCACCACCCGCTGGCCGGCACGCTCCTCCATGGACTGAACTTGACCACGGCGGGAGTTGAGGTCGCCGATGACATCGCCCATGTATTCTTCCGGCGTCGTCACATCGACCTTGAACATCGGCTCGAGCAACACGGGATCCGCGCGGCGCGCAGCATCCTTGAACGCCATCGAGCCTGCGATCTTGAAGGCGAGCTCCGAGGAGTCGACGTCGTGATAGGCGCCATCCTGGAGCGTCACCTTGACATCCACCAGCGGATACCCGGCGACGACGCCGAACTCCATCGCCTCCTGACATCCCTCGTCCACAGCCGGGATGTACTCACGCGGGATACGGCCGCCGGTGATGTTGTTGACGAACTCGTAACCGCCGTCGCCATCGCCCCCGGTCGGCTCGACGTCGATGATCACCCGGCCGAACTGACCGGAACCACCGGTCTGCTTCTTGTGGGTGTACTCGACATTCTCGACCTTGCGCCGGATGGTCTCGCGGTAGGCAACCTGCGGCTTACCGACGTTCGCCTCGACCTTGAACTCTCGCTTCATGCGATCGACGAGCACCTCGAGATGCAACTCGCCCATCCCCGAGATCACGGTCTGGCCCGTCTCCTCGTCGGTGCGCACCTGGAACGTCGGATCTTCCTCGGCCAGGCGCTGGATGGCCGTCCCGAGCTTGTCCTGATCGCTGCGCGACTTCGGCTCGATCGCCACGTGAATCACGGGAGCCGGGAATTTCATCGATTCGAGGATGATGGGCTGGCCCGAGTCTGAGAGCGATTCACCGGTCGTCGTGTTCTTCAAGCCCATCACCGCAACGATCTGGCCGGCGCTCGCCTTCTCGATCTCCTCACGCTTGTTCGCGTGCATGCGGTAGATCTTGCCGATCCGCTCCTTCTGACCCTTGACGCTGTTCAGCACGTGGGAGCCGCTGATCAGCGTGCCCGAATAGATACGAATGAAGGTCAGCTTACCGAGGTGCGGATCAGCCATGATCTTGAAGGCCAGCGCCGACATCGGAGCGTCGTCCTCGGGTGGACGGGTGAGTGCGTGCGACTCGTCGCCAACCGCGTGCCCTTCGACTTCACCGGCCTCGAGGGGCGAGGGAAGGTAGCGGACCACCGCGTCCAGCATCGGCTGCACGCCCTTGTTTTTGAACGCGGAGCCACACAAGACCGGCGTCACCAAGTTCGCGATAGTGGCGCGCCGGATCGCTGCAATGAGCTCGTCACGGGAGGGTTCCTTACCCTCCAGGTAAAGCTCCATCATCGCCTCGTCGTTCTCGGCGATGGTTTCGAGCAGCTTGTCACGATGTTCTTGCGCTGCCTCGACGTGAGTATCCGGGATGTCGACCGTGTCGTACATCTCCCCCAGCGGCGTCTCGGCCGACCACATCATCGCCTTCATGTCGATGAGGTCGACCAGGCCGCGGAAGTCGGATTCCGCTCCGATCGGCAACTGCAGGACCAGCGGAGTGGCCTGCAGCCGTGTCACGATCATCTCGACACACCGGTGGAACTCCGCCCCGGTACGGTCGAGCTTGTTCACGAAGCAGATCCGGGGCACACCATATTTGTCCGCCTGGTGCCAGACCGTTTCCGACTGCGGCTCCACGCCTGCGACGCCGTCGAAGACCGCGACCGCTCCGTCGAGCACTCGAAGTGAACGTTCCACTTCCACCGTGAAGTCGACGTGGCCCGGAGTATCGATGATATTGATGGCGTGGTCGTCCCACTCGCACGTCGTCGCTGCGGACGTAATCGTGATGCCGCGCTCTTGTTCCTGCGTCATCCAGTCCATCGTGGCCGCGCCATCGTGGACCTCACCGATCTTGTAGTTGATACCGGTGTAGTACAGGATCCGCTCGGTAGTAGTGGTCTTACCCGCGTCGATGTGCGCCATGATCCCGATGTTGCGGACCTTGGCGAGGTCGATCTTGCGGAGGTCGGTCGCCATGTTCGTCTGCGTCTTCCTACGTCGTCGCCGAGTATCGGCTACCAGCGGTAATGTGCAAAGGCCTTGTTCGACTCGGCCATCTTGTGAGTGTCTTCCCGACGCTTCACACTGGCACCCAGGCCGTTGGAGGCATCGAGAATCTCATTCATCAGCCGCTCGGTCATCGTCTTCTCGCGGCGCGCGCGCGAGTAGTTCACCAGCCAACGCAGCGCGAGTGTCGTGCTGCGTCCGGCGCGAACCTCCACCGGGACCTGATACGTGGCGCCACCAACCCGGCGGCTGCGCACTTCCAGCGTCGGCTTCACGTTATCCAGCGCACGCTTCAATGTCACGACGGGGTCGGTACCGGTCTTCTCCCGGCATCCCTCCAGCGCACCGTAGACGATCCGCTCGGCGAGCGACTTCTTGCCGTCTTCGAGAACCTTGTTGACCAGCTGTGTCACGAGCGGCGAACCGTAGACCGGATCGACCACCAGCGGTCGCTTCGGCGCGGGGCCCTTGCGCGGCATCAGCTCTTCTCCTTCTTCGCACCGTAGCGGCTACGTGCTTGCTTGCGGTTCTTCACGCCCTGCGTATCGAGCGAGCCGCGAACGATCTTGTAGCGAACACCCGGAAGATCCTTCACTCGGCCACCACGCACGAGCACCATGGAGTGCTCCTGCAGGTTGTGACCGACCCCAGGGATGTAGGCCGTGACTTCGATCTGGCTGGTCAGCTTGACCCTCGCGACCTTGCGCAGCGCCGAGTTGGGCTTCTTCGGGGTGGTCGTGTAGACGCGGGTACACACACCGCGCCGCTGCGGACTGCCCCTCAGGGCAGGCGTCTTCTTCTTGGCGACCTTGTCCTGACGGCCCTTACGGACCAGCTGCTGGATCGTAGGCACTACGTCTCCGTCATCCTCGTCGTCTCAGCCGGGGGCTCCCGGGTGTCGGCTTATTGGTCGGACCGGCGATCCAACGGCACCGGGACCGAAGAACGCCGAGGTGTTGACGACCCCCGCAGTCGGGCGTGTCGCCCTACCTCGGTCCCGCACCGCCCGGATGAACCGATCGGTGTGGTCTGAACAATCCGTACCACCCGCCGAGCGGGCGGTACGAGCCTGAAAGAACTCCAGGCACGAGGAATGAGACTACCCGCTCGGGCAGTCTCAGGTCAAAGCGGAGGTGCGGTCTACGCACCTCCGCTTTCGACCTTATCAGGTGTACGAACCGAAATCGTAGTCCTCGAGACGTACGGCTTCGCCCGAACCCTGGCCGAACTCATAGTCGGAATAATCGGAGCCGTAGTCGACCATCGAATACATGGCCGCCTTGGCCTCCTCCGTGGGCTCCACACGCAGATTCCGGTATCGCGGGAGCCCGGTTCCGGCTGGAATGAGCTTACCCAGGATCACGTTCTCCTTCAGCCCGATCAACGGATCGGACTTGGCGTTGATCGCCGCCTCGGTCAGCACTCGCGTCGTCTCCTGGAACGACGCTGCCGACAGCCACGAATCGGTCGCCAGCGACGCCTTCGTGATACCCATCAGCTGGGGCCGCCCGGAGGCCGGCTGGCCACCTTCCGCGACCACCCGGCGGTTCTCCTCTTCGAACCGCACCCGCTCGACGAGCTCACCTGGCAGCAAGTTCGTGTCGCCACTCTCCAGCACGGTGATCCTGCGAAGCATCTGCCGCACGATGATCTCGATGTGCTTGTCGTGGATCGACACACCTTGCGACCGGTAGACCTCCTGCACCTGATCGGTGAGGTAGATCTGCACCGAGCGCTGTCCTTGCACTCGCAGGATGTCGTGCGGATCCGCGGTACCGGAGTGCAGGAGCTCGCCGACATCGACGTGATCGCCGTCCTGGACCCTCCACTGAGCGATGCCCGGTCCCCGGCGGTTGCTCCACTCGTAGACCCGGCGGCTGATGGGGAAGGACTGTTCGTCCGTGCCGTCATCCGGCACGATGATCACGCGCGCTCCCCTGCCGTCCTCTTCGACACGTACCCGACCGGACACCTCGGCGATAGGAGACTTACCCTTCGGGGCCCGGGCTTCGAAGAGCTCGACGACACGGGGAAGACCGTGCGTGATGTCTTCACCCGCGACACCACCGGTGTGGAACGTACGCATGGTGAGCTGGGTACCCGGTTCGCCGATCGACTGTGCAGCGATGATCCCGACTGCTTCGCCGACGTCCACCAGCTTGCCCGTGGCCAGCGACCGGCCGTAGCAGACCGCGCACACTCCGGTCTTGCTCTCACACGTGAGCACGCTTCGGACTCGAACCTTCTCGATGCCGTTCTGCACCAGGTACTTGATCTGGACATCGCCGACATCGTCACCTGCCGACGCGAGACGCGTGCCGTCTTCCGCCACGATGTCTTCGGCAAGTGCCCGTGCATAGACCGATGTCTCCGCCAGCTCGGCGACCGACAGCGTCCCGTTCGCATCGCGACTCGCGATCGGCAGGTTGAGCCCACGCTCGGTGCCGCAATCGACTTCACGGATGATGATGTCTTGCGAGACATCGACGAGACGCCGGGTCAGGTAACCCGAGTCCGCCGTACGCAGCGCCGTGTCGGCCAGACCCTTACGGGCACCGTGCGTGGAGATGAAGAACTCCAGCACCGACAGCCCCTCACGGAAACTGGACTTGATAGGCCGTGGGATGGTGTCACCCCGTGGGTTTGCCACCAGGCCACGCATGCCGGCGAGCTGCCGGATCTGCATCCAGTTACCACGCGCACCGGCATGCACCATCCGGTGGATCGAATTCGACGACACGAAGGACTCACGCATCGCCTCGTCGACCCGGTTGGTTGCCTCGGTCCAGATATCGATGAGCTCTTCACGGCGCTCGCCGTCGGAGATCACACCCCGATTGAAGTTTCGCTCGACCTTGTCTGCCTTGGACTCGAACTCTTCGAGGATGTTCTGCTTGGTGGGCGGCGCCACGACGTCAGAGACGGCAATCGTCACACCGGAGCGGGTGGCCCAGTAGAAGCCGGCCTCCTTCAGCGCATCCAGAGTCGAGGCGACTTCCGTCTTCTGGTACCGCTCGGCGAGATCGTTGACGATCTCTCCCAGACGCCCCTTGTCGACCTCGTTGTTGATGTAGGGGTAATCATCCGGAAGCATCTCGTTGAACAGGGCCCGGCCCAGCGTCGTCGACATCGTCAACTGTTGACCTGGCTCCCAGCCGTCCGGTTGCTCCACGCCGTCCGGCAGCCTTCCCGGAGTGACACGGATGCGAATCGGCGCCTGCAACGCCAGCTCGCCCTTATCGAAGGCGTTGATGGCCTCCGCCGTAGACTCGAATGCCCGTCCTTCGCCTACCAGGTCCTCGCCCTCGCTCGTGAGGACATAGAGACCCAACACCATGTCCTGCGTTGGCATGGTGACCGGGCGACCGTCCGCAGGCTTGAGGATGTTGTTGCTGGACAACATGAGAACCCGGGCTTCGGCCTGGGCCTCTGCCGACAGCGGCAAGTGAACAGCCATCTGGTCGCCGTCGAAGTCCGCGTTGAAGGCGGTACACACGAGCGGGTGGATCTGAACGGCCTTACCTTCAATCAGCTGTGGTTCAAAGGCCTGGATACCCAGTCGATGTAGCGTCGGCGCGCGGTTGAGCATCACCGGATGTTCAGCGATGACCTCTTCGAGCACATCCCAGACGATCGGACGCGCACGCTCCACCATGCGCTTGGCGCTCTTGATGTTCTGGGCGTGCGATAGGTCCACCAACCGCTTCATGACGAACGGCTTGAAGAGCTCGATCGCCATACCCTTCGGCAGGCCACACTGGTGCAGCTTGAGCTGAGGCCCGACGACGATCACCGAACGGCCGGAGTAATCCACACGCTTACCGAGCAGGTTCTGCCGGAATCGGCCCTGCTTGCCCTTAAGCATGTCGGAAATCGACTTCAACGGCCGATTTCCCGGTCCGGTCACCGGACGCCCCCGGCGTCCGTTGTCGAACAACGCATCGACGGATTCCTGAAGCATCCGCTTCTCGTTGTTCACGATGATCTCCGGCGCCCCGAGATCGAGCAGCCGCTTGAGCCGGTTGTTCCGGTTGATCACTCGGCGATACAAATCGTTGAGGTCGCTCGTGGCGAACCGGCCGCCGTCGAGCTGCACCATCGGACGAAGATCCGGCGGCATGACCGGCACGGCGTCCAGCACCATGCCTCGCGGGTCGTTGCGTGTGGTCAGGAACGGGGAGACGACCTTGAGCCGCTTAAGCGCACGCGTCTTCTTCTGTCCTTTTCCGCTACGGATGATCTCCCGCAGCCGTTCCGCCTCGGCGTCGAGATCGAAGTTCTCCAACCGTTCCTTGATCGCCTGGGCACCCATACCGCCCTGGAAATAGGCGCCGAAACGATCCCGCATCTCGCGGTAGAGCATCTCGTCACCCTCGAGGTCTTGGACCTTGAGAGTGCGGAACCTCTCCCAGACGGCGTTCAGCCGATCGATCTCGGAGTCGGCGCGCTTGCGGATCTGGCTCATCTCCCGCTCGGCCGACTCCTTGACCTTGCGGCGCACATCGCCCTTGGCGCCCTCGGCCTCGAGCTCGGCGAGATCGGACTCCAGCTTCTTGTGCCGGGCCTCGATGTCGGTATCCCTGCGCTGTTCGATCTGCTTGCGCTCGACATCGATCTGCCCCTCCAGCGACGACAGGTCTCGATGCCGGGCATCTTCGTCGACCCACGTGATCATGTAGGCAGCGAAGTAAATGACCTTCTCAAGGTCCTTGGGCGCGAGGTCGAGCAGGTACCCCAGACGCGAAGGAACTCCCTTGAAGTACCAGATGTGGGTCACCGGTGCCGCGAGCTCGATGTGACCCATCCGCTCCCGACGGACCTTGGCCCGGGTGACCTCGACACCACAGCGTTCGCAGATGATGCCCTTGAATCGGACACGCTTGTATTTACCGCAGTAGCACTCCCAATCCCGGGTGGGGCCGAAGATCTTCTCACAGAAGAGGCCGTCCTTTTCCGGCTTGAGCGTGCGGTAGTTGATTGTCTCCGGCTTCTTGACCTCGCCATGCGACCAGTCACGGATGCTGTCCGCTGTGGCGAGGCCAATGCGCAGCTCGTCGAAGAAGTTGACGTCGAGCACGTGGTTCCTTCTCTCAGATCAGTCTGTGTTCGAAAGCGAGCGGTCGGCCTTACACCTCTTCGACACTGCTCGGCTCGCGCCGAGACAGGTCGATACCGAGCTCTTCAGCGGCGCGGAAGACATCCTCGTCGCTGTCACGCATCTCGATCTGGGTGCCATCACTCGACAGGACCTCCACGTTGAGACAGAGGGATTGCATCTCCTTGATGAGCACCTTGAACGATTCCGGAATGCCGGCCTCGGGGATGTTCTCGCCCTTGACGACTGCCTCATAGACCTTCACGCGTCCGAGGATGTCGTCGGACTTGATCGTCAGCAGCTCCCGGAGCGCGTATGCCGCGCCGTAGGCCTGCAGTGCCCAGACCTCCATCTCACCGAAGCGCTGGCCACCAAACTGGGCCTTACCGCCCAGCGGCTGCTGGGTAATCATCGAATAGGGCCCGGTGGAGCGTGCGTGAATCTTGTCGTCCACGTGGTGGTTCAGCTTCAGCATGTACATGTAACCGACGGCCACCGGTTCGGGGAACGGCTCGCCAGAACGGCCGTCGAACAGCCGCGCCTTGCCGTCGCCCTTCACCAGCTGCTCTCCGTCCCGGTTGGGCAGCGTGGACGAGAGCAACCCCGTGATCTCGTCCTCCCGGGCACCGTCGAAGACCGGGGTCGCGACCCTGCTGTCCGGTGCCGCCTCGGTCATGCCGATCTCTTCGAGTCGTCTCTTCCACTCTTCGTCGTCGAGCTCTACCTGCCAGCCAGACTTCGCGACCCATCCAAGATGAGTCTCCATGACCTGACCGAGGTTCATTCGGCTCGGCACACCGAGCGGGTTGAGCACGATGTCCACGGGTGTCCCATCCTCGAGGAACGGCATGTCCTCGACGGGCAGAATCTTCGAGATCACACCCTTGTTACCGTGCCGCCCAGCCAGCTTGTCGCCGTCCTGGATCTTACGCATCTGCGCGATATAGACCCGGACCAACTGATTGACACCAGGCGGAAGTTCGTCGCCCTCGTCGCGATCGAACACCCGAACGCCGATGACCTTTCCGGACTCACCGTGCGGCACCTTCAACGACGTATCGCGCACCTCGCGCGCCTTCTCGCCGAAGATGGCGCGCAGCAAGCGCTCTTCCGGAGTCAGCTCGGTCTCGCCCTTCGGCGTGACCTTGCCGACCAGGATGTCGCCGTTGCCGACCTCGGCGCCGATCCGGATGATCCCGCGCTCGTCGAGATCGGCAAGGACATCCTCGGAGACGTTCGGGATGTCCCGAGTGATTTCCTCGGGCCCCAACTTCGTGTCACGGGCATCGACCTCGTGCTCCTCGATCTTGATGGAGGTGAGCACGTCTTCTTCGATCAACCGCTGCGACAGCAGGATGGCGTCCTCGTAGTTCTGTCCCTCCCAGGACATGAACGCTGTGAGGAGATTCTTGCCGAGCGCCATCTCGCCCTGGTCGGTGGATGGACCATCGGCAATGGCCTGCCCGGCCTCCACCCGATCCGCCTCGTTGACGATCGGCTTCTGGTTGAGGCACGTACCGGCATTGGAGCGCCGGTACTTCGCCAGCTGATAGGTCTGGTACGTGCCGTCATCGGCCATGATGGTGACGTAGTCAGCCGAGACCTCGGATACCACGCCGGCCTTCTCGGTCACGACGACTTCACCAGTATCGACCGCGGCACGATACTCCATGCCGGTACCGACCAGAGGCGCCTCGGCACGGAGCAACGGCACTGCCTGACGCTGCATGTTGGAGCCCATCAGCGCGCGGTTGGCGTCGTCATGCTCGAGGAACGGGATCATCGCCGTGGCCACCGAGACCATCTGACGCGGCGACACGTCCATGTAGTCGACCTCGGTGCCCGACACCAGCTCGACCTCACCGCCGCGCTTGCGGACGAGCACGCGATCTTCGGTGAAATGACCATCATCCGTCAGTGGCGCATTGGCCTGCGCAATAACGTTGCGGTCCTCTTCGTCGGCGGTCAGATAGACGACGTCATTGGTGACCTTGCCTTCCCGGACACGCCGGTACGGTGTCTCGACAAAGCCGAACGCGTTGATACGTCCGTACGTGGCCAGCGACCCGATCAGACCGATGTTCGGACCTTCCGGAGTCTCGATCGGGCACATCCGCCCATAGTGGGACGGGTGGACGTCGCGAACCTCCATCCCGGCACGCTCGCGGGAAAGACCGCCCGGCCCCAATGCGTTGAGCCGGCGCTTGTGCGTCAAGCCCGCCAACGGGTTGGTCTGATCCATGAACTGCGACAGCTGCGACGTTCCGAAGAACTCGCGAATGGCCGCGACCACCGGACGAATATTGATCAATGTCTGCGGCGTGATCGCCTCGACGTCCTGGGTGGTCATACGCTCACGAACCACCCGCTCCATCCTCGACAAACCGGTACGCACCTGGTTCTGGATGAGCTCACCCACGGTCCGCAGCCGGCGGTTACCGAAGTGGTCGATATCGTCGAGCTCGACGCGAACCGTCTGCTCGCCGTTCGTCAGCTCCTCCTCGCCAGCGTGCAGCCGGACGAGGTAGCGGAGCGTGGCGATGATGTCGTCGACGGTGATCGTGTTCTGCTCGAGCGCCAGGTCGAGGCCGAGCTTCTTGTTGACCTTGTAGCGGCCGACCTTCGCGAGGTCGTATCGCTTCGGGTTGAAGTAGGCATTCTCCAGAAGCTGCTGGGCTGCTTCGCGCGTCGGCGGTTCGCCCGGACGCATCTTCCGGTAGATGTCGAGTAGCGCTTCTTCCTGAGTAGTCGTGTGGTCCTTCTCCAGGGTGGTGCGCATCGACTCGTAGTCGCCGAACTCTTCGAGAATCTGCTCGTTGGTCCAGCCCAGCGCCTTGAGCAGCACGGTCACGTGCTGCTTGCGCTTGCGGTCGAGCCGGACGCCCACCGTGTCTCGCTTGTCGACTTCGAATTCGAGCCAGGCACCTCGAGAAGGGATGACCTTGGACGTGAAGACGTCCCGGTCGGATGTCTTGTCCAGTGCACGCTCGAAGTACACGCCGGGCGAACGGACGAGCTGGGAGACGACGACGCGCTCCGTCCCGTTGATGATGAACGTCCCCTTCGGGGTCATCAACGGGAAATCGCCCATGAAGACGGTCTGGGACTTGATCTCGCCGGTTTCGTTGTTGATGAACTCGGCGGTCACGAAGAGCGGTGCAGAGTACGTGAAGTCACGCATCTTGCACTCGTCGATGGTGTTCTTCGGTTCCTCGAACCTCGGATCGGAGAACGACAGCGACATCGTGCCCGAGAAATCCTCGATCGGGCTGATCTCGTTGAGGATCTCTTGCAAGCCCGAGGTCGTATTGACATCCTGGCGCCCATCGGCTTCGGCTGCGGCTACGAGTGCGTGCCAGCGCTCATTGCCGAGCAACCAGTCGAAACTCTCGATCTGAAGAGCCAGGAGGTTGGGGACCTCGCGAGGCTCCTTGAGTTTGGCAAAAGAGATGCGGGTGGAACTGGAACCGTTAATGGACTGTGGGATATTAGGCGTGACGGCCAACAGGGGTCCTTCCGAGGGCACACGGTCGGATTCAATCGCGTTGATCAGCTATGCACAGACCTCACCCGTACAGACGACAGGGCAGAGGACAGCGCAAAGTCGCAGTCTAGCCTACAAGGCTCACTGCTGTCGAGTGGCGGCCCATCTCTCGTTTCAGGACGCTTCCTATCGTGCCTTCATCGCTGCATGAAGGATCTCCCGGACGTATCGCCCAAGTCAAGGACCCTGCGCACGCGCCACGTGTCCGGCCTCTGACGATCCGGCCCAGCATGTGGAAAGTAGGCGACGGGGACCCGGCACCGTGCGGCCGGGTCCCCGTCACGCAAGAGGCATGTGCCTACTTGATGGTCACCGTCGCGCCAGCGCCTTCGAGTGCCTCCTTGGCCTGATCGGCCGTCTCCTTGTTGACCTTCTCGAGGAGCGGCTTCGGCACCTCTTCGACGAGGTCCTTGGCTTCCTTCAGGCCGAGGTTCGTCAGGCCACGAACTTCCTTGATGACCTGGATCTTCTTGTCGCCGGCCGAATCGAGCACGACGTCGAACTCGTCCTGCTCCTCGACCTCTTCCGCTTCTTCGCCTCCGCCCGCAGCGGCACCGCCTGCCGCAACGGTCACCGGAGCAGCAGCGGTGACCTCGAAGGTCTCCTCGAACTTCTTGACGAACTCCGAGAGCTCGATCAAGGACATCTCCTTGAATGCATCCAGGAGCTCATCGGTGCTGAGCTTCGCCATGGTGGCGGGTTCCTTTCTCGTGTTCGGCTAACGCCGGATCTGGTGCTGGGTTGCCCCGGTCACGTTTCCCAACCGGTCAACCCTCGTCGTTGCTCTCCTTCGCGGAAGCGTCGCCGCCTTCCTCGACCTTCTGGCGGAGCGCGTCGACCACGCGGGCCGTCTGGGACAGTGGCGCGGCGAAGAGCGAAGCTGCGTTTTGCGTGGACGCCTTCAGCGCGCCGGCCAGCCTGGCCAACAAGACCTCACGCGACTCGAGGTCGGCGAGCCTCTTGATCTCGTCCGGCGTGACCGGCGAGCCATCGAACAGGCCGCCTTTCACGTCGAGAGCAGGGTGACTCTTGGCGAAGTCACGCAAGCCCTTGGCCACCGCGACCGGATCGCCCTTGACAAAGGCGATGGCTGACGGGCCTTCGAGATAGTCCTCGATCCCGTCCACCCCGGCCTCCTTGGCCGCGAGCTTGGTCAGCGTGTTCTTCACCACCGTGTACGACGCGTCCCCACCGAGAGAACGGCGCAGCTCCGTCATCTCCTTGACGGAGAGGCCGCGATATTCGGTCAACACGACGGCCGACGAGCTCCGGAACTCCTCGGCCAACTCGGCGACCGCGGCTGCCTTCTCAGCCCTCGCCATGGGACTCCTTATGACGTACGAATAGGTCGGTGCTGTCGACCACCGGATCTCGAGATCACGTTCGACATCGATCGATCTCAACAAGCCCGAACACGAAAAAGGCCCCGAGCGCAGGGCACGGGGCGGCTGTCATGTAGATAGACATGACACGTCGTCTTACGTACACCTGCGCAGGCCGTCCACATGCAGCGGAACCTTCGTCGTGCCCTGGGACACGAAACCGGCGGTCTTCGGCGTTTGTCATCATACGGCCGACGGCTCCGGTTCACAAAATGCTCGAACTCCCCACCCCACCGAGCCACCCCAGAATGATCATGTTTGGTACGTTTTCTCGGGCCGTACTACGTCTATAGACGTGTTATGGCCCGAGAAAACGTACCAAACATGATCATTCGGAAAAGGGGGAGCGGGTTACCAGAGGCGAGTGTCGTCTTCCAGATCGAACGACTGTACGTTCCCGCGCAGTTCGTCCAGGCGTTCTTCCGACCAGCGATGGTCGGGCGGTGCCACGTGGAGCCACGCGTCGACGAGCTCGCCACCATAGTTGTGCGCATGGCCCTCGGGCATCAGGCCAGACACCGCCATATCGGCAGTGAGCTGCCAGAACGTCACGAAGGGATACCAGTTGAAGTGTGGCAGCACATCCTCACCGGGCGGCTCGCGTAGCCAATCCGGCTCTGCCCAGATCAGTTCGGGAGACCAGAACGCCACCGGATCGGAAGCGTGCTGCAAGAACAACACTCTGGGCTCTTCCCAGCCCGTCGTATCGAGTGGCTGGTGCCAACCGCCCCAGAACCGGACCGTCTGCCCTCCCTCATACACCGGCAGCCGCTCCAGCGATCCGGGTTCCCGGTTCCGGGTGACCTCTTCTCGTAGCGGGTGCCATCGTGGAGAACCGACCCAGAGAGCGCCGTCAATCTTCGTCCCCAGCTCGTCGAGGTCTTCGAACGCGGCCGCGCTCCCCACAGCGCCAAAGCTCTCTCCGTAGACGAGCAACCGCGGCCGGGAGTCCTCCGGAAGCCGGGACCAACGTTCGTAAACGGCGTCGAAGAGTTCCTCACCGGAGATCTCCACCTGTTCGCGTTCGGCCAGGAACGAGAGCCAGCTCGGCAAGTACGAGTACTGGATCGAGACGATCGCGCTGTCACCGTTGTACAAGTACTCGAGGGCGTCGGCTGCTGCGTCGTCGACCCATCCGGTCCCCGTTGGCGTGACGACCACCAGCACTTCACGTTCGAAGCCGCCCGCGCGTTCGAGCTCTCGCACCGCGAGCGACGCCAGCCCCGGTGCCGTTTCGGCCGATTCCATGCCGATGTAGGTCCGTACCGGATCCAGAGCTGGGCGCCCGCTGAACTCTTCGAGCTCGGCCGCCGTCGGCCCATCGGAGATGAACTCTCTCCCTTTACGGCCCAACGAATCCCAGGTGACCAGCGAGTCGGGGCCACCGGAGTGAGTGGTGACCGGTGGCGGCCCGCGCTGTGCATCCGTGACTTGATTGATCGCCGCGAACGCGTTGTTGGCCACACCGAGCAACGACGGATACAGCACGCCGGTCCACGACCAGAACACGATCCCGGCCACGGCGAGTGCGGACCCGACGACGGCCACCGGGATCGGGACCCAGCGGGACAGGATCCGGCCCAGCCAACGTGACGCTCCCCGCAACAACCTCCCTATCGCCAGGAGCCCGACGAATAGGAGGAACGAGAAGAGCAAGATGAGCAAGTAGTGGCTCGGCCCCGGGCTCCCCACGTCCATGAGCTCCCGGAGTTCACTCTGCCAGCGGGCGGAGGCCACCAGGTACCAGGCAGACCAGCCGGCGACGTTGATGCCCAACAAGGTCCACGCGATCAGGACGGTCCGCCGATCCGGCCGCCAGCCTCGTCTGACACGTCGGACGGCGAACCGGATGATGGCGCCGATGAGGGCGCCGATGGTATAGCCCACCGCCGCGGTGACACCGGTAACGAGCGCCTGGTAATACCACGTCCGGGGCAGCAGCGAGGGTGTCAGTGACCAGGCGAAAAACGACGCCGCCCCGACGACACCGGCAAAGTCCAGACGAAGCCACGTCAGCAGCGGTCCGATGACCGGAAGCCGGAGAATCGCCGCGAACTGCCGTTCGACGGCGGGAAGCTGGCGCCACAACGGCTCCGCGCGCTCATACAGCGCGGACCTCATCGACATGCGTGCCACCCTTGCGAGAACGCCGGGCTCGGTGGAGCTGACCGCGCCAGCCCGAGCCCGGCGGAGGGGTCACGCGCCGGCCGGTCGCGGCACGCGAACCTTGCTGGGATCGATGGGGATGCCTGGACCCATCGTCGACGTGATCGTTGCCCGCTTCAGATAACGGCCTTTGGAGGACGCCGGCTTGAGCCGCACGATCTCCTCGATCGCTGCGTTGTAGTTCTCGAGCAACGCCTCATCGGAGAACGAGGCTTTGCCGATCACAAAGTGGAGATTGGCGTGGCGGTCCACCCGAAATTCGATCTTGCCGCCTTTGATGTCACTCACAGCTTTGGCGACGTCGACCGTGACAGTACCGGTTTTCGGATTCGGCATCAGGCCGCGCGGACCGAGGACACGGCCCAGACGGCCGACCTTGCCCATCATGTCGGGGGTCGCGACGACCGCATCGAAGTCGAGCCGGCCACCTTGTACTTCCTCGATCAGCTCGTCGCCGCCGACGATGTCGGCGCCAGCGTCGCTCGCCTCCTGAGCTTTCGGCCCGGCGGCGAAGACCAGGACCCGGGCGGTCTTGCCGGTGCCGTGCGGGAGGTTGACCGTGCCACGGACCATCTGGTCCGCCTTGCGGGGGTCGACACCGAGTCGTATCGCCACCTCGATCGTGGCGTCGTACTTGGTGACGGAGGTCTCTTTCGCCAGGCGGATCGCCTCGGCGGCGGTGTAGAGGCGGCCGCGATCGATCTTCTCGGCGGCTGCCCGGTAGGCCTTGCTGCGCTTCATCGATACTCCTCAAGTGTGTGGAGGTGTGGTACGGGCTAGCGCTGCCCTTCCACAAGCTGGGCAATCCGCATCGCCCAGCGCGAGCTGTACATCTACTCGTTGATCTTTACGCCCATCTGGCGCGCGGTTCCAGCGACAATCTTCTCGGCAGCGTCGAGGTCATCCGTATTGAGATCCGGCATCTTCTGCTCGGCGATACCACGGATCTGATCACGCGTGACCGTGCCGACCTTGTTCCGGTGCGGCTCGCTGGAACCCTTATCCACGCCAGCCGCCTTCAAGATCAGCTTGGCTGCCGGTGGCGTCTTGGTGACGAACGTGAACGAGCGGTCTTCGTAGACCGTGATCTCGACCGGCACGACGTTGCCACGCTGAGCCTCGGTGGCTGCATTGTAGGCCTTGCAAAACTCCATGATGTTCACGCCGTGCTGACCGAGCGCCGGGCCGACGGGCGGCGCGGGCGTGGCCTGACCGGCCTGGATCTGGAGCTTGATCAGGCCTGCGACTTTCTTCTTCGCGGGCATCTTCTCGGGTCCTCTTCGTTCCTCGTTGGTCGTGGACGGCTCGGGCCGCCCCGTAGCACCCTGCTACAGCTTCTGAATCTGGTTGAACGAGAGCTCGACCGGCGTCTCGCGACCGAAGATCTCGACCAGGCCCTTGACCTTCTGCGAATCGGTGTTGATCTCGTTGATGGTCGCATGCAGCGTGGCAAACGGACCATCGACGACCATCACCGAATCACCGACCTGGAAGTCGACGACCTCCACCGGCTTCTTCTCGTCCGTCGTCTTCTTGACCGGCTCCTTGATCTCCGGCGCGAGCCACCGCTCGACCTCGGACAGCGTCAGCGGCAACGGTTCATGCCCGTGCCCGACGAATCCGGTGACGGCCGGCGTGTGACGGACCGCGGCCCAAGACTCGTCCGTCATCTCCATTCGCACGAGCACGTAACCGGGAAAGCGATTGCGCTTGACCATGCGCCGCTGCCCGCCCTTGATTTCGGCTACTTCCTCGGTCGGCACCTCGACCTCGAAGATGTAGTCCTCCATGTTGAGGCTGACGATCCGGTTCTCCAGATTCAGCCGGACACGGTTCTCCATACCGGAGTACGTCTGGATCACGTACCATTCGCCCGGCTTGGCCCGAAGGGCGCGGCGAAACTCCGCGAGCGGGTCTTCTTCCTCGCCCTCCGCTTCGTCGCTCTCCGCGCTGGACGAGCTCACCGAATCCGGTGCCTCGGCGGCGCCTTCCTGGCCGCCGACGTCCTCCACGGCCGGGGCGTCAGACTCTGCGCCGGTCACGTCCTGCTCCGGCTCCATCGCGGCAGCCTCGTCGTCGATGGGCGTGTGCTGTTCGGACACGGTGCGGACTTCTTCCTCCTGGTAGCTTTCCTGCATGGGCGGGTCAGCCGAATATCTCGATTATCGCCCAGCCGAAGCCCAGGTCGAGCACGGAGACGATGGCAATCATGATCGCGACGAACACGAGCACCACCGCCGTATACGTCAACAGCTGCTGGCGCGTCGGGTAGACGACCTTGCGAAGCTCGGCCACCACCTGCCGGACCCACAGCGACAGGCGCGCGATCGGCCCGCGCCGCCTCGGCTGACGCGGACGGTCGGGCGTGGCGGTCTGACCGCTCGTCTCCGTCACGTACTTACCTCGCTTGATCCTGGATTTTCACCGCCCACGCGGGGCGGTAGCTGGTGCCGGCACGGCCGCCACGCCGCGTCCGGGACGCGGCACTGGCGACCAGCAGGGCAGGAGGGACTCGAACCCCCAGCCGCCGGTTTTGGAGACCGGTGCTCTGCCAATTGAGCTACTGCCCTTCGGGGTGTGGCCGCACATACCACCCTAGCGCCGCAGGCACACTCCGGCACGGATCCACGACCACCGAAGACAAGAGTGTACGGGGTAAGGGGCGCGAAGGTCGAACTCGCGTCACAATACGGGGTGGGAAAGCGACCGAATTCGCGGATCGACAACGCCGCCAGCTAGAGTTCCAGCAGAGGACTTGTCTCGTACCGGCAAGGATGTCGATCATGTGGGAGCGCTGAGATGAGCGGCAGCACACCAGGCGACGACGCTGGCTCGGGTTCCCGGTGGAATCCGTTCAGCATGCCCAGCGGGCGGCGTGATCCGGAGCAATCATCGTGGGGCGATGAGCACTCGTCGGCATCGTGGGGTTCGGGATCGCCAGAACGAGCAGGTCACGGCGCGCCGCATCCGCCACGTCAGCTCGTGCTCGCCGTCAGGCTGATGTATATCGGAGCCGCCATCTTCGGGCTCAATCTCCTGTTCTTTCTTGTCAACGCCGAGAACATACGTACCGAGCTACGCGAGAGTCTCCAGACAGAGGACGAACTCGGCGTGGAACAACTCGAAAGCCAGGCCGACACCATCTACGCGTCAGGTGTCGGCATGCTGATCGTCGGCATTCTCCTCTGGCTCTGGATGGCGCGCGCCAACAAGCGCGGCCGCTACTGGGCGCGGATCGTCGCCACGATTCTCGGTGGGATGTACATCATCTTTGCCTTGTTCAGCCTCCTGGGGGCACTCACCTTGGCGTCGGTCATCACTGCCGTCACGATCGCGATCGCGGCAAGCGCGCTGGTTCTCATGTACCGGCCCGAATCGAGCGAGTACTACCGGGCCATGTCGCCACGCGTGTACTGAACCGTCCCCACGGGTGCCGCTCGGGTACCGCCGCATCAACAGCCCCATGGTGAGCCACCATGGGGCGCGCATCGGGAGCCCGGACAACTCCTTGGCGCGCCGCCCCAGGGTGATGCCAAGATAAGCGGCATGACCCTGGCATCCTCCGCCGGCGCCCCGTCCGGCGCTTCGCGTTCCCGAATATCGAACCGCATCTCGGCCATCACCGAGTCCGCCACGCTAGCCGTCGACGCCAAGGCCAAGGCGTTGAAGGCCGAGGGCCGTCCCGTTATCGGGTTCGGCGCCGGCGAGCCGGACTTCCCCACACCCGAGTACATCGTCGAGGCAGCCGCAGCCGCGTGCCGCGACCCGAAGAATCACCGCTACAGTCCGGCCGGCGGGCTTCCCGAGCTGAAGGAAGCGCTGGCGGCAAAGACCGCTCGGGATTCCGGTTACGAGGTCGATCCTTCCCAGGTGCTCGTCACCAACGGCGGCAAACAAGCCGTCTACGAGGCGTTCGCCACGATCATCGACCCGGGTGACGAAGTCCTGCTCCCCACTCCGTACTGGACGACGTACCCGGAGGCCATCAAGCTCGCAGGCGGGGTGGCAGTCGAGGTGATTACCGACGAGAACACGGGCTATCGGGTGAGTATCGAGCAGCTCGACGCCGCCCGCACCGATCGCACCAAGGTGCTGCTGTTCTGCTCGCCGTCCAACCCGACGGGTGCCGTGTACCCGCCCGGCGAGGTCCGGGACATCGGCCTCTGGGCCCACCAGAACGGAATCTGGGTCGTGACCGACGAGATCTACGAACATCTCACCTACGGGGATACGTCGTTTGCATCCATGCCCGTGGAGGTGCCCGAGCTCGCCAGCACGTGCCTCGTCTTGAACGGCGTGGCCAAGACCTATGCCATGACCGGCTGGCGGGTGGGCTGGCTCATCGGGCCCACCGACGTGGTCAAGGCCGCGACCAACCTGCAATCGCACGCCACGTCCAACGTCGCCAACGTGTCGCAGCGAGCCGCTCTCGCCGCCGTCACTGGTGATCTCGCGGCCGTCGCGACGATGCGCGCAGCCTTCGACCGCCGACGCCACACGATCGTGTCGATGCTCAACGAGATCGACGGTGTGCACTGCCCCGAACCGCAGGGCGCGTTCTATGCTTACCCGTCGGTCAAAGGTGTGCTCGGACGTCAGATCGCGGGTCGTACCCCGCGGACGAGCGTCGAGCTCGCCGAGGTGATCCTTGAGGAGGCCGAGGTCGCGGTCGTGCCGGGCGAGGCTTTCGGGCCGAGCGGATACCTCCGGCTCTCCTACGCCCTCGGAGACGACGACCTTGCCGAGGGCATCGGGAGGATCCAACGGCTGTTGGGCTGAACTACGTGAGCTGAATCGCGCATCCAGGTAGTGAGCGGGCACGCGGTCACGGGAGAAGGGAAGGACGCCAACGGGGGCGTGAATCCTGCCACAAGTGCGTCGCGCAGCGCCCCCGATCGAAGGCACAGTATGTATGTGACCCTTCGTGATCTCAGTTTGCTCCCCAAGGCCCACCTCCACCTGCACTTCACCGGATCGATGCGGCATTCCACTCTGGTGGAACTCGCGGATCAGCACGGCATTCGGCTTCCGGACGCCCTGCGGGACGAGTGGCCACCGCGACTTTCCGCCGCAGATGAGAAGGGGTGGTTCCGGTTCCAACGCCTCTACGATCTCGCGCGATCTGTCCTTCGCACCGAGGCGGACGTGCGCCGGCTACTGTTCGAGGCAGCGGAGGACGATGCCGCCGAGGGATCCCGGTGGCTGGAGATCCAGGTCGATCCATCCGGGTACGGAAACCAGTTCGGCGGCATCACGGCGTTTACCGATCTCGTCCTGGACGCCGCACGAGATGCGGCTGAACGCCACGACATCGGCATCGCCGTGATCATCGCCGCCAATCGGACCCGTCACCCGCTCGACGCGCGGACCCTGGCTCGGCTCGCGGCGAAGTACGCGGGACGCGGGGTTGTGGGCTTCGGCCTGTCCAACGACGAGCGGCGCGGCGTGACCGAGGACTTTGCCCGCGCCTTCAAGATCGCTCGCCGGGCGGATCTGATCGCGGCACCACACGGAGGCGAGCTCCGTGGACCGGACAACATCTGGTCCTGTCTCGACGAACTCGACGCGCACCGTCTCGGGCACGGGGTGCGCGCCGTGGAGGACCCCGCGCTCTTGTCGCGCGTCGTCGAGGAGAACGTGACACTCGAGGTCTGCCCCGCGTCAAACGTGTCACTGGGCGTGTACACGGATCTGCCGAGCGTCCCCCTCGAGGTACTGCAGCGAGCGGGAGCGCAGATCGCGCTGGGCGCCGACGACCCGCTTCTGTTCGGGTCTCGCTTGCTGGATCAGTACGAAACGGCGCGCCAGGTACACGGGTTCAGCGACGCCGAACTCGCCGCCTTGGCTCGTTCATCGGTTCACGGCTCAGCTGCGCCGTCGGATATTCGAAAGCGCATGCTCGAGGACATCGACGCGTGGCTGGCGGCCCCTGCCGACGAGTAGCCCGACGGGAACGACGACGGGCAACCGCTGTTGGGGAGACACGCTGGGCTCAGCCCGGCACGGCGGCCGCTGCCTGACGATCGCCCACGATGTCGAGGATCCCCGGTGCACCGGATCGGACGTACCATTCGTACCCATACGCCACGTCGAACGCTTCGTGGCTGACCTCGTCGGCCTCGATCTGGCTGGCGTGCGCGGCGATCGCGGCACGCTTGCTGCGCAGTTCGGAGGGAGTCGCGGCCAGCATGAGCTCGACCTCGGAGGAAGGGACGCCGTACGGGAGTGCCGTAGCGCGGGCCGCAGCGTGAACGAGGTGCGGGCGGGCGTCGTGCAAATGGTCGCGGTCCACGGTTGCCTGGTATGCGGTCACGCCGGTGAGCTCGGCTGTCATGGTGCCGATCCGATGCGCTGCGACGTGATCCGGGTGTCCGTAGATTCCCGACGCGTCGTCGTGCACGATCGCCTCCGCGTTCTCCTCTTCGACGATGGCTGCCAGACGGCGCGCCATGAGCTGGACATCGGCCGTGACGAGGGCATCCGGGTGGAGGTTGTCAGCCGCACCCGGCAGCCCGGAGTCGCGCCGGCCCAGGAGGACCAGCCGTGACACGCCGAGCAGCTCGGCAGCACGCTCGACCTCGGCGATCCGGCGTCCGGTAAGCGTCTCGTCCACGTCGAGCGGAACGCGCACCTCTCCGAGATCGCCGAGCGTCGCGGTGACGAGAACCACTCGCGCGCCGCGATCCGCAAGACGGCGCAGCGTCACCCCGGTGAAGATGGCTTCGTCGTCGGGATGAGCGTGCAAGACGAGTATGGTGCGACCGTGTAGCGTGATCATCATTACCTGCTGACGAGATGGCCCGAATCGGGCGACGGACGATGGTCGAGACGTCGAGTACGTGCGTCAGCGACAACAACAGCAGGCGACGGCAGCGCGGGCCCGACCGGCCTCGGCGAGAATCTGCGCATCGATCACGGAGGGAATTGTGCCACAATCCGGCTCGGCACGCATACCCGCATGCCGGAGTCGGCCACCTACAGCGTGCAGCCCACCAACACAGGCTCGTTGGTCAGCTCGATTCCGAACACGTCCCGCACGCACGCGCGGATCTCGCGCGCCAACGCCAGCAACTCGTCGGTCGAGGCGCCACCCCTGTTCGTGAGCGCGAGGGTGTGCTTGGTCGACAACGAGACCCGGGCATCCGGACGATCATTCCCGCCATCGGTACCGGCCGTCGACGGATATCCACGCCCGAAACCGGCATGTTCGATCAGCCATGCCGCGCTGGTCTTGATCTTTCCATCGGGCTGGGACCACCGCGGGGCACCCTCCGGCAGCCGGTCGGCATCGGCGGCGTCGAGCACCGGGTTCGTGAAGAACGATCCGGCACTCCAGGTGTCGTGGTCTGCGGCGTCCAGGACCATGCCCTTGCGTCGCCGCAGCTCGAGGACGGCAGCGCGCACGTCGTCCAGCGGGGCACGCTCGCCCGGCTGCACGCCGAGTTTCCGGGCCAGTTCCGCGTAACCGACGGGGGCGCCGAGCGTGCCCTGCCGCAGCTGATAGCTGACGGACAGGATGACATAGCGTTCGGAGCCCTTGAAGCGGCTCTTCCGGTACTCGAATCGGCAGTCGGCGTTGGCAAAGGTCCGAACACGCTGATCGACCCGATCGTACGTCCGAACGGTCCAGATCGTCTGCGCCACGTCCTGTCCGTACGCACCAACGTTCTGCATCGGTGTCGCACCCACGGCACCGGGGATGCCGGACAGCGCCTCGATTCCCACCCACCGCTCACCTACGGCGCGCTCGACCAGTTCATCCCACGATTCGCCCGCAGCCACAGTGACGATGACCCCACCACAAGCCGCGAGGTCATCAGCTTCACATCCCGCAGAATCGACATCGACGCCCCTGGTCGCGACGCGAACTACGGTGCCCTCGAAACCCTCGTCCGCGACGACGAGGTTGGATCCGCCACCGAGGACGAGGACCGGCTCGCCACGCGAATCGCATTCTCGTACCGCGTCGATGAGATCGGCCTCGGTCTCGGCATCGACGATCCGCTTGGCCGGTCCGCCGAGCCGCAGCGTGGTGAGCTCGGACAGGGGAATCCCGGACCTCTCCACCATCAGTGCTCCTCGCCGTGGAACCCGGGTAGAACGTATCGGAGCGGCCCGCTACGAGGACTCGCCGGCACCGGTGTGGCTTCCTGGCGGGCGCGTCAGCGCACGAGCCTGGGTCAGAACCTTCTGCTCGTCGACCCGAACGTCGAGTTCGACGGCCACCAGGCCATCATCACGCAGCTCGGCGACCGTGCCGGTGACGTCGACGGCCACGCCCTCGTCGTCATCAGGAACGACGACCGGACGGGAGAACCGGACGCCGTACTCGACTACGGCTGCCGGATCACCGAGCCAATCCGTGAGCAGCCGGCCGGCCAGTGCCATCGTCAGCATCCCGTGCGCCAGGACGCCGGGCAGCCCGACCGATTTCGCGACCCGGTCGCTCCAATGGATGGGGTTGAAATCGCCGGAGGCGCCAGCGTAGCGGACAAGATTCTCCCGCGTGATTCGATACTGTGCCGAGGCCACGACCTGTCCAACTGTCAGATCTGTCCGATCCTCACGCATCGCTCTCCTCCTCCGGCCGGATGAGCAGCGTGGCCTTGGCCGTGCACACGTGGGTATCAAGGGCGGCGTTGCGGACCTCGTTGCGGATCGTCAAGAGGTCGTTGCCACCTACCTGCCGGATCGCGTCGAGCGTCGTGGTGGTCTCGACGAGTTCGCCGACGACGAGAGGTCTGGCGTACGTGAATCGTTGATCGACATGTACCAGCCGGGCGAACTCGATCCCCAAGTCGTCCATCAGCAACTCGAACCCGCGCATCACCGGGATCATCGCGAACGTCGGTGGCGCGACGACATCCTGGTGTCCGTGCTGCCGGGCTGCTTCGGTCTCGGTGTATACCGGGTTGGGATCGCCGATCGCCTCAGCGAATTCTCGAACCTTCTCCCTGCTCACCTCATACGGTTGCGGCGGGTACACACGTCCAACGACGGAAGGATCGATAGCCATGGCGTCGCGTTATCGACGTTCGGTCTCGACCGGGCGGCGTGCCGCGGTCCGACCGTGCTGGACGAATCGCATCGATCAGCGGGTCTCGCGATGCGGCGTGTGAGTGCGACAGCGAGCGCAATACTTCTTGAGCTCGAGCCGGTCGGGATCGTTACGCCGGTTCTTCCTCGTGATGTAGTTGCGCTCCTTGCACTCCGTGCATGCCATGGTGATCTTCGGACGGATGTCAGCGGTCTTGGCGGCCACGGGTGCCTCTCTTAGGGTTCAACGACTACGAACCTAGCAAGGATAACCGGCGCTCGAGCGAATCTTCGAATCGTGCGGACACGCCCGGGCCGGCCACAGTAGCGGGGGCGGGACTTGAACCCGCGACACCACGATTATGAGCCGTGTGCTCTGACCACCTGAGCTACCCCGCCAAGTCCGGTCCCGCCGCCCTCAGGCTGCGGGATCGTCCAGAGCCCCAATACGGAATCGAACCGTAGACCTTCTCCTTACCATGGAGACGCTCTGCCGACTGAGCTATTGGGGCACATGCGCGAGACGAGGGTACACAACCCGGCAGCATCGACGCGAATCCATTCCATGATCGACTCGCATTGATCATGTCGGCCAGTGTCGAAGTCACGCCGGATACCCTCGTGCCCGATTGCCACGACAAGACTACCAAGCACGCCGGCCGGCACGGCCACCGTGCCTCGCCGTCAGCGTCACGACGAACATCAAACGAGAAGTCAGGAAACGCCGACGACTGTGGCCGGAGCAGGACCGCCCTGGACCCGAGGGGGTCCAGGGCGATGCCGAACGTTCTCAACGAACGCCGTGGCAGGTGTAGGATTCGAACCCACGTAGGCTGTGCCGGCTGATTTACAGTCAGCTCCCTTTGGCCGCTCGGGCAACCTGCCGTAGACCGGCACCTCGGCTCGGTCCGGATGAGAGAATACCTCATAGCCCGTGTAGCTCGGCAACTCGGTTCGCGGCACGATCCAGGCCGATCAGCGCCGGCGCCGCCCACACCGCGACAAGTCCGTACATGACAAGGAGTATCAGGTGGCAGGCGAGTCTTCGTTCGACGTCGTCAGCAAGATCGACAAGCAAGAAGTGGACAATGCCCTCAACCAGGCAGCCAAGGAAATCTCCCAGCGCTTCGACTTCCGCGGCACGGAAGCCGCCATCCGTTGGCACGGCGAGTACGGAGTAGAGATGGAGGCCTCCGCCGAGGACCGCGTCCTGGCCGTGCTTGACGTGTTCAAGAACAAGCTCGTCAAACGCCAGGTGTCGCTCAAGGCCCTGGATGCGGGCGAGCCCAAAGCGTCAGGCAAGCTCTACAAGATCGTCGCCAGCTTGCAGGACGGCCTCGACCAGGAGCAGGCGAAGAAGGTCACGAAGGTGATCCGGGACGGGGGCCCCAAGGGCGTCAAGACCCAGGTCCAAGGCGACGAGGTCCGCGTGTCGGCGAAGAAGAAAGATGACCTTCAGGACGTCATGACGCTTCTGAAAGAACAGGATTTCGACTTCGCGATCCAGTTCACCAATCTGCGCTGAACACCTCGAGGATCGCTTCCCGACGGACCGGCAACGGTGCGTTCACCGCCTCAGCGGCGGTAGCCGGCAAGGTGCTCGAGGCGAGCGATACGTTCGGCGGTCGAGGGGTGAGAGCGGAACAACCGCCAGTATCCCGTCGAACGCAACGGACTAGTGATCATCAAATGGCTCGCGGCTACCACGCCCGGCTCGGTGGGAAGCACCAGCGCGCGACCCGCGGCGTCGAGCTTGCGCAGCGCCCGTGCCAGGGCGAGAGGCTCGCCTATGACGCGTGCGGCCTCGCGGTCGGCCTCGAACTCCCGGGACTCGCTCACGGCGAGACGCGCCCAGGCAGCCATGAGCACGCCCGCCGGTGGTATGGCCATCGCGACGCGGGTCAGTGCTACCGCGACGCAAGCCGGGACGGTATCACGGTGCCGAATGTGCGCCAGTTCGTGACCGATGACTGACCGCAGCTCATCAACGTCGAGCTGATCGAGAGCACCTTGTGTGAGACAGATCACCGCATGGTCGGGGTGCCGCCCAGCGGCGAACGCGTTCACAGCCGGAGTCGGACTGACATAGACGCGTGGCATCGGAACCCGGCTGCGGGTCGTCACGTCCCGCACGATCCGGCACAATTCCGGCTGCTCGGCTTCACCGACGGGATAGGCGTGCATGGCCCGGACGGCTACTGCCACTCCCCGCACCCAGGCGTACCCACCGAACACGACGACGAGAACCAGTGCGACCGAGATTCCCACCGGACCGAAGATCGACCCCCCGAGCACGAGCACCGATGCCGGAACGGCGAGCAGTACGACGGCTCGTAGCTGGTTGCGCCACGCCCGGCAGACGTGAATCTTCAGCATGCTGGGCACACAGGCCGAACGTCTGGTGCAGGTCGTCGGTTCCATTTTCTGGACGCGATGGAATAAGGAGGGTGCCTCTCACGCTATGGACGACAAGGCTCGTCACTCAGGCTTGCCTTACCATGGACAGGAGACAGGCCCCCACGCGCGCCCCTGAAAGGCGCCCACACGCAGGAGGCATCGACACGCCGTGACGGCGAAAGAGGTCCGCGAACTCGATCGCGTGGTGATCCGGTTCGCCGGTGACTCCGGTGACGGCATGCAGCTCACCGGCGATAGGTTTACCGCAGAGACGGCATCGTTCGGTAACGATCTGTCAACATTGCCCAACTTCCCGGCGGAGATCCGGGCCCCGGCAGGCACGCTGCCGGGTGTCTCGAGCTTCCAGCTACACTTCGCCGATCATGACATCCTGACTCCCGGCGATGCTCCGGATGTCCTGGTCGCGATGAACCCGGCAGCGCTGAAGGCCAATCTCGCCGACCTTCCCAAGGGCGCGACGATCATCGCTGACACCGCCGAGTTCACGTCGAGAGCGTTGAAGAAGGTCGGCTATACGTCGAACCCGTTGGAAGACGGCAGCCTGGCAAGCTACAAGGTTCATGCGGTCGATCTGACCGGCATGACCATGAAGGCGCTCGAGCCGTTCGGGCTCAGCCGCAAGGAAGCGTCCCGCTCGAAGAACATGTTCGCGCTCGGCCTGCTGTCGTGGATGTACGGACGATCCATCGACGGCACGGTCACGTTCTTGCAGTCCAAGTTCGCCACCAAGGCGGCGATCCGCGATGCGAACATCAGCGCCGTCAAGGCCGGATGGAACTATGGCGAGACCACCGAGGATTTCGCCGTCTCGTACCAGATCAAGCCGGCGCCGACGCCCCCCGGCACGTACCGGAACATCACGGGGAATACGGCGCTCAGTTACGGGCTGGTCGCCGCGTCCCGCCAGTCGTCACTTCCGCTCTTCCTCGGGTCGTACCCGATCACTCCGGCCTCGGACATCCTGCACGAGATGTCCAAGCACAAGAAGTTCGGCGTGCGCACCTTCCAGGCCGAGGACGAGATCGCCGGCGTGGGCGCGGCACTCGGAGCGTCGTTCGGCGGATCCCTGGGAGTCACCACCACCTCGGGGCCGGGAGTCGCGCTGAAATCCGAGACCGTCGGGCTCGCGGTGGCCCTCGAGCTCCCCCTGATCATCGTCGACGTGCAGCGAGGTGGCCCCTCCACGGGGTTGCCGACGAAGACCGAACAGGCTGACCTGTTGCAAGCGATGTTCGGGCGGAACAGCGAGGCGCCCACGCCGATCGTTGCTCCTGCCTCCCCGGCCGATTGCTTCGAGATGGCCCTGGAGGCAGCCCGGATCGCCGTGACGTATCGCACTCCGGTCTTCTTGCTCTCCGATGGCTACCTGGCCAACGGATCCGAGCCGTGGGCGATTCCGGACGTCGAGACGCTGCCCACCATTGATCCCGGATTCGCGACGGAGCCGAACCACCATTCGGATGATTCCGCGGAATTCTGGCCCTACCTTCGGGATCCGCAGACACTGGCCCGGCCCTGGGCGATTCCGGGCACTGCCGGCCTCGAACACCGCGTGGGCGGTCTGGAAAAGGCCGACGGCACGGGCAACGTCTCCTACGATCCGACCAATCACGACTACATGGTGCGCACCCGGCAGGCGAAGGTCGACGGTGTCGACGTGCCCGACCTCGAGGTCGACGATCCCACCGGGGATGCCCGGCTGCTGGTGTTGGGCTGGGGTTCGACGTATGGCCCCATCGGCGCGGGGGTACGCCGGGCACGCCGGGCAGGACACTCCGTCGCGCAAGCGCACCTGCGCTATCTCAACCCCCTTCCGGCCAATACCGGTGAGATCTTGCACCGGTACGAACGCGTTCTGCTGCCAGAAATGAATCTCGGCCAGTTAGCGATGTTGCTCCGCGCCCGGTACCTGATCGACATCATCGGCTACAACCAGGTTCGCGGGCTGCCGTTCAAGGCCGAAGAGCTCGCCGACATCATCATGAAAGAGGATGATCAACTGTGACCGCCACTGAACTCGGCATGCCCGGTCTCGATGGCGTCCCCACGACGGACGTCGCGCAGACCAAGAAGGAGTTCTCCAGCGATCAAGAAGTTCGCTGGTGCCCGGGCTGTGGCGACTACGCCGTCCTCGCCGCCGTCCAGGGATTCTTGCCAGACCTCGGCCTCGCGCGGGAGAACATCGTCTTCATCTCTGGCATCGGCTGCGCCGCGCGCTTTCCGTACTACATGAACACGTACGGCCTGCACTCGATCCATGGCCGGGCACCGGCCATCGCCACCGGACTCGCCGCGTCCCGGCCGGACTTGTCGGTCTGGGTCGTCACGGGAGATGGAGACGCGCTGTCCATCGGTGGCAACCATCTCATGCACGCCCTGCGACGCAACGTGAACATGACGATCTTGTTGTTCAACAACAGGATCTATGGCCTGACCAAGGGGCAATACTCTCCCACCAGCGAACAGGGCAAGATCACAAAATCCACACCGATGGGGTCACTCGACGCCCCGTTCAATCCGATCTCTCTCGCGCTCGGCGCGGAGGCGACGTTTGTCGCCCGCACCATCGATTCCGATCGAGCGCACCTGACCTCAGTCCTACACGCTGCCGCAGCGCACCGGGGCACGTCGCTCGTGGAGATCTATCAGAACTGCAACATCTTCAACGATGGCGCGTTCGAGATCCTCAAGAATCGTGACACCCGCGAGGAAGTTCTCATCCGCCTCGAACATGGCGAACCGGTCCGTTTCGGTGCCAACGCCGAACACGGCATCCGGCGCAACCCCAACACCGCCGGACTCGAGGTGTGCGGCGGCGATGACCCGGCCGTCGTTGTCCACGATGCCCAGGCACCGGACCCGAGCCGAGCTTTCGCGCTCTCCCGGTTGGCCGACCCGGGGACCCTGGCTCGCACCCCGATAGGGATCTTCCGCCAGGTCGAACGACCCACCTATGGCGATCTGATGAATGATCAGGTCGATCAGGCAGTCGCCACCCAGGGTCCTGGTGATCTCGCCGGACTGCTGCACGGAGGCGACACCTGGACCGTGGAGTGAGGCGCATCGGCGCCATCATCCCGGACGCCTAGGGCATGTCTGACAAATGTGCGGTCCAAGCGATCACTGCGTTGAGCATGACAGCA
>NZ_QMIG01000038.1 GCF_003287285.1 Phytoactinopolyspora halophila
AACGCCCACCTCCACCACTAAGCATGAACGTTGCAAGCACCGCTTGAGCCCGCCATGTGGTCGCTTAGTGTTCATGATCACGGGAAGTGGGTGGGCGGGCTTGCTTGCTCGCATGCTAGCCTCCTAGCATGAGCGAGCAGCAGCAGTTCAACGTGTACCTGCCACGCGATCTCGTGCGACAGGTCAAGCACGCCGCCATCGACGAGGGGGTCTCGCTCTCGAAGCTGGTCGAGCACGCGCTCACTAGTTATCTCGCCGAGCTCGAACGCCAGCACGGAACCGAGGGAAGGGAGCAGTCGTGAGACCCATGCCCATCCGATACGTACGCGACGTCGCGGCCGTCCGCCCGTTCTACGAAGCACTCGGCCTGACCACCGACTTCATCGGCCGCCCGCCCCGTCAAGGACAGCCAGCGTGGACAGAACTGTGCGGCGGGCACAGTGGACTGGCACTGCACCACGTCACCCCGTCCGACCCGCCGCCGCCAGCGGTCGAGCTCTCGTTCGAGGCAGAGGAACCGTTGGAAGCCGTCGTCGAACGCCTGTCCCGCGCGGGCTATGCGCCGGAATCGGCCATCGTCGACGAGTCCTACGGGCGCTCGTTCACCGTCCGTGATCCCGAAGGGCTGTTGATCCAGATCAATGAGCACGACCGCGAGCTACACGGCTGACGGCGCCGCTCCGCCAGCCGTTGAAGCCGACGAGCTCACGCACAACTTCGGCGCGACGAGGGCGCTCGACGGCACCACGTTCGCCGTCGAGCGAGGTGAGATCTTCGGGCTTCTCGGTCCGAACGGCGCAGGCAAGACCACCGCGATACGGATCTTGCTGACCTTGCTGGAACCGAACGGCGGCAAGGCCCGGGTCGCCGGACTCGACGTCACGCGACATCCAATTGGCGTGCGGCGGCGAGTCGGCTGGGTGCCGCAGGATCGAACTGTTGACCCACTCATGACGGCACGCGAGAACCTGACCTTCGCGGCTGGCCTCTACCATCTCGGCACCGCTGCGGGACGAGACCGGGCGGCCGAGCTGCTGCGGCTCGTCGACCTCGACGACGACGCCGATCGCCTCGCACGCGCCCTCTCCGGAGGCATGCGCCGCCGTCTCGAACTGGCTATGGGTCTGGTGCACGTGCCCGACGTCCTCTTCCTCGACGAGCCGACGCTCGGCCTCGACATCACCTCCCGCCGGCGGCTCTGGACGTACGTGCGCGAGATCCAGCGCACCGGCACTACCATCCTGCTGACCACGCACTATCTCGACGAGGCAGATGCGCTGTGCGACCGGGTGGCGATCATCCATCAGGGGCGGATCCAAGCTGTCGACACACCAGCCGAGCTGAAACGGGCCTTCGGCCGCGCCACCGTGCACGCGCGCCTCCCAGAGCCCGCACCCGAACTGGCCAAACGACTCGGCCGGCATCCGCACGTGCATCACATCCGGGTCGCCGGCGACGTGATCGAACTCGACACGGACGCCACCGTCCCGGCCACCGGGGCGCTCGTCGACGAATGCCGGGCTGCGGGGGCAGCACCGCTCGACCTGTGGACCCAGCGGGCGAGCCTCGACGACGTCTTCCTCACGCTGACCGGGCAGGAACTGCACACCGACGTCGAGAGCGACTCCCCGGAGATGACATGAGCGGCACGATCACCAGCGCGAGCGGCCCCGGGCGCCTCTCCGGCCTCGGCGTCGTCCTGTGGCGCGAACACCGTGCGATGCTGGGCCGCTGGATCGCCCGGCTGCGCCGGGAACCGTTGACGATCGCCGCCCTGCTCGCCCAGCCCATGATCTGGTTACTCCTCTTCGGGCACCTGTTCGCCGGGATGGCCAACACGGCGTCCGTGCCCGGCGACAGCTACGTGCAATTCATGACTGCGGGCGCGGTCGTGATGACCATCTTCAACGCGTGTCTGCAAGGCGGCGTCGAGCTGCTCTTTGATCGCGAGACGGGCCTGCTGTCGCGGATGTTCGCCGCGCCCGTTCACCGGATATCGATCGTCTCCAGCCGGTTCGTCTACCTCGTCGCATTGACGTCGGCGCAAAGCGCGATCATTCTGTTCGCCGCGTATCTCATCGGTGTGCGCTACGCCACCGGCCTGGCCGGTATCGCCGCCTGTCTCGCCATCGGCGCCGCATTCGGAGCGGGAGTCACCTCGCTGTCCATGGTGCTCGCGTTCTCCCTGCGCAGCCATTCCCAATTCTTTCCCATCACCGGTTTCGTCGGGCTGCCGCTGACGTTCGTCAGCAGCGCCCTGGTTCCCGTGGACCTCATGCCCAGCTGGATGCGCGTGCTTGCCGGATTGAACCCGATGACCCATGCGATCGATGGCGTCCGCAGCCTGGTACTACACGGCTGGCGGCTCGATGTGCTGGCGGCGACGGCCGGTGCATTGCTGCTCTTCGACCTCTGCTGTCTCGCCCTCGCCGCCTGGGTCCTGCGGCGCAAACTCCCATGATCATGAACACGAGAAGGCCCATGTGCTCGACACGTGTTCATGATCATGGGAACGTGAGGCACGAGGGTGCCCACCGCAAGCTCAGACACGGTGACACGCGAACGACACGGTTGCCGCGAAGCTCGGTACGGTACCGGTATGAGACGGCTCGTGGAGGTCACCAGCCGCGTCCTCGTAGGGACCAGCGACTTCTGCACCACGACGACGACCGTGATCGCCGCCGATGACGGCACCTGTCTCGTCGTCGATCCGGCCGCGCAGCCGGCCGAGATCGGCGAACTCGCGGCCGACCTGGGCGAACTCGGCCTTCAGGTGAGCGCGGGTTTCGCTACCCATCCGCACTGGGATCACGTCTTGTGGTCTGCCGAACTCGGCGACGTTCCCCGCTACGCCACCGCCACCACCGTCGACGTCATCGACGCTCAGCGGGATGAAGCGCTGCGCCTGGCCGAGGAGTCCGCACCCGGCCACGACCACACATTGTTCGGCCGGCTCACGCCGCTACCGACCAACACGAGTACGATCCCGTGGCCCGGGCCGACGGTTCGCGTCATCGAGCACCACGCACACGCGCCCGGACACGCGGCATTGCACATTCCCGGCGAAGGCGTCCTGCTCACCGGCGACATGTGTTCCGACATCGAGATCCCCCTGCTCGACCTGCGCCAGCCCGACCCCGTCGGCGACTACCGGCACGCGCTCGACGTGTTCTCCGCCGTCCACGGTGTCCACCGTGTCGTTCCCGGCCACGGGTCCGTCGGCGACGGCATCGAGCTGCACCGCCGGATCGAGGCCGACCGCCGCTACCTCGACGAACTCGAGACCGGCCGCGGGGACGACGATCCCCGGCTGACCGAGGACTGGCTCCGGCAGAGTCACCGCTCACACCTCGCACACATGGCCGCATGAGCATCGCTATGCTGCGGGCTATGGGAGAGGTTGCCGACAAGGTCCGCGCCACGCTCACCGACAGCGGCGCCGAAGGCGAGATCATCTGGCTCACGGTCGACGTGCCGACCGCGGCAGCCGCGGCCGCCGAACTGGGCTGTGAGGTCGGAGCGATCGCCAACAGCCTGGTCTTCGAGGCCGACGGCGCGCCGGTGCTGATCCTCACCAGCGGTGCGCACCGGGTCGACACGGCACATGTCGCCCGCGCTCTCGACGTGTCCAAGCTGCGACGGGCCACGCCCGAGTTCGTTCTCGAACACACCGCCCAGAAGGTCGGCGGCGTCGCCCCGGTGGGACATCCGCATCCCATCCGCACACTCGTGGACACCTGGCTCCAGAAGTATGAGCGGGTATGGGCCGCCGGTGGCGAAGCCGCCTGCGTCTTCCCGACCACGTTCGACGAGCTGCTCCACCTCACCGGCGGTACGCCCATGGACGTCGAGCCCTAGATGATTGAGTTTGTAGCGATCGTCGCTTGTTGATCGCGGAGCCGGAAGGAGTCAGACCAGCCTGCGCGGAATGTCCGTGGTCCAGTTCCGGGAGAACACGCGGTTCTCACCTTCGTATGCGTCGAGCTGTGCGTGAAGGTAAAAGGTGGTCGCGTCACAGGTGAGCACCTGCCGGGTTTCGGTCCGCACCCGCCAGCCGTCCCGGACGAACTCGTGTGTCCACCGGGTCTCGCCGCGCAGCGACGTGAAGTCGTCATTTGAGCTGCGGTACCACTCCCGCGCGGCCTGGCGCACCATCAGGTCGATGTCGTCCAGGACGTACGAGCCCTCATCGAGCGTGACCTCCAGCGTGGACTCGTCGGTCGACAGGTCCCGGATGACCCGCCAGTTGTGGTATGGCTCCTGCAGCTGGGTCTTCGGAGCGGCCGGAGCCGCCTCCGACGCGGAGAACGGCGTCAGTGTCGAGTCCTCGGCTCGGGGCGTGCGCACCGGGAGGTCGAGGACGCTGCGCACACCCCGGATCGTCAACCGCACCGGTTCCGGCGGTGCCCAGGCCAGCGGCCAGTAAGACGTGGAGATGGCAAGCCGCAGCCGATGCCCCGGCAGGAACCGGTGACCGATGCCGTTGAGCACCACCGGCACCCGGTACCACGCTCCCGGTTCGAGGGCCTGCGGCTCGGCGTGCGAGTCGCGGTGGCACAGGTTGAGAACGCCGTAGGTGACGCGCGTGGCCTTGTCGTCGGGCCCGATGTCGGAGAGGCGCGCCGCGACCATCGCCACCGGCCGATCGACGGAGAGCTCCAGGTCGACGACCGGCGCGCCGAGCAGTTCGAGCGGCTCTTCCAAGGGGTCACCGTCGAACACCAGCGCTCCACCGTCATCCTCGCGCTGGTCATACGGCAAGTCCGGCCCGGCACCGTAGGCACACCACTTCCCGGCGAACAATCCGATGGACAACGGCGAGCGCACGGAAAGCTCGTCCGGCTCGGGCGTCTCCGTCGCCTCACCCGTCGTCCCCGACCGATCTGCCGAGACGTCCTGCCCGTCCTCGCCATCCCGGCTTTCCGGCTCCAGCGCGTTCGCGGTGACGCGATACCGATGGGATCGGACGTTCGCCGTCGGCCAGCCAGGCTCGCCCACCCAGCGCCCGGGGCGGTGCTGCATCCGCGCCGCCGGTTCGGTGCTGTCCTGCACGTAGACGCGCAGCATCGGCTCGTCCATGATCCCGGTGTCGAGCTTCTTCAGCCAGAAGTCCCAGAAACGCCGGGCTTCCTGCAGGAACCCGATCGCGGGCCCGGGAACGCCCTCGTGCGGGTAGAGATGGCTCCACGGCCCGATCAGCCCGAGGCGAGGTGATTCCAGGGTCTCCATGAGCCGGAAGACGGCATTGGAGTAGCCATCGGCCCAGCCGCTGACCGCCATCACCGGGCACTTGATCCGGGAGATGTCTTCGGCCACCGAACCGTGCTCCCAGTACTCGTCCCGGTGGGGGTGGCTCATCCAGGTCTCTAGCCACGGCCGGTTCGCCTCCAGCCGTTCGAACCACATGTCCCGCCACCGGGAGCCGACGATCTCCGGATCCGGCGGGCAGGAGTTGCGTGCGAACATGACCGACGCCCAGGAAAGGTTGTCGCCCAGCAGGCAACCACCCATGTAGTGGACGTCGTCGGCATAGCGGTCGTCGGTGGACGCGACGGAGATGACCGCGCGCAGCTCCGGAGGCTGCATCGCGGCGATCTGCAGGCCGTTGAATCCACCCCAGGAGATACCGATCATCCCGACGTTGCCGTCACACCACGGCTGCGCGGCGATCCAGCTGAGGATCTCCACTCCGTCGTCGAGCTCCGTTTGCAGATACTCGTCGAGCAGCACGCCGTCGGAGTCGCCGCTGCCCCGCATGTCAACGCGGATGCAGGCATAGCCGTGGCCGGCGAACCACGCGTGAATCGACTGGTCCCGATTGCGCTTGTGATCGCGCTTGCGGTACGGGATGTACTCGAGAATGGCCGGAACCGGAGCGTGCTCGGCACCTTCGGGAATCCACATCCGCGCGGCCAGCCGGCAGCCGTCCCGGAGCGGGATCCAGGCATTTTCCACGTGGCGTACCGCCCAGGGAAAGGTGTCGACCCGCTTCACGTCCGTCATATATTGGCCTCCCGGATGCGCGGATCAGGCATGCTCAGATCCTGCGCGTTGCGTTCACCTTCGTCCGCGAAGTCGAAGCGCAACCGCTCGGCGCATTCGCGGTAGCGCTCCTCCAGTTCGGGGACCGAGTTCCCGCCGACGTGGATCCAGGCGAGCTCGTACGAGTAGGTGTCCTGGTAGGCGAGCTCGTGTAGCCACTGCCCGGCCCGGGCGCGGATCAGGATCCTGGTGTCCGGCACATCCCGCTCGATCGCGGCTACCTCTTCCGGTGACGGGACCCGCTCCACGTAAGCGTCGTCAACATGGCGGACGAAGAACTTCCCCGCATGGGCATATTTGCCTGCCCGGTGCGGCATCGACGGTTCCCGGTCGAGCGCGAGATCGAGCATCACCGCCTGGTTTGACACACCGTCCACCTTACTGAACAGGTCCGAATGCGACTCCGACAACCGGCTGTTGACCTCCAGCAACCACACCTGGTCGGCGCCCTCGTCCCAGAAGCATTCGACGTTCCAGGCGGACTCGCCCAGCCCGAGGGCCTCGACCGTCCGGCACGCCAGCGACTCCATGCGCTGCTGGACTCCCTCGGGAAGGTCAGAGGGATACCGGTAGCTCGCGAAGCTCACTCCCCCGGGCACTCTCAGGGAGTCGACGATGCCGTAGACCTTCGCCGTGCCGTTGTGCACGAACCCTTCGAGGGTGCACTGGCGTCCCCCGATGATCCCTTCGGCGATGCACCAGTCGCCGCGCACGTGGGCGATGTCCGGCGGCAAGTCGAGCATGTCCAGGACGTGGTTGAACGGCTCGGCGAGCTGGCCGATCTCGTTTCTGATCGTCTCCAGGCTCGTCACGAGAGTCTCGGGACCGTCGATGTGGAATCCAAGATACGACGAGTACGACATCACGGGTTTGAGCCAGAAGGGATAGTCGAGCCCGATCGACGATACGGCGTCGGCGGCGAACGGGTTCACGGCTTCGAAGGCCGGGATGGCGCCGGGAATGACCCAGTTCTCCACAACCCGAGCCCAGTACTTGTGCTCGCACGCGACGACGCCGGCGAGCGGCTTGTGCGGGATCCCCAGCCGCTCCGAAATGATCGGCACCATGCAATTGATCGGGAAATCCCAGAACCCGACCACGGCATCAACGGGACCGTCGAACCGGCTGAGTTCGGCCATGGCTTCCTCGACGAGCTCGGCGATCGGCAACCGGTCACCCTGCCGGATCCGCTCCATCGGAAGCAGGCCGTGAAATCGGCACTCGCGAGCCTGGGGCAGCTCCTCGAGCAAGGGTCGATGAAAGTCGTCAAGGCCGAGGACGAAGATCTCCCGTTTTCTCATAGCCCGATCGTATGCGCCTGGCGACGGCACCGTCCGTGCTCCGAGCCTGATCCGTGACATTCTCATGTCCGTCTTAAGTAGGCGGTCCACACTGAGGTGTCGTGAGGATTCTCGTCGTGGACGACGAGCCAGTGTTGCGGGAGTCACTGGCCCGGTCACTGCGCTTCGAGGGCTACACCGTCACCGTCGCGGCCGACGGCGTCGAAGCGCTGGATCTGCTGCCCGAAGTCCGGCCCGACGCACTGGTCGTCGACGTGATGATGCCGCGGATGGACGGTATCGAGGTCTGCCGCCGCGTCCGCACGGGCGGTGACCGGACTCCCATGCTGATCCTGACCGCCAGGGATGCGGTGCGCGACCGGGTACGTGGGCTGGATGCTGGCGCCGACGACTACCTCGTGAAACCGTTCGCCCACGAGGAGCTACTCGCCCGGCTGCGCGCGATCGTACGGCGCGTCGGTACGACCGACGACGAGCCACCGCTGCAGGTGGGAGACCTGCGTCTCGACCCGCAACGTTGGTATGTGGCCCGTGGTGACCGCGAGATCATCCTCACACGCACGGAGTTCAGCCTGCTTGAACTCCTGATGCGGCATCCGCGGCACGTGCTCACGCGCTCGCGCCTGTATGAAGGCGTGTGGGGATGTGACCTCGACGGTTCGACGAACTCGCTGGACGTCTACATCGGGTATCTCCGCAAGAAACTCGAGGTCGGCGGCGAGCCGCGGATGCTGCACACCGTGCGCGGTGTCGGCTACACGATCCGGGCCCCGGATGAGGAACCGGCGTAGGGAACGAGTAGCGAACGATGACACTACGCGCCCGGCTCGCGATCCTCACGTCCGCCGCGGTTGCACTGGCCATCCTGGCTGCATCCGTCGCAGCGTGGCTTCTCATCCGGTCGACGCTCCTCTCCGATGTCGACCAGCGGCTGCTCGACCGGATGCCCGACATCGAACGGATCTCCGAGATGACTCGCAGCCTCGACGACGCCGAGCAAACGACCCGGGCATCCGTCGTCCTGCAGGGTGAACCGATCGGCGTGCAACGGGTGGAGTCGGACGGTCGTATCGTCGCCTCCGTCCCGCCCGGCGACGTCGCGCTGACCTTCGACCCGGACGAGCGTGCACTCCTCGAGGGAGATGGCGACGATCCGGTCCTGCGCACGGAGACGATCGACGGCGCATCGTACCGGGTGATGAGCGCGGCGCTCAGTGGCGACATGATCCTGCGAATGGTTCACCCCCTCCACTACGTCGGGAGCACGATGACCCGGATGACCTGGCTGCTCGTCGGTGTCGCGAGCGTCGGTGTCGCATTCGCCGGCGGGCTGGGCTGGGTGATCACCCGGGCCGGTCTGCGACCGGTCGACGAACTCGCCGACTCCGCGGAGCAAGTCGCCGCGACCAAGGATCTCGCTTACCGCATCGAGACGGACGGCAGGCAGCGCGACGAGGTCGCCCGGCTCGCAGATTCGATCAACGCGATGCTCGCTGCGCTGGATAGCGCACGAACCGAACAGCGCCAGCTCGTCGAGAACGCCGGACACGAGCTGCGGACACCACTCGCGACGCTACGCAACGACCTCGGTCTCCTGCTCCGCGCGGAGCAACACCCGGAGCGCAGCCTCGACGCCACCGATCGGGAGCGCCTCCTGCACGATCTCGAGTCCGAGGCCGCCGCGCTGTCCGACCTCGTCGGGGAGCTCGTCGAGCTCGCCCGGGGTGGGATCGAGCCGGAACCGCTCCTGGAAACCGACCTGCGAGCCCTCGTCGATCGCGCCGTGACCCGGAACCGGCGGGTCAGCCCACGAGTCACCGTCACCGTCCACGGTCCGAGCTTCGAAGCCCCGGTGCGCCCCGCGATGCTCGAACGAGCAGTCACCAATCTCGTACGGAATGCCGTTCAGGTCAGCGAAGAGGGAGGGCTCGTCGAGGTGCAGCTGGACGAAGCCGGGGCGTGGGTCAGCATCTGCGTGTTCGATAGCGGCCCGGGCATCAGCAACGACGACATGCCCCATCTCTTCGACCGGTTCTACCGCGGCGAGAACGCGCGCGAACGGCACGGATCCGGGCTCGGCCTGGCCATCGTGGCACAGGCCGCAGAACAGCACGGCGGAAGTGTCGAAGCAGCCAACCGTCCCCGTGGCGGCGCGGCCTTCACGTTACGCGTTCCGTCCACATTCTCAGGAAGCTCTTAACCGAAGCCTAAAGACATCCTATCCGCGACCGGAATCGTGGTCGGTGACGGAGGGACTCCACGGGCGAGCCGGACGCCTGCTGGAGAGCCCCTCCGTCACCAACAGCGCACAGCTATCCGTGAAAGGGAACCGATCGCGATGAACCAACCCCTGAGAAGCCGGTCCCTGATGCCCCGACACGCGTCTACGGCTCCGAGGGAAGGCACCCGTCTGGCCCGGGTCACGGCCGTACTCGGCCTGTTTCTCGCTGCCACGCTCACCGCGTGTGGGTCCGAGGGCGACGAGACGGCTGCCTCCGAGGGCTCGGCTTCCGAGGGCTCGGCCGGCGAGCAGAGTGATGCGGGAACGAGTCAGGAAGACCAGATCCTGGCGTTCTACCAGTGCCTGCGGGATCAGGGCATCGACGTCGAGGACCCGCAAGGGCTCGGACACGACGGCGGCATGGCGGCCGCGCCGGACGGCATCGATCCGGACGATCCACAACACCGGGAGGCCGTCGAGACATGCCAGGAAGAGCTCCCTCCCATCGAAGACGGTGCGGATTCCATGGGAGAGAACCTGGCCGATACCGAATCGATGATCGAATTCGTCGAGTGCATGCGGGACAACGGTTTCGATATGCCCGATCCCGATTCCGAGGGTGGGCTGACGATCCCCGAGGGCGTGGACCCCGACTCCGCAAAATGGAAAGACGCGTTGGAGGAGTGCCAGGAGCACATCTCCGGTGGAGGAGTACGGATCCGTCGATGAGCGGGCACGAAACGGATCACGACAGCGAGCACACCCGGCCGCGCCGTGGCAAGTGGCGCCTTCTATGGCTGGGACTCGGCGTACTGGCTCTCGCCGGTGCTGGAGCCGGCTACTGGGCCAGCACGCAGGAAGATACCGCCGAGGCCATGGACGAGAGCGCCGGGCCAGCCGACACCGCCGAGGTCGTCCGCGAGACGATCTCGGATACCAGAAGATTCGAGGGCACGCTCGGCCACGGTGATGCCTACACCGTGCCCGCATCCAGCGACGGTGTGGTCACCGGCATCGCCGATCAGGGGTCCGCGGTCGAACGCGGAACCGAGCTGTATCGCGTCAACGAGCAACCGGTGATCGCGATGTACGGCTCGGTGCCGATGTATCGCGATCTCGAGCTCGGTCACAGTGGCGTCGACGTCGAACAGCTCGTCGCCAATCTGACCGAGCTGGGGTATGCCGACTGCGACACCGGCGACGAGTTCACCTGGTGTGTCCAGGAGGCGGTCGTCGAGTGGCAGGACGACATCGGGGCAAGCGAGACCGGCAGCGTCGCACGCTCCGACGTCGTCTTCGTCGACGCGGGAAGCCGGGTGGACACCATCCGGGCTGACGTCGGTGGCGTCCTCTCGCCAGGGACCCCGGTTCTCGACCTCACCACATCCGACCAGGTCGTCAGCCTCGAGGTGGATGTCACCGATCGCGACCTTCTCGCCGTCGACACCGAGGTCTCCGTCGAACTTCCGGGCGGTGACGTGGCATCCGGCACCGTGACCGCCGCGAACGTCGTCCCGGCCGGGGACGCTGAGGAGGGATCCGCGCCGGGAACCGACGAGACGGGCGGATCCGAGGACTCGGTCGCCAAACTCGAGGTCACGCTGGACGAGAAGGTCGCAGAATCCCTGCTCGGCGGTCCAGCTGACGTGGTCATCGACGTCGATGAGCAGCCCGGCGTCCTCACCGTCCCGGTCAACGCGCTACTGGCACTGTCCGACGGGGGTCACGGTGTCGAGGTCGTCGCCGGCGACGGGTCAACGTCGATCGTCCCCGTCGAGACGGGACTGTTCGCCGACGGCCGGGTCGAGATCTCGGGTGAGGGAATCGACGAGGGCACGGTCGTGGGGGTGGCCGGACGATGAACGCGCAGACATCCGTCGTCCATCTCACCGGCGTCAGCCGGCTCTATCCGGGGCATCCTCCGGTGCGCGCGCTCGACGGCGTCAGTCTGAGCATCGAGCCGGGCGAGATGGTCGGCATTGTCGGCCCGTCCGGCTCCGGAAAGTCGACGATGCTCAACATTCTGGGCACGCTCGACCGGGCGGACTCTGGAGTGGTGCGCATCGACGGTCACGACGTCGCCGAGCTGGCCGACCGGCAGCTGTCCGCCCTGCGGGCGTGGCGGATCGGCTTCGTCTTCCAGCAGTTCTTCCTCTCCCCCGGTGTGAGCGCACTGGACAACGTCGCCGACGGTCTTCTCTACACGGGCATGTCGCTGCGGAAGCGCCGCTCGCAGGCACGCACCACATTGGAGCACGTCGAGCTCGGCGATCGCACCCACCACAAGCCCCACGAGCTCTCCGGTGGTCAACGCCAGCGGGTCGCGGTGGCGCGCGCCCTTGCGGGACGGCCATCGCTACTGCTCGCCGACGAACCCACCGGGGCGTTGGATTCGACGTCGGGCGCGGCCGTGATCAAGCTCCTGCACGAGCTGCACGATGCCGGAACCACGATCGTGGTCATCACCCACGATCACGATGTCGCGAAAGAGCTGCCGCGCCAGATTCACATCTTGGACGGCAAGATCGAGTCCGACGAGAGGGCACGCCAACCATGAGTACCGACACGCCTGCCCCCTCCCGGCTACGTCCGCGCGACACTGTTCGCGTGGCGTTCTCCGGGCTGCGCGCCCGCCCGCTGCGTGCCGTTCTGTCCGCCCTGGGGATCGCGGTCGGCATCGCCGCGATGGTCGCCGTGGTCGGCATCTCGGCCAGCAGCCAGGAACGGGTCAACCAGCAGCTTCGTGAACTGGGCACCGATATGCTCACGGTCTCGCCGGGAACGTCGTTCACGGGCGAGGCGAAGCTTCCCGAGGGCAGCGTCGACATGATCGATCGGATCGGCGCGGTGAACACGTCGAGCGCCGTCGGCATGCTCGACGACATCAACGTCTACCGCAACGACGAGATCGATCCCAACCATACGAATGCTCTCGCGGTGACAGCCGCACGTACCGACCTGCTCGACACCGTGAGCGGGTCCGTGGCCTCGGGCCGCTGGCTCGACGACGCACTCGCCGACTACCCCGCGGTGGTCCTCGGCTCCACGGCGGCGGAGCGGCTGGGCATATCACGGACCGATGGAAGTATCGAGGTGTGGCTGGGTGACCAGTGGTTCACCGTCGTCGGCGTCCTCGACCCGGTACCTCTCGCACCCGAGCTCGACAGCGCGGCGATGATCGGCTGGCCGATCGCCACCGACCTGTTCGACTTCGACGGATCGCCCACTACCATCTACGAACGTTCCGGCGAGGAGTCGGTGGACGAGGTAGCTGGGCTACTGCCGTCGACGGTCAACCCGTCGAATCCGGAGGAAGTCGAGGTCAGCCGCCCGTCGGATGCGCTGGCCGCCCGGGCGGCCGTGGACGAGACGCTGAGCGCGCTGCTCCTGGCACTGGGCGGCGTCGCCCTTATCGTCGGCGGTATTGGCGTGGCCAACACGATGGTCATCGCCGTGCTCGAACGGCGATCCGAAGTCGGGTTGCGCCGCGCGCTGGGCGCGACCCGGCCACACATCCGCCGCCAGTTCCTGGGCGAGTCGATCTTGCTCGCCGGGCTCGGCGGCGTGGGCGGTGCGCTGCTCGGCGGCCTGGTGACCGCGGCCTTCGCCGCCAATCGTGGGTGGCAGGTCGCCGTACCGATGTGGGTGCTCGGCGGTGCGGCGGCCGCCACCATCGTGGTGGGTGCACTCGCCGGGGCATATCCCGCCGCCCGGGCCGCACGCATGCCGCCAACCGCCGCCCTCGCTACGGCATAGACACTCCCATCTCCGCTGATCATGAAGACTCGTCGACACCGCCCGCCCCAACCGAACAGCGATCGCCGTCATCGACTCACCCCCCGCCCGACCCACCGCAATCTCCTCACGCTCGCACAACGACAACCTCGACGCCATCAACGCCCACCTCCACCAC
>NZ_QMIG01000039.1 GCF_003287285.1 Phytoactinopolyspora halophila
AGGTCGACGAGTCTTCATGATCATGAGTTCGGTGGGTGGCATCGGGGGGACGTCGTCATCACGACAGGACGATCCGTTCCTCCGAGAGCCAACGCGACGCGACCCAGACCACCAGCCACATCACGGCGGTGGCCAGGAGCCCGACCAGCAGAAACGACCAGGATGCCGGGTCAGCGACCCCGAGAACGGTGCTGATCGGGACCCCGACCAGCAAGGCGAGCCCGACGAGATACGACGGAGCAACGGCGAGCTCGGCGCTGCCGGCCATCGACAGCTCGATGGTGAGGTTCGCCAGGCCGAAGAAGAACAGGGGAACGACGACGACAACGGTGAGGATCAGGGACGGCGGGAAAAAGAACTCGCCCAGCACCGGTTGGATCGCGAACAGGTTGATGGCCACCCCCGCCACGATGGGCGCGAGCACGGTCACGCCCAGCAAAGGCAGGAATATGGCGGAACTCTTGCCGAGGCATATCTCTCTCGGCGTCAGCGGGGTCGCCAACAGCGACGCCATCGTCCCGCTGGACTTCTCGCGGGTGAGCGACTCGGTGGAGAACAGCGGGATGCCTACCATGACGGGCAGCATGGCCAGCAGGAAGAGGACGATACCCAGGGCCTGGCGCGCCACGTCGTCGTCGCCGGCTGCGGCGTCCGCACCGCCCCTGACGAACGAGAAGGTTCCGACCGTGGCCACCACGGTGATGACGGCGAACAGGAGCACAGCGATCTTGAACGAACTCCAGGATCGATAGTCCCGGAGATCTCGCTGCAGCACGACACGAACCCGGCGACGATCTAGCTGTGGCACGACAGCACGATCCTTTCTTTCGTGAGCTTGTGGCGAAAGATCATGATGAGCATGAACAAGACCAGCCCACACGCGATGTTGATCGTGAGGAACGGCCAGGACTCCACGTCCACCCCGGCGCGCCCGGCCAGGCGCAGCATGACCGAGGAGAATCCCGGCAAGAAGATGACGGCAATGACGTTTCCGCTCGTCACCCGCCCCAGCAAGCCCACAAGATGCATGAGAGCGCTCAGCGCGAGATAGATGAGGGGAACGACGACGAACGTCGCCACCACGAGGTAGCCGTTCACCACGACATCGACGTCGGACAGGTAGGCCGTCATCAGGAACAGCATCATTCCCAGCCCGAGCACACCACCGATGACGGCGCCGGGAACGAACAGGGCCACGCTCCTGGCTGTCCAGACCTGGCGCACGCTGACCGGTGTGGCCAGCAGCGACTCGAGCGTCCCGCGGGTCTTCTCCCGCAGCAACGGGACCGTGAACAAGACGGTGAAGCTGGCGCCGGTGATGATGACCGTGGTGGCATAGCTGATGAGCCCGAGGTAGTTGCCCAGCTCCGTCGCCGTCGTATCCCCGTCTTCGACGGCAGGACTGAAGATGAACGACCCGGCAATCACGGCGACGACAGCGGCACAGATCACCGCGATACCGGCGAACACCATGACCAGGGCACCAGACTGCAGGATGTTCCGCAGGTTGGCGCCGATGATCGCTCGCAACCCGCTCATGCCGGCTGACCCTCCCGGACGATGGACGTGTACATCTCTTCCAGGGACGCCTCGTTGCGGGTCACTTCCTCGATTCGCGCTCCCCGCCGCGCCAGCGCCGCCACGATGTCGGGGGTCGTGCCGGCGCTCGACGGCGAGAAGTGCAGCAGGTTCTCCGAGGAGTCCTGGAGGCCGAACTCGGCGGTGGATTTGATCTCTTCGTAGAGATCGGCCGGGATCGGCTCGCTGGTACGTACCGTCACCATCCCGCTGCCCATCGTCTCGCGCAGCTCGGCCAGCGAGCCGGACAGCACGACCTCGCCCCTGTCCAGGACGGCAATCCGGGCGCAGATCTTTTGCACCTCGTCCATGTTGTGCGAGCTCAGCATCACGGCCTTGTTCCGATCGTGGGCGATGTCCACCATGAGCTCCCTGATCTCGATCTGTGCGGACGGATCGATGCCCGACGTCGGCTCGTCGAGAATCAACACGTCGGGATCGTGGACCAGGGCACGCGCCAGGGCGAGCCGCTGGCGCATACCGCGCGAGAAGGTTCCCGCTTTGGAATCGGCCCTTCCCTCCAGGTCGACGAGGCGAAGCACCTGGGTGATCCGCTCGTCGTCGACTGGCTGCTGGTAGATCCTGGCGAAGTACGCGAGGTTCTCCTTGGCAGAAGCGCCGTCGTAGAGACCGTCGTCGTCGAGCACGAATCCGACGCGTTGCCGGGCCTGGTCGGTGGTCACGTCCGCACCCATGATCGATGCTCGACCGGCATCGGGACTGTAGAGACCGAGAAGGATCCGGATCGTCGTGGTCTTTCCCGCACCGTTGGGGCCGAGAAACCCGAAGACCTCACCCTGGCGGACGGAGAAGCTCACACCCTTGAGGATGTCCCTGCCCTGCAAGGACTTTTCGATATTGTCGACCGTTATCGAATGCTCCACCACGAGGTTCCCTTCGTCATCTCCAGACCGGGCTTCGCTAGCTCGTCCAGCACCATCGGCCCGGTCCGCACCAGTCCCGTCGCGGCCATTCTGGAGCACCAATGTGGAGAAATTCTTAAGTCCACGGCAGGTACCGGAATGGCCGCGACGGAGCGCTCTTTACCCTGCCGCGTAGGCTTCGAGTTCGGCGCGGATGAGCTCGATGACCCGATGCTCGGACTGCCCCTCATCGATGAATCCGTGGTCGCCTGCCAGGGTGTTCAGCGTGTACGAGCCGGTGGTGATCTGCTCCCACGCCGTCATCTCCTCCAGCGTGACCCGGTTGTCGTCCAGCCCGTGGAAGCCGACGATCGGCACGTCGAAGCTCTCGCCCGGATCGTAGGAGTACTTCTCGACGAGCCGGTAGGCCGACAGCAGGGTCGGCAGGGTCAATCTCGCACCTTCCAACGCGTATTCCTCGAAGTCGGCCTCCTGGTCCCACGCCCGGATGAAGGCGAAGGCGACGTCATATTCGGTGTTGGTCGCGCGCACTTCCTCATAATCGGGAATTCCGGAGAATCCCAGGCCCTTCAGTTCTTCGACGATCCGCATCGTGCTCGTATTGGGCACGACCGGAGCCGTGTACCCGGAGACGAACAGGCGGATGAAGTCCGCCTCGGGGTTGGCGGCAAGCCGGCTGGCCAGCCGGTACGCGAACAGGGATCCCCAACTGTGCCCAAAGGAGGCGCCAGGCAGATCGAACATGGAGCCCGACAACGCCTCTTCCAGCGACACCATGACCTCGTCGACGTCGGTGGGCGTGTCCTCCTTCATCCGCTCGGCGTCCAGGCCGGGCAGCTTGATCGGGCAGACGTCGATGGCCGGGCCGAGCTTCTGCTGCCAGTCCTTGTACATGTCGGCGCTTCCGAAACCGTGGGGGAAGCAGAACAGGCGGACCTTGGCCTCCGGCTCGGGTTCGGGCTGGTATACCCAGAGCGCGACACCCGATACGGGCTCGGCTGTCTCCTCCTCCTCGATCGGCTCGGCAAGCTCGGCGCCGCCCGGCAGCAGCCCGAGGACCAGCATGGCCGCCTTGCGCACGCTGTTCGCCTCGATCAGGTCCGCGAGCGCGATATCGGCGCCGAACATGCGCTTGATCTTGTTGAAGAACTGCAGCCCGATGAGCGAATCGATGCCCATCTCGTTGAGGGGTTCGTCGACGTCCATCGTCTCCGGATCGTCGAACTCCATCGCCTCGGCGAGGATGTCACGCACGTGGCGCACCACGAGGGCGGGCTTCTTCTCGTCCGGCGTTTCCGCGTACTCCCGGAGGAACTCCTCGTCACCGCTGCCCGGCCGGGAGATCGCCTCCATGATCATCTGCATGTCGTAGAGCTTGGCCTCGTCGAACTCCTTGAGCGTGGCGCGGCCGATGGACACGACATGCTGTCCCGCCCCATCTCGGACTTCGACACTTCCCGCGATCTCGGAAGCCTCCGCGTCGTCCTGGTCGACGGTGATGTAGCCCTGGAGGCCGTCCTGGGCGCTGGTACCGCTGATGGCGACCCGTTCCAGCTTCCTGATCATGTACTTGCGCTTGCCGTTCGTCGCCGGGGCCAAGACGTTGCAGGCCTGCGCGCAGCTGTCGAGGACCCCCGGGTGGAAGCCGATCTCGTAGGTGCGGCTGGCCTCCTCCTCGGTCGCGTTCCGGAAGCGCACGACGGCCTCACCGGGGCGCCATTTCGACGATTCGACCCACCGCACCGTCGGCCCGAACTTGAAGCCGCGCCGCTCGAGCACGCCGTAGAACTCGCCGCCGTCCTGCTGTTCGGCTCCGGAGAGCTCGAGCTGGTCGAGATCACGTGAAGGTGGCACGTCCGGATCGGTCCCGGCCGGCTCCACAATGCCTTGCACGTGCAGGTTCCACGCCTGCCCCTCGGTCTTGCTGAAGAACCTGGCCTTGATCTCGCCGTTCTCGCTTGGCTCCAGGGAAAGCAGGACCCGCTTGACTTCTCGTGAGGCGACGTTGAGCGCCGCCACGAAGTCCAGCTCGCGGATCACGTGGTCCCGCCCCGGATACAGCTCGCGCAGCGACCGCGTCAACATCTCGAGGTAGTACCCCATGTGCAGCACACCCGAGTTGTCCTCAAGCTCGGGAAAGTTCCGCAACGTGCAGATGAACTCGTATTGCGCCGGACCCGCCGGAAGGTCGATTCGTTCGCCGTCCAGGCCGTGCCCGCGTGCCGCCCGCTGTGCGTGCTCGTGCGCCCGGCCCGACGAGTCCGGGCTCGGAGGCGTGATCCAGAAACGGGTCTTCTCGAACGGGTAATTCGGCAGCGAGATCGTGCCGAAGGTCCGTCCGGCGTAGTACTCCTTCCAATGCACGTTCAGCCCGAGGCAGGTCAGCTTCGCGAGGTGCTGCGCCAGGCGATCGAGCTCCGATGCCCCGGCACCCAGCTCGAATCTGATCACGTCCGGCTTCTCGTGGACGTCGGCGCCGCTCTCCAGCAAGCCTGGCGACGCGCCGACCTCAACGAGGTTCCGGTAGCCCTGGTCGTACAGCGTGTCGAACGCGTCACCCAAACGCTGGGGCTTGAGCAACGCCTCCTCCCAGAAACTGGGGGTCATGGCTTCATCCCCGGACACCTCGGCGCCGCGCGCCACGGTGACGAACCGGCATCGCGGACGCGACAGCTCGACGTCCTCGAGTACCGCGCGCAAGCCGGGCGCCGACTCGTGGCCTTCCGCGCCGTCACCACGCGCCGCCTGGGCCGCGGCGAGGATACGGACGGCCCCCTCGAGGTTCATGATTCCGGCCACGATGGCGGCCACAAGCTGGCCCGACCGCTCACCGAGCACGATCTCCGGCCGGATGCCCAGCGAGTCGAGCAGGCTCGTGACGGCGTACTGGTACGCGAACAGGTACGCTTCCGCCACGACCGGGGCCACACCATCACCGTCGGCGGCACCGTCGACGGCCTCGGCCAACGATTCCCCCACGTGCCGGGAACACAGCTCCAGGCAGTGGTCGAGATACTCCCCGAATGCCGGGAACGTCGCGGCCAGCTCCCGGGCACTGTTGCGGCAGTCCTCGAACTCGCCGCTGAGCACGAAGGCGAGCTTGGGCTGCACCTGATCCGCCGCCTTGGCCGTGTACACCGTGCCGTCATGCAGCGCCCTGAAGGACGTGCGCCACAGTCCGATGCGGGGGTTGGTCTCGCCGGCTTCCTGGGTGTTCGACGTTCCGTAGAGCGTGCCCTGGCTTTCCGCTTCGGCGAGTGCCGCCTGCAGGCCGGAACGCAGGCTCGCCACGCTGTCACCCAGGAAAACGGCCCGGTGCGCGAAGCTCGGCCGGCGCACGTTGGCGACGTAGCAAAGCTGCTCGAGCCGCGTGTCCGGATGCTCGGCCAGGTACTGCTCGTAACGCCGGATCATCTCCACCAAGGAGGTCTCCTCCTTCGCGCTCAGGCACAGGACCGGCGCGGGAAGCTCCGCCTCGACATCCGTTCCTTCCTCGGCGTGCGCTCCGTCCCCGGCCGCCGCTCCGTCCTCGGCCGTGACGGCGGGTGGCTGCGACACGACGACGTGGGCGTTGGTGCCGCTGAAGCCGAACGAGCTGATCCCGGCGATCCGCTCTCGACCGTCGGAAGGGCTCCAGGCGACGCTCGCCTGCGGGAGCTCCGCCGGGATCTTCTCCAGATCGATCCTGGGGTTGAGGGTCGAGGAGTTGGCGATCTGCGGGATCTCCCCGTGGTAGACGCACAGCACCGTCTTGATGAGGCTGGCCACCCCTGCCGCGCTCTCCAGGTGCCCGATGTTTCCCTTGACCGACCCCAGGTACAGCGGCTCGTCGCGCTTCGCGCCGCCGTGCCGGCCGTCGAAGATCTCCGCGAGTGCGTCGATCTCGATCGGATCGCCCAGCGGCGTACCGGTGCCGTGCGTCTCCAGGAACCCGACGTCTTCCGGGGCGATCGAGCAGCCGTCCAGCGCCTCCTCGATGAGCATCCGCTGCGCCCGGCCGCTGGGTACGGTCAGCCCGCTGCTGGCACCATCGTTGTTCACCGCGCTGCCCCGGACGACACCGTAGATCGTGTCGCCGTCCCGTTCGGCATCCGAGAGTCGCTTCAGGACCACGAGGCCGCAGCCCTCGCCCCGGCCGTAGCCATTGGCGTCCCGATCGAACGGCCGGCTGCGCCCGTCCGTCGAGAGCGCGTTCATCATGCACAGCGTGGACATCACGTACGGCGAGAGCATCAGGCTCACGCCGCCGGCGATCGCCATCGAGCACTCGCCCCGGCGCAGCGACTCGACCGCGAGATGCGTACTGACCAGGGACGACGAGCAAGCCGTGTCGATCGACACGGCCGGCCCGTTCCAGCCGAACTCGTACGAGATCCGGCCCGAGGCCGTGCTGGAGGAGGTGCCGGTACCGTGGTATTGGTTGATCTTCTCCTCGTCCCGCGGCAGCATGCCGTACTCGCTGTTGCTGCCGATACCGAGGAAAACACCCGTCTTGCTGCCGCGCAGCGCCTGCGGATTCTGCCCGGCGTTCTCGAGCGACTCCCAGCAAACCTCGAGCAGCTGCCGCTGCTGCGGATCGAGGGCGTTGGCTTCCGCCGGCGCCATCCGGAAGAAGCGCGCATCGAACTCGGCGAGATCGCGCTGGACGAAGTTGCCCTGCGTCACGTACATCGAGCCGAAGGTGCCGGAATCGCGATCGTCTCCGGCATCGACATCCCACCGATCCTCCGGGATGTCGATCACTCCTTCGCCGCCGGATGTCAGCAATGTCCAGAACTGCTCGGGCGAGTCGCAGCCACCAGGAAACCGGCACCCCATACCGATGATCGCGACTGGCTCTGTGGGGGCGGAGCGAGCCTCGTGCAGCTGGTTCCTGAGGTCGCGGATGGTTAGTAGTGATTCCTTGAGCAGGGACTTGGTGTCCTTGCCGGGCTCGTCCGTCATGTGATCTTCACTCCTCGTGTCTGTCGTTCTCACTCGCCACCGAGCTCTGCGATCTCTTGCCGGAGCATCTCCTCGAGTTCTGCTTCGTCCATCGATTCGATCTCCGCCAGAGACGGGTCTTCGTTGCCGTCCGCCGGGCCACCGCCCGGCGTGACGTCCGGATCGGGCACGCCCAGGACCTGCCGGACCTGGTGGACCTTGCCCTTCACGATCACCAGATTGGACAGCGGGTAGCACAGCGCGTCCTCGAGGAGCGGAATGCCTTCGCCCTCGTCAAGGGGCACCATGCCGAGGTGATCCTCCACCCACTTCCGGGCACGTTCATCGATGGCCATCCCGCCATCAACCCAGAACGGCCAGTTGACGGTGATGGATCGGCCCGAGCGCTCCCCTGCGGCCACCAGGGCGTCGCGGTCGCCGGCGAAGTGATCCATCACGTTGTTGGCGTACGCGTAGTCGCTCTGCCCGCCATTGCCGAAGGCCGCGGCAAGCGAGGAGAACATCATGAAGAAGTCCAGCGGCTCGTCCTTCGATACCTCGTCAAGGTGCCGCGCGCCGTACACCTTGGCGGCGACCACGGCGGCGGCGTCCTGCACGCTCTTCGCCCGGATGAACGCGTCGCTGAAGGTACCGGCGGCGTGGAAGATCCCGTCGATGCGGCCGAAACGCTCCTTCGCCTCGGCAAACATCCGCTCGGTGTCGTGCCGATCGGAGATGTCCGCGCTGACGTAGAGCACGTCGCCACCGAGTCGCTGCACGTCGTCCAGGTCGCTCGCGGAGACCTGGTCCCGCGCGCGCCGCCCGACCAGGACCAGCTTGGCGCCGTAGGTCTCGCTGAGATGCCGCGCGATCAACCGGCCGACACCGCCCAGGCCACCAGTGATCAGGTACACGCCACCAGACTTGAGCGGCACGTCGTTCCTGGGCAGCGAATCCGGCACGTGCTCGCGGAGCGTCCGGGCCCGGCGCTGCTCGCCGTCCGTCCAGAGTTCGACCGCGAGGTCGCTCGCCACCATCTCGCGCCACAGCGTGCCGGCCATCTCCGCCGGATTCGTCATTTCCGCGGGCACTCTCGTCAACCGGTACCGGAACCGGGGGTTCTCCGCCTGGACGGTCTTGAACAGCCCGCCCAGCCCGTCGTACTCCGGCGTGCAGAGATCGGCGCGATCCGGGTAGACGTACAGCAACGAGACCTTGGCCGTCGGGTCCAGCTGCATGACCGCCTTGCTCAGGGAGAAGACGGAGTAGAAGCCGTGGCTCAACCGCTCGTCGATCCCGCCGCGCTCCGCAGGCTGCAGCGCCCAGCCGTGCAGGACGGCGTCTGGCATGCGTCCCTGCTCGCGCAGTTCGGTGAGCAGCTCCGTGTAGCCGTCCGGATCGGAGGGGTCGACCTCGTAGGTCGACTGATCGATCGCGGCGAACGCCTTCCCGGGCCGTACCAGCACGACGTCGTCCGTTCCCGGGTTCTCCGGGCACGTGCGCATCGCCTCGCGAATGTCCTCGCCGGCGCCGAGCACCAGCAGCGTCCGGGGCCCCTCGGACGACGTGTCGGCACGGCCCGCCGGCTCGACCTCGTGCCACACGTGGTCGAAGTAGAGAAGCGAGATCGGCCCGGCCGCGGCGTCATCCGTGCTCGGGCTTCCCGCATCGGCCGTTCCGGCATCGGAGGCCGGCGACGCGGCCGCGCCGTCCTCTGGTCCCCCGTGCCCGATCAGGGCGTAGATGTGCGCGGACAGCTCGGCGATGGTCGGATAGTTGAAGAACAGCTGGTAGTCCAGGCTGATACCGAACGTCTCTTCGAGCTGGACCTGCGCCGTTCGCGTCGACACGGATTCGAGACCCAGATCGAAGAACCCGGTGTCGATGTCCGCCTGCTTGCCCCCGGTGAAGCCGAGCAACTCCGAGATCACTTCTTGCACGCAGGTGGTCACCATGCCCGGGCGCTCCCCCTCCGGTGCAGCGGCCAGCCGTTCCAGGAACGTCTCCTCCGCGGCCGCTGCCGGTTCGGCACCGTCCGGGGCTGACCCATCGGGCGTGCCCTCGACCCGCCGGGACCGCACGTCCTCGTACAGCCAGTACAGCTCCCGCTCGTAGGGATAGGTCGGCAGCGAGACCCGGGCGGCCGGCGCTTCCCGGTACAGCTCCACGAAGTGGATCTCACGGCCCCGCACCCACTGTTCCGCGAGCTCGCGGGCGGCGGCCTCGTCTCCCAGGCTGCCCGCGTCGGGCACGATCGCCGGCAGGCTCTCGGCATCCGAGGACGCCTTGCCAACCAGCACGCCGGCCGCCGGCTCCGAGCCGCCGTTCCGGAACGTCTCCAGCTGCGCGCGAAGCTGCGCGCGATCCCCGGCGACGAACGCGACCCGATGCGGCAAGGCGACCCGGCCCACCTGCAACGTGTACGCGATGTCGCGAAGCGCTGCCGCGGGCTCGGCGGCCAGGTACCCGTCCAGCTCCTCGACGTAGCGCCGCAACGCGTCCTCGGTGCGCGCCGACAACGGGACGACCACCGGACCGGGTGCGGCCTCGCCTCGCGCCGCGGTGTCACCGTCGTACTCTTCGAGGATCAGGTGCACGTTGACACCCCCGACGCCGAAGGAGCTGACCCCGGCCCGCCGCGGCGACGTGGCGTCCGGGTCGTCGTCGATCGCCGGCCGGTGCCACGGTTCGGCCGCTAGCTGGACACGGAAGGGGGTGTTCCCGAAATCGATGTGCGGGTTCATCCGCTCGGAGTTGAGGCGCGTCGGGAACAGCGACCGATGCTTGAACTGCATCAGCACCTTGGTCACCTGGGCGATTCCCGCCGCGGCCTCGAGATGGCCGATGTTCGACTTGACCGAACCGACCGAGCAGTACTGCGTGTCGGAGGAGTACGCGCCGAACACGTCGGTCAGCGCGTTGATCTCGATGGGATCACCGAGCGCCGTCCCGGTTCCGTGCGCCTCGACATAGCTGATCGTGCGCGGGTTTACACCCGATTTGTCCACGGCCGATTGGACGACTTCTGCCTGGGCCACCGGGTTCGGAACGAAGTACCCGTGCGTCCTGCCACCGTGGTTCACCGACGACGCCTTGACGACGCCGTAGATGTGGTCCCCGTCCCGCTCGGCCTTCCAGAGCGGTTTGAGCAGAACCGCGCCGGCCCCTTCGCCCGGCACGTACCCGTCGCCGCCCTCGCCGAAGGCACGGCAATGCCCGTCCGACGCGAGCAGCTTGTTCCAGTCGAGCGTGACGTACTTGCTCGGATGCAAGGTGAGGTTCACCCCACCCGCGATCGCCATCTCGGCGTCGCCGTTGAGCACGCTCTCGCATCCGAGATGGATGGCGTACAACGACGACGAGCAGGCGGTGTCGACCGACAGGCTCGGTCCGCGCAGGTTCATCAGGTAGGACACGCGGTTGGCGACGGAGAAAATCTGCGCGTTCAGCGGTAGCACCTGGCCGGTGGCCATGCCCTCGGCACCGAACAGCCCGTACTGGTTGAAGGTGATACCGGCGAACACGGCGACGCTGGCCCGGTGGTCACCGGCCTCCGGATCCGCCAGCGCCTGCGGCGTGTAACCGGCGTCCTCGAGACAGCTCCACGCGGCCTCCAGGAACTTGCGTTCCTGCGGATCCATGAACGCCGCGGCACCCGGCGCGATCCCGAAGAACTGCGGGTCGAACGTGGCCGCATCGTCGATGAAGCCGCCCCACTTGCATTCGATCTCCGGATAGTCGCGGTGGTCCCACCGCTCGGGCGGGATCTCGGTGATGCAGTCCTCGCCCGCGGCCAGCTTCTCGCCGAAGGCGGCGACATCGCCGGCCCGGGGATAGACACCGCTCAGCCCGACCACCGCGATGTCGCCGGTCGCGGGCGAGGGCTCCGCCACGGCTGCCGGCACCCGCCCGGCCGCTGGCTGCCGGTCAGTACCCACCTCCGGGTCGGTACCCACCTGCCGGTCCGTATCCGGCTGCCCGTCCGTGTCCGCCAGCCCGTCCGTGTCCGCCAGCCCGTCCGTGTCCGCCAGCCCGTTCGTGTCCGGCTGCCCGTCCGTACCCGCCAGCCCATTCGTGTCCGGCTGCTCCGCCGGTAGGTCCGGTTCGCTCGTCGAGGGCTCCGGGCGCGCCCGGCCCAGCGCCGCCACCACCTGCTCCCGGTGCTCGGCGACGAGGTAGCCGCTGAGGTCGCGCAGGTTCTTGTAGGTGAACAGCAGCGTCGCCGAGAGCTCGCCGAAGTCCCGTTCCAGCCGCTCGTTGATCCGGGCCAGGTAGATCGAATCCAGACCGTACTGGTCGAATCCCGTCGTCGCCGAGAGCTTCTCGACCGGGATCTTCAGCGCCTCGGAGAACATCTCGGTCAGGCGCGTCAGCATGCCACGCCGCAGCGCGTCGTCGTCGGCCGTCTCGGGATCGGGCAGCGGCACGCTCTCCGCCGCCTGCTGCTCGGGAGCAGACGAGCCGGATGAGGCGGATGATCCAGCCAAGCCGGGCGAGCCGGACGGAACGGCTGAACCGGCTCCCGTCCCCTCCGGCCGTTCGGCGGGCGCGGCCACGGCGGACCCGCGCGGCTCATCCGTCGACCTGCCCGGCGTCAGCGGGATCCAGTGGCTCTGCACCTCGAACGGGTACGTCGGGAGGCTGACGCGACGCGGCCGCCGGGGCCGGCGCAGGTGGTTCCAGTCGATCTCCAAACCGCGCACCCAGAGCTCGCACAGCTTGTCGTGCTTGCCCCGCTGGAGCCACTTGTCGACGGCCTCGCGCATCTCCTCGTCCGTGCCGATCGCCCGCACGAACCCGTCGCCGTCCTGCGGTGTGCCCGTGTGCACGCCATCCGGAACGTCGCCGTCGACGGCGAACGCGCGCAACCGCTCCACGAGCTGATCGAGCGAGGTGACCGTCGTGGCCATCCGCACGGGCAGCGCCTCGCGCCCGACCTGCAGCGTGTAGGCGACATCGTGCAGGTCGAGCGTCCCCGCCGGAACGCCGTGCAGCTTTTCTGCCAGCCGGCGGGCCGACTCGCGCAGACGTTCTTCGGTGTACGCGGACAGCACGACGACGGCCGGCAGCTCCGCGTCGGGCCCGGCATCGCGCGCGGGCTCGGCGTCGGGCACGTATTCCTGCACGATGACGTGCGCGTTGGTGCCACCCGCCCCGAACGACGACAGGCCCGCGATCCGCGCCTGCCCGCCGGAGGCGCCGTCGGCGCCGGGCCGGCTCCAATCCGTGAGTTCGTGCGGCACGTAGAACGGGGTGGTCGCGAAGTCGATGTTCGGGTTCGGCTCCGTGGAATGCAGCGACGGGACGATCTGGCCGTGCTTCATCTGGAGCAGGACCTTGTGCAGCCCGGCGATGCCCGATGCGCTCTCGGCATGCCCGATGTTGGATTTCACCGACCCGATGGCACGCGACTGGCGCTCGACGGTCGACGCGTCGAAGATCCGGGACAGCGCCGATATCTCGATCGGATCTCCCAGGCTGGTCCCGGTTCCGTGTGCCTCCACGTAGCTGATCGCCGCGGGGTCGATCCCGGCGCGGCGGATTGCCGTACCGATCGCCTCGCTCTGGGCGGCCGGGTTGGGGACCGTGTACCCGTTGGTCTTCCCGCCATGGTTCACGGCGGTGCCCTTGATGACCCCGTGGATGTTGTCGCCATCCGCGATGGCCCGATCGAGCGGCTTGAGGAACACGGCGCCGACGCCCTCGCCCGGGACGTAGCCGTCGCCCCCGGCGCCGAAACTCTGGCAACGGCCGTTCGTCGACGCCATCTTCGCCTGGCTGATGGTCAGGTACTTGTTCGGGTGCAGCAGGACGTTGACACCACCCGCGAGCGCGAGCTCGCAGTCGCCGTTCTGGATGGCCTGACACGCCATGTGGAGCGCGACCAGCGACGACGAGCACATGGTGTCCACCGCCACGCTGGGACCGTGGAAGTCGCAGAAGTACGAGACCCGGTTGGCGATCGACGACGGGTTGCCCGACACGACGACGGGGTGTCCCTTCAGCTGCTCCTCGATCGCGTAGTACTGGTACTCCTCGTTCATCACCCCGACGTAGACACCGACGTTGCGGTGGACGTGCGAGCCGGGTTCGTATCCGAGGAGGTGCCGGGTGTACCCCGCGTCCTCGATCGTCGCGTGGGCACACTGCAGGAACAGCCGCTCCTGCGGGTCCATCGTCTCCGCCTCGACCGGTGACACCGAGAAGAAGAGGGAGTCGAATCCGGCGACGTCGTTCAGGTAACCGCCCCACTTCGAATAGGTCGAGGGGTTCGTGCCGTCACCATCCTTGTCCGGATGGAAGAGCCGTTCGACGTCCCACCGCGAGCGCGGCACCTCGGAGATGCAGTCCTTGCCGTCACGAAGGTTCTCCCAGTACGCGTCGAGCGTCTCTGCCTGGGGGAAGCTGCCGGACATGCCTATGATCGCGATGTCGCTCGCTGCTGGCCCCGTACGCCGCGAGCCCGGCTGCCCTTCCTCCTCGGACCTCCGGTGAACGCGGCCGCCGAAGCGCGATGCCGGCAGGGGGCGCGCGCCGGCAGCTGCCGGGCCGGCGTCCGGCGACTGCGGGGCGGTCCCGGACGGCTCGGGTGGCCGGTCGCCGTTGGCCGCGCCGGGCTCGAACCCTCCGATCAGCTCCCGCAGCGCCTCCGGATGGCTGCGGGTGAAGTACTCCGTCAGCGCGTTCAGATCCTGGTAATCGAACAGCAGCGTCTTCGGCAGGGTGCCGAAGGCCTTCTCCAGCTGCTCGGTGATCTTCATGATCATGATGGAGTCGATGCCGTACTGGTCGAACGGCGCATCCGGCACGATGTCGCCGGCCGGCATCTTCAGTGCCCGGGAGAAGATCGCCGCTAGCTCCTGGACGCCCCGATCGAACAGGTGCCCGTTCGCCGCCGACGAGGGCTCACCACCGCGTTCCACCGCCACCGCGTCGGTCGCCACCGCGTCGGTCGTCGCTGTCTCGGCTGCCACCGCCCGCGTCGCCATGGCCCCGGCCGGCGCGGGGCTCGCCGCAGCACGGCCGTGCTCGGCCGGGTGACGCCGACCCGTGGCCGTGGCGGCGAGCATGGCCCGCACCGCATCGGCACGGCCCTCGACGGCCACCACCTGCGGCTGCTCGCTGGCGAAGGCCGTATCGAGCAGCCGCAAGCCGGCCTCGGTGCCCAGCACCGTCAGGCCCGTCCTCGCGCTCATGGCCCGTTCCAGATCCGCATCGAGCTCGTGGCCACCGTCGCGCCACAAGGGCCAGTCGACCGCCAGGGTCCGGCCCTGGCGCCGGCCGGAACGCACCAGGGCGTCCCGGTGGCGGGCGAACGCGTCCAGGAACGCGTTGGCGGCGGCGTAGTCGGCCTGTCCCACGTTTCCGGTCACCGCGGACAGCGAGGAGCACAGCAGGAACACGTCGAGATCCAGTCCCGCGGTGGCCCGGTCGAGGTTCCACACGCCGGTCACCTTGGGCGCCAGGACCTCGCACAGCTCGAAGCGATCTTTCTGGCGGATCATCCGGTCGCTGACCCGGCCGGCACAATGGATGATCCCGTCGAGCCGGCCGTGGTCCGCGCGGATCCCGTCCACCAGCGCCTGCACCGCGTCGCCGTCACAGACGTCGACCTGCTCGTACAGCGCCGTCGCCCCGCGGGCCGTCAACGCCTCCACGGCTGCCCGGGAGGCATCGCCCGGTGCCGACCTGCCGGTCAGGATGAGGACGGTGTCGTCGGCCCGGTCCGCGATCTCCCGCGCGAAGATCTGTCCCAGTCCTCCCATACCGCCCGTGAGCAGGTAGACCCCGCCGTCCTTCCAGGGGGCGCGTCCCGCAACGCCGGGTTCCGGAAGCTGCTCGAACGTCTGAACCGCACGACGGCCGTCGACGTAGCGGATGCATTCCTCCACGGCGTCCTGGTTCTCGCGGAGTCGAGCCACGATCTCGTCCGGATCGGCCGGCTCGTCGATGCCGATCACCTGGCCGCGCAGCTGCACGTTCTCCTGGTGCGCGCTCTTCAGCAGGCCCGACAGGCCGAGGAGGAGACCGCGTTCACCATCGGTGGGCACGACCACCTGGACGAGCACCTCGCCCTCCGGTTTGCTCGCCATCACCTGCTTGACCGCCTCGAACACCTCTGCCGCGTAGGTCTCGAACCGATCCGCGATCGAGCCTTCGGCTTCCAGCTGGTGACACGTCAGCGGCGCCAGCCGGGCACGGACGCCGTCCGCCGCGGCCGACGGCTGCTCGCACAGGATCACGACGCGCTGCTCGAAGGCCGGCTCCGACGAGCCGTCGGCAGCCCGCTCCTCCCAGGCAGGGGCGAACGTCAGCGACGCCGCGTCGGAGGATCCCCCCGTCGTCCCGGCCGGCCCGCCCGGAATGGGGCGATACACCACCTCGCTCAGCCGGAGACACACCTGCCCGGATTCGTCGCACAGGTCGATGTCGACCGACGTCGACGATCCGTCGCCGGACCCGGGCCGGACGTGCGCCCACATCGCCGGTTCCAGCCGCTGGTGGAAAGTGACCTCGCGAACCGCGAACGGCAGCTCGGGTGCCGGCGGCGGGTGCTGCCCATCCCGATCCGCGCGCAGCCCGACCGCTGCCTGCAACGCCGCGTCGAGAATGCTCGGGTGCAGGGCGAACGTCTCCCAGCTCGCCGCTGCCGGATCCGGCAGCACCAGCCGGGCCAGCGCCTCCGCATCGCCGTGGTACGCGATCTCGATCCCGCGCTGGCTCGGGCCGTACTGGATACCCAGCTCCGCGAACGTCTCGTAGATGCTCGCGTGCGTGACCGGGATCTCGCACGCGGCCCGCAGCGCGTCCAGATCCCGTACGGGCGCACCGGTGTCGGACAGCAGCCAGGCGTACCCCTCGCAGTAGGAGATCGGTTCCTGGCCGGAACCCGGATCCTGGTAGACGCTGAACGAGATCGCGCCTCGCTCGTCGGGTACCAGCCCGATGTGGAGATCAACCTGCCCGTCGGTGACCGGCAACGGCCGGAGCCAGATGACGTCCTCGAAGCTCAGCCGGCCATCTCGTGTCCCGGTGGCATCCACGATCGCCTGGTAGGCCATCTCCAGGTAGGCCACCGCCGGAAGCGTCGGCAGCCCGTTCACCACGTGATCGGCGACGAAGGACTCGCTGCCGGTGAACGACGACGTGTAGCGCTGCATGGCGAAGTCCGACGTGTTGCGCTGCAGCAGCGGATGGATCTCGGCGGCAGCGGGCCGGGCCGCGCGTGCGGTGATCTCCTCCAGCCCGCCACCTGGCACCCAGAACCGCTCCTTCGCGAACGGGTAGGTCGGCAGGCTGATGCGGCGGGGTGTGTCCTGCTGATACAGCTTCGTCCAGTCCAGCGACAGCCCCTTGACCCACAGTTCGAGCAGCTTGGCGTACTTCCCCTGCCGGAACCAGGTGTCCAGGGCGTGCTGCAACTCGGCGTCGGATTCGAACACGCTGAGGACGTTGTTCACCCGCTGGGCGCGATCGCGGTAGAAGGAACCGGACGGCGCACCGTCGAGATATCCGGCCAGCTTCTCCTCCAGATCCGCGATGGACGAGGCGGTGAATGCCAGCCGGTACTCCAGCGCGGCCCGGCCGACCTGGAGGGTGTAGGCCAGATTCCGCAGGTCGACCTCCGAGCGCGGCTCCTCGCGCACCCAGGCGAGCAGCTGCGCCACCTGCTGTTCGAGCTGGTCCTCACGCCGCGCGGACAGCACGATGATCGCCGGCTCCCCCGGCGTCCGCTGGTCTTCCGACACGGTGCCGTCCGGGACGTACTCCTCGACGAGCATGTGCCCGTTCGCACCCCCGGCTCCGAACGCGGAGATTCCCGCGACCCGCGGATGCTCCGTCGGCACGCCGTTCACGTCGACCGTCGGACGCTGCCACGAAGCCGGCTCGCGCGCGACCGTGAACGGCGTGCTGCCGAAGTCGATGTTGGGATTCAGCTCCTGCGTGTGCAGCGACGGAACGATCTGGCCGTGCTTCATCTGCAGAAGCACCTTGGTCAGGCCGGCGATGCCCGCCGCACTCTCACAGTGCCCGATGTTCGACTTGATCGAACCGATGGAGCAGAATCCCGTATCCGAGGTGTACTCGGCGAATGCCCGGCTCAGGCCGGTGATCTCGATGGGGTCGCCCAGCTCCGTCCCGGTTCCGTGCGCCTCGACGTAACCGATGGCGCGAGGATCGACTCCGGACTGCGCAAGCGCCTTGCGGATCACGCCGGCCTGGGCGCTCGGGTTGGGCACCGTGTACCCCTTGGCCTTGCCGCCGTGGTTGATCGCCGATGCCCGGATGATGCCGTAGATGTTGTCCCCGTCGGCCTCGGCGCGGGCGCGAGGTTTCAAGACGACGACCCCCACGCCCTCACCCGGGACGTAACCGTCGCCGCCCTGCCCGAACGCGGCGCATCGGCCCTGGCTCGACATCATGCCGTTCTGGCCGAGCATCAGAAACTTGTTCGGGTGCACCGAGAGGTTCACTCCCCCGGCCAGGGCGACGTCGCTCTCGCCGTCGGTGATGCTCCGGCACGCGAGATGGATCGCCGCCAGCGACGAGGAGCACATCGTGTCGACGGCCATGCTCGGCCCGTGGAAGCCGAAGACGTAGGAGGCCCGGTTCGCGATGGACGCCGGGCTCCCGTTCAGCGTGAACATCTCGCCGCCGAGCTGCGCCTGCGCCCCGTACAGCTGGTACTCCTCGTACATCACACCCACGAAGACGCCGACGTTGTGCGGCAACCCGTAAGCGTCGTCACGCGCGAGGGAGTCACACGTGTACCCGGCATCTTCGATCGAGTGGTAGGCGCATTCCAGGAACAGGCGTTCCTGCGGGTCCATGATCTCCGCCTCGGCCGGCGAGATGTTGAAGAAGAGCGGGTCGAAGACGTCCGGATCCTGCAGGAAGCCACCCCACGCTCGCGGCAGGTCGCTCCCCTCCGACGTGCCCCGTGCCGCGTAGACGCTGTGGTCCCACCGCTCGCGCGGGATCTCCGTCACGCAGTCGCGGCCGGCCTCGAGGTTCTGCCACAAGCCGCCGATGGTCTCCGACCCCGGATACCGTCCGGCCAGCCCGACGATGGCGATGTCCAGCCCGGCACCAGCGTCCGCGGCTTCCCGTGCGCCCGCTGCGCGCGAGTGGCCGGGCTCGCGGGCCGATCCCCTGGTGAGCCACGGCCCCGGGACGGGCCGGTCCACGACCCGCGCGCGCGGCTCGCTGCTCGCTCCGGCTGCTGCCGGCTCGGACGCGGTCTCCACCGTCCCGGACGGGGCCTGCAGGCCCAGCAGCGAGCGGACCTGTTCGGCGTGCTGCTCGCAGAAGAACTCCGCCAGCTCGTTCAGCGACTCGTACTCGTAGAACAGCGTCTTGGGAAGCGAGCCGAAGCTCTTCTCGAGTTCACTCGTCAGCTGCATGACGAGGACCGAGCTGAGTCCATACGTTTCCAGCGGCACCCGCGCGTCGATGCGCTCCGGAGGCAGTTTGAGCTCGGAGGAGAGCATGTGCTTCAGGCGGTTGACGAACTGCTCGCGCAGGTCCTCGACGTGCGCGTCACGCGCGACGGCCGGCTCCTGCGGTGTCAGCCACGATGCCGGCCCGGACGTGTCCCGCACCGGTTCCGCCCCCGTGGCACCCAGGTGCGCACGGATCACGTCGACGTCTCCGGCGACGGCGAGTACCTGCGCCTCACCCGAGCCCATGGCCGCGTGCAAGAGCCGCATACCCGTGTCCGCGCGCAGCGGCGCCAGGCCGGTGCCCTCGCGAATCACTCGCTCCAGGTCGGCCCCGATCTGCATGCCACCGTCCCGCCATAGCGGCCAGTTGATCGACACCGTGCGCCCGTGACGCTCGCCTGCGGCCACGAGCTGGTTGCGATACGCCGCGAACGCGTCGACAAAGCCATTGGCAGCCGCGTAGTCCGCCTGCCCGGTGTTGCCGGTCACGCTCGCCGTCGACGAGAAGAGGACGAAGCCGTCGAGCGGGAGATCCTTCGTCGCGCGGTCCAGGTTGAGCGCGCCGTCGACCTTCGGAGCCAGCACGGCGCGCAGTTCGGCGTCGGTCTTCTTCGGGATCACGCTGTCTCGAAGGACACCTGAACAGTGAACGACCGCGTTGATGCCTCCGTACTCCTCCGCGACTGTGCGCATCAGCGCGGTCACCGCCACGGCGTTCGTGACATCGCAGGGTACGTACCGTGCCGTGACACCCGCGGCGTTCAGCCCGGCGACATGCGCGGAGGTCGTGTCGTCCAGCGCCGAGCGGCCGACCAGCACGATCACCGCATCCCGCGCGTGGCGCGCGATGTCGGAGGCCACGATGGAACCCAGACCTCCAGCACCGCCGGTGATGACGTAGACGCCGCCGTCCTTCCAGGCGATGTCGCGATCGGCGTCCCCGCCGGCGTCCTGGCCGGCGTTCAGGACGGAATCGCGGTGAGCATCGCCTTCCCGGCCGCCGTCTCGAATCCGCCCGTCCAGGTGGCTCAGCTCGTCCAGGCCGCGCACGAGGCGCCGCTCACCCTCGTATCGCAGGTGCCGATCCCCGGGGGCACGGGCACACTCCTCCAGCCTCGCCCGGACATCGGCCGGCGCGCTGCCGGGATCCATCTCGATGGTCTGGGCACGAACCGCCGGATACTCCACTTCCACCGTCTTCAGCAGCCCGGACAGGCCGGCCAGCAGCCGCGTCTCACCCCGGGCCGGAACCACGAGCTGCACCAGCGTGCTGCCCGGGGCACCTCCCAGAGACGACTGGAGCAAGCCGAGCAGCTCAGCCGCGCTGGCCTCGTAGCTCCTGGCGATCTCCGCGCCAGCGTCCGCGCCGATGTCCGCACCGGCGTCCGCGACCTCCGGGCGCAGCGCGACGCACCGCGCGTCCGGCAGCGCCGCCTCGAGGTAGGTCACCAGCTCGGCATCCGGGTCGGCCAGCACGACGAGCCGCCGGGCGGGCTCCGCGTCCTCGCCCGCGCCGGGTGCCGCCTTCTCCTGCCAGCGCGGGGCGAACATCACCGCGCGGTCTCCGTTCACCGCACCGGATCCGTCACTGCCGGTTCCGTCACTCCCGCGTCCGGTCGAGCGGAACGCCAGCTCCCGGATGCTGGCACAGCGCCGGCCGTCCTGGTCGACCACGTCAATGTCGAGCTTCGGGAGCCGGTCGCTCTCGCGCGCCGATGCGCTGGGACGGATCCACGCCCACATCCGGGACGCACACCTCCGGCGCACATCGACCTCGCCGAGCGCGAACGGCAGGGACGCCCCGCGCCCGGACGGTGTGGCGGCCGGGCGCGCACTCCCGGTCACGTGCTGCGGTGCCGGCCGCTCATCCGGCACCGAGAGGACGATGGAGGCCTGCAGCGCGGCATCCAGCAGGGCGGGATGCAGCACGTGCCCGTCCACGTCGTCGGCATGCTGCTCGGGCAGCACCAGCTCCGCCACAGCATGATCGCTCCCGGACCGCACGCTGCTGATGGCTCGCAGCTCGGGCCCGTAGTCGAGCCCGATGTCGCCGAACCGGCGGTAGAGATCGGACCCGGCCACCACGCTAGTACACGAGCTCCGCAGCGCATCGAGGTCGACATGGGCGTCGACATCGGTGTCGACATCGGTGCCCGCGGGCGACGCTCCGGGTGTGGCGCTGCCCTGGCAGTGCACGATGCGTCCGCGCTCCGGATCCGTGCTGTAGATCCAGAACGCGATCTCGCCCGTCTCGTCGGGCAGCAACGAGACGTGCAGCCTCACCGGCTCACCCCGCGCCACGATCGGCGCGGGCCACGCCACGTTCGCCAGCCGGACGGGCACGCTGTCGTCGCCGTCAGGAACGCCGCTGACGCGGCGTACCGCCTGCACGGCCATCTCCAGGCACGCGGCGCCCGGCAGCGTCCGCACACCGTGCACGCGATGTCCCGCGAAGACGTACTCCTCGCCGTCGAACTCGGAAGTGAACCGGAGCTCGCTGACATCCGAGGTGTTGTGCTGCAACAAGGGGTGAAGCACCGTGGAAGCGGCATGCGTCCCGGGCGCCGGGCGCGTCGGCTCCGGCACCCAGTACCGCTCCCTGGCGAACGGGTACGTGGGAAGCGACAGCCGGATGGGACGGTCGTCGCCGTACAGCTCGTGCCAGTTCACCGAGCCACCGTTGACCCAGTACTCGGCCAGGGCCTCCAGGTCGCTCAGGTCGCTCGGGCCGTCCGGAGCGCCGGCGCGCGCGCTCGCGTCCGGTGCCACGCTGCCCCGGTGGACACGCCCGGCGCCGGGCCTGCCATCGAGGAACGCCCGCAATCGCTCGACCAGGTCGTCCAGGCTGTCGGCCACCACGGCCAGCCGTTCCCGCATCGCCTCCCGGCCGACCTGCAGAGTGTGCGCGACCGCACGCGCCGTGAAGTGGGGAGCGATCGCCGCACCCGGCTGGGCGCTCTCGGGCTCCGGCTCGCCTCGCCCCTCGACGGCACGCAGGCAGGACGCCACGTAAGTCGCCAGCGCATCGGCGTACTCGCGCAATCTCGTCTCATCCGTTGCCGAGAGCACGTACAGCTCGGGTCCTTGCTCGACCGGGGCGGCCGGTTCGACTACGGGATGGTGTTCCTCCACGATCACGTGTGCGTTCGACCCTCCGGCCCCGAAGGAGCTGATACCGGCACGCCGGGGGTAGGCGACGGAGCGCCCGTTCTCGACGACCTGCCGTGGCTCCCACGGCTGCACGGACTGCTGCACGTAGAACGGCGTGTTGTCGAACTCGATGTAGGGGTTCGGCGGGTCGGAATGGATCGACGGAACCAGCTGGCGGTGCCGCATCTGGAGCAAGACCTTGATCAGCGAGGCCAGCCCGGCGGCCGACTCGAGGTGCCCCACATTGGACTTCACCGACCCGATGGGACAGGTGAACTCCTCCGACGCGGCCGAACCGTACGCCCTCGACAGGCCGGCGACCTCGATGGGGTCGCCGAGCGACGTTCCGGTCCCGTGGGTTTCGACATAGCTCACGGTCGCCGGATCGATCCCGGCCGACGTCAGCGCCGACGTGATCACCTCGCTCTGGGCACCAGGATCGGGCACCGTGAACCCGTTCGTCTTGCCACCCGCGTTGACCGCGCTGCCCTTGACGACGCCATAGATTTGGTCCCGGTCCGCGACGGCGCGGTGCAGCGGCTTCAACAGCACGGCACCGACACCCTCGCCCGGAACGTAGCCGTCACCGTCCGCACCGAAACTGCGGCAGCGGCCGTCGCTCGACGCGAACTTGCCGAGGCTGAGCAGGATGTGCTTCGCCGGGTGGACCGTCAGGTTCACACCGCCGGCGACCACCAGGTCGCTCTCCCCGCTGCGGATGCTCTGGCAGGCGAGGTGAAGTGCCGACAGCGACGACGAGCACATGGTATCCACCGCCATGCTCGGGCCGTGGAAGTCGAAGAAGTACGACACGTGGTTGGCGATGGCGCTGTAGGACGTGGACAGCGGCACCCGCTCGCCCTTGATCTCGCCCTCGTAGCGGCCGTACATGCCGTACATCACGCCCACGAAGACCCCGACCTTGTTCCCGGCGAGCTCCTGTCGCGTATATCCGGCGTCCTCCAGCGTGTGCCACGTTTCCTGCAGGAACAGCCGGATCTGCGGGTCCATCAGCTCGGCGTCGACGGGGAGAATGTTGAAGAACATCGTGTCGAACCGGTCGACGTCGTCGATGAATCCGCCCCACTTGCTGTAGGTCGTTCCCACGCGGGAGCGATCCGGGTCGAAGTACTCGCGATAGTCCCACCGGTCACGGGGTATCTCGGTGATGCAATCACGGCCGTCGCGCAGGTTGACCCAGAATTCGCCGATGTCGTCGGCCATCGGGAACCGCGCACTGACCCCGATGATCGCGATGTCGTCACTCGCAGGGACGGCGCCTGTGTCGTCACCACCGGGCGTGGCCCCAGTGTCACCACCGGGCGTGGCCGCAGTGTCGCCATTCACAGGCGTGACCCCGGTGCCGCCACTCGCAAGCGTGGCCCCGGTGTCCCCACTCGCGGGCGTGGCCCCGGCGCGGAAACGTTGCCGGACCGCCGGTATGCGCGCCGGCGGCGTTTCGACGCTCTCCGCCGGCGTCGACGGCGGCTCGTTCTCGCCGAACAGCGTGCGCAGTGCCCCCGCCTTGGCATCGATCAAGTGCGTGGCCAGCTCGTCGATGTTGCGGTACTCGAAGAAGAGGGTCTTGGGCAGCTCGCCGAGGGATTCCTCCATCGACCGGGTCATGCTCATGATCACGATGGAGTCGATGCCGAACGTTTCGAACGGCTCGCCCGTCCGGATCTTGCTCGCTTCGATACCTGTCTTGCTCGCGACAACCGAGATCAGGTACTGCTCGACCCGATCCTTCAGGGCGCTCCGATCCGCTACCGCCGGCTCGGCGACCTCGGCGGGCTCGTCGTCGACGGCTCCCTCCACTGGCTCGGCCGGGGCAGCGAGCGCGTGCCGGATCCGATCCGGCACCCCGTGGACGACCAGCACCTGGGCGTCTCCGCCGTGCAGGACGGTCTCGAACGCGCGCAGCGCGCTGGCCGTATCCAGCGGTGTGATGCCGACGGTGCGTTCCATCCACGCCAGCGATTCGGCGTCGATCGACATGCCACCGTCCGCCCAGAACGGCCAGTTGATCGATACCGTCGTTCCCGATCGCCGACCGTTCGCCATCCGCGCCGCCGCGAAGTGATCGAGGAAGCTGTTGGCGAAGGCGTAGTCGCATTGCCCGGCATTTCCCAGCACCGAGGCCAGCGAGGAGAACAGGGCGAAGAAGTCCAGGGGCTCCTCCTCGAGGGCCGTATCGAGGTGGAGGGCCCCGTGCACCTTCGCCCCGAGAACGGCTGCGACGTCGTCCGGTTTCTTGTTCGGGATCAGCGCGTCCTCGACCGTCCCGGCGGCGTGCACGACACCGTTGATCACCCCGAACTGCTGCCGGGCCTCGCCCACGAGCCGGGCGACCTGATCGGAATCGGAGATGTCCGCGGCCACGTAGCGGACCTCGGCGCCGGCCGATTCCAATGCCGAGACCCGCTCGGCCCGCTCCGCGTCGAGGTCACCGCGGCCCACCAGCACCAGCCGCGCCCGGCAGGTGTGAGCCAGGTGCCGCGCCACCAGGTATCCGACTCCTCCGAGCCCGCCCGTGATCAGGTACACCCCACCTGGCCGGAACGGGCTGTCCAGCCGGCCCTGCGAGCCGGGCTCCACCTCCCGCAGCCTCTTGACCTGGCGTCCTTCCGATCCCAGTCGGACGTTGAGCTCGTCGTCACCCTGGTCGAACTCGTTCCACACGCGGGCGGCGGCGTCCTCCGGCGCGTGCCGCGGTGTCGTGAGCTCGACCGTCTTGTAGACGTAATGCGGATTCTCGCGTCCGAGCGTCCGGTCGAATCCGTCCAGCGCAGCGTGCGCGCAGGCGGCCGCCGTCGTGCCACCCGGGTAGACGTACAGGAGCCGGACGGGCTGCCGGGTCCTGCTGGTGCTCATGAGCGCCTGGCTGAGCGCGAGCACGGAATGGAACCCGCGTGCCAGCGAGGTGGCCATCTCACGGCCCTCTCCCGGCGTCTCACCGACGGCCCAGGCGTGCACGATCCGGTCCGGGAGCCGTCCAGTCTCGCCGAGATCGGCGAACAGTTCGACGTAGTGATCCGGGCGGTCCGGGACGATCTCGTAGGTGCGCCCGTCCACCTTCCGATACACCGTTCCGGGGCGCACCGCCACGACGGTCCCCGCGCAGCGCGCGGCCACCCGTCCGATCGCCGGGCCGACCACGTCATCGGTGCCGGCGTCAGCGACGTCGGAGCCATCGGTGGAATGCCCGGACACGAACAGCAGCACCGTCTCGTCCGCGTCCCGGTCCGCCTCGCGCGTCCACGTGCCGTCGCCGTGTTCCCATTCGGGACGGTAGAGCAGCGTCGACGCCGCCTCGGAATGGTCCGTGTCCGGCTGCACGCCCGGCTGCGCGTCCACGCGCGTGCCTGCCTGCGCGCGCAACGGCCGGATCGCCAAGCCGTGCACGGCGACGGCCACGCGTCCCGCATCGTCGGCGATCCGCACGTCGAAGCGCCGGAGCGATCCCGCCGCGGCCCGATCCCCGGACTCGTCCTCTCGGGGTCTCTCCCGCGGTTCTTCACGGGCCGTCGTGTGCACGTATCCGGATCGTGGCAGGGGCGAGCAGATCTCGATCTCGTCGACGGAGAACGGCACGAACGCGTCGCCGCGGGCGCCGTGCCCCGGTCGATCCAGAACCGAGATCGTCTGCAGGGCGCCGTCGAGCACCCGGGGATCCAGAACGCCGGCGTCCGCCCGCTCCGCGTCGTCGTTCACCGCAGGATCGAGCCGATACTCCGCCAACGCCTCGCCCCGGCTGAAGCGAACCGACCGCAGCGTCCGGAAATGCGGGCCATAGTCGAGACCACCGGACTGAAGGCTCGAATAGATCGCCGTCCCCTCGACGTGATCGTGGCAGGCGTCGCTGATGGCCTGGACGTCGAGCTCGTCGGCCCGGGGCGGGTCATCGCCCTCGACGTCGATCCTGCCTTCGGCGCAACGCCGTTCCACCGCGTCGCCGGCCTTCGCCTCACCGGTCACCGCGTCACCGGCGGTCGCGCCGCGCTCTGCGCCACTTTCCGTACGGACCTCGAACGTCGCGCCGGCACCGTCCGGCGACAGGATGATGGTGACCGCCCGGCCGTTCTCGCCAGCGTCGATCGGATTTGTCCACGCGACCGACCGGATACGCGACACGCGGGCACCGCTGGCACGTTCTCCGGCCACGCGGGCCATCTCCAACACGGCGGCGCCGGGCAAGACGCCACGCCCGTGAACTTGGTGATCGGCGAAGAAGAACTCGCGCCCGGTGAACGTCGAGCGGAAGGCCTGGACGTCGAAGTCGGACACGTTCTCGTGCACCAGCGGGTGCAGTGCCCCGATCGCCGAGGTCTCGATCTCCGCGCCGGCGTTGCCCTCCGGTACGGCCAGCCAGTGTCTCGCCTTCTCGAACGGATAGGTCGGCAGGGGAATCCGCCGTGGCGAGAGCCCTTCCCAGCACGCCTGCCAGTCCACGGGAGCACCGTTCAGCCACCGCGTGATCGTATCCAGCTCGCCCGGGGCGGCAGGCTCATCGAGCAGGTGCCCCTTGCGTTTGACCGTGGCCCTGCGAATCTCCGAACCGCCGGCACCGTCTTGCAGGTAACGCCCCAGTTTCTCCACCAGGTCGTCCGTGTCGGTGACGGGGATCGCCAGCCGCTCCTCCATCGCCTCCCGGCCGACCTGCAACGTGTAGAGCACGTCAGCCAGATCGAAGCCCTCCGCGTCCCGTCCGGACGCCACACCTCCGGCATCGCGTCCGGACGCCAGGAAATCCCTGATCTGCTCGGCATACTGCCTCAGCTGGGCGTCGCTCTTCGCCGAGAGCACGAACGATCCAGATGCTCCGCTGACGAGGCGGCCAGCGCCATCGGACCCGGTCACCGGGCGCGTGCGGCGTACCTGAGGAACGTACTCTTCCAGGACAACGTGCGCGTTAGTTCCGCTGTAGCCGAACGAGCTCACACTCGCGCGCCGCGGGAGGCCGTCCGGCGTCTCCCACGGCCTGCGCTCGGTGTTGATGTAGAAGGGAGAGTTCTCGAAGTCGAAGTGCTCGTTGGGCTGCCGGACGTGCAACGTCGGCACGAGCGTGCGCTCGCGCATGCACAGCAGGACCTTCTGCAGCCCCGCGACACCCGCGGCGGCAGACGTATGGCCGATGTTGCTTTTCACCGACCCGATTGCGCAGTAGCGCTTCTCGTCCGTGAACTCGCCGAACGCCGAACTCAGCGCTTCGAGTTCGATCGGGTCGCCCAGCTTGGTTCCGGTGCCGTGCAGCTCGGCGTAGGTGATGCCGGACGGGTCGATGCCATGACGTTCGTAGACACCGCGGACGAGGTCGATCTGGCTGGCCATGTTCGGCGCGGTGATGCCGTTCGACTTCCCGTCCTGGTTGATGCCGGAAGCGATGATCAACCCGTAGACGTGGTCCCCATCCGCTTCGGCGTCGCGCAACCGTTTGAGGATAAGCGTGCCCGCGCCCTCGCCGGGGACGAACCCGTCCGCTCCGTTGTCGAAGGCCTTGCACTGTCCCTCGGGAGACAGCATCCCGGCCATGCTCATGGCGATATACGAGCCCGGTGCCAGATACAGGCTCACCCCGCCTGCAAGCGCCATGTCGACCTCGCCGCTGGACAGCGCCTGGACGGCGAGATGTGTTGCCACCAGCGACGAAGAACAGGCCGTGTCGATGGCGATCGCGGGACCCTTGAGGTTCAGGTAGTACGCGATCCGGGCAGCCGTCATCGCGTTTCCACCACTGGTAGCGCTCAGGTTCTCGTATCCGCGCCGCGTGTCCAGCTCGCCGTAGTCGCCGGTCACGATCCCCAGGTACACGCCGCAGTTCGTGTTCGCCAGGTTGTGCCGCCCGTATCCGGCATCTTCGAACGCCCGGTAGGACTCTTCGAGCAAGATCCGCTGCTGGGGATCCATCAGCTGCGCCTCGGACGGCGTGATCTCGAAGAAGAGCGAGTCAAAGCACTCGACGTCGTCGAGCATCCCGATCCACTTGCCATACGTCGACCCGGCCTTGGCGATCTCCGGGTCGTAGTATCGCTCGACATCCCAGCGCGTGGGGGGCACTTCGCGGATGGCGTTGCCGCCGTCGGCGAGAAGTCGCCAGTACGCCTCGCGATGCTCCCCCTGCGGGTAGCGGCTCGCCATGCCGACCACCGCGATCGCGTCTCGCCGTGCGGGGTCCAGGTGCTCGTCGCTCCCGGCACGCGATCCGGCGTACCCGCCGTCCTCAGGCCGGGACGCTCCGGCTGCTCCGGATGGGCGAGGTGGTGGCGGGGGTGGCGTGTCCACCCTGGGCGGCGCTGGAGGAGTGGGCGGCGTCGCCGGCTCGGACGCCGACGGCGGGGCAGCCGCGGCGCCGTCCGCCCGCTGGTCCGGCCGCTCCTGCTCGAGCGCGGATCTGGCTTGCTCGGGCGTGATCCGCTTCTCGCGCAGCGCCCGCAGTATCTCCATACGTTCCATTGCGTACACCCTCACCGGATCGCAGAAAGGATCTTCTCGGCCGAGTCCGGATCGATCTCGCCTTCGTATACCTGCTGAAGTACCTGGTCGATGTCGGCCTCGTCGGGCGGAGGCTCGTCGTCGCCGGTATCGCTGTTGCTGGTATCGCTGCTGTCGCCGGTATCGACGCTGCCGTGCCACTGGCCGGATTTCTCTAGCTCCCCCATGAGATGGGCCGCGAACTCCGGCAACGTGGAATACTCATAGATCCGCGTCGTCTCCACCGACAACCCGAA
>NZ_QMIG01000040.1 GCF_003287285.1 Phytoactinopolyspora halophila
CCGACTCGAGTTTCAAGCTTGATCACCACTCAACGTTAGATAGTCTCGCATCGCCCCTCGCGTGGTGATTTGCCGTTGATCGCAAATCACGCGGCGGCACGAATCCGAGCCGTGGCATGCCGAGCTGCTGCCTCGTGTCACGATCCCCGCCGGTAACGCTGGCTAGCCGATATCAGTCAACGGATCCGCTGATCCGCTTCTCGATGACCTGACATTGGGCATAGTCCGGAAGGAGACCTGCTGCGAAGACCTCGGCCAACGGTGCGGCGGCCGTGTCCCTTTCGGACATTATCGGTTCGATATCGTCGGGAATCGGCAGCCCCAATTCCGCATCGAAGGGAGATATAGCCTTCTCGTTCTCAGCCACATACGAATCGGAAAGCATATATGACATCACGGTATCGTCAACAAGTGAAATAAAGGCGTGGCCGACTCCAACCGGAAGGTAAACGGCGCGAAACTCCTCCGAGTTCACGAGCACCGAATCCCATGTACCAAAGGTTGGTGATCCCACCCTGATGTCGACGACGATGTCGATCGCCTCACCGGCCGCACAGTAGACGTACTTCGCCGTACCTGGGGGCGTGACCGTGTAGTGGATCCCCCGCACCACACCTCGCCGCGACCTGCTGTGATTCGTCTGCGCCACGGGGAACAACGGACCACCGTGCGCCTGCTCATAGGCATGCTTCTGATACGGAGACACAAACAATCCACGCTGGTCCGGAAACACCGTGGGGGTGAACACCAGCGCACCTTCAACCGTCAACTTTTCCGCCTTCACCTAATCTCCTGCAGAGTCGAGGCGTTCACAACGTCTTGAGAACTTCACGTAGTGCGCTGATCGTCTTGTCCTGGATGTCGATTGACAGTGACGGATACATCGGCAACGAAAAGATCTCACCGGCCAGCTTCTCGGTGACCGGAAGCGAGCCTTGTCGGTAGCCGAGATGCGCAAATCCCGTCATCGTGTGTACCGGCCACGGGTAGCTGATGTTGAGCTCGATGTCGTAAGTGCGCAACCGTCTTAAGATGTCATCGCGCCGCGGATGCCGTACCACGTAGAGGTAGTACACGTGCTCGTTGTTCTCCGCCACCTGCGGGAGCTCAAGATCCGTGTCCTCCAGCCCCTCCGCGTATCGTTGCGCGACGGCGCGCCGATCGGCGATGTACTCGTCAAGGCGCCCCAGCTTGCGGCGCAAGATCTCGGCCTGCACCTCGTCGAGTCGGCTGTTGTTCGCCGGCACCTCTACCACGTAATAGCGATCTTCCATGCCGTAATACCGCAGCCGGCGCAGTTTCCGCGCCACCTCGCTGTCGGACGTCGTCGTGGCGCCCCCATCGCCGTAGGCGCCCAGGACCTTGGTCGGATAGAAGGAATAGGCCGCGGCGTCGCCCATCGTCCCGACGAGCGTGCCATGATGACGGGCACCGTGCGCCTGAGCGCAGTCCTCCAAGATCAGCAGGTTGTGCTTGGCCGCGAGTTCCCGCAGTGGCCGCATGTCGACGGCTTGCCCATACAAGTGAACCGGTAGCAGACACCGCGTTCGGTCGGTGATCGCCGCTTCCACCTGCTCGGCGTCCATGAGGTAGTCGTCCGCGCGGACGTCGACGAAAACGGGCGTGGCGCCCACCGCGTCGATCGCCACAACGGTCGGTGCGGCCGTATTCGACACGGTGATCACCTCGTCACCGGGTCCGACGCCCAGCGCCTGCAGGCCAAGCTTGATCGCGTTTGTGCCGTTGTCCACGCCGACGCAGTGCGGGACACCATGATAGGCGGCGAATTCTTCCTCGAAACCGCGTACGCTCGCGCTCAGCATAAGCTTGCCGGAGCTGAACACGGTCTCCACCGCGTCGATGATGTCCGCATGCTCCTTCTCGTACTCGGACAGGTAGCTCCAGACTCGAATGGTCACGATCGCCCCTTCCCCGCGACACCGACGAAGATCCCGCGGCCACCCTGGACTTCCTCGACGTACTCGACATCGAAGCCGGCAGTGACGAAGGCGGACTCATACTGGTCGCGACTGAACAATTTGTGCTTGTACGTTTCCGCGAAGTGTCGAACACCTGTCTGATCGTCAGCGACCACAAAATGTACGTCCATGGTCGAAACATCACCGGAGCGCACACTGCGCGAAACTCTTGCCATGGTCCGCGCTCCGCTCTTTGCCACATCAGCTGACACGTACCCGTTGATGAATTTTTCGAGAAACCACCACGGCTCGACCACGACGACTCCCCCGTCGGCGAGATGGCGCGCGAAGCAATTCAGCGTTCCGCGCAGTTCGTCATCATCCCAGGTATGGCCGATCGATCCGAAGAGGCTAACGATGGCATCGAACCGGCGGCCGAGATCAAAGGCTCGCATGTCGCCCTGATGCAGTGGCGAATTGGGCAGCTTGGCTCGTGCAACAGCCAGCATGTCCCCCGAGAGTTCCAGCCCTTCGACCTGGTCGAAGTATTCAACGAAATACCCAAGATGCCCGCCCGCCCCGCATCCGACGTCCAGCAAGGACCGGGCTCGGGGATTCCGTCCTCGAATCACTTTGGTGATGTACTCGGTTTCCGACCGATAATCCTTTCCTCGACTTCCGTTGAGCTCGTCGTGAATCTCGGCCACATCACGTCCGTACACGTGTCTCCTCTCCTGTCGTTTCGCGGCTGCGGAGCAGGCAAGCTACGGTGCGGTCCACTGCATCTCGCAACTCCGTTCGCGCACACCAACCTGAAGCGAGCCGGAAAGGTGTGGGGTCGATCATCACGCTCAGGAAGTCAATGACAGGTGCATGTGGGGGCGGTTGCACGGACAGTACCGGAACCGCCGGTTTCCCACTGTGCGTGGCAACTGATTCCGCCACCGCTTCGAAAACTGTGCGCAGCTCATACTGGCGGCCACTGCCCACCAGCCAGTGGTGGCCGGCCAGGACGTCTGGGCGCCGCATCGCGGCCAGAAATGCCTCGACTACGTCCTCAACGTAAACGAGATCACGCTTGACGGTGCCGTCATGCCACATCGTCAACGGCTCAGCGGCCAGCGCCCGGCGGACCATCGTGGCTATCACACCTTGATCAGGAACCTCTGACCGCCGGCTCTGACCGAATACCGTGGGCAGCCGGAGACTTACGCCCCGAATCACAGCCTCGTCATTGGCAGCTTTCAAGATCCGCTCAGCGGCAAGCTTCTGCCGATCGTAGGCGGTGACGGGGCGGTCGGACTCCCTGCCGTTCAAGGGATGATCTGGTGGACGACCGACCTGCGAGGTCGTAGCGGCGAGCACCACCAGCGGAGGTTCCCCCACCGGTCGTCGCACTCGGAACGTCTCGACGAGCTCACGCATTGTTCCGACATTCGTCCGCTCGCTGTCCGGGTCATGCTCGGCGTCACGCCAGCCGCCGCTGTGCTTGCACAGGTGGAAGACCACATCCGCATCCGCCACGGCATCGGCCAGGCAGCCAGGATCGGTGAGGTCCGTGGCACACACTTCGATTTCGGCCAACGATCGTTCCGGGACCGGACTATGTCGGCGGGCCACAGCACGCAGCCGGATCGGCAGGTTCGCGAGAAAACCCGTCAGAACGGATCCTAAATACCCGGAGGCCCCGAGCACGCTTACTACCGGTTTGCGTTCGGTTGTGGTCACCAGACAACTCCTGCCATCTGAGAATCGTCCCCGGATGTCACGGAAAGAACGCACATTGAGATCCCCTCCGTCGAGGGCGCCAAGCATGTGAGGCGCCGAGCGCGTCACCCACAAAGCATCACACCCCGCAGAAGTCGGCGCATCTTCGCGATTGCGGTGCAATGCGGCGACACCGGACAACAGTAGACTCAGCTCAACCGCGTTCAACTGCGTCCGGGCGCCAGTCGAAACATCTCACCACCCGTGTCGGACATACCTATCCGACGGCGCCATTTCGAGCGATCTGACATTGCGCAAGGCGATGACGCAATTTAGAAGATGCCCCGTCGATTTGTGGACCGTACGGTCATCACAGGAACAGCCCAGACGAGGGAGAGCCGGGATGCGTTGGACCGTGCACGGGAAGCGCTTGGTGTACAGCAGTCAGTGGATGGAGCTGTTCCTCTCGGACATCGAAATACCCAACGGGGTACGTTACGAGCACCATCTCATCCGGCTCGCCCCGTCGGTGGCCGTAGCAGTGCTCGGCAACTCGAATCAGGTACTCATGTTGTGGCGGCACCGGTTCACTACCGACACCTGGAACTGGGAGATACCTGGCGGTTCCGTGGAAGCCGACGAGCAGCCCGCGCAAGCCGCAGCGCGTGAGGTCGAGGAGGAAACCGGCTGGCGGCCGCACGTACTGTCCGAACTAGCCTATATACAATCCATGGCCGGCATTGCCGAGGCCGAGCAGCATATCTTTCTGGCGGAAGGCGCCCGCTACATCGGCCCCTCAGTTGATTCGCACGAGTCCGACCGGATCGCTTGGATCCCGTTGGCTGACGTCCCGGAACTGATCGCGCGACGCCAGATCGTCGGCGGCGCCACGGTCGTGGCCCTGCTCCAACTGCGCCTCTCCCGCGACCGCACGCTCGAGGCTACCGCACGCTCCGGCTGCAGATGATGCCCACGTAAAGATCCACGATCAAGGAACAGTCGGTCGAACGCCGATCGACTCGAACCGTTCACACGGACGGATTCGGTTTTCTTTCAATTGGAGCCCCAGATGCGTTTCCTTTCCACGTACCAACCGCTCAAGGTAGCGGTCATCGGACTCGGCTATGTCGGTTCGTGCATCGCTGCGACTTTGGCCGATCGTGGCGTTGATATCGTCGGGGTGGATGCCGATACGCAATTGATCAAAGAACTAAACAACGACTACTGCAGGTTCCACGAGCCCGAGTTGACCAGGCTGCTCATCGGGGGTATTGCGTCCGGTCGAATCCGGGCACAATCTGACTACGCCGAGGTCGGCACGGCCGATGTCGTACTGATGACAGTTGGCACGCCGATTCACGACGACGGTGCTCTCGCAGACGAGCAACTACGTGGCGCGTGTCTGGAACTGAGCCGCCATCTGCGCGAGGGGCAGTTGGTCATGGTCAAGAGCACTGTACCGCCCGGCACAACGCGGTCGCTCGTGCTTCCCATGCTCGAACACAGCGGATTGGTCGGCGGCCGGCATTTCGGGCTCGCCTTCGCACCTGAACGACTCGCCGAGGGTACTGCACTGCACGAGCTGCGCACGCTGCCGATCGTGGTGGGCGGGTTGGACGCCGACAGTGCGCGGGATGCTGAAGAGTTCTGGCGCCGCGCCTTGGACGTCGAAACGATCAGGCTGAACTCGCTCGAATCCGCGGAAATCGTCAAGCTGGCCAACAACTGGTGGATCGACCTCAATGTCGCGCTCGCCAACGAGCTGGCCAAGTTTTGCGCGCTGTTCGAAGTGGACGTGATGGATGTGATCGCCGCAGCCAACACGATCACCAAGGGCAGTGGCAACGTCAATATCCTGTTGCCCAGCGTCGGTGTCGGGGGGTTGTGCCTCACCAAGGATCCGTGGATGGTGTGGCGTTCGGCTCGCGAGCACGGCCTGGAGATTCGTACCGTGTCCACCAGCCGCGAGGTCAACTCCGGCATGCCGGAGTACACCGCACAGCTCGTGGTCGACGAGCTGGCGAACCTCGGCAAGGACCCTGCCGAAGCGACGATCGCCGTATTGGGCCTGGCATTCAAGAACAACACGGGGGATCTGCGAGCAACACCGACGCAGCAGACTGTCGCAGAGCTGGCAAAGGTTGTCGCCGAGGTGCGGATCTTCGACCCGCTCGTGGACGTCGGGCAAGCGGAGGAAACGTTCGGCATCAGGCCGTCGGTGACCTTGCACGAAACGGTCCGGGACGCGGACTGCATCGCCATACTTGCCTTGCACCGGGAGTTCGAGAACATCGACTTCACCATGCTGCCGGTCGCGATGTCATGTCTGATCGTCGACGGGCGGGCTCATTATTCGAAAGAGAAGATCGCCTCACTGCACGAGATGGGCTATCGCTATCGGGGTGTCGGGCGGTGAGCGGGTCTCGTGCGGTGGTGACCGGTGGTTGCGGCTTCATCGGCAGCCATCTGGTCGAAAGGCTCATCACACGGGGCGACAGGGTGACGATCTTCGACGGCGCGCCGCCACCCGAGCACCACGCGCTCGCCCGGGAAAATGCCGAATATGTCAAGGGCGACATTCGCGACAAGGAGCGGCTTGCCGAGGCGATTACCGCCGACGTGGACGTGATCTACCATATGGCTGCGGTCGTCGGCGTCGACCAGTATCTTGCCCAACCCCTCGATGTGATCGACACGACGTTCTCCGGCAGTCGAAATGTACTGGAGCTGGCTTCCCGCTCGGGCGCTAAAGTGATACTTGCCAGTACCAGCGAGATCTTCGGCAAGAATCCGACCGTTCCGTGGCCAGAAGACGGCGATCGAGTTCTTGGTCCCACCTTCGCGGACCGGTGGGTTTATTCGTCCAGCAAGGCATTGGCCGAACATCTCACGTTCGCCTTCGCTCGTCAGCACGACATCGACGCGACGATTATCCGATACTTCAACGTGTACGGCCCTCGGCAACGTCCCGCGTACATCATCAGCCGTTCGATTCACCGCGCACTCAACGGACGGTCCATGGTGGTGTACGACGAAGGCCAGCAGACACGGTGCTTTACCTATGTGGAAGATGCCGTGGAAGGAACCACGTTGGCCGCGGCGAGCCCGGAGGCATCCGGTGAGGTCTTCAACATCGGCTGCATGGTGGAGACAACTGTCCGCGAAGCTGTCGGCCTGATCGCGACGTTGACTGGCTCGGACGCGGAGATCGTTTCCGCGGATACGCGGGCCAGGGTCGGAACGTCCTACGAAGATCTTGCCCGCCGGATTCCCGACAACACCAAGGCACGCAACGTCCTCGACTGGCAATGCACGACGACCCTGCGCGACGGTATCGCCGCAACCATCGCGTGGGCACGCAACAATCCCTGGTGGCTCGCCTTGCCGGATAGTGGCATCGCCTGACCCGGGCCCGCCACCTGCGTCGCCACTGAGGCCGGCACCGGTGAAACCGGCCCTCGCCGCCCCGCAGCACAGCGTGGGCACCAAGAACGGCAGTCGCTTCCGGCCCCTATTTCTTATACAGGGCCTGCCAGTAGAAACTCCACGGTGCAGCCCACGCGTCAGCAGCACAACTCCATCTATCACCTGGCCGGTAAGCCGAGATGAACTCGGGAACCGCCGCCTTCACCGCTTCGCTATCGTGGATGTCCACCACCTGCCTGAGCAGGCCGGATTCCAGCGCGGACACAACAACGTCGGCGCGCTCAGCATGGCCGTCCAGGCTGCTGTCCCAGTACTTTCCGACTGGATTCTTCACGTAGAAGGACGTGCACCGCTGATCGATCAGGACGAGGTAGCCTCGCACCGTGTTCGGATCCATTTCAGCAAACGAGTCGATGTTAATACAGAGATCAAATCGTGTTGAGTTCAACCTGGTGTCCACGTCATCCACGCTCACGAAACGTAGCTTCGCGAACTGCGCGTCGTCCAGGACGGCCCGCAGATATTTCTTACTCAGTTGCATGGTGGTATCCAGGTCAACAATGCAGTAGGTGGATATGTCATGGTTCGACAGCAGCGCGTGACACGTACGGCCGTAGCCAGCACCGATCTCGAGTACGCTAGCTCCATGCAGGTCGACATTCTTCTCGACGAACCCCACCTCTAGGGCTGCTTGCAAATAATCCAGGCAAATTCTCTCGCCCTTCCAACGCACTTCGATGGGATTTCCGAAGTCCCGGTTCGATGTACGCCGAATCCGGTCCCAGTCGGCTGGCCCTAACCCCGATGCCAAGTTATATATCAACGTCTTTAGATATCTGACGCCGTTCGACTCTGGGTTCCACAGCGCGATCTTATGATTCGGGCGACCGGATTTGAAATTCGTGATATCAAGGGCCGCTTCATCAGTGACCCAGTACCTGTTGATCAACTCCCATTGTCGGCTAGCCTGATATTTGTGAGTCATCGCAGCATTCCTTTACGTCGAGCGGGCAGGCAACCGCGTCACCCAGAAAGCATTGCACCCTCACGGACCTCGGCACATCTTCCCCATTGCGGTGCCCGCTACCGAACGTTTCCGTAGCTGCCTGACCCGGTTCGCCCGCATGATGGCCGAGTTGACACGCACGATTGGGCAGATCATGCCCAGCTTGGACGGTGTTCAACTGCGCGAGAACTCCAGTCGAACACCTATCTCCGCTCTGAATTGACATGGAAAAGTGGCTGCGAAACGATGATCACACATACGAATTGGTATGCCTTCGTTCACATTCCGAGGACCTAGCAAGCGTTCGTCATACCCCGCGTCTCGCGGAAACGACCGTCTCATGAGAAAGCACCGGAATTGCTATGAAATTCTTGTTTATCGCAGTCGGCAGCGAAGCCAGCGTCTTCGCGGTAGCGCCCCTCGCCACGTCTGTACGAAATGCTGGACACGAGGTCCTTCTGGCGGTCAACGAACAGCAGAGCGGGGCCGCGGAAGCTATCGGAGTTCCGGTAGTTACGTTCAAGACCGAGTCGATCGGAGATTTCATCAGGGCCGGTCGCCCGAAGAATGCCCGGAAGGGTTCCCGGGATCCGCGGAAGAGTATGCAAGGTGTTGGCCGGGGGTTCGGCAGGATGGCCTCCGCTGGGCTGGACGCACTGCTGGATCTGGCGAAGAAATGGCCACCCGATGTCGTCGTCGGTGGCTCGATGACCTATGTCGCGGGTTTACTCGCCACCCATCTCAACGTCCCCTACGTCCGCCAGTCCTCGGACATCGTCCCGACCACGGATCACGACATCGGAGCCGAGGAGGAACTCCGGCCCGAGCTGAAACGCCTGGGACTCGACGGACTGCCCGTTCCCGCCCTGTTCCTCGACGTCTGTCCACCGTCGCTAAAATCGTCGTACGCCCTCGATGCACAACCCATGCGCTGGATCTCAGGCAATCGTCAACGCCGCCTCGAGCCTTGGATGTACACCCGCCCCGAAGGGCGCCGCCGGGTACTGATCACCTCGGGAACCCGCTCCCTCATGCTCAATACGTCCGGTGGCTCCATGCGATATCTTGTGGATCAGCTCGCCATGGCGGGAGCCGAGGTGTTGATCGCGGCGCCCGGGGAGGCTGCCGACGAGTTCGGCACGGACCTCAGCGATGTCCACATTGGCTGGATTCCGCTGGATGTGGTGGCCCCGACATGTGATCTCGCGGTGAATCACGGAGGCGGGGCCACCGTCATGACCATTCTGTCCGCCGGAGTGCCGCAGTTGATCATACCCGAGTCGGTACGGGCTCAGGCCATCGCGCAGACTCTCTCCAGTGTCGGCGCGACCATGGAACCGCAGCAGCAAGGAGTCGATCCGAAATCGGCGGAGGCAATCGCGGCAGGCAGCCGCGAGATCCTCTCCAAGCCTCAATACGCCCGACAAGCGCGAGCCCTCGCCAACGAAGTAGCCACGCTTCCGACGCCCTCGGAGGTCGTGCGCACACTCACAACGCTGGCTCCCGTGTAAGCTGCTCGTCCGTACCATCGCAGCGCTGGCACGTTCCAGATGGCTGAATCGTGCCGGTTGACGGACTTGCCGCCAACCGGCACGAACGTGAATATCGGAAACTCCCCTCCATCACTGCGCCGCGGACACGGCACTAGGGGCAGCGTCGGCAACCAGATCTTCGAGGCTCTGAACCAGCTCATTGGGGCTCGGCATGCTGAGCACCTCCTCTCGCAGCCGATCGGCGTTCGCCTGGAAAGAGGGATCGTCAAGCAGGCGCACGAGTCCGGCGCGAACCCGCGGCCCGTCCACGTCAGCCGGATTGATCGAGATTCCGGCACCGCTCCGTTCGAGGTACTGGAACTTGAGCGGAGCGTCCAACGCCTGGCTGATCATCAACTGGGGGACGCCATAACGCACGGCGCATCCGAACGAGCCTGCCCCACCGTGATGCACGACGGCAGCGCAGGTCGGCAGGATGGCAGCGAGGGGGACGAACTCCACGAGGCGAGTGTTGTCCGGAACCCGGTGTAGCCGTCGCTGGACGTCGGCCGGAAGCGTCAAAACCAACTCCATCTCCAGATCGCCCACCGCGTCGAGGATCTCCTGCACGCGTTCGACGGACAACACGTACAGTTCCGGCCAGTCGTTCATCGAGACGCCGAAGGTCATCAGGACGCGCGGAACCTGCAGCCGCTCCCCGAGCCATGGCGGCACGATAGCCGGCCCGTTGTACGGAACGTACTGCATGGGAAATGTCACCAGCTGGTGGTCGAGCCGGAACGACTCCGGAAGCGGATCGATCGTGAATTGCCCGTTCACCAGTTCTTCAGAGAATTCGCAGCCGTACTTTCCGGCACAGCCGGACAGCCAGTCGCGCAGCCCGTCAACGCGTTCCTCCGGCGGACGCAGCGCCTTGGCATGAAGGTAATCCTCCCGCATGCGGGTGTAGACATCGACCGAATACAACACTCGAGCATGCACTGCTCCCACTGCGGCAGCGGCCACCGACCCCGCAAAGGTCACCGCGTTCCAAAGCACCAGATCGGGCCGCCACTCCCGGCACAGTCCGACCAGGTCGTCCATCATCGTGTCGTTGCACAGCCATGCCCGCGGAATCACGAGCGTGTCGTAGAGCCTCGTGAGCTGCTGCCAGCTCAGCCGCTCCCGATCAGGTCGTATGTCAAACAGCGGAGCGGGCTCCCCCAGCGGTGGCGCTTCCGCGAGTGGAGGCAGCGTTCCTTCCCGCCAGGCTCGCCTCACTCGCTCCGGCATGGTCTCTCCCGAACCAACGCCCACGGCCGTCAGCCCAGCCCCGGTGATGGCGTCAATCAACTCCGGCTCGCTGGCCACACGCACCTCGTGTCCAGCCGTACGCAGCGACCACGCCAGCGGAACCAGATTGTACAAATGCGTCTTCCATGGAAATGTCACGATGAGGACACGCACGGCAGACCTCCCTCGACTTGGGGTTAGGCGAATTCGCGGGTGATGTTTCCACCTTTCCCGCCTTCATCTTCGTCGGCAACTCCCGCGAATTTTCTTTCACATTGCCATGCAGCAGCAGATCCCAACCGATACACCTGAACACCTGACGCTCGACACGAAACAGCCAACAAAGTCACTGCTGAGTGTTCAATTTGAACGATGCCACGAATAGGCAAGTGTCATTACCCTGAGATGGCCGCATCCCACCGCCCTCACAGGAACGGTGTAGACACATGTTTCAGAATGCATGGTGATCGTCCGTGACCGCTCGCACACTGCTGAGACCACGCTTTGATGCCGCCACCAAGGAACGACTAGCACGTTCCGCAGCAGCGACCGAGGGCGCGGACATTGCGACCTCCGACATATCGGACTGGCTAGCCGCCCGCAGGCGGGCATGTTCGGCCCGAGTACGGCCGATCCCATTCGCGCAGCTCGACGGCTGGTCGTTCACGACGGATACCGGAAACCTGAAGCACGACAGCGGGCGATTCTTTTCCGTCGAGGGCCTGCACGTCGTCCGGCCAAGTACGGAATGGCAACAGCCGATCATCGTGCAACCGGAGATCGCCATCCTCGGCATTTTGGCCAAGGAGTTCGATGAGACACTGCATTTCCTCATGCAGGCGAAGATGGAGCCCGGCAGTCCCGACCTGGTGCAGCTCTCCCCGACCGTCCAGGCCACACACAGCAACTACACGAAGGCACACGGCGGGTCAGCAGTGAGATACCTGGAATACTTCCTCAACTGCGACCGGGAGCAAGTACTTACTGACGTTCTGCAGTCCGAGCACGGCGCGTGGTTCTACCACAAGCGCAACCGAAACATGATCGTCGAAGTGGACGGGGACGTGCCCGTCCACGATGACTTCCGCTGGTTCACACTCGGCCAGCTCGGCGCGTTGCTTCACCAGGACAACGTGGTGAATATGGACGCGCGCACCGTGCTGGCCAGCGCACCAGTGACGTATCCCGAACGGCGGGCACTGTCATCTGACAACGACGTGCTGTCCTGGTTCACTGAGCAACGAGCGGGCCACGACGTCCGGGCCCGACGCATACCTTTGCGGCAAGCGGAGGGCTGGTTCCGCGGAACCCATGCCATCCAGCATGTGGACCACAAGTTCTTCCGAGTGGTCGCCGTCGCCGTGGAGCAAGCTGACAACCGTGAGGTTTCCAGCTGGACACAGCCGCTGCTGGAACCCGTTGGTCCCGGCATCGTCGGCTTTGCCTATCGAACCTTCGACGGTGTGCCGCACGTCCTCGTACACGCCCGTGTCGAGGGCGGACTACTCGACACCGCTGAGCTCGGGCCGACAGTTCAGTGCGCTCCGACGAACTATGCCCATCTGCCGACAGCGGACCACCCACTCTTTCTCGACGTGATGCTGGATGCCGCGCCGTCCCGTATCCGCTATGCGGCAGTTCACTCCGAGGAGGGCGGCCGGTTCCGCAACGCCGAGAGCCGTTACATGATCGTCGAGACCGACGAGGAGACAACTCCGGCCAAGGCCCCGCCGGGCTACCACTGGATCACACCGGGCCAACTCAGCTGGCTGGCCGGACACAGCCACTACGTGAATGTCCAGGCTCGGACCTTGCTCGCCGTCCTCAACACGCGTACGGCCGACATCGACATGTCCCGACACGAGCCAAGCGCCGGCGATCCCCTACATTGACGCCGCTCGCTGGTCCGTGTATAAATCACCGCATTCTTCAAAGATCATCTAAATTCATCCCAAGTCATACCGAATGGGGGTCATTGTGGGGGGCAGACGTGTTCTCATTGCTGCATTCGCCGCAGCACTCGCCGGGGCTGGTCTCACCGCTTCGCCGGCCGGAGCCGACAGCACGGTGCGCATCCATGACATTCAGGGGGCGGCGCACATCTCGCCGCTGAACGGCCAGCAGGTCGCACAGGTACCCGGGGTCGTCACGGCGACGGCGTCCGATGGCTTCTGGTTCGAGGATCCGCAACCGGACAGGAACCGGGCGACGGCCGAGGGCCTGTTCGTTCGCACCGACGCCCAGCCGACGGTCGCTACCGGGGATGCGGTCACCGTGACCGGCACGGTGTCAGAGTTCCGCCCGGACGACATCGCGACGAATCTCACCCGCACGGAGATCACCAGTCCCACGTTGACGGTTGTCTCCAGCGACAACTCTCTGCCCGTGACGGTCATCGGCAAGGATCGCTGGCCGCCACGAAGGACGATCAAAGACAACGCGCCCGGCGACGTCGAGACGTCAGACGTATTTGAACCCGTCACGGACGGGCTCGACTTCTGGGAGTCGCTCGAGGGGATGCGGCTCGAGATCGATGACGCGGTGGCCGTCGGCCCGACCGACTCCTTCGGCGACGTCCCGGTGCTGGCTCGCGACGGCGCGGGCGCCAGCGTACGAACCCGGCGCGGCGGTGTCGCCGTCCGGCCGCACGACTTCAATCCCGAGCGGCTCATTCTGAGCAACAGGCTTGCCGACACGCCCGACGTCAACGTCGGCGACCACTTCGTCGACCCCGTGACCGGGGTGCTCGACTACAGCATCGGCAACTACAAGCTCCTCATCACCGAGCCAGCAGTCCGGGTGGCGGACGGCCCCGCACGCGAGACAACCCGGGCGCCGAAGCAGGACGAGCTGTCGATCGCCACGTTGAACGTGGAGAACCTGGCCGCTACCAGCCCGCAGGCCAAGTTCGACCAGCTGGCCGGATTGATCGTGAACAACCTCAAGTCACCCGACTTGATAAACGTGGACGAGCTCCAGGACAACAGCGGCAGTACCGACGACGGCACGGTGGCTGCCGACCAGACGGTTGCCAAGCTGGTGGCTGCCATCGAGGCAGCGGGCGGTCCGGCGTACGAGTGGCGCGCGATCGACCCGCAGGACAAGGCCGACGGCGGCTGGGTCAGCGGCAACGTCCGGGTCGGTTTCCTGTTCCGTACGGATCGCGGCCTGAACTTCGTCGACCGGCCAGGCGGCGACGCGACCACACCCACCGGCGTGACAAACGTCGATGGGCAGGCCCGGCTGACGTTGAGCCCGGGCCGCATCGACCCGGGAAATGCCGCGTTCGTCGACAACCGCAAGCCGTTGGCCGGAGAGTTCACGTGGCGCGGCGAGCGGCTCATTGTCGTGGCCAACGATTGGCGCTCCAAGGGCCTGCACGCGAGACGATACGGCTGTCACGACACGTGCGACCAGCCGCTGTTCGGCCGCTTCCAGCCGCCCGCGCTCGTCACCGAGGACCAGCGCGTCGCACAGGCGACTGTCGTCGCCGATTTCGTACAGCAGATCCGGGCCATCGACCGGGATGCGCACGTGGTGGTGGCAGGCCAGCTCAACGACTACCCGTGGTCGCCACCGCTGCGTGCGCTCACCGACGACACCAGGCTGTGGAACCTGTCCGCGCGGCTCCCGCTGCCGGAACGCTACACGCACGTATTCGACGGCAACTCGCACGTACTCGATCACATTCTGCTGAGCACAAAGCTCTTCGTGCGCCCGCACGAGTACGACGTCGTGCATGTCAACGCCGAGTATGCCGACCAGGCCAGCGACCACGACCCCACCATTGTCCGTATCACGTTAAGCTAGTCAGGAGCTATCGGTGCCTCCTTTCCTCCCCGGCCCCGCGACGAGCTGACGATACGGCGAGAGACGACCATGAAATTTCGAACCCACGTAGAGCCTCCCGAACCCATGCGGGGGTTAGAAGTTCCCGAAGAGGTTGTGGACGCACTCGGCGGTGGCAAGCGGCCGAGGATAACCATCACGATCAACGGACACTCGTGGAAGAGCAGGATTGCCATCATGCGTGGCCGTTACCTGATCGGTCTCAGCAAAGCCAACCGGCAGGCTGCCGGCGTCACGACCGGCGACGAAGTCGAGGTGGAGGTGGAGCTCGATACCGAGCCCCCGACCGTGGACGAGCCCGCGGACTTCGCCCGCGCTCTCGATGCGGACCCGGTCGCCCGCGCCGCATACGACCAGCTGTCCCACAGCCGCAAGCGCGAGCACGTGCTGGACATCGAGAAAGCAAAGAAACCCGAGACACGGACGCGGCGAATCGAGAAGGCCTTGGCAACGCTGCGCGGCGAGTAGCCGGCCTGGGCGGCGGCCGCCTCCCGGACCACAGTGCCGCCGGCGGCCGCTGCGGCCTGCATCACCTCATCGACCTCCTCACGGGAGTCGCCGATGAAGTGGAACGAGCAGCCACGGAAACCAGAAC
>NZ_QMIG01000041.1 GCF_003287285.1 Phytoactinopolyspora halophila
ATCCTGCGCTGCCGCGTTCCATTCGTAGAGCGCCAGTTGTGACGACCCCTCACCCAAGTCGCACATGACGAACGCGCCGAAGTCCTTTCCGATCTTGCACCCCAGGCCCTCGACTGACATTCTCAGTGGCCCGCTCCGCCGGCCTCAGGCACTGGTCCATCCAGGCTCGACCGAGAATATGGGAATTCCTGCGAGGCTGCCCCAAAACACGCATTCACGAAGGAGCGGCGGAATGGTGGACAACAGGCAAGATCAGGCGAACGGAACGCCACACGTGGTCATTGTCGGGGGCGGCATCGCAGGGCTGGCAGCGGCGTTCCTCCTGCGCGACCAGCCGGTGCGGCTAACGGTCCTCGAGGGTGCGTCCAGATTCGGCGGGAAGCTGTCCGTGTCGGAGGTGGCGGGCGTTCCCATCGACGAGGGTGCAGAGGCCCTGTACCGCTGGCGTCCGAAGACCACCAGGCTGATCACGGCAGCCGGGCTCGGTGATGCACTCACGTCGGTGGGCACCACGTCGATGGCGGTCTGGACCAGGGACGATATTCGGCCACTACCCGACGGCCAGTTCATGGGAGTGCCCTCTGACATGGATGCGCTCGCCAGGTCCGGCGTGCTGTCCGGCGAGGGGGTCGCCCGGGCACGCGAGGATCTCACGTTACCTTCCACCGACCGGAACGGGGACGCATCCGTAGCGAGCTACGTCGCAGGGCGGCTCGGCCAGGAGGTGGTGGACCGCCTCGTCGACCCGTTTCTCAACAGCGTGTTCTCCGGCCGCGCTGACGAGCTGTCATTCGACGCCACGCTGACTCCGTTGGCCGCTGTATCCCACAAGCACGCGTCGCTTGCCGAGGCCGCGGGCTCGCTGATCCCACAGCCCAGCACTACGAGCGACGAGCAACCGTCGGGCATCGCGACCATCGCCGGAGGGCTCGGCACGCTGCCGCAGACGCTCGTCGACGCCGCGCTCGCCGCCTCACCCGAAGCAACCATGCGGACCGGTGCCACGGTCACCGAACTCTCGCGGACCGAACACGGGTGGCGGCTGACCGTGGGGTCTGCCGCCGATTCGGAATACATCGATGCGGACGCCGTCATCGTCGCCGTTCCGGCCGGCCCAGCCAGCAGGCTGCTGGCTGGCGTGCCCGAAACCACGCCGGCCGCTGCCGCGCTCGCCGAGATCCCCTACGCCAGCATGGCGACCATCACGCTCGCCTACCCTCCTCAGGCATTTCCCAGCGGGTTCGCCGAGCGGCGGCTCAGCGGCTACCGGGTGCCGGCGGTGGACGGGCGGATGGTCAAAGAGGTCACGTTCTCGACCGTGAAGTGGCCCCACCTGGCAGGTGACGTGGAGATCGTGCGGTGCACGGTCGGGCGGACCGGCGAAGAGGAGCTGCTGCGGCGCGACGACGCCGATCTCGCCGCGCAGGCGGCGTCCGAGCTGGCCGAGGCCACCGGCGTGGCCGGTCATCCGGTCGCGACCCGGGTGTCCCGATGGCACGACGCGCTGCCGCAGTACACCGTGGGTCACCTGGACCGCGTGGAGCGCGTCCGTGCCTCGATCGCAGCCCAGCCCGGGCTCGCAGCCTGCGGTGCCGTGTATGACGGCGTGGGAGTCGGCCAGTGCATGGCCACCGCACGTCAAGCAGTTGACCAGGTACTCGGCTGGCTGAACAGCGACACATCCGCCGCCGCTCCACCTGCCGCTGCACAGGGACAGGGCTGAAATCCACACGTGCGGCACGTCATGAGCCTCGCCGTCCTCAACGAGGGACGCGACGACCTGCCGCCGAGGTATGGCGAGATGATGGACCACGCCTGGGCTCCCGTGCGGGCCCGGATCGCGGCCTGGTCGCCATGATGGACTCCACCGAATGCGACGCTGCGGTGCGCGAGTCGCACCGCAGCGGCATGGATCGGGTCGGCGACGACGTCGGCACTCCGGTGATCTCCGTGGACGGGACCGCGTTCTTCGGGCCCGTGGTGACACCGATACCCAGTGGTGAGGCGGCGGCGAAGCTCTGGGACGGCGTGCTGCTCGTCGCTGGAACGGACGGGTTCTACGAGCTCAAGCGCACCAGAGACCGGGCGCCGATCGTTCACTGACTTGCCGGGCCGCACCGGCAACCGAGCGCGCACGCCTGGCAGCAGCCAGCCCGCACACCCGGCAGCAACCGAGCGCACGCCTGGCAGCAGCCAGCCCGCACACCCGGCAGCAACCGGGCGCGCGCCCGGCAGCAGCCAGCCCGCACACCCGGTCGCAGCCAGCAGGTTCTCCCTACGGCACCACAGGAGAGCCGGATGGGTGATCCAGAATGCGGGAGACCGCGTTTGCCAGGACATCCACCGGGCTCTCACTGCCGCTCATGCTGCGCCAAGCCACGTGGTTGTCCGGGCGCACCAGTACGGCGCCCTCGTCAGATATCTCCCGGACGGCCTCCCACCGGCCGTCGACGTCGGAGAATTCCGCGTCCCGTCCGATGGCGGCGGCGGAGATCGAGATGGAGAATTTCTCGGCCACCTGCGCGGCCGCCTCGCGCCACGCCAATCCGTCCGGTCCCGTGAGCAGTGCGAAGCCGGTCGCGGGACCGGTCAGATCGTGGGTCGACAGGCACCGGCCCTCGCGTTCAAGCCACGCGTGCGGCAGCAGGTGCCCGGGACGGGTCGTGGGCTGGTACACATCACGCATCGGCACCCGGGCGGGCGGCTGGCTGCCGTCCGGGGCGATCGCCCCTTCCTCGTAAGCAAAGCCCATCTCCACGTCGTGCGCCTGACAGGCGGCACGGTGGGTGTCGAAAACCTCCGCCGCCCGGGCCCGCGCGACCGCGCCGAGCGGGGACGGGTCAAAGTACGTCGAAATCATCGGGACCCGGCGCTGCGGCGGAGTACGCTCGCCCACACCGATGACATCGAGGATGGCCTGATGGTGCGCCGCCGCGGACATCGCCCAGTCGATGTTGTGCCTGCCGACAGGCCACCGCTCCGCCTCGTAGGTGTCGAGCAGGCTGTCGTGGGCGCGGCCGGTGAGCACCGCGGCCAGCTTCCACGCAAGGTTGTGCGCGTCCTGGATCCCGGTGTTCAACCCCAGGCCGACAGCGGGCGGTTGGCGGTGCGCGGCATCGCCGGCGAGCAGCACTCGACCATCCCGGTAACGGTCGGCAAGCAGCGCCTCCACGGTCCAGTGCGTCACGTGGAGGAGGGTCACGTCCAGATCGGGCAGGCCGAGAACCTCACGAATTCTGGGGACGACCGTCTCCTCGTCGAAGGGAGTTGGGTCGTTCGGAGAGAAATGCAGACCCCATTCCTCGCAGCCGGTGCCCCAGGTCGGTCCCATCTCGATCAGGTTGCTGGACCGGTCCGGATGATGTGGATCGAGAAAGTGCGTGATGAGCGTGCCCTCCCGCCACCACGCCGACAGATCGGCGGAGAAGTACACCGTCGTGACGTTGGCCAAGCCAGGCGGGCCCTGCATCTCGACGCCGAGGGCGGCGCCGACCGTGCGCCCGCCGTCGGCTGCGACCATGTACTGCGCCGCGACCGTGGTAATCTCCCCGGTTTCCACGTCACGGACCGTGGCGACGATGCGATCGCCATCGTGCGAGAAGTCGGCCAGCTCGTGACCGAACAGGATACGCCCGGGGTTACGCCGTTCGGCATGCCGACGCAGGATCGGTTCCAGCCGGACCTGCGGCAGCTTCACAGGCAGGACGGGCCCTGCTTCCGCGTATCTCTCGCGCAGCTCACCACCGCCGAAGGCGTCCATCTCGTGGATCACCCGGGCATCCAGCGGTCCGTTTCCGGCAAGCGTCGTCTGCCAGCGCACCTTGCCGAACTTCTCCACCGGCGCCCCCTGTTCGGCGACTTCGTCGTCGAGCCCGTGCTGGCGGAAGATCTCCATCGTGCGCTGGTTGAGATAGTGCGCCTTCGGCAGTATCGACGTGTCGGCGTGCCGCTCCACCAGCACGTGCCCGACACCGTGATCGGACAGGAAGACGGAGGCGGACAGGCCGCACCCGCCGCCGCCCACGATCAGTACCGGTACCTCGATTGCTCCCATGTTCATCCCTCAGGTTGGTCGCGTACGGGCAGATAGCCCAGGGCGATGACTATGACTGGTGCTGCTGGAGCCTCTCGCGCATGGACGCGGTGTCGTTGACGTGTGGGAAATCCTCCGGTGGCACGTCAACTCCCAGGAAGGCGCAGAGCGGTTCCCACCCCTCCGCCACGTCGAATACCAGAAGGTTGTCCAGGCCGACCGTACTGACGACCTCCTGATTGTGGTTACGAAAGACCTCGATCGCATAATCTTTGTCAGCGAACCGTCCGCCGAAAAGGCCGTTCCACGTCATAGCGCTGGTCAGACGGTGAACCCGGGAGCTCATGGAATCCGTGTCCGAAGGGTCTCCCCCGCCATGCAGGGCGAACTGGTACAGCGTGTCGTAGGTGCTTCGATACCAGAGGTCGGCATCGCGGACCGTGAGCATGACCTTGGCCTCGGGATATGCCTCCATGAGCTGCTTGTAGTAGATGGCGCACGGGCCATCCACAGCCGACGTATAGCCCTCGAATACGGCATCCCAGTCGGGGCGCTGGCCGTCGCAGACGATCCTCTCCCACTGCCCGAGACGCTTCTCGTCGTTGACGACGTCGAACATGTGATAGCAGGGTCCGTAACCGAGCTTCTCCAACGCCACCTTCAGCGACGTCGTGCCTGTCCTGCCCAGGCCGGCATTGATGAGCTTCAACAATGCGGTGTCCTTTCTTTTCTCAACTCCACTCGGCGGGCTCCTCCTTGTTCGCGACATTGACGCGGTTCCAGAGATTGACCAGACCTATCTGCATGACCAACGCAGCGAGTTCCACATCGGCGTAATGTCTGGCCGCCTCATCCCACACCTCGTCCGGCACCGGGTCCTCCCGGTCACTGAGGCAGGTCACCGCCTCGGCCAGCGCCAGCGCGGCACGCTCGGCGTCGTCGAAACACGACGCATCCCGCCAGTCGGCCACCATCGCCAGGCGATCCTCCGTCTCCCCGTCCTTCCCGGGCTCACGCGCGTTCACGGGGATACGAATGGCACGGCCATTGATCTGGCTCACACGCAGGCGGACGAAATCGAGCGTCTGCTGCGGCACGCCAGCGTTGTTGATGACTTTGGAAAGATCGAGCAACGGCTGCAAGGCATCAGGAACGACAAGGGACGGGTTGGTCATCCGTGGCGACATCGGTTGGTTTCCTCCCGTGAATTGGGACTGCTCCTTCGCTGTCATGGCACATCACAGCGAAGGACACGTGACGGGAAAGGCACGAACTCCAATGGGAAAATCCTGCTTTTCCCACGTACCTGTTCACAAGTTTCCGGGATTTCAGGACATGGAATTCGTCAGCCGTGAACGGGACCGTCGGATATCGGCACACTTCTACGATGAGACGACGACGCGACGATAAAGACAGCGCAGATCTCAGGGCTTCACGAATTCGCTTCTGACGAGAAGGCCGGCCCGTCGGCGGCCGGTGACGGTTCGGCCGAAACGCGCCGGACCGCTTCGGCGAGCGCCACGTGGAGCCGCTCGTCCGCAGTCTGCCCGGCTTCCCACTGCACGCCGATCGCAAATGGGTGATCGATCACTTCCACCACCTCGATGATCCCGTCCGGCGCCCAGGCGGTGACGGTGAGGCCCGTGCCCACCTGATCGATCGCCTGGTGGTGATGGCAGTACGCCTCGGGGGTGTCGTCGCCAAAGATCGCGGCGATCCGGCTACCCGCTGTCAGGTCCAGCCGGTGCCTGCCGAACGAGAACCCCTCCGTATTCGGGCAGTGGGCGTCGTCACCGGTGACCTCGGGCAGATGCTGATGCAGCGTGCCTCCGTAGCACACGTTGAGAAGTTGCATGCCCCGGCAAATGGCAAGCACGGGCAGTCCAGAGCCGAGCGCACCCCTGATCAGTTCCAGCTCGATGGCGTCCACGACCGGGCTGCCGCGCCGGGTCTCCGGGTGCTCGGCGCTTCCGTACAGTGCGGGATCCACGTCTGGACCTCCCGGTACCAGCAAACCGTCCAGCTGACCCACGACGCGCTCGACGCCGGGCAGCAACGGAAGCAGCACCGGCATGCAGCCTGCGGAGGCCAGGAAGTCGACATGCGACTGCAATGCGAGGCTGACCGTGATGTCGCCGCCCTGCAGCGTCACCGGCGCCGTCCGGGCGCAGATCCCGATCACCGGCTGCCCGCCGGACGGACGTGCACGTACCGAACCGTTCGATGCGGAGTTCATGACCACCCTCGGTTTCCCTGTGAATCAGACGGCCACGCCGCCTCCAGCCACCTTCGCGCCGGGTTCCTCCGATCACGCCGACGGTGCGGACCCGCCGTCTCGTGCGTCTTCGATGAGTCGTGCGTTGACGGCCTCGATCAAGGCACGAGGCGTGGTCGAGTCGAACACCGTCGAGTCATCCAGCTTGATCCCGAACTTCCGCTCGATCCGGACATTGGTTTCGAGCAGCGCCAGCGACTCGTAGCCGAGCTGCACGAACTCGGTGTCCATGGTTCCGACGTCGACATCTGCGGCGTCGTTCTCGCCCGCGGCTTCGTGCAAGATGTTCCTGAGATCATCGATGGTGAATTCACCGGGCGCCATTGAGGCTCCTTTCCTTGGTTTCGTTCCAGTCGACGGATCGCAACACGATGGCGGAATTGAAGCCGCCGAATCCGCGCGCCAGCACGACAGCAGTGGCCACGGACGCGCGGCGCGCCCCCGGGGCCACCAGGTCGATGTCGTACTCGGGCGAGAGAGTGACGTTCGTGGTGGGGGGAATCACCCCCGACCGCATGGACAGGAAGGCAGCGGCCACATCCAGCGGAGCGCCACCCGAGGCGAGCCGGCCCGTCATGGTCTTGGGCGCGGTGACCGGCACCGCGCGGGCCCCGAACACCTCGGTGATCGCCGTTGCCTCGACACGATCGAGTTCCGGGATGGCGGCCGCGTCGGCGAAGACGACATCGACCTCTCCCGGTGTCAGGCCCGCATCATCCAGCGCGATCTCGATCGCCTTCCGCAGCGCCGGGTTTCTGGCGCTCCCCGGCTTCGGGTCGAACGTGGCCCCGTAACCACAGACCTCGCCATAGACGTCACTCGCGCCGCGCCCGCGCGCGGCGTCGGGATCCTCGACGATGAGAATGGCGCCGCCCTCACCCGGCACGTGTCCTGCCGCGCCGGCGTCGAACGGGAGGTAGGCCCGTTCCGGCTGCTCGCTGACACTCAGCCGTCCGCTGGCGAGCTGGGCGACCCACCCCCACGAGCAGAGTGACGCGTCGACACCACCGGACACGATCAGATCGCTGCCGTTGCGGACCAGGCGGCACGCGTGCGCCACGGCATCCAGCCCACCTGCCTGATCGCTGACCAGCACACCGCTCGGACCGCGCATTCCGTGCCGGATGGAGATCTGGCCGGTATTGACCGCGTAGAACCAGGCAAAAGACTGGTACGCGCTGACGTATTGGCCGCCCATGCTCCACAGGTTCTGGAGCTCTCGCTGGCCGAACTCGAAGCCGCCACACGAGCTGGCAGTCACCACACCCATCCCGAACTCGGGCACGTCGTCAGCATGCACCCCCGCATCGGCGAGCGCGTGATCCGCACCCACGAGGGCAAGCTGGGTCATCCGATCGGTCTGCGGTATGAGCCTGCTCGGGAGATGCTCCTCGGCACTGAATCCCGGCACCTCGCCGGCGAGTTTCGCCGGATATGGCCGCGGATCGAACCGCGTGATCCGGCGGACCCCACTCTGACCGCCACATGTGGCGCTCCAGTAGTCGTCGACGCCAATCCCGTTGGGAGCGACAACGCCGATTCCCGTGACCACAGCCCGCGAGGTCATGCCAGATTCCTCTCGGGACTGGCCAGGACCATCGCACTCTGGAACCCGCCGAAGCCGCTGCCCACCGTCAAGACGGTGTCGGTGCGCCAGTCGCGAGCGGTCAACGGCACGTAGTCCAGGTCGCACTCGGGATCGGGCACGTGCAGATTCGCCGTAGGGGGCACCACGTCGTGTTCCATGGCCAGGATCGAAGCTGCGATTTCTATCGAGCCGATGGCGCCGAGCGAATGGCCGACCATCGACTTGATCGAGCTCACGGGCGTACGGCGGGCGTGTTCGCCGAGACTGCGCTTGAACGCGGCGGTCTCGTGCCGGTCATTCTGCTTGGTTCCCGAGCCGTGCGCGTTGACGTAGTTGACGTCCTCCGGGCCCATCTTCGCCTCGCTCAGCGCCGAGCGGATGGCCTCGGCCATCTCCCGGCCATCAGCGCGCAAACCGGTCATGTGGTACGCGTTGCACCGGGAGGAATATCCGGCGATCTCGGCGTACAGATGTGCGCCGCGGCGGCGTGCAGCCCCCAGTTCCTCCAGGATGAACATCGCAGCCCCCTCGCCCAGCACGAATCCGTCACGGGTGCGGTCGAAGGGCCGGGAGGCGTGCTCGGGATCGTCGTTACGTGGTGTCGTCGCCTTGATCGCGTCGAAGCACGCCACGGTGATCGGCGATATCGGCGCGTCCGTGGCACCGGCGATCATCACATCGGCCGCGCCATCGCGGATCAGGCCGGCAGCGTAACCGACCGAGTCCAACCCCGAGGTACAGCCGGTGGAGACCACGGTGGCCGGACCTTCGGCACCGGCCGACCAGGCCGTCTCGGCCGCGAAAGAACTCGGCACGAAGTAGTTGTACAGGTGCGGGACGGCGTATTCGTGGTCCACGAGGTCAAGCCGGCCACCATCGCTGACCACTCGATACTCCTGATCCAGCCCCATAGTGGCACCCACGGCGCTGCCGACGGCCACCCCGATGCGATGCGGTTCGGTATCACTCATGTCCAGGCCGCTGTCCGCCATCGCCTCCCTCGTCGTGACAACCGCGAACTGCGCCGCCCGGTCCATACGCCGTATCTCCTGCGGTCCGAGGCCGTGCTGCCAGGGATCGAAATCCGCTTCGGCCGCCACCCTGGAACGAAACGCGGACGGGTCGAAGAAGGTGATCCCCCGCGTTGACGTCCGGCCTTCGCAGAGCAGGCTCCAGAAACTCTTGACCCCGATTCCGCCCGGCGCGAGCACCCCGATTCCGGTGACGACGACCCGGCGCCCGCTCATTCCGACTCCCAGCAGTAGAACCTCGTGGCCATGGCATCCACGGGCGATCGCCAGGTCTCCGGATCGTAAGCGTGGATGAATGGCTTGAGATCCTCGCTTATCTGCACGAAACGTGGATCGTTCTTCGCCTCCTCTATCCGCTCTGCCCCGTCTTCGGTGTCGAAGTCTTGAAGGTGGAAGTACAGACCGTGGAATGAGAACAACTGACGCCTCCGCGTTCCCATGCGATGTGGCATGTCAGTCTTGTCGAATTCGCTGAAGAGCCGAGCTACCTCAGCGCTCGAATCAGGATCCATCCGGGCCACGATCAAATTACTACGCATTTTTACCGCCGCCTCGATAACGTCATGGCCGCAATGCCGTGAATGTACAGGTGATGAGCCTCCAATCTCGACTTTCAAAGATCAAGGCCTCCAAACTGTTGCCGACGTCGAACGCGGACATTCAGCTGGGATCGCCTACTCGATCTGGCTCAGCACCCAGGCGGAATCGTGCCGGGTGAAGCCGAGGTGCGGGTAGTAGTCCGCCGCGTCGGGCGCCGACAGCAGCACGATCTTGGCTTGCGGCGCCTCTTTCCGGGTCGCGTCGATGAGCGCTCGCCCGATACCAGATCGCTGGTGTGCCCGGCTGACGGCGATATCGGACAGATACGTCACGTAAGCGAAATCCGAGATGCTTCGCGCGATGCCCACGAGTTCACCGTCGATACGACAGGTGATGACCAGATTGGCGTTGCGCACCATCGCCCCCATGCGATCGAAATCCGCTGCCGGCCGGCGTTCCCCAAGCCCGGACGAACGGTAAACCTCCACGACCTCCTTCACGTCCAGATCGACACCGTGCTCGCGCCTAATGTTCCATTTCACGGAGAGCTTCCAATCGTTTGAAGATCGCGTCATGGTGGACCAGGAAACGCTCCGGTCGTAGCTGGCCGGCATCGATTCCCTCGGTCCGGAGCAACGTACCGAAATCCTCGCCGGAAGCGATGGCACGATTGGCCGCGGCCTGGACCGCACGGTAGGCCCGTTCCCGCTCGGTGCCGCCCGCCAGCAGATCGGCCAGCACCGCCGAGCTGTACACGAGGCCATTGGTCTGGTCGATGGCGGCGCGCATCCGGTCGGGGAACACGTCGAGCCCCGCCACCAGGTCCGCCGCTGCCGTCGCCTGGTAGTGCGCGACGATCATCGCATCCGGCACGACAACCCGCTCGACGGACGAGTGCGACAGGTCCCGCTCGTGCCAGAGCGCCACGTTCTCCAGCATCGTCCCGGCGTAGCCGCGCAGTAGCCGGGACAGCCCCGACAGGCGCTCGCTGCCGGTCGGGTTGCGCTTGTGCGGCATCGCGCTCGACCCCTGGTAGCCGGCCGTCCGGCTCTCCTCGACCTCGCGGACTTCACTGCGCGACAGCAGTCGCACCTCCGTGGCGATCTGCTCGATGCACGCGCCGAGCGTTGCCACCGCGTGCAGGAGCTCGGCGTGCCGGTCGCGGGCCACGACCTGGCTCGGCACCGGCTCCACGCCGAGACCGAGTTCCGCACACACGTACTCTTCGACGAACGGGTCGATCAACGAGTAGGTCCCGACGGAGCCGGAAATCGTGCCCACCGCGACCTCCGCGCGCGCCGCCTCCAGCCGCCGGACGGAACGATCGATCGCGAAGGCGAACCCCGCCAGCTTGTGACCGAACGTCGTCGGCTCCGCGTGCATCCCGTGCGTACGCCCGATGCACACGGTATTCCAGTGCTCGACCGCCCGATCCGCCAGCACGCCCCGAAGCCGTACTGCCGCCTGGAGCACAAGATCACAGGCGCGGGCGAGGCTGAATCCTAGCGCCGTGTCCACGAGGTCATAGCTCGTCATGCCGAGGTGCACCCATCGCGCGGAGTCGTCGGGGATGCCCTCGCACAAGGCGGCGAGGAACGAAAGGATCTCGTGGTCGCGCTCGCGATCGAGCTCTGCCACCCGAGCCGGGGACGGCACCTGGGCACGCCGGATGTCCACCAGAGCGGACTCGGGAATCCGGCCGAGCAGTGCCTGCGCCTCGGATGCGAGGACTTCCACCTTGGTCCAGGTGGCATAGCGTTCCTGATCAGACCAGAGCTCTGCCATCTCGGGCAACGAGTAACGGGATATCATCACCGCATCCCTTCCGAAGGATTACCGCCAGCGGCAGGATAATCCGTGCGCGGCGATGTACGGCAGAATGTCACCCACGCTCCCCGTATTTATTCGTGCGTGCCGTCGTTCGACTGCTGATTTTTCTGCAGTCGAACGCCAGCTTCCTGCCGATTCCGTGGAATTTTTCTCCGAGATTGCTCTCTCGGCGCTTATTGCCCGGCATCCGCAGCTTGCGCCCACTTCCAGAGACGTCATGTAGTGATTCTGTGCCATTATCCACCGCCACGAGAAACGGGCAGTCGATCTGCCGCGGCATTCGTGAAACACAGCAGTTGTTTCTGGAGAGTCATTCCACCGTCACCGAGCACGTGCAGACAGTGCTGGCTGCCATCCGCGAAACAAATGCGGAACTCGGAGCGTTCGTCGCGCTCGCTGACGCTCACGCGCTGCAGGAGGCGGAAGCCGCCGACAGGTTGATCGCGAGCCGCGGTCACGCCGCGTTCCGCAGCCGGCCGCTGCTCGGGATCCCGGTCGCGGTGAAGGATCTCCTCCAAACGCGGGACCTTCCCACCAGGAGAGGATCACTGTTGCCGAACCGCCGCACCGCTGCGGACGCGCCCGCCGTGGCCCGCCTCCGGGCGGCAGGCGCGATCGTCGTGGGAAAGACCGCGACGTCGGAGCACGGCTGGAGCGCGAGCACGGTCAGCAAGGTAGCCGGACCTACCCGCAATCCCTGGGCGCGCGACAGGACCGCCGGGGGGTCGAGCGGCGGGTCCGCCGCCGCGGTGTCGGCGGGTCTGTGCACGGCATCACTGGGTACCGACGGAGCGGGGTCAGTGCGTATACCCGCAGCATTCTGCGGCGTCGTCGGGTTCAAACCATCCTTCGGCCGCATTCCCTACGTACCTCCCTGCGCCGAGCGGCTGGCGCACGTCGGGCCACTCGCGCGCAGCGTGGTCGACGCCGCCACGGTCACATCGGTACTAGCCGGCCCCGACCACCGGGACCCAGACTCGGTCACCGCTCCACCCGTGCCGGCAACGCGGCCCGCCACGCTGCGAATCGGCTGGATCGAGTTCCCGCAGACGTCCGGCGAGGTCCGCGAGATCACCGAGAGCGCCCTACCCGTCCTGACCGGGCAGGGACACCGCGTCGATCGCGTCGACGTCCCCTTCCCCGACCCGTACGCCGCCGTGGTGGACATTCTCGCTGCCGTCGAGGCAAGCGGCACGGCGCCGGAAGACGAGCCGTTGTGCGACGAGGGCCGGCTCGCGCTCGTGCGTCACGGGCGCTCCGTGAGCGGCGCGGCGATCATGCACGCCGAGGAGACGCGGCTCGCCCTGAGGTCGAGGCTGGGATCGGTCATGGAGCACTACGACCTGCTCGCCATGGCCACCGTTCCCACCGAGCCGTTCGCCGTCGACGCGATCGCCCCGTCCTGGGCGGCCAACCCCGATGACTTGCTGTGGCTCGCGTGGTCGCCCGCCACCTATCCGTTCAACATCACCGGACAGCCGGCCCTGTCCCTGCCCGTCGGCGTCACGTCCCGCGGGCTTCCGGCGGGGCTGCAGCTCGTCGGCCGGGCCGGCGACGACGGCCTGGTGCTCGCCACCGCCAGCCTCATCGAGACCGAACTCGGCCTCGCGATGGTTCCGCCCGGCCAGCAAACGAAAGGGGAATGATCATGATTTCCAGGCCATGGTCCGTGCACGGTGAGAGTGGCGTCGGGCGTCCCTCGTTCGTCGCCGAGTTCGCACTCTGGGACGACCGGCAGGCTGCCGCGGCCGAGCAGGTCGACATGCAGCTGGACGAGGTCGATCTCGTCCGGATCGTGTTCTGCGACCCGCACGGGCTGGCCCGGTCGAAGACGGTTCCCGCGAACGTCTTCCGCACCGCACTGCGCAACGGTGTGGACTTCAGCGCCGGGCCCTTCCTCTTCGACACCGGCCATGCCGTCGCCGTCGACTTCCTCGCCGACCCCGGCGTGGGCGTCGACGAACTGCACGGCGCGGGCGACTTCGTGCTCGTCCCGGATCCCCGCACATTTCAGATACTGCCCCGGACCGAGCCGAGAACCGCCTGGGTGCTCGGCAACGAATTCCAGCGCGACGGCTCGCCGCACCCGCTCGCGTCCCGCGACGTCCTGCGCCGGGTCTGCGCCGAATACGCCAAGCACGACCTGGCCCCGGTCATCGGACTGGAGGTCGAGTGGTACCTCACCCGGCTGACCGGAGGACCGCCGGGCAACGCGGGAAACGGTTTCGGCCTGCAAGGGCAAGCACCGGCAGTGGAGGCCATGAATCCCGGTTACCAGTTCAACCTCGACAGCTACTACGACTCCGTGGCCGAAGTGGCGGATCCGCTGGCCGCGATGCTCATGTCCCTCGGCCTGCCGCTGCGTTCGATGGAACACGAGTCCGGTCCCGGACAGCTCGAAACGACGTTCGATCCGATGCTGGCCCTGGATGCGGCGGACGCGATGCTGCTGTTCCGCACCCAGATCAAGCAGGCTTGCAGGCGCCGTGGCTTCCACGCCTCCTTCATGACGCTGCCCCGCCTGGAGAGCTTCGACTCCAGCGGCTGGCACCTGCACCAGTCCGTCACGAGCACGAAGACCAACCTCAACGTCTTCGCGACAAGCGGCGACGCGCAGGACGGAATCTCTCCCGAGGGGCAAGCCTACGTCGAGGGCCTGCTGTCTCACGCACGGGAACTCTGCCTGCTGTCCCTTCCGACCGTGACCGGCTACCGGCGGCTGGCCCCGCAATTCACGTTGTCTCCCACGTCGAACAACTGGCGCTTCGAGGATCGCAGCGCCATGGTCCGGGTGCTCAGCGGCGGCAGCTCCACGCACGTCGAGAACCGGATCGGGGAACCGTGCGCGAACCCCTATCTCGCCATCGCCTCCCAGCTCCACGCGGGCCTGGAAGAGATGACCTCAGGTACCCCGGCGAACCGGAGCACATATCCCGCGCTACCCACGTCATTGCGCGAAGCGCTGGACGCGTTCCGCACGAGCAGCCGCGTCGAAGAACTGCTCGGAACGCCGCTCAAGACATGCCTGACGAAGCTGAAAGAAAGTGAACTGTCGCGCTTCGAGGAATGGTGTGCGGCCCAGCGCCCTCCGGCAGATGACGTGACCGAATGGGAGCACAACGAGTATTTCGGCGTCTTCTGAACGCTGCCACAGGAATCCGAGGAACACCGGAAGCCGAGGTGAGATCACGACATGCCATGGGCGAAAGACACTCCTCCCGAAGCCAGCGCCGAACGCGCCGAGCGGATCGCACAGCGAACCCGCAACGAGAACTGGAAGAAGCCACCACGTCGCATCGAGACGTCAGAATGCATCGCGTGTGACGCGTGCGTGCGTAATTGCCCACCCGAGTTCGGAGCAATATTCGATCGGGGACTCGACGTCGTCATCATCCCCGAACTGTGCTCCGGCTGCCCGGTGTGCGTGATGGTCTGCCCGGTCGACTGCATCTACGTGGACGAGGAATGGACACCGACCGGAGACCAGATGTGGAACCACATCGACCCGATACTCAAAGGAGCGGAATGACTCTGCCTACCGAGCGGGATACCGGACTCTCCCGAAAGGCCGCGCTGGCGAAGGCGCGGCAGAGCCGCCGACCGTCCCGGCTCGGCCACCGAGCCGGGACGGCGGGTGAACCGGACTACGTGCTAGCCGACAACGCCGGGTTCCCGGGCCTGCTCGAACGGACCTGGCAGCAGGCAGCCGCCGCCCCGGACCTGCCCGCGGCCGTGGACACGCTGCTCACGCTGGCCGGACACGTTCCCGCGGACATCCAGCTACGGGCCCTGCCCATCGTGGACGAGTGCGCGCTGAACGTCCTGTTCGGCGTCTCGTGGCGGGGCGATGGCCACACTGCCGTTTCAGCCGACAACACCGCCGACACCGCCGACACGGACGACGATACCGACGACGCGGTGGCGTTCTTCGGCGAGATCGGGCTGAACACGAGCGGCCGGGTCGTCGTCCGCGTCCCGTCGAAGGGCCCGCTATCCGGCGAGGAGGATCTCGTCGGCGGGGTACTGCGAGTACCGTGGTCCGCCCAGGACCTGTCGGATTACCAGGCAGAACTCGCCCGGGCCACCGCGCGGTTACGCGAGTCGGTCGCGGACTGCCGCGAATGGCTCGCGGCGGCCGGGCAGGAAGGCCGCCAGGACATGCTGGCGAACTTGCTGGAGGCGGCCAGCCGCACGGCACCGTTCGTGCTCTACTCTGGCGACCGGCAATACACCAACTTCCGCGATCGGAACACGCTCACCGGCAAGACCCTGTGGCAAGGTCACCCGGACTGCACGCTGAGCAGCCTGGCGGCCGTGCCGCTTGAGCTGTGGTCGGACAACGACGTGCTGATGGTGGTCTGCCTCACCCTGCTGGTGCGGTCGGCGGGCTACGCCCGGATCGAGGAAGCCAACGGAACACAGCTCACGATCGACCACGTGGCCCACCTTCTCGAACGGACCCGCGTGGCCTACAACAACGTCCCTGGCGGGCAGCAGGTGCCGCCCGCCACCACGACCCGCGTGGCGGAGCTCGATGAGCTCGCACAGGCAATCGCCCGGCGACGCCAGGAGATTTCCGGCAGGGTCCAGCTCTACCGGGAGATACACGGCCCGCTCATGCACAAGATCGAACGGATCGCCGGTGAAGCCGCGGACGATGCGAGACGGCTGGAAGCAAGACTTTGCGAGTACGTGCGCGACCGGCTACCGGTCTCCGGCGACACGCTCGACGAGCTGGGCACCAGCCTCGAAGCAACACCCGGCTGGCTGGCCGAGCCGCGTGGCGAGTTCGGGACGGGCCTGGAGGCCCTGGTATACGAGACCGTGTGCGCGGCGACGACGGCGTTCGAAGTCGACTTCGCGATGAGCCGCGGCATGCGGTCGCTGACCGCGCTGATCGAGGCACTACGCGCAGAGGAATGGGCAAAGATCGCCGGCTGGGACATCCCGCACTTCTTCTGCTGTGTCGTGCCCGCCCCGCAAGCCCGAAGGCACTTCGACGATTCATCCGCGCACCTGGCCGACATCACCTGGTCCATCGCCGCGCGGATGCAGTACAACTCGTGGCATTTCCTGGTCGGGAACCTCCCGCAAGTTCCCGAGATTGCAGCGCGTGACTACTTCGTGCCGCCGACCATTCCGGATATCGCGTACTACTCCGACCAGCACCATCGCGGCCACGTCGCCGCCAAGGTACGCTTCAGCATCCGCAGCCCGCAGGCCGTGCAGGTGCTGGACCGGACGTTCGACGGGTTCGCCGATCTGCGGCTGCTGCGCTGCGAAGGTGTGCCATTCGACGAGCAAGATCTGCTGGCCGCGCACCGCACGTCGGGGTTCATCGCGAAGGCCACGACACTCGCCGCCGGGCTGGTCGCCGACGGCTCGGACATCGAGATCACGAAGTTCGACCCCCAGTGGTACTGGGAGACGATCGCCGAGTAGCGAGAGCGTCCGCGCTGCCGCGCCATCATAGGTTTTCTCGGGCCGTACCACGTCTACAGACGTGTTACGGCCCGAGAGAACGTACCAAACATGATCATTCGGGCCGGTCAGGCCGAGGTGGGTTGGGGCGCGGATCGCGTGTGCACGACTCGGTAGGAGTTCCAGTCGACGTCCGTCGTCAGCGAGTTCCGCTTCTCCTCGTTTCTCCGCCGTGCCGTGGACTGTTCGTCCGCGGCACGTGCCCGGAACGCGTCGTAGGACTGTTTGTCATCCCACTGGGAGTAAACCACGACGAAGTCGTGCTCCCGGCCAATCGCGGTCAAGCCATCGCCGTCATCCTGTGGACCGCGGGATCGGATGCCCCGCAGCACGCTCTGCGAACGGTAGCCCGGCGTGTCCGCCAGCCAGGCATGGGCCTCTCCCAGCGTGGCGATCAGGTCATTCTGGTCGGCAGGATCCACTCCGAGGATCTCGATCACCGTGTAGTCGTCGCGCTCGGGTGAGATCTCGGTGACATCGCCCAACGAGGGGTGGCGGTGGCTCAGCTCCACCTCCGTCTGCATCAGCCGGACGAGGGTCGTGATCTCCCTGAATAGTGGAACCGTGCGGTGTTTGAACTCGTCACCGGCATAGCGGGATTCCAGGTCTTCCTTGCCGCGCCACTGGATGAAGTTCGCAGTTCCCAACTTCTCCTGACCCCGGTGCACCGTGCTGGAGATCCAGCCGGGGAACGCCGCCGTATCGACGATCGCGCGCATCTCGCCGATCAGCCGGTCCACTCGATCCGCGGTGTCCGTCTTGAACAGGTTGATGACCGTCAGGTACCCGTCTTCGGGATTGATGAATGGCATGCGCACCTCGCATCCTCGTGATGATCATGGCCCTAATACCGAACAGGCGGGATAACCGGCCCGCCACCCCGGTGAATCACGCCGCCGCGCCGAACCAGCGGGCGAGGGCCTCCGGCAAGCCGGTCCCCTCGGACCCGCCGGTGCCGATCCACGCGATGTAGCCGTCCGGTCGCACCAGCGCGGCATCGACGTCCTCCAGAACGCCGGCCGGACGCGAACTCGTCGTGATGACGTCCACCCGGTCCGTCCACGGACTGGCAACCTTGCGCAGCTTCTCGTTGTCCGCCAGGTCGAGGACCATGCCGCGCCCGGCGTGCAGGAACTGGAACGCGTTCGCCGTGCCGGCTGCCCCGAAGTCACCCACCAGCTCGACATCGGGCAGGCGCTTGCCGAGCAGCGGGTGATCGCCGTCGCCCACGTCGTAGCGAATATCCAGGCCGGTGACCATGCCGACCAGCAGCCGCTGGGCCTCCTCGTAAGCCAGTAGCTCGGCCAGGACCTCGCGCATGGGATCCATCTCTTCCCCGCCGAGGTACAGGAGGCGCTGGGCGAGGGTGTTGGTCAGGACACGGGCTCCCACGGGGTGGCGCTCGCTGTGGTACGTGTCCAGCAGGTCTGCCGGTGCGTAGCCATTGATCTCGGCGCCGAGCTTCCACCCCAGGTTCATCGCGTCGCCGATGCCCGCGCTCATGCCCTGGGCGCCGATCGGCAGGTGGATGTGCGCGGCGTCACCGAGCAGAAAGACGCGTCCCCGGCGGTACTCCGCCGCCTGCCGGCTCGTATCCGTGGTGTAGCTCGTCCACAGCGGTTTCCCACCGCTGATGTCCTCGCCAGTCAACCGGTTCCACGCCGCGGCGACGTCACTGAAGCTGGGCGCGTCGCCGCCCGGCCGGGTCGTGCCACGCTCGTACAGGATGACCCGCTGGACCTCTGGTCCCAGCGGCAGCACCATGACCATGCCGCCGGGCACACGCTCACCGGCAAAACGCAGCTGCAGATCGCAGCCGGCCACGTCGGCGAACCACATCTCGATGGTCGGGTCCGTGCCGGGGAAATCGATGCCGGCCAACTTGCGGACGCTGCTGCGGGCACCGTCACAGCCGGCGACGTAGCGGGCGCGCAGGCGCTTGGCGCCCTCCGGGGTGGCCACGTCCAGCTCGACGCCGTCCGCACCGGCGCTCAGCCCGGTGACCTCATGATTCCGGTGCACCACGGCGCCCAGTTCGGTCGCCCACGCGGCCAGGATGCTCTCGGTGAGCGACTGCGGTTTTCCCCGCGCACCGTACGAGCCGCCCTCGAGCACCCGGTAGTCGATGGGCAGTCCGCCGAAATGGCCGAACGGGATGGTCTGCACCTCACCGAACCGCGGCAGCAACCCCCGCTGGTCAAACTCCTCGATGGCGCGCGCCGAGAAACCCAGGGCACGCGACTGCTTCATCGGCTCGGCCAGCCGATCCAGGACGACGGTCTCGACTCCGGCCAGGCGCAGTTCGCCGGCGAGCATGAGACCGGTGGGGCCCGCCCCCACAACGATGACGTCCGCGTCAAAGTTCAGCATTCTCTTCCCTACCTTCCGCACGCAGCAGCTTCCCGATCGCCCGGTGCACGCCCTCCTCGCTGTCACCGGCCCAGGCGACGTAGCCGTCGGGGCGCAGGAGGATGGCGGTGATCCCCGGGAGAGAACCCTTCTCGTCGATGGCGTGAATCGTCGGGATGGTGAATCGACCGGGGTCATCGGACGCGGGTGCGAGCCGCACCAGGACGGGCATGACTGGCGCGGAGCCCGCCACCCGCAGCGGCCCCGCTTCCGTCCGCAGCCCCAGCTTCGCGACTCGCCGCCCGATCAGCGGTGACTCCGGCGGGCCGTACCGGTCGTCGAGGTTGGCGGCGACCCTGGCCACGTGAGCACGGACCTCGCTCAGGCCGGTCAGCTCGGAGAACACGTCTCGCAGCGGCTCGATCTCGGCGCCACCGAGCAGCATGACCTCTTGAGCCGCGACATGGTTGAGCACCCGCGCCGCCACCGGATGCCGCTCGTCGTGGTAACTGTCCAGCACCCCGGGCGCTGCCCAGCCGCGCACCGTCCCGGCGAGCTTCCAGCCCAGGTTGACCGCGTCCTGGAGTCCTACGTTCAGCGATTGGCCACCGATCGGCATGTGCCAATGGGCGGCGTCGCCGGCCAGCAGGACACGGCCCCGCCGGTAGGCGTCGGCCTGGCCCCTGGAATTGTCGAAGGAATCCACCCAGACGGCGGTTCCACCGGAGATGTCCTCGCCGGTCACCTTCTGCCAGGCACGTGCGACCTCGCCGAACTCCGGCGGACCCGTGCGTTCGGCCACTCCCTGCCCGGCCACGTGCACCATCACCCTGGTGACCCCATCGCGGGTAGCCGCCGTCGCGAATCCCCCGTCGAGGCGTTCGAACCTGCGATCGCGGACCCGGATGCCCGTCACGTCGGCCCGCAGCAGTTCCTTCGTCGCCGCCCTGGCGGACACGGGAAACCCGCACAACCGGCGGACCGTGCTCCAGGCACCGTCACAGCCGACCACGTACCGCGCGCGGATCCGCGCGTCGCCGTCAGGTCCCCGGACCCCGCAGACGACGTGGTCCGGCAGCTCGGTGATCTCGGTCAGCTCGTGCGCCCGGAGCACGGTCACGCCCAGCCCTTCGGCACGCTCGGCCAAGACGGCCTCGGTCCGGTACTGAGGCACCTTCCAGTTGCCGGCGTATTCGCTGTCCAGCCCGGACAGATCGAACCCCAGCCCGCCGAAATGGGCTCGTGGCTCGTGTACGGCCTCGCCGAGCAACGCCTCGCACCCGCGCTCGTGCAAGAGCTCGGCAGTCAGCGTGGTGAGCTGGCTCGCCCGCGACTCCGTCATCGGGCTGTCCAGGCGTTCCACCACGATGACCGGCACATCGGCCCGGCCGAGCTCTCCGGCCAGCATGAGCCCCACAGGACCGGCACCGACGATGACGACCTGTGCGGCCGCCCAGGATCCCGTCACGACGCCGCACGCCCGTCGCCGGCGCCCTCGGCGAAAGCCTTCGCGGCGCGCAAGGTGGTCAGGCTGTTGCCGCTCAAGGCCTGACGGACGGTCTCCTGCGCGGTGTGCACGTCCGCGCCGGCACCGAGCACGTCGGCGATGCGTTCCGGGTTGATCCGCACCGTGTGCCGCGACGTCACGGACACCCCTGCCCCATCGTCCCGGTCTTCGATCAACCAGCGCCCGGTGTGCAACGCCAGCAGCGCGGGCAGGACGATCTGCTTGTACACGATGCTGGTGTGCGGGCGGCACACCCGCACGGACCGCGTGGTGTGGGTGGATCCGTCTTTCGTGCTGGTGTCCATCTCCAGTATCTGCAGCCCGGGTGTCTCCTCCTCCAGCGACACCCTGGCGACGTGCGGCAGCCGCTGCGACCACAGCTGGGCCTCGTTGAGAAAGTCGTAGACGTCCTCGGCACTGCCGTCGATCGCCACGGTGTCGTCGAACGTGACGAGCTGATCGGAGCCGGCCAGCTCCGCGCTCGTCTTGAGCGCGTCGAGTTCCGACATGCTGTTGCGGTCGACCGCCTGGCTGATCCAGTCGAGATCGGCGGGGTCGTCGCTCGCCGCGTAGAAGTCGTGCAGCAAGCGGACGTGGCATTCGGATTCGGAAACGGGCTCCACCACCCATGTCCCGCCCATGCCGCCGACCGGATGCTGGGGCTGTTCCTGGCGGAATGACACGCTCATCCGATCCGGGTCGTGCTCACGCCGGGACGTCCAGGTCTTGGCAGTGCCGTTCGCGGTCGCCCAGAGCCGGATCCGTTCCGAGTTTCCCTCCTTCTCGACGCTCTCGGCGTGCACGGTCGGGGGAAAGATCACTGGCCATTGGCCGACGTCCGCGATCAGCGCGAATACCCGATCCGCGGGAGCAGCGATGTCGATCTTGTGTTCCGTTTCGCGCAGGGCGCTCGTAGTCACGATTCCTCTCCTTCGGGTAGCCGGCGTCTAAGGGGCGGACACGAGCGGGTGAGAATCCTGGACGTCCCGAGCCTGCCGGGCCACGCCGAACCAGCGCCGCAGCGCACTGGCGAGCGTTCCCCCACCCGGCGCGGCCCAGGCGACATAGCCGTCGGGGCGGATCAGCACCGATTCCGTGACGATCCGGTCCTCTCCGGGCCCCGGCGGCACGCTCGCCACCCGGATCAGGTCCACGCGGTCGGACCACCCGGCAGCGCACCGGCTCATCTCCTCCGAGTCGTCGGCGGTGATCAGGACGCCCCGCGCCGGATGCAGCAGCCGCGCGAGCTGCTCGGTGCTGCCATCGGCACGCTCCAGCTCGCGGTCGGCCATCCGCGCACCCACGAGCGGATGCCCGTGCTCGCCCATGTCGTAGCGGATGTCGAGCCCACTCACCATGCCGGACAGATGCCGCGCCACATCCGGGATCGCGATGAGCTCCGACATGACGGCCCGCAGCGGCTCCACGGATTTGCCGCTGAGATTGAGCGTCCCCTGGGCACGCGTGTTGCGCAGCACCCGCGCTCCCACGGGGTGACGTTCGTTGTGGTACGTATCGAGGAGGCCGTCAGGGGCCCAGCCGGTGACCGTCGCGGCCAGTTTCCAGCCGAGGTTGACGGCGTCCTGCACTCCGATGCTCAGCCCCTGGCCCCCGGCCGGGAGGTGGATGTGTGCGGCATCTCCCGCCACGAGCACGCGGCCACGCCGGTACTCGGTGACCTGACGCGTGGCGTCGGTGAAGCTGCTCACCCACCGCGCCTGCCCGTCGTGGATCGACTCGCCCGTCAGCCGCTGCCACGCGTCCGCCACGTCGGCGAAGGTCACCTCCCGATCCTTGGCTGGCGGCGTGCCGTTCTCGCAGACGATGATGCGGACGTAGCCCTCTTCCAGCGGCGCCGCCATGACCATTCCGTTCGGAACGAGCTCGCCGATCATTCGCGGGTGGATGTCGCAACCGGCCACGTCGGCCAGATACATCTCGCGCGTCGCGTCGGAACCCGGGAAGTCGAAGTTCGCATGTTTCCGGACGGTGCTCGAACCGCCGTCACAACCCACGAGGTAGCGGGCCGAGTACTCGCCACGGCCATCGGGCCCCTGCACGATCGCCGTGACACCGTCGCCCGTGTCGCGCACGCCGGTGACCTCGAACCCGCGGCGCATCGACACGCCGAGTTCCCGTGCCCAGTTTTCGAGCATCTCCTCGATCTTGTACTGCGGCACGCCGCGCACGCCGAAGTGCGAGCCTTCCAGCACTCCATAGTCGATCGGTATGCCGCCGAAGTGTCCCTGCCTGGTGATCTCGGCGTTCTCCAGCCGATCGAGAAGCCCACGCCCGTGGAACACCTCGGCTGCACGCGCGGTGAATCCGATTCCGCGCGACTCCCAGCTTCGCTCCGTCCGCCGCTCGACGACGGTGACGTCCGCGCCGCCGAGACGGAGCTCGCCCGCGAGCATCAATCCCGTCGGCCCGGCGCCGACAACGATGACATCCGTGTCCATGTCCTGTCCTCAGCTTCCAGTGGGGGTTCCGGGACCGGTCTCGGACGCCGGGCTCGAATCGGGCACCGCCTCGATGATCGAGACCGGCGACGCGGTGGGGACTGCTCTGACGACGTGCAGACCGGCCTTCGCGAACAGTTCGGAGTATTGGGGCAGCGTGCGTTCCTTGGCACCAAGGAGCAGGAGCAGCCACAGGTCGATGATGTTCCCGATGTGGTGCTCGTTGTTTCCGTCGAGTACGTACTCGATCACGAGCATCGTGCCGTCAGGCGCGATCGCTTCCCGGACGTTCCGCAAGACCGTCAGGCAGTCGGGCTCGGTGAAGTCGTGCAGGATGTGCTTGAGCACGTAGGCATCCGCGCCGGCCGGCAGCTTGTCGAAGAAGGAGCCGTTCTCGATCGTCACCCGCTCCCCGACACCCGCCGCGTCGAACACCGCCGGCGCGTCGGCGGTCGCGGCTTCGGAGTCGTACAGGATGCCGCGTGCGCTGCTCGCCTGCTTCAAGATCCCCGCCAGCAGGCCGCCCCGCCCGCCGACGACATCCACGATCGTGCGGAACTGGGAGAAGTCGTACGCCGCGAGCACCGGGTCGGTTTCCGGTTCCGACATGCTGCGCATCCCCTGGAAGAATTCGGCTGCGTACTCGGGATTCGCCGTGAGGAACTCGTAGGCACCCATCCCGCGCAGCCGTGGCATGTTCGCCTCGCCGCTGCGCACGGACTCGAGCAGGTTCCCCCAGTCTTCCCAGAGCAGGGGGTGGCTCATCAGCGTCGCGATACCGCGCATCGAGTCCGGCGCGTCGTCACGGAGCGCGTCGGCCATCGGCGTGAGCCCGAACCGGCCGTCGGATTGAACCGCGAACACCGAATAGCCGGACAGCGTACGCAGCAGCCGATACGTCGCCTCTGGGTCCGCTCCGACACGCTTGGCGATGTCCTCAGCGGGGAGCGGCCCGTCACGGAGAACGTCTGCTATACCGAGCCTGGCCGCGACTGAGATTGCCTGGGTAATCACCGAGCCTTGAATCAGGTTAAGCAACGAGTAAGCAGCAGACTGGTCCCGCACGGCCAGCGTTTCCGGCATGGCAACCTCCCGAATTCGTGGACTCTGGATTCCAGACCATAATTCGGCGAGTTTTCCGTTCCCAACTCATCGCTGAACACGTTCAACTGCAGAATCTGCGCAGTCGAACCGATCTGGTTTCACCCGCTCTCGACCGAGATTATTGGAATCCCTGCCAGACTTTTGTGACACCATTTCTACGAAGGAGCAGGCGGAATGGCGGACGACGAACAGCAACAAGTCGCACTCATCACCGGGGGAACGAGTGGAATCGGCCTTTCGGTTGCCGAGGCCCTCGCATCTCGTGGCCACGCGGTCTTCATCTGCGCGCGCGACCCCGAAGCCGTCCGGAAGACGGCCGACAAGCTCCGATCGAACGGTTACGACGCCGACGGCGTGGCCGCCGACGTCCGGAAGCCGCAGGATGTCAGGTACCTCGTGGGTGCCGCAGTGGAGCGGTACGGGCACATCGACGTCCTGGTGAACAACGCTGGACGCAGCGGCGGCGGCGTCACCGCCGACATCGAAGACGAGCTCTGGTACGACGTCATCGACACCAACCTGAACAGTGTCTTCCTGATGACGCGCGAGGTGCTCCAGTCGGCACAGCTCGTCGAGCGCGGCTGGGGACGGATCATCAACATCGCGTCGACCGCCGGCAAGCAGGGCGTGGTGCTCGGCGCCCCCTATTCCGCATCCAAGCACGGCGTCGTCGGATTCACCAAGGCACTGGGACTCGAACTCGCGAAGACGGGGGTCACGGTCAACGCCGTCTGTCCCGGCTACGTCGAAACCCCGATGGCGCAGCGGGTCAGGCAGGGCTACGCCGCGCACTTCGACACGACCGAGGAAGCGATGCTCGAACGTTTCGAAGCGAAGATACCGCTCGGCCGGTATTCCACTGCTGACGAGGTCGCTGGACTCGTCTGTTACCTGATCACGGACGCGGCCGCACCCGTGACCGCGCAGGCGATCAACGTCTGCGGGGGCCTCGGAAACTACTGAGCGGGCCGGATACGGATGATCCTGACGAACTCTGGCGTGCCGCTCGCCACGACCGATCGCCGGACCGTGGCGAGCGGCATTCGATAGATGCGCTTGGCAGGCAGCAGACACGGAGGCACACGGTGGCAACAGATAGGACGATCCTGGTGCTGGGCGGTACCGGCCGGCAGGGAGGTGCAGTGGCACGCGAGCTACTGCACCGCGGGTGGACCGTGCACGCCCTGGTACGTGATCCCCAGAAACCCGCGGCCCGGGCACTCGCAGCCGCTGGCGCGGTGCTCGTGCGCGGTGACCTGGATGACGAGGCGTCGTTGCACACGGCAATGCGCGGGGCCCACGGCGTGTTCAGTGTCCAGACATTCCTGAACCCCGGCGGCGTCGCAGCCGAAGAACGACAGGGCAAGGCCGTGGGCGACGCCGCAGCTCAGGCCGGCGTCGCCCACCTCGTCTACAGCTCGGTCGGCGGCGCGGAACGCTCCAGTGGCATCCCGCACTTCGAAAGCAAGTGGAACATCGAACAGCACATTCAGGCACTGGGGCTGCCGGCGACCATCCTGCGGCCGACCATGTTCCACGAGTGCTTCCACGACATCAGTCCACGTCTCGAGAAGGACCATCTCGTCCTGGGCTTGTGGCTGCGCCCCGAGGTCCCGGTCCAGCTCATCGCCACCGCCGACATCGGCGCGTTCGCCGCAGACGCCTTCGACGACCCGGCCGCCTGGCTCGACCGGCAAGTCGAGATCGCCGGCGACGAGCTGACTGGCCCGCAGATGGCCGCAGCGTTCGAGCGCGTGTCTGGCATTCCGACGCGATTCGAGCAGCAACCCATCGAGCAGCTTCGCGCGGTTCGCGAGGACCTGGCCAGCATGTTCGACTGGTTCGATCACGCAGGTTACCGCGCCGACCTGCCCGGCCTTCGCCGCATCAGACCGGATCTCATCGACCTCGAAACCTGGCTACGCACCAACTGGAGCGCCCCGGTGCTCCAGCCGTGAGGGGTGGGGTTAGGCGCCGATGGCGTTGTTGTCGGCGTGTTTGAGTTGTTCGGCGAAGA
>NZ_QMIG01000042.1 GCF_003287285.1 Phytoactinopolyspora halophila
GACCGCGCCTACGTCCGCGACGAGGCTGGCCACCAGCGCTACACCACTCTATGGGGCACTACTAGCGTGCTCCCCGCGCACGCGGGGATGATCCGAGCTCGATGGTCCGCCTAAGAGCAGAAAAAGCGTGCTCCCCGCGCACGCGGGGATGATCCATCGCGATTTGTGGCAGCCAACACGCGGATCCAGTGCTCCCCGCGCACGCGGGGATGATCCGCATGGTTTGTCGAAATCTGAATATGGCATGTGGTGCTCCCCGCGCACGCGGGGATGATCCGCACCGGGACCGCAAGCACACCTATATGCGCACGTGCTCCCCGCGCACGCGGGGATGATCCTCCCAGCGAGGGGTGGGGGAGAAGCAGGCTGCCGTGCTCCCCGCGCACGCGGGGGTGATCCCACTTTCCCCTGCGGTCACAGGCACATCCCGCAGTGCTCCCCGCGCGCGCGGGGGTGATCCCATGACGGTGCGGCAGGACCTCCACTTCGACGAGTGCTCCCCGCGCACGCGGGGGTGATCCGTCGACCAGGTTCCCCGCCGTCACGCACAGCCCGTGCTCCCCGCGCACGCGGGGGTGATGGAAGCGGATAGCGCGCTTTATTGGGACGATCGCCGTGCTCCCCGCGCACGCGGGGGTGATCCGACGGAAGATCCCGCTATCGCGCCTGGTCGGCACCGTGCTTCCTGCGCACGCGGGAGTAGTGCGCGCGTGTGTTGCCCGCGCTGACGCCAGATGTAAATGCGCGACTAAGAGCATAACGTGAAGCGTTAATAACGCAGAGCGTTATAGTGCTATCGTGCTGCTCTCGTTCGGCGACAAGGACACCGAACGCGTGTGGAACAGACTGCGCTCACCACGACTCGATCCAACCCTCCGACGTGCTGCGCCACGCAAGCTACTGACCCTTGATGCGGCCGAGACGCTCGCCGATCTACGGATCCTGCCCGGCAATCGGCTCGAGCAACTACGTGGAGAGCGGCGCGGCCAGCACAGTATTCAAATCAATCAGCAGTGGCGAATCTGTTTCCGTTGGACTCCGGCCGGGCCGGAAGACGTGGAGATCGTCGATTACCACTGAAACAGGAGGAACCATGACAAGCACGGACACCCCAATTCACCCAGGCGAGATCCTTGTTGAGGAGTACCTGAATCCCATGGGATCAGCCAGCACAAGCTGGCCGTTTCGATCGGCGTTCCACCGCGGCGACTCAACGAGATCGTTCATGGTCACCGGCGCATCACGGCCGGCACGAGCCTGCGGCTGGCTCGGTACCTCGGCACATCAGAGCAGTTCTGGCTGAATCTGCAAAGCAGGTACGACCTTGAGATTGCACGTGATCATCTCGGATCAGATCTTGACGCCATCCGACCGAGAGCGAGCGCATAGAGTCGCGCAACACACCTCCTGTTACGTTTGCCCTACCCTATAGGTGATGGCCAGGGCCGATTCGACTTCTTCTGGGCTGCCTGACTGAACGGGCGTGGCGACTCAGCGGTCCGGTTTCTATGAGTGCCCGCCGACACGCGGTCACGTTGACAGCCTCCGTCAGCTGGGATTCGTCATTGACAGCAGCTGATCAGAACGTCACCAGGATCGATGCGGAGGTGCCAAGGTCACCAGGCCACAGCCATATGATTTCGCCGGACCAATGCCAGCACAGAGAGCCTCCACGAACGCCGACGGATCTGTAATAACCAGGTGCCCGTCGAAGCGCACGGGATCTACTGTCACCTTGTTATGCCGCCCGTTCCCCTGGTAACCGGTGAGGCGAGGACATGGCGATGGCGCCAGGTCCGGGCGGGCGTCGGCACCCGTGGGTATGGTGAATCCGTTCTGCGTACCACGGTTCACGAGCCAGCTGATCTGCTCCTCGGGATCTTTGAGTGAGTATCGCGTATCGGCTCGGCGCTTCTCGCCGGGCTCTGGCTTTCTGCGACGCGTCGGATTCGCTATGAGCCGGAAGGACAGAACTCGCCCTGACTTTAGGGTGTCGAACGTAGTGCTGAGCTCACGTACGTCAGCGGGTCGTTTGAGATATTGGTCGAAGCCGTCCCAGTTGGGTTGAGTGCGACTTTGCACGTAGAGCGTGTACCCCACGTTTCCGTGGTCCAGCCGCCAGAGCACGCCATGCTGCTCACGGGTGGCGCTGCCCTCCGGAAGCTCCGGGAATCCAGACATGATGGTGCGGTGCATCTGGTGAATATCAGCGTAATCGCGCCGGAACGCGTGCGCCGTCGTGTCGGGAATGAGTCTGCTCAAATACACGACTGTTCTCCCGCGATCATCGACTCGGTCAGTACGACCTCACCACGACACACCGACCGGGTGTAGAAGCGCCGGTCACGGCTACGGAACGATACTGGCACATCGTGTCGTGGCTCGGCTCTCGCATCCGTCGGCCGACCGTCGACGAGAGTGCGTAGCCGACGGGCATTGCCGTCACGTAGATCTCGGACTGCCTTATCGCACTCCTTCTTGCTGTTCTCCAGCCACACATGCGACTCGAGCACTCCCTCGACGCGTCCCTCCGCCACGCCGAGATACGAGTCATCCGGTGACGGCCCGACGAGCGGGCGCGCAGGCACGAATGCCTTCCGTCCTAGGTAGACGGGCCAGTGCGGTTGGTTCAGCGCCGCATGTATTCGGAACAACGTGTCATGATGCTCTGACTGGACAGCGACGAGGAACAACGCATCAGCAAGATAATAGCGGTGACTGACCACAGTGCGGTGATTCTTACCTTCCGTGTTCGGCACGTTCGAGACCGTGTGGTAATCGCGTTCCAGAAGACCTTCACGATCGACGCGAACGCCAATCTCCAATTGGGCCAGGGCCTGAATCTTCTCGTCGTCGTCCCGGTCTATGCCGAGTGCGGCAGCAACCACCCCGACGACACCGGACTTGGTCGGTTCACGCGCCGTGTCCCTGCTCGTGAATCGAGAACGGACACCCCACGACTGCATCGGAGCATCCAGGCATAGCGCAAGTGTGTAAGGCATCGTCACGACAGAGCCGAGGTCAGCAGCCGATGACGGAAGTCGTCCAGCGTCAACGCGGTCTCGCTGTCCGACAGAGGAGCGGTGTCGGCACTGATCGACGCACCGACGACCTCGCGGAGCTCGTCGGTGCCGTAAAACTCGCGCAGCTTCTGGAAATGCGACATCAGGTTCGTGGTGGAAGTCCGCATGATGTCGCTGCCCGTGACCGGACGCAGGAAGGCATTGGCCAAATTCCAAGCTCCACGTTCACGTACTGTCCCGAGCAGAGTCTCCGGCATCGTGCGCGCAGCCGTAGTCGTCTGCTTACCACTGGGCGTGGCATGGACAAATGCCGAGAGCCACGCTCCAGCTGCTTGAGCGACGAGCTCGTCGTCGCCCTTGAGGTTGTTCGCGAGCTGACTCAGATCCACGTTGGCATAGCGGTAGTAACAGGCGGCGTTGAAGTCGATCGTGCCGATCATGTCCGCACCCTGCTCATCGTCACGCTTCAGATCATCAACGGCGGTGTAGTAGTCGAACTCGGTTGCCACGGCGTGCGTCGATATCGCATGAGCCACCTGGGACGCAGCATCGACGTTGAAGTCCGTGTTGTCTGCGATCATCCGTCCGAACAGCGCGATATCTGCGGCACGACTCGCGTCGAAGATTCGTTGAGCTTCGGCGGCGGTCTCCTTCTCCGGTTTCACCTTAGAGATCTTGGTAGCCGCGTCGTCGGTCTTCTTCTCTTTCTTCTTCGCCTCCTCAATACCGGCTGCCAGAGCGTCCCAGTTGTCGTCGCAGAAATCGGTGAGCAGGGTCACCGCGTCGCGACCGACAAACAGCAGATACTGGGTTAGCCGATTCCTTTCCACCCCAAACCCAAGTGAATGCAACCCAGCAGCAACGATTTCCTGTGCGGTCTCGGAGTCTCGGCCCCGCTCTACAAGAAGCTCACTTGCCGCTGTGACCAGGCGTTTCGTACGAGTCCCGACATTCTCGTCATCCAGGCCATAGCTGGTGAACAGCTGACGAGCTGAACGCTTCAGGCACTGACTGGAAATTCGACCACGCGGCACGCCACCAAATGTCACACTCTTGGGCTGACCAAGATCGTCTCGATTCAAGTTACTCGCTGGGAACGACTGCAGCAGGTGTAATTCGATGATCACGTGGCGCTCTCCTGTAGTTGCTCGGCAACAGAGGTTTCGTTTGTGTCGTAGGTGGTGTTGCTTTCCCGATCAGGACGGTGGAACTGTCTCGCCCACCTCATCCGAACGTCGCTGGCACGCTCGTCATCGGCGTTAAGAAGGACGAGGAGATCTCGCAGCAAATGGTGGAAGTTGACCGGTAGCTCGTGGGCGTCGAGCATCTGCAAGCTCGCCCGCACGTCTTGGGAAAGTCGATCGGTGTCGGCCGTGAGAAGCTGCTGCATACGCCGTTGCGCTGACGAAGCGTATTTGCCGTCGTTCACCTTGGCAAGTTTTCCTAACGCTGCACACAACGGTAGCCGCGACTTGCCCGGATGTGGTCGAGGATTGAGCGCATACAGTCCGGCGACCATGAGCCAAACCCTTTGTTCCTTTTCTGGCGGGTCATGGCGAAATACCAGTTCATACGCTCCGTGCTCGTACCGATCCGCGACCGCGACCCGCCGGAGTTGAGCAAGCGTCTTGCGTGCGTGCGCCACTTGATGCCGTTGATCCGACGACAAGTCTTTCCCCAGTTGATACAGGCCCTCAACCAGTCGGTGTCGTCTCTCGACCAGGGTGAGTTCACCCATCAAACCCCCTCGTAAGGCAAGATAGATTTCATCTTGTCGTCGAAATCGTCACACAGGCCATGCAGGCGACCCCGAAACCACTCGTAATGCTTGGCCACGGCGTCTAGCTGTCGTACCCGACGTTGCTGAACGGCCACTGCCCACCGATCAACAGCAACTGAAGCGACGTTTCGAACCGTATCCTTCCATTCGAGCACCAACGGCTCCCGGGATGACGCGTTCAGCGCGGCATAACCAAGATTGCTCAGGAATTTGTCGAACTCTGGGGCGAGCCGTGGCCAATAGTCCTGCTCGAGACCGACGTTGTATGGCGCATTGCGCTTCTCTCTTGCCGAATGCTGTGCGCTTAACGATTCACGCCACCGGTCGACCAACTTTTTGATGGCCTGACCGACGTCGTCTGCCAGTTCCACACAAATCCCGATCAGGGCACCGTTGGCCCAGCTATCCGTCTCGACCGCTGCATGCTCCGAGTCGCTATATACCTTCTCCGCCCGCAGCAATGCGGCCGGCGCCGGGAGCTGTTCCTGCAGCCAGGTCTGCACCGATCCGCCGCCCGAGTCGTCGAGCTGCTGACCGAAGACGCGTATCGTGAATACCTCGTTCGTGGGCAGGAATCCATCGGCCAGGCGATCTGCTACGTGGTTGAGCACATGCGGCCGGATATGACCAAAGTCATCTTCCGGGATCAACATTTCCCGGGCATGTCGCCAGATACCCCGCAGCCTGTGCAGCTGAATCGGTTGCCATTGGCGCTGCTCATCACTACTACGCCTGCTGCGCCTCTCAGGCTGGTGGAAGGCTGCCATCTTCTCAACCCAGTGAAGCTGCTCTTCCATAGCATCGCCCGGCGTGATCACAGCACCGTCAACTGTCGCGCCATCCTCATCGGACGTCCGATGTAGTAGTACTCGCCGCGATTGCCAGGTCAAGACATCCAGCCAGCCCTTTGTCACTCGCTTCTCGGGCTCCGGCGACGGAGGCTCAGCTTCCCATGAAGGACGATCTGCGGAGGACGTGTGCTTTGGTTCGTTCGCATCGGGTTCATGGAGCACAAGGTTGAGCAACAACGTCTCTTTGAGAGTGTCGCCTTCGACCACCACCGTCCCAAAATTGTTGCATGGCGCCCGCTGCGACTGTTTCACCTTTGTGAACGGGGTCTTGAGCCCGCCGGGATCGTATGCCTGTACCGTAACCAGCCACCGCGCGGCTTCGGCCGCGCTGAGAACGAGGCGTTCTCCGGCGGTCGTCTGGTCGAACAGCGTCGCATTGTTGCCAACGGCCCGGAAATGTACGAGCTGAGCGGCTGACCGTGCCTGCAGGTCGGCCAGGGCAGGGCATTGGAAGAAAGGCCGTTCGTCGTCGAACAGGTCAAAGGCACGGGCATGATCATCGAAGTAGGCGTCAATCCGATCTTCGGGAAGCGACTCCGCTGACCACAACCGGCGCCATTCGTGTCTATTGCGAGGCCCTTCAACGACTCGATGCAACACCGCGATCAACAGCCGATGCAGTGCTGCCGTGACCGGTGGCGCCTCCGCGTCTACCCACCGCAACTGATGCGCTCGCCGCAGCACGTCTCGTAGTCCGAGCTCCAGCGCATGGCCATCGCAATCGACGACCGGCACCCACGGCTGCTCGGTAAGCCGGTAGCTCAACGTCCCCCCTCTACACGATCGAGGGATCAAGATATCCGTTCCATCGCGATGAGCCAACACCCCCGCTGACGCGGGGAGATCGCGATAAGTGCATATCCGCCACACCTATACGCGGATCACCTCCCTGAACCGGGAGACACCATCAGCATACACGCCGCGAATGGCGAGCAACACCTATACGCTTGGTTCTGTGGTACTGTCAGCACTGACGAGCACGAGCCGCAATGTCCCGGGGGGAAATATTGTTTAAAGATCGGCGCAGTAGATGGTCGGACAGACACCTTCCGGCGTTCCGCCTGTCGGTCACCGCCGAGGTGTCTCTCGTCATGTGGATCTTCCTGTTCCTCGTCGTCGGACTCGTGGCATGGGGGCTCCTGGGGGCAACGTGACACTCGCCCTGCTTACATAGCCTAGGTCTCGGTTTCCCATATACGCAGGCCGAACACAGGGTGATATTCGAGTCTGACGGCGTCGATGGATGCACCGTCGTCGTCGAGTACGAGCCGCCGATAGTCGTACAGCCACCCAGACTGAGAAAACGGTCGGGGTACCGGAAGCCCTTCCAGTGCTCGGTAGGCATCAATATCAATGTCTACCGGGCACGTCAGGTGGACAGCTGAACGCAGGGCGGCGTCGATCTCGCCAGCTGTCAGTTCGTTCTCTTCGGTCAGATCCAGCGCAACTCCTTCTAACGTGCGCGGATGCGGCGAATCGGAGCGCAGGATGACGACATCGATATGCCGCTCCAGCTCGACACTCTCTTCGGAGTCGTCTGGCACAGTCATGATCCATCCCGTCGGTCGCGACGGTCGCGGCGAGTGCGGCCGGGGTTCATCGGTTGTTCCGTAAGGCGCGTTATGGAGTCGTCACACCGTAGCGGTGGAATGTAATAGTGTCGCGCATACGCTTCGTCACGTTCCTGCTGCTTGCTATAAGTCTTCGCGGCTTGATCGAAGCGACGCTCCAGCCCTTCCGGCGCCGGCTTCGAAGCGACGTAGACGTCATGCACCAGCTTCGACGTCTGGCTCGGAAGCCGCAGCGACGACACGTCACGCAGCTCTTGCCAGGTACGTAGCAATGGTTCGTGCGGATAGACGACATGAAGTCCTCGTGGAAACGAGGGGCCGTTCTTACCAATAGGTGGTTCAAGTAACCCCAGAGTTGGGACCTGACAACCCCGAACTTCGGGTGGGCGATGGTGCCGATGCACTCGGCCCACCCGCTGGATCAGCACGTCTATCGGACACAGGTCGCTGACTAGCAGGTCGAAGTCGATGTCGAGGCTGTGCTCCAGGATTTGTGTTCCGACGACGATAGCGTGGGGGCGTTGCTCTGAGGTCTCGCCAAAACTCTCTCGAAGCCACCGTTCGATGTCTGTGCGCTGGCCCTCTGAGGTCATGCGGGTCAAGTAGACGAGTGTCGGCGGCTTCTCCCAATCGGCTATCGCCTGCTCAATCCTCGTGTACATATCCTCGACACGACCGACGAGGTTACAGATGACCAGGGCACATCCGCCCTGCCCAATCCGTTTCTCGAGCCACGTGGTCAACTCGTCGTCTGCCAAGTGATCAACTTCCACCTCGCGATCAGCGTTGACATCCGAAATCGCAATCGGCCGGGAAACGGGCTCGCCGACCGTGCCGGCCCACGTCACTTGCCAACCGCCAGGTACCTGAACCCGAGAAGCCTCGACCTCATTGGGTAACAGCCTCTGGCTCCCCGCCTTCCACTGAGCAATCAGCTCTGCGCGACGATCTGCTGGAAGCGTTGCCGAGAGCAAGATCACCGGGATCCCGAGTCGACCGCACCACCACATAAGGCGGTACAGCAGAGTCGAACTGTAAGTGTCGAGTGCATGGACCTCGTCGACCAGGAGGACCTTGCTCGACAATCCGGCCAAGCGAACGTACACATGGCGCGACATGATGCTCGCCTGAAGTGACTGGTCCCAGGTGCCGATACCAACCGGGAACAGCAGGCCACGCCGACGGGTGAAGAACTCCTTCTCCACATGCATGGGTGCATCGTCGTCCAGGCCAACCTCCGACGGGTCGAGCCGAGCATCGTCGAGCTCCTTCACAGCCGTGCTGTAGACGAGCTTGGGCGAGTACTCCATCCCCAGGTCATGCGCGGCGTCGCTCAGCTCGCTATGCATGCCGTTGGCCGTGGCCCGCGTTGGCAACGCAATGTATCCACCGGAGAGGTCGAGACGGCGCACCAGCGTGGCCATGGCCTGCACTCCCGCTTTGGTCTTGCCCTCCCCGGTTGGCGCTTCGATCACGAGCACCCCTGCGGAGTCCTGCTCGGCGACCAACGACTCGACAGCCAGATGCAAGGGCCGCGGGTCGTGGATGGCTGGAAAGAGTTGCCTGAACCTTGTGTCCTCCGGTGGCCTCCACTTCCGCCAGCGCAACCTCCGACCCACAACATCCTGGGCCTTCTCACGTGCAGACTCCCGATACGCTTCCAGATCATCTACGGGGAATCCGGCGTAGGGGAACTTTGTGTCATCCGACGCGATCCAGTCTGATACCGAAGTCAGCGCGATCAGACCCACTGCTGCCGTCGCAACATCCAGCGACGTCTCGGCCCAGTTAGCTTCGGCCGGCTCGCCCAACGACCACAGTTGTATGAGAGCGGTGACCAAGTCATCTCGCCATTGGTCCCATCGGTGCCCGCCATAGTGTCCACGTCTATCTTTCGCTGCGAGATACTTGTCAGACGCGATCAAGTTGCCGTGATGACCACCGATCCCGTGTGCGATCGCCGCTGTGACGTCAGCTGTGGCTCCCCATCGGCGCAGGGCATCACGGAAATAGACAGTAGTGAAATCCCCGTGCTTGATATCAACACGTCCCTTTTGCGCAGCAGAGACGAGTCTCTCCAACTCGCCTTTCACCTGGTCGCCGAACGAGGCGACGGCAAGATCCAACCGTTTCGCCTGAAAGACTGGGCTGCATTTACCCAGGTCATGAAGGCCACATAGCACAGCCACCCAGGACGGAACGTGCCCCAGTGGGCCAAGTCCCGTTTCAAGCTCACGGCGCATGGTCGGACCCAAATATACGTCGTAGAGCTGCTCCGCCACCGCCACAGTATCGATCATGTGACACACCAGCGGATGCGGCACTGACCCGCTCCCGGCCTTACCCCAGGCTGCTGTGACGGGAACGCTGACAACAACCTCCGACAGAGATCCCACCCCCTGCGCAACGTTCACCGAATCCGGAGGCCAACTTACGGCCATCCGAAGCTCACTGAGCGATCACTAGCTCAAGCATCATAGTTGCCGCGTACTATCGGGAACATCCCAACGAAGCCATTAGCACACAGATTGCCGGGCAGCACGCTAGCCTTGGCCACTCGACACTTGGTAACCAAAAATCCCATGATCGGCACATAACGCACCAGGTCAAAAAGGGTGCTCCCCGCGCACGCGGGGATGATCCGGACCGGCAGTCCTGCTCCTGACGGCCGACGCCGTGCTCCCCGCGCACGCGGGGATGATCCGCGTCCAACGAGCGTCCAAGTATCGTCCAATCGGTGCTCCCCGCGCACGCGGGGATGATCCGATCACCCCTCAATAGATCCACCCCTGAACTGGGTGCTCCCCGCGCACGCGGGGATGATCCGACCTCGATGCCGGCGGCCGCCTCGTCGAGCCCGTGCTCCCCGCGCACGCGGGGATGATCCGGTCCCGACCATTGCTGACATCTCCGCCCCAACGTGCTCCCCGCGCACGCGGGGATGATCCGGATCTGAAGAAGCTCGACCGGGAGCTACCCAAGTGCTCCCCGCGCACGCGGGGATGATCCACCGGCCTGGTCCTGGAGGTTCGCCAGCGCCTCGTGCTCCCCGCGCACGCGGGGATGATCCCAGCAAGGCCGCGAAGCTGCTGACCGCCGTCGAGTGCTCCCCGCGCACGCGGGGATGATCCGCGGGCGGGATTGCCACGAGGCAGCCAGCCCGGGTGCTCCCCGCGCACGCGGGGATGATCCCTCGTCCGAGCGCTGAACATCCACGCCATACAGGTGCTCCCCGCGCACGCGGGGATGATCCCGAGAAGGCCCACGCCAAGATCATCAATCTGGAGTGCTCCCCGCGCACGCGGGGATGATCCTGTGCGTACCGGGACTGGCGCGCGCCCGCGTGCGTGCTCCCCGCGCACGCGGGGATGATCCACAGCGTCGAATTGGTTCCCTCGCCGCCTGTCAGTGCTCCCCGCGCACGCGGGGATGATCCTGTTGAACCGAACGCGGTTCAGCGTGGCCAGCCGTGCTCCCCGCGCACGCGGGGATGATCCGGCGGCTGGTGGAGGTGGTCGCGTGAGGGGCATGTGCTCCCCGCGCACGCGGGGATGATCCGAGGAGATGGTCGAGTCATATGCGCAGGAGAGAGTGCTCCCCGCGCACGCGGGGATGATCCCGCGGACGCTTAGATGACAGTAAGCCACACCGGCGTGCTCCCCGCGCACGCGGGGATGATCCCACCACTGGGGAGGATGCATGATCCAGGATGAGGTGCTCCCCGCGCACGCGGGGATGATCCTTTGACACGATCTGTCGAATCACTTCTGCTGATGTGCTCCCCGCGCACGCGGGGATGATCCATGTCGGTCAACGTCCGCATGTGCATAAAACGCGTGCTCCCCGCGCACGCGGGGATGATCCCCTCAGCCGTGCCGTCGCGAAATCGGGTCCGGGAGTGCTCCCCGCGCACGCGGGGATGATCCTCCCGTAAACTAACATCTAGATCTCTTGCCCGGGTGCTCCCCGCGCACGCGGGGATGATCCTGTTGTTTTGCCCTGGCCAGTCGGACCGATCAGGTGCTCCCCGCGCACGCGGGGATGATCCTTCAACGTCGCCTGAACCATTAAAATCATATACGTGCTCCCCGCGCACGCGGGGATGATCCGACTGAAATCCCGCTGTCCTCATAGTTTTGGCCGTGCTCCCCGCGCACGCGGGGATGATCCGTGACGTGGGGTAGGGGCGGTCGAGCAGCATGTGTGCTCCCCGCGCACGCGGGGATGATCCCTCGGACATGATCATCACCTGTAGACCTCTCGTGTGCTCCCCGCGCACGCGGGGATGATCCGCCTACGCGAGTGCTTCTCGCCAGAGATGGGTCCGTGTGGAGTTTAGGTTGAGGGGTGTGCGGGAAAGAGGTCGCCATAGTGGCCTGAATTCCACGCAGGCGCTGCGAAACACCACATCGATCATGAACCAGCGTGTCCGCGACAACCGCCGGGCGCCCCCGATTCCCGGCACACACGGGAATCGATCATCCAGGACGCATTACACGAGGTGCTCCTCTACACGACCCCGCTGGATGGAACGAGGCCGGTGGGGCAGAGCGCTAGATATGCGAAGGTCCGGTGCCGTCCGTAGCTGGACAGACGACGCCGGACCAACACAAGCTCGAATGATGCAGTACCGGGCGACCCTTGAGGGTCGTTGGAGCAGATCCGACCGCTTCCGCCCCACGTCCCGCCGCATGCTCGCCACGGCAGGACCCGTCAGCGATATGCAGTATCAGGACTCCGGCTGCATGCCGAGCATGAACTGAACCTCGCCCTGCTCGCTGATCTCGGCGTCCAGGGCCTTGTCGTCGAGCTGCTCGGCGGCGGACGAATCCATCATCACCTTGGTTCCCTGGGCATCGACGACCTGATCCCCGGGCTCCGGTGCATCGGTGACCTGCAGCGTGAAACCCTGGCTACCGTCGTCACCCGTCGTCGAGGCGATCCGTAGACCCGTATCCTCTGACATCCCGGGCTGCGAGGTCAGGTGACGAACGGCGGTCACGGCTTGATCGGTTAGCATCAACATTTGGGCGCTCCTTGCGCTCGTTCGTGCCTTGCAGTCATGTCACGCCAGAGAATGGCGCCAGACACCCCCAGCAGCTCGCGATCCAACTTTGCCGTCCAGGGCCGAAACCAAGGCGTGCAAATAGGTGGAGCCACAAAGAGCGACTTCTTCCACCCTGAACGTCGATACCCATATCTCGCAAGGAGAATCGCCGCGTCGGCACAACAACCAGAGTGATCATTCACACTCTTGCCCGAACGTGCCTCCGGTGAGAGGGTCCGCTCAGTCGTCGCCGCCCCGCCGCACAAGCCGTCGCCACCAGGGACGATGCCGGCCCGACCGCTCCGCAGCCACCGGCGGATCAGCGGGCTGGCCCGGTCGGGCGGGCTCGCCCGGTCGGGCAGAACGATCCTCATGTCCATCGCGCCACTGCTCGACGATCCTCTCGACATCGACGAGGGAAATGGGGATCTGAGGACCCGACGGGGCGCGCATGTACTCGACGATCTGTTCGTTCAGATTTCTGACGACGTCACGTACGGCGTCCTCGGAGGGCAGGTCGCGCACCGTCTCCGGGAGGCGGTCGATCTCTTTGCGCAGCTTCAACGGGGTCGGCAGCACCGCATCGGTCGGCAAGCCTTCGCGCTCCAGCTTCTGCTTGACCCACCACATCTCGTCGTGGGCCTTGCCGAATTCGGGAAGCGGTTTGCCAGCGCCGGGAAGGTTGTCGAACTCGCCGCGTTCCTGGGCTTCGCGGATCTGCCGCTCGATCCACGATTCGAAGCTCATTCCCGACGGCTTGCGCTCGGTCACACACCCATTGTCCACCACAGAACGGCGTGCGGAAGATGGCACCGCGTGGAGCTGCGTTCCCGTATACAGACTGCGGGAAGCACACGATCTGGGACGGCCACACCGCCTACCGAGTACTGCTGCACCTACTGGACCGACTCCTGCAACTCCTGCGACGCCTGATTCTTGCGCCTGATTCGCCGGGTCACGACGAACGCCAGGGCGAGCAGAACGGCGGCGACGATGGCGAAGCCCCAGACTCCGACCGCGTCGATGCTGCGGGACATCCAGTTCTGAATGCTCTCGCCCACACCGATGACCGGATCGTCGACGGCGCCACCGCGCAGTACCCGGATCTCGTACCAGCCGTAGTACGCCACATACCCGCCGGCGACGAGCAGGAGTCCACCACCGAGACGCGGGACAAGCCTTCCTGCCCTGCGCAGCCACGTCACCATCGTCGTCTGGGCAAGTGCCACGGCCAGTGACACGGAGACCACGACCAGTCCCATGCCCAGCGCGTACGTGCCGAAAACGGCGAGCCCACCGAGAAACGAGCCGGTCCGGAAACTTGCCACGACAGTGGCGAGGAAGGGAACGAACGTGCAGGTCAGCGAGACGAGCGCGTACGTGACTCCGAACGTTGCCATGGATCCGAGGGAGCGTGTGAGCTCGGGCCCGCGCACACCGAACCGCATTCCGGGAATGTTTCCACCGGCCAGCAACCAGATGCCCAAGCCCAGCAACAACACCCCGAGCACGACGGTGAACCAGGGCAGGTATCGCTGGACGCTGCCGATGTTCGCCACGCTCGACAGGAGCAAGCCGAAGGCACCGAAAACGGCCGCGAACCCCGCCGTCATCGCACCCGCGAACCCGAGGGCACGCCGGACGGCTGCCGGCCGATCCGGCGAATCGTCGCCCATGACCAGGAACGACGCGTATGCCGGCAGGAGGGCGAACCCACACGGGTTCACCACGGCCAGCATCCCAGCCGCGGCGGCCAGGGCGATCGGGAGACTTTCCATGCTCAGCTGGCCAGCTCAGCGGCCTGGGCGGACAGATCCTCCGGGCTGAGCGGCCCGCGGTGTGTCACCTCGCCGTCCGCGTCAACCAGGGCGAACGTGCTCTGTTCAGCGATCTCGAAGAGGATCCATATCTCGCCGTCCTCGTCAGCGAGGTGTGGAAGGTCTTCGGTGTTGGTCCGCTCGATGAAGTCGCGCATCTCCGGCTCTCCACCCAGGCTCGCCACGCCGACGACGTTGAGCTCGCCCTCGTGCTCCTCGGCAACGTCGAGCACGTGCGGGGCTTCGGCCATGCACGAGGAACACCATGGTGCCCAGAACCAGAACACCGACGGCTGTCCCGCCAGTGTCGCGCCGTCGAAGCTTTCACCGTCCACCGTCGTTGCGGTGAATTCGAGCTGCTCCGGGACCGGCGCGTCCTCAGCATCAGTCTCCGCCGACTCGCCGCCGCCCGCAGCCTCGTCGCCCCCAGATTCTGCGCCGTCTTCCGGCTCGTCGCGCTCGCCGGTCTCCTCGTCCTCGCCGGCTTCCGCGTCCTCCGCTGAGTCGTCGACCTCTCCTTCCGGCTCGCTGCCCGCTTCGCCGGAAACCTCGTCGGAGCCTTCCATGTCGGCCGACTCCACGGCGTCATCCGAACCACACGCGGCCAGCACGAGCGCTCCTGCTGCCACGAGCAGGGCAAATCTAGATCGGCGCAACACCTCGAACTCCTTTTCAACTCGAACGTATGACCACGGTGCCGGACGAGCCCCGCTCAGACCGTGAGCGCGCTCACCGAGCAGCCATGGATCTCGTGGACGCCAGCAACCGTGCGCCCCGAACATCATGTGCCCTCTGAACGAACGCGGACCAGTGACAACTCCCACCAGCAGGGATCCGTAAGGAAGCCTTAATCTCGGCCGAACTCGCCGAGCGCCAGATCCTCGACTTCGGCATCTTCGCGCCGATTCCCGAACCGCTTGCCTCGACCGGGCGAGAACCGGTTGGATCGGCTCATGGCGACCCGCCCGCTAGTCATCGCGTTCGATGTCATCGAGACCTTGTTCCCGCTCGAACCGATCCGTCAGCGGCTCATCGACGCCGGGCAACCTGGCCACCTTCTCGAGCTCTGGTTCTCTCGCCTGCTACGTGATGCGTTCGCTCTCGTCGCCACCGGCGGCTACCGCCCGTTCGGCGAGATCGCCACCAGCGCGCTGCGATCGACCGTCGGTCCCGGCGTCGACGACGCGACGCTGCGCACCGTTCTCGGGGGATTCTCCGAGCTCGAACCGCATCCCGACGTCGTGCCCGCAGTGCGGCTGGCCGGTGAGGCCGGGGTGCGGATGGTGACGCTGACCAACGGCTCGGCGCAGATCACCTCGCGGTTGCTCGAACGTGCTGGGCTCGACGACGACATCGAGCAAGTACTCTCGGTGGACGACGTGCAACGGTGGAAGCCCGCCCCAGAGATCTACCGGCACGCGGCCTACAGCACCCACGTGCTCCCTGAACGGGTGGCGCTGGTCGCCGCCCACGCCTGGGACACCCACGGCGCCCACCAGGCCGGGCTGGCCACGGGCTGGGTGGCACGGCTCGAAGCCACCTTTCCAGACATCTTCTCCGCGCCCGACGTCACGGGAAACGATCTTGTGGAGGTGGTGCGGGGCCTGCTCGCCCTGCCCACCGAGTAGGACCAGAACTCCGGCATCCGCCGGCGATCAGGCGCCGGTCTCCGGCCCGGCGCGAGGTGGCGACGCACGAGTGGCGTCGACGAGCCTGGTGACGATCTGGCTGATCGATTCGGGCGGCTCGGACGGAACGGGTACTCCGTCGGGGTCCACGAACCTGAACCGTCCCGGGCCGAGTATCTGAATGTGCCAGCCACCCTCGTGCACCGTGGTGTGGTGCTTGCGGCAAAGCAGGATCATCTCGTCGACGTCCGTGCGCCCGCCCCGGGCCCAGAAGACGACGTGGTGCACCTCGGACCATTCGACGGGACGGCGGCAACCGGGAAAACGGCACCCGCCGTCTCGCAACCGCAGCCCCTTGCGCTGCGCCGTGGTGGCGGTTCGTTGCGAACGGCCGACATCGAGGGGCCGCGAATCGGGCCCGACGATGATCCGGCTGACCCTGGCGTCACACGCGAGGCGGCGCACGGCTTCGCCACGCAGCATCGACCCATCGGCCAGCGTTCCCGTTCCGCCGGAGCGCGACTCCAGAGTGGCCAGATCGGTCACCACGACGACGTGGGAGGACTCCCCGGCCTGGCTAGGAACGTCGCCGTGCGCCAGGGCCCGGCGGCAGAGCTCCACCAGGGCGTCGGCGCGGCGCTGCGCGGGAGTGCGAGCGTCGTCGGGACCGGCAGGTCTGGACAGTGCGTCGATCGCGGTGCCCACCACAGCTCCATGTTCCGAGCCGAGCACCCCGTCGATGGCGTACGCACCGTCGAACGTCGACGCGAGATCGAGCCAGCGGCCCTCGTCCCGCTTCTCCGCCCGCTTGACCGCACGCGTGTCGTCCACCGCAGCGCCAAGGCCACGCAAGGCGGCACGGAGCCGGCTCGGCTCGTCGGCGCGCGCGGCCTCCACCAGCGCATCCTGGCAGCCGGCAATGACCTCGCTTCCCAGCAACGCGGTCGCGTCCGTGATCGCGCCCGCGTGCGGGACCCGGATCGTGCCCTCGATCAGCGCGTTCTCGACGACCGGCAGGTCCGTCAGCCGCCGGGCGATCTTCAGCGAGCGGCTAGTCTCACCGGGCGCGACATGAAGCTGGTGCCGGACCCACGCGCGGGTGGACAGCGCGGAGGTCGTCTCGCTGATCCCCCGGGTGTCGAAGGTGCGAAGCCTCGTCAGATATGCCGCCTCCGCTGCGTCAGCGAGCTTGCGCAACGCCACCAACTGGTCCGTGACCTCGGCATCGGAGAGCTCACCGACCGGCGACGCGGCCAGCTCCCGCACCGCTTCGGTCAGGTCCTTGAGCAGCTCCGAACTCATGTTCCTGAAGCTATCGGATGGCACCGACAGACTCGGACGCCATTCGAGAGCTAAACACAGGCAAGCGAGCTGAAACTGCAAGGAATTACTGAGCAGGAGACGCGTCGAGCGGCAGCTTCAGCAAGGCATTCTCGATCAATTCGGGAAGCGCGGGATGGATCCAGTACTGTCCACGCGCCATGGTTCGAGCGTCGAGACCGAAGCTCATCGCCTGGATGAAAGGCTGGATCAAGGTCGGAGCCTGCGGGCCGAGAATGTGTGCGCCCAGCAACGTCCCGGACCGGGGATCGGCCAGCACCTTGGCGAATCCGGTCGTGTTCTCCATCGCCCATCCGTAGGCGACATCGGAATAGTCCTGGGTGGCCACCACGTAGTCCAGATCGCGCTCACGCGCCGCCTGTTCGGTCAGGCCGACGGCGGCGATCTGCGGGGAACTGAACACGGCATGCGGGACGAACCGATGATCGCTGGCGACCAGCTCGTCGGGATACAGCAGGTTGTGCTGCACCACGCGCTGCTCGTGATTGGCGACGTGCTTCAACGTCCACGGCGACGAGATGTCACCGAGCGCCCAGATCCCGTCCACCGTCGTGCGCTGGTACTCGTCGACGACGAGATGCCCGCCATCGCGCGTTTGAAGGCCGGTAGCGGCCACGTCGAGCTGGTCGGTGTTCGGCCGCCGGCCCGTCGCGACGAGCAGCACGTCCGTTTCGAGCACCTCTTCTCCGCGCGGGCCTTCCAGCTGAAGCCGGCTCACCTGGCCGTCCTGTTCGGCGTGCACGACTTTGGTGTGCAGCCGCACGTCCCATCGATGGCGAGCGAGCTCGGTGAAGCGCGCCGAGATGCCGGCGTCCTCGGCGCGCAGCAGCGAACCAGAACGGGCCACCACGGTGACCTCGACCCCCAGCGAGCTGAACACGTGCGCGAACTCGGCCGCCACGAAGCCGCCACCGAGAATCGTCATTCGCCGCGGAAGCTTCTCCAGGCGCATCACCGTGTCGCTGGTGTGATACGGCAGCTCAGCGAGGCCGTCGATATCAGGCACGACGGGGCGGCCACCGGCAGCGACGACGATCTGATCGGCCGTGATGGTTTCCGGCACTCCCCCGTCCTCTGGAGTGATCGTCAGCTCCTTGTGACCGCTGAAGACGGCATTTCCGAGATACACGGTGACGTTCCGGTTGTCATCGTGGCCGATCCGGTACTCCCTGCCGCTCTCGGCGATCGGATCGATGCGGCCGAAGATCCGGTCGCGGATGTCTCTCCACCGCACGTGATCCAGGGTCTGATCGACGCCGAGCTTCGCGGCCTCGGCCGGCGTGCCGGCGACGTCGGCGGTGTAGACGAACATCTTGGTCGGTATGCACCCCACGTTCAGGCAGGTACCCCCGAAGCGCCCGCGTTCCACCAGAGCGACGTCCCAGCCGGCGAACCGTTCGTCCAGGATCGAGTTACCCGACCCGGTACCGACGATCACCACATCGAAGTGCGGCACGCGCACCTCCTTCCACATGAATTGGCCAATACGCCGGCAACAACACGGATGGCGCGGCCGATTTCAATATCGTGTCATGTCGCTAACGTTCTCGGACCGGCGTGGCCGGGTGTCCGGCGCAGCGGGTATTTGCCGGTGTCCAACGCCGGCGCTGGCACCTGCTCGGCAGGCTCGCTATCGTCGCCGCCACCTACGCTGGGCTGTGCGGTGTCATCACGTGGCTCGGCATCCTCGCGTCGTTCGTTCCAGTAAACTGGAAGGTTCAGCGACCATCACGGTACCAGGCGAGGCACCCATGCTCATCGGCGAGATCGCCCAGCGCACGGGAACGACGACGAAGACCTTGCGCTTCTACGAGGATGCGAAGCTGCTTCCCGCGCCGCAACGGACGCCCGCCGGCTACCGTGACTACTCGCCCGACGTGGTCGATCGCATCGCCTTCATCCACGATGCGCAGAAGGCAGGCTTCACCCTGCGCCAGGTCGGGCAGATCCTCGATATCCGCGACGGCGGTGAATCGCCGTGCGTACACGTCGGCCACCTTGTCCACCAGCGTCTCGAGGAGGTCGAGCAGCGCATCACCGAGCTCGAACACACCCGAGACCGGCTTGCCGCCCTGGCCCGGCGAACGCGGGAACTCGACCCGGCCGACTGCGGCGGCTACTGCACCATCATCGAGGCGACGTGATCGCCATGGATAGGCTCGGGAGAATGCTACGAGCCGTCATCGTCGCGGTAATGCTCTTCCTGGCTGGCTGCTCCTCCGACGGCGAGGGTGACACCGGCGCGCCAGAGACAGACTCCGGATCGCCCGCTGCGGACACCGGATCGTCGCAGGACGAGCCCAAGACATCCGGGGAAGACCCCGACGAGCAGCGGTACCCGGACGTCGTCGACGCCACCGCGCAGCGCGACGGCGATACGTACTCGTTCACGGTCACGATCAGCTCTCCCTACGACACGCCCGACCGCTACGCCGATGGCTGGCGCGTCGTCGACGCGGACGGCACCGTCTACGGCGAGCACACGTTGATGCACGATCACGCCAATGAACAGCCGTTCACCCGGACGCAGAGCGACGTCGAGATCCCCGACGACGTCGACGAGGTGACAATCGAGGGACGTGACCAGGAGTACGGCTACGGAGGTGCCACCGTCACGGTCACGCTGCCGGAAGAGTGACGCACGTCGCCACTCACGCGGCTCGTGCCAGGCCCGCTCCCCCGCCCCAGGCCTGATGCCCGCCAGATCCGTGATGGTGATCACGGCTGGGCCTTCGGCGAGGGTGCACGACGTTGAAGCGATGCGCTGGTTGCTCATCGAGAAGCGGCGGACATGCTGCTTGCTCATCACGCACACGATCGCTTCGTCGATCGGCTCGGAGCGCTCAGCGCCCGACGACGTCGATGCGGTTCCCGCGATCGTTGAAGAAGAGGAGGGCCTCGGTGTCCACCGCCACGGACAGCGGCTCTCCGGTCTTGATGTGCGGATACGGCGCGAGCCGTACCGCTACCTCGGCCGAGCGACGCAGGTGCCGGCCAGGTGTCTCGCCGTCGGCGGTGGATGTCGTCTCGTCGTCCGAGCGGCCCCCGTTCCGGCTCCAGCGCGACGCCCAGCTACCGAATGGCCGCCTCCACCGGTTTCCCAGCACCTGCTCCGCCTTGGTGGTTCCCACCTCGTCCGGCGCGATCGCGGAGGCACGGATGTCCAGGAAGGCCAGCGTCTCGTGTCCGTGATGCTCCAGGGTCCGCACCTTCCCGGCCAGTTCGTTGCTCGCCGTTCCGGGAGTGACCGGGGTCAACGCCTCGGCGCGAATTCCGACGATGATCCGCTCGTTGTCGTACCGCGACAGGATTCGCGTCCGGGAGTGCGCCCATGGCAAGCTCAGGGTCTGCTCGCCGATGTGCAGCTCGATATGGCTACCTTCATGCGCGTCGACCTTCGCGACCGCGAGGCAGATCCGCGGGTTACCCAGGAACGACGCCACGTAGATGGTCGCCGGGCGGTTGTAGACAGCGGCCGGAGTACCCACGTCCTGCAAGACTCCCCGGCGCAGGATCGCGACGCGGTCCGCCATGGTCAGCGCTTCGGTCTGGTCATGTGTCACATAGATGACCGTCACGCCCAGCTGCTGCGCCAGCCCACCGATCTCGTTGCGTAGCTCCGCGCGTTGCCCGGCGTCCAGATTGGACAGCGGTTCGTCCATGAGGAACAGGTCGGGCTCGCGGACGATGGCCCGGCCCATGGCGACCCGCTGGCGTTGGCCACCTGACAAACGCTGCGTGCGACGCCCGAGAATGTCCGCGATACCCAGCGCGGACGCGGCGTCGCTCGTGCGGCGTTCGCGCTCCTCCGGTTCGATCCCCGCCATCTTCAGCGGGAACCCGATATTGTCACCGACGTTCATGTGCGGGTAGAGGGCGTAGTCCTGGAACACCATGGCGATGCCCCGGTCCCTCGGCGCCAGCCCGTCCGTCGGCTCTCCGTCCAGATACACGGTGCCCCTGGTCGGATCGTCGAGGCCAGCCACGATGCGCAACAAGGTCGACTTCCCGCAGCCCGACGGGCCGAGGAGGACCATGAACTCGCCGTCGGCCACATCCAGGCTCACATTGTCGAGCGCGGTCGTGCCGCCGTCGAAGACCTTGGTCACACCCTCCAATGTCACGTCAGCCACGGTCGACACACCCCCAACGCTCGGCTGCCCCTTGCAGGAGAACGGGATCACAAAAGGGGCAAAACCACAATGATGGTACCGGCTCCTGGACACTGAGAAAATGTCTCTGGCGTTACGCCATGGCCACGACCGTACGCTTTGCGGCCCGATTTTGAGGCACGGTCGCGGGTTTCCCAGAAGAGATCCTTCGGATTGTGCACACGTCGTCGCAGGCGCAGGCGGCTCACGTCGTCGTGCACACCGGGAAGTTCACACCCTTCGGCAACGTCGTGCTGCGCAACGGAGTTGGGGTTCCGGTGTCTTCCGTAGCGGGAGCGGCGGTATCCGGCCGACGGTTGAGCCAGCGTCTCGCCCGCAAAGAAACCGACATTGTCGAGGTCATGGCCTTGATGATGTCGGTTTCTCGCCCGCATGCTGAGCCGCACCGATGCTCGGCGGGGGCATGATCAGGGCTAGTTCCCGTAGAAGATCCGTTCGAATACGGCCCGCGCACGGCGAGACGTCCGCCGATAGCCGTCCAGGAATGCCGCGCTCTCGCCCGGGCCGTGCCCCATCACCCGCGAAACCGCCGCGAGGGTCTCCGGATCGGCCGGGATCTGATCCGACGGGCGCCCCGTGACCAGGACCGTCGCGTTGCGTATCGCCGATGCCTGCCACCACGCGTCGCGCAGCACGCGTTGATCGGAGGTGGACATCAGCCCGGCATCGACCGCCGCGTCGAGGACGTCGAGCGTCGCGGTGGTCCGCAGCTCGGGGACGTCCCCCGCGTGACGTAGCTGCAACAGCTGCACACACCACTCGACGTCGGCGAGCCCTCCGGGCCCCAGCTTCAAGTGGGTCGACGGATCGGCTCCACGGGGCAGCCGCTCCGACTCCACCCGGGCCTTGATCCGGCGCACCTCGCGAACCTGCGCCTCGGTCAGGCCGCGTGCCGGCCAGCGCACCGGATCGATCAGCGCCTCGAAACGCCGCAACAGCTCCGGATCGCCGCAGCACGGCGCGGCCCGAAGCAGGGCCTGACGTTCCCACACCTCGGCCCACCGCTCGTAGTAGGCCGCGTAGGACGGCAGGGTGCGCACCAGTGGCCCCTGCCGCCCCTCCGGGCGCAGACCGGCATCAATGGTGAACGCCGGCTCCGGCGACGGCAGCGCGAGCAGCCGCCGCATCTCGTTGGCCACCGCCGTGGCGGCCTTCGTCGCGACCTCGTCGCTCACTCCCGGGTGGGGCATGTGCAGGAAGAGCACGTCGGCGTCGGACGCGTAGCCCATCTCCCGCCCGCCGAGCCGGCCCATGGAGATCACCGCGAATCGCGTCGGGAGTTCCTCACGCCGCTCCTGCTCAACGGCGCGTACCGCCACGCTCAGCGCACCAGCCAGCACCGACTCGGCGATCACCGTCAGCGACTCGCCGACCTCGCGCACCCCGAGCAGGTCGACGAGATCGGCCACAGCGGTACGAAACGACTCGCGACGGCGCATCGCCCGCACGACGCCGATGGCATCGACCGGTTCGTCATGACGCTCCACCCCGGCCGTGACCTCGGCCTCCAGCTGCGCGCGGCCACGCGGCACCAGCTCGGAATCACCGGCCAGCATGGCCACCGCCTCCGGCGCGCGCATCAGCAGCTCCGTCGTGTACCGGCCGGACGCCAGAACGCGTGCCATCCGCTCGGCAGCCAGCCCGTCGTCTCGCAGCAACCGCAAGTACCAGGGTGTCTCCCCCAATGCCTCGCTGACCCGGCGGAACCCGGACAGGCCGGCGTCAGGCTGCGGGCCGTCGGCGAACCACGCCAGCAGGACCGGCAAGAGGGTTCGCTGGATCGCCGAACGGCGCGACACTCCCCTGGTGAGCGCCTCGATGTGACGCAGCGCCCCGGCCGGGTCGGTGTAGCCGAGCGCTTCGAGCCGGGCGAGCGCCGCCTCCGGGCTCAGCCGCACACCCTCGGTAGGCAGGCTCGCCACAGCCGAGAGCAAGGGGCGGTAGAAGAGCTTCTCGTGCAGCCGGCGCACCTCACGCGTCTCACGGCGCCACCGTTCGGTGAGCTCGTCGACATCGCGCAAGGCCAGCGAGCGTCCCAACGCCCGCAACTCCCCCGGCACCTCGGGCATCACGTGCGTGCGCCGCAGGCCGCGCAATTGGATGCGATGTTCGAGGGTACGCAGGTAACGGTATGCGCGATCGAGCACGGCACCGTCGTCGCGACCGACGTAGCCGCCGTCGGTCAAGGCGGCCAGCGCATCCAGCGTCGTCGCCGAGCGCAGCCCTTCGTCGGTCCGCCCGTGCACCAGTTGGAGCAACTGCACGGCGAACTCGACATCACGCAATCCACCCGGGCCCAGCTTGAGCTCGCGCTCGGCTTCCTTCGGGCGGATGTGGCTCTCGACGCGTTGCCGCATCCCCTGCACGTCGGCGACGAACCCGTCGCGGCCCGACGCGTTCCACACCAACGGCTGGGTCGCGGCCACGAACTCCTCTCCCAGCTCCCGGTCACCCGCGACCGGACGGGCCTTCAACAGCGCTTGGAACTCCCAGGTCTTCGCCCATGTTTCGTAGTACTTGAGATAACTCGCCTGGGAACGCACCAGGGGTCCGGCCTTGCCCTCCGGGCGCAGCGCGGCATCCACGGGCCAGATGGTTCCTTCTGCCGTGCGCTCGGAGCATGCGCGCATCACCGTCGTCGCCAGGACGGCCGCCGTGTGCAGTGCCGCGTCCGTAGCATCGCTGTCGTGCGCGTCCTTCTGGTCGTGTGATGCGGCCTCGATGGCTGGTTCCGCGACGAACATGACGTCGACGTCGGACACGTAGTTCAGCTCGCGTCCCCCGCACTTGCCCATGCCGATCACCGCCAGCCGGCAGGGTGACGCGGATTCGGGTAGCTGCGCGCGGGCGACCGCCAACGCCGCCTCCAGCACGGCCCCCGCCAGATCGGACAGCTGGGTACCGACGGTGGGGATCTCGAGGCCGGCTGTCAGATCGAGCGCCGCCAACCCGAGCAACTGGCGCCGGTAGGCGATCCGCAAGGAATCGATCAGCACGCCATAGTCCCCCCGGGCCTCGGGGGTGCTGGATGCCGGATCGGCCCCCACCGTGCGGAGTATGCGGGCGCGCAGCTCCTCCGGGCCTGCGAGGGAATCGGCTGTCGCGACGAAGAGCTCGTGGAGATCATCAGGATGGCGCACGAGGTGATCGGCGAGCGCCGTGCTGAAGCCGAGCACCGCCAGCGTGCGCAACGCAGCGTCATTCCCGGTGCGCACCCCGTGCAGCAAGACGTCACGATCGCTGCCCGGAGGGAGCGCGTCGAGTAGCCGCCCCAGATTGCGCACGGCCAGGTCGGGATCGGCCACGCGGGCGAGCAACGCGAGCAAGTTCTGTTCCGGCTCGTGCACCTCGGACGGCAGCGCGTCGAGCTCGCGCTCAGCGGCCTCCGTGTCGGTGAACCCCGCACGGGCCAGCGCGGCGCTTCTGGTGGCCAGTCGGCGTGGCGGTCGGGTGGTCACAGTCTCGAACCTATCGCGTCCGTGGTCGCGACGACGCCACCCGGAAGCCGCCGGGATGTCCCGATCTGGGGCTTCAGGAAACGGTCGATATCGGCAATACTGCGCCGAACTCAGCCGAACGCACCATAGTGCGTAACGCGTGTGACCAACTAGGATCCCAGCGTCGCATGACTGTCATCCTGAGTGACCAAATGAGCACATACAAGGCGGAGATGGTCGGTATCACGCCACCACATGGATAGCGTATCCAGCGCTGTGATGGGGCGTGACGCCGGTCACGGGGAGTTGTTGATGAAGCTGGTCGAAAGTGTGAACCCCAGGACGGGAGAGCCTGCGGGGCCGGGGGTTTCGGAGACCCCTCCAGCAGAGCTGAGCTCTGCGCTCTCCCTCGCGAAATCGGCCGCGCGCCGGCTCGCGGTCGAGCCGATCACCGAACGTGCGGCTCTCCTGCGGGCTATCGCCGACCGTCTCGACGATCGCGCAGAAGAGCTGGTCCCACTGGCCGACACCGAAACTGCCCTCGGCAAGCCACGCCTGACCGCCGAGCTGACCCGGGCGACGTTCCAGCTGCGGCTGTTCGCCGAGACCATCGAGGAAGGTTCCTTTCTCGACGTCACGATCGACACGCCGTCCCCCAACGCGGCACCGGGGCCACGTCCCGACCTGCGCCGCCAGCTCGAACCACTCGGCCCTGTCCTCGTCTTCGCCGCGAGCAATTTCCCGTTCGCGTTCGGCATTCCCGGCGGAGACACCGCATCCGCCCTGGCGTCCGGGTGTCCGGTGATCGTCAAGGCACACGAGGGCCATCCCGAGTTGTCCCGGCGCGTCGGTGAGATCATCAACTCGGTGGTCGCGGACCACAACCTGCCGGCCGGGATCTTCACCGTGGTCTTCGGCCAGCAGGCCGGACGCGACGCCGTTGTCGACCCGCGGATCAAGGCCGCCGGGTTCACCGGTTCCACCAATGGTGGGCGCGCGCTGTATGACCTCGCCACCGGCCGGCTCGACCCCATCCCGTTCTACGGCGAGCTGGGCAGTATCAACCCCACCGTCGTCACCAAGGCTGCGGCCCGGGCGCGGGGAACCGACATCGCCACCGAGTTCGTCAACTCGTTCACTCTCGATCACGGCCAGCTGTGCACCAAGCCCGGGCTACTCTTCGTACCGGTCGGGCACAAGCTGGACTCCGCGCTGGCCGAAGCCGTCAGCGTCGTACCGCCCGCGCCGATGGTCAACGCTCGCGTCGCCGAGTCGTACGCGAAACTCAGCGCGGAACTTTCGGCGCACTCCGAGGTGCGCAGCCTCATCACGCCACGCTTGCACACCGAGCCCGGGGCGTGGGGCGTTCCGTGCCTGTTCGTCACGTCCGCGGAGAGCTTCACCGAATCCGCCGAGACGCTGGCCGAGGAATGCTTCGGTCCGAGTTCGCTGATCGTCGAATACGCCAGTACCCACGAGCTGATCAATGCGTTGCAGGCCATCGAAGGCAGCCTGACCGCCACCATCCACGGCGAGCAGTCCGACCTCCAATCGCTGGGGCCGGTGCTCGATGTCCTGCGTCCCCGTGCCGGGAGGCTCATCTGGAACGACTGGCCGACGGACGTGCCGGTGGCATGGGCAACCCAGCACGGCGGCCCGTGGCCGTCGTCGACCAATCCCACGCACTCCTCGGTCGGCGCCTCGGCGATCCGCCGGTGGATGCGGCCCGTGGCCTACCAGGCGTTTCCGCAAGAGCTGCTGCCAGAGTCGTTGAAGGACGGCAACCCGCTGGGGGTGCCCCGCCGCATCGACGGCGCCATTCGCCGCTGATCACGCGAGGATCAGCACGCACTCACGCGGGAATCAGCAGCCAGCCGGCGGCCGCTGCGGCCAGACCGGCGACGACGTTCCCGGCGACGTTTCCGAACGCGTGCCAGCGCGCGCCGTCCTCAAGCAGCCGGAGCGTCTCGAACCCGAACGTGCTGTACGTCGTGAGCGCGCCGCAGAAGCCGACGCCGAACAGCGCCAGCATCTCGTCGTCCAGATGATCACGTACCCACCCGGCCATCAGCATCCCGAGAAGGAACGAGCCGACCACGTTCACCGCCAGGGTGCCCCACGGGAACGTCGTACCGAAACGCGCCCGGATGAACCGGTCGGTGAGATACCGCAGCGGCGCACCCAGTGCCGCACCCACCGCCACCAGGAGCGCCGTCACCGATCCTCCGTATCATCTCTCGCGCGTCTGCCTCGTCGTCGGCCGCAGGCTCACCGTAGCTGACCCGTGGCTCACCTGTGGCTCACCCGCCGCTGACCCGTCGTGCGCGCCATGCCCGCGTCAGACGGATGCCGCACCACACCGCGGCCAAGGCCGTGACCGGGGTCGCCACCAGGTACCCGCCAGCAGCCACGAACCGGTCATCCACCAGCATTTGATGCGTCTCCACCGCGTAGGCGGAAAACGTCGTGTACCCGCCAAGAACGCCCACGCCGACGAACGGCCGCAGGAGCGGATGCGGCGCCGCCATCTCGGCGATCAGCGCCATGAGCACGCCGATGAGAAGGCATCCCGTGACGTTCGCGACGAGCGTCGCCCATGGAAACCCCGCCATGCCAGCAATGTCAGAATTGCCAGCAATGTCGGCATTATCAGAACTGCCGGCACCCGCATCGCCACCGAGGCCTGGCAACACGCTCAGCCCGTATCGCGCCTGCGCACCGATCACTCCCCCGGCGGCTACCGCCCCGAGGACCGGCACCTGCCGCCCGAACACCGGATGCCCGTCCGTGCCCTTGGCCGGCTCACAACACGGGCAGCATGATGTCGCGCTCGTACTGGGTGACCTGGCGCCGGTAGGCGTTCCACTCCTGACGCTTGTTCCGGAGGAAGAACTCGAAGACGTGCTCCCCGAGCGTCTCGGCGACGAGCTCGGAGCCCTCCATCACCCGGATCGCCTCGTCGAGCGACGTCGGCAGCGGGTCGATCCCCAGCGCACGCCGCTCGCGTTCGGTCAGCGCCCACACGTCGTCCTCGGCTTCGGGGGGCAGCTCGTAGCCCTCCTCGATGCCACGCAGCCCGGCCGCGAGGATCATCGCGTAGGCCAGGTAGGGGTTGCACGCGGAATCGAGCGAGCGGAACTCCACCCGCACCGACTGGCCCTTGCCCGGCTTGTACATGGGCACTCGCACCAGCGCCGAGCGGTTGTTGTGTCCCCAGCAGACGTAGGCTGGAGCCTCTCCCCCGCCCTGGAGGCGCTTGTAGGAGTTGACCCACTGATTGGTGACGGCCGTGATCTCCGGAGCGTGCCGCAACAAACCCGCGATGAACTGCTCCGCGGTCTTCGACAGCTGGTACTGCATGCCGGACTCGAAGAACACGTTGCGGTCCCCCTCGAACAGGGACACGTGGGTGTGCATCCCCGAACCCGCGTGCTCGGTGAACGGCTTGGGCATGAACGATGCGTACATGCCCTGCGACAACGCCACCTCCTTCACCACCGCGCGGAACGTCATGAGATTGTCCGACGTCGCCAGCGCGTCGGCGTAACGCAGATCGATCTCCTGCTGGCCGGGCGCCACCTCGTGGTGACTGAACTCCACGGAGATGCTCATCTCCTCCAGCATGGTGATGGTGTCCCGCCGGAAATCCTGGGCGACGCCGTGCGCCGTGTGGTCGAAGAACCCGCTGGCATCCACTGGAATGGGCTCGCTACCCGGCTGTGGCGGCTCCTTGAAGACGAAAAACTCGACCTCGGGATGGGTGTAGAACGTCAGACCCCGCTCCGCCGCCCGGCTCAGCGCCCGCTTGAGGACGTGCCGCGGATCGGCATAGGAGGGGGAACCGTCCGGCATCGTGATGTCGCAGAACATGCGTGCCGTCGCTGCCCGCCACGGAAGCACCTGGAACGTCGACGGATCCGGTTTGGCCAGCATGTCCGCCTCGTAGACACGCGCGAAACCCTCGATCGCCGAACCGTCGAAGCCAATGCCTTCCTCGAAGGCGTTCTCCAGCTCGGCCGGCGCCACGGCCACCGACTTGAGATAACCCAAGACGTCGGTGAACCACAACCGCACGAACCGGATGTCGCGTTCTTCCAGCGTTCTGAGGACGAACTCCTGCTGCTTCTCCACGCTGCACAGTGTGCCTCACAGAGATGTCCACCACGTAACGCCCCGCCGTTGTCCGCCATATGACGTCGCGCAGCCAGCACACCGATAGGCTCGGTGGTGTGCCGCAGATCAGACTCGCGCTCGCGCAAGTGAACCCGACGGTCGGCGCGCTCGACGCCAACGCCGAGCTCGTCGTCCGGATGACCGCCCACGCCGCCTCGCAGAACGCCCATCTGGTGGCGTTCCCCGAGATGGTGCTCACCGGTTATCCCGTCGAGGATCTCGCATTCCGGCGGCCGTTCGTCCACGCATCGAGGAACGCTCTGGAGCGGCTCGCCACCCGGCTCGACGACGAAGGGCTCGGCTCGATCGCCGTCGTCGTCGGCTATCTCGGCCGCGACGACACCACCGCCGATCAGCCCCAAGTCGGCCGCCCGAAGGGTTCGCCACAGAACTGCGTAGCCGTTCTCTATGGCGGGCGCATCGCCCTGCGGCAAGCCAAGTATCACCTGCCCAACTACGGCGTGTTCGACGAGTTCCGCTACTTCGTGCCCGGCAACCATCTCGACATCGTCCGGTTGCACGGTGTCGACATCGCGCTGGCGATCTGCGAAGACCTGTGGCAGGACGGTGGCCCGGTGTCGGTCACCCGGGAGGCCGACGCGGGACTCCTGCTCGTCGTCAACGGATCGCCATACGAGCGTCACAAGGACGACACCCGTCTCGAACTCGTCCAGCACCGCGCCCTCGATTCGCGAGCAGCACTCGCCTACGTGAACATGATCGGCGGGCAGGACGAGCTTGTCTTCGACGGGGACTCCCTCATCGTCGACGCCGACGGCGAACTCCTCGCGCGGGCACCGCAGTTCGAGGAAGGCTGCCTCGTCGTCGATCTCGAGCTACCGGAAGCGACGGCGGCCGCTCCCGATCCGTGGGGCTCGGCCGACGGCTATGTCGGGAGTTTCCGCGTGCGCCGGACGACGCTCACCACCGCGCCGTTGCCCAGCTACGCGCCCGAGCCCGGTGTCATAGCGCCCGCACTGTCCGAGCAGGCCGAGGTCTATGCCGCCGTCGTCACCGGCCTGCGCGATTACGCACTCAAGAACGGCTTCTCCAGTGTCGTACTGGGCCTGTCCGGCGGCATCGACTCCGCGCTGTCCGCAGCCGCCGCCGTCGACGCGCTCGGAGCGGAGAACGTCCACGGTGTGTCCATGCCCAGCGACTACTCGTCGGAACATTCGAAGTCCGACGCGCACGAGCTCGCCGAACGCACCGGGCTGAACTATCACGTCGTTCCCGTAGCCCCCATGGTGCGGGCCTACCTCGACAACCTCACCTTGACCGGGCTGGCCGAGGAGAACCTGCAAGCGCGGATCCGTGGCATGGTCCTCATGGGCATGTCGAACCAGGACGGCCACCTCGTGCTGGCCACCGGCAACAAGAGCGAGCTGGCCGTGGGCTACTCGACGATCTACGGCGACACCGTCGGCGGATACGCGCCGCTCAAGGACGTTCCGAAGACGCTGGTGTGGGAGCTGGCCCGGTGGCGCAACACCGTGGCGAAGGATCGAGACGAGACGCCACCCATCCCGGAGGGCTCGATCGAGAAACCACCGAGTGCCGAGCTCCGTCCCGGCCAGCTCGACTCGGACTCGCTGCCCGACTACTCCTTGCTAGACGACATCCTCGACCACTACGTCGAGCAGGATCGGGGCAGTGACGAACTCGTCGATGTCGGGTTTCCGCCAGAGCTCGTGGCACGCGTACTGCGCATGGTCGATGCTGCCGAGTACAAGCGGCGCCAGTACCCGCCGGGGCCGAAGATCACCCAGCGCAACTTCGGACGTGACCGGCGGCTACCCATCACCACGGCGTGGCGCGAATTCGTCGAGACGAACACGGCACCGTCCACCGAGGAGCCACCACCACCGCCGCCACCGGCATGACCGGGGCTTGACGGTCAGGAGGAACTGACTTCGATACTGAGACGTGCATCTATTCGCCGTTTTGGCGGCTTTTCCGCATCTCTCGGCATCGAAGTGACGTGACGACAGGAGCCATCATGCCCATGCCCCGATGGTGGACACAGATCAACAAACGGGTGTTCAACCAACGTGAAATCAGGCATGGGAGGCGTCCCATTCTCTTCCACACCGGAAGGAGATCGGGCACGACCCACCTGACACCGCTCGATGCGCACGCCGTCGATGACGGTTACGTATTCATCCTCGTTTACGGCTCCGAATCCGATTGGGTGCGGAACGTGCTCGCCGAGGGGCGGGCACGCCTGAGGATCGAAGGACGGGACGTCGAACTCTCCAACCCTCGGGTGATCGGTGACGACGAGGCGTGGCGGCTCCTTCCAGACAGCGTAAAACGTCCGCCACGCTTCCTGCGCATCAACGAATACCTGCGCATGGACCTGGCGGACCGCTGAACCCACCCGGCCCACGCCGGACTCGATCAGCTACGAGTCACTGGTCGAGCAGGCCCCGATGCTCGGGCGGAAGATCCTGATTCTCCGACGGCGGGGGCGGCGGTTGTTTCGCCTCACGCCCAGATGAAGCCGGCTGCTCGGCCTCCTCCGCCGCGTCTGCCTCCGCATGGTCCGCATGGTCCGCCTCGTTGGCATCGCCGCCCTCGCCCGGGTCTTCGGGAGCAGTGCCACCATCGGCGACCTTCTCGGTTGCGGATTGTGGCCGGGTGCCCGCCTCCTCGCCGGCGCCCGAGCTCACGGTAGCGGCCCCCATCGCAGGAGCCGTCATGCTCGCGGGCGCCGTCGCCGAGGCGACCGCGGCGGGCTCGGGCTCCGCCTCGTCCACGTCAGCCGCAGCCGTGTCGTCGTCGGCACCGATGACGAACTCGTAGATCAGCCAGGCGATCGCCGCACCCAGCAAGGGGCCGACCAGCCACGATGCAATCCCGGACCACTCGCCGCCGACGACGGCCGGGCCAAAGGCTCGCGCCGGGTTAAGCGCACCACCCGTGAGGTCCCCGATAGCCAGGATGCCCCCGGCGTACGCGAGCCCGACAGCGAACGGGTAGACCGAGAGCGGGGCGCGCGGATCGACGATGGTACCGAAGACGGCCAACACCAAGACCACCACGACGAACGCCTCAAGTACCAGGGCACCGACGACATTGATCTCGCCTCCGCTGGCCGGTCCCGGAACGCCGGAAGCCACCAGATCCCGGCTCGTCGTGAACAAGACGACGAGCGCGGCGACGATGCCGCCGATGAGCTGCGCTGCCCAGTAGATCGTTGCACCCACCACGTCGATGCGTTTGCCAAGAAAGAGCGCCAGAGTGACGGCTGGATTGAAATGCCCGCCGCAGACATGTCCGAGTGCTGCCACCATCACCAACACCGTCAACCCCTGCGCCAGGGCATACGGCGCGACCTGGTTGCTGGTCATGGACAGGACCGCGACCAGCGTCAACGCGAAGGTTCCGATGCCCTCCGCGACGGCATTACGAACCCACATGTGGGGCATTGACGACCACTCCAGCTTTGGCAGGTGAGACAATCGCGAATGTCAGGGGGACCCGTTACGGGCCTCGAGGCAACTCTAGGAGCTTCTTGTCATGGCTGACGAAACGACGCGCCTGTACGGCGGCGATTACGGACGCCGCATCACCATCCGCGACCTTCACCGAGCGAAGGAACGCGGCGAGCGCTGGCCGATGCTGACGTCGTACGAGATGTACACGGCGCAGATCTTTGACGAGGCCGGCATCCCGGTATTGCTCGTCGGAGACAGTGCCGCCAACAACGTGTACGCGCATCCCGACACCGTCCCGGTCACGGTCGACGAGATGATCCCGCTCGCGCGGGCGGTCGTCCGCTCCACATCACGGGCGCTGGTCGTGTGCGATCTCCCGTTCGGTTCCTACCAGATCAATCCCGAGCAGGCACTGGCCACATCCATCCGGATCGTCAAGGAGACCGGTGCGCAGGCCGTCAAGCTGGAAGGTGGGCAGCAGGCGGCCGAGTCGGTACGACGTATCGTCGACGCCGGGATCGCCGTCATGGCGCACGCCGGCTTCACGCCGCAGAGCGTCAACGCGCTGGGCGGCTATCGCGTCCAGGGCCGCGGCGAGCAGGCCGAGGACCTGATCGCGGCGGCCGAGGCGTTCGAACGGGCGGGGGCGTTCGCCCTGGTCCTGGAGATGGTGACCGCCGAGGTCGCCGCCGAGATCACCAAGCGGCTCTCCATACCCGTGATCGGTATCGGCGCCGGGCCGTACTGCGACGCGCAGGTTCTGGTCTGGCAGGACATGGCCGGCATGAACGCGGGAGATGCTGCGCGATTCGTCAAGGCTTTCGGTGACCTTCGCGCGGCGCTGACCTCGGCAACGCAGGACTTCGCCGACGACGTCATCAACGGGCGGTTCCCCACTGAAGAGCACGCTTACCACTGATGCCGGTCAACGTGCCCGAATGACCATGTTTGGGTCTCTTCGCGAACATCGCCGGTGCAGGGGCGATACAGCGCAGGGACCTGCCAAACTTGTCAGTCTGGGGAATCGTCAGTCTGGGGAATCGTCATTCTGGAACGTCGCGGCGCGCGCCGAACGGGCCGCGGAGGCGCTCGGTGATCTCCCACAACCGTCGTGCGTCTTCGACGTCGTAGGAGGCATTCGAGGATGACGTGGGCTGGAACTTGTCGTAATACGCACCATTGACCAGGTCTGAGCCGGCTGCCAGGCGGACTACTGGCTCGGCACCCTTCCTCGCCGGCGGAAGCATCGCCGTGAACAGCATCACCCGAACCCGCGGGAAGTTACGACCAAGGTCGGTCCGGATCATCCCCGGATGCAGCGCCACCACGGTGAGTTCCGGGTGCCGCCGGTGCAGCTCGTAGGTGAACAGCAGGTTGGCCAGCTTGGTCCGGCTGTACACCAGGAACGGGTCGTAGCTGCGCTCGCTTTGCAGGTCGTCGAACTGGAGACGGACCGCTCCGCTGCCACGCAAGGGCGCCCGGTGGCCTTCCGAGTTGACGTTCACCACCCGCCCGTCGCCGCGCTGTAGCTCCGCCAGCAACGCGCTGGTCAGCGAGAACGGAGCCAAGTGGTGCACGGCGAAGTTCATTTCGATGTCCTCGTCAGTGGTGATCCGCCGGGGCAGCATCACGCCAGCCCCGTTGACCAGCGTGTCGACGCGATCCACCACGGACCTGACCTGCGCGGCAGCACGTTCGACGCCCTCGGACGTGGACAAATCCTCGACGACGACGTGTGCCCGAGGCACTGCCCGCGCCAGGTCCGCCGCTCGGGACGGGTCGCGGCCGATGAGCACCATCCGGTGTCCCGCTCGGGCCAGTTCCACCGCGGTGTGCCGGACGAGACCGGACGTCGCGCCGGCGACGACGATAGTCCGACTCGAGCCCCTCATGCGCCCGCCTTGATGCCGGACAGCCCGAAGGCCCGCAGGACCATCGACTCGCGCACCCCGGCCGGGAGGTGGGAAAGCAGACCCATCACGCGCGCATCCCTGGTGGCCGCATAGCGCCGCTTGGGCCGCCGTGCCTGCACGGCCTTGACGATTGTCCTGGCCACGGCTTCAGGTGGACTGGTGCTCTGCTTCTCGGTGGCCCGGGCGACGGCGGTCAGGTGCGGCCCGTACAGTGCCGCTCGCGCTGGGTCGGTGTTCGCCAATGCACTGCGCGCTGCGGCCTCGGCCTTGGCGAAGATTTGCGTCGCGATGGCGCCGGGCTCCACCAGGGTGACAGGAATCTTCCACGCCGCCAGCTCCCCGCGCATGGCCGTGGAGAGCGAGTTCAGCGCTGCCTTGCTGGCGCTGATCGGCCCCAGGAAGGGCGCCGTGACCCGGGCGGTGGGCGCGGTGACGTTGACGATCCGGCCGTGGCCTCGGCGTAGCAGCGGAAGGAACGCCTGCGTGACGTAGGCGGGGCCGAACGTGTTGACCTCGAACTGTCGACGCAGCTCTTCCGGAGGGACCAGCTCGAGCGGCCCCTGGACGATCACACCGGCGTTGTTGACCACTGCCCGCAGCCCTCGATCCCCCACACCCTGGGCCACCTGCTCTGCGGCGAGCTCGACGTTCTTCGGGTCGGTGACATCCATCTCCACCATGCGAACTCCAGCGACGCCGTCGAGCGCGCCGCCCTGATCATCGCGGACCGTCGCAAACACGGTCATTCCCTGATCCGCGAGCGCACGCACAGTCGCGACTCCGATTCCACCAGATGCTCCTGTCACGAGGACGGCTCCATCGTTCGAGGCCATAACCGCATCACCTGTTCTCTCTTACATGTAAATAACGACATGTTCTAAGGTACATGTCCGATTCTGAAAGTCCCAGCTGGGCGTGTCAAGATGAGAATCCGGACCACGCACGAATGGAGACTCGATGTCGCTGCGTCATGGCTTGCTCGGACTGATCGCCGAGGGTCCCGCCAGCGGCTACGACCTCGCCCGGCGGTTCCAGGAGGTGCTCGGCGCGGTCTGGCCGGCCCAACACCCCAAGATCTACGCCGAGCTCAACCGGCTTGCTGACGAGGGATACATCGAGGTCGAGAGCATCGGGGCACGCGGCCGCAAGGCCTACCGGATCACCGACGCCGGCCTGGCCGAGGTACGCAGCTGGCTCATCGAGACCGACGTCGATCACACGATGCGGCTGCAAACGCTGCTGCGATCGGTATTCTTCTGGCTGATGCCGCCTGACGAGCTACGGAAACATCTCGCGCGGGAGGCGGCGTACTTCAGCAAGGCGGCCGACTTCTACCGCGAGATCGCCGAGGCTAAAGATCGCGGGGACTACGGGGACAGCCCGCCAACCCAGTCGCTGCGGATCGCGGCTGAGGCAGGCGTCCGTCTCCACCAGGCGCTCGCCGAATGGGCGATATGGGCGCAGTCCGCACCCCTCGTCACCGAGGAGACCCAGGGCGACGCTCATGCCCGACCGGGCGTCGGCACCGCACCCGACGATGGCACCTCGCCCGACGATGGCACCTCGCCCGACGATGGCACCGAGCGCACCTGAGCAGGCCACAGGTCAGGAGCCATCCCAGCCCTTCCCCCACTCACGCTCCTGCTCGTCGGCGCGTTCCATCTGTTCGGTACGTTCCCGCGTGCGCGTGATGGCGTCGGCCGCCTCCTCGTACGTGTCGTACGGGCCGAGCCGGCGGTCGTTCGGGCAGCCGCGGCCCTCCTCGACCTGCCCGTGTTCCAAGCACCAAAACCACGATCCGCTCATGTCCGCCTCCTACTCGGCGCTGCCCGGCTCGTCCCGACGACGCGTCGGTGCCGCGTCATACGGCCAGAACTCCCCGCCCTCGGCAGAGCACCCCGTCACTGCCTAGACTGGCCTGCCGTGAGTCCTGTTGTCCCTGGCACTGTATCGCCCGAGCGGGCGGTGCCGGCATCCATTCCGCGGCCCGAGTACGTCGGCAAACGCAGCCCCGAACCGTTCACCGGTTCGGAAGTCAAAGACGCCGAAACCATCGAACGCATCCGCGCCGCCGGCCAGCTCGCGGCACAGGCGCTGCAAGAGGTCGGCAAGCACATCGAGCCCGGTGTCACCACCGACGAGCTCGACCGGATCGGCCACGAGTTCCTCTGTGACCACGGCGCGTACCCGTCGACACTGGGCTACCGCGGCTTTCCCAAGTCGCTGTGCTCCAGCGTCAACGAGGTCATCTGTCACGGCATCCCCGATTCCACGGTGATTGCCGACGGCGACATCGTGAACATCGACATCACCGCCTATCTCAATGGCGTGCACGGGGACAACAACGCCACCTTCCTCGCCGGTGACGTCGACGAGGAGAGCCGCCTGCTGGTCGAGCGGACCCAGGAAGCGCTCATGCGTGGCATCAAGGCGGTCAAGCCGGGGCGTGCCATCAACGTGATCGGCCGGGTGATCCAGTCCTACGCGAAGCGGTTCGGCTACGGCGTCGTCCGCGAATTTACCGGGCACGGTGTGGGCGAGGCGTTCCATTCCGGGCTCGTGATTCCGCACTACGACGACCCCGGATCGACGATGATTATGGAGCCGGGCATGGTCTTCACCATCGAACCGATGCTCAACCTCGGTACTCACGAGTGGACCATGTGGGACGACGGATGGACGGTCGTCACCAAGGATCTGCGCCGGTCGGCACAGTTCGAGCACACGATTCTGGTGACGGACGCGGGAGCCGAGATCCTCACCCGTCCCTGATGATCGGCCAGCCTGCATGGGCCTCCGTCCGCATGACTGCACCATTCCCGGGCGCGTGACCTGCGCCGTCCCCCGACGCGTGGCCTACGCGATCTCGGGCGTGGCACAGCTCACGGACGCCGCCACGATAAACCTGAAATAACGATACGACCCGGAACGTCATCATCTGTGTCGCTGGCTCACGACGTAGGGACACAGAATCATGGAAACCTCGACGGCCATCAAGGCCGGTCGGCGCGAATGGATGGGCCTCGGCCTGCTCGCGCTTCCGACGATGGTGCTCGGACTCGACCTCACCGTACTGCACCTCGCCGTACCCGCACTCAGTGCCGAACTCCAGCCCAGCAGCACCCAGCTGCTGTGGATCACCGACATCTACGGCTTCATGATCGCCGGATTTCTCATGACCATGGGCTCTCTCGGCGACCGGCTCGGACGCCGCCGCCTGCTGCTGATCGGCGCCACTGCCTTTGCCCTGGCCTCGGTGATCGCCGCGTACTCCACCAGTGCCGAGATGCTTCTCGTTGCCCGGGCACTGCTCGGTGTGACCGGCGCGACGCTGATGCCGTCCACGCTGTCCCTGATCAGCAACATGTTCACCGATCCGAAGCAACGTTCGTTCGCCATCGCCGCATGGATGATCAATTTCATGATCGGTGGCGCGGTCGGGCCGCTGGCCGGCGGCATCATGCTCGAACGCTTCTGGTGGGGATCGGTCTTCCTGATCGCCGTGCCCGTCATGGCCGCGCTCCTGCTGTTCGGCCGGATCCTGCTCCCCGAGTACCGCACCAGCACCGTTGCGCGCATCGACGCCACGAGTGTCGCGCTCTCTCTGGTGTCGATCCTCGCCATCATGTATGGCATCAAGGAGTTCGCCAAGGGCGGCGAGACCTACATCGCGCTCCTCACGCTCGCGGCCGGGCTCGTCGTCGGCGGGTTCTTCATCCGCCGGCAGCGGAACCTCGCCGATCCGCTGATCGACCTGGCCCTGTTCCGTCGCCGCGCGTTCAGCACCGCACTCGGCACCCAGCTGACCGGGCTGCTCGTCATGGCCGGAACCCAGTTCCTGATCCTGCAATACATGCAGCTCGTCTTGGATGTGTCTGCCTTGCGAGCCGGCGTGCTCGTCGTGCCCGCCATGCTGCTCTCCATCGTGACCACGCTGCTCGCTCCCGCCATCGCGCGGCGCGTGGGACACGGCGCCGCGATCAGCGCGACGCTCGTGCTCGGAGCCGCCGGGCTGCTGGTGATCACCCAGGCATCCGCCGACTCCGGACTCGTCGTCGCCACGGTCGGCTTCAGCATTCTGATGTTCGCCATCAACCCCGCCATCGCGCTGACGTACGACCTCGTGATCGGCAGCGCTCCACCGGAACGCGCGGGATCGGCGTCGGGCATCGCCGAGACCGCGTCCGAACTCGGGCTCGCCCTGGGTGTGGCCATCGGCGGGAGCGTCGCCACCGCCGTCTACCGCAGGCTCGTCACCCCCGGCACGCTCCCGGACGGCCTCCCGCCCGACGCCAGCAGTGCTGCCCAGGAGACGCTGGGCGGCGCGACCGAGGCGGCCGCCGACGTGTCCGGCGCGACCGGTGACGAGCTGCTGGCTCTCACCCGGGATGCATTCACCCAGGGAGTACACGTGGCGAGTGTGGTCAACGCCGGTCTCGTCATCGCCGCGGCGGCGCTTGCCGCCGTGCTCCTGCGCCGCAAAGGTGCTCAGCCCGGCGCAGAGACCGCCGAGCCAGTGGAGCAGCCGGCATCCGACCCGGCATCCGGCCAGCTCCCGACACCGAGCTGACATCCTCGGTCGTGACGGCGCCCGACAGCGCGGCATGGCCGTTGCGCGCATCCGTCGTCGTGGAGGTCCACGGCGAGGGCCGGCACTGCCGAAACGGATCCCCCGCCGCTACGCTCGCTGGAGATCCGCTTCGGCGCGGTCCTTCCACGCGGCGAGCGTCGCTTGCATCATGCCGGACATCGTGCCGTCGACGAAGTTCGACAGGAACGGGCGGACCAGACCTGCCGTCGGCTGAAACGAGTACGTCCATGTCAACTGGGTTCCATCGTCGACGACCTCGTAGGTGAACTCCGCCACCGCATGGCTGATCGCGAGCCGCTGCGGGAGGTTGGTGAAGCCCCAAATCATGTACCGGAACGTCTCCTTGGAGTCCACGAGGACTTCCTCGGCCACATAGTGCCCCGTCTCGAACTCTACCCGCCTCCGGTGACCCGCACGATCGGTGTTCGGATCCCAGTTTCCGCGCAGGTTCTCCGTGTCCTTTATCGCGGGAAGATCGTCGGTCCCTTCGACCAGGTCACTCAGATCGCGCTGGGGATCATTGACCCAGGCGTAGAACTCGTCGCGTGGGACGCCGATAAAGATCGTTTCGGTGTGGCTGACATAGCCCTCGGCCGCGAGGTCCGGATGTGGGCCCGCAAACTCCGGCGGCGATGACGGTGGCGCCGCCACTCGCGTCACCACAACACCACCGATGACGATCAGCACGGCGAATCCCGCAAGCACCGAGAATGTCATCTTTCGCCTCCTGCTCAGTCTCTGCCACCACTGACGCATGTCGATCTTTCCCGCTGGGTTGACATTGTCAACTACGTGTATCAAGTCAGGTTGACAGTGTCAACCTGGCGGCACCAGTGCGATACGGTCAACACATGAGATCAACGCGGGAAAGGCTGATCGACGTGGCAGCCGAGCTCGTCGACCAGGGTGGGGCGGCGGCAGTGACACTGCGAGAAGTCGGCACGCGCGCGGGCCTCTCGCACAACGCCCCGTACAAACACTTCTCTGACAAACAAGACCTTCTCGCCTCCGTCGCCGCGGCCGAGCTCGACACACTTGCGCAGCAAATGAGAGGGGCAGCTGCCGGCCACTCCACCGGGCGAGCCAAGGTACACGCCTGCGCGCTCACCTACGTGCACTGGGCACAGGCCCATCCGACACGTTTCAAGCTCACCTTCGGCCCTTGGGGCGACGTTCCACACGCCGAACTCGGCCACGCCGCCGAGGCGGCCACGCAGGTCATACACGAATGCGTAGGCGTGGCCATCGACGACGGCACTCTCATCGGGGACGCCAGCTACATCACCACCCTGGTGTGGGCGCTCGGCCACGGCGCCATCGACCTCAGCCTTGCCGGTCACCTCCGCAAGAAGCCCAACTCGCCGACCCCTGAAGATCTCGTCGGTCACCTCCTCACCCGCCTCGCTGGCTGACGCGACCTAGCCTCGACAGCTCACCGGCGCGGGAACCGTGGCCGACCGCGCCCGATGCCATGCTGCGTGCCTGGAACGCGGCGAGCTGACATGGCCGGTCGTGACCGAGACCGGCAGCGCGGTATCCTCGGATGTAGCGGAGGACGAGCTGGCCGGGCGGCCGCGTCGACGCTGTGTGCAGCGTCGCCGAGGAAAGTCCGGACTCCACAGGGCAAGGTGGTGGGTAACGCCCACCCGGGGTGACCCGCGGGAAAGTGCCACAGAAAGCAAACCGCCGGCATGCCCCGGCATGCCGGTAAGGGTGAAACGGTGGTGTAAGAGACCACCAGCGTCTTGGGTGACCAGGACGGCTCGGCAAACCCCACCTGGAGCAAGGTCAGACAGGAAGCGTTCGAGGGTGGCCCGCCCGATGCTTCCGGGTAGACCGCACGAGGCTGTCGGCAACGGCAGTCCTAGATGGATGGCCGCCGCTCCCGCATCGTCGGGAGGCACAGAATCCGGCTTATAGGCCAGCTCGTCCTCTCACCTGCACCGACAGACGCCGACCCAGCCTCAC
>NZ_QMIG01000043.1 GCF_003287285.1 Phytoactinopolyspora halophila
CAACTCGAAAAACACCCGCTGATCTTCCTGACCATCAAACGACCACACCGCCCGCTGCCCCGGTGCCGTGGTCGCAAGCTCCACCGGATCACCATCGATAACCACTTCACCAGTGACATCATTATTGGCCTCACGCACCTGTGCAGTTATCGACCCTGTGTGTGCGGCGTCGGGGTCAAATACGATCTGGTACGTGCCCGACTGTGGCAACACCGCCGGATCAAACACGCATTCGGTGCCGCAGGATGTGTCGCTCAGCAACTCCGACCCATCCGGCGCCACCACCGACACCGCCGCATCCCACGTACCGAGCGTGCCCGACGACATCGCCAGTTCGATTTCCTGATCTTGCTGGCCATCAAACGACCACACCGCCCGCTGCCCCGGCGCCGTGGTCGCAAGCTCCACCGGATCACCATCGATAACCACTTCACCAGTGACATCGTCGAGCGCCTCGTACAGCTGCGCGGTCAACGACCCCACCTCAGTGCCATCGGGATCGAACACGATCTGGTACGTACCCGACTGCGGCAACACGGTTGGACCAAACGCACATTCGGTGCCGCAGGATGTGTCGCTCAGCAGCTCCGACCCATCCGGCGCCACCACCGACACCGCCGCGTCCCACGTACCCAACGACCCGTCCGACAACTCGAAGAACACCTGCTGATCTTGCTGGCCATCAAACGACCACACCGCCCGCTGCCCCGGCGCCGTGGTCGCAAGCTCCACCGCATCAGCATCGATAACCACTTCACCAGTGACATCGTCGGGCACCTCGTACAACTGGGCAGTCAAAGCGCCCGTGTGATCGTCGTCGGGATCGAACACGATCTGATACGTACCCGACTGCGGCAACACCGTCGGGTCAAACACACAGCCGACGCCACAGCCGGACTCGCGCAATAGTTGTGATCCGTCGGGGGCAAGCACCATCACCCCATCCGACTGATAGTTGGCCAGCGTCCCGTCCGACATCTCGATCAGCACCTGCTGATCTTCCTGACCATCAAACGACCACACCGCCTGCTGCCCCGGCGCCGTGGTCGCAAGCTCCACCGGATCACCATCGATGGCCACTTCACCGGTGACGTCGGCTGCGTTGAACGCGCGTGCTGTGATGCTGCCCACGTGGCCGTAGCGGGGATCCCATTCGAGGGTGTATTGCCCCTCCATAGACGCCTCGACTTCGACGGTGCAATACAGGCCACAGTTTTCGTCCACGAGTACCGAACCGTCCGGTGCCCGGAGCCGGATTTCGGCGTGATGGTTGTAGTCCATGTTTCCGTTGGTGAATGCGATCCCGATCTCGTCAACCGTGGGCTCGAACGACCAGATCACCTGCTGTCCTGGATGGGTAGTCGCCCACTCGACAGCAGGCCCGTCGACGTCAAGCTCGGTGGTAATGTCAGCAAGCTCATACGCCTGGGCGGTGATTGTCCCGGTACGGGCCTCGTCTGGGTCCCACTCAAGGGTGTATTCACCGTCGGCTGGCAATGATGAGACCTCGAGCAAGCACCACGTGCCGCACGAGCTCTCCACGAGCACCGAGCCGTCCGGCCCACGCAGCCGGGCCTTTGCGTCCTGTTTGTACTCCAGGTCTCCGTCACTTAGCGAGATCCCGATCTCCTGGCCCGCGGTACCGTCGAACGACCAGAACACGTTCTGCCCCGGCGATGTGGTGGTCACCGAGGATTGCGCGCCGTTCACGGTGAGCACGTCCACCACGTCGCCGTCGAGTTGTGTGACGTTGAGCGAGTAGGTTCCCGTGCTCCCATTGCGGTCGTTCACCACCAGCTCGTACGTGCCAGCCGACAGGTCATCGATTCGCTTGCCCCTGCAGCGGCTACGCTCCGCGACGACGTTCTCGTCGGCGTCTACAAGGTGCCAGTCCAACCACAGCCCCATGCTGCCCAAGCATTGCTGCGGATCGACATACAACGATCCCGCCTCGGGCAAGTCGAACGTGTATACCTCCTGCGACGCCGCCGACTCGAGGTGTCCCGCGCCCTGATCAGGTTGGTTCTCATCAATCTCGAGTGGGAGCGAGCCGTGGAACGACTCGGGAGGAAGCACCTCGAGGTCAAACGTGATGTTGTCCAACCCGTATGCCTGGTCCGCAAGCCCGGTAACACCCGTCGATTTGAACGTCACCTCCGCTTGATAGTCCGTATGCGTGAATGGCACCGACACGCGGTAGGTGTTGAAGGGTACGCCACTTTCCAGCGTGCCACTGTCGAGCAGTTCCTCCGTGACCGGTTCAATCTCGACGTCTTCGTCCCGGTCGAACGTTACCGTGATCGTCTCCGTATCCTCGTCCGCAGCCCAATCCCCGATGGCAAGGACGTCAAACGTCAATGTCCCCTCAACGTGTGGGGGAAGTTCCTGCACGTAGAAGCGGTAGCTTTCCCTGTCGCCGAACGATCCCGCAAACGACGTGGTCGCTTCATCGGATGACACCCGGGAAGGCACAACGTTCGAGGCCATAGGTTCTGTTTCGTAGTCGATGTCCAGGTTGCCGTTCTCGTCCAGAGACTGCGCCTGCGGATCGACAGTGGCCGCACGGCTGATCATCGACGCGTCCGCGAACGTCTCATCCGCCGTGATGGCCAGGTCCAGCACACATGAATTGAACTCCACTCCGGCAGGCATCCCAGCCTGTTCACACTGTTCCGACGCCAGTTGAGCCTCGTCTGGGCTCAGGTCGTGCACCGTCACGATATGTTCCGGGAACTCAAGGTCAGTAAATGTCTCGGTACTCTCCCCCTCTGCGTACGAGAAGAATGATTGATCATTCGTGATACGCCACGAATCAGCGAAATCCGCGTGCAGCACCTCTGGCGATGTATCGGCCGGAAGTTGCGTGCCATCGGATAGCCGCAAATCGTTGTCCGGATTGCCGTCACCGTTCCCGAGCAGGCCCTCCAGGTCATTGTCCGGCCCCGGGGGAAGCCACACGCGGGCAAACCCTCGACGCCAAGACATCACCGGCCCATGCAGCCCATCCCACGCGACAACATACTGTCCCTCTGTACGAACGATATAGCTATCGTCTCCCAGGTACAGCACGTCACCATCCGCTATTTCGCGCAACTCGCCATCAATATATAGATCGTTCTCGTCGAACTCGACGCGGTATCCGCTCACCTCGGTTGCAGCCTGGAACATCACCGACACATCACGATTGCCAGGTGCCGGCGTCAAACGGCCCTGCACTTCCAGGTTGTATTTCTCCGAGCGCGCCACGATGAATTCCCCGACAGATTGCAAATCGTAACCCAGTCCATCGTTGGTGATGAAATGTGGCTCACCCTTGATAGAACCCGCTTCGTGTTCCAGCCAGAACATATAGATCATCGCGATGCAACCGACAATACCCAAACTGGAAATCGCGGCACGCACCGTCAGGAAACCCGCCTCGCGAAGGATCACCTGACCAGTCTGTGTCGCCAAGTATCGCTCAACTTGCGACGTCATGTTTGCTGCCGCGGCTTCCACGCTGCCATACGCGGCCACGTCACCAGCAAGAGACGTGGCCGTCGCCGGCGTGATGCGCTGGATCACCGGAAGAATCACGGGCGGCACATCCCAGTCAAACAGACCATCTTCCACATCCTCGGGCTCCTCCCGGGCCTGGTCCTCCGGCCCGGGCTGCCTCTTCTCCTTTTCACATTTCCGTGACTTCTTGCGCTCTTCGATATGCAAGAGCCCAGGCTCCGGCGAGGTCGCCCGAAACGTCCGAAGCACATAACCCGCAGTGCCGTCAGCCGTCTTGCACGTCTTTTCCTGCCCGTACACCTGGAACCAGTCCTCATACGGGCCCCACTGATTAAGAACCGTTCCCGCGAAGGCATTCTCAATGCCATCGGCTTCAAGAGCCGCCGAATAGCGCGCCACCTGCGCAGACCAGTCCTCATACTTCTGATTGTCGGCGACTTTCGCCTCGATCACATGCGCAAATGTCGAGCCGACACGGTCGTAATACACGATATCCGGGCGGGACATGCCACCACCAAGGACCGTCTCCCATTGAACTTCCGGGTCGATCACTTCGTTCGATTCGACTCCCGGCGGTGTCCGGCCAAGACGATCACTCAGATACTTGATCGCGCGCGCCTGACCGATCGACTCTATTCCCCCATTCGGGCTACATTCACTCGCATACTGATAAATATGCGTCCCTAGCTGCGGCCGCGCCTTTAGACATTGCAACTTAATACGCTTGCGGGTTGAGTACATATGATTAAAAACACACCGTTTATCCCGCTCGCCCGCACGGCGAATGGTCCAGCTATCGCTATTCGGTGAACACTCGGCCGCCGCATCAGCCACCGACGGCGACCACCGATCCTGAACCGGAACAAAGAACGCGGTCACCAGCAACGCAGCGACGAACAACCACAACCGGCGCATAGTGCCCCCACCCGAAATATCACGCTTGCGGCGAGTTGCCCAGCACGATACAAGATCGTTGATCACCACGCTAGGGGCCAAGATCACGGATCTTGGTCATTGTGACGCGGGAAGACTTCTGGAATGTCGGGAACTGACCAGGAGTCGCCGCGGAGGTTGATTGTCAGCAGCGCAGTGGCCACGCTGTTCGCTTCCGGTGAGGCGCCAGACCTGCACCTCATCGCAGGACGAACGACGCTGCCCGCTCGCCGATCAGGATCGACGGTGCGTTGGTGTTGCCGGTGGTCACCCGTGGCATGACGGACGCGTCGGCGATGCGCAGGCCGTTGACGCCGTGCGCGCGCAGCGAGGGATCCACCACCGCCATGGAGTGCACTCCCATCGTGCAGGTGCCAACCTGGTGGTGGTACGTGATCGCGGCGCGCCGGACGTAGTCCCGAACGGCGGCCTCGCCGGTCACGCCGGGGCCGGGGTAGAGCTCGTAGGCGCCCCATTCTCCGGCCAACGCCGCCGACCGTCCCATCTCGCGGCATTGCTCCACGGAGGCGGCCAGGCTGTCGACGTCCCGTTCATCGGCCAGCGCGTCCAGGTCGATGAGCAGCTCGTCGTGCGGGCGAGCGCCGGAGAGCCGGACACGTCCACGGCTCTCCGGCGAGATCATTCCAGCCATGAGGGAGAAGCCGGCCTCCGGGCCTTGCATCCATGGCTCGTACATGGGCACGCTGAAGTGGATCGGCTGCGTGTCCGGCACCGCAAGGCCGGAGCGGCTGCGCCAGAACAGGTGTGTCTGTGTCACCGAGCGGCCCGGTCGCGGCGGTTCCACCTGGCGCCGGGTGGTGCCGAAGATCACCGGGCAGAGCAGGTGGTCGTGCAGGTTCGTGCCCACTCCCGGCAGGTCGGCAGCGACGTCGACGCCCACCGCCCGCAGCTCGTCGGCCGGTCCGATGCCGCTGCGCAGGAGGATGGCCGGGGAGCCGATGGTTCCGGCGCAGAGGATCACCTGGTCGGCCAGGACGCGATGCTGCCGGTTCCCGATCTCGAACTCGACGCCGGTGACACGCGTACCGGCGAGCAGGAGCCGGCGCACGACGGCACCGGTGCGCACGGTGAGGTTTGGCGCGCCCGTGACCGGTGCCGCGTAGGCGGACCAGGTGCTCACCCGCTGCCCGGCGCGCATGGTGACCTGCTGGACGGAGACGCCGTCGAGCTCGCCGTCGTTGTAGTCCGGGTTGAACTCCAGGCCGAGCTGCATCGCCGCGTCGACGATCGACTGCTGGATCGGGTGCAGGGGCAGGTTCGGCGCCACGTCGAGCAGCCCTTCGATGCCGGGTGGCCCCGGTGACGTGGCTCCGGTACCGGAGCGGCGCTCGATCGCCGCGTAGATCGGGAGGACGTCGTTCCAGGACCATCCGGGGTTGCCCAGCTCGGCCCAGTGGTCGAAGTCGTGCGGGCAGCCGCGGACCCAGATCATGCCGTTGAGCGCGTGCGAGCCGCCCAGAACCCGGCCGCGTGGCAGGTGCAGCCGGCGGCCAGCGGCGTGCTTCTGCGGGACCGTGTAGAAATCCCAGTCCTCCGGACCGTGCCACAGCTCGCCCATGCGGGACGGGTCGTGAATGGCCGGGTTCGCGTCCGGACCGCCGGCCTCCAGAAGGACGACGCGTACTCCGGCGTCCACCAGCCGCCGGGTGACGACGCAGCCGGCCGAACCGGCACCCACGACGATCACATCAGCGCGTCCGGGCATCGCGTCCCTCCTGGATCGGTCGAGCCAGCACCGGCCCCACGGGGATGCGCCGTGTGCGCGCCGGTGCGGGTTGTTGTCTGACCGTGCCACGCGGCGTCATGGCACCGGCATGCCTGGCGATCAGGCCTTCACTCGCCGACAACGGCCGTGCCTGCCTGGACAAGACGTGCCGGGAGGCGCCGTTCAATACTGATTCGCGCGGTGGGTCCCTCCCCTTCCGCATGACGCCCCTACGGCAGAGGAGCAGACGACCATGGCCACACGCCTGTTCATCGACGGAGAGTGGACCGGGGCGTCCGGCGGCAGCTTCGCCACGGTCGACCCCGCGAGTGCGCAGGTTATCGACGAGGTCGGTAGCGCGTCCCGGTCGGACGTGGACGCTGCCGTGGGGGCGGCGCGCCGCGCGCTGGACGCGCCCGAGTGGGCGGGCTTGCTGCCCGTGCAGCGCGCGGCGCTCCTGTTCCGGCTCGCCGACCTGATCGAGCAGAACTCCGAGGAGATTGCCCGGCTGGAAACGCGGGACCAGGGGCAGCCCATCGGCATGTCTCGCCAGGTGAGCGTGGCCGGAGCGGTGGAGCATTTCCGGTACTACGCGGGCTGGGTCACCAAGATCCAGGGCACCACCAATCCCGTGTCGTTCCCGGACACGTTCCACTACACGCGCCGCGAGCCGATCGGTGTGAACGCGCTGGTGACGCCGTGGAACTTCCCCCTGATGATCCTGGCGTGGAAACTGGCGCCGGCCCTGGCCACGGGTAACACGGTGGTGATCAAGCCGAGCGAGGTCACCCCGCTGACCACGATCCGCCTGATCGAGCTGACCCGGGAGGCCGGCTTCCCCCGCGGCGTGGTCAACCTCGTGACCGGTGAGGGCGACGTCGGCGCCATGCTGAGCGCGCACATGGACGTCGACCACCTGTCTTACACCGGTTCCACCGCTGTCGGGAAGATGATCACGAAGGCCAGCGCGGAGTCCAACCTCAAGCGGCTGACCCTGGAGCTGGGCGGAAAGGCGCCGAGCATCATCGCCGGTGACGCCGACATCGACGCGGCGGTGAGCGGCAATATTTTGGGGTCCACGCACAACTCGGGCCAGGTTTGCGCGGCGTGCACGCGGTTCTATGTCGACCGGAAGCGCGAGCAGGAGTTCGTCGACAAGATGGCGGCCGGAGTGAGCGAGCTCGCCATCGGCCCCGGCCTGGACGAGTCGACGCAGCTGGGACCCCTCGTGTCGGACAAGCATCGCCGGCACGTGGAGCGCCTGGTCGGTACCGGCCGCGACGAGGGCGCGGAGCTGGTGGTGGGTGGGACGCGGGTGCACCGGGACGGTTACTTCTTCGCGCCGACCATCTTCACCGGTGTCACCGACCAGATGACGATCATGCGTGAGGAGATCTTCGGGCCGGTGCTCTCGGTCACCACCTACGCGGACGACGACGAGCTGGCCGCCCTGATCGCGCGGGCCAACGACACGGAGTATGGCCTGGCGGCGTCGGTCTGGACCCGCGACATCCAGACCGCGCAGCGGCTGACCTCCGGGATCAAGGCCGGTGGCGTGTTCGTCAACATGCCGCCCATCCCGGACATGGCCGCGCCGTGGGGTGGATACAAGGCGTCCGGCTGGGGTCGCGAGATGGGGCCGTGGGCCATCGACGCCTACACCGAGGTGAAGTCGGTCTGGGTGAACTATGGTTACTAGAGATCGTATATGTTTTGAGATATTGTGAGTTTTTGTGAGTTATGATGGGTGTTGAAGGCACGGTGCCAGCCAGGCCAGGCAAGGTCATCGCCGTCCATCTCAACTACCGGTCCCGCGCCGAGCAGCGCGGACGCATCCCGGCGTCGCCGTCGTACTTCCTCAAACCGTCCACGTCAGTGGCCCGGTCCGGCGGGCAGGTCGAGCGGCCGGCCGGCACCGAGCTGCTCGCGTTCGAGGGAGAGATCGCGCTCGTCATCGGCCGCCAGGCACGGCGGGTGCGGCCGGAGGACGGCTGGTCGTGCGTGGCCGGGGTGACCGCGGCCAACGATTTCGGGGTCTACGACCTGCGGCACGCGGACCGCGGCTCCAACCTGCGATCCAAGGGCGGCGACGGGTTCACTCCCCTCGGCCCGGACCTGATCCCGGCCGCCGACGTCGACCCCGCGGCGCTGCGGCTGCGCGCGTGGGTGAACGGGGAGCTGGTGCAGGAGGACACGACGGCGACGTTGCTGTTCCCGTTCGCCCAGCTGGTGGCGGACCTGTCCCAGCTGATCACGCTGGAGCCGGGCGACGTCATCCTCACCGGCACCCCGGCGGGAGCGTCCGTCGTACAGCCGGGCGACGTCGTCGAGGTGGAGGTCGATGTACCGCACGCGGAGGGCTCGCGCACGTCCGGCCGGCTGGTCACCACGGTGGTCGAGGGCACGGACCCGCTCCGCGACTACGGCGCGCAGCCGCGGGTCGACGACGCGCAGCGCATCGAGGCCTGGGGCAGCGCGGCGGCGGCCGGCCTGGCACCGGAGTTCACGCTCACCGACGAGCTCATCGAGAAGATCAACAGCGTCGGCACGGCAACCCTCAGCGCGCAGCTGCGCAAGCGCGGGTATAACGACGTGTCCGTCGACGGCCTCGCCACCACCCGCCCGGGCACGCGCCTCGTCGGGCGAGCCCGCACGCTGCGGTTCGTCCCCTACCGCGAAGACCTGTTCCGCGCGTACGGCGGGGGATACAACGCACAGAAGCAGGCGTTCGACGCCCTGCGTCCCGGAGAGGTGCTCGTCATCGGGGCGCGCGGGGAGCGCGGCACCGGCACCGTCGGCGACATCCTGGCGTTGCGGGCGCAGACGCGCGGCGCGGCGGGCATCGTCACCGACGGCGGCGTGCGCGACCTCGCCGCCGTGGCGGCGCTGGACATCCCCACCTACCACGCGGGCGCCCATCCGGCCGTGCTCGGCCGCCGGCACGTGCCGTGGGACGTCGACGTCACCGTCGCGTGCGGCGGCGCGGCGGTACAGCCGGGTGACGTCATCGTGGGCGACGACGACGGCGTCCTCGTCATCCCGCCGGGGCTGGTGGACGACGTCGTGGCCGGGGCGATCGAGCAGGAGCGCGAGGAGACCTTCATCGCCGAGCAGGTCGCGAAGGGCGAGGGTGTCGACGGGCTGTATCCGATGAACGACGAGTGGAAGGCGAGGTACGCCGAATGGCGGGCGAATCGGTGACTCCGGCCGCGCAGAGCAAGTCCCAGCGCGCCTATTGGTGGATCCGCGAACGTATCTCCAGCGGCGCGTACAGCCCGGGTTACCGGCTCGTGCTGGGGCAGATCGCCCGGGAACTGGACGTGAGCGTGGTGCCAGTGCGCGAGGCGATCCGGATGCTCGAAGCAGAGGGCCTGGTGACGTTCGAGCGCAACGTCGGCGCCCAGGTCGCCATGGTCGACGAGATCGAGTACCAGCACACGATGCAGACGCTGGCGCTCGTGGAGGGATACGCCACGTCGCTGTCCGCGCCGTCGCTGCCCGAGGACGCCCTCCGGCGTGCCCGCGAGATCAACCAGCAGATGGTGCAGTGCCTCGACCACTTCGACCCGCACCGCTTCACCGAGCTCAACCGCGAGTTCCATTCGGTCCTCTTCGAGTCCTGCCCCAACCCGCACGTCCTCGACCTCGTGCATCGCGGCTGGGGCCGGTTGAACGCGCTGCGCGACTCGACGTTCAGCTTCGTGCCCGGCCGCGCCCACGAGTCGGTGAAGGAGCACGAGAAGATCCTCGAACTCATCGAGCGCGGCGCCTCCGCCCTGGACATCGAGATGGCCGCGCGCCAGCACCGGATCGCCACCCTGGACGCGTTCCTCCAGTACCGCGCCGAGCGCCGCAACCGGGATGCCGCGCAGGAAGGACCACGATGAAATACCGCTCGAACCCGCAGCAGATCAGGGGTTCCATCGCGCCCGTGATGACGCCGTTCACCGCGTCCGGAGAGGTGGACCACGCCGGCCTGGCCACCCTGGTGGAGTGGCAGCTCGCGTCCGGCTCGCACGGCATCTCGATCGGCGGGTCGACCGGCGAGCCCAGCTCGCAGACGGTGGCCGAGCGCGCGTCGGCGATCCGTACCGTCGCCGACGTCGTGGCCGACCGGGTGCCGTTCCTGCCGGGTACCGGCTCGGCCAAGCTGGACGAGACGCTGGAGCTCACGGCCGCGGCGCGGGATGCCGGCGCGGACGCGGTGCTGGTCATCACGCCGTACTACGCGCGGCCCACCCAGCAGGCACTCTACGAGTGGTACACGACGGTGGCGCTGGAGTTCCCGGACCTGCCGATCGTGGCGTACAACGTGCCGGTGCGCACCGCCGTCGATATCGCCCCGGAAACCGTCGCTCGCCTGTACCGCGACGTCGACAACTTCGTCGGCGTCAAGGAGACCACCAGGGACTTCGAGCACTTCTCCCGCGTGCTGCACCTGTGCGGGCGGGACCTGCTGGTGTGGTCCGGTATCGAGCTGCTGTGCCTGCCGCTGCTGTCGCTCGGCGGCGACGGGTTCATCAGCGCCACCGCCAACATCGCTCCGGCCGCCGTCGCGCAGATGTTCGAGGCATGGGAACGGGGCGATCTGGAGCGGGCCCGCGAGCTGCACTACGGCCTGCACCCGCTGGTCGACCTGCTGTTCGTGGAGACGAACCCGGCACCGGGCAAGTGGGTGCTCGAGCAGCGCGGGCTCATCGGTTCCGGTTACGTGCGCCCGCCGCTGATCCCGCCTACCGACGCCGGCCAGCAGCGCATGACGGAGCTGCTGGCGCAGGGCGAGCAGTACCTGTCCCCCGTCGACGGATTCACCCTGGAAGGTGCGTGAGCATGCCCGAGCACTACGTCCCCGACAACCTGCCGGAGCGGATCCAGCACTACATCGACGGCTCGCTGGTAGACAGCATCTCCGGCGCGACCCTGGACGTCCTCGATCCGGTGACCAACCGGGCGTACGTGACCGCCGCGGCCGGGCAGGCCGCAGACGTCGACCGCGCGGTGGCCGCCGCGAAGCGGGCGTTCGACGACGGCCCCTGGCCGGGGATGCTGCCGCGTGCCCGGGCGCGCGTGCTCAACCGGATCGCCGACGCGGTCGAGGCGCAGGACGCCCGGCTGGCCGAACTGGAGACGTTCGACACGGGTCTGCCCATCACGCAGGCGCTCGGGCAGGCCCAGCGGGCGGCGGAGAACTTCCGCTTCTTCGCCGATCTGATCGTCGCGCAGGCCGACGACGCCTACAAGGTACCCGGCCGGCAGCTGAACTACGTCAACCGCAAACCCGTAGGCGTGGCCGGTTTGATCACGCCCTGGAACACCCCGTTCATGCTGGAGAGCTGGAAGCTGGCGCCCGCGCTGGCGTCCGGCTGCACCGTGGTGCTCAAGCCGGCCGAGTTCACCCCGCTGTCGGCCAGCCTGTGGGCCGAGATCTTTGCCGAGGCCGGCCTGCCTGACGGCGTGTTCAACCTGGTGAACGGTTACGGCGAGGAAGCCGGCGACGCGTTGGTCAAGCACCCGGACGTGCCGCTCATCTCGTTCACCGGCGAGACCACCACCGGCCAGCTCATCTACCGCAACTGCGCCGAGCACCTGAAGGGCATGTCGATGGAGCTGGGCGGCAAGTCGCCAGCCGTGGTCTTCGCCGACGCCGACCTGGACGCCGCCCTCGATTCCACCCTGTTCGGAGTGTTCTCGCTGAACGGCGAGCGCTGCACCGCGGGCAGCCGGATCCTGGTGGAGCGGTCCGTCTACGACGAATTCTGCGAACGCTACGCGGCGCGCGCGGCCAACGTCGTCGTCGGCGATCCGCACGATCCGGCGACCGAGGTTGGCGCCCTCGTGCATCCCGAGCACTACGAGAAGGTGATGCGCTACGTCGAGATCGGCAAGAGTGAGGGCCGGTTGCTGGCCGGCGGGGGCCGTCCCGAGGGCCTGGAGCAGGGCAACTACGTCGCGCCGACGGTCTTCGCCGACGTCACGCCGGACGCGCACATCTTCCAGGAGGAGATCTTCGGGCCGGTGGTGGCGATCGCCCCGTTCGACTCGGAGGACGAGGCGCTGAAGCTGGCGAACAGCGTGACGTACGGGCTGGCCGCCTACATCTGGACGGCCGACCTGACCCGCGCCCACACGTTCGCCCAGCAGGTGCAGGCCGGCATGGTGTGGCTGAACTCGCACAACGTCCGCGACCTGCGCACGCCGTTCGGCGGCGTGAAGGCCTCCGGCCTGGGCCACGAGGGCGGCTACCGCTCCATCGACTTCTACACCCACCAGCAGGCCGTGCACATCACCCTCGGTGACGTGCACACGGCCCGCTTCGGCGCCAACTAACGCTACGGAGCAGCCATGACCGACACGACGCCGACCCCGCCAACGACGCCGTCCCTGCCCACCGTGCCGCCGCCGGACGTGATCCGGTGCGCGTACGCCGAGCTGATCGTCACTGACCTGGCCGCGGCGCGGGCGTTCTACGTCGACGTGCTGGGCCTGGTGGTCACCCACGAAGACGACCACGCCCTCTACCTGCGCGCCTTCGAGGAGTACCTGCACCACTCGCTGATCGTCCGGGTGGGTGCTGTCCCGGCGCTGAGCGTGCTGGCCTACCGGGTGCGCAGCGAGGCCGAGCTGGACGTCGCCGAGGCGTACTACCGGCAGCTGGGGGTACGGGTCGAACGCCGCCCGGCGGGCGCGACGCGCGGCATCGGTGCCGCGGTGCGGGTGGAAGATCCGCTGGGTTTCCCGATCGAGTTCTTCTACACCGCCGAGCACACCGAGCGGTTCACCCAGCGCTACGACATGCACCCGGCCGGCGCGCTGGCCCGGCTGGACCACTTCAACGTCAACACCCCGGACGTGCCGGCGGCGCGCCGCTACTACGAGGGGCTCGGCTTCCGCGTGTCGGAGGACATCGTCGACGGCGACGGCACCGTCTACGCGGCCTGGCTGTTCCGCAAGCCGACCGTGCACGACATCGCACTGACCGGCGGCGATGGGCCGCGGCTGCACCACATCGCGTTCGCCGCGCAAGAGCGGCACCAGATCCTGCACGTCTGCGACCACCTGGGAGCGCTGCGCCAATCGGACGTGATCGAGCGCGGCCCGGGACGGCACGGCGTGTCCAACGCGTTCTACCTCTACCTGCGTGACCCCGACGGGCACCGGATCGAGATCTACACGCACGACTACTACACCGGCGATCCGGACAACCCGGTGATCCACTGGGACGTGCACGACAACCAGCGCCGCGACTGGTGGGGCAATCCGGTGGTGCCGAGCTGGTACACCGAGGCGTCGGACGTGCTGGATCTGGACGGGCGGGTACAGAAGGTGGTGCCGCGCACCGACTCGAACGAGATGGACGTCACCGTCGGCGCCGACGGCTTCTCCTACGCCCGCGAGGGCGACACCAGCACGGGCTTCAAACTCGGCACCCAGATCTGAACGGGGAACCCGCTAGACTCGTGGGCCGTGACTGGCACGAACCAATCGGTGACCGTACGTCCCCTCGGTGCGGGCGACGACCAAGCCGTCCGGGGTCTTCTGGCCGATTCGTGGAGCGAGGCGGCGGTGGCCGCCCACGGCGTCGTGTACGACGCGACGCAGCTTCCGGGCTTCATCGCCGAAGTGCGTGACCAGCTAGCTGGCCTGCTCACCTACCACACGGACGGCGACGAGTGGGAGATCGTCACGCTCGACGCGACCGTGGCCGGGCGGGGTGTCGGAACGGCCTTGCTCCGGACGGCGGAAGAGGCCGCCCGCCGGGCTGGCGCGTCCCGGCTCTGGCTGATCACCACCAACGAGAACGTGCACGCCATACGCTTCTACCAGCGACGCGGCTTCGATCTCGTCGCCGTGCACCGCGACGCCGTGACACGCGCCCGGGCCGAACTCAAACCGTCCATTCCAGTCGAGGTGGACGGCATACCGCTGCGTCACGAACTCGAATTCGAGCGCCAGCTCACCTGACGTCAGGCGATGCGGTGCATCCAGCCGTGCCGATCTGGTGCCCGGCCGTACTGCACGTCGAGCAGCGCCTCACGCAGAGCCTGCGTGACCGGGCCCGGACGCTCACCCATGGAGAGCTCGCCGCCGTCCCACGCCAGCCGGCCCAACGGGGTGATGGCCGCCGCCGTTCCGCACGCGAACACCTCGGTGATCTCGCCCGAGGCGACACCATCCCGCCATTCGTCGATGGACACGGGACGTTCCTCGACCTTGTGACCCAGATCCGCCGCCAGCGTGAGAATGGAGTCGCGGGTGATGCCCTCCAGGATCGTGCCGGTCAACTCCGGAGTGGTCACCGAGCCGTCGGAACGCACGAAGTACAAGTTCATCCCGCCGAGCTCCTCGACCCAGGTGCCTTCCAGCGCGTCAAGAAAGCACACCTGATCGCAGCCGTTCTCGAGCGCCTCCTGCTGCGCGATCAGGCTGGCCGCATAGTTGCCCGCGCACTTCGCAGCTCCGGTGCCGCCGGGAGCCGCCCTGGTGTATTCGGAGGTGAGCCAGATACTCACGGGTTTGACCCCCGACGCGAAGTAGGCACCAGCCGGAGAGGCGATGACCGCATAGGTCACGTGCTTGGCCGGGCGCACCCCCAGGAAGACCTCCGAGGCGAACATGAAAGGACGCAGGTACAGGCTGGCCTCGCTCCCGGAGGGAACCCACTCCGCGTCCGTGCGCACGAGGAGATCGAGGGACTCGACGAACGACTCGACCGGCAGTTCTGGCAACGCCATGCGCGCCGCGCTGCGGGCGAACCGCGCGCCGTTCGCCTCCGGCCGGAACGCCCAGATCGAGCCGTCGTCGTGACGGTACGCCTTGAGGCCTTCGAAGATCGCCTGCGCGTAGTGCAGGGTGGCCGTCGCCGGGTCAAGCGACAGTGGCGCGTACGGCCGCAACCCGGCATCGTGCCAGCCCGCCTCCGGGGTCCACGTGGCGCTGATCATATGGTCCGTGAACCGGGTGCCAAAGCCCGGCGACGCGAGGATCTCGGCACGCTGTGCCGCCGGTACCGGATTCGACGACAACGTCGTCGAGAACTCCAATGCCGGCGTGCTCACTGCCATGACGGATCCCTTTCACGAGAAGTGGTGGAACGGGTCGACGCCGATGCGCGCGGCCCTTTTGGAGCGGACAATCCCAAGATAGTAGGACGTCCAACTAGAGATTACCGCTCCCCCGTCGTCGCGTAAATACCTTCCGCACTCTCGGACCGGACTCGCCGGTGGGAGAGCGCGGCCGGCGTTCGCTTGTTCGCCGCCCGGAGCTCCTAGCTGCGGACCCGGGCAGCGATCGCGTCGCCGATCTCGCTGGTACGGCGGGGAGCGTCACCACGCTCGGCGAGATCCGAGGCGACCGCCTCGGTCACCCGGCGCGCCTCGTCGGTGTGCCCCAGGTGTTCAAGCAGCAGTGCCACCGACAGCACCGTCGCCGTCGGGTCCGCCGTTCCGGTGCCCGCGATGTCCGGAGCCGAACCGTGTACCGGCTCGAACATCGACGGCGCCGTGCGATCCGGGTTGACGCTGCCGCTGGCCGCGAGGCCGATACCGCCGGAAATCGCCGCCGCCAGATCTGTGACGATGTCGCCGAAAAGGTTGTCCGTGACCACGACGTCGAACCGGGACGGATCGGTCACCAGGAACATGGTGGCGGCGTCGACGTGCAGGTACTCGACGTCGACCTGCGGGTACTCTGCGGCTACCCGCTCGACAGTGCGCCGCCACAAGTGACCGGCGTGAACGAGCACGTTGTGCTTATGAATGTAGGTGAGATGGCGACGCGGCCGGGCCTGTGCACGCCGGAAGGCGTCGCGGACCACCCGCTCCACCCCGAACGCCGTGTTGACGCTCACCTCGTTGGCGATCTCATGAGGGGTGTCGACACGCAGCGCACCGCCATTGCCGACGTACGGGCCCTCGGTGCCCTCGCGGACGACAACGAAGTCGACCTCGCCCGGATCGGCCAGCGGCGTCGTCACGCCGGGAAAGATTCGCGATGGCCGGAGGTTGACATAGTGGTCGAACGCGAAACGCAGCTTCAGCAGCAGGCCCCGCTCGAGTACGCCACTCGGGACGCCCGGATCCCCGACGGCTCCGAGCAGGATGGCGTCGTGCGTACGAAGCTCGTCGAGAGTCGAGTCCGGCAGCGTCTCACCGGTGGCATGCCAGCGGCGCGCGCCGAGATCGAACTCGGAGCTCGATACCTTCGTGTCCGTGAGGGCGGCGTCCAGGACCTTCAGCCCTTCGCCGACCACCTCGGGGCCGATACCGTCGCCGGGAACGACGGCGAGGTTGATGTTCTGCGTCATGGCTCACACCGTAACCCGGATGTCCGAATGCCGGTACGAAACTCTCACGATATGGACTTCTCGTGCGGGGCAGCGTGCCCGGACGGGCACGGAGGGTGCGCTGTGGTGCTGTGCGGCTGCGGGCTCGGGCCGTCGGCGCGAGCCCGCAGCCGCACCCGGCGCGCCAGGTGGCGAACCTCGTGCGCCAGGTGGCGAACCTCGTGCGCCAGATGGCGAACCTCGTGCGCCAGGTGGCGAACCTCGTGCGCCAGGTGGCGAACCTCGTGCGCCGGTTGATGAACCCGGACACATGCCGGTTCGAACTCCCGCGTCGATCAGTGGCCGGTCTCGCCGCCGTTGTCGCGGCGATCCAGGGCCTCCTGCAACGCCTGCTGAGCTGTCTGCTGCTCTTCGGTCATCATTCTGATCATTCCTACTCGGACCCATCCCGCGTACACGGGATGCGCATGTCGGCGGAAAACGCCTCGCCCAAAGGCAGTCACCATGCGAACGAACATGGACGACGAGGACGTACCGGTACTCGCGGCGGATCGCGCCGACATCTACGGGAGGTGTCCGGTGCCTCCCACCTGCGGAACCCACACTCGTGGTTTCCGGGTCCGCTGATGAGTGGCCGCTGACCAATGTCCGGGTTTCGGAACTGTGCAGTGTCCTCGTCGGGACGGATCGGCCAGCTGGATACGCGAAACTCCGCGACGGGGAGCCGGCCTAACGGGCCCCGCCGCGGCAGCTAAGAATGCGTACCGACCACTGCATGACAGAATGCAGGTTACGCTCACGCTGCGGGAGTTGTCTCGCCAATCAGCGCAGTATCTCACATTTCAAGACACTCGATCCACCACCCCACCTACCCGCGAACCAGAATGATCATGTTTGGTACGTTTCCTCGGGCCGTAACACGTCTGCAGTCGTGTTACGGCCCGAGGAAACGTACCAAACATGATCATTCTGAACCCGAGGTGACCGGGTTGGGGCCGAGGATGGTGGTGGAGAGGTGACTGGCTCGCGAGGGCGAAGGCGAGTCAGTCGACGAGGTCGACGTTACGACCCCACTCGGCGCCAATCGCCTCGATGATGTTGTCGATCACGGGACCGGGCAGCGCCTGGTCGACCGTCATCGCCATGAGGGCGTGCCCACCTCGCGTATCCCGGCTGACCTGCATGCCCGCGATGTTGATCTCGGCTTCGCCGAGGATGCGCCCGACCACCCCGACGATTCCGGGACGATCGTTGTAGCGGAAGAAGGCCATGTGCTCGGCGGGGAACGCCTCGATGTCGTAGCCGAGAACCTCGACGATCTTCTCCACGTGCTTCGGTCCGGACAGCGTCCCCGACACGGACACCGTGTGCCCGTCGGACATGACACCACGCACGGTGATCACGTTGCGGTAGTCCGACGACTCCTCATGTGCGACGAGGCGCACCTCGACACCGCGGTCGGCGGCGATCACCGGGGCATTCACGTACGACACGGGATCGTCGACCACATTCGTGAACACTCCCTTGAGCGCGGCCAGCTCCAGCACCTTGACGTCGTGCGCGGCGATCTCGCCTCGCACCTCGACGTCCAGCTGTGCCGCGACTCCCCCGGCGAGCCCGGTGAAGATCCGGCCGAGCTTCTCCGCCAGCGGGATGCCCGGGCGAACGTCCTCCGCGATGGCGCCACCCTTGACGTTCACCGCGTCCGGCACGAGCTCTCCGGCCAGCGCCAGCCGCACCGACTTGGCCACCGAGATTCCGGCGCGTTCCTGCGCCTCTTCAGTCGAGGCACCCAGGTGCGGCGTGACGACCACGGACTCGAAATCGAACAGCGGCGATTCGGTGCACGGCTCCGAGGCGAACACGTCGATACCGGCACCGGCCACGCGGCCTTCCTTCAATGCCACGGCCAGCGCGTGCTCGTCGACGATCCCGCCACGCGCGGCGTTGATGATCCGCACGTTCGGCTTGACTTTCGCCAGCGCCTGTTCGCCGATCAACCCGGCCGTCTCCGGCGTCTTGGGCAGGTGCACGGTGATGAAATCACTCTTGGCCAGCAGCTCGTCGAGGCTGACGCTGCGCACTCCCATCTGGGCTGCCCGCGCCGTGGACACGTACGGGTCGTAGGCGATGAGCTCGGCGCCGAATCCGGAGAGGCGCTGCGCGACTAGCGCGCCGATGCGCCCGAGACCGACGATGCCGACGGTCTTCTCGTACAGCTCGACACCGGAATACTTGCTCCGCTTCCATTCGCCGCCCTTGAGCGCCTCATTGGCGGGGGCGATGTTTCGCGCGGTGGCGAGCAACAGCCCGACGGCCAGCTCGGCGGCACTCGTGATGTTGGACGTGGGGGCGTTGACGACCATGACGCCGGCCTGCGTTGCGGCCTTGACGTCGACATTGTCCAGGCCTACGCCGGCACGGGCGATGACCTTGAGGTTCGAGGCGGCGGAGATCGCTTCTTCGTCGACCTTGGTCGCGCTGCGGACCAGGATCGCATCGACATCGGCGATGGCCGGCAACAATGCGGAGCGGTCGGCACCGTCCGTATAGCGGATCTCGAAGTCCGGGCCGAGCGCTTCGACCGTGGCGGGCGAGAGCTCTTCGGCGATAAGTACGACGGGCTTGCTCACGTGATGAACACCCTCTTCTAGTGTCGTGCGTCGTTCACATGATCCATTCAGCGAGCGCGACACTGGGCCCGGTCGCGACCGATTCTAACGGCTCCGTAGCCACCTCGCGACGTCCGAAATCTCACATGCACTGGTCGGACCAGCCGCCGATGTCGCGAATGTCCAGGTCATCCGCCCGCACGGGCGCAGGTCATCCGCATCCGCCCGCGCCCGGCGACGGGCTGCGCCCCGTCACGGCGTCGGCCAGCTCTCACCGCGGTACGACGCGTCCCAGAACATCCACTCGAACCGCGTCGCCCGCGCGTAGGCCGCGTGCATCTGCTCGACCTGTCCCGGATCGCCGGCCGCCGCCGCATCCACCAGTTCCTCGGCCCGCCTCGTGTCCGCCTCGAACTCCGGGTCCCCGTACATGGACATCCACGGCGCGTACGGGTGGTCCGGGCGTTCGGACAGCACGCCGGCCAGGTGCTGGCCCACCTCGGCATAGATCCGGAAACATGGCAGCAGGCCGGCCAGCGCCACCGGTACCGGCGCCAGCGACGCGTCAGACTGCAGCGTGTTCATGTAGGCCAGGCATGTCGGCGTCGGCTCGGCCTCCAGGTCGTCGATGTTCATCCCGCCTTCCTCCAGCAGGGAGGCGTGTAGCTGGCGTTCGGCCTCGATGGCGCCGGCGGAGAACCGGGCGAGTGACGCCGCACCCTCCGGCTCCGGCCACCGGGCGGCCGTCGTGGCCAGTGCCCGGGAGAAGCGCACAAGGTAGTGCGCGTCGTCGACGATGTATCGCAGGAAGATCGCGCGATCGAGCGTGCCGTCACCGAGTTCGCGGACGAACGGGTGCGCCAGGATCGCCTCGAACCACGGTTTCGCCCGGTCCCAGGCGTCCGCCGAGAAACCCATACTGCCTCAACTCCTTCTAGTACGAACGACGTGTGCCGACACCCATGATCATGAAGACTAACCGCCCATATAGGTCGGTTAGTCTTCATGATCATGGGTCTCTCATGGCGAGTGCCACAGGGCGTGGAAATGGTGCACGGGGCCGTGACCACCGCCCACGTGCAGCGTGTCCGCCGCCTGCAGGGCCGCTGTCAAGTAGCGCTTGGCCTCCGCGACCGCCTCGTAGACGGACCGCTCCCGGGCCAGGCCGACGGCGATCGCCGAGGCGAACGTGCATCCGGTCCCGTGCGTGTTCTTCGTCGCCACCCGCGTGGCGCGCAACTCCTGCGCGCCGTTCTCGTCGACGAGCACGTCCACAGCCTCCGGACCGCCATCATGTCCACCCTTGACGACGACGGCCGGCACGCCCAGCTCCCGCAGTGCTGCCCCGGCCTCGGCCATCCTGTCCGGGCGTACCTCATCCCAACCCAGCAGGGTGGCCGCCTCCGGCAGGTTGGGCGTGATGATGCTCGCGCGTGGCACCAGGCGATCCCGGATGGCGGCCACCGTCTCGTCCGACACGAGGCGATCACCCGAGGCGGCCACCATCACCGGATCGACGACGACGTTGGGCACGCGATAGCGGCCGACCGCGTCGACGACGGCGTCCACCACGTCGGGCCCTCCGAGCATGCCGGTCTTCGTCGCCCGCACGTCGAGATCGTCGTAGATGGCGCTGAGCTGGTCGGCGACGAAGTCGCCGGCGATCGGCAGCACGCCCCGCACGCCCTGGGTGTTCTGCGCGGTCAGCGCGGTCAGCGCGGCGGCGCCGTACGCGCCGAGTGCCGAGAAGGTCTTCAGGTCGGCCTGGATGCCGGCCCCGCCGGACGGGTCGGACCCGGCAATCGTCAGCACGGTTGGTGTCATGCCCGGCAACCTCGACGAGCTGGTGCCCGGCGTCGTGGTCGTAGATGTCATGGTTGATCTCTCCTCCTGGCGAGGGCATCGTCGACGGCCGCCCGCAGCGCCCGCGCGGCCTCTTGCGGATCGGGGGCGGCGAACACGCCGGACACGACGGCGACGCCAGCGGCGCCCGCCGCGATCACCTCGGCTGCCCGCTGTGGAGTGTTGATCCCGCCGATCCCGACGAGCGGCACGGTGCTGCGCCGGCGTATCGCGGTGACACCCGCGAGGCCGAGCGGGGCGAGCGTGTCGATCTTCGTCGGTGTTTCACACACGGGGCTGGCCGCCAGATACGAACATGCCGCGAGCGAGGCGGGATCGATCCGCTCCGGGTCGAGCTGCTCCGGTGCCTCAACCGAAAGCCCCACGATCGCCTCGTGGCCCAGCCGCGCGCGTGCCTGCGCCGGTGTCGCGTCGTGTACACCGAGATGGACACCGCTGCCCGTCGCGGCCGCCACGTCGAGCCGATCGTTGACGACGAGGGGCACGCGCCACGGTGCCAGCGCCCTGGCCAGGCCGGCAGCCATCGCCGCGAGTTCGCCGTCCGGTGCCTTCTTATCCCGCAGCTGAACCAGGGTCGCACCACCGCGCACCGCCGCGACGCACATCTCGGCGAGCCGGTCCGCTGGCGTCAACGCCGGATCTGTGACGACGTACAGCCGGACGTCGAGGCCATTCGCGGAGCTCATCACGATATCCGGGTCCCGGCGAGCACGGTGGACTGCTCGAGTGCGTACAGCTCGTCGAGCAGACGCCAGCGCAGCGTCCCCGGGCCGACGGCACCGGTGGCAGCACGTTCACCGGCGAGCCCGAACACGGCCAGCGCGCTGGCCGTGGCCATCAAGGGATCGGCAACGGCGGCCGCATACGCCCCGACGACGGCACTGGCCGCGCAGCCCATCGCGGTCACCCGTGCCATGAGGGGATGTCCGCCAGCGACGTGCGCCGTCCGGCGCCTGTCCGTCACGACGTCCACGTCGCCGGTCACCGCCACGACCCCGCCCGTGACCTGGGCCAGCGCAACCGCGGCCTCGAGCGCGTCTCCCGATTCGTCGGTGGCGTCCACGCCCTTGCCCCGGCCGGTCATGCCGGCCAGGGACAGGATCTCGCTGGCATTGCCGCGAACCACCGTGGGGCGATGCGCCAGCAGCTCGGCGCCCACCTGCGTGCGGTACGACGTCGCGCCCGCGGCAACCGGATCGAGCACCCACGGGATGCCGCGGTCCGTGGCGGCCCGGACCGCGAGCCGCATCGACTCCACCCAGTTCGGGGAGAGCGTGCCGATGTTCACCACGAGCGCATCGGCGAGGAGCGCGAAGTCGACGACCTCCTCGTGCGCGTGCACCATGGCCGGTGACGCGCCGACGGCGAGGAGCGCGTTGGCGGACAGATCCATGGCGACGTAGTTGGTGACGTTGTGCACCAGCGGGCCGCCACGACGCACCGCATCGGCGCACGCCCAGACGTCGGCCGACCCGGGAAGCGTGGAATCGGCCATCATGCGCTCCTCTCCAGCCGGGAGGGAGTGGCGCGGTTGCGACGGGCTGCCGGACCCGTACCGCCGTGTCGGCTCCCTGCGCCGGCATGACCCGGTTCAGGTTCGGCGGGTGTGATCTCAGCCCTTCGTAGGCACCCCGGCCGATCGGTACGTTTCCCAACCTATCGCGCCGCCCGGCCAAAGAGAAACGTCGGACTCACGGCCGAACGCGCTAGGCTCCTGACATGCCCAGCGGCCCGCTCCCCCTCCTGGCGACCGGACGCACCGCCGACGTCTACGCCGTCGCCGACACGCGGGTGCTGCGCCGCTACCGGGACGGATGGGACGTCGCGACCGAAGCGGCGATCATGAACCACGTGCGGGCCCATGGCTTTCCGGCTCCGGACGTGTACCGCGCCGAAGGTGCCGAACTGGAGATGGAACGCCTCGACGGCCCGACCATGGTGCATGCGCTGCTGCACGGGCAGGTCGACGTGGATACGGCCGGGCGCATCCTCGCCGATCTGCACGCCGGACTCCATGGCGTGCCCCCGTTGCACCCCGCCGGTGCGGGAAGCAGCGTCGTCCATCTCGACCTGCACCCGGACAACGTGATCCTCACCGCCTCCGGCCCGTACCTCATCGATTGGTGCAACGCCGGCGACGGGCCACCCGACCTCGACGTGGCGCTCTCCGCGCTGATCCTGGCCCAGGTCGCCATCAGCGAGGAGATGAGCGTGGCCGTCAGTGGCGGCGCGAGCATCGCCGCCACCGCACGCGAACTCGTCGAGATCTTCGTGGCATGTGTGGGCGGTCAACCGGGCGCGATGCTCGACCATGCGGTGACCTTGCGCACCGCCGACCCGCAGATCACGAAGGCAGAACGGCTCGCCCTGACCGCTGCGGCCGCCCTCGTCGACGAGCTGGCATCCGCCTAGCTGCGCCCAGCTCCGCATCGGCGACGCCGGTCCCGACGCGGACCGACGCGGACCGACTTTGCTGCCCACACGTGCGAGAAAACCGCCAGATCCACGAATAACTGCACGTCTCGGCATCGAAGTCACCCGCCACGAGGGCGACGGCGGCTTGGCAAACCACGGCGGTCGACGACGCCGGGCAGGAATAGCCGGCAGGATGGCGGCGCCTTCTACGCCACTCCTCGCGGCCGGAACTGGACGCTGATCCGCGGCCCCACGACGCGGGCGCTCTTGGGCACCGCATGCTCCCATGTCCGCTGGCAGGAGCCGCCCATGACGAGCAGATCTCCATGCCCGAGGCGGTAGCGCAAGGTGTCACCGCCCGTTCGCGGCCGCAGCAACAGCGATCTCGGCTCACCGAGCGAGACGATCGCGACCATCGTGTCCTCGTGCTTGCTCCGCCCGATGGTGTCCCCGTGCCAGGCGACGCTGTCCTGGCCGTTGCGGTAGAAACACAGGCCGGCCGTGCAGAACTCCTCGCCGAGCTCGTCGCGGTAGTGATCGCTCAGCGTCTGCCGGGCCTGCTCCAGAACCGGATCGGGCAGTGCGTCGTGTTCGCCGTACCAGCAGACCAGGCGGGGGACGTCCACCATCCGCTCGTACATCTGCCGCCGCTCGGCGCGCCAGGGCACATCCTCCACGAGCCGGGAGAAGAGCTCATCCGAACCGCGCACCCATCCGGGACGGACGTCGAGCCACGCTCCGGCACTGAGCTCGCGCCGCGTCACCGACGTGCCGAGCTCCTCCAGAGCCGGCCCGTCCTGGATGCCGTCGAGCAAGGAACCCTGCAGGGCTATCTCCATGCTGCCAACATACCGGCTATCGAACGCGTGTTCCAGTACCGGCGATCGGGTGGTGCCCCGGGGTCCACTGGCGAGCGGTGCGGAAGCAGGCAGTATCGTCGGTCCATGAGTTCTGACGTTCTCCCCGATCCCGCGACACCGTTCGGCCGGCGCGTACGTGAACGGCTGCGCGACGAGTGGCTGATCTGGCTGACCACCGTCGGCAAGGACGGCACGCCCCAGCCGAATCCGGTCTGGTTCCTCTGGGACGGCGCCGACCAGATCCTCACCTACAACCTGCCCGACGCCTACCGGATGGGCCACATGGCGGCACGGCCCCAGGTATCGCTGCACTTCAACAGCAACCAGGACGGCGGCGACATCGTTGTCCTGCGGGGCGTCGCCGAGCGGGTGCACGACGAGGCTCCGCCGCACGAGTCCGGTCCCTATCTGGACAAGTACCGCAGCGGCATGATCCACGTGAGCGGAAGCATCGAGGCGTTCGGCACCACCTACTCCGCCCCGGTACGGATCCGGATCACCCGCGTACGCGGTTTCTAGGAACGGTCGCCGAAAACCTCGCGGCCAGCGAACCCTCGAATCGTCGCACGTATCCACCTGGCGACGATGATCAGCCTGGCAGGCGTGGCCGTCAGTGCGGAATGGCAGTATGTGCATGGTCGATCGTCGGGTTCGCCGTGTTCCCAGCGCCGGCACCGCCGGTATCGGTGTGCGCGCGGCGGGTACGAGTGGGGTGATGCGAGGTGCGGAGATCGGTTGCCGCCACCGCAGCGGTGCTAGGCTGCCTGACGCTGACGGTGGAGCTGGCCGGTGCGCACGGGACGGAGCCGGGCGGGACGGTGCCGGGCGAGTCCACCGAGCTACGGCCGAACCAGCTCGTGACCGTTGCCGGCACCGGCCAGATGGGGTTTTCCGGCGACGGAGGCCCGGCCGTGGCGGCACCGCTCACGGAGCACCTGGCGATGGACGTCGGCCCGGATGGCCACCTGTACATCGCGGACGAGGGTGCCGGCCGGCTCCGCCGCGTGGACTCCACGGGCACGATCGAAACGGTGGCGTCGTTCCCCTCGCCCACACGCTTCGAGGCTCATTTCCTGCCGGTGCCCGCGGCTGAGGAGCCGCGCCGGATCCACGATGTCGCGGTGGCCGACGACGGCACGGTGTACGTGGCCGGGCACACGACGGTCGCCCGGATCGCCGAGGACGGCGAGGCGACGGTGATCGCGGGCGGAGGCGACCACGAGATCCCGGACGGCGGCGGGAGCGCCACGGCCACGGAGCTGGGCCTTCTCCCGAAGAGCGTCGACGTCGATGCCGACGGCACCGTGTACGTGGCCGACGGCGCGACCGCTACGGTCCTCCGCCTCGACAGCAGTGGCGCTGTCGAGGTCGTATCCGGCGGAGGAGAGATCCCCTCTGATGAGGCGGACGGTCACCAGGCCACCGAGATCGGCTGGATCAGCCTCGACGACATCGCCGTCGACTCCCGGGGAGTGATCTATGTCACCAGTCACGATCTGGAAAACGATACGGTGTTGTACCGGGTCGACGCCGACGGCACCGTGTCCGTTCTCGCGGGCCTGGATCGCGACGGTTCCGCGGGTGACGGCGCAGGCGTGGACGACATCGCGAGCGAAGACCTGGGCGAGGGTATCGCGGTCGACGACACCGACAGCCTCTACTTCACCGACACCGGTGATGGGATCATCCGGAAGATCGATCGTGACGGGACGGTCTCCAGCGTTGGACCGGCCCTGCAAGGATTCCCGTATGGTGTTCAGCTGGCCTCGAACGGCGACCTCGCGGTTGCACCCGGCGGCCAGGTTTACATGTCCAGCGGCGCTCAAGTGATCATGCTCGTGCCGGGTGGTGACCCGTTGCCCGTCGAGACCGAGTCCCCGTCGCCAGCTCCGGATCCGTGGGCCGGCAAGGAGCCGGGCACCGCCGTCACCATCGCGGGCACCGGCGAGCCAGTGCACCGTCGCGACCTCGATAGCGGCGAGATGCCGCGCTGGGCCCGGCCCACACCGGTGACCACGCGTCCCGGGGAGCTGGCGGTCGGAGCCGACGACGCGCTCTACTACCCCGATCCCCTCGGGCATCACATCGTCCGGGCGGAGCCCGGCGGGCAGGCGAGGGTGGTCGCCGGGAGAGGCAACTACGACCAATTCCCGTTCACCGCGACGCAGGGCAATCGCGATGGCAGGGCGAGCGAGGAAAGGCTGTACCGGCCAGAAGCCGTCGCTGTAGACGGCGACGGAACCGTCTACATCGCAGATTCGGTCGGGATCACCGCGCTGGACGATGGCAGCCTGTCCACGGTGATCGACGCTCAAGACAGTCTCGCCGATGCCGAGAACGGGCTGGAGGATTCCGGGGGATTCGACGCTGAGGCCGCCTCCGCAATCGATGGTGTCGTGATCGAGCCTCGCGACCTCGCACCCGGATCAGATGGTCGGGTCTATGTGGCCGAGGCCGCGCGCCGGCGGGTCCTTGCGGTGGATGCGGATGGGACGATCACCACGGTCGCCGGCGGCGGTGACATCCCGTCGGCCGAGGCCGACGGCTCTGCGGCCACCGAGGCAAGCCTGCGCGAGCCAGAGGACGTCGCGATCGATGCAGACGGCACGGTTTACATCACCGAGCGCGGCGTGCCCGCGGTGCGCACGGTGGACACGGAGGGGGTACTCGGCACGGTCGCCGGTAATCCCAGAGCCAACGCCGGAGAGGGCGGATTCTCCGGGGACGGCGGGCCGGCGGCCGACGCGGAGCTGACCGCGCCCTCCGATCTGGCGGTCGGTCCCGACGGCGACCTGTATATCGCGGACACGCTCAACCATCGCATCCGGCGGGTGGGCGGTGACGGTGTGATCTCAACCGTGGCCGGAACCGGCGATCGGGGCGAGTCCGGCGACGGTGGCCCGGCGACGGAGGCGGTGTTGGGCGAGCCGCGGGCCTTGGCATTCGACGCGGACGGGAACCTGTACGTGTCGAGTTCACGCGGCAACGCGATCCGCCGCGTCGACCCCGAAGGCACCATCACCACGGCCGTCGAAACCTCGGCGGCTGGCGGCGTTCCGGCTCGGGAGGTGCCGCTGACCGCGCCGTCGGACGTGGCCGCGGGCCCGGCCGGTGTCCTGTACCTGGCCGGGGACCCGAACGGCGCCGTGTCCGGCCTGACGCGACTCCGGCCGGACGGGGCGCTGCATTACGTCCGCACCTCGCGAGGCGCTCCCGTGCCGGCGACCCACGTCGCCGATGCCGGCAACGGCGCGGTTTACATCGGCAACGACGAAGCCGTCGTCGAGCTCCACCCGGATGGGACCGTGGTACCCGTAGCAGGCGGCGTGCCGGCTAGCAATCCGCTCGCCGACGACCGGCCGGAGGACGGCCAGCCCGCACTGCACACGTCGCTCGAACCGGCGGGTCTCGCCTCCGGGCCGCAGGGCCTCCTGTACCTCGTCGATCAGCGGCACGAGAGCCTGTACCGCGTGGACCCGGACGGCGCCCTCTCCACGATCGCCGACCTCCCTGGCGACGGCCGCGCGGGACCGATCGACGTGGACGCCGAAGGCACCGTGTACATGGCGGACCGCGAAGGGGACACGGTGTTCCGGGTCGATCCGGACGGCACGGTGGAGCCGTTCGCCGGCGCCCGCGGCGACGACGTGTCCGGCGACGGCAGCGACGAGGCGTCCCGCAACGAGGGTGACGGGGCGTCCGGTGACGACGATAGCGACCGCGGCGACGGCGGGCCGGCCGTCGCCGCGGCAATCGACGGGCCTACCGACGTCGCTGCCGGCGCCGGGGGCGACGTGTACATCGCCGAGTACGGTGGCGTCCGGCGGGTCGATACTGACGGAACCATCAGCACGGTGTACCGGGTCGCCGAGAACGCGTCAGGTGAGTCGACGCGGGACGACGCTCGCATCCGGCTCGACGCGGATTCGCACGGCAATGTGTACGTGACCGTGCCCGGCGAGCACGTGGTTCGGGCGCTGATCCGCCCGGGCGAGACCGCCGATCCGTCATCGTGGGCACCCGTGGCATGGACCGGTGGTGGCCTGGCGGTACTCGCCACCGCCATGGCTGCCGTGCTGGCCTGGCGGCGCAGGCGTGCTGGTGTGGCGTCGCCGGCCCGCGAGACGGCGCCCTGAGTCGGTGGAGATGGCGGCTCAGCCCGTGGCCGCGCCCACGATCACGCCGGCGGCCGCGCCGAGAACCGCACTGGCCGGAAGCGTCACCAGCCACGCCACGCCCAGGTTTCGCACGACGCGCCAGCGCACTCGCCGCACGCTGTCGTGAGCGCCCGCGCCGAGCAGGCCGCCCGCTATGGACTGCGTCATGCTCACCGGGGTCCCTACGGCCGCGCTGCCCAGCACCGCCGCCGCGGCGGCGAACTCCCCGGTCACGGTATGCGTCGGGCGGCTGCTCATGATGCCGCCTCCGATACTGCGCGCGACCCTGGGCAGACCCCAGAAGGTACCGATGACGAACGCGACCGCCATCACCGGAAACACCCACCACCGCAGCGTCGCTCCATCGCCCGCCGCGATACTCGCCGCGAGAAACAGGACGAGGACCTTCTGCCCGTCGTTCGCGCCGTAGGCCAGGCATTGCGCGCCGAACGCGGCGACGTGGGTGCGGCGCACCGTCGACAGATACGACGAGCTGCGCAGTGCGCGCCAGATCGTGGCTCCCGCGAGACCGAGCAGCGCACCCACGATCGGTGCGGCGAGACCGATGGCCAGCACGCGCAGTGTCGACTCCCAGCCGACGGACAGGCCTCCGCCGAGCCCGGCGCCGGTGATACCGCCGATGACGGCCAGCGTCAGGCTGGTCGGCAGGCCGGATCGGGCCAGGATCGCAACGACGACGACGGCGACGAGGAACCCGATCGTCAACGCCGTGATGCCGTCCGTGTTCGGGGGCACGATGTCTCGCATCATCGTGTCGGCGACCGCGGTGCTCACTATCAGCGGGTATGCAACGAATGCCGTAGTGAGCAGCGCCAGGCTCGCGGTCACCGACAACGCCGGGACGCGCAGGCCCGGCGCGATCAACGCACCACCGTCGTTGGCTCCGGTCACGATCGCGAAGATGACAGCGATCGCGATGAGTACCTCTGGCGGCACGCTTGACCTAGTAGCCGCGTTTCAAGGCGCCGTCCGTCAGGACGTCGGCAGCTTCATTGATCCGTATCCCGACCATGTCGAGCCGGCTGATGAGCTCGCGGTGCTTGAGCGACTGGGACGACACCGCGCCGTCGACGATCTTCGCGATCTCCGACTGGTACTCCCGGCTGATCATGCGCGCGGCCTTCTTCGCCTCCAGCGCCGTGTGGGGAACGCGCTGGGGCTTGCTCCACAGCGCGTCGACCGCTTCGCCCAGCGATTCGACGGCGGCCACCACTCCGTCGACGAATGGCCGGTACGTCTTGCGCTTCTCGATCTGGTAAAGGTCCGCCTCGCGGACGAAGTCCCGGATGGTGTCCAGGATGTCGTCGACCGACCGGGACAGCCGGAACAGGTCCTCGCGGTCGAGCGGCGCCACCAGGGTGCGGGACAGCCGATCGACCAGCTCGCCACGCATCTCGTCGCCGCGATGCTCGATCTCCGCGATCTGCGTGCGTGCCTCGGCCGGTGTCACCGTCTTCATCACCATGGCACGTGCCAGCGCGGCGCCGTCGCGTGCGGCACCGATCTGGCCTTTCAACGCCCTGGACAGTCCCGAGTCGCGGCGTTTCCGCCACGACTTCTTCAGCCGTCGCCAGGGCGTCTTCACCGGCGTCATCTCCTCGCTGATAGTCATTCAACTCCCGTTAAACTCTTGTTCATTTTTCATTCATCTTAACGTTCGGCCTTCTTTTCCCTGTACCCGGCATCGAGCGCATTTCGGCCCAACGGCGCACGACATCTCGGCGCCGCCCGCGTGCTGCAACGATCTCGGTCACCGGGCCCGCCGCGTCATGACCGGCCCGGGGCGCGGCGTCGGCGCGGCGCCGGCACGACGTCCTCGACACGGAGCGCGATCGGCGAGTCCTCCGGCAGCGGCTCGATGAGGCCCACCTCCTGTCCGGCTCCCGCGTGTCCACGGCCCAGCCGGGGGTCGTGGCGCGCTGGTCAACGCCGTCGACCAGTCCGCCACGATAGGCCTCGGTCACCCGGTGACCGGCTCGCCACCCGGGCACCTCGCCACGATTCCTCGCCTGGTCAATGATACGCGACGTTTCCCAAATACGCCGAGTTCACACCGGAAGCGCCCACGCGGCACCCGCCGTCCCCGCCCCTGCCCCACCTCGCTGATCATCGGCACTTACCCCCGTCTCAGCCCAGGTAAGTGCCGATGATCAGCGGGACCGGGTGAGGCGCTAGGACTACGGCGATGCGGACGCTATGGTGGGCGCGATCAACGAATGATCATCGGACATGGCAGATCGGCACGGGCACGGAGGGAACGACCGTGGAATTCATCAACTGCGCGCAGCGAGGCCTCCGGCGCGCGGCACCCGAGAACACGATCGCGTCCTTCGAACTCGCAGTTGAGCACGGTGCCAACGAGATCGAACTCGATCTCCGGCTGTCCCGCGACGGGACGATCGTCGTCATGCACGACGCCACCGTCGATCGCACCACGAACGGCACCGGCGGCGTTCACGAACTGACCTATGACGAGCTACGCGCCCTCGACGCAGGAGGCGGCGCCCGCATACCGACGTTCGACGAGGTCCTGGACGCCGTCGACGTCCGGCTCCAGGTCCACCTCAAGGATCCAGCGGTCATCGAGCCGCTTCGCACGCTCCTTACCCGCCGCCGCGACGACCGGGAGCGCATCTCGCCGTGCTCCTTCGACCTGGGATGCGTCTCCGTCCTGGCAGACCAGCTACCCGGATGCGTCGTCGGGCTGGTCCGGCGCACCGGCCGGCGCGACGTCGTGCTCGACGCCGAGGCACACGGCGCGCGGCGCGTGGTGTTCGGCTGGACCGGCATGGACGCCGACCTCGTCGCCTTCGCCCGGGATCGGGGCGTGCATTGCAGCGTGTGGCCGGTCAACACCGCCGAGCAGCTGCACGACGCGGTGGCTCTCGGCGTCGACGGATTCACCACCGACCACCCGTCGCTGCTGTTCGACCACGGCTACGCGGTGCACGACGGGGCCCTCGTCCTGCCCAGCGGTGTCTGACCTCGGCGCCGCGCTCTACTCGAACAGGGCGTTCACCTGTTCGTTCGCCTCGGTGAGCGCATCGGTGTCGGAGGAGAATGACACGATCGAGTCCATCGTCGGGCCCATGATGGCGCTGACCTCCGCCCACTCGTCGGTAACGGGCGCGAGGTAGGTGGTCTCTTCGTCGACGTGCACCGTGAATGGCGCGATGTCAATGTCCTTCTCGGCGAAGGCGTCCACGGCCCGTTCCGTGGATTCTTCGATCGCGGGGAACACGACCGCGTGCTCGGCCACGATGTCCTGGCATTCCGGAGACGCCAGGAACTTCACCCACTCCCATGCGGCCTCCGGTTCGTCCGTCCCGGCCCAGATCGAGTCCGCGAGGCCGTTGAACATGCTCGCCCGCTCGCCTTCGGGGCCGACGGGGGTGGGAGCCAGCCCGGTGTCCACACCTTCGAGGTCCACGTACGCACTGACGTTCCAGCTTCCCTCGGTCACCATGGCGTAATTGCCGGCACCGTACTGCTCCATCATGCTCACACCGGCGTCCGCCATCTCGAAGCTGGGCATGTACCCCTTCTCGATCAGGCCGCGCCACCAATCGATCGTTTCGACGAACGCGGGATCGTCGTAGTTGAACTCCGAGCCCCAGGGGTTCTGGTCGGTGTGCGTCCAGCCGTTGCTGAACGCGTACATGCTCCATTCGGTCTGCCCGAATCCCTCACCGGCGCTGTTCAGACCGATCCCGTACACGTCCACGTTGTCCGGGTCGAAGTCCGGTTCGTCGCCACGGTTGCCGTTCTCGTCGACCGTCAGCTTGGCGATGACCTCCTCGTAGCTGCCGCCGTCGTCCGGGTTCCAGTCCAGCTCGGCCATGTCCTCCGGCGTCAGGCCGGCATCGGCGAGCATCTCCTCGTTGTAGAAGACGGCCACCGTGTCCCAGTCCTTGGGCAGCCCGTAGCGCTGGCCGTCCTGGCCGACCCAGAGCTCGGCGAGCCCGTCGTGATAGATCGACGTATCGATCCCGTCGCGTTCCACGTACTCGCCGATCGCGAGCAGCTGATCCTCGGCGGCGAACTGCGGGTATCGGGACAGGTGGTTGGTGAAGACATCGGGAGCGGTACCGCCGACCAAGCTGGTGGTCACCTGGTCCCAGTAGTCCTCCCAGCCGTACTGCTCGATCGTGACGCGCACGTCGGTGCCGCTCTCGTGGAACGCGTCGGCGCATGCCTCGTAGGCGGGAAGCTGGTTCGCGTCCCACAGCCAGTAGGTGATCTCGCCGTCGGCGGAGGCATCACCGCCCCCGCCACCACCGCATGCGGCGACGACGAGCGGCACCGCCACGGCGCCGGCGGCGATACGTACACGTGTGCGTCTCATCTGGTCGTGTCCTTTCGTCGAGTGGGTCGGGGGCCGGGTGGCGATGCAGCGCGCTACTTGATCCCGGAGAAGCCGATCGAGTTGACGACCCTGCGGCCGAGCACGGCGAACAGGATCATGACCGGCAGCGCCGCGATCAGCGTGGCGGCCATCAGGCCAGCCCAGTCCGGGCTGCCCTGCGGGGTCTGCGACCGGAAGACCCCGAGCGCGACCGTGAGTACGCGGACGTTCTCCTCCTGGCCCACCAGCAGCGGCCACATGTAGTCGTTCCACGCGTTGATGTAGGTGAGGATCGACAAGGTGGTGATCGGAGCCGCAGCCATCGGGATGATCAGGCGGAAGAAGATCCGGGCATGTCCCGCGCCGTCGATCATCGCCGCCTCCTCGATCTCCCGGCTGAGGCCGACGAAGAATTGACGCAGGAAGAACACCGCGAACGGCGTCATGAACAGGGTCGGCAAGACGATTCCGGCGAAGGTGTTCAGCAACCCCAGATCGCGGATCAGGATGAAGTTCGGCAGCGTGGTGAAGATCGGCGGCACCATCAACGCGGTGAGGAAGAGGAAGAACACCTTGTCGCGCCCCGGCCAGCGCAGCCTGGCGAAGGCGTAGGCCGCCATAGCGCAGAAGAAGACCTGGCCGATGGTGACCACCGTGGCCACCACGATCGAGTTTCGCAGGTAGAGCCAGAAATTGACGCTAGCCCCGGATCCGCCCTCGGCCAGCGCCTCCTCCGTCGTCGCCATGCCGAGAACGCGCTCGAACGCACCCAGGGTGAGGTCGGCCGGCAGCGGCGACCCCGCCTCCGCGGCGAGCGCCCGGTTGTTGGACAGCGACGTGCGCAGCATCCAGTAGAACGGGAAGATCGTGACGATGAGCAGGACGATCAATGCCGCCCACGCCACCACCCGTCCCCAGTTGACGGGCCGGCGCGGCGCCTTCTGACCACTCCGCACGCGTGGTCCGTGCGTGCCCGGCGAGCGGGTCGCGACCGTCATGGCCGTCACCCTCCTTTCACGAGAGGTCGGACTCGCCGGCCCGGAGCATCCTGAGCTGGGCTATGGCGACACCGCCGAGGATGAGGAACAGGACGACGGAAATAGCGGCGGCGTAGCCGAAGTCGAACCGTTCGAATGCCAGCTCGAAGATGTAGAAGTAGATCACCCGCGTGGCATCGACCGGGCCACCGGAGGTGGTGACCGCCACCGTGTCGAAGATCTGGAAGGAACCGATGACGCTGAGGATCAAGACCAGCGCCATGATGGGCCGCAGCAGCGGCAAGGTCACCGACCAGAACATGCGCCATTCCGAGGCACCGTCGATGGCCGAGGCCTCGTAGACGTACTTCGGGATCATCTGCAAGCCGGCGAAGATCAGCAGTGCGGTGTAGCCCATGTGCCGCCAGACGTTGACCAGCGCGATCGTGGGGATCGCCCACGTCTCGCTGCCGAAGAAGGAGATGCGCCCGAGCCCGATCCAGTCGAGGATCTGGTTGACCACACCCAGCTGGTAGTCGAGCATCCAGAACCACACGAGCGCGACCACCACGTTCGCCACCAGGTAGGGAAGCAGGACGAGGCCGCGGATCGTCACCGACGTCGTCAGGCGGTGCATCAGCACGGCCAGGGCGAGGGCGACGACGGTCTGCACGCCGATGTTGATGACGACGTAGAGCACCGTCACCCGCAGCGAGTTCCAGAAGAGCGGATCCCCGATCAGGCGCTCGAAGTTCGCGAGGCCGACGAACTCCGCGTCACCGAGCAGGGAGAACTCGGTCAGGCTGAGGTAGAAGCCGCGGAGGGTGGGCCACAGGTAGAAGACGGTGAAGCCGAGGGCCGCGGGAAAGAGGAAGACGAGGGCGACGCGCAGGTCACCGAAGCGTCGTCGTCGCCCGGAAACGGCACCGCTCGCCTTCGCTGCCCGCTTGGGAACGACCTGTGTGGCCATGAGCCGTCATCTCCCCACACCAGCTCGCGTGGAGGTCTCCTCGCCTCGCGTGCCAGCGGTCGCGACGCGCGTCGCCGCGACGAGAACCAGCCGTTCGGGATAGAGGGTCGGTGCCTGCACGCCGGCGGCGGAAATCACCTGCCCGGGCAGCTCCACGCCGCTCTCCCACCACCGCAGCGGCGAGCGCGTCGGCCCCGCAGGCTCGTCTCCGGGTGCGAGCGGGCCCAGGCGATACCGCGCTTCCGGGTCCAGGCCGGGCAGGCGGACGACGCCGGTCGGCGACTGCACGCTGGTGGCCAGCTGCACGACGGCGTAGATGGCGCGCGATCCGTCGCGGGCGACCACGCCGTGCACGAGGACGGATGGGTCGGCGTGGTCGGCGCGTACGACGTCGCCGGTGTGCAGCAGGTCCCGGACGTCCTTGTACAGCGCGACCCAGCGCGCCAGCTCGGCCCGCTCCGCAGCCATCGCTGCCGTCAGGTCCCACTCGATGCCGAAGTGGCCGAACAGCGCGGTCCCGGCCCGGAATGTCAGGGAATGCGATCGGCCCGTGGTGTGCGCGACTCCGGCGCCGACATGCGCACCGAGCATCTCGGGAGGGACGAGCACCTCGCTCCAGCGCTGGATCTGCTGGCGTTCCAGGGCATCGATGCAGTCCGAAGTCCAGACACGGTCGGTGCGGGCAAGGATGCCGAGATCGACGCGGCCACCCCCGGACGAGCACGATTCGATCTCCACGCCCGGGTGCCGCGAGCGCAGCTCGTCGATGAGCCGGTACGTGGCCCGGGTCTGCGCGTGGACCCCGGCGCCCGCGTCGGGACCCTGCCCGGCGTCGACGAGGTCCCGGTTATGGTCCCACTTGAGGTAGCCGATGCGGTACTCGGTGAGCAGCGCGTCGAGCCGTTCCAGGATGTAGGCGTAAGCGTCCGGATGGGCCAGGTTCAGCACCTGCTGGTGCCGCGCTTCCGGCGGCATCCGGTGACCGGTGGCGAGGATCCATTCCGGATGGGCGCGCGCCAGATCGGAATCCGGGTTGATCATCTCCGGCTCCACCCAGAGACCGAACTGCATCTCGCGCTTGGTGACGTGGTCGACGAGCGGGTGCAGGCCGCGTGGCCACACCGTCTCGTCCACGTACCAGTCACCGAGGCCCGCGCGATCGTTGCGGCGGCCCCGGAACCAGCCGTCGTCGAGGACGAACCGCTCGACCCCGGCGTCGGCCGCGAGGTCGGCGAGCTCGGTGAGCCGGTCCAGGTCGTGATCGAAGTACACCGCCTCCCACGTGTTCAACGTGACCGGGCGAGGTGACCGCGGATGTCCGGGTCGCGCGCGCAGGTGGTCGTGGAAGCGGCGGGACACCTCGTCCAGCCCGTCGCCGTAGGCGCCGTAGATCCACGGCGTGGTGTACTTCTCGCCGGGCGCGAGGCGGACCTCGCCGGGCAACAGCAACTCTCCACCAGCGAGGATGGACTCGCCCTGCGGTGTCCGCTCGGCAAGAACCCGGTGGTTCCCGCTCCAGCCCACGTGCATGGCCCAGACCTCGCCGCGGCGGAAGCCGAACCCCTGCTCGCCGGCGGCCAGCACGAGGGAAGCGTCGAGACCGGTCCGGCCGCGGCGGTTCTCCCGAACGTGCGTGCCAACAGTGAACTCGGAGCGCTGCGGGCTTCGCTCGCGTAGGTGCCGGCCGGTCAGATCGAGCAGCTCGGTCGCGGCCAGCGGCACTGGCAGGGCGAGCATCACGCCGTCGAGCGTGTACACGGACTCACCCGCGTTGCGGACCGTCGCCCGCTGCATCACCACCCCGGCGGCGTCGAGACCGAGGTCGAGCGTGAGGGCGATAGCCGCGTCCGGATCACTCGCGGTCACCGTCACGATCTGCCCGGGCCTGATCGATTCGTCCGGGCCAGCGGGGCCAGCCAAGCCAGCGGGAGCAGCCGGGCCAGCGGGGCCAGTCGGGTCAGCGGGGCCAGCCGGGCTAGCCGGGTCGGCACGGTCCCCCTGCTCGACCGAGTCGACGGTGAACAGGGCCGAGAAGGCGGCCCCGTCCCGGTGACCGGTGAGCCCGGGCGTTCCCATCCATCCGGTCGCCGGCTCGGGCAGCACGCTCACGGCGGTCTCGTCGTCCACGGTGTTGGACACCTGCTGCGGCTGCTGGCTCACCGCCAGCGCCGCGAGCTCGTCGTCACCGAGGTCGCCCAGATCGCGTCCCCAGTAGAGGATGCGGGGCATCCGGGAGTGTGCACAGTCGATGACGAGACTCGATCCCGCAGCCCGCAGGTGGACGGGACCGGTCGATGGCTGGTGTGGCATGTGTCCTCCGGGCGTCGATACGTTGGAGAGTTAGTTTCGTAGTAGAATTTATGTCTTGTCAATATCCGGAGCGGAGAGCCAAAGAGCCCGCAGAGTGCCGCCTAATGAGAGCTGAGTCACAGCCAAATATGTTGAGACAAAATAAAAAGGTCCGGCTACACTGGCGGATCGAGACCTGGAGGAATGTCCGATGCGCACCGCATCGCCGTCGTCGCCGTTGTGGAACGGGCTGACCGACCCGGCGCGATCCGTCGCGCTCGAAGTCCTCTACCACGGCCCGCTCTCGCGCGCCGAGCTCGCACGACGGCTCTCGCTGTCCGCGGGCAGCCTGACCCGGCTGTCGAAGCCATTGCTGGACAGCGGCCTGCTCATTGAGGTCGGCACGCAGCTCGACAATCGCATCGGCCGGCCCGCCGTGCTGCTGGACGTCGAGCCGACATCGCGACACTTCGTCGGCGTCAAACTCACCGGCGATGAAGCACACGCCGTCCTGACCACGCTGCGGGCGGAGGTCGTGGCCAGCCAGCGCGCTCCCCTGCACAGTCACGACCCGGATCACGTCGTGTCCACCGTGGGCGAGCTCGTCTCCGGGCTCGTCGGTCATGCTCCGGATACTGTCGCGCTGGGTGTCAGCGTGGGCGGGCGCGCCGACGACAACACCACCGTCACCTCGGCACCGTTCCTTGATTGGACGGACGTGCCGCTCGGCAAGATGGCCAGTGACGCCACCGGCCTACCGTGCGTCGTCGAGAACGATGTCGTCGCGGTGACCGAGGCCGAGCACTGGTTCGGAGCCGGACGCGACTGCGAGCGGTTCGCGTTGATCACGATCGGAGCCGGCGTCGGCTACGGTCTCGTGGTGCACGACCAGCTCGTCGGCAGCCCGGACATCGGTACCGGCCTCGCCGGGCACATCTCGCTCGATCCGGGTGGTCCTCCGTGCGGGCTCGGCCACAAGGGGTGCGCGGCAGCCATGCTGACGATACCGGCGATCCACGCCGCGGTGTCCGTGGGCCTGCAGCGTGAAGTGAGCTACGACGAGTGTCTCGACCTCGCACTGCGCGGCGATCCCGTCGCCAGCCGCGTCGTCACCGACGCCGGCCGGGCGCTGGGCAGGCTGATCGCGCTGGTCGGTAACCTGACGATGCCACACAAGATCATCCTGACGGGCGACGGCATCCGGCTAGCGTCCGTGGCCGAGGACGTCATGCTCCAGCGGATCGCCGACGAGCGCGACGCCGCGGCCTCGACTCTCGACCTCGACGTTCAGACCTTTGACTTCTTCGAGTGGGCACGCGGTGCCGCCGTCATCGCCATCCAGAAGTACGTCCTCGGCCACCTCTCCCCGGCCACGTCCTCCCCGCCCTCCCCGTCCCGCTGATCATGAACACTAAGCGACCTATGTACTCGCCTAGTGTTCATGATCAGCGGAAAGAAGGGAGGGGTTACTGGGAGAAGGCGGCGTCGAAGGCACCGCCCTCGGGCGGGTCGAACAGGTTCGACCGGACGAATTCCACCGCTTCGGCCGCCCCGCGCAGCCGGTCCATGCCGGCGTCCTCCCACTCGATCGACACCGGCCCGCGGTAATCGATCGTGTTGAGCATCCGGAACGCCGCCTCCCATTCCACATCCCCGTGCCCGGTGGACACGAAGTCCCAGCCACGCCGCGGGTCGGCCCAGGCCAGGTGCGAGCCGAGCCGCCCGTTGCGGCCGTTGCCGATCTGGCGCTTGGTGTCCTTGCAGTCCACGTGGTAGATGCGATCCCGGAAGTCCCAGAGGAAGCTCACCGGGTCCAGGTCCTGCCATACCATGTGACTGGGATCCCAGTTCAGCCCAAATGATGGGCGATGCTCGATGGCTTCGAGGGTGCGCTCGGTCGTCCAGTAGTCGTAGGCGATCTCCGAGGGGTGGACCTCGAGCGCGAAGCGGACTCCCTCGGCGTCGAAGGCGTCCATGATCGGGTTCCACCGATCGGCGAAGTCGCGGTATCCGGCGTCGATCGCCTCCTGCGAGACGGGCGGGAACATCGCGACGTACTTCCAGATCGCCGAGCCGGAGAAGCCCACGACGGTGTCCACGCCGAGCCGCGCTGCGGCGCGCGCCGTGTACGTCATCTCCTCGGCCGCCCGGCGGCGTACGCCCTCGGGATCGCCGTCGCCCCAGATTCGCTCCAGCAAGATGGCCTGATGCCGGTGATCGATGGGATCGTCGCACACCGCTTGCCCGGCAAGATGGTTGGAAATGGCCCAGACGTTCAACCCGTACTTGTCGAGGATGTCCCGGCGCGATTGGACGTACGCGTCGTCCTCCGCAGCTCGGCGCACATCGAGGTGATCACCCCAGCAGGCGATCTCCAAACCGTCGTACCCCCATCCGGAGACCAGCCGCGCGACCTCGTCAAATGGCAGGTCTGCCCACTGTCCGGTGAACAACGTGATCGGCCGGCTCATGGCGCCTCCTCCTCGGGACATGATCAACGACGTTCTCGTGACGCTATTCCTACTTATGCATGAACGTCAAGCAAAAGTAAACCATGCATACACAACTATCGAAAGTAACCGCATCGCAAGGAAGTCGTGTTTCACTTAGAGCATGACCGAACAAACTGAGTCGCCGCCCACCCGGCGTCCCGGTGTCGATATCACCGCCGAAGACTCGGGCTTCGGCGTAGGAGCCCTGTTCCAGCTACTGCGCGACGGCCAGCCGCGCACCCGCGCCCAGCTCGCCGCAGAGACCGGCCTCGCCCGATCAACCATCGCGCAGCGCGTCGACGCGCTGATCGCCGCAGATTTGATCGGACCGGCCGACAAGGCCGCCTCCAGTGGAGGCCGTCCCCCGGCGATGTTCGCGTTCAATCCCTCCGCACGCGTGGTGCTGGCCGCCGACATCGGCGCTTCCCACGCCAGCGTGGCCATCACCGACCTTTCCGGCACGCTCATCGCCCAGCGCAACGACGACCTGCCCGTCGCCTCCGGTCCGGAGAAGGTTCTTGACTGGGTAGCCGAGCAGGCCCTCCAGCTCGTCGCGGAGTCCGGGCGGTCGACGGCCGACGTCGCCGGTCTCGGTATCGGCTTGCCGGGCCCGGTCGAGCACTCCACCGGCCGCCCCGTCAACCCACCCATCA
>NZ_QMIG01000044.1 GCF_003287285.1 Phytoactinopolyspora halophila
CAAGAACGACTTCATCACGCTTTTGACGTACATTGAAACCGTAGGCGAGGCACCCACCGACGAACTGCACGACCTGTTCGCCCAACTCGGACCCGAGGCAGAGGAGGCCTACATGACCACCGCAGACATGCTCCGCGCCGAAGGCGAAGCCCGCGGTGAAGCCCGCGGCGAGGCCCGCGGCGAAGCCCGCGGGCGCACCGAAGCACTCGTGCAGCTACTCACCCTCAAATTCGGCCCCCTACCCCAGAGCACACTCGACACCGTGCACACCGCCACCATCGACCAACTCGAAACCTGGACCACCCGCGTCCTCACCGCCCACACCCTCGACGAGGTCCTGCACTGACAGTTCCAGGTCAACGTGGCTCGATTCGGATGTGCCGGAAGTACACCTCGTCGCCGTCGTCGTGATTCTGTAGTCCGATGAACCCCTCAGAGAGATCGCGTGCCGGATCCGAATCCTCGAACTGGTTGATCAGCTCACCGTTCAGGTACACGTCGATGGCCTGGCCTTCGACGACGATCTCGTACGCGTTCCAGGTACCCGGAGGATTCAACGCCGCGTCCCGGGCGTTGACATCCGCACCCTGGACCCCGTAGATCGCTCCCGTCGTCCGGTCCGGCTCGTCGGTCGCATCGATCTGGATCTCGTATCCGTGCTCGACAGCGACCCAGGGGTCGTCGCCCGGGTCGGGGAAGCCGACGAACACCCCGGAATTGTCGTCCCCGGCCACCTTCCACTCCAGCCTCAGACGGTACGAGCCGAACGATTCCGGATACCAGAGCAGACCCATACCTCCCACGGTGCGGACACTGCCGTCGCTCTCGAGGACGAACTCGCCGGGCCCGGTCATCCGCCACTCGTCGAGGCTCTCCGGCGTTCCGTCGAGCAACGTGCGGTCACCGTCCCCGGGAGGGCTTGCCGACGGAGCCCTGTCCCCTAGCGCCGGGGCGTCCGCACCGGACTGGCCGTCGTCCGGGCCCGCAGGGGTGCACGACGGCACGGCAAGCACCACGACGTACGCCACCATGGCCGCGATGCGAATCGGCGACATCCGCGTCATCCTCCCGAATGTCGCGAGGTGGCCAGCAGGGACGCGCCAGGCTTCATCCAGGCGGCCCGCAGCTGGTCAACGCACGAGGCCGAGAAAGGCGGCCGTGAATCCAGGCAGGTCCACGTAGTGCTGCGCGGTCACGAGATTGCCGTCGGTGACCACTCGCTCGTCCGAGTACGACGCCCCCGCGTTGACCAGGTCATCCCGGGTGGAGGAGTATCCGGTGAGCTGGCGCCCCTTGGCCACGCCGGCGCTGATCAAGACCCATCCGGCATGACAGATGGCGCCGAGTGGTTTGGCCGCGTCGTCGACCGCGGCGACGAGAGACAGCATGGCGCCGTCCCGGCGCATGTAGTCAGGCGCGAATCCACCCGGCACGATGAGGCCGTCGAGCGTAGCCGCCTCGAACCCGACCGCGGCCGCGTCGGATGTCTTGGGGAAACCCGCCTTGGACCGGTAGGTGTGCTCGGCGTGCGAGCCGATCACCGTGACGGCGAAGCCTGCTTCCTGGACCCGGTAGAAGGGGTAGATGAACTCCTGCTCATCGAAGAGATCCGCGATGAGGATCCCGATCTGACCTGGCATGGTGTGCACTCCTTGGCCAACGTGCTCGTTCCGCCGAGCCTACCGGCCAGCGCCGTCGACATTCACGGCCGTGGGCAGCGGACGTGTACCGGGGCCTCCGCCCCTCGGACTCGGACGAGCATGTGATGCACATCTCGGAATCCCTCACGAATTGACCGAAATATGGACGTGATCGACACCGTTGTGTGGGTATGTGAAACGAATCCGCAGTTGGTTCCACGTCCGGTGGAGATGCCGGACGCTCCGTACGAGGGAGGGAACGTGATGCCCGATCTCGTCGTCGTGGCGGTACTCGCGTTCCTGGCTGGTGGCGCGGTGTTCGGCGCGGGCCGGGATATGCGATTGATCAACGTCGCGAACCGGGAACGGGACCGCCGTGGTGAAGCCGAAGAGCGCCTGAGCATGGCCCAGATCGATCCGTTGACGGGCTCGTCGTTCACACCCAGGCCACGCGGTTCGCAGCGCCGGGGATGGACGCCAACCAGGAAGAACACGAAGGGACGCATCGTCGCCTGAGCGCACGTACCTCCGGTCATCGTCATCGGTCGAGCCGCTCCAGCCAGCGACGCTGCTCGCGACTCCGCAGCCCGGCATCCGCCTGCTCGACTGCCGCAACTCCGAACGACGCCCTCCTCTGCCAGCTCCCGACATCAACCTCACCGTACGAAACATCGATGCCGTCGAGGCACTTCGCCCCTTCTACACGCGAAAGGCCGGATCCGAGCAGCAGTCCAGACCCCCAAGCGGCAGTCCGACTCCGAGCGGCCGGCCGGATCCGCACGATTTTGCCGACCCGAACGCCATCCACGACAACCCCCGGCGGATCGGTCTCGCGCTCGTTCGTCCCCCGCGATCTATTCCACGTAATCCTTGACGACGGTGCACATGTCCATGTTGACGATCATTGATGATCAGTACCGTGGCTGCGGGCTCACCAGCGTCGTGTCGCTCGCGCCGACGGAGGGGCATCTCGGCATGAGCATTTCGGAGTCGCAGGCGCTCAAGTTCCCGGCCGGCTGACAAGACGCCTCGGGTGCCGACTCTGTATAGGGGTATCGCGAGCGGACTTGACACGCTACAGTACCGCTCGTTGAAGGTCAGCATACAAATCACTGGGGATCTTGGTCATGGATCGTATCACCGGTTCCGCACGGTACGCCCGGAACATCGGAGTTCCCCTGGTTGGAGCGTCACTACTCGCCATCTCGGCTGGATCGGCCGCATCGGCCGAGGAGTCGGAGGATCCGTCTCGATCCGCCGGTGAGCCCGGTCAGGTAGAAGGCGACCGGCAACCTGCGGCCCCGGCAGACGAATTCGCCTCCGCACTCGGGGACCCCGATGTTCTCGTGGGTGCCGAGTTCGAGACCGGGCCACCAGACAGCTCTGCCGCGATCGTCGGTGGCGATCCGATCGGCGGGTTTCCTCGCGAGGGCGACGAATTCGTCATGCTCTCCACGGGCGACGCGTCGATGGCCTACGATCCGAATGACTCGGGGAACACGTCAAGCGACTTCGGAGCCACCGATCGAGGCGTGAACGACCCGACCGTGCTACGTATCGATCTCGACGTCCCCGAGACCGCCAACTGTCTGCTCGGCGTGGATTTTCGATTCTTGTCCGAAGAATTCCCCGAGTTCGTCGGGACGAGTTTCAACGATGCGTTCGTAGCGGAGGTCGGGGAAACGACGTGGTCCGTGGGGGACCAGGATGTCGAAGCGCCGCGCAACTTCGCCTTCGACGAAGAGGGCAATCCCATCACGATCAATGCAGCCGGAGCTGCGACCATGACCGAGGAGGAAGCGGGCGGCACTACTTATGACGGCGGCACCACGCTGCTGACGGCCGCCACGCCGCTCGAACCCGGGCCCGAATCTCTGTACTTCTCCATCTTCGATGTCGGCGACGGTATCTTCGACTCCACCATCCTGATCGACAACATTCGCGTCGGCGAGGTCGCTGATGTGGAAGAAGACTGCGAGCCAGGAGCTGAGGAGGTCGATCCGCAGGCATACGTCAGCCTCGGCGACTCCTACTCGTCCGGGTTCGGGGTGGACCCTTACCACGATGGGACCCACGAAGAGGATGGCAACGATTGCCAGCGCTCGACCAGGGCCTACTCAGAAGTGCTGGCCAGCAGCTTAGATCTGAACAACTCGTTCCACGCGTGCCAGGGAGCGGTTACCGATGACTTCTACTCCGTGGCGGAGGGCCGCGAGCATTGGGGTGAGGAACCTCAGCTGGACTACCTGGCCGACGACACGGGGCTGGTCACATTCTCCATCGGTGGCAACGACGCGGGATTTGGCACGGTGCTCCAAGACTGCATCGATGGATGGGAACTACTCCCCTTCAACACGTGTCACGGTGACGAGCGTGTCACCGAGCGGGTACGGGAAGCGTTCGACAACCTCGCCGGCCGAAGCGACAGCAAGGCTGACATTCACCCGTATGCCGAGATCCTCGCTGACGTCCGGGAGCGTTCACCGTTCGCCGATCTGGTCGCCGTCGGATATCCCCGCTTCTATCCGGCCGGCGGTGAAGGCCGGTACCTGCCAGGCGCGCGCTGCGAGGCGGTGAAGCAGGCTGACCAGCGATGGATTGTCGAGAAGATCGGAGAAATCAACCGCATTCTCGAGACGGAGGCCGAGCGGTTCGGATACCGCTTCGCGAACCCGAGTGATCGGTTCATCGGGCACGAGCTGTGTGGTGAAACCGGAGACGAGTGGATCTTCCCGCTGCTCTCCTCGGGCAGGATTCACCCTACTGCCGACGGCCACCAGGCCATGGCTGCCGAAGTCGAGGAGGTGCTCACCGATGAGGACGATCCCAGCTTCGTCGTGGAGCCCGGCGAGACTGTCACCACAGCGTATGTGGTCGAGGAAGGCACCGTGCGAACCACCGTGGTGCTGCGCTGGCCCGGAAGCGACGTCGTGACGACATTGCGCTCGCCGTCCGGCGAAGAGTACTCTCGCGAGGACCTCGAGGGGCTCGCCGACCACAGCAACGGGCCCGCTTACGAGCATTTCGAGCTGGTGGATCCAGAACCGGGCGAGTGGACCATCGAGAGCCATGGCTCCGATGTCGATCCCGGCGGCGAACCAGTGTATCTGTCGACCTATAACGAGGATGCACCGAACGAGCGCCCGGAGGCCGCGGCGACGGCACTCCGCGCCGGCGACACCGTCGAGCTGGACGGCACGGGATCGAGTGATCCCGACGGCAGCATCGCCTCGCACCAGTGGTATGTCGAGTTTGCCGATGCCGACGAAGTGGTGGACGCGGCGACCGGGCAGGTCGACGTGTCTTCCACCGAACCGGTCAGCGTGACGTTGGTGGTCACCGACGACGAAGGATTGACTGACTTTGCGACGTCTACGCTCGTCGCCGGCAAGGTGCTGCTGGAGGAGGGACAAACGGAGCTCGGCACCGACGTCGAATTCGCGCTGCTGGCAGCAGAGATCTTCGATGCCGAGGCGGCCATCGACGAGAACACTCTGCGGCTGGGCCCGGCGCAGGTCGAGCCCGATACGGTAGACGTGCGTGACGTGAACGACGACGGATACGACGATGTGGTCGTGACGGCACGCTATGACGACCTCGGATTCGCCGGGGATGAGGTGGAGTTGTGTGCCACCGGCGTGTTGAACGACGAACGTGAGCGGAAGTTCCGCGCATGCGACGCCGTCAGCCTGCCCGGAGAGGATCCAGAACCGACGCCCGAGCCGACCGAAGACCCGGACGACGAACTTCCCGACACCGGTGCCGGTATAGCCATCTACGTCTGGCTGGCCGCCATCGTCGTCGGGATGGCTGGTTTCCTCCTGGCCTCCGGCTCGTGTGGCGCGCAGCGGTCAGCTCACACCAGCGGTAGACACGGCTAGAGCGGCGCCGACGGCTACCGCAAGGAGTATCCACCACCAGCGGCTACGGAGTAGGGCGACGGCTACGGCTGCCGGAACGGCCAGTGAGATGACCAGCCCGGCGCCGTAGCCGACGAGCATTCCGGATCGGGGTTCCTCGTCAGGTCCGCCAAAACTGGCGTTCTCCACGTAGAGGGACAGCCAGAAGCCGATGGCAGATATCGTTCCAAGCACGCCCAGTATCCCGACGACGGCCACTCGCCAGCCTGTAGGACGAGGAGACTCGTGCCTATCGCTGGTCCCGGCCATGACGCGCAGCGTAGCCATCGAAACCGTGTCCGGTCGAGGGTGGTCTGATGGCCCGGAACGGGTACGGCGATCGCTTAGACATAGTTCACCGATGCCCAGCGCCGTCGTCGCCGTGGGTCCGTAGGCAGTACAGCGCGACCCCTGCGGCCACGCTGACGTTGAGCGAGCTCTTCTGCCCGTACATCGGAACCTGCAACAGCACGTCGCAGTGTTCCCGCAGCGAGGCGTCGATGCCCCGCACTTCGTCGCCGAGCAGCAGGGCGATCCGATCCGGCGGGTGATATTCGGCGATCGTGACCGCGCCGTCGTCGATCTCGAGCCCTGCCACCGTATACCCATCCGTACGCAGCGATTCGAGCAGCGCGTAAACGTCTGGTTGGTGCGTGACCGGCATGGTTCGCTCCGCTCCCGCCGCGCTCTTGGCGATCCGCTTGGTCAGCCTAGCCTGCAAGGCGGGGTCGCGGGAGTCGTCGGACTGCGACGGGTAGGGCGTGAACCCGGTCACGTAGACGCGCTCCACCGCGAAGACGTCGGAGGTCCGCAGCAACGAGCCCACGTTGAACACCGAACGCAAGTTGTGCGCGAGAACTACGATGCTGCGCTGGACATGGTGAGCCACCGTCACATCGTCTCAGGGCACGACGCCGGTGCTGCGCCGGTAGTAGCTCCGGGTCTTGCTCCGGTTTCCACAGATCCGCATCGAGCACCACCTCTTGGAGCGATTCTTGGAACCGTCGTAATAGACCACTTCGCATTCCGGCGCCGAGCACAGCTTCAGGCGCCGCCACTCACCGCTGATCGACGCGAGCACCGTCGCGCCCAGGACCTCGGCCAGGAATCGTGACACGCCCACACCTGCGGGACGCACGGTGGCGTCCCCGTCGGCGTCGAACGCCACGCCGAGACCCGCCGGCAGCGCGAGCTCGGTGAGCCCGTCTGCGTCGATGCTCGTGTTGTCGCCATGATGCCGGCGCAGCACGTCACGCAGCGCGGCGCGCAGCTGTCGCGCCCACTCGAGGTCCGGCGCCGTGACGTGCCCGGCGTCGGCGGGCCGGTGGTGCGCGCGTAACCAGGCGCGGAAATGGTCGGCGTCGACCAGATCGTCCGCGCCGGAAGCGACGTCGACCGAGTTGAGGAACGATTCCACCAGCCACAGCCGAGGTGGGACGCCGGTTCTCGCGCTCACCCTGCCATGCTCCCACACCTCCTTGACACTTTCGACGGTGTGAAAGACACTACCGGCGAAACTGTTTTGCTGGTGTGAGGATAGGCGACTATGGCACTCGCTCGCTTCAAAGACCTCTGCTTCGACGCCGAGAATCCCCGCGTACTCGGCGAGTTCTACGCCCGGGCGCTCGGGCTGTCGTATGTGGCGCACGACAGCAACGGTCACCTCGAAGGACAGGCACCCGAGCAGACCATCTGGATCAATCCGGTTCCGGAACTGAAGACCACCAAACATCGAGTGCACGTCGACGTCCGCACACCATCGGTCCACGAGCTCGAGAAACTCGGCGCCACCGTGCTCAACCATGCCGATGGCTGGACGGTAATGACCGACCCCGAAGGCGGGGAATTCTGCGCGTTCGAGCGGGACCGCGTCGACGACTACCGCTTGTACGCCGTCATCGTGGACTGTGCGAAACCGCGGTCCCTGGCCACCTGGTGGGCCGACGTCGTGGGCGGGGAGGCACGATTCGACTCGGCGCACGGGCTGTGGTCGATCGAACCCATGCCCGGGGCGCCGTTCGAATCGTTCGTGTTCGTGCCGGTCCCGGAGCCGAAGTCGACGAAGAACCGCATCCACTGGGACGTGACCACCAGCGACGTCGATGCCTTGCTCGATCGAGGTGCCACCATGTTGCGGGAGAAAGGCGGCGACATCGACTGGCACGTCCTCGCCGATCCCGAAGGCAACGAGTTCTGCGCCTTCGTGACGTGAGCGGCACGCCACGCGTCACCGCGCGGTCGTCGCCACGCGGTCGTCACGCCAGCTGGATGTCCTCCGGCGCTCCTTCGGCCACGATCTGACCACCGCCGACGCCGCCCGCCGGGCCGAGCTCGATCACCCAGTCCGACGCGCGGATGACGTCAGTGTCGTGCTCGATGGTCACGACGGTGTTCCCGGCGTCGACGAGTCGCTGGAGCACATCCAGCAAGCACGCGGTGTCCGCCGCATGCAGGCCGACCGTCGGCTCGTCGAGCAGGTACAGTGCCCGCGCGCCGGCACCGCCCTTCCGCGTGCCCTGCCGGGCCAGTTCCTTCGCCAGCTTGATGCGCTGCGCTTCGCCCCCGGATAACGTCGTCGCGGGCTGGCCCAGCGGCAGGTATCCGAGGCCGACGTCGGCCATTACCTGCAAGCGCGACGAGATCGCCGGCACGTCGCCGAAGATGTCGAGTGCCTCGGCGACAGTCATGTCGAGCACCTGCGCGATATCGCGGCCGCCATACGTCACCGCCAGCACGGCGGGCTGGAAACGGCGTCCACGGCAGCTCGGACAGCGCACTTGCACGGCCGGCAGGAAGTGCATCTGAACGTCGAGCACGCCCGCGCCCTCGCAACGTTCGCATCGTCCTCCACGAACGTTGAACGAGAAATGCCCAGGGGTGAGACCACGTTCCCGGGCCCCGGCCGTCGCGGCGAACGCCTCGCGGATCGGCGTGAACGCCCCGGAGTAGGTCGCCGCATTCGAGCGCGGCACGCGGCTGATGGGCTGCTGGTCGATGGTCACGACCTTGTCGAGGTGTTCCCACCCGTCGATCCCATCGTGCGCTCCGGATGTCTCGATGGCGCCGTAGAATCGTTGCCGCGCGGCGCGGCTGACGATGTCGAGCATCAGCGACGACTTGCCCGAGCCCGACGGCCCGGCAACCGCGACGAGAAGACCGAGCGGCAGCCGCACGGTGACCTCCTTGAGGTTGTGTTCCCTCGCCCCGCGAATGATCAATGCCGTCCCGTCGCCCGCTCTGCGGGTTTCCGGCACGGGTGTGGCCAACTGCCCTGCGAGGTGGCCGCCCGTCACCGAGTCCGGGCTCGCGGCCACCTCGTCCGGCGTACCCGTCACCACGATGCGCCCGCCATGCCGACCCGCACCGGGTCCGATATCGACGACGTGGTCGGCTGCTCGCAACACGTCGAGATCGTGCTCGATCACGAGCACCGTGTTCCCCAGGTCACGCAAACGGCGCAGCACGCCAATGAGCCGCTCCGTATCGGCCGGGTGCAGTCCGATAGTGGGTTCGTCGAGCACGTACAGCACCCCCGTCAGCCCCGAACCCAGCAGGGCGGCCAATCGCAGCCGCTGGGCTTCACCTCCGGAGAGGCTGGGAGTCGGCTGGCCGAGCGTGAGGTACCCGACGCCGACGTCGACCAGGCGGCGGATCCGTTCTTCGAGGTCGACGACGATGGGCTCGGCCACCAGCCACTCCTCGGCCGTGATCTGACCCCGGAGGGAATCGATCCAGGTCGCAAGCTCGTCGAGGGGCAAACGCAGCGCATCGATGATGGTCCGCCCGGCGACCGTGACGCGTCGACTCTCGGGACGGAGACGCGTGCCCCGGCAGTCCGGACACGTCTGCGTGACCAGGACGTGCTCCGCCCTCTCACGGTAGTCGGCGTCCTCGATGCGGTCCGCATAGCGCCGCAGCACGTTCGTCACCACACCCTCGAATCGCCCGCCCGTGACGGTCGCGGGTGGCTCGATGTCGGGGACGTGCCGGCGGAATTCAGGACTGTCGACGCCATAGAACAGCAGGTCACGTTGCGTCTCTCCGAGTTCCCTCACCGGCGCATCGGCGTCGAAGGAGAAACCATAGTGCCGCGCGGCCGCCTGGAGCACCGAGATGTTGCGCGCAGTGAGCGAAGGATGCCAGCCGACGACGGCTCCTCCGGCCACGCTGCGCTCGTCGTCCACCAGGCGCTGTACGTCCGCGTCGAACACCGTTCCGAGGCCGGTGCAGGTGGGGCACGCACCGGCAGGCTTGTTGAACGAGAAATTTCCCATCACTAGCTCCGCCACGGGTGTTCCGCAGTGGGGACAGGGCACGGTCGGGCCCGCCTCTGGTGTCTCCTCCGGCTCGCCACCGGGGACGTCGTCGTCCCATACTTCATCGCCACTCACCCGGTACGCCGGTGGGACGCCCTGCCCGCATTCCGGACACGCCTGGTAGCCGATGCGTGCCCACAGCACGCGGAGATAGGTGAAGACCTCCGTTGCGGTTCCGACGGTGGAACGCGGGCTGCGATTCGTCAGGTGCTGATCGACACTGATCGACGGCGACAGGCCGGTGATCGAGTCCACCGCCGGCTTGCTCACGAACCCCGTCACCATACCCAGCGATTCGAGGTACTGGCGCTGGCCTTCCTTGTGCAGAATGTCGAACACCAACGACGACTTGCCCGAGCCCGATACCCCGGTGGCCACGGTCAGCAGGCGTTTGGGCACGTCGACATCGATATTCGCGAGATTGTGTTCGCGCGCTCCAATGACCCGAATTCGTTCACCAACTCCGAAATCCATACCTTCAAGTATCTCATTGAAGTACTTGCGTAAACTTTGTCTGAGCTAACCTCGAATTTCATCGTGCCTATACAGAAAAACTCTCAACTAGCGGAGAAAAGGCATTGGCATCGACTGGCGAACCGATGGATCGGGCAGGGAAACGGCTGCGGCCGGTCGATCTCGCCCGGGCGGCGGGTATCTCGACACAGCAGGTCCGCAACTACGAAGAGGCTGGCGCGCTACCCGCGGCTCCACGCACGCCCTCCGGCTATCGCAGCTACGACGCGCGGCACCGGAACGCCCTGCTGACGTATCGGGCGCTCGTCCGCGGATACGGAACGGACACCGCCCTGGCCATCATGCGGGCCGTGCACGCCGGGGACATCCCCCAGACTCTCACCCTCATCGATGCCGGGCACGCTGCGCTGCACGAACAACGGCTGTCCCTGGAAGCGACGCAGAACGCCCTGGAAGTGGTGGCCGAGGAGAACCCGGACAGCTCGGCTCCGGGGCGTTCGGGCATGCGCATCGGCGAGGTCGCCGCCTACCTCGGCATACGCGCCTCCGCGCTGCGCGTGTGGGAGTCCGCCGGCCTCCTGGCGCCACGGCGCGAACACGGCACCAGGTATCGCAGCTTCGACCCGGCCGATATCCGGGATGCCCGAATCATCCACATGCTGCGGCAGAGCGGATACCTTCTCCCGCAGATCCGTTCCGTGCTTGACGGGCTCCGCCACACCGGAAATACCGACGCGCTCCGCGCGGCGATCGAACAGCGCCAGAAGCAGCTGATACAGCGCTCGACCGCCATGCTCGAAGGCGCCAGCCTCCTCCATCGCTACATCACCGGCGAGCAGATCTCCGGCGCCGATGCGGGTGGCGCAGGTGGATGATCTAACTTCTTGGGCCTGTGGAACGTCCAGAGCCGGATTTTGCCTTCTGGACGTTGCGCAGGCCCAAGAAGTGCTCTCGTTCCAGCCTCTCGTCACCGCCCGACCCGGCACCGAGTGGGGTGGTACCGAGCGGCGGCGACGAAGGAACCGACATTGTCGAGGCCATCGCCTTGATGATGTCGGTTCGTTTGTCAGCGGCAAGGGGCGGAGGCCCAGCGCAAGGCTCAGCCGTGGCACGGATGCGCGTCGCACCTACGAATACACGCGCAGGGAGATCACATGTGCCCGTGGTGCGCCGTTGGTGGCCTCGGCGACGAGCCGCAGTGCGCGGGCAGACGTCGGAATGTCGAGCCGGTGCACGCGCCGGCGCCACCGGTTCGCCCGCTCCGACAGCACGACGCGCCAGTCCCCCGTCCCATCCGCGTCGACCTCGATCCGGTACTCGCGGACTAGGGTCGGAAGCACCTCGAACGGCGTACGCCAGTGATGCAGGTTGATCAGGTACTCGTCGACATCGTCGTCGAAGATGATCTCTACCTGTCGCACAGGGATCGGCTGCTCCCAGTCCAGCCGCAGCCACTCACCACCGTCGCCGGACAGCGGCTCGGACGCCCACAGCTGGGGACCCGCCCAGGGGCGCGCATACCCGCCGACGGCCTTGTCCGGCTCGTATGCCGCCGTGTCCGGACGTACCGCCACGCAGAAAGTCTGCCAGTCGCGGAGCTTGGGCCATTCCAGCAACGGCTGATCGAAATCGGCGTTCGGCGGAGCTGGCCGGTAGAAGTAACTGCGCACGCCCGGCTCGGCGATTCCGCTGGTGAAGATCGTCAGCTGGGGATTCTCCCGCACCACCACGAAGGCATTGCGCGGCGTTTCCGGCCGCCACGGCAGGTCGAGCCAGACCCACCGGGTTGGCCCGGCGGCGATCGGGGCGACGGCACCGCCCACCCGCTCGTGCGGAACGTAGTTCTGCTCGCGCCCGGTATCGAACAGCTCGACCTCCAGCTCGGTATCCGCCGCGGCTTCGACCAGCAGCCCCACTTCGGTCAGCTCGGGGTCCACCGGCACGATCGTTCCGACATCGCCCGTCAACGGCCACCGCCTGCCGCCGGTCGGCTCCGGGCGGACCGCCAACCGGGTCAGGGTGCTGGACGCCGTCACCGTCGCCGCGCGCGCGACGTCGGCGGGATCCTCGTTGCGCACCCCCAGGATCGACGCGTCCTCACGCAGCATCGCCTGGTGCAGCTCGGATAGATGGTCGCGGGCCAGCTCGCGCGGAGTGACGCCGAGGTTCTGAGCGACCGCCGCGCCACTGCCTACAGCCTGTCCCACTACCGCGCACGTCGCCATCACCCGGGTGGTGCCGAAGGCGACGTGGGAGGCGCTGATGTCCCGGCCCGCGAACCAGAGGTTCTCGACGTTCGCCGAATACAGGCAGCGCAGCGGGATGTGGTACGTGCCGTTCGGATGCCAGTGCTTCGATCCCGCTTCGGTGGCGTAGACGCCCTGCGGTGGGTGCAGATCGATCGACCAGCCACCGAACGCGACGCGGTCCTCGAATGGCGTCTGGGCGAGGATGTCGTGCTGGGTGAGCGTGTAGTCGCCGACGAACCGACGATACTCACGCTTTCCGGGCACCGTCCCGACCCATTCGAGCTCCATCGTGTCCGAATCGAAGTTGCCGGAGTTCTTGATGTAGTCCCAGATCCCGTAGATGACCGCCCACAGTTCGTCGCGGATGCGCTCGTTCTCGTGGACCGTGTCAATCTCGCCGCCCCACTCGATCCACCAGTAGGCGCATCCGTTATCTCCGGACCGGATGATCCGCCGCTCGGGAATGGGCGTCTTCGTGACATCGACGGCGAACGACGGCGGGACGTACTTGACCGGATAGCCGACGTCCTTGGTGTAGAACAGCAGGGTGCTGCCGAGCGTGATGTCGTCGGCCACGTCGGGCGCCCACGGCTCGTCGTACTCGGCCCGGCTTTCGCGCCCGATGCGATGCCGGGCACCGGCGAGGTGCCCGATCAGGCCGTCGCCCGTGCAGTCGGCGAACATGGGCGATTCGAACCGGATCCGCCGTTCGGAACCCAGCATCCACCCGGTGATCGCGTCGACCCGTCGCCGGGAGCCGTCATCGCTCGCCTCCACCTCGTGAACGTCCGTGTTCAGGAACGTCTGTATACCGGGCTCCTCACGCACCGCTTCGTGAACGACCGTGTCCCAGTAGTACGGGTTGCCCTCGGGATTGCGGTACTGGTTCTCCACGTACAGCTCTCCCATGATCCCGGTCTCGCGGGCGTAGCGCTGCCGGCCGTGCGCCGTGGCACCACAGACCCACACGCGGACCTCACTGGACGAATTCCCGCCCAGCACCGGCCGGTTGTTCACCAGGGCAACGCTGCGGCCCAGGCGCGCAGCGGCGATCGCCGCGCACACGCCCGCAAGGCCACCGCCGACCACGGTCAGGTCGGTCTGGACAGACTCGTCTCGCATATTCGTCAATCCTCTTGGGGTCGGTTTCTCGGTCTTGACGTCCGCCGGCGGCCGCGCCGACGGTGATCACGCTGGTCAGGGCGTACTAGTCGCTGAGCGCCTGTTCGACCGAGCGCCGGAAGCTGTGCAGCCAGAGCCGGATCGTGTCCGGATCGGCCAGCTCGGTGCGCCCGGTGAGCGCCAATGCCACGGGCGGCTCGCCAGGCGCATCCACCGTGATGGCCGAGGACATGTGCCCCGGCTTCAACCATCCATCGAGGATCAGGCAGTCGTGGACCAGCAGTTCGCGACCACGCCGCAGCGCCTCCTGTTCGGACTGCGGCGCCGGTGGCTCGGGCCGCTCCCAGCCGTACTTGTCGCGCGATTCCCGCAGCAGCTCGAGGGCCTCGTCTTCGGGAAGGTCCAGCAACAAGCGCAACCCCGGCGCCGACAGGTGCAACGGCCAGCCATCGGCATTGAACAGCACCGGCTGGTCATCGCCGCGCGTGCGGAGGAAGTAAATGACCTCTCCCCGCCACAGCACCGACAGCGAGACGGCCATGTCCCGCGCGTGCCGGGCGGCCTCCTCCATCGCCTTGCGCGGCTTGTGGGCCAGGTTGAACTTGGTAATGGCCGCCGCACCGAGCGACAGCACGCCGAAATCGGGAGCGAAGCTGCGGTAGCCAGTCTTGCGCGCATACCCGGCTGCCGCGAGCGTGGACAGGATCCGCGACACCGAGCTCTGGTGCAGACCGACCCGACGAGCGATCTCGCTGGCCGAGAGTGGCTCGTCGGACTCGACGAGCGCCTGTAACACGCTCACTCCATTGGCGAGCGCCTTGGCCGAGAGGCCAGTTCGCTCGGCGGCTGCTTCAGTTCCCATCGAAAAAGTATTGCTCCGGATTTGTCGGTGCTGGTGTCGGATAGGTCCACGAATTGGGCATGGACTCCGGAATGTTGCGGAGGGTCGCGGCGGCGACGCCGTACTCGTCGGGTTGCAGGTTGATACCCATGACCCAGAATTCCTCGCGGGCGATACGCAGGATCTCGGCCATGGCACTGGCCTGCTCCTCGGGATCGGTGGTCGCCTTGATCTGATCGTAGAGCTCGAACTGGCGACGCATCGCGTCGGGTGGCTCCTCACCACTCTCGCCGCCACTCTGGTACCACCGGGTCCACGTGACGGCGTACGCGGCATTTCCCGCGATGGTCGGCACGTAGAAGCGGGGAGCCAGGTAGATGTCGTTGAGCCCACCGGAGCCCTGCCAGACGGCCGCATCATGGTCTCCTGCCTCGGTTCGTTCCAGGAACAACGAGCGGTCGATGCCGTTGATACTGGTGTCCACCCCGACCTTCTTCCAGTAGCCCTCGATCAAATTCAGCGTGTCCGGGTAGTCCGGCCAGATCCCCGTGGCGAACTCGATGAGGATCTGCAGCCGGTCCCCGCTGGGCAGCAGCCGGTAGCCGTCGCCGTCCTTGTCGGGCAGCACACCGTCGAGATACTCGTTCGCCAGGTCCACGTCGTACTCGGTGTACTGCTTGGCGAGTTCCTCGTTGTACAGCTCGGACTCCGGGCGCGGCGCGCATTGCCACGGCTCCCCCTGACGCTGGTAGACCGCAGTGATGATCTCTTCACGATCGATGGCGTGGGACAGCCCGATTCGAAAGTCCTTGTTCCGGAACACCTCCCGGACCTCGTCGTTCTCGTGGCTGAGGTTCAGGCACAACGCCATCGTGTTCATGTTGGCCGGAACGGCGTCGAAGAAACGATAGCCACCGGACTCCCGGTCTTCGGCGAGGACGGGCCGGTTCTCCAGGCTGTTCACCGGTCGTAGCTGGAAGTCGATGTCGCCGGAGACGACGCGCAGCAAGATGACCTCTTCGTCCTGGATCATGTCGTAGGTGACCCGGTCGATGTAGGGGAGCTGGTTACCGTCCGGGTCCGTCTTGAAGTAATAAGGGTTGCGTTCGAGACGGACCTGGTTTCCCTCGCCCACGGGGTCGACGACGATCCACGGGTTGAGCGTCGGCAAGTCCGGGTTGGACCAGATCTCGGCCTTGTCCTGGAACAGCTGCATCCAGTCGGCCGCCCCTTCGGACTCGACCAGATCGTCGAGTTCCGAGTTGTAGTCCGGGTGGAACTGCTCCAGGTAATGCTTGGGCAAGCTGACCAGCGTGGTGCCGGCGCTTGAGGCGTACACCTTGGCCTGGTCCTGGAGGAAGAGCCCTTCGGGTTCGTCGAACACGAATGTCACCGTGTAATCGTCGATCTTCTCCGCCCGCACCGGGTTGGGCGAACCTCCGGGATACAGCTCCTCGTTGTTCAGGACGTCGTTACGGGCGAAGACGAGATCGTCGGCGGTGAACGGCTCGCCGTCGGACCACTTCATGCCGTCGCGCAATCGGAACGTGAACTCCCGATCATCGTCGCTGACCTCGAAGCTCTCGGCGATGTTCGGGATCACGGATATCTCCCAGTCGGGGGTCCAGCGCACCAGCGCTTCGTACCCGACGATCCGGTACAGCTGGATGGCTTCTCCGGGACCCAGGATTGCGCTCGTCAGCTCGCCACCGTAGCTCCCGATCTCCGCGACCGGCTCGACGACGAGCGGGTTGGCGGGCAGCCGCTCTTCCAGCGGTGGAAGGTCACCGTCTGCGACGCGCTGGGCGAGCATCGGTGACTCCTGGCCCTGGGGCCCGTCCGAGCCTTCGTTTTCCCCTCCTCGCGGTTCGGGTTCAAGGCTGCACCCACCGAGGAGATACACGGTCGCGGCGCCACCACTGGCCGCGAGGAACCGCCGTCGAGACAAGCTTCTGGCCACGTTCTTGGTCACGGGGTCCTCCTTCAACGGCTGACGACATCGGCTCTTGACTCCGGGCCGTACACATGCTCTGATCAGACCATGCATGTCGCGCATAGTCAACCATCCAAGTTGCGCTACACGCTTGGAATACTCACCGTGACCATGGCGACGCTGGCAAGCTCGTCGGCGCTCGCATACGGGCCCGAAGCCCGAAGTAACGAGCAGCCGTCCGGTGCGAGTGACGAGCGGTCGGTCACGTTCACCCTCGCCGCGCCGCCGCATGCAGAGGGCGAAGACGGCCCGGTGCTCGCGACGGTGGTGTGCGACGGCCAGATCGTCGCCTCCGCAGAGCTCACCCTCTCCGGCAACGCCCGCGTGACCGTCCCGCTGGACGAGCACATCCCCGGACCGTGCCGGGTCGACGCCGACGTGCCCGTACGCGACGCCAGCACCCACGAGGTGACGATGACCGTGCGCGAGGACGGGGATCCGATCGAGCGCACCCGGCAGTACACCGGCGACAGTGATCCCTCCCGTCGGGTCTCCACCAGCGAATTCAACGTCGCCGGACGAGCCGAGCCCGTCGACCTCGCCGTCGACATCACGCTCGGCCGGTTGGCCGCCGACGAGGTCGGCACCGCACTGCGCGTGATGACGTTCAACATCTGGCAGGGCGGCACCCTCGATCCCACACACGGCGCCGGCATGGGCGAGCAGAACCTCGACGAGCTCGTCGAGTTCGTCCGCCGTGAGGACCCCGACGTGTTGTTCGTCGTGGAGACCTACGGGGCGGGCCAGCGCATCGAAGACGGCCTGAACCGTGACCGCGACGACGGCCGCGAGTTCACCGGCGTCCAGATCACGAGGGAGCCGGGCCAGGACCCCGACCGGGACAATCTGTGGATGTTCACGTGGCTACCCGTCGAGGAGATCTACGATCGCATCTCCGGTGGTGGCGTGTCGTCGTTCCACTTCGGCGGCGCGCGCCTCGGGTTGCCCGACGGCGGGCACGTGCACGCCTTCTCGGCGTGGCTGCACCACCAGGACAGCGCACGGGCCCACGCCAACCGCGCGGCCGTCGAGGAGACGCTCGACCTGTGCCGCTACCACAGCCCGGAAGAGATCGTCGCAACCGACGAGCGCAACCGGACCCGGATGGCAATGACCGTGCTCGAGGACCGGCTGGACACCTACACCGGCAACGACGGTGCACCGGTGATCATCGGCGGGGACTTCAACACGCTGTCGCATCTGGACTGGAACGAGCAGTCCGCCGACGCCTTCGGCCACGGCGGCCTGGTCCTGGACTGGCCGGTCACCCGGATGTTCGCCGACGCCGGATTCACCGACACCTACCGGTGGGCCTACCCGGACGCGGGCCGGTATCCGGGCTCCACGATGGACCCCGCACGTGGCGAACTGTTCGCGCCCGGCCGTATCGACTACATCCTCACCCGCGGCGACGACGTACGTGTCCTGGACTCGGCCACCCGTACCGAGCGGCTGCCCGGCCAGCAGGGCTCGGCACTCGACGACCGGTTCGCCTTCTACTCCGATCACGCGGCCGTGATGACCGATCTGGTGATCCGCGGCGGCGGGCCCGGCACCGAAAGCGACCGGTATCGAGAGCGTGTACCGCTCGCGGACGAGCCGGTAAACCCCGACGCGACCTGGCCCGACGAGCCCGAGGGCATCCGTGTGCCCGCGGGCGAGCTCACCGCGGTTGCGTCGACGGAGGACGAGTTCCGGGAAGCCGGCAACGCCGTCGACGGGGACATCCGCTCCTATTGGCACTCCAGCACCTCCCCCGTGGAGGAGCTGCCCCACCAGATCACCGTGGATATGCAGCGTGTACGCCACCTGTCCGCGCTGCGATACCAGCCACGGTTCAACAGCGCACCGGGCACGATCCTCCGGGCGACCTTACAGGCCAGCCGCGACGGCTCAGACTACACGGATGTCGCCGAGGTGGACTGGGACCGCACCCGGTTGCCGAAAGACGTCGATCTCGACGGCGTCAGCGCCCGCTACCTGCGCCTGACGATCGAACGCGGTAGCGGCGGGGACCTGTCGTCCGCCGCGCAGCTCATCCCGTACGAGACGCGGAGCACCGGGCCGCCGGCCGAGGTGCCGGGCCCGCCCAGCGACGAACCGGGCCCACCCGAGGTGCCGGGAGCCCCGCCGTTCACCGACAGCCAGGACGTGGTGGTCACCACCCAGACGTTCCACTCCGACTGTGCCCGCGGCTACACCGAGGCCGGCACCTGGCACCCGAGCAGCCTGCTCGGTCACGACGGTTCGTACACCCGGTACAGCAACGTCCCGGACTCGACGGCAACGTGGACACCGGAGATTCCCCGGGACGGCGAGTACGACGTGTTCGTGTGGTGGCCGGATCATCCGACGGCGACGAACTCCGCCACCTATACCGTCGACGGAGCCGGCCCGGCCGAGGACGTCACGACCGATCCGGCCGATGGCATGGGTGAATGGCAGCTCCTCGGACGGTGGCCGTTCGAGGCCGGCACCAGCGGCGACGTCACGCTGACCGTGGGCTCGGGCTACCACCGCACCGACGCCGTCCGTTTCCGTCCAGTGCAGCACGATCCGCGCCCCTGACGGCGTCCAGGCGTGCGAACCGGGCGTGCGAACCGGGCCCTGACGATCGGCGAAAGGAGAGGCCACGAGTGCTGGGGTATATGACGCGCCGGGTCCTCATCATGGTGCCAACCCTGTTCGTGATCTCGATCATCTCGTTCGCCATCATCCAGCTTCCTCCGGGCGACTACCTGACGACGATGGTTGCCGAGATGGAGGCGCAGGGCAACGAGATCGACGAGGCCCAGCTCGATGCCCTGCGGGAGCGTTACGGGCTGGGCGAGTCGTTCTTCACCCAGTACTACAGGTGGATCACCAACGTCGTGTTCCACCTGGACTTCGGCCATTCCTTCGACTGGAATCGCCCCGTGTCGGGCCTCGTCGGCGACCGCCTGGCGCTGACCGTGGGGCTGTCCATCGCCACGATCCTGTTCATCTGGATCGTGGCGTTTCCCATCGGCGTCTACTCCGCGATGCGCCAGCACTCGGTCGGCGACTATGCGTTCACGATGGTCGGGTTCATCGGCCTGGCGGTCCCGAACTTCATGATCGCGCTGGTGTTGATGTGGATCGGCCTGCGATATTTCGGGCAGAGTCCGGGTGGCATCGTCTCCCCCGAATACGCCGACGCCGCGTGGAACCTCGGCAAGGTGCTCGACGTGTTGGGTCACCTGTGGGTACCGATTGTCGTCTGGGGCACCGCCGGCACGGCCGGCCTGATCCGGATCCTGCGCAACAACCTTCTGGACGAGCTGCGCAAGCCGTACGTCGTCGCCGCTCGGGCCCGTGGCGTGCCCGAGACGCGGCTGACCGTGAAGTATCCGCTGCGGGTGGCGCTCAACCCGTTCTTCTCGACCATCGGCTGGATCCTGGCCTCGCTGATCGGCGCCGACGCCATCGTGTCGCGGGTGCTCAACCTCGACACGACCGGCCCGTTGCTGCTGCGGGCTCTGATGGCCCAGGACATGTATCTCGCCGGCTCCCTGATCCTGATCAGCGCCGTGCTCGTCGTCCTCGGCACGCTGCTCTCGGATCTGTTGCTCGGCTGGCTCGATCCACGTGTCCGGTTCCGGTACGGACGTTAGTGAGGGGTGGCTCGACACCATGGCACGAGAGATCGCAGGTAGCGCCGATCCGGCCGACGATTCTGGCCTCACCTCCGGACGTGACCCAGCCGGGGACGAGCAAGAGGTATCTGTCGCCCCGCAGTGGAAGCTCGTGTGGTGGAGCTTCAAGCGTCACCGCATGGCACTTGTCGGCGGGATCATCACGATCTTCATCTACCTGGTCGCCCTCTTCGCCGGATTCCTCGCCCCATACAGCAATGATTCCTTCGACTCGGAGTACGCCTACGCCCCGCCTCAGCGGCTGCACGTCGTCGACGACGGCGAGTGGGGTCTGCATGTCCACGGTTACCGGGCCGAACAGGATCCGGAGACGCTCGAACTGTCCTGGGAGATCGACGAGAGCCAGAAGATACCGGTCGGGCTGTTCGTCCGCGGCGAGGAGTACGAACTCTTCGGACTGATCACGTGGGACCGGCATCTGATCGGACCGAAAGATTACGACGGTCCGCCGATGTACCTGCTCGGCGCCGACGAGCTCGGCCACGACATGCTCTCCCGGATCATTCACGGCACGGCCGTGTCGATGTCCATCGGCCTGGTCGGCGTGATTCTTAGCTTCTTGCTCGGCGTCGTCCTCGGGGGCATCTCGGGCTACTTCGGCGGCTGGGTCGACAACCTCATCCAGCGGATCACCGAGTTCGTCATCTCGATTCCGACCATTCCCCTCTGGATGGGGCTGATGGCCGCCATCCCGTCGCACTGGGGACCACTCCAGCGATACTTCGCTCTCACCGTGATCCTTTCCCTGATCAGCTGGGCCGGGCTGGGCCGGGAGGTCCGCGGCAAGTTCTACGCGGTGCGCGACGAGGAATTCGTGATGGCGGCGACCGTCGACGGCGCGAGCCAGCCCCGGATCATCTTCCGGCACATGCTGCCGTCGTTCACCAGCCACATCATCGCGAACATGTCGCTGGCGATCCCGGCCATGATCCTCGCCGAGACTGCCCTGTCGTTCATCGGCATCGGCCTCCAGGAACCCACCGTGAGCTGGGGCGTGCTGCTGGAAGAGGCGCAGAGCATCCGGGTTCTCGAGTCCGCGCCGTGGATGATGCTGCCGGGAGTCGCCGTGATCGTCGCCGTGCTGTCACTGAACTTCTTCGGTGACGGGCTACGCGATGCGGCCGACCCGTACAAGAGCTAGCGGACGAGCACCGGAGACGAACCAGAGCACGTAGCAGCGACGACCCAGAGACGGCCAGGGAGAGCATCGATGCAACCGACCCACCCCTACCCGGCAGCACCACAGACCTCCGTGGCCGCAGAGCCCGGCCCGCCCGCGCCGGGAGAGCCACTGCTGCGGATCGAAGACCTGCGGACACACTTCTTCACCGACGAAGGAGTCGTGAAAGCCGTCGACGGGATGGACCTGACCGTGCCCAGCGGCAAGACCGTCTGCGTCGTGGGCGAGTCCGGCTGCGGCAAGTCGATCACGGCCCGTTCGATTCTCCAGCTCGTCGACCAGCCGGGCCGGATCGTCGGCGGTGCGGTCTACTGGCGATCGGGCACGCGCCCGTGGACGGATCTCGCCACGCTCGACGCGACTGGCGAGGAGATCCGCCAGATCCGGGGCGACGAGATCGGCATGGTCTTCCAGGAGCCGATGGCCTCACTGTCGCCGATGTACACCGTGGGTGCCCAGCTCAGCGAGACGTTGCGGCTGCACCGGGGCCTGAACAAGGCCGAGGCCCGCGAGAAGGGCATCGAGCTGCTCCGCAGGGTCGGTATCCCACGGCCGGAGCGGCGCTTCGACAGCTACTCGTTCCAGCTGTCCGGTGGCATGTGCCAGCGAGTCATGATCGCGATCGCGCTGTCCTGCGATCCGGCGCTGCTCATCGCCGACGAGCCGACCACGGCGCTCGACGTGACGACACAGGCACGGATCATCGATCTGCTGAAGAACCTGCAAGAGCAGAACGGCATGGCGATGGTTTTCATCACCCACGACCTCGGCGTGGTGGCCGAGATCGCCGACGAGGTCACGGTCATGTATCTCGGCACGGTCGCCGAACACGGCACCGTCGACGAGATTTTCGGCAATCCCAAGCACCCGTACACCCGGGCGCTCCTCAGCTCGATCCCCACCATGCGGGGTGTGCGGAGCGGCGGTTCGGCCCGGCAGCGGCTCACCGCCATCCGGGGCATGGTGCCGCACCCGCAGAACCGCCCCACCGGGTGTCCCTTTCACACCCGGTGCGAGCTGGCCATCCCGGGCACGTGCGACACCGAAGCACCGCCCGTGGCCCGGTTCGACAGCGCGGGGCACCTCGCGTACTGCCACCTCTTCACGGAACCGGCAGAGCGGCGCGAGCTTCACACCCAGGCGACGCCGTCCGCGCCCGTCTCCGTCATCGAGCCCGAAGTCGCCGTCATTGAGCCTGACCATGAACCGGAACAACACGAGCCGGACCATGAGACCCACCCGCGCACCCCGGCACGCTCGCAGGGGCAGCCGCTGCTCGACGTCCAGGACCTCACCATGCACTTCCCGCTGAGGACCGGCTTGTCCCGACGAGCTCGCACCGTTGTCCGGGCCGTCGACGGCGTCGATCTGACCATCCACCCCGGGGAGACGCTGGGCCTGGTCGGCGAGTCGGGCTGCGGGAAGACCACGCTCGGCCGCTGCATCGCCCGCCTGCTTGAACCCACGAGCGGGCACATCTACTACCGCACCGACGACGGTGACCAGGTCGACCTCACGCGCCTGCGCCGTCGCGAGCTGCACGCGTACCGCCAGCAGATCCGCGTGATCTTCCAGGATCCCTACTCATCGCTGAACCCCCGGATGACGTTGGGGCAGATCATCGGCGAGCCGTTGCGGGTGAACCGGCTGGCCCGCGGCTCCGAGCTGGAGGACCGGGTAGCCGACATGCTGTCCCGCGTCGGCCTGCGCCCCGAGTACATCCGCCGCTACCCGCACGCGTTCTCCGGTGGAGAACGCCAGCGCATCAACATCGCCCGCGCGCTCGTCACCAACCCGCGCCTGGTCATCGCCGACGAGGCCGTATCCGCTCTCGACGTCTCGGTACGCGCACAGATCCTCAATCTGCTCGTCGACCTTCAGGCCGAGCTCGATCTCACGTACCTGTTCGTCTCGCACGACCTGTCGGTGGTCGAACACATCAGTGATCGGGTCACCGTCATGTACCTGGGCAACGTCGTGGAATCGGCGGACACGTCCGATCTGTACCGCCAGCCGCACCACCCGTACACCGAGGCCCTGATGAGTGCGGTGCCCTTGCCCGACCCGGGGCTGCGCACCGCCCGGCACCGCACGCAGATACCCGACGACCTGCCGGACCCCACGAATCCACCGCCGGGTTGCCCGTTTCACCCCCGCTGTCCGCACGTCCGTCCGGACCGATGCCGGGCCGAGATTCCCGAGCTCCGCCGTACCGGAGACCAGCGCCTCGCGGCCTGCCACCATTCGGAGTCCCTCACGCTGACCGGCGTTTCGTGACGCCATACGCACCGCGCGACGGATCCCTCGCACGCCGGTTCGGTGCGCCGCCGACGCGCAGCCGGTGCTCTAAGCCCTCTTGAGCAATCCCGACACTCCCACTAAAGTGACCGAAACTATTAATAGACGCACACTTAATCGAATATAAGTGTGTCCGTTTAGGTCACAGCGCACCGGGAAGCCGACGGAGGAGATCGTCATGTGGATCGAAACGAAGGGCCTGAGCCGCAGGAGCCTGCTGGCCGCAGCAGCGTCGTCCCTGCTGGTTCCGGCCGCCGCCAGCACGGGCGTTGCGGCATCACCCGCTCGCTCCGGGACGGCCGGCTCTGCCGGTCCACTCCTGACGCGCAGCGAGGGCGGCGAGCCCGTGTCGCTAGGCTCCCCGCTCACCGACGTCAACATGGTCGGAGCCCAGGTCTTCACCCGCAACGACGGCGTCCCCATGCTGTGCGGCGTCACCAGCGGGTCTCCAGCCAGCGTCTCGGGTGTCGACGCCCGAACCGGCGAACTCCTCTTCAGCGAGCCCCTGCCGGGCGCCAGCGGATCGTACGGCGCGATCGTCGGCCCCGACGGGCTCGTCTACCTCGGGTCGCAGTCGAACGGCCTGCTGTTCCGGGTCGATCCGAGCGACGGCACCGTGGAGGAACTCGGCCGTCCACTCGCCGGCGAGACCTACGTGTGGGAGCTCGTCGTCGGCGACGACGGCCAGCTTTTCGGCGTGACCTATCCGGGAGCACGGCTGTTCCGATACAACCCGGAAACCGGCGACGTCCACGACTACGGCTCCGTCGTGTCCGATACCAAGTACGCCCGGGCGGTTGAGGCCACCGGCGGCTCCGTCTACGTCGGCACCTCGCGGGGCGTGCACCTCCTCCGCGTCGACCCGGGCACGGGAGACATCCGCGAACTCGGCCTTCCCGACGGCGTCGAGGCGGGCGACGTCGGCACGTCCGTCTGGGAGGTCAACGCCTCCGGCGGGTTGCTGTATGTACGCCTCGGCGACGACATCAAGTACTCGCCGCTCTACGCCTTCGACCCGTCCACCGAGGAATGGATCGCCAGCCTCGACAACGTCGCCGGCCTGCACATGGCCGAGCCCGGCCCCGACGGGCGCGTCTACGTCATGCACGACAACGAGCTGACCGGATGGGACCCGCACACCGGCGAAACCACGAGCACCGGCCTGCTGTACCCCGGCCGGGTGTGGAACTACCGCGGCGTCGGCTGGGTCGAGCTCGACGACCCCGACTGGCCCGGCCAGACCCTCACCGGATGGTTCTGGCGCGGAGAGATGTGGCGGTACAACCCGCAGACCGGCCAGCACTCGATGACCGACGGGGCCACCGTGCCGGGCGAGCCGCGAGATGTCCTCTCCCTGGTCACGACGCACGACGGTGCGGTGCTCGCCGGCGGTTTCCTCGCCGGATTCGCCCGTGTCGACCCGGACGACGCCACCACCGACTTCAACCGGTTCTCGCAGACCGAATCCCTGCTCGACGACGGCGAGTCGGTGTGGGTCGGCGCCTACCCCGATGCCCGCGGCTACCAGTACGACCCGGACGAGCCGTGGAACAGCTCCGAGTACTCGCCGGGACCGCCAGGGACGCCGGAGAACCCCGTCAAGATCTGGGACCTGAAGGGACACGACGACCCCCAGGACCGGGTGTTCGCGATCGCGCGCGCCGGCCAGTACATCGTCGCCGGAACCGGCCCGGCCGGGCCCACCTTCGGCGGTGCCCTCGTGGTGCACGACACCGAGGCCGACGACTACCGGGTCACCGCCGCCGAGCTGGGCGATCGGGCGGTCTGCGACCTAGCTGTCGACGGCGGCGTGGTCTACGCCGGCACCTGGATTCACGGCGGATCTGGCGCCCCCGAGCCGCCGGAGACCGAAGGCAACCTCTTCGCGTACGATCCCGGCAGCGACCAGATCCTCTGGTCGGCCACGCCCGTTCCCGGTGCCGCATCGTACGCCGGGGTGCACATCGACCGGGACGGCTTGCTGTGGACGATCGCCGATACGACGCTGGCCGAGATCGACCCGGAGACCGGCGAGGCCATCCGCACCGTCGAGCTGGGTGACCGGCCAGCTGGCGGGCGCACCTTCCCGAACACGGTGGCCATCCTGCGCGAGGCTCCTGATGCCCCGGCGCTCTACGTGAAGTCGGCGGGCCGGCTGTGGCGGGTCTGGACCCGTACCGGAGCCGTCGAGGACCTCGGCCTCTCCGGATACCGGCTGTTCACCGTGCTGCCGGATGGTTCGCTCGTGCTCGCGGACGCCGAGGAGCTCTTCCGGTGGGACCCGCCCGCGTACGACGAGTCCGGCCCCACCATCTCGGTGACATCGAAGCGCCACGGCGGCGAGTGGATCGAACGGATCGTCATCGAGGCGGAGGACACCGGCGGATCTGGCCTGTGGGAGGTGCGCTACCGGCTGCGCGGTGGGGACTGGACCGAGTACACCGGGCCGATCGCCGTGTCACGGCCCGGCCGGCACCACATCGAGGTCACCGCCGTCGATGGCGCAGGGAACGAGACGACAGACACGCAGCGCGTGCTGGTCCGGCCGAACAGGTGACGATCGGCTGACACGCGGCGAGCCACGGCACGTCCACTCGTTGCGGACGCCCGCTCCAAAAGAACCGGCGTTGTCGAGGTCATAGCCTCGACAACGCCGGTTTCTTATGAGCACGTTGCGGGCACGCCGGCGGGGTCGTACGACCAGCCAGCAGCGATCGAGTAAGAATGATCCCGTGCAGCAACAATCGACAACGAGCGTGCTGACCCGTTCCAGCCTCGCCGGCGATCTCCGTGCACTCGGGCTCGCCGAGGGCGACGCCGTCATGCTCCACGCGGCCTTCCGGCAGGTCGGCACGGTACTCGGCGGGCCCGACGCGCTCGTCGACGCCGTGCTCGACGTGATCGGCCCCGGGGGAACGCTGCTGAGCTACCAGGACTGGGAACTGAACGTGGACATCTGGGACGGCGACGGCCGGGTGATCGACGCCCTCCGTGACCACGTGCCGCCGTTCGACCCGGCGACCGCTCGCCCGTCACGTGATCACGGCATCATCGCGGCCACGATCGGCACGCGACCGGGCGCGCGCCGAAGCGGCAACCCTGGGGCGTGTGTCGCCGCCATCGGCGCTCTCGCCGACGAGTTCACCGCCGCCCACCCTCTCGACTTCGGGTACGGAGAGGACTCCCCCTTCGCCCGTCTCGTCGCGTCAGGTGGACGGGTCCTGATGGTGGGCGCGCCGCTCGACACGATGACACTCCTCCACCATGCCGAGCACCTGGCCGACCTCCCGCACAAGCGGCGCGTCCAGGTCGAGTATCCCCTCGCGACGCCGGCGGGGACCGAATGGCGCGTGGTCGAGGAGTACGACACCGCGGCACCGGTCGTCGACGGCCCGCCAGAGGACTACTTCCGGCTGATCGTCACCGACTACCTCGCCACGGGAGCGGGCCGCAGCGGCCTCCTCGGCGCGGCCAACAGCGTGCTGGTCGACGCCGCCGGGATCACCTCGTTCGCCGTCTCCTGGCTTGAGGACCGGTACGGCCACTGACAGACACTGACGGCCGCTGACGGCTGTCTGCGCCGGCCGTTCGCCCCACGCAGGGGCGTACGCCGACCCCTGGCACAACACGTCGGCGCTCCGAAAAGAACCGGCATTGTCGAGGTCATGGCCTCGACAATGCCGGTTCTTAACAGCGCGTTGTGGGCACGCGGTGATCGACCGCTACAGCCGATCAGCCGTTGCCCTTGACGCCCTTCTCGATACGGTCACCGATGTCCGGGTCGATGTTGCGCCAGTACTGGAAGGCACGCTGCAAGATCGGCTCGGAGACGCCGTTCTTCAGATGCCCGACGACGTTGGACACCAGCCGCGCCCGGGCGTCGTCGTCCATCACCTCCCGGACCAGGGTGCCAGCCTGCACGAAGTCGTCGTCGTCCTTGCGCGGCGTGTAGGCGGCGTGCACCATCTCGCCGCTGGTGTACCAGCCGGCAGGTTCGCCGAACCGCGACGTGTCCGCCTGCGGGCCACCGTACGAGTTCGGCGCGTACACCGGGTCGGACACGTTGTTGACCCGCATCACGCCGTCCTTGCTGTAGCTGTGCACCGGGCACTGCGCCGAGTTGACCGGAATCTGCTTGTAGTTGACTCCCAGCCGGGCGCGGTGCGCATCGGCATAGGAGAACAGCCGGGCCAGCAGCATCTTGTCCGGGCTCGGCCCGATACCGGGCACCAGGTTGTTCGGCTCGAAGGCCGCCTGCTCGATCTCGGTGTGGTAATCGGTCGGGTTGCGATCCAGCGTCAAACGGCCGACCGGGATGAGCGGGTAATCACTGTGCGGCCACACCTTGGTGAGGTCGAACGGGTTGAACCGGTAGGTCTTGGCTTCCTCGAACGGCATGATCTGCATGTACAGGGTCCAGCTCGGGTAATTGCCCTGCTCAATCGCATCGTACAGGTCACGCGTGTGGTAGTCGCCATCCTCGCTGGCGATCCGGTCGGCCTCGTCCTGGGTGAGGAAGTCGATGCCCTGGTCGGTCTTGAAGTGGTACTTCACCCAGAACTTCTCGCCGTCGGCGTTGACCCACATGTACGTGTGGCTGGAGTAGCCGTTCATGTGCCGCCACGTCTTCGGGATGCCCCGGTCACCCATCAGCCAGGTGACCTGGTGCGCGGACTCCGGCGAGAGCGTCCAGAAGTCCCACTGCATGTCGTTGTCCCGCAGGTTGTTGTCCGCGCGGCGCTTCTGCGAGCGGATGAAGTGCTGGAACTTCATCGGGTCGCGGACGAAGAATACCGGCGTGTTGTTGCCGACCATGTCGTAGTTGCCTTCGCTGGTGTAAAACTTCACCGCGAAGCCGCGCGGGTCACGCCACGTGTCCGGACTGCCCCGTTCGCCCGCCACACTGGAGAACCGGATCATCACCTCGGTCTCCGTGCCCGGCTGGAACACCGCCGCCTTGGTGTAGGCGCTGACGTCGTTGGTGACAACGAACTTGCCGAAGGCTCCCGCTCCCTTGGCGTGCGGCTGGCGCTCCGGGATGCGCTCCCGGTTGAACGCCGCCATCTGCTCGATGAGGTAGTTGTCCTGCAGCAGGATCGGACCGTCGGGGCCGACCGTGAGCGAGTGCTCGTCGCTCGCTACTGGAATACCAGCATCTGTCGTCGTGGGGGGCCTGGATTCCGCCATTACTGTGCCTCCTCGTCATTGGCTGGATCATGTGTCAACGGCGCCATATCCGGGTCCGTTCGCGGCCCCGTTCCCGACGCCCCGTCCGTCGTTCTCGACGCCGTATCCGTCGTCGTTCCCGTTGCCGCTGCTGACGCCGCCGCACGCGAGCAATCGCGACAAATGCCCCAGAACACCACCTCGGCCTCGTCGACGTCGTACCCGTGCGCCTCGCTGGGAACCAGGCATGGCTGGTCACCCACCGCACAATCGACGTCGTCGATCCGGCCGCATTCGCGGCAGACGAGGTGGTGATGGTTGTCGCCGACGCGACGCTCGTAGCGTGCCGGGTGGCCGGCCGGCTCGATCCGCCGGACGAGCCCCGCCGTCGAGCATGCCACCAGCACGTCGTAGATCGCCTGCGTCGACACCGACCCGAGGCGCTCACGCACACCCGTACCGACCTGATCGGCGGTCGCGTGCGGGTGCCCTTCGAGCCACTCCAGCACCGCCACGCGGGGCCCGGTCACCCGGAGCCCGGCCTGGCGGAGCTCGTCGTGCACCGAGGTGTTGCCATGGGGCATGCTTCTACTGCACTACGTTTTCTGGAATCAGTCAAGCAATTCATACAACAAAGATTATGCCCCGCCCCCTCCCGCTGATCATGAACACTTTGCCATGCCACAGCCCCACGAAGTCTTCATGATCAGCGGGTCGACGGCGGCGAACGCGGCCCCTCGTCACCGTTTCCCCGCGGTTCACGCTCGCGTAAGCTAGCGGGTCACCCGAATCTGCTCTCATCCAGGAATGACGTTGCCCGTGAGCACGCCCACCCCGGCCCGGAACCGCCGCCCGCTGTTCGCCTGGGCCATCTGGGACTGGGGATCCCAAGCGTTCAACACCATCATCCTGACCTTCGTCTTCACCGTGTATCTCACCGACGCCGTGGCCACGGATCCGGACAGCGGATCACAAGCGCTAGGGACGGCACTGACCATCGCCGGTGCCATCGTCGCCGTCCTCGCACCGGTCACCGGCCAGCGCAGCGACGCCAGCGGGCGCCGCAAACTGTGGCTGGCCGTGCACAGCATCATCGTGATCGTCTGCATGGCGGCGTTGTTCTTCGTCCGGCCGGACCCCTCGTACCTGCTGCTCGGGCTGGCACTCATCGCACTGGCCAGCATCTTCTCCGAGTTCGCCGGCGTGAACTACAACGCCATGCTGATGCAGGTGTCCACGCGCGAGACCATCGGCCGCGTCTCCGGTTTCGGATGGGGCATGGGCTACTTCGGCGGGCTCGTCGCGCTCGTCGCCGTGCTGTTCGCGTTCGTCCAGCCCGACGTGGGCCTGTTCGGCGTGACCTCCGACGACGGCATGGACATCCGCGCCGTCGCCGTGTTCTGCGCCGCCTGGTTCGCCGTGTTCGCACTGCCCCTGTTCTTCTTCGTGCCCGAGGCGCCGGCCTCGGGAGATGCTCCCCGGCGCAACATCATCGCGAGCTACGTCGTTCTCGGGAAGCGGATCGCGCGAATGTGGCGCAACGAGCGGCGCACGCTGTGGTTCCTCGGCGCCAGCGCCATCTACCGCGACGGCCTGGCGGCGGTCTTCACGTTCGCCGGGGTGATCGCCGCCGGGACGTTCGGGTTCAGCTCCACCGAGGTCATCATCTTCGCCATCGCCGCCAACCTGACCGCCGGCCTCGGCGCGATCTTCGGTGGGCGCGTCGACGATCGTCTGGGCCCGAAGACGGTGATCGTGGGTGGGCTGGCGTCGCTGCTCGTCGTCGGTGTCGCGATCACCTCGCTAGAAGGGGCGGTCGTCTTCTGGGTCGGCGGCCTCATCCTTGCTACCTTCGTCGGCCCCATCCAGTCCGCCAGCCGCACGTTCCTCGCCCGCCTGACCCGGCCCGGACTGGAAGGCGAAGCGTTCGGCCTCTACGCGACCATGGGCCGCGCCGTCAGCTTCGCCGGGCCACTGGCGTTCAGCGGGTTCATCTCGATCTTCGGCACGCAGCGCGCGGGCATGGCCGGCATCGTGCTCGTCCTGTTCCTCGGCCTGGTCGCGGTACTGGGCGTGCGCCCGCCCGGGCAGGCTCCTCGCACGGCTGACGACGCTGGAAGTTCACCCCTGCCCGGATGACACCGACGCCCGCGCCCGGCCACTCGACAGCTGGGTGTACACGGCCAGGCCCGCCATGATGACCACCGTCGACAGTCCCAGCGCCAGCGGCGTCATGGCGTCGCGGCCGAGGTGCGCACCCACGGCGACGAGAACCAGCAACGCCGCCGCGACGTAGCGCGACCGGGCCACGTTTCCCCAGCGGGAACGCAGGAACAGCAGGTTGCCCGCGAGATAGATCAACGGCCCGCCCACCGTCGTGAAGATCATGGGGCTGTCGAGCGTGTCGTGCGTGAGGCGCAGCTCGATCGACACGGCGACGACGATCGCACCCGCCACCATGATCGCGTGCGCATACGCGAAAGCGGAACGCAGCACCCGGGTCTCGCTGCGGGCACCGGTATGTGCCACGTCGTGACCGGCGATCGCGAAGTAGTTCCACCATTGCACCAGCAGACCGACGAAACCGAGCCCGGTCACCACGAGGGCACTCGTGGAGATCACGTCCAGCTCCGACAGCGTGAAGCCCATGATCAGGATCGACTCGCCGAGAGCGATGATGAACACGAGCCGGTTGCGCTCAGCCAGGTGCTCGGCGTCCACCGGCCACGTGTGCATCGGTGCCGTACCGAAGCCCGGCACCCGGAAATCCGCCCGGGGCGCCAAGTAGTCGAGGAAGACCGCGAACAGCCAGATCCACAGCCGCGACTCCTCGGGAGCCAACCCGCCGATGAGCCAGACCACACCGGCCGCAGCGCTCCAGGTGAGCAGGTGCGCGTAGTTGCGGCCGAGCTGCTCGCCCCGATAAGCCGCCACCATGAACGCCGCTCGCACCACGTGGGCGAACACGTAGCACGCGGCGAACAAGAACCCGTCCTCGTCGAAGGCGTGGGGAATCGCCAGCGCCATACCGAGCGCGGCCAGCATCAGCACCGCGTTGAGCAGCCGGACCAGCCCGCTGCGCGGGTCGAGCCAGTTCATGGCCCACGCGGTGTAGTTCCACACCCACCACACGCCGAGGAACAGCACACCGACCTGCGCCGCCCCGGTCCACGTCAGGTCATCCAACAGGGTGTGTGAGATCTGGATGATCGTGAACACGTAGACGAGATCGAAGAAGAGCTCGATCGGCCCCACCTCGGAACGATGCTCATCATCCGCCCGCCGGACACCGCCCAGCCCGCGCCGAGCGTGCACCATCTTCCCCATCGACGGCTCCCCGTCAGCTCGTTTCTGTCGCGGTCAACCATGCCATGCACCGGGCTCGGCCGCAGGTCGACCGACGCAATCCTCCAGTTCCACGAGTGTGTATAGACTGATCCCATGGCTGAATTCGGCGCCGTCATGGCACGCGTCTACGGGCTGTTCAACCGCAACCCGAAGTCCAACCAGATGATGGTGGATATCGCCGAGTTGAAGCCCGACGATCGGCTGCTGGAGATCGGATGCGGTGCGGGTGCAGCCGTGGCCCTGGCCGCCGAGCAGATCGGCGCCGAGAACGTGGCCGCTGTCGATCCGTCCGAGACCTTCGTCGACATGGTTCGCCGCCGCGTTCCCGGCGCTGACGTGCGGGTCGCCGGTGCCGAGGACCTGCCGTTTGACGACGCGTCGTTCACCGTCATCTGGTCGATCGCCTCCATGCATCACTGGCCGGACCGTGCCGCGGGGCTCGCCACTGTAGCGTCGAAACTCGCTCCGGGAGGTCGCCTCCTGCTCGCCGAACGGCTGCTCAAGAAACCCGGCCACGGCATCACATCCGCGCAGCTAGCCGAGGTCAAGGCAGAACTCGCGGAGCTCGGCCTCAGCAACCCGGAAACGATCGAGCGCAAGCTCGGCCGCAAGACGATGGCGGTCATCCACGCCACGCGCTGAATCCGGCCGGACACGGCAACGCGGTTCGTCGGCTGGATTGCCCTGACGAGCGCTGCCCGATGCGTTCGCTGCAGGCGGCCGTTTAGCTAAAGCTTTTGCTGCCCCTGACCGGCTTCCAGCTCGTCTAGAGACGACACCTCCGTTTCGACATAGACGGGCGAACCGTCAACTGCGTGGGTGAGCAGATACCGATGAACCATGGCCGTGCCGTCAGGCGCTTCTTCTACCCTCCAGTACTCTGGAATACCAGCCGATGCATAAAGCCGGGGCTTGATGCCCCGATCCTCGCGGTGTGAGCTGTTTGAGACAATCTCCACCAGGAGAGCGAAGTCTGTGGCTGGTCGATACGCAGCATCGCCCGCGGGTGGTTCGCGGAAAACACCGACATCGCACGTGCGAATCTCTCCGGGGCCAATCTCCACGCCTTGCTCGATGTATGCGTGCCTGCCTTGCTCCCGCAAGACACGAACGATCCGATACTGCGCGTCCGCATGCCACGGGCGCATGGCTGCCGCCATCACGACCAAGTTCCCCTCCCTGACCTCATAACGAAACTCGGGCGACAGCGTCTCCAGTACCTCAGCGGTCCACTCAGACTTCTCCGGCAGCTCGAGGATCGCCATCTCACACCTCCCTGCCGATCATCGTCATACACATCGGCTCGGCGGTGTTCATTCTAGTCCTCGATGAAAGGCCGGGTGAGCATTCGACCGAGAGCCCACGGAGGCCGCCGCGGATAGTCGTCCCTTCAGGCGAAACGACTGCCAGGCGGGACGTACCTCCCGACCGGCATCCTCACGTGGTCACGCGTCGTAGGCGTCAGCGGTCACCCTTCTCATCGTTCGGGTGTTCCTGCATCTGCTGCGCCGCGGTGCGCACCTGCGCCACAGCGTCGGCGACGTCCAGGCCGAGCGCCCGCAACAGGTCCGTCGCCGTTGACCTCACCTGGGCGACCACCGCACTCGTGGGCATGCTCGCCTGGTCGCTGACCAGCAGGCTCGCTCGTCCCGCGGCGCGCACCGCATCCGCTCGCGCCCGGGCACCTCCCTCGCCCCCGTCAAGTTCCGTCTCCAGTCCGAGGACCGCAGCGGCGAGATCGCGGACCGCGAGCGCCAACTCCGGGGAGATCCTCTTCTCCATCGAGCACACCCGGACCACTCCCCGGGCGAGCACGCGCACGTCTCGCACCGCCAGCTCGACGGGGCCGAGCGCCGCAGCCTGACGCCCGACGTGTGATCGCTTCCGGCGGTGTGGCGGCGAGAGGAACGCTGTCTCCTCGGCCTGGTCGATCGCCTCCTGCCAGGCGTGAACGTAACCGTCAAGCGTACGTGACCGTTCCAGGACAGCATCCGCCTCGGTGACGGCTCCCGTTTCCAGGGCGACGGCTATCTGTTCAAGCGTCCCGCGCAGTTCGGCGAACAGCGGCGTGGCGGCAGCGCGGGTGCTGGCCAGCGGGTGCCGCGGCAAGGTAAACGACGCCACGAGGCCAACACCACCACCGATCAGAACGTCGATCAGGCGCTGGTTGGCCAGCGAACTGTACAGGCCGTCAGGAGGTTCGATCGTGGCGATCAGGACACTGGCCACTCCTGCCTGCGTAACCAGCATGGGAGGGGCGCCAAGTGCCGTCGCGGCCCCCATCGCGAGCGTCGCGACCGCGAACACCTGCACGGGTCCCGTCCCGATCACAGCGATCAACAGGTCGCCGATGACGACACCAACCGCGGCCCCAGCGACGATCTCCACGGCGCGCCGGACCCGCCGCCCGGGCGCCAGGCTGAGCACCAGCATGGCACCGATCGGGGCGAAGATACCCGGCCGGTGCCCCAACACCTCGTGCGCCAGGAACCACGATGCACCGGCCGCCGCAGCCGCCTGCACGAGCGTGGTTCCTGCCTCCCGGAGACGCCCCGCCGGCGACGCCAGTACGCGCGCGAACCTGCTGAACAGCTCCTTCGGAGCATGGCGCCGGCCCACCCTTCGACCTCCCTCGTCGACGGATCGCTGCTCCCATTGTCCGGTCTCGCCGTGCAGCCGGGTGTGACCGGCGCGCGGCCAGTGCCACGGCCCCAACGCCCAGCGCCGCGGTCATCGGCCTCTCGATCAGGAGAAAAACGAGGTGTGCGGTGCGCAGCGGCCCGTCGTCGGACAGTCGATGCCAGCACGTACGTTGACGACCATGTCCAGTCAGCAGGGCCCCCACGATGCGGTGTTTCGTCGGATTCTCGGTGAACCTGCGAACGCGGCTACACAGTTGCGCGCGACACTGCCAGCTACCATGGTGGCTCGGCTCGACCTGGATCAGCTGGCCCGGGTGTCCGGTAGCTTCGTCGATGCGTCGCTGCGCTGGCGGCACTCCGATCTGCTTTTCACTGTCCCGGTCGACGGTCACGAGGCGTTCATCTACATCCTCGTCGAGCACCAGAGCAGCGCCGACCCCTTGATGCCGTTTCGGATGTTGCGCTATGTGGTGCAGATCTGGGACAGGTACCTGGCGGGGCACCCCGGGGTCACCCGCCTGCCCGCGGTCATCCCGCTGGTGGTGCACCACAACCGGAACCCGTGGACGGGCCCGACGGACGTGCTGGATCTGCTCGACGTGGACAGCGATATCGCCGACGCGGCGCGCGAAAACCTGCCACGATTCCGGTTCCTGCTCGACGATCTGGCCGTCCTCGACGAGCAGGCGCTTCGCAGCCGACCGCTGACGCCGCCAGCCCGCATGACACTGCTCCTGCTCAAGATCGCTGCCGGCAATGCTCGGCTCGCCGATGACCTCCGGCCATGGACCGACGAGCTGCGCGCAATCCTGGAACGATCCGGCGGCATCGACGACTTCATCGCTCTGTTGACGTACATTGAAACCGTAGGAGAGGCACCCGTCGATGAGCTCCACGACCTGTTCGCACAACTCGGGCCAGACGCAGAGGAGGCGTACGTGACCACCGCAGACATGCTACGCGCCGAAGGCCGCACCAAGGGCCGCGCCGAGGGTCGCGCCGAAGCGCTCATACAGCAGCTGACGCTCAAGTTCGGCCCACTTCCCCAAACTGCGCTCGACGCCATACACGCCGCATCCACCGAGCAGCTAGAAATCTGGACTGCCCGCGTCCTCACCGCAGACACGCTGGATCAGGTCCTGCATTGAACCGACAGGCCGCGTATCGGGAACCCCCTGGTGTAGGCACGCTTTGCACTGACGGGCTTCGCCCGGCCTCGAGGATGGAAAGGCTCCTTGTCACTGGGAGCGTCTGGGTCTGTCTTGTCCGGCTGCGATCGCTTGGGGTATGAGGGCGTGGCGGTACCGTTCGGCCGGTAGTCGGGCGAGTGCGTCGGTCTTGATGATGTAGCGCCCGAAGATGATCCCCATGATCAGGGTCAGGATCGCAGCGGTGCGGTCGCGGGCACGATGCCCGCCGAAAAATTCAATGAGGCGCTGGCTGATCTCGGTCTCGACGTATTCGTGCAGCGCGGCAAGCAAGCGAGGGTCCTCCAGTGCGGCGTGGATCAGCCGCGCCAGACGCGGTCCGGTCTTGGGGTCTTCCCAGGCGGTGATGACCTGGTTGACCAGTCGTTCGCCCAGCAGTTCGGGCGGTCCTGGGAGTGCCTGCTCCACCACCTCGGCTGGGCTCAACACCACCGCCGTGACCTGCGCGAACAGTCCTCGCTTGGACCCGAAATGGTGGGCCACGAGAGCCGGATCGCAGTCGGCGGCCTCGGCCAGCATGCGCAGGCTGGTGCCTTGGTACCCGTGCTCGGTAAACAGCCTCGTACCGGCTTCCAGAAGACGGTCTCGACCACGAGAGGTGCCCAGTGGTGGTCGACCGCGCCGTTTATTCATCGGTGTTGAGTTTAATGGCTCTGGTGGTGATGCTGACGTGACTCAGCAACACCACGAGGGAGGCACGATGCCGCTACTGCTGTCCCGATCCGATCTGAGCCCACTGGCGGCGGACGACGAGGCATTGGATGATGTCATTGACGCGGTGCAGGAATCGCTGCTACGCAGCCATGCCGGTGATCGCGGTGAGTCGGTTTTCGCCGGGGTCGGCCTGTCGAATGGGGATGAGCTGACGAGTCAGCTTGGGGCCTCCTCGGACGGGGCCAGTGTGCGGCTGTTTCCCAGGATCGTCCGTGGCGTTCGGCGCAATGCCTGGCTCGGCATCCAGATCGACGGAGCGGCCGGTGAGGTCGAAAGCATGATCGCGCTCGATGACCTGAACGAGCTGCGGACTTCGGTCCCGGCCGCGGTCGGGGTGCGCTATCTCGCCCCCGAGCATGCGACGACCCTGACGGTGCTCGGCAGCGGCGCGCAGGCGGCCAGCCACCTCCGGACATTTGTCCGGGTGATGCCCGGTCTCGAGACCGTCCGAGTGTGGAGCCCGACGAAAGCGCATCGCGACGCGTTCGCCGATGACATGTCGGAGCGGCTGCAAGTGGGGGTGACGGCCATGGATACCGTGGAGACTGCGGTCGACGGCGCCGACGTCATCACCGCTGCTGGTCGCACCACCCCCGGCGAGTCGGCAGTGCCGGATCCGACAGTGGTACGGGCGGGGACGCTGTTCGTGAGCGTGACTGCGGCCGGGCTGAATCTACTGCCGCTCGGAGCACGGCTGGCGGTGCCGACCACGCAGCGACCGGAACTGGTGGCCCATGGCTTTGCCAGCGGGTTCCTCCGGGACGGCCCACCACCGGCACCGCCGGACGCCCTGGAACTGGCCGAGGTCATCCGCAACCGCCACTCGGCGCGCCGGTCGCCGGCAGAAACGGTGGTGTACGAGCTCGCTGCGCCCTACCTCTGGGACCTTCCGATCTTGACTTGGATCACCGACTGGGCCAAACGCCACGGTGCGGGCACAACCTTCGACTTCTCGGACTGACAACACCTGTCCACCATCCGATCCTTTCCACCGGAAGTACGCGAACAGGGGAGCAGCTAGGCCGTGAGCGAGATACAGACCGATGTGTTGGTCGTCGGAGCTGGACCGTCCGGCTTGGCTGTCGCCGCCGTGCTTGCGAGGTATGGCGTGGATTTCCAGGTGGTGGATGCCAAGTCTGGGCCGGTGGAACAGTCGCGGGCAGCGCTGGTGCACGTGCGGACGCTGGAGCTGCTCGACCGGCTCGACTTGGCCGAAGCAGCCGTGGCCCGCGGGGTGAAGGTCAACACGGTGGAAATCGCCGAGCGAGGGCGGCAGGCCGGGTCGTTCCCGCTTGTCGATCGCGAAGCCGCGCAGACAACGCCGTACCCGTACGCGCTCGGGCTGGAACAACATCAGACCGAACACCTGCTCGCCGAGCACTTGACGTCATGGAGGCGCCCTGTGAAATGGGGTGTCGCGCTAGAAGCGCTCACTGTGAGAGTCGAGGGTGCGAGAGCCGTGGTGCGCCGCGAAGACGGCGTCCAAGACGCCATCACCGCTCGCTGGGTTGTCGGTGCGGACGGGGCACGCAGCCGGGTGCGTCACGCCCTGGGCATCGGTCTCCGTGGCGGCACCTTCGGCCAGACCGGCCTGCTTGCCGACCTGGACCTCGAACTGCCCCACCGAGAAGAGCTCCGGCCGGGGACGCTGCGACTCAACCTCACTCGCGGTGGGTTCGTCGGCCTGTTCGCCTTGCCCTCCGGGCGCTATCGACTGTTCGGCGCGGTCCCACCGAACCTCACCACGGCTCAGCGCGGCACGCAGGTCTCACACGAGGCCTACGCGGAGGTCACCCCGCCCGATCTGCAGAGATGGCTCGACGAATACTTCGCCCTCGATGCCCGCATCCACCACACCACCTGGACCGCGCTATACCGCATCCACAGCCGATGCGCCGAGCACTTCCGCACCGGCGACATCTTCCTAGTCGGCGACGCCGCCCACCTACACAGCCCAGCTGGGGGTCAGGGGATGAACCTCGGCCTCGGCGACGGATTCAACCTCGGCTGGAAGCTGGCCCTCGTAGCCACGGGGCAGGCCCACGAGACATTGCTCGACTCCTACGAATCCGAGCGCTACCCCATCGCCAGGGCCGTGCTGCGCGGCAGTGACCGCGGTTTCGCACTCGAGACCACCCCGAACCCCCTCGCACGATGGTTACGCGCGAACATCGGAACTCGCCTGATCACACCCTTGACCCGGCTACGCTCGGTCCGCGCTGCGATCTTCAAGTTGTTCTCACAGACCTGGATCCGCTACCCGCACAGCCTGGTCACTGCGAACGACAAGAGACACCGCGGCCGGCCCCGTCCCGGCGACAGAGCACCCTTCGGACACCTCGACACTGCACACGGCAAGGCCAGCGTGTTCGACCTCTGCGGTGGTACGGCCCACCATCTGCTGTTCTTCCACGGACCCACGCCCTCCCCCGATCTCCCGTCCGTCCGCACAGCCATCCAAAGCCTGGTCAGCGCTTACGCCATCCCCATAGAAGTTCACGACGTTTCGGCCGATCAAACCGGCCTCCACGCACGCTATGGCGTCACCGCGCCATCCCTGTTCCTGATCCGCCCCGACGGCTATATCTCCTACATCGGAACACCCGACGAACTCCAACGCCTCGAAGCGCACCTCGACCACATCTACGTCCGGCGCCAGCGGGGCGATCCAGCACGCCCCAACTGACCACAGCTAGGGATCGCGATCATCGCAATGCGCTGTGGTCAACGTCCTGCCAGTCGAAAAAGGGCTGCTTGCTCAGGATGGCGGTCCCGTACTGCCGCCGCGGCTCCCCGGGGTTCAGCGGATCACGGTCGAGGTTCGCCCCGTAGACCACGTGCATGTTCAGCTCGCGGGCCAGCCATGCCGCCTGGTCAACGAAGTCGCTGCGCGCGGACCAGTGCCGGTCCACTTCCTGCAGGCCGACGACGTCGGCCTCCTCG
>NZ_QMIG01000045.1 GCF_003287285.1 Phytoactinopolyspora halophila
CGCACTCAGCGCCTAACACCAAACCGAAGGACACCGCGCTACACCACTACGGGGGACTTGACCAGCACGCTCCATGGCCAAGCGTGCGAAGTAGGCACGAGGGATCATCCCCGCGTGCGCGGGGAGCACCAGAATGCGAGTCGTTTTCCATAGAATGGAGAAGGATCATCCCCGCGTGCGCGGGGAGCACCCCGGAGAGCGCTCAGCTCCAGAACTGTTAGCGGGATCATCCCCGCGTGCGCGGGGAGCACATGTCGACCAAGAATAGCAATTTCTTCAAGCAAGGATCATCCCCGCGTGCGCGGGGAGCACTCTAATTCAGTTCCTGCCCCAACACGTTTACGAGGATCATCCCCGCGTGCGCGGGGAGCACAGGATCAACCCGCACGCCTCCCAGAGCGAGTTCGGATCATCCCCGCGTGCGCGGGGAGCACATCCGGCGGTGGCCCTGATAGACACTGGCGATCGGATCATCCCCGCGTGCGCGGGGAGCACCCGGTCGACGTTGTGGCCGAGCTGATCGAGTTCGGATCATCCCCGCGTGCGCGGGGAGCACGTCGAGCACCTGCGCCACGTGGACGGCATGTGAGGATCATCCCCGCGTGCGCGGGGAGCACGAGCTCGCGAAGTTCGTCCCCACCAGCGCCGAGGGATCATCCCCGCGTGCGCGGGGAGCACCTGCACCGCAATACAGGTCAAGTATCTTCATCAGGATCATCCCCGCGTGCGCGGGGAGCACGCTGTGGTCTGTAACCTCCGGGGGTTGACGTAGGGATCATCCCCGCGTGCGCGGGGAGCACGCGCCTCAATTGCTACCGATTGAACTTCTTCAAGGATCATCCCCGCGTGCGCGGGGAGCACTGACGAATTGTGGTACGTGATTAACAAATTGGGGGATCATCCCCGCGTGCGCGGGGAGCACCAATGCCGTATCTATTTTCTCGGCCGTGGCATAGGATCATCCCCGCGTGCGCGGGGAGCACCTTCAGGTGTTGGTGCTGGCGGTGGCCAGTTTAGGATCATCCCCGCGTGCGCGGGGAGCACACCTTCGGGTGCGTCGCGAGCTGGTCGTCGACCGGATCATCCCCGCGTGCGCGGGGAGCACTGCAACCGTGACTACCTGCGCTCGCCCGCCGGTGGATCATCCCCGCGTGCGCGGGGAGCACTGATGCGGAAATAGCCCAGCGGCGACCACAAGAGGATCATCCCCGCGTGCGCGGGGAGCACGGTTACGCGAGTTCGTGAAGAACCTCAAGACGCGGATCATCCCCGCGTGCGCGGGGAGCACTGCAATACGTAAATATCTCGCTGGTGAGAAACTGGATCATCCCCGCGTGCGCGGGGAGCACCTGGACCGACACCTGACACGGAGGTGTGATCCAGGATCATCCCCGCGTGCGCGGGGAGCACGTAGTGGGGCTGCTGCGTTACCGCGATCAGTACGGATCATCCCCGCGTGCGCGGGGAGCACACGCGGAGTCCGAGGCCGACAAGGTGGGCGGGCGGATCATCCCCGCGTGCGCGGGGAGCACGCTCGCGGGCTGGATCGTCTTGGGAGTGACGAGGGATCATCCCCGCGTGCGCGGGGAGCACCCGCGGACGCTGCCGTGAAGCTGTACACGACCGGGATCATCCCCGCGTGCGCGGGGAGCACGTCGCTCGACCTGACCTACATCGACAACACGAAGGATCATCCCCGCGTGCGCGGGGAGCACACGACCGGCACGCTCCCTAGCTTCCGGTACGCCGGATCATCCCCGCGTGCGCGGGGAGCACGCAACCCGCAACCTCTGCTACATCCGGGCAAGAGGATCATCCCCGCGTGCGCGGGGAGCACGCGCTGAATAGGAGTGCCTCAGGGTGCCGAGCCGGATCATCCCCGCGTGCGCGGGGAGCACACAGAACGACGGTGTGTTACAGGCTGTACAGTCGGATCATCCCCGCGTGCGCGGGGAGCACACCTACACCTTGTGGGGTAAGTGGAACCTGTTGGGATCATCCCCGCGTGCGCGGGGAGCACTCCACTCTCCTGTTTCAAACGATGGCAACATCGGGATCATCCCCGCGTGCGCGGGGAGCACTAGATCCACCCGATCTCGACCTCGGCTGGCGCAGGATCATCCCCGCGTGCGCGGGGAGCACGCTCGCGGGCTGGATCGTCTTGGGAGTGACGAGGGATCATCCCCGCGTGCGCGGGGAGCACAGCGACGAACGCGTGGTCGTCTAGGTTGCCGCCGGGATCATCCCCGCGTGCGCGGGGAGCACCAACTGTCCATGCAGCAAGGCATCCGCGACGTAGGATCATCCCCGCGTGCGCGGGGAGCACGCTATCGTGCGCTGTGACCTCGATGGATTCACGGGATCATCCCCGCGTGCGCGGGGAGCACGCGTCCTTGGACTTGGTCGCACCGTCTGATGACGGATCATCCCCGCGTGCGCGGGGAGCACGTCTTCCAGCTTTCCGAGCCACCAGATGGCATCGGATCATCCCCGCGTGCGCGGGGAGCACACCACGCGGCGGTCCCGGGCGCGGCCCATGCCCGGATCATCCCCGCGTGCGCGGGGAGCACCCCTCGACGACGTTCCGCACCTCCTCCGGGAGGGGATCATCCCCGCGTGCGCGGGGAGCACGGGTTCGGCATGGCCGAGGACGCGGCCGCGGATGGATCATCCCCGCGTGCGCGGGGAGCACTTTAGGGATACGTCTTCCGCTGTCACCGCCAGCGGATCATCCCCGCGTGCGCGGGGAGCACGCCGCCTCCGATGAATCGGAGAACGACACGGAGGGATCATCCCCGCGTGCGCGGGGAGCACCGATGATCGATTGGAAAACGACGGCGTCTGGGGATCATCCCCGCGTGCGCGGGGAGCACCGGCTTAGGCGCCGTAATGAGTGGGGCTCGTCAGGATCATCCCCGCGTGCGCGGGGAGCACCGCTCCGGATCCCCGCCGTAGAAGCGCTGAAGCGGATCATCCCCGCGTGCGCGGGGAGCACCCTTTTTGACCTGGTGCGTTATGCGCCGATCATGGAATTTTGAGTCAGTCTGTGTTGGGAGGGACTGACCCGTACAGCTACGGATCATGGCCCGACCTTGGCATGATGGTCAACCGTCGGTGACATACCTGAAGGCGTGAAAAGCCTGGGCTGTCGTGCCGGGGTCAGTTGGCGCCCGCCGGAGGGTGTCAGCTCGGCACCGTCGACGTTGCCAGATCGACGTTGATCTTCTTCATTTCTCAAGTAGCTGCTCCTGCAGAGTCAGATTAGCAGTGTGAATACCCGTCGTCGTTGATGCAGCCTGCGGAACATTTTCGCGTCGGCACCCACCTCACCCAGCGAATATGGCGTCCTCCACCGGGGCGTCGACAGCGGCATGCGCTCCTGCTAGCGCGATCGCGGCGGTCACTCGGCATGCCCATGCGGGCAAATCTCTGGCGCGGTTCGGGTTGCCAATACCAGTGACCAAGTGATTAGATCACTTGCCATGGACGCGCCGGAGACCAAGAACGAGCCGCTTGCTCGCTTCACGCTCAGTTCGAGCCTCGTGACCGCAGTGGTCGACATGATTCACGAACAAGGTCTCGAAGCGGGCATGAAGATCGGCCCGCAACGCGAGCTCGCGGCACGCTTCGGCGTGGCCCTGCCCACGATGCGCGAGGCGCTTCGCCACCTGGAGGGCCTGGGCATCCTGTCGTTCCAGCACGGCTCGGGGATCTACGTCGGGGAGAACTTCAACCGCAGCGTGATGCCGAATGCCGTGCGGCCCCGCGCCGATCGGGAACGCCTCGTTGAACTCACCCAGGCCCGTGTGCTCATCGAACCCCCGATCGCGGAGCAGGCTGCCGCCGTGCGCGAGCCGCGCGGGATCGAGCTGCTGGAGCAGACTCTCGACGACGCACGGCAGTGCCTGGAGAGCGGGGACGAGCGCCTGTGGAAGGTCAACATCGACCTTCACCGGGCCATCGGCGCGACGGCCGGAAACCGGATCATCGAGGAAGTTCTCGACTCGATTCTCCTGATCCACGCGGATGACCAGCGTCAGATCCTCGCCATCCACGGCGATCCGAATGCCGATCATGCCGAGCACGAGGAGATCGTCCGACTCATCAGCGCCGGAAGATCCGAGGAGGTGGGAGAGGTCGTGCGCCGACATCTGGTGGACGTCGTCGGCGCCATCAGCCACCAGGAGACGTAGCTCATCCCGCCATTCGCCCCACTCGACCACGACGAGGTGACGACATGAGGCACGCAGCACCCATCGCAGGTTCGATTTCCATAAGTGCAGTCCTGCTGACTGCGGGGGTCGCCACGGCGACAACCGGCGAGACCCCACGTGAGCGTTCCACGGACACGTGCTCCCTGACCGACGCTGACATCACCGCCACCTCGAACGTGGACCATGGGCGGACCCAGCTGTTCAACGACTATGCGGATTCGGGCGTGGGCTGGACCGGCGCGGACAGCACCTATTCGGTTCCGTTGAAGGACGGTTCGCTGGCGTGGATCTTCTCCGACACGTTTCTCGGTCCGGTGAACGATGACGGCACTCGCCCGGAGAGCACGCCGTTCTTGAACAACTCGGTTGTCCTGCAGGACGGATCGGACCTGACGACCATCACGGGAGGAACCGACGACGACCCGGCGAGTCTCGTCGGGCCGGGCCCGGACAGTGACTGGCGCTGGTTCGGCGCCGGGCTGCGCACGGGACCGGGCGATCTGCAGATCGGGTTGTTGGAGTTCCAGAGTTTCGGCGACGGCCCGTGGGATTGGGCGTGGTCGGGGAACGCCTTGGCCACGATCGACACGGAAACCTGGGACGTTACCTCGATCGACGCGCTGCCGTCGGAGTCCGGTGTCCAGTGGGCGTCGTGGTACCAGCGTGCCGGAGAGCACGTGTACGTCTACGGCGTCGAAGACGTGGAAGACGGCAAGTACATGCACGTGGCGAAGGTGCTCGGCGGCGATCTGACGGACCTGGAGCGCTGGCGCTACTGGGACGGCGAGAGCTGGCAACGCGAGGAAAGCTCGTCCGCACGGGTCATCAACGATGTCGCGAACGAGTACAGCGTGACGCCGTTCCGCGACGGCTACCTGTTGGTGACGCAGGACACGTCGGTTCCGTTCAACAGCGAGATTCGCGCGTACGTGAGTTGTTCGCCGACCGGTCCCTTCGTGAATCCGACAACGCTGTACGACATGCCCGAGACGGGGGCGTCGGGCAGCTACGGGAACGAGAACGTCTACGGCTACAACGCCCACGAGCATCCCGAGCTGCGCGATGGTGACACGGTGCTGGTCACCTACAACGTGAACTCCCTGGATCCGGCCGATCTGTACGACGACGTCACGATCTACCGGCCGCGATTCGTCGAGATTGCTCTCGACGTCCAGAAGCACTGATTCCGGCCGATCACAGTGAGGTGCCAACCATGAAGAGAAATTCCGTGATGGGGATCGGCGCGACCGCGTCGTTGGCCCTGATTCTGGCTGCGTGCTCCGGCAGCGATGGTGGTGACAGCGGTGGTGGCGATAACGAGGACGTCACTCTCGGTTTCTTCACCGACAAAGCAGCGTGGGAGTCCAGCTTCGACGCCATGAACGAGGTTTCGGGCGAGCACGGCATGACGCTGGATTTCACCGGCTACTCGGATCAGACCGCCTTCGATTCGTTCGTGAAGCAGTCGTTCCGTACCGATTCGGTTCCGGACCTGTTCACCTGGCACACCGGCGGCGAGCTCGCCGACCTGGTTGACGAGGGCCTGGTGGCGGAGACCACGGACCTGTGGGCCGAGGCGGAGGAGAACGGCCTGGTGCCCGACGGGCTCATCGACAATTACACGTACGACGGCAAGCAGTACTGCGTGCCGCTGAACGTGGCCTACTGGCCCGTGTATTACAACATCGAGCTGTTTGAGCAGTATGACCTCGACGTTCCGGAAACGTGGGACGAGCTCATGCAGGTGGCCGACGTCCTGGTGGAGAACGGGGAGGTCCCCTTCCACCAGATGAACATGATTTTCGAGTTCGTCTGGTTCCAGGCGATGCTCGCCGGCAATTCCCCCGAGGTCTACGAGGGATTGCAGACCGGCGACGCCAGCTACACCGACCCCGAAGTCGTCGAGGTCATGGAGCAGTGGAAACAGATGATCGACGACGGCTACTTCATCGACCCGGGTGTCACCACCGACCCCCAGGCGCTGCTGGCGAACGGTGACGTGGCCATGGCCTACTTCGGCACGTTCTTCACCGGCCAGCTCACCGACGTCGGAGCCGAAGCTGGTGAGGACTACGGCGTGTTCACCATGCCGAACATGAATCCCGAGGTCGAGAACCGCCAGATGATCCTGGAAACCTCCCCGTTGTGCGTTGGGGCCGGCTCCGAGAACGAGGAAGCGGCCCTGGAGTACAGCGCCTGGTGGATGACCAACGAAGCGCAGAACACGTGGTCCGCTGACCGTGGCGACGTCTCGTTCAACCCCAACGTCGACGTCGCGGATCCGACTCTCTCGGCGCTGGTGGACGAGGTCAACAGCGAGGAGTCCGGCTTCACCATCCAGCAGCGATACCTGGAGGCCACACCGGTGCCCATCTACTCCGTGGCCAGCGAGATCTTCGGGGAGTTCGTCACGAACGCGCCGGATCCGATGCCTGGTCTGGAGCGGCTGCAAGCCGAGGCCGAGGACTACTGGGCCGGTCAGGAGTAGACGACCGGCGGGTGCGAGAGATCGCCGACGACTCGCACCCGCCGGTTCATTCCCGGCTCACACACGGAAAGGACAGCCAGCGCCATGACCGCGCCTGCCGTGCAGAACAATCCTCGCGACACCTACCGGTGGTCGTCTCGCGCCTTCGTCCTCCCAGGCCTGCTCATCGTCGCGGTGATGCTCTATCTGCCGTTCGTCTGGACGTCGTACCTCAGCTTCACCGAGTACGACGGACTGGGTGACCCCGAACTGGTGGGCCTAGACAAGTACCAGGCGATGTTCACCGACGCCGGCTTCCTCGTGTCGCTGCGCAACACCTTGTTGTGGGTGCTGGGAACGCTGGTGTTCCCGGTCGGGATCGGTTTGCTTGTCGCCGTCCTCGCGGATGGGATCAAGGGCTCGTTCTGGTACCGGCTGCCGTTCCTGTTGCCCTACGCCATCTCGGGGGTGGCGGTCGGTGTCATCTGGACCTTCATCCTGCAGACGGGTGGCGCGCTGGACGAGGCCCTGACGTTCCTCAACGTCCCCGGTGATCGTCCCCGATGGCTGCTGGACGCTCCGCTGAACACGTTCGTGATGATCATCGCATCGACCTGGCAGGCTGCGGGCGTCAACGCGCTGCTGTTCGGTATCGGTTTGCAGTCGATCCCCAAGGAGCCCATCGAAGCGGCGCGGATGGATGGGGCGTCGGGCTGGACCCTGTTCCGGACCATGACGTGGCCGATGCTGGCGCCGTTGACCACTGTCGTCGTCGGATTGTCGATCGTGGGTTCGCTCAAGCAGTTCGACATCATCTGGGCGATGACCCAAGGCGGGCCGGGCACGTCGTCCGAAACCCTGGCGCTGACGATGTACAAGGAGACGTTCGTCAACAACGACTACGGGCTCGGCGCGGCCGTGGCGGTCTTCCTGACCGTGGTCACCGTGGCGGCGTCGATCATGTACCTGCGCCGTCAGCTCTCGGACAAGAAGGAGATCTGACCGTGGCGGACCGTATTCGCAAGGCCATCCTGATCGTCCTCGGCCTGCTCTGGCTGATGCCCGTGTATCTGATCATCGCGAACGCCGCGAAGACCGACGACGAGTACGGCTCGACATCTGCCTGGAAACCGGCTGGCATTTCGGGTCTGATGGACAACATCGCCAACGCCTGGGACCGTGGCGGGCTCGGCGAGGGTGTGGCATCGACCGGGCTGTACAGCATCGTGGCGCCGGTGATCGCCGTGTTGATCGGTGCGGGCGTCGGCTTCGCCATCGTCGCGCTCAAGTTGCGGCGCGGATTCCTCTGGTTCGTGCTCATCTTCTCCGCGACCGTCTTTCCCCTGCAGATGATCCTCATGCCGCTGTTCATCGGCTACGTGGAGTTCGGCCTGTACGACTCCCGCGTCGGCATGATCCTCGTCTACACGGTCATCTCCGTGCCGTTCGCCGCGTTCGTCATGCGTAACTTCTTCACCGGCGTGGCGCACCAGGTCTTCGAGGCGGCCGTCGTGGACGGGGCCTCCACGTGGCGGATCTTCTGGCGGATCTACCTGCCGATGTCCACCAGCGCGCTGGTCGCGATCTTCATCTTGCAGGCCACCCTCATCTGGAACGACCTGCTGCTGGGACTGACCCTCACGCAGTCGTCGGAGACCCGGCCGGTCATGACCGCCCTGGCGGCGTTGCAGAGCACGTACGGCGGATCGACCATGCCGACGGTGCTGGCCGGTGGGCTGCTGGTCTCGTTGCCCACGGTGGTCCTGTTCCTGCTCGCGCAACGTGCATTCACCCGTGGCCTGTCACTGGGCCAGTTCTGATGGAAGGAGCCTTCGTGTCCGACGATCCATGGACGGGCCGGGTCGCCCTGGTCACCGGGGCGGGCGCTGGCATCGGCAGTGGCGTGGCCGAGCTTCTCGTCGCCCGCGGCGCCACCGTCGTCGGGGTCGACCGCGACGCCGACGCCCTGCGCCGCGTCGCTGACGGGATTGCGGCCGCTCCCGGGACCTTTCAGCCGGCACCTGCGGAAGTGACCGACGCCGAGCGGCTCGCGGAGGTGGCGGCGGAGATCGGCACCGATCTTGGTGGTCTCGACGCCCTGGTGTGCGCCGCCGGGGTGCAGCGTTACGGCACGGTCGACGTGACCGATCCGGCCACGTACGACGAGGTGATGGACGTCAACGTCGGCGGGGCGTTCAACGCGTGCCGCATCGGAGTGCCGTTGCTGCGCGCCCGCGGCGGGGGTGCCGTCGTGCTCGTCTCGTCGGCCCAGGCCTACGCGACGCAGACGGACGTGGCGGCCTACACCGCCAGCAAGTCCGCACTTCTCGGCCTCATGCGGGCCCTGGCGGTGGATCACGCTCCGGAGGGTATCCGGGTTAACGCCGTGTGCCCGGGCTCCATCGACACCCCGATGCTGCGCTGGGCAGCGGACCTGTTCAGCGGGGATCGTCCCGCCGACGACGTCCTCGCGGACTGGGGCCGCTCGCACCCCATAGGCCGGGTGGGCACCACCCGCGAGGTGGCCGACGCCGTGGAGTTCCTGCTCAGCGAGCGAGCCGCATTCATCACCGGAGCCGATCTGAAGGTCGACGGCGGTCTGACCGCCGGTCTGGCCGCCGCACTACCGAAAGCAGACGCATGACGATTCCAGGAAGTGGCCTCACCATCGCCGACGTACGCGCCACCTCGGTCACCGTTCCGCTGCAAGCTCCCCTGCGGCACAGCAACGGCACGCACTGGGGCAGATTCGTGCGCACCATCGTCGAGATCGAGACCACCGATGGGCTCATCGGGTTGGGCGAGATGGGTGGCGGCGGCGCCAGCGCCGAAAACGCCATCATCGCTCTCAAGCCCTACCTCGTGGGCCACGACCCGGCGCGCACCGAGGCGCTGCGCTTCATGCTCGCCAATCCCACCGCAAGCCTGTACAACAACCGCACCCAGTTGCTGGCTGCCGTCGAGTTCGCCTGCCTCGACATCCTGGGCCAGCATGCGGGCCTGCCCGTGCACGCGCTGCTGGGCGGTGCCGTGCGAGAGAAGGTCGAGTTCGCCAGTTACCTGTTCTACCGCTATCCGTCGGCCGACGGGTCCGGGGAGGTGCGCACCCACGAGCAGCTCGCCGAGCATGCGCGTGCGCTCAAGGCCGAGCACGGCTTTCGCGTGCACAAGCTCAAGGGCGGGGTCTTCCACCCCGATTACGAGCGGGAGAGCTTCCGGGCGCTGGCCGGCGAGCTCGACGGCGATCGATTCCGCTACGACCCCAACGGGGTTCTCAGTGTGGAGGACGCGATCCGGTTCGCGAACGGTGTCGCGGACCTGGACAACGACTACATCGAGGACCCGTGCTACGGGCTCAACGGCATGCGACGGGTGCGGGAGAACACCCGCGTCCCCACGGCGACCAACACCGTCGTCGTGAACTTCGAGCAGCTCGCGGCCAACGTCTTGCAGCCCGCCGTTGATGTGATCTTGCTGGACACCACCTTCTGGGGCGGCATCCGCCCGTGCGTGAAGGCGGCCGGCGTGTGCGAGACGTTCCAGCTCGGGGTGGCCGTGCACTCGTCGGGCGAGCTGGGCATCCAGCTCGCCACCATGCTGCACCTGGGCGCCGTCGTACCGAATCTCTCGTTCGCCGCGGACGCGCACTACCACCACCTGCGCGACGACGTCATCGCCGGCGGGAAGATGCCCTACGACGACGGCGCGATCGCGGTGCCCGACGCGCCTGGCCTGGGGGTACGTCTCGACCGGGAGAAGGTGGCGGAATACGCCGAGCTGTATCGCGAACTCGGCCCGTACCCGTATGACCGCGACCCGGGCCGGCCGGGCTGGTACCCGCTGCTGCCCAATCACGACTACGCCGACCCGGCAATCGGTGGCCGCCCGGCAGCGCTGGAGACCGAACCCTACTGAGCACCGGCAATCCCCACGTCACGTCGAATACCGGTCACCCGCGGGAGCATCCGAGCCGGGATCCTCGGGCCGGCCGTCAGGAAGGAAACGATGAGCATCCCCACCATTCCCACCGTCGAGGACTTCACCAGCGATGTGATCGTCGACCGCTACGACGACATGATCAATCCGCCGGGGCTGACGAACCATCTCGCCACCGCGCAGGCCGATCACGACGTCGTCGCCGTGCGTTCCCTCAACGTCCCGCCGGTGTCCCAGGGCGACTGCGTGACCGGCCAGCTGTATCTGGGCGGGCGGCTGGCCCGCTCCTACGGTGAGGCGGTGGAGGTGCAGTGGCGCCCGGACCAGGTGCTGCGGCGCACGCGCATCGACGACTGGCAGGTGCACACCACGACGGTGTGCCCGCCGGGTGAAGCCGGAATCATCGTGCGCATCGACGTCACCAACGACGGCGCGCAGGACCGCGAGCTGCGGCTCGGGCTGTGGATCGACTCGACGGTCACCCGCTCCGGCGAACCGTGGCTGGCCGGGCCGCCACCGCAGGCGGCCAACTCGGTCACGGTCGACGGCGCGCGGCGCGTGGGCCGGCCGGACGACGGGTCCGCCGTTAGCGTGCAGGGCCTGGTGGACGGTTCCGGCCGCGACGTGACGGACGCGAACGGCACGGCCCGCATGATCGAGGCCCGGGTCGACGTCCCCGCCGGTCAGCGTCGAACGTTCGCGTACCTGCATGTCATCGGTGGCGGCGAGGCCGAGGTCACGGCGGCCTACGAGCGCATCGCGGCCGACGTGCCCGGCGCCGTCGCGGCCGCTCGCACCACGTGGGACGCGAACCTGGCGGCCATGTTCACCCCGGGCAACACCGAGTTCGGGGGCAACCTCCCGGTGCTGGTCACCGGGAACGACGCCCTGCGGCGGCTCTACTGGTGGGGCGCCATGGGGGTGCTGTGGTTCCGGCGGGACAACCCCGCGTCGGTGCTGGGCCGCACGTACGACACGCTCATGCCGCGCTACTGGCAGACGACGACGTTCATCTGGGACTACTCGCTGAGCTCGTACGTGCATGCCCTGCTCGACCCCGACGTCATGCGCCGCCAGATCGCGCACTGGGTGGGGCTGGACATCGACCATCATTACGGGACCGAGTGGCTGACGGGTGGACCCGTGGGCCGCTGGTACTCGGTCAACCACTACGCGATGACCCGGCTGGTCAACGACTACCTGCGGCTTCACGGGGACGACGGCTTCCTCGACGAGAAGCTGACCTCGTCGAGCGGGCAGACGCGCAGCCTGGCCGACCACGTGCGCTACTGGGCGACGGCCTGGCAGGGTCTGCGGTCGGCGTCCGGGCTCGCGGACTACGGCAAGATCGACAACCTGCTGGAATGCGTCAGCACTTACGTTCACGAGGTCGCGAGCCTCAACGCCGCGAACGTGTGGAACATGCGCGCCGCGGCGGAGATCAGCGAGTTCCGGGGGCAGCGGGCCGCGGCGGACGAGCTGCGGACCCAGGCCGACGAGCTCCTGAACCTGGTCAACGAGCTCTACGTGCCCGGGAAGGGATACTTCCACACCCGCCAGCCCGACGGCTCGCTGGTCGAGTGCCGGCATTGCTACGACTTCGCCACCGTCGGGACCACCGTCGGCGCTGACCTGCCCGCGCGGCAGCGAGACGAGATGGTGCGCTTCTTCGTCGAGGAGCTGCGCACGCCCGCGTGGATGCGGGCGCTGTCCCCCTGGGACGAGGATGCCGGCTACTCCGTGCGGGCGGATCACCAGTGGAACGGTGCCTATCCCGCCTGGCCGCCGGAGGCGGCGCGCGCTGCCATCACGCTCGGCCATCCCGAGGTCGTCCTGGAGTGGCTTCCGGGCCTGGCCGGGACGGCCAACCAGGGCCCTCCCGGGCAGGCACACTTCGTCGAGGAAGCGATCGAGCCGATCAACGGCGGGGCGCGCAAGACCCCGCCGCAGCTGCCGTACATCATCGACTGGTCGTGTTCCTCGGCCGGCTCCTGGTGCGAGCTGGTGCTGGCCGGGATCTTCGGACTGGAGGTGGATCTCGATGGCGGCGTGCGTGCCGGTGGATGCATCGCCGACCTCGACCCGAACGCGCGGCTGGAGGGCCTGGTGGTGCAGGGCCGCCGCTACGACGTCATCGGTGGCGACGTGGTGCCGTCGGAATGGTGAGTGGAGTTTCGGCCGGTGGTGTGTGGCGCTGAGGTCGTAATAGCGGCCCTTTCTCCGCGCAGAAGGTGCAGAACTCCACATCGATCATCCAACGGGCCGTGAGCCCTCGCAGCTAGGCGGGGCGGCCCTGGGTGATCTTGTCCCAGAGGGAGCCGGCGTTGAGGGTCTGGACGTGGTCCATCATGTATTCCTGGCCGATGTCGACGGGGTAGCGCTCGGCGAAGTTCACCCGGGCCACGGTTTCCTCGCGCGACCAGCCGCGCGCGACGGCGTCGGAGACAGCTCGAACCCAGTCCAGGAGGTTGGCCCGCTGCCGGGCGAGGTAGGCGAGTGTCACGACGTCGCCGTGGCCGGGTATCACCCAGTCCACGTCGAGCGTGGCGATGCGGTCGAGGGCGGCGAGCCACTGTGTGACGTTGGAGCCCATCAGCCAGGTCTGGCATTCGGAGAAGATCGTGTCTCCGGTGAACACGACGCGCTCTTCGGGGACGTGCACGGCGATCTGGCCGGGCGTGTGCCCGGGGGTGTGCAGTAACTCGAACGTGTGGCTGCCGGCGCGCAGGGTCAGATCGCCGGTGAAGATGATGTCGCCGTCGTTGGGGTCGGCGAAGTACGTTTCCCGGTCGGGGAAGAGTTCCGCACCGTCGGGATCGTCGGTGGGGACCGCCTCGTAGGCGTAGGCGAACGAATCGAGGTTCGGCGTGACTTCCATGAAATTGTCGTGGACACCCTGGTGGTGCACGACGGAGCCGGCACCCTTGAAGTAGTAGTTGCCGAAGATGTGGTCCACGTGGTGTTCGGTGTTCACCACGTATCGAATCGGCCCGTGCGATTCCGCCTCCTGACGCATGGACACGGCCTTCGTCGGCAGCTGCGGCGTGTCGATGACGACGACGCCCTCGCTGGTGACCACCATGCTGGGGTTGCAGCCGCGAAGGGTGGTGTCGGTCCAGACGTCGCCGGTCACGTTCTTCATGTCGCCTCCTCGTCACCCGCTGGGTCGTACTGGTGGATCGTCATGGAGCCGTCCCGACGCACCACGAGCTCCGCTCCGGTGACGTAGGCCGGTTCGCCGGGGTCGTGCCCGCTGCTGCGACGCAGGATCGAGCGGATCACGGGGGAGTGGGTCACGCCGACGACGAGGCTGCCGCGCAGCGGCCCGGGATCGGCGGTGCTGCGTGCGAACGCCGCGACCCGGTCGGCGACGGCATCGGCGTTCTCGCCGGGTGGATCGGGAAGCGACAGCCACCAGCCGATCCGGTCAGGTGCGGGGATGAACTCGGCGAAGAACGGATGGGCGCCCGCGTCGTGCTCGTCCAGGCCCGGCACCTGCGCGGCGAGTGCCGCCGCAGAGCTGACCATGTCCACCCGCACGCCGCAGACGTACACGTCGGGGTTGCGCAGCGCGAAGGCGTTCGCCGGTCCGGACACCCGGCCCGGATCGCCGACGCCCTCCACGATCTGCTCGGCGGTCTCCCGGGTGCGCCGGGTGCCGCCGTATAGCACCGTGATCGGGCCGGTCCGTCCGGCACCGATGGACTTGCCCGCGTGACGGGCGGCGTTCAGCCCGCGCTGCGTCACGGGGACGTCACCCTTGTGCGAGGTGACCTCCCCGTGCCGGAGCAGGATGACGCGGGCGGAGGAGGTGTCAGACATCGATCGTCTCGTACGTCGCGACCTCGCGGTGTTCCAGATAGTTGATGATGTAGCCGAACACGTGCTCCTGGAAGTGCGGGCTCGCCTTGTGTTCCTCGTATCCCGCTTGGTCCACGTACTGCTCGTAGAGGAAGAACGTCCGGGGATCGTCGGGGGAGACGTGGGCCTGGTAGTAGAGGTTCTTCTCTTCGGCCCGCGACAGCGGCGTCATCGTGCGGATGACGTCCTCCACCCGCTTCTCCTCGCCGGGCTTGGCCTTCCAGATGGCGGCGACCACGAATGGCATGTCTTTCGCCCCTTCATTTCGACGACTTTCGGTCAGGGCTGGAGCTGTCCGGATCCCGGCTCGTTTCGGCCATGTCAGGGACCCGGGCCGACACGGTTGCGCAGGACACCGATCCCGTCGGCCTCCATCTCGACGAGGTCGCCGGGCTGCAGCCACCGGCCGAGTTCGAGACCCGAACCACCGGCGATGGTGCCCGAGCCCAGGACTTCACCGGCACGCACGGTGAGGTCCCGGGACGCGTAGGCGATCATGTCGGCGAACGTGTGGTGCATGTTCGTGCTGGTGTCCTCGCCCCACACCTCGCCGTTCACCCGGACCCGCAGCACGATCCCGGCAGCGCCGAACTCGTCGGGAGTGGCGATGCAGGGGCCAAGGACGTTCGAGCCGTCCCAGTCCTTGGCCTTGCACGGGCCCATCCCGACGGGAAGCTCGCGCGTTTGCACGTCGCGGGCGGACATGTCGTTCCAGATCGTGTAGCCGAACACGTGGTCCATCGCCCGGGCACGGGGTATGTCCTTGCCGGCGCGTCCGATGACGGCGGCCAGCTCCAGCTCGTGGTCGAGCTTCTCCGTGTACGACGGCCACGGGATCTCCTCGTCCGGGCCGATGACCGTCTCCGGCAATCCCTTGTAGTAGGCGGGTACGGCATACCACTCGTCCGGTATCTGCTTGCCCAGCCCGGCGAAGGCGTTCTTCAGGTGGCCCTCGAACGCCATGAAGTCGCGCAGCGTGCGCGGCCGCAGCGGGGCACGCAGCACGGCGTCGGAGACGGGCCGGGTCTGGCCGAGCGGGGCACCGGCCTCGATGAAGGCGACCATGTCCCCGTCGAACCCGGCGTCGATCACGACGTCACCGCCGTCCCCACCGTCGCCACCGTCGCGGTCCCCAGTGTCGCTGTCGAGGTACCCGACGCGTTGCCGTCCCCGGGATTCGTACGTCACGTATCTCACCGCGCCGCCTCCTCGATCGCGTCGACGATCTTGACGTAACAGCCGCACCGGCACAGGTTCCCGCCGAGACCCTCGCGGATCTCCTCCGGCGTGTTCGCCCGGCCGGTGTCGATCATGTCCCTGGCCGTGAGCACCATGCCCGGGATGCAGAAGCCGCACTGGAACGCGTGGCGTTCGGAGAAGCAGCGCACCACCGCGTCGTCGTCGGGAAGTCCCTCGACGGTGGTGATCCGCTTTCCGATGGCCAGGGGTGCCATCAGCAGGCACGACGAGACGGGCCGGCCATCGAGCAGCACGGTGCACGTACCGCACAGCCCGACGCCGCAGGTGGCGCGAGCGCTGGTGATGCCGAGCTCGTCGCGCAGGACGTCGACCAGCATGGTGCTCGGCGCGACGTCGACGTCGACGCTGCGGTCGTTGACGCTCAGCGTGATTTTCATGGTGCCTCCTGCCGCGGGTGCACGCGGGAGGCGAGGACACGCTCCGGTGTCATGGGCAGCCTGCACGGGTGGTAGCCCAGGCTGGCCACGGCGTTGCCGAGCGCCGGAGGTACCGGCGGCACCGCGGTCTCGCCCAGCCCGTGGACCTCGGCACCGGGAGTCTCCAGCAGCCGGTGGTGGATCGTCGCGCCATCCAGGGCCGAGGCGATGTTGTACTCCGACAGGTTCGGGTTCACCAGCTGGCCGTCGACGTAGGTGAGTTCCTCGAACAGTGCCGTACCCAGCGACATGATCATCGATCCTTCGTTCTGCAGTTCCGCCGCGGCCCGGTGCACGACGCGCCCGGCGTACGACGTCGCGTAGAGCGAGCGCACGTCGATGATCCCCGTCTCGTCGTCGACGTCCACGTGCGCCGCCGCGGCGCCCTGGTGCCAGTGCGACGACGCCACACCCGTGCCGGTGTCCGGGTCCAGCCCGCCGTCGTTGACGATCCGGCCATGCCCGACCGTGCCGTTCGCCCGCAGGTCGTCGGCCGCGGCGGCGAGCGCACGGCTCATCATGTGGGTAGAGCGGCTGGACGTCGTCCGGGTGTCATACGGGGCAAGATCGGTGTCCGGTGGTGGCACGACGATGTGCTCGGGCGGCACGCCCAGTACGTCGGCGGCCATGCGGGTGAGCGCCTCGGGCGCGCCCTGGCCCATGTCGGCGGTCGCGCTGCGGACCTCGAACCGGCCGTCGGGAAGCGCGTGGATCGCGACCTCGGCGCGGCTGGGTGTCTGCATGCCCTTGAGTATGATCGCCACACCCTTGCCGTCGCGCCCGTCGTTCCAGGCCACAGCCTTGGCAGCGTCGTCGAGGAGCTCCTCGAAGTGCGTGTCGTGCATGATCTCGCCGGTGCAGAACGCGTCGCCGTCCCGCAGGAGGTTCATCCGGCGCAGCTCCACCGGATCGATGTGCAGCTCGCCGGCGAGCATGTCCACCAGGCGTTCGGATGCCCACGCCGACTGCATCGCGCCGTAGCCACGGAACGCCCCGGCAGGCGGGAGGTTGGTGTAGGTGCAGTAGGAGTCGACCGCCACGTGGTCGAACCGGTACGGCCCGACACCCGCGTAGCCCAGCTTCTGCGCCACGCCCGGCCCGCAGTCGGCGTAGGCGCCGGTGTTGACGTAGGCGACCATCTGTTTGGCGACGAACCGGCCCTCGCGGGTGGCGCCCATGCGCATCCACACCGTGCTGGCATGCCGGGTGACCTCGGAGAAGACCTCGTCGCGGTCGAGCACGCAGCGCACCGGCTTGCCGGTGAACGCGGCGGCGACCGCGGTGATCGCCTCGGTGCGCATGAACGTCTTGGCGCCGAACGAGCCACCCATGGCCGGGGCGACGACGCGGACGTCGGCGGGATCGAGCCCGAAGAGGGCCGCGAGGTCCTGGCGCAGGTTGAACGGCGTCTGCGTCCCGGTGATCACCTCCAGGCGGCCGTCGACCCATTGGGCCGTGGTGGCGTGCGGTTCCATGGGCACGTGGGCGGCCGCTGGCGTGCGGAACGTCTCCTCAACGACGATGTCGGATCCGGCGAAGGCGTCGGACATCGTGGCGTCGTCCAGCGGCGGCAGCTCCCGGATCAGTTCGGGCTCGTCGTACCCGCGCAGTTCGGGGGTGCGGATGCGGAAGCGGTGGCACACGTTGGTGCCGTCGAGCGGGCGCATGGCGAAGTAGGCGGCGTCGCCCGATGCGCTCGCGTGCGAGGTGTGCACGAGCGGCGCCGACGCGGTTGCCGCCTCGAACTCGTTGAAGACGCCGTGGGCCTCGTCGTAGTCGAGCTGGATGCTCGCCGCGGCCTCCCGGGCTGCCTCCGGCGTCGGCGCGACGACGGCGACAACGGGGTCGCCGGCGAACTTGGGTTCGGCAGCGAGCACGCGCTGGTCGGCGATCTGGCAGCCGAACGTGCCGTACGCGGCGACATCGGCGGGGGTGATGATGGTGACGTCGCTCTCGACCCCCGTCGTGTCGATGTCGACCACCCGGCCGGCAGCCACGTCGGAGCGCACGAGGCGCAGGTGCCACGCACCCGGCACGTGGTGATCGATCGAGTAGTCGAGGCCGCCGACGACGCGGGGATCTGCCGGAGACGGCCCGGGGGAGCGGCGCATGTCGGCGGTCATCGGCTCACCTGCATCAATGCGCGGCGGACCTCGACGCTCACCACCTGGCGCCGGTACTCGGCGGAACCCCGGCCGTCGTCGAGACACGGGATCCGGTCGGCGTAGGCGGCGGCGACCTCCCGCGTGCTCTGTTCGTCACCGGGCCGCCACTCGGCGCAGATGTCCGGGTAGTGTCGGGGCCGGTCGCTGACCGCCCCGACGACGACGCGGACGCCGCCGGTCTCGCGGACCGCGGCGACCGACACGGCGGGACGATCCTCCCGCGATCTGGTCCGCAGCTTGCGGTACGCGGCGCTGCCCGTGGGACGGGGGACGAGGACCCGGGTGATGATCTCGTCGTCGTCCAGTTCGGTCTCGTAGTGACCGACGATGAGCTCCTCGATTGGCACCCGGCGCATGCCGCGGACGCTCGCCACCTCGGCGACCGCGCGGGAAGCGACGAGCATGGCCGGGGGATCGGACGCATAGTCGGCGTCGGCGAGCACGCCACCGATAGTGGCGACGTTGCGGACCCGCGGGCTGGCGACGACACCGAATGCCTCGGCCACGCCGGGCCAGTCCCGCCGCACCGCCGGCTCCGTTTCGATCCGGCGATGGGTGACCATGGCGCCGGCCGAGAGATCTCCGGCAGTGCCGAAGGCGCGGAGCTCGTCGACGTTCTGCAGCGAGATCCACTCGTCGCTGTCCAGCAAGCCCTGCCGGATCACCAGGCCCAGGAACGTCCCACCGGCGACGACGGTGGCGTCGGGCTTGCTCGCCTTCAGCCGCAACACCTCGTCGACGGTCGTGGGCATGTGCCAGGACATCGGCGCTCCTTCCGGGCTCGCGCTCATACCGTCGTCACCGGGCGCGACTGCAACATGTACAACCCAGTGTCGTCGTAGGCCCACTCGATGTCTTGCGGACACCCGTTCAGCTCCGCGAGTTTCAGCCCGAGCAGGGTCAGCTCGGCGAGCTCGTCGTCGCTCATGACCCGCTCTCCGGCGATCCGGCGCCGCTTCACGGTGCCCCGGTGATCGATCGTGTAGTGATCGGGGGTGACCTGGCCGGAGACCACCTGCTCGCCGATGCCCCGGGCCGCTTCGACGACGACGCGGTCGCGCCGCCGGGTGACGGGATCGACGGTGAAGAGCACGCCGGACTTGGTGGCGTCGACCATGCGCTGCACCACCACGGCCATGGCGACGTCGTCGAGGCTGCCCTTGTGCTGCCGGTAGAACACGGCCCGCTCGCTGAAGAAGGACAGCCAGCAGCCCACGATCGCCCGCAGCACGTCGTCGAGATCCCGGACGAACAGGAAGGTCTCCTGCTGCCCGGCATACGACGCGGCGTCCCCGTCCTCGGCGCATGCTGACGAGCGGACGGCGACCGGCCCGGCCGGAAGGCGATCGTATGCCTGCTTCACCAGATCCCGTGGCGGCTGGGCGCTGGCCACGAGCTCTCGGGCCATGTCCAGATCGCCGGCTTGCAGGGCCGAGAGCAGTGCCGTGCCGTCGACCGCCTGGACGAAAGCCGGTGCCGTGACGACGAATCCCGGCGGCACCCGGATGCCGTTGCGGATCATGTTGGCCAGGCTCGCGCCCTTGCCTCCGGCACGGCGGACGTCGCAGGTGCGCGGGTCGTCGAGATCCAGCACGAGTAGTGCGTCGCTCATGTGTCCGCTCCCGTCACCAGCGCGCCGAACGATTCGATGTGCGTGCGCAGCTCCTTGCCGACCAGGGTGGGATCGCCTTCGCGCAGGGCATCGAGAATCGGCAGGTGAGAATCGGGGATGGCGACCAGATCGAGATGCGCCTTGACCATGCTGACCAGGGTGAAGACCTCGATGCGCAGGCCGCTCCAGGCCTCGAGGAGCACGGAGTTCTCCGCCGCTTCCACGATCAGCTCGTGGAAGCGGGCGTCGTGAACGAGCAGCTCGTGCTGGTCCTGCGCCCGCGCGGCGGTCCGCATGCCATCGATCTCGGACTCCAGCTTGGCGATGAGGTTCTCGTCCACCTTGACGGCCGCGAGCTGGCCAGCGAGCTCTTCGAGCGCGGCACGCACGGGATACGTCTCGCCCAGCTCTTCGGCCGTCACGGCCCGGACGCGGGCCCCGCGGTAGGGCTGGGATTCGATGAACCGCATCGCCTCAAGATCCCGCAGGGCCTCGCGGACCGGCGCCTGGCTGACGTTGAGCTCGTTGACGAGCTGCAACTCGACGACCCGTTCCCCCGGCTTGTACGTGCCGTCGAGAATGCGCTCGATGACCAGCTCCTTGATGCGCTCGCGCATCACCGTGCGTTCCAGTGTCATGACAGAACCTGCACCAACCCCGTCGTCCCGTTGACGCGTACGCGATCGCCCGTCGCGATCCGCCGGGTGGCGTCCGATGTGCCGACGACGGCGGGGAGCCCGAACTCGCGGGACACGACCGCCGGATGCGAGGCCATCCCGCCGGCGTCTGTGACCAGGCCGCCGATCCTGGTGAAGAGCACGACCCAGGCCGGGCTCGTCATCCGGCAGACGACGATCTCGTCGCGTTCCACGTCGTCGAACTCCTCCTGCGAGAGCACCACGCGTGCGGTGCCCTCGATAACCCCCGCCGATGCCGCCAGGCCCCGGACCTCGTCCTCGGTCGTGGCCTGGGGCCGGTACAGCTTCTCCGGGAATCCCCACAGCGACAGGTACGGGAACGCCAGGTGTTCCTCGGTGGCGGTACCCACCCAGTCCCGTGGGCGGATCTCGTACGCCGCCTCGCGCTCGTCGCGCCGGTTCCCGACGAGCTCGCGCTGGTCGAACGAGTTGCTGCCGGCCATGAGCGTGCGCAGCTCGTTGTATTTCAGATACATCACGTCTTCGGGATCGTCGAGCTTGCCCGCCTCGGTCAGCTTCTTTCCGATGGCGATCAACACGAGGCGGACCCGCGCGTTGGTGCCCTGATCGATGTAGAAGTGATGATCCGGAGTGAGGGGGTTCATGCGCAGGCTCAAGTCGAGCGCGTGTGCGAGGCGGTCGCGATCCTCGCCCTCCGGCACACCCTCCATGACCTCGGCCTTGGCCGCTTCGAGATCCTTGGCCACGGCAGCGATCTCGTCGGGGAAGCTGTAGCCGGTCTCGATGTAGCCGCGGATGGCTTCGATGATCGGAGAGGGGTCTTCGCGCCACGTCTTGAACGCGAACTCGTGCGCGTACATCGACTTGTAGCCGAAGACCTGCTGGTACTGTTCGATGTCCGTGTCCAGGAACTGGCGGCCCTCGTCGGCGTGGCGAAGTTCCGCGAGCACGTCGCCTGCCGACTGTTGCTCGAACGCCCGGGCGACCGGGCTGTTCGGGCTGCTGACGATCTTCTCCTTGATCTTCCAGAGCTCTTCGATCGAATCCCAGTTGCGATTCGTCGTCGAGCTTTGCAGCCGTCCCATGAGCGCGCTGTGATCTCCCTCGCCCTTGACCTCGGCGATGAGCGCGTTCAGGTTCGTGGTGGCCGAGAACTGGGCGAAGTTGAGGACCCAGTGGATCTGCCAGTGCCGGTCGTGCATGTCGATGGCGTCTTCGAGCAAGATCGCCAACTCGACGAGACTGGCGTTCTCGTAGTCGTAGGTGTCGAACCGCTCGAAGTTGCGCGTGATCTCGGGCACGAGGCGGCCGTGCCACCAGTCGAGGAAGTTCTCCGCGTAGTAGGGGAGTGTCCAGCCGAGGTAGCCGCCGATCTCTGCGGCGTAGTTGTCATCCAGGGGCGTGCGGGGCGTGTAGCGGGCGCCGTATTCGAATGCCTCGGCGCTCAAACCCTTGGTGGCCGGGACCGCGGCGGTGTAGACGTAACCGTTGATGATCTTGACGATCCAGTCCGACGCGAACGGCGTTCCGAAGCGGCGGAACATGTAGTCGCACTTGAGCCACCAGCCGCCGATGTCGGCGTACATGGGGGAGACGGGGTTGGGGATGTGCAGGTCGTCATGCACCCACAGGAGCTGTTGCTGCCCTTCTTCCCACGTGATGGGGAACTCGTCGTCGCCGAAGAACGTGGCGATCGGTTGAGTCATGAGAGCCTCCAGGCGATGCTGCCCGTTCTATTGATTATCGATAATCGAGTGTGATCTGGGTCATGTCAAGGGTTCACCGCGAAGAGGCGTAAATCGCGTGGTTGGCGTCGAGTTGCGGAGTACGCCCGCCCGCCATATGGTTGTATCGACCAACTTTCTAGGAGAGCCGGACTCGATTCCGTGATGTGTCCATGACAACGGCCACAAATGGAGATGCGGCGATATCACATCGCCAGGTGTTGCAGGCGCTGTCGGGGCTGTTCCTCGCGATGTTCGTGGCGATGCTCTCGGGCACCATCGTCGCCAACGCGCTTCCCCCGATCCTGGCCGATCTCGGCGGTACCCAGGAGCAATACACCTGGGTGGTGACGTCGACGCTCCTCGCAGCCACGGCGGTGACGCCGATCTGGGGCAAACTCTCCGACCGGATGAACAAGAAGCTCCTGGTCCAGCTGGCGATCACCATCTTCGTGCTCGGATCGATCCTCGCCGGATTCGCGCAGAGCACGTCGATGCTCATCGGTTTCCGGGTGCTGCAAGGCGTCGGCATGGGAGGCCTCCAGGCGCTCGTGCAGATCGTCCTGGGATCGCTGGTCAGCCCGCGCGAACGCGGCCGGTACATGGGCTACTTCGGTGCGGTCATGGCGGTGGCCACCGTCGGCGGCCCCGTGCTGGGCGGGTTCATCGTCGACGCCGGGTTCTTGGGATGGCGCTGGTGCTTCTGGGTCGGTGCGCCGGTAGCGGTGGTCTCGCTCGTCCTCCTGCAGCGGACCTTGCACCTGCCGGTGCTCAAGATCACGACACCGATCGACTGGCGTGGAGCGCTGCTCATCCCGGGAGGCATCAGCATCCTCCTCGTGTGGGTGACGTTCGCGGGTGAGAGCTTCGCGTGGGTGTCGTGGACCAGCCTGGCCTGCATCGGTGCGGGAATGCTGGTCATCGTTGCTGCGGTGCTGGCCGAGCGGCGGGCCGTCGATCCCGTGGTGCCACCGCGGTTGATGCGGCAACGCACCATGACCCTGGCCATCGTCGCCAGCGTGGCCGTGGGGATCTCGATGTTCGGTGCGCCGGTCTTCTTCGCCCAGTACTTCCAGGTCGCGCGCGGCTTCGCGCCGATGGAGTCCGGCCTGCTGACCATTCCCATGGTCGTCGGGCTCATGCTCGCCACGACCATCACCGGCCAGCTGGTCTCGCGTACGGGCCGGTGGAAGAGGTTCTTGGTGGGCGGCACCAGCCTGATCATCGTCGGGCTCGCGTTGCTGTCCACCATTGACCACACGACACCGGTGTGGCACGTCAACATCTACATGGGCGTGATGGGGATCGGTGTCGGCTCGACGATGCAGAACCTGGTCTTGGCCGCGCAGAACCGGTTGGACTACCGCGATCTCGGCGCGGGAACGTCCACGGTCACGTTCTTCCGCACCCTGGGCGGAGCGACCGGGGTGTCGGTGCTCGGAGCGATCCTCGCCACGCGGGTGACCAGCTCGATTGCTGAAGGGCTGCGAGGCCTCCAGGGTGATGCCGGCGGTGCCGACGCGGCGCAGCTCGGCGGCTCGACGTCGCTCGACGTGTCCGAGCTACCATCTCCCGTGCGCACGGTGGTCGAGCAGGCTTACGCTGACGCCACGGCGCTCGTCTTCGGGGTGTCGGTATTCGCGGCCGTGATCGCCTTCGTGGCGGTGCTCTTCCTGCGTGAGGACACGCTTCGCACGACGATCCGCAGCGCAGGCGAGTACGGCGACGAGTACAGCGCAGCCGAGCACGGCAACGCATCCGGTGCCGGCGCGCACATTGGTGACGGTGCGTACAGCGATGATGGCGAGTACGGCGACGGCGGTGTGCACGGCGGCGGTGTGTACGGGGACGACGGCGGGCCTGTCGAGCGCCCTGCCAGTTACCGGAACGGAGTGACCTGCCGGCACCGGTTCTGATGATCGGGTGTGGAGTTTCGATTGCCCGTGTGTGGCGTTCAGGTCGCTATAGCGGCTGATTTTCCGCACACATGGCGCGGAAACTCCACACCCGATCATGGCCCGCATGCGAGGTGACGTCCCTCGCGATCGATACGCTCGATGCCTGCGTGATCGTTGACGATCATCCCCGCGTGCGCGGGGAGCACGCTGGCCTGGCGCATGTAGTCGTGAGTGACTCGGGGTCATTCCCGCATGCGCGGGGAGCAGGGCCGAGACCCCGGTGCCCGCACTGACGCCTACGGATCATCCCCGCGTGCGCGGGGAGCACGGTCGCGCCGGCGCCGAGACCGGTCCCGGCGTCCGGATCATCCCCGCGTGCGCGGGGAGCACCCCTAATTGACCAGCGAGGTTGTCGGCTGATCATGGGATTTTGGGTCGGTCGATGTCAGGCTGCAAGGTTACAGCGTGACTGCCGAGTTGCGCCATTGTGCTAGGCAGCGGTACCGACGGCGGCGATGCGTTCTGCGATCAGTGTTGTGGCGGCATCAGCGTTCACGTCGACTGCTACACGGTGCCGACCGGCTGGATGGCGCGTGGTCACGGTGCAGCCGCGTGCTGGCCCGAAGCCAGTTTCGATGGTGACGTCGGCCGTGTCGAAGTGGAGTGTTCCTGGAGCGATGAGTTCCGCGAGTACGACCGCGTCGTGCACGGTGGCGCGGTCGCGACCCTGCGCGTGAGCCCAGTCGAAGTAGTGCTGCATGACATTCATGGCCGTCTGGGCGGCCGGGCCCCGGTCGCGCAAGCTATCCATCCAGGCGCGATCAACCAGTGCCTTGTGGGTCACGTCCAGGCCGACCATCCAGACGGGAACATCGTCAGAAAAGACTCGCTGTGTGGCCTCTGGGTCACTGGCAACGTTGAATTCAGCCACCGGCGTGATGTTGCCACCAGCGATGGCGCCACCCATCATGATGATCCGGTCCAGCTGCCGGGCGAGATCCGGATAGCGAGCGAGGAACAGGGCCGCGTTGGTGGACGGGCCGAGAGCGGCGAGGGTCACCGGCGTGCTGGAGCTGCGAACCACGTCGGCGATGGCGTCGATGGCACGCGGGGGAGCGGGCTCGGCTCTGGAGTTCGCGGAGGGCCGGTCGTCGAGATGATGACCCATACCGCCCAGGCCGTCATCGCCGTGAACGTCCGACGTGCGTGACACGTACGGGTGAACGAGCGGGCGATCGGCACCGGCGACGAGGGGAACGTCCGGCCGTCCGGCGAGCCGCATGATGCGGTGCGCGTTCCGGGTGGTGGTAGGGAGATCGACGTTGCCGTACGTGGTGGTCACGGCCCGTAGATCTATCTCTGGGCTGCCCGTGGCGACGAGCAGCGCCAGCATGTCGTCAACGCCGGGATCCGTGTCGATGACCAGCGGGATAGGCACCGGATCATTCTAGAATCGGCCGGGGCTGCCCCCTGACAGCCCCGGCCGACCCGTTCTCGGGATCGTTCCCGACGGTCGAGGCGGCCGGTAGCACTGCCAACCGTCGGACGTCTGTATCTACAGGTCGTAGTACAGCTCGAACTCGTGCGGGTGCGGGCGTTGCCGGATCGGGTCGATCTCGTTGGTGCGCTTGAAGTCGATCCAGGTCTCGATGAGGTCCTCGGTGAAGACGTCGCCCTCAAGAAGGTAACTGTGGTCTTCGGCCAGGGCGTCCAGCGCCTCGGGAAGCGACGCGGGCACCGTGGCGATGTCGCCGTGTTCCTCGGGCGGAAGCTCGTACAGATCCTTGTCGACCGGCTCCGGCGGCTCGACCTTGTTCCGGATGCCATCTAGCCCGGCCATCATGAGTGCAGAGAAGGCGAGATAGGGGTTGCTGGAGGGGTCGGGCGCGCGGAACTCGATCCGCTTGGCCTTCGGCGAAGAGCCGGTGATCGGGATCCGGATGGCAGCGGAGCGGTTGCGCTGCGAGTAGACCAGGTTCACCGGCGCCTCGAAGCCTGGCACGAGGCGGTGGTAGGAGTTGACCGTCGGGTTGGTCAGAGCCAGCAGCGAGTTCGCGTGCTTGATCAGGCCACCGATGTACCAGCGCGCCGTATCGGACAGGCCGGCGTAGCCGAGCTCGTCGTAGAACAGCGGCGAGCCGTCCTTCCACAGCGACTGGTGAACGTGCATGCCGGAGCCGTTGTCACCGTAGACGGGCTTGGGCATGAAGGTGGCCGACTTTCCGGCCTCCCAGGCGACGTTCTTGATGATGTACTTGTACAGCATCAGCCGGTCGCCAGCGTGAAGGAGCGTGTCGAACTTGTAATTGATCTCTGCCTGGCCGGCGCTGCCGACCTCGTGGTGCGAGCGCTCGACGGGAATGTTGGAGGCGATCAGCGTCTTGACGATGGTGTCGCGCAGGTCGGCGTACTGATCCGTCGGCGGGACGGGGAAGTATCCGCCCTTGTACCGGGTCTTGTATCCCCGGTTGCCGCCCTCTTCCTCACGGCCGGTGTTCCAGGCAGCCTCGACGGAATCGATGTAGTAGTACCCGGCGTTGGGCCGCGTCTCGAACCGCACATCGTCGAAGATGTAGAACTCGGCCTCGGGCCCGAAGAACGCCGTGTCGGCGATTCCGGAACTGGCCAGGTATGCCTCGGCCTTCATGGCGATGTTGCGGGGGTCGCGGCTGTAGGGCTCGTCGGTGAAGGGGTCGACGATGGAGAAGTTCATCGCCAGCGTCTTGGCCTTGCGGAACGGGTCGACGAATGCGGTCGCCGGGTCGGCGATCAGCTTCATGTCCGACTCGTGAATGGCCTGAAAACCGCGGATCGACGAGCCGTCGAACATCACACCGTTCGCGACAGCGTCGGCGTCGAATACCTCGGCCGGGATATTCAGGTGCTGCATGATCCCTGGGAGGTCGCAGAAGCGGACGTCGATGAACTCGACGCCCTCGTCCTTGACGAACTTCAAGAGCTCGTCGGCGTTGGTGAACATGTGGATTCTCCTTCGCGCCTGGCGAGGTTTGGCCGTGGGCATCGACGGTCTGCGCTGACCGACTCGCAATTGCTAACCATGGACGGTAGGGCGAATGCATTTCCCGTTCGTATCTCAAGTATTTCACGGGTGTTACAGGGTTGTTCGGGCCGGAGCTGAACCGGAGCCGAAACCGAATCATGGCGCCCGCGCACGAATGCCGGCCACACATCGGTAGAGTCGCGAATGTGAGCACCAACGAACCGTCGACGACTCGCTCCGGTCTCCCTGCGAGCGGGCCGGGTTCTCCCGCGAGCTGGTCGCGGCGCATTGCAGCATTGCTCGCCGACTGGGTGCTGGCGAACATCGCTGCCGTCATCCTGGCCGGACCCCAGGTCTGGGATGTCGAGTCGGGGCTGACCTGGCTGCCGCTGGCCTGCTTCTTCGGACTCGTGTGGCTGGCCACCGCGGCGACGGGAGCGAGTCTCGGTCAGTGGATGGTTCGGGTGCGCATCATCCGGCTCAGTGGCGATCGGGTGGGCCTGGTCAACGCCGCCGTGCGCACCATTTTGATCGTACTGGTGATCCCGCCGCTGGTGTTCGACAGCGACCGGCGCGGTCTGCACGATCTGGCGACGAACACGGCGGCGGTCAACGGCCCCGGCGGGTGATGAGAAGAGGGTGATGAGCAGGGCACGAGCTGCGCACCGTGCCTGCAGGGCGAACGCTGGGCTCCGGGTAGGTAACCGTTGCCGTCGCTCACCATTGCGTCGTGCGGCCGCCTCCCGTGCCGCGCTCGGCGGCGGAGCTGACCACGCCGGAAAGCAGGCTGAGGATAGCGATACCGATCACCGCGTTGATGGCTGCCGTGGCCAACATGCTGTCCATGTCGGAGTCCGTCGCGAATGGAGCCACCGCCGCGACGATTGTCGCGAGACCCACGATCCACCCGAAGAACGACAATGCCCGTGGCGTGCTGATCAGCAATAGGTGCACCAGGCCAGTGGCAACCAGCGCCGCGACGGCCGCCGCCAACATCAGCTGCACCGTCGACGCGTCACCCCACGTGCCCTCGTCTTCCGGGGCCAGAACGTGGATGCCGAAGACACCTCGAAAGACCACGATGCCGACCAGAGCGACCAACGCCGCCACCAGCGCCGTAGCCAATCCACCTGCCCACAGCTTGCTGGCATTCAGATCCGTCGTCCGGCGTGGGTCATCCTGCGGAGATTGCGAAGAGTCACCCACGTCAAATCCACCACCGTTCGTCGCCGACGTCTCCGTAACGCCAGCCTAACCGGACTCGCGGACTCGCGTCCTCATTTCACGCAGGTGAAACGTTCACGGTGCCGCTCAACGTGTCGAGCATCTCGACGAACCCGGGAGATTGATATCGACGCCCGGATGTGGATCGCGAGCAGCGCCGGGCAATCACGAGCGGCGCCGGCCGCCCTTCTGCCGCCCGGCGTGGGCACGATCGTCTTGTTGCGCTGGTGGGGCCCCGGCACTCGGCGCCTTCATGCCCTTGGGCAGCGGCCCCTTGGGCATGCCGACGGGCTGGAAGCTCAGCGCGTTCAACCGGTGACGCAGCTCGGTCACCTCGGCGGGGCGGAGATTCTTCGGCAGCTTGCGCATGCGCTTGGTGAGCTGCGGGAGCGGCACGAGGTTCTCGCCGTGACCGATGATGAACTCGTAGACGGGAGTTTCCGGGGCCACCCGGCTGTGCCGCTTCTTCTCCTGGGCCAGGAGGTTGGAGACACGTCCGGGGGAATCCCCTTCGCCGATCAGCACGATGCCGGGCCTGCCCACTGCGCGGTGGACGACATCCTGATGGCGGTTGGCGCCGACGCCAGGCGTGTTGTCCCAGCCCCGGCGCAGCGTGCCCAACGCCGCCGCGGCGGCACCGGGCTGCCCCTCGATCTGGGCGTACGCCGCCCGCTCGGCACGGCGGCCGAACACGACGGCGCCAGCCAGCAGGGCCGTGGGAAGCCCCACGATCAGCCACATCCACAGCGGGCCCAGCAGGAACCCGATGAGGGCGACGATGGCGAGCGCGCCGAGCATGTAGGCGAGCGTGATCCACCCCACCCAGCGGTCGACCCGCCGGGCCATCCGGTAGGTTTGCTTGATCTGCGCGATCCGGCCCTTCTTCTCGCCGGAATCCTGCTCGTCCTTGCGCGCCATATACCGAATCCTAGTCAAGCGGACAGCGTGCCGACTCAGCGGGCGGCACAGAGGTGCAGGCGAAGTGCCCCGCGCGTGCCTGTGCTCGTGCCTTACGACACCGGGGTCTGGGTGTAGCGGGCCTCGACGGCCTGCCGGTACAGGCGTCCGGCACGGTAGGAGGAACGAACGAGGGGGCCGGACATGACGCCGGTGAACCCGAGTTCAGTTGCCTCGGCACCGAGCTCCTCGAACTCTTCGGGAGTGACCCAGCGCTCCACGGGATGATGGCGGGGAGAGGGCCGCAGGTACTGCGTGATGGTGATCAGATCACACCCGGCGGACTGCAGGTCGGCGAGTGCGCCCGAGATCTCCTCCCGGGTCTCGCCCATCCCGAGGATCAGGTTGGACTTGGTGACCAGGCCAGCTGCCCGCGACATCGACAGCACCTCGAGCGAGCGCTCGTAGGAGAACGCCGGGCGGATGCGCCGGAAGATGCGCGGCACGGTTTCCACGTTGTGTGCGAACACCTGCGGTTCGGCGTCGAACACCTGCTGCAGCAACTCGGCCTTGCCAGAGAAGTCCGGAGTGAGGATCTCGACCCCCGTGTTGGGGTTGAGCTGGTGGATCTGCCGAACCGTCTCCGCGTACAGCCAGGCACCTTCGTCGTCGAGGTCATCCCTGGTCACGCCCGTGACCGTGGCGTATCGCAGGCCCATGGCCTGGACCGACTCGGCCACTCGCCGTGGCTCCTCGACGTCGAGTTCGTCCGGCTTTCCGGTGTCGATCAGACAGAAATCACACCGGCGGGTGCAGTGATCGCCGCCGATGAGGAAGGTGGCTTCCCGGTCTTCCCAGCACTCGAAGATGTTGGGACAGCCAGCCTCTTGGCAGACCGTGTGCAGTCCTTCTCGCTCCACCAGGGCCCGCAGCTCCCGATACTCGGGACCCATCGTGGCCTTGGTCTTGATCCACGGCGGTTTCTTTTCGATCGGCGTCTCGCTGTTGCGGACTTCCAGCCGCAACATGCGGCGTCCTTCCGGTGCGACACTCACATTTTCACCCTACGCCCACCGGATTATCTGCTCGAAGGGTGTCGAGACGCTTCTGTGCAGTCGGGAGGACGTCCGCGACGCTGACGGTGTGGCCGAGCTCACTCGACAAGGACGTGACTGTCGCATCGGAGATGCCGCACGGGACGATGCGGTCGTACCATGACAGGTCGCACGAACAGTTCAGGGCGAAACCGTGCATGGTCACGCGTTGCGCCACCCGGATACCGACGGCACCGATCTTGCGAGCCGGACCGCGGGCGTCGTCGGGCACCCAGACCCCGCTGCGTCCCTTGATGCGGGTCGTCTCGAGGCCGAAATCCGCGCAGATGTCGATCATCAATTGCTCGACGCGGCGGACGTAGGCGACGACGTCGACCGGGTCGGTCAGCTTCACGATCGGGTATCCAACAAGCTGGCCCGGACCGTGCCAGGTGATCTTGCCGCCGCGATCGACGTCGATGATCGGCGCGCCGGCGTCGAGCAGCGGACGCTCGTGCGGTTGGGTACGTTTGCCGGCTGTGTACACCGGTTCGTGTTCCAGGAGTATGACGGTGTCGCCAGTGTCGTCGGCGACCCGGGCAGCATGCAGCCTGCGCTGCTCATCCCACGCACGTTCGTATGGCACGAGTGCTTCGTGCTGGATCACCTGCAGCTCGCTCATGGGACCGAGCCTACGCCCTCGCCGCGGATTTCGGTCCATGGCTTGACGTACGCCCCACGATGCGAGACATATATCGATCGAAAGAAGATCGAAAGTGACGGATCGGGGCACGGCGGCGCGCATGGAACGTGCGCCCGTAGGTCACACGTTGACGCTCAGAGGTCACACGTTGGCGCTGCGGTGCGAAATGCGTCAGAGTAGGCAGCCGTGCCTCGAACGCCGGTGCCGATCCGGACACCAGGGGATATCAGGGACGCCAGGACAAGGAACGAGCGGGTGCAAAAGCTGATCTCAGGCGGCGGCTACCGCCAAGATTTGGAACCATAGTGGCTATGGAGGGGCCTGTGCGCATACCTGGGTTCACTGTCGGCAGACAGCTGGGTTCGGCGCACTCGTACACATGGCTCGGTATCGACGACACCACTGGTGAGCCCGTCACCCTCCGGCTCGTACGTGGAGATCTCGAGACGATCCGCGCGGGCTTGAGTACCGCGTCACTGGTCATGCGGGCGTTGCAGCACCCGCACGTCATCGCCTTCCACAGCGTGGTCGACAGCTCGTCCGGGCCGGTTCTCGTGCTCGGCCCGGCCGAAGGAGGCAGTCTCGCGGAGATCCTCGCGGTGCGTCGCGTCCTCCCTCCCGGGGAGATGGTGACGGCGTGCGCACCGATCGCCGAAGCCTTGGCGGAGATCCATCAGCACGGCATCGTGCACGGCGCCATCGGCCCCGAGGACATCCTGTTCGCACGAGACGGCCGGCCCATGCTCGCCGGCGTCGGCCTGGCGTCGATCGGGGCGCGGCTCAACCTGCATGGCCCGACCATCGCCCCCGAGGTCGCATCCGAGGGATCCGTCGGCCCCTCCGCCGACGTATATAGCGTTGCCGCTGTCGGGCTCATGGCATTGACCGGTCCGGTGTCGGCCAGCCAGCTCTTCGCCGCGTCGGCGGAGCATCTCCTGGCCACCGGCATGGCACCGGGGGCGCAGGCGGTCATCACGCGGGCGGTGGGCCGCAATGTGGGACGCCGCCCCGACGCGGAAACTCTGGTCAACGCGCTCTACCAGGTGGCGGATCCGGAGCCGGTCGAGCTCGTCGTCCCCGACGAGGACGAGCCACCGCAGGCTGGGCAGGCACCCCCCGTGCCTCCCGGACAGGCACCCCCGGGGCAGGCATCACCCGTGCCGCCGGGCCAGGTGCCTACCGGGCAGGCCCCGCCGGTGCCCCCTGGGCAGGCACCCCCAGGCGTTCCTGGTTCGGAGCACACGGCCGCTTTTGGCGGGGAACCCGGTCCGGGTTCGGAGTTCGGCGCCGGAGCCGAAGAGCAGGGCGAGGCCGACGACGTCGCCGCGTACATGCGTCGCGGCACCGGCCGACGCGCACGCCGTGCGGGTCGTTCGGGTGAGCCGAGCCCCGGGGAGGAGCCACCGGCGGGTGAACCCGGAGGAGCGGCAGCGTCGGCGTTCACATCACCGATCGAGACACAGCCGGGGACCGGACCGGCCACGGGCGGCTTCGGGGCCGCCGCCGAGCGCCTAGGCGGGAGCGAGGATCAGGGCTCGCCGCCCGGAGGCGGGGCGCAGAACCGGCGTCGCCCGTCGGATTTGAGCTCGGCCACTACGAGCGCGCGCCGCGGGCGAGGAGCCGCCGACGAAGCGCCACCGGGCGCTGAGGCGACCGGCACGACGAAGCGAGGCAATCGCCGAGGGCGAAAGCCGAGCAAGGGGGAGATGACCCGGGTCGTGAGCGTTCTCGTCGTTCTCTTGCTGCTTGCCGGGGGCGCCGTACTCGTGATGCAACTCGTTGAGGACGACGACGAACTCCCGGAGGCTGGCCTCGGCACGCCCGACGAGGTCGGCGAGGGCCAGCAGGCTGATCTCTGTGGGGGTCCGAAACCAGCGTCAGACGAGGCGCCTCCCGAGGTGAGCGACTGGACGGAGGAGGTCCAGCGGCTGTACGAGTTGCGTGCCCGGGCGTTCGCCGAGATCGACGCGGAACTCCTGTGCCAGGTCTACGAACCCACGAGCGAAGGGCTGGTCCGCGACGTCGAGCTGCTCCAGGAGTATGCGGACAACGACGTGCGCACCGAGGATTTGTCGTTCGAGGTCGTCGACGTCGAACTCGTCGAGGAAGAGGGCGGGACCGTCGTGCTGGAAGTGTCCGACCGGCTCCCGCCATACCGCCTGGTCGACAGCGACGGAGAAGTGGTCGAGGAGAAGGGCGGTATGGAGCACGACACCTGGCTGGCCGAGCTGGTGCCCGTCGCGGATGAAGCCGACGAAACCCCGACCTGGCGGTTCGGCTAGCTACCCCGACGCTAGCGACCCTGACCTGGCGGTCCGGTCAGCAATCGGCCCGGCCAGCCACCTGGACCTGGCCGCGACCCGGGCCGGGCCACCGCCCGGGCCTGGTCGCCACGCGGGTGTGGGCACCACCCGGGCCTGGCTAGCTCGACAACGCGTGCGCGATGGCCGAGCGGGCGGTGGGATGCTGGTGCGTGAATCCCGACTCGGTGAGGCGCGTCGGCACGACCCGCAAGCTGCCGGCGATCTCGTGTGCGAACTCGCCGAGTGCAATGCGCAGGGCCAGCCACGGTGCGGGCAGCAGGGCGGGCCGACTGAGGAGGTATGCCAGCACCCGCGTGAATTCGGCGTTGGTGACCGGCTCGGGTGCCGTCATGTTGTACGCGCCGGCACATCCTTCCTTTTCGATGAGAAACCGCAGGGCATTCACGGTGTCGGCCAGCGAGATGAAGCTCCAGTACTGCCGGCCACCAGCCAGCGGCCCGCCCAAACCCCAGCGGAACAGCGGCAGCATCCTCGACATCGCGCCCTGGTGGCGATCGAGGACGATGCCGAAGCGCGTCTGGCACACGGCGATACCGGCGGCGCTGGCCGCCTGCGCGGCTTCTTCCCAGTCCCGGCACAGCCCGGCGAGGAATCCACCATCGGGTTCCGAGTTCTCGTCGAGCACCTCGTTGCCACGGTCGGTTCCGTAATAGTTGATGCCCGAGGCGGAGACGAACACCCGCGGTGGGTCGTCGAGCCCGGCCAGGGTGTTGGCAAGAAACGCCGTGGTGTGGATACGGCTGCTGCGCAGGAGCTGCTTGTACGCCTTCGACCAGCGCCGCTCACCGACTCCCGCGCCGGCCAGGTTGACGGCGGCGTCGATACCTTCGAGCGGATTCGGATCGACGTCGCCGATGGCGGGATCCCAGTGGAGCTCGCTGGAGTCCGTCGCCGGCCGCCGCACGAGCCGTAAGACGTCGTGCCCGTCGGCGGTCAGCGAGGCACACAGCGCCGTCCCGACCAGTCCACTGGAACCGGCTACCGCTATGCGCATATCGGCGACCCTCTGGGTGAGCTAGGCACGTCCCTCCTGCACGCTGGCCGTCACAGCCCGAGTTCAGCTTCGAACTTGCCGGCCTCGAGCCGCTTCTTCACCGCATTGAGGTAGCGGGCCGCGTCGGCGCCGTCGACGATCCGGTGATCGTAGGTGAGCGCGAGGTACACCATCGAGCGGATGGCGATGCTGTCGGCCCCGGTGTCGTCGGTGACGATGACGGGCCGCTTCACGACGGCGCCGGTGCCGAGCATGCCGACTTGAGGCTGGTTGAGGATCGGCGTGTCGAACAGCGCCCCGCGGCTGCCGGTGTTGGTCAGGGTGAAGGTGCCACCCGTGATGTCGTCCGGCTTGAGGTTGTTGGTCCGTGTGCGTTCCGCGAGGTCGGCGATCTGGCGAGCGAGGCCTCCGAGGTTGAGATCGCCAGCGTTCTTGAGCACGGGAACCATGAGGCCACGTTCGGTGTCGACGGCGATCCCCAGGTTCTCGGTCTCGTGATAGACGATCTCTTCGCCCTCGACGCTGGCGTTGACGACCGGGTAAACCTTCAGCGCCTCGACGGCAGCTTTGGCGAAGAACGGCATGAACGAGAGCTTCACGCCTTCGCGAGCCTCGAAGTCGGCCTTCGCGCGCTCCCGTAGCCGGGCAATGCGGGTGACGTCGGCCTCGATGACGGTGGTCAGCTGGGCGGACGTGGCCAGCGATTCGACCATGTGCGTGGCGATCGCCTTGCGGATACGGCTCATCTTCTGGCGCGTGCCGCGCAACGGCGACGGCTCGCCAGGCAGGCCGGCGTCCTCCGCGGACGGCGCCGGGGCCGGCTCGGGCTGTGCTGTGGCGGCCTTGGCCGCCTCGGCTGCGGCGAGCACGTCCTGCTTGCGGATCCGGCCGCCGACCCCGCTGCCCTGGACGGTCGAGAGGTCGACGCCGTGCTCGGTGGCGAGCTTGCGGACCAGCGGGGTCACGTACGGGGTGCCGTCGCCGGAGGCGCGGGACGGAGCGGTCTGCTCGGCTGCGGCGGGCTGCGCCGATGCCGCCGTGCTTTCACCCGCCTGCGACCGGGCTGGCTCCTGTGGCTGTGCCTGGGGCGCCGGCTGGCCGCTCGGCTGCGGTGCGGGCTGCTGTGGTGCGGGTTGTGCGGCTGGCTGTTGCGGCGCCGGCTCCTGGGCCGGCTCCTGCGCCGGTTCGGGTTCGGCAGGTGCGCTCGTCTCCGGCTGCGCGCCGGCCTCCGGCTGGGAGGGCGCTGCCGCCGCGCCACCACCGATGACGGCGAGTTCGGCGCCGACTTCGACGGTTTCGTCTTCGGCGACTTTGATTTCTTGGAGGGTGCC
>NZ_QMIG01000046.1 GCF_003287285.1 Phytoactinopolyspora halophila
CGCCGCTCCCTGCCCCTGGCCACCCAACACCTGCGCATCGTGCAATCCCACACCGGCGACCGCGCGGGTACCATCGGCGCCGCCGTCATGGTCATCGACCACGCCCTCTCCCCCGCACAGGTCAACGCGCTCGCCGGGGTGTGAGCACGCACGCGTGACGGTCGCGTGTCGCGTAACGCAGTCGCGCATCCGGTGGCCATCCGGCCGAGAGCTCGTGAGAGCGGGCTCTCGGCCGCTCTCACGAGCTCTCGAGCCAGGCGCCGGCAAAGATCAGGCGGTAGACGGCTCCCCGGCTAACCGTCGCGCCCGGCCGGCACCCGGCGCTTGGCAGCGGGATAGCGGATGTTCTCCACCATCTCCGACAAGGTCGCCGACGGTGGCGGGGTCAGCTTCGACACCACGATCGCCACGACGAAGTTCACCAGGGCACCGATGGTGCCCACGCCCTCCGGGCTGATGTCGAAGATGTGATCGTTCTCTGACGTGCCGAACACCTCCAGCGTGTACACCATGTAGGTGATCGTCACCGCGAGGCCGGCCACCATGCCCGACGCGGCGCCTGCGGCGTTGCACCGCTTCCAGAAGATCCCGAGCACGAGGGCAGGGAAGAAGCTCGCCGCCGCGAGGCCGAACGCGAACGCGACGACCTGTGCCACGAACGCCGGCGGGTTCATCCCCGCGAGGATCGCGATCACGACGGCACCGGCCATGGCGATCCGGCCGGCGAGCAGCCGTTCGCGGTCGCTCGCGGTCTTGCGGATCCGGCGGAAGTAGAAATCGTGCGACACCGACGAGGAGATCACCAGCAGCAGCCCGGCCGCCGTGGACAGCGCGGCGGCCATGCCTCCTGCCGCGACAAGACCGACGATGGGTGCGGGCAGCCCGGCGATCTCCGGCGAGGCCAGGACGAGGATGTCGTTGTTCACGATGAGGTCCGCTCCCGACGCCGGATCGTTGCCCACCGACTGGATCGTCTCGGCGTCCTCGGCGACGCTGACCAGCCCGGTGGCCGCCCAGTTGTCGATCCACTGCGGCAGTTCTGACACCGGCGTGTTCTCCACCCCTTCGAGCAGGTTGAACTTGGTGAACGCGCCGACCGCAGGGGCCGTCGTGTACAGCAGGCCGATGAAGAACAGCGCCCAGAACGCCGAGTAGCGCGCGCCCCGGACGGTCTTCGTCGTGTAGAAGCGGATGATCACATGCGGCAGGCCCGCCGTGCCGATCATCAGCGCCATCGTGACGAGGAAGACGTCGATCTGCGGGCGCTCGGTGAACGCGGCGGTGTACTCGTTCAAACCGAGATCGGTTCCCAGCGCATTGAGCTCGTCCAGGATCTGCCCGAACGACACCTGCGGGATCGGAAACCCGGTGATCTTTTGCGCGACGGCCACCGCCGGGATGAGGTAGGCCGTGATCAACACGGTGTACTGGGCGACCTGGGTCCAGGTGATGCCCTTCATCCCGCCCAGCACGGCGTAGGTGAAGATGATGGCCCCGGCAATCAGCACGCCCCCGTTGATCCCCATGCCCAGGAAGCGGCTGAAGACGATACCGCCACCGTTCATCTGCCCGACGACGTAGGTGAACGAGATGATGATGGCCGCGCCGGCCGAGATGGTACGCACCAGCTCGGAGTAGCGATCGCCGACGAACTCCGGCACCGTGTACTTGCCCCACTTGCGCAGGTAGGGCGCCAGCAACAGGGCAAGCAGGACATAGCCGCCGGTCCATCCCATCAAGTAGATGGAACCGTCCGAGCCCAGGAAGGCGATCAACCCCGCCATGGAGATGAACGACGCCGCGGACATCCAGTCCGCCGCGACCGCGGCTCCGTTGGCGACGGTGGGTATGCCGTGACCGGCGACGTAGAAGCCCTCCGTCTCGCGCACCCGGCTACGCCAGGCGATGACGATGTAGGTACCGAAGGACAGGACGATGAAGATCGTGGTCCACAGCTGGATGTCGCTCACGTCGCCTGCCTCCCGTTCTCGCCGTCGCCGGTGCCGTCATCGGTGCCGTCGGCGGTGTCGTCGGCGCTGGCGCCGCCCGCTGCGCCCCCGGGCACGCCGTCCAAGCTCGCCTCGGACTCCGTCGTGTCGGCGGTCGCACCGGCCGTTCCGGTTGCCGCCGCACCCTGAGATTCCGCTTCCGCGGGCGCGTGCCCGGCGGCCATGCCGGTGTCGCCGCCCGCGTCCTCGTCACGCTCGCTAACCCCGAACTTGTCGTCGAGGCGATCCATGCGCAGCGCATAGATGAGTATCAAGAGGATGAACGTATAGATCGATCCTTGCTGGGCGAACCAGAACCCCAGCGGATACCCGAAGATCGTCAACTCGTTCAAGACGTCGACGAACAAGATTCCCGCGCCAAACGAGACGATGAACCAGATGCACAGCAACACGGCCATGAGCCGGAGGTTGCGGCGCCAATACTCCCGCCTCCAGTCACCGGAAGGCGGCCCATCGTCTCGAGTCGCGTCCGTGCGAGTAGCCACGTCCGAACTCCCTCCTGCAGATACGGGCGAGATACGGGCGCCGCGCGCTAACCGATCAGCGACGTTTCCGCACCTGTAGTAAGCACACCGAACCGACAAGCTCATACAGCACACAAGGCCTACTCGAACGAGCGGCCCGTCCCGGCCGTCCAACGGTCATCGCGGTGCCGGCGGACCGGTCCCGGTCCCGCCGTTCGGCCGTTCGCAGCGGGATATGCCCGCTCGCGCCTCCAGAGGAACCCCTGACGAACGTCCCCATGCCGGAGAGCGCTGCCGTCGGGTTACACTCCCCGCACGTCAGGTCCACGCGAAGGGACCGTCACCAGGGTTCCGCCGCGGTCCCGGCCGACCCGATGAGGGAGGGCGCCACATGACACCGACCGGCCACACCGCTACCCATAGCCCGTCGCGCCGGATCATGCATGTGGGAAGCGCGGGAATGCTGCTCGGCGGCCTCCTCATTGCCATCGGTTCCCTCCTGCCCTGGGTCTCGACCCCCGTCGGCCACCTGTCCGGGACCGTCGGGCCCGGTCTGTGGACGTTGTGCGCGGGCGTCATCGTCATCGCTGGAGCGCTCCTCCCCTACCGCCGGGTCGCGCTCGCGCACGCGTTCGTTCCCGGTGTGGCCGTGGCGACTCTCGCCATGTGGCAGTTCATCCGGCTGATCCAGCTCAGCGCCACTACGGACAGCTGGGGACGCCTCCTCCCAGGTATCGGACTGGTCATGGTCAGCGGGGGTGCGGTCGTCGTGCTCCGTGCCGCCTGGCGAATCCGCGCTGCTGGTTAGGACCAGGAGTGCGCCGCTCGCGCACGGGCCGCATCCGCGTCACGCCGGCCGCGCACCGTTCCCATCCCCGACGCGGCCGCGCATGGCTACGGCACAAGCACTGGCGCGCACCGCCCCGCACGGCGCACGATGACCCCATGGTTCAGCCCGGTCCCGGCACGGACATGGGGACGTTCGAATCGTCCGACGAGTACGACATGCCTGCCGAGGTCGACGCGACCGTTCGCACCCTGCGCAGGGTCGCGGTCAGTCACGTCGCCGTCTTCCTCGGGGTCGTCCTCGTCGTGCCGTTCCTCACGCTTGCCCTCGACTGGTGGTCCGAGGGCCGGCTGATCGGCGGTATGAGCCCCAACTTCGCGATGGCGGCGTTCGGGCTCTACATCTTCTTCTTCGTGCTGGCCATCGCCGCCGCTCGGCTGTCCAACGCGGTCGAGCACCGCATGCTCGGGGGCAGCGACCACGACCTTCACGAGGCCGTGACCGACGACCTTCACGACGACTTCACCGACGACTTTCGCGAGGACCTGACCGGCAAACTGACCGGCGATCGCCCCGCGGATCTCCACAACGATCAGGCCGCCGGCCAGAACGGCAAGCTGGCGGGCGGGGATGGGGACAACACCGATGGTGATACGACGTGATCACTGCGAGCGTGTTGATCCTCGTCGCGCTGCTCATCGCCGTCATCATGGTCGGCATTTTCATCCGGCCGCGTCGCGCTTCCACGCTGGACTTCTATCTCGCGGGCCAGCGTGTCGGCGTCGTCACGAACGCGTGCGCCATCTGCGGCGACTACTTCTCGGCCGCATCGTTCCTGGGTGTCGCCGCATCGGTCTACGTCTCCGGCCTCGACGGCATCTGGTATGCCACCGGATTCGCCGCCGGCTTCGTACCCGTCCTGCTGTTCGTCGCCGCTCCGTTACGGCGCTTCGGAGAGTTCTCCATCCCGGACTTCCTGGGCCGCCGCCTGGAGTCCGACCGGGTCCGGTTCACCGCCGTCGTCGCCGTACAGCTCATCATCCTCTCGTATCTGGTCCCGCAGGCCGTCGGCAGCGGCATCACGTGGGAGCTGCTGGTGGGACACGGCATCGCCGGCCTGTCGCCGTACGCCACCGGGGTGGTGGTCGCGACGACGGTGATCACCGCGCTGGTGACGCTGGGTGGCATGCGCGGGACGACCTGGACACAGGCGATCCAGTTCCTGCTACTCCTGGCCGCGTTCGTCTGGCTCGCCATCGCCGTCGTCGGGTCCGGGTTCCACTACGCCGACGCCGTCGCCGACGTGAGCGCAGAGCCCCTGGCCAACCCCGTGCACACCGGCGGGCAGTGGCAGCTGGAAGCCGAGGCGAACCGGCTGCACCCCGGTGAGGCGATCCACTTCGGCGAACCCGGCGGGCGGTACGGGCCGCTCGGGCAGTTCGCCCTGATCATGACGCTGGTCATGGGCACCGCCGGGCTGCCGCACATCATGAACCGCTACTTCACCAGCCCCACCGGCACCGCCGCGCGCATGACCACGGTCTGGGTTCTCGGCCTGGCCGGGCTGTTCTACGCGCTGGCCGTCATGCTCGGCACCGCCGCCCGCGCACTCATTCCAGCGGCAGCATCCCGGCATCCGTGGCTGGACGAGCTGACCGTCGACGGGGTGCTGCGCGTCCCCGAACACGCCCTGCTGGCCCTGGGCCGGTTGTACGGGGGCCAGGCAGGTTTGGGATTCATCGCCACCGGTGCCCTGATCGCGGTGCTGTCGACCATCGCCGGGCTGCTGCTGGCTTCCGCCGCATCCTGGGGACACGACGTCTACGAGCGCCACATCAACCCGCGTGCCACGCAGCGCCAGGCCGTATGGGCCGGGCGCGGGGCGGTGCTCACCGTGGCCGGGCTCTCCGCGGCCCTCGCGCTTAGCCTGCGTCCGGATTCACTGACAGCCATGTTCCCGTCGATCGTGGCGACCATGGTCACGTGGGCGTTCGCCTTCGCCGGCTCGGCACTCACCCCGGTGTTCATCCTCACCATCTGGTGGCGGCGGATGACCGCAGCCGGCGCCGTCGCCGGCATCGTCACGGGTGCCGTCACCGCCATCACGATGTTCGCCACCGGGACGATCGCCGGGGACCGCGGCCTCGGTGAGATGCTGCTCACGCCCACCGTCGTCGCCGCGCCACTCGCCGCTGGGGTCGCCGTCGTGATCTCGCTGTACACCCGCACGCCCGCGAACCTGGAGCGGCTGTGGCTCCGGCTGCACGGCACCGCAGCCGACCGGCGTGCCGAGCGGCTCGCCCGCCTCACCATCTCCGGCGTCGCCGACCTGCATTCGGGACCGCAGCGATGAACAGTGGCAGCCTGCCCCTGGCCGGGCTCACCACGCTCGCGTGGGGCCTCGTGTACCTGTTCACACAGATCGTGGCCGATCCCCCGCTGACCGTCGGTCCCACGGTGCTGCTGGGAATCGGACTGACCGTCGTGCTGACGCTCGGCTACCCGTCGGCGCTGCGCGGCGCCCGTACCGCCCCGACCACCCGCACCACGCGCATGCCCCGGCTGAACCGTTTTGCCCGCACCGCGCGCACGGCGGGGGCGACGGCACGCCAGCCGGGCCGGCACGGTTCCACCATCGCCGCCGTCGGCCGCTCGATCCCGCTGCGGTCCGGATTGAACGCCGAGGCGGCCGAGCGCACCGCCAAGCTGCTGCACCCCCTGCTCGGTGGCGACGCCGTGGCCATCACCGACCACGAGAAGGTCCTCGCCTTCGTCGGCCCCGGTTCCGACCACCACACCGTCGGCGATCCACCACAGACCGAGTCCTCGGCCCGGGTTCTGGCCGGCGGCAAGACCGTCGTCGTGCGCAAACGCTCCAAGTTGGGCTGCCCGAACACCGACTGCCCCCTCCAAGCTGCCGTCATCGCTCCGCTCACGGACGGCAAGCGCGTCGTCGGCACCCTCAAGGTGTATCGCCTCGACGAGATCCCGCCGCAGCGCAGCCTCGTCGAAGGCCTGGCCGGGATCCTCTCGCTGCACCTCGAACTGGCCGAGTTCGACCGGGAACGCAACCTGGCCGTCGACGCCAAGCTCGACGCCCTGCGCGCACAGATCAACCCGCACTTCCTGTTCAACACCCTGAACACCATCACCTCGAAGGCCCGAACCGATCCGGAAGAGGCGCGGCAACTCCTGCTGCGGCTGTCGGACTTCTTCCGCTACGCGGTGCGCCAAGACGGGCACTTCGCCGAATTCAGCCACGAGTACTTCTTCGTGCGCACGTACCTCTCGCTGGAGCAGGCACGCTATGGCGAGCGCCTGCGGGTGCGCTACGACGTCGATCCCCAGGTGCTCACCGCGCATGTGCCCGTCCTGACGATCCAGCCGCTCGTGGAGAACGCCGTCAAACACGGCCTGGCCGACAAGGTCGACGGGGGAACCATCACGCTCAAGGCGCGCGTCGACCCGCTGACCCGGACCACCTCGATCCGGGTGGCCGACGACGGCGTCGGCATCCATTCCGACGTGCTCGAACAGCTCACCTCGCCGGCCGGCGGCGTGGACGGCGGGCTGGGATTGCGAAACATCTCCGAACGCTTGGCGGCGCTGTATGGTGAACGCTATCGTCTCGACATCCGATCCGACGAAGGCGAGGGGACCGTCGTCGACCTGCGAATTCCACTGGGATGACGGGAGTGAGCCGATGCGTGCGCGCTGTCTCATCGTCGACGACGAAGCGCCCGCCCGGGAGGAACTGCGCTACCTGCTCACCACGTTCGATCATGTCCAGGTGGTCGGCGAAGCGACGAATTCCGAGGAAGCGCTGACGCTGCTGCGATCACTCACATATGACGTGGTACTGCTCGACATCCGGCTGCCCGGAGGCACCGGCCTGGAGGTCGCCGCCGCGTTGCGGGAGGCGCCGAACTCGCCGAAGGTCATCTTCACCACGGCCTATCCGGACTACGCCGTCGAGGCATTCGACCTCGAAGCGATCGATTACCTGGTGAAGCCGTTCGACGCGGAGCGGCTGGGCCGCGCGCTGGATCGGGCGCTCTCCGCGCCGGTGGAAGAGAGCGAGCCCGAGGTCCCGAGCCAGCCGGGACGGGCCGCCGGGTGGGCATCCGATCCCCTGGGACGGATTCCCGTCCAGCAAGGTGATCGTACGGTGCTCGTCGACGAGTCGGCGATCGTCTACGCCAGCGCGGCGCGGGGATACTCGTACCTGCAACTCTCCGGTGACCGCGTGCTGGTGAACTACTCGCTCAACGAGCTGGAGCGGCGGGTGGGCGGGCACTTCTTCCGGGCGCACCGCTCGCACCTGGTCAACCTCGACCACGTCCGCGAGCTGATCCCCGATTTCAAGGGCTCGCTCGTGCTGGTGATGAACGATCACCGGCGCAGCAGGGTCGAGGTCTCGCGGCGCAAGACCCGGGAGCTGCGCCGCCTGCTCGGCATGTAGCCCCCATCTCCCGCTCCCTTCCCCAGACCCTTCCGCTGATCATGAACACTAGGCGACCTATGTAGTCGCTTACCGTTCATGATCAGCGGGAGTGTTTCGGTGGGTCACTTCACCGCACCGGCAGTCACCCCTCGAACCAACCAGCGGCGAACGACAACGGTGAAGAGCGCCACCGGAATGACGATGAGCATGGCAATGACACCGAGCTGGCCGAACTGAATGCCTTCCTCCGTGCGCACCGACGATGCCAACACCGGGAGCGTCGCGGCGTCCGATCTGGTTAGCGGGAGCGCCAGCACCAGATCGCTCCACGCCAGGACGAACGAGAACACGCTCACCGCTGCAAGACCTGGACCCGTGAGGGGGAGGATGATCAGAAGAAAGGTCCGGATATACCCACACCCATCGACCAGGGCAGCCTCCTCGAGCTCCCGGGGCAGGTCCATGAAGAAGCCTTGCAGCATCCACGTCGCCAACGGGATGTTGAGCGCGATGTACGGCAAGATCAGCGCCAGTCTCGTGTCCAGCACGTCGAGGCGGGAAGCGATGAGGAACAGGGGCGAGACGAGGGCGATGGGTGGCAGCATCCGGACACTGAGGATGAGCAGCCCGATGAAACGATGCCCTCGGGGCCGCAGCCTCGACAGCGCGTAGGCCGCGAAAGCTGCGAGCGCGACCGAGACCACGGTGCTGACCAGTGTCACCACGACGGAGTTGACGAAGTATCGCGATACCGGAATCTGCCTGGTCTGGAAGATCTCCCGATAGTTGTCCAGCGTGGGCGAGAAAAAGATCTTCGGTGGCCAGGCGATCAGGTCGGTCGCGCTTTTCACGGATGTCAACGCCAGCCACACGATGGGTGTCAGCGCCACCAGTACCGTCACGCCGAGTATCGCGTAGCCTGCCGACTTCCGGAACAGCCGTTTGGTGCGCACGTCACTCCTTTCCGGCCGGCGCTCCGCCTAGCTCAGCGCCTCGCGGCTCAGCAGCTTGATGTACAACACGCCGACGGCCATGCTGAACAGCAGCATCAGCGCAGACAGCGCCGCGGCGTAGCCCATCTCGTAGTGCTGGAACGCGGCGCGATAGATCTCGATACCGAGCAGCGTGGTGCTGTCCGCAGGTCCCCCGCCGGTCAGGATGTATATGGGCGTGAACACCCGCATCGCGAACACCGTTCGGAACATCACGACGACGAGCAGCGCTGGCATCAGCAGTGGCAGCATGATGTGGCGTACGCTGGTGAATCCGGTCGCGCCGTCCACCTTCGCCGCTTCCAGGACGTCCTGTGGCAGACCCTGCATGGCGGCAAACAGGACGAGAATGACGAACGGCGTGTGCTGCCAGACGTCCACGGCCATGACACTGATGAAAGCCCAATCGGAACCGAGCCATACCTGGGGTTCGATCCCAACCAGGCCGAGGAGCCAGTTCAGGAGGCTCACGTCGTGGCTCAGGATGAGCCGGAAGCCGAGGCCCGCAACAACCTCCGAGATCATCATCGGTAGCAAGAGCACGATGCCGAGCAGCCGCAGGCGCCCGAACTCACGGAAGAGAAACAACGCGATGCCGAACCCGAGAACTGTCTGCGCGCCCACCGTGATCAGTACGAACAACGCCGTCCTGACGAAGGACGCGAGCACCGCCGGGTCCGACAGCGCCCGAACATAGTTGTCCAGGCCGATCAGTTCCGGCTGATCACCGAATAACGTCCAGTCGTGGAGGCTGACGTAAAGACTGAAGACGATCGGTGCGGCGAGGATCGCTGCCAGCACCAGCAGCGCCGGCAGGATAAAGCCGTAGGCCACCCGAGCCCGGTGGCGCTCCAACGGGCTCGCCGCGCGTCCTCGCCAGCCGCCCGCCGGGTGGTGCTGCAGGGATACTCCATGCGGCTTCGTCTGCATGATCTGGCTCCACCACCTGCAATGTCGGCGTCCGGTCAGCTACGCATTACCCCGGGAGTCTCCTAGCTGCCGAGGGCCTCATTCACGTCCTCCTCAGCAGCCGACAGTGCTTCCGCAACCGTCCGGCTGTCCGTGAGCGCCTCCGAGAGCCGCAGGGCGAGTGCTTCTTCGATCTCGGTCCACTCGACGACTCCCGGGCGAGTTGACGCGCCTTTCAGGACGTCAAGGACCTCACCCGCGGCTTCGTACGCTTCCAGGTACTCCTCGTCGCGATAGACCGAGGCAACCGTCGGGCTGTTTCCGTGCTCGATCGCGAGCGTCGCCTGGACGTCATCTCGCGTCAGATACTCGGCCAACTCCCACGCCGCATCCTTGTTCACGCTGTTCCGGGCGATACCGACGCCCCAGCCGGTGATCATCGAGCGCCCGGTGTCGAGATCGGAGTCCGCTCTTCGGGGTAGCTCCCCTGCCACGGCGAAACTGCCGGCGAAATCCGACTGATCGGGCGAGTTCATCTCGAGGTAGTAGGGCGAGTAGGTGATCGCCATCGCGGTCTGGCCTTGCTGCATCGCGGTGATCACGCCATCGTGATCAGCCTCGATCGCCCCGGGCGGCACGAGACCGTCCTTGTACAGGTCGACCAGGAACGTCGTCGCCTCGATTCCAGCGTCACTGTTGAACGCGGCCTGTTGGTTGTCCCCCGTCAGTAGCTCACCACCAAACGACCACAGGAACGGAAGCCACTGGGCAACCAGGAAGTTAGTCTGGGCCAGCGGCGCGGCAAAGCCATACGTCTGGTCACTCGTGAGCCTCTCCGCAGCGTCCCGGAACTCCGCCCACGTCTGCGGCACCTGCGTGATCCCGGCACTGTCGAAAAGGTCCTCCCGGTAGATCAGGACCCAGCCACCGACGCGGAACGGGAGCGCGTAGGTGGCGTCGTCACGCTGGAACATCGTCGGCATCGACGCGACGAACCTCTCCAGCTCCGACGCGTCGATCCTGTCGTCGATCGGATCGAGATGCTGGTGCAGTTCGGCGAGCCAGATCTGCCCATCGATCAGCACCGCGTCAAGGTCTCCTCCGCCGCCCAGCTCCAACAACTGCTGCTGACGTGCTTCCGCGTACGGATACGTGAGTATCTCCACGGAGATGTCCGACGTGCTCTCGAATTCCCGAGCAGCCTCGACGAACGCCCTTGACAGCCCCCCTTCCGGCACCACAGCCCGGACCGTGCCCGAGGCCGCGCTCGTCGTCTCCTCCGAGCATCCGGCCAACGTGCCGACGGAGCCAAGCGCGTATGCGCTTGCGGCGACACCAGCACCAGCCCTCATGAACTGCCGGCGGGTGACACCCTCACCTACCCCAAGATTCGGCCTCATTCTCTTCCTCCCTCGCCTTGTTGCGGAGTTCGAAGCCAGTGGTCGAGTCACACGGTCACACACGACCAGGGAGACAGTGCGCTCATGTTGTCGAGACGAGCTGGCGAGCTCAGTCCCATTGCTCGATAGCCATGAGATGTGCGGGGAAGCAGCCTTGATGGCTTACCGGTAGGGCCAGGATCGCGGCAATGAACCGCTGCTTGCGGAAATGGTGGAACCGCAGGGCCCACTCGACCAATGGAATGTCGTTCCGGTGAAGCAAGTAGTGAATCTTGTTCGACGTATTCCGGAGACCGGACGCGGAGAACGGGTCCGAGCGTTCGACCGAGGGGCAGTCCAGAACGAGAGCGCGGATGCCCCGATCTACGAACCACTGTCCCGCATCCGGGCTCAGCCCCGGCGTGACGGTGATGTTGACGTCGGCACCGTAGTAGTACCAGTCGGTGATGTCGGTCCGAAGGAAGACGATGTCACCCTCGCGCACGCCCGGGTCCACGGCGTCGAGATGCCCCGCGTCGATCTGCTGGCCAGGGCCAATCATGTCGCCCAGGTTCACCAACACCCCTGGACCGATGAGCCTGTCGGCTGGCATCCGCACGTATCGCCGGAGGATCTCGTCCGGAACGTGATGTCTGCCCCAGGGATCGAAGAAGGCACCCTCGATATGCGTCGTCGTCGAATGGCCATACTGGATGTACATCTCCTGTCCGATCAGGCCGAGCTCCGGGTGCCGGATATTGAACGGCGTGAGCCGCGTCTGCCGGGCCACCTGCTCCTGGAGCTCCCTGGGATCGATCCGTCCGGGAAGCGGATTCGGGTAGTCACCGATGTCTCGCAATTCGTCCAGGGATGTTTCCGGCGGGACGAACGGAATCTCGTCAGTGACCTTGTCCGGGAAGTACTCGAGCTGGTGCGTGCAATCCACGAACGTCGTCGGATCTGCACGGTTGATGACGAAGACGCGGGCGGGACCTCCCGAGACACCCCGCACCCCCAGGGGCAACCCGACGAGCGCGAACTCGTGCTCGCTACCGAGCTGGTCCAGGTTGGCCAGGTCTTCGACGACGACCACACCGGCCGCATTGAGCACCTGGTGCACGTTCGTGCCCGTCGAGTGGCCGGTGTAGCGAGAATCGAGCGTACGTACGTCCGCACCAACGACGTGCACTCGCCGCTCGGCCAGCCACTCGGCTGCCGCGACGTCGAGCGTGGGTGAGTTGGTGTAGTACTCGGCCGTCGGCTCGGCACTCCGGTGTTGCTTGCTGTAGTCCGTTCGGATGAACACGACGGTGCCGGGTTGGATGGCTTCGGCGTACGGCTCGAGGTGGCCGATCGTGATGACGTCACCCGGCTTGATCGAACCTGCGAGGTTCACCAACGCCAGCGCTCCAACGAATCGCTCCGCCGGGAGATCGGGAGCGCAGCGATGTGCAGACGTCGCGGAACCGCGATTGTCGAACGTCAGGTTCGTCCCGTGCGGTTTGGTCGTGATGGTCCCGTAATTGAACGTCTCGCCGGGCTGCACGCCGAGCATCGAGAGCCGTCGCTGGTTGAAACTCAGCAGACTCGCGATATCCCGGGATGCACTGAGCGGCTCGGTGAGGATCGGAGTCTCCGGCTCTTCGAAGCCCACGACTGGCTGTACCGCCGCCCGGTTGTAACCCTCGGGGCACGGATATGGCTTCATCGTGAGGTCGAGTACGCGTTCCACCACTGGACGTTCCTCCTTCTCGGGCCCGGAGCCGGGCGGCTCCCGGGCAGTCGCTGGTCGGGCGCCGCGCAAGGATCGTCGTAGCCGCAGGGTCTCCACGAGTCCGACATCTCGCATGGCCATTTGCGTACGCTCGCCGCGCTGACCATTGACGCACCAATACGTCCTTTAGGCCGTTTATGGTCTCGATCGGTTGTATTGGTTGCTCAACCGTATCGGCGACATGAGCTGGCGTCAATACAGAACTGTCCCGATCAAAGGTCATATGCGGGATTCATATGGGATAACCGCGCCCGCGCTAGGCCGACGACCCGGGAGTTGCGATCCAAACCAATCTGGACCAATATGCTAGGATGGTCACGCAATCGACAGGAGGTGTGATGCCTAAAGGAGACGTCGGCGCCGAGAAGCGAGTGATCGATGTCGTGGAGCAAGAGATCACTGCCCGCAACCTCGTTCCGGGGAGCAAGCTGCCAACAGAACGCGATCTCGCGCAGCTATCCGGAGAGGGGCGGACCACCGTCCGGCGTGCCCTGGAATCACTCGAAGCCGAAGGACGAATCACCCGCCACATCGGTCGCGGCACGTTCCTCGCACCGGAGTCCGTGGATCACGAAACCGTTAGCGTCAATGACGCCAGCCCGGCGGAGATCATGGCGACTCGGCTACTCCTCGAGCCGCAGATGATGCCTCTGATCGTTACCGAGGGAACCGGATCGGATCTCACCGAGATCGAGCGCTGCCTGCACGGCGGGAACAGCGCCGAGAGTCGTTACGAGTTCGAGCTGTGGGGAAGCGCGATTCATCGGGCAATGGCGGCTGCCACGCACAATCGCATGCTCATCAGCATCTGCCAGACGTTCGACATGCACGATCACCCGCTCTGGCACAAGCTGCTGCGTCGTAATTTCACGGCAGAACGCCTGGCCTTGTACAAGCAGGACCATCAGCAGATCGTGGACGCTCTCCTGGAACGAGACGGCGAGTCAGCGCAGCAACTGATGCGCCAGCACCTGCTGCACATACGCAACCATGTCCTGGGTGATCATTTTTACTGATCTCTCCCATGCCCACGAAAACTAGGGGATCGTTTCGGCACGCGGCGCTGGTGAGGCGACTTCGATACTGAAACGTGCTTTAATTCGCCGATCTGGCGGTGTTCTCGCACGTCTGGGTATCAAAGTGGGCGCCGCGTACACGCCGCCTCCGCTCACCGGCGCCATTATCGATCGACCTCAGGCAGCGCCGGTGAGATCGACGATCTTCACAAGGTCTCGTCGCTTACCGTTCATGATCAGCGGGAGTGTCGATGGGTGAGGACGTGGGAGTGTCGATGGGCTGGGAGATGATCCACTGGTAGCCGAACGGGTCGGTGACCCGGCCCTGCCGGTATCCGTACGGCCGGTCCGCGACCGGGATGTCCACGGTGGCGCCGGCGTCAATGAGGGAGTTCGCGACGGTGTCGGCGTCGGCGACGTCGAGCGTGAGGATGATCGCGGACCCGCCGATGGTCGACGCCGAGCGATCGAAGCCGTCCTCATCCTTGATGCTGATCCTCGTCTCGCCGATACACACCTCGGCATAGACGACGGACCCATCGCCCGCGGTGTAGCGGGCGGTGAGCTCCGCGCCCAGGGCCTTGCGGTAGAACTCGATCGCCGCGTCAGCGCCGGCGACGACGAGTTTCGGCACGACTGTCATGTATGTCATGTCCCGAGCATCGCCCGAGGGCCGCACATGGCGCTTGGAAATTTCCCCGCCCCCTTCCGCTGATCATGAACACTAGGCGACCTATGTAGTCGCCTAGTGTTCATGATCAGCGGAAGGGGGCAGACGGGATGGGAGCGGGAGATGGTTGGATGCACCGGGCGAGCGGGGCCGATACGCCGTCGGCGTCACGCCGGTGAACATCCGGAACTCGTTGATCAGATGCGCCTGATCGTAGTACCCGTGCTCGACAGCCACCGTGGACCAGTCGCCGTCACCTGCACCATGACCGCCGCCAGCGCCGGCGTCGTCGTACCCGTTCACCGCCCGCAGCACTCGCTGCAGCCGCCGCACCCGCGCGAAGGCCTTGGGGTTCAGCCCGACGGCCGAGCGAAAGCGCCGATTGAACGTCGTCGAGGTCAACCCTGACCAGTCGACGACCTCGTCCACGCGCGCTCCCGTGGAGAGGCGTTCCACCGCCTTCCCGACCAGGGAATCCGGAGCGGAGACCACGCGCTGCAGCAAGACGGACTCGAAGACCTGCAGCGCGCTCTCCGGGGTGCGCTGCTCCAGCAACCGTTCCCGCAACACCGCGCCATCCCGGCCCCACAGCGAATCGAGCGCGATCACCGGCTCGGCCAGCACGTTCGCCGGCGGGTGGAAGAACGCCGCCGCACCTCCCGGCCGAAAGGCCACTCCGACGGTGGCCCGCTGATCGGCATTGTCGATGATCAACGGACGGGTGAGCGCACCGATCAGCCCGCTTCCCGACGTGCGATGCGCCGCCCGCACCGCACGAGCGCCGCCGTCCTCGTCGTCGTGGCCGGGCTCTTCGCGATGGTGTACGTCGTGGTGGTCGCTGTCGAACCAGCGCAGCGTGTCCTCGTGGAGGTTCACCACGAGCTGGGCGGCTCCCGTCGGGATCGTACGCTCCCGGCCGGGCGGCAGCGGCTCGTCGATGTACCACAGCACGTCGACGAACGGCGCCAGCACCGGCGACGGCTCCCGGAACAGGCTGACCATGACCCGTCCAGTCTACCGTCGCCGCAGTGCTGGCACCTCCGGAAGTCGCCTCAGCGGGCGGCGGTGCCTTCCGTGTAGTCGTCGTCGGCGGGCTTGACCCAGCTCATGAGCGTGCGCAGCTCCTTGCCGGTGGCCTCGATCGGGTGCGCCTCGGATTCGGCGCGCAGCCGCTTGAACTCGGGTGCGCCCGCGTCCTGGTCGGCGATGAACCCGGCGGCCCACGACCCGTCCTGGATGGCGGCCAGCGCGTCGCGCATACGCTGCTTCACCGACTCGTCGATGATCTTCGGGCCGGTGGTGTAATCACCGAACTCGGCCGTGTCCGACACCGACCAGCGCTGCTTGGCGATACCCCCCTCGTACATGAGGTCCACGATGAGCTTGAGCTCGTGCAGGACCTCGAAGTAGGCGATCTCGGGCTGGTAGCCGGCCCCGGTCATCACCTCGAACCCGCTCTGCACCAGTCGCGACACCCCACCGCACAGGACGGTCTGCTCGCCGAAGAGATCGGTCTCGGTCTCTTCGGCGAACGTGGTCTTGATCCCGCCCGCGCGCAGTCCGCCCAGGGCCTTGGCGTAGGCGAGGGTGAGTGGCCACGCGTTGCCGGTGGGATCTTGCTCGACGGCGACCAGCACGGGCACGCCACGACCATCGACGAACTCGCGACGTACCAGGTGGCCGGGGCCCTTGGGCGCGACCATGGCGACGTCGACGTCGGCCGGCGGCTTGATGTAGCCGAAGCGGATGTTGAAGCCGTGCCCGAAGAACAGCGCGTCACCGTCCTGCAGGTTCGGCTCCACGTCCTGCGTGTAGATGTTCCGCTGCACGTGATCCGGGGCGAGGATCACGATGAGGTCGGCCTCGGCGGCGGCCTCCGCGGGGGTCACGACGCGCAGGCCTTCATCCTCGGCGCGCTGCCGGCTTCGCGATCCTTCCTTGAGGCCGACGCGTACGTCGACACCGGAGTCGCGCAGGCTCAGGGCGTGGGCGTGGCCCTGGCTTCCGTAACCGATGACGGCAACGACCCTCTGTTGGATGGTCGCCAGGTCCGCGTCATCGTCGTAGTACATCTCAGCCACAGTGGGCGTCTCCTTCACTCGATTACTGATCCCGAATGATCATGTTTGGTACGTTTCCTCGGGCCGTAACACGTCTGCAGTCGTGTCATGGCCCGAGAAAACGTGCCATACATGATCATTCAGAAATCGGGGCGGTAGGGTCAGGCGGTGCGTTCCAGGCGGTCCAGCGGGCGCAGCGTGCGGTCGGTGATGGATCGCGCACCCCGGCCGACGGCCACCACGCCGGATTGTACGAGTTCGCGGATCCCGTACGGTTCGAGCACCCGAAGCAACGCCTCCAGCTTGTCCGTGGAACCCGTGGCCTCGATGGTCACCGCGTCGGTCGAGACGTCGACCACCTTGGCCCGGAACAGCTCGACGGTCTGCAGGATGTGCGGCCGTGTCTCGCTGTCGGTTCGCACCTTGAGCAGCAGCAGCTCCCGCTGCACCGAACTCGCCGGCTCCAGCTCAACGATCTTGATCACGTTGACCAGCTTGTTCAGCTGCTTCGTCACCTGCTCCAGCGGGGATTCCTCGACATCCACGACGACGGTCATCCGCGACACCGAGGGATACTCGGTGGGACCGACAGCCAGCGAGTCGATGTTGAAGCCCCGCCGCGAGAACAACGACGCGATCCGGGCCAGCACACCGGGCTTGTTCTCCACCAGCACCGACAACGTGTGTTTGCTCATCTGTTCCTCACTTCTTCCCTGATCGAGTGGGACGGCGGCTCGCCACCACGACCCCGATGTTTCTCAGTCGTCGCTGCGGTCCCACTCCGGCGCCATGCCCCGCGCGATCTGGATCTCGTCGTTGCTGGTACCGGCGGGCACCATGGGCCACACCATGGCGTCGCGGTGGACGCCGAAATCGACGACGACGGGGCGGTCGTTGATCGCCATCGCCTTCTCGATCGCCGCGTCCACGTCCGCGGCCGTTTCGCACCGCAGCCCGACGCAACCGTAGGCCTCGGCCAGCTTGACGAAGTCGGGAACGCGCTGGCTGTGCAAGTCGGTGTTGGAGTACCGCTCGTTGTAGAACAGCGTCTGCCACTGGCGCACCATGCCCAGGCTGGCATTGTTGATGACCGCGACCTTGATCGGGATGCCTTCCAGCGCACATGTGGCCAGTTCCTGGTTGGTCATCTGGAAGCAGCCGTCACCGTCGATGGCCCAGACGGTGGCGTCGGGTTTGCCCATCTGGGCGCCCATCGCCGCCGGAACGGCAAAGCCCATGGTCCCGAGACCACCCGAGTTCAACCAGGTGCCGGGGTTCTCGTAGGAGATGAACTGCGACGCCCACATCTGGTGCTGCCCGACCCCGGCGACGTAGAGGGCTTCCGGGCCGGCGATCTTCCCGATCCGCTCGATCACGTACTGCGGCGCCAGCTCACCGTTTTCCGGGGTCGCGTACCCGAGCGGGTAGCGGTCCCGCCACTGGTTCAGCTGGCTCCACCAGCCCGTGTAGTCGCCGACGCGGCCTCCGGCGTGCTCGGCCTGCACCGCGGTGGCGAGGTCGTTGATGACCTCCTTGCAGTCGCCGACGATCGGCACGTCGGCCACCCGGTTCTTGGAGATCTCGGCCGGGTCGATGTCCGCGTGCACCACGGTTGCTCCCGGCGCGAAGCTGGACAGCTTGCCGGTCACGCGATCGTCGAACCGGGCACCCAACGCAACGATGAGATCCGACTTCTGCAGCGCGGTCACCGCCGCAACGGTCCCGTGCATACCCGGCATGCCCAGGTGCTGGGGGTGGCTGTCCGGCAGCGCCCCTCGCGCCATCAACGTGGTGACGACGGGCACGCCGGTCAGGTCCGCCAGCTGGCGCAACGCGTCCCACGCCCGGGCGCGCAGCACGCCGCCGCCGACGTAGAGGACCGGCCGCTTCGACGACACCATCAGCCGCGCCGCCTCCCGGATCTGCTTGGAGTGCGGTTTCGTCGTCGGGTGGTAGCCGGGCAAGTCCGTCGTCGACGGCCACGTGAACTCGCACTGTGCCTGCATCGCGTCCTTGGCGACGTCGACGAGGACCGGTCCGGGGCGGCCGGTCCCGGCGATGTGAAACGCCTCCGCGATGGTGCGGGGGATGTCCGCCGGGTCGGTCACCAGGTAGTTGTGCTTGGTGATGGGCATGGTGATGCCGCGAATGTCCGCCTCCTGGAAGGCGTCGGTGCCGATGGCGGCGCTGGGCACCTGACCGGTGATCGCCACCATCGGGACCGAGTCCATGTGGGCGTCCGCGATCGCCGTCACCAGGTTCGTCGCCCCGGGACCGGAGGTCGCCAGGCACACCCCCACGCGCCCCGTCGCCAGGGCGTATCCTTCCGCCGCGTGGCCCGCACCCTGTTCGTGCCGGACCAGGATGTGGCGGATCTGGCGGGAGTCGAAGAGGGGATCGTAGGCGGGGAGTACCGCGCCGCCGGGGATGCCGAATACGGTATCGACACCGACCTGCTCGAGGGAGCGGATCAGGCTTTCTGCGCCTGTCATCGTCATTGCGTCGTCACGCTGTTCGTGCCCCATTGCCGGCCTCTTCTGCTTCATCGACTCGTGGTCCGCCTTCGGATGTCCATGCGTTCTCTCGGAAACTCTCCCTAGCAACAAAAAATCCCCTCGGCCCGAGGGCTCACGAGGGGTAGCGCGTCGGCGGTGGTTCGCCTACGCGCTAATGAGGTACGAGAATGCCGAATCGCACGGAAGTACAGTGACCCAGATCGTCGGTGCGCGTCAACCACATCGAGCGATTGTCTCAGCATCCGATCACTTGTTCCGAATGGCGGGCAGCCGGGAGGCCGGGTGGTGGGGCGTGAACGGACTGCGCGACCGCTGCCGAACCTCCCCCGTAAGGTCCGGCAGCGAGCTTTCGCCGCGCATCCATCGTCACGCTCCTCGCACCCGGCGACATTTCGAGCAACATGGCCCCGGCAGCAACTCTTCGTGACGTGTCCCGCCAAGTGAAGTCACTTTCTGTGATAAGTGACAGACATCACATTACAACGAGTCATGCGTTGCCACGAGTGAGTTTCCCTAACGTTCACCGGGCCAAACGAGCCCACCGGCATCGATCGCGTGCTACGTCCGCGCCCTCACTCACCGGCTGCACTACGACCGTCGTCACCGCCGGCCGCGCTACGACCGTCCAGGCCCTCACGCCGAATCCGCGCGTTCGCGTGCTCGACGATCCGTGCCGCATCGTTCAGCACCCCGCTCTCCACATCCTCCGCACGGCTGCGACGCAGGCCAACATGACGCGTACTCACGAGCACGATGACGAGAACGAGCAGCAGGGCGGCCACGGTCCCGCCGCCGACGATCCACGGTTGCACGACGGATCCCGCCTTCCACACCTCTCGGGTATGGGTGTTATGTCCAGTCATACCCGCCGAGCGGCACCGCCGAATCATCGAATGTCGCCAGGCCCGCCGCACTCACCGATCAAAGCGCTCCCCCAGGAGCTCACGCAGCGCCTGCGTGTCCTCGTCGGTCCACTCGTCGGGCGCCGCGACAGCGGCCCACGCGTCGGCATACTCCTGCACGTAGACGTGGCCGAACCCGGCGGGCACCTCGCCGGCGACAAACATGTCCATGGTGACGAGCCAGAACGTGACGAACGGGAGCCATCGGATCTCGTCGAGAACATCCGGGGCGCGCGGCTCGCGCAACCAGTCCGGGCGGTGCAGGACGAGCTCGGGCGACCACCACACCACCGCATCCGAGGCATGCTGCAGGTAGAGCACGCGGGGGTGGTCCCAATCCGGGCCCAGGTCCCATACATCGTTCTTAGCGTCCTTACCGCTCTTACCGGTGGACCACCGCACCTGCCGGCCATCGTCGACGATCGGCCTGCGTTCCAAGGAGCGGGGATCGCGATACCGCACGAGGTCGCGTGCCACCTTGGTGGAATTCGGCGTCGCCACCCACAAGGCACCATCGGTACGCGCAACCATGTCCTGCAACCCGCTGAACGCGCTCTGCCCGCCGTAGCTGCCCAGCGACTCGCCTTGCACCAGCAACAGCGGCCGCTGCTCGACGGGTTGCTCCGTCCACGCCGCGTAGATCGTCTCGAACACGATCCGTCCGGCCTCGGAGATGGTGTCCTGGTCGGACAGGAAGCTCAGCCAGCTCGAGACGTTGGAATACTGCATGGCAGCGATGGCGGTGTCCCCGCCATGCATCATCTCGATCGCCTCAGCGGCGACCGGTTCGACGTGACCACTGCTCGTCGGAGTGACGACGACAAGAACCTCGCGGTTCCATGCGTCGGTGCGATCGAGCTCGTCGACGACGAGCTCGGCCGCGCTGGTCAGATCGCCGGCGGAATCGAGACCGGCATACACCCGGATCGGTAGCCGGATATCAGCGCTGTCGAGTGCATCACTCCGGCTGGCAAATGCTTCGAGCTCTGCGAGCGACGGTCCGCCGGCCACGAACTCCCGCCCTTGCAGGCTCAACGACTCCCAGGGGACGGCCGACACTGCTGATCCGGACCGCTCGGCATGTGCCGGTCGTTCGATGCCGGCGTTCTGGTTCTTCTCCACTACGTGCGCGAGCCGGTTCATGCCCGTCACGAGCCATTCGCCGATCGTGCCGTTGAAGACAAGAACGGCGGCCACCACCGCGACGGCGATCCCGGCGACGTTGACCGCTCTCTCTGGCAACCAATGCTTGAGCTGTCCCACACCTCGCCGGACCAGCCAGCGCGCCCCCCGGGCAAGGACCACGGCGAGAACGGCGACGACGGCCGCGCCCGGCGCCACGGCGACGAACACCGGCTCCACCCCTGGCATGCCGAATCGCTGACGCAGCTCGCCTTGCCAGGCCGCGCCGAGCAGCATGCCACCAACGATCGCCACAGCACCGGAGGCAGCCAGCGCCCACCATCCCAGCCGGCGTGTCCGCGCCGACCACTCCGGGTGCACACCCGAGCGCCGCGCCAGCCAGGCGATCGCCACGCCGATCCCGTAACCGAGAGCGACGGTGATTCCCGAGAAGAGCGCCTGGACGAGCCACGGCCTCGGGATCAGGGACGGCAGCAGGGACAGGAAGAAGGCGACAACCCCACCGGCCATCCCAAGCGCAGAAATGGCCCTGCGCTCACTCACGTGCCCCTCCGGCTGTGTCTGCTCCCTCCTGTCAGCCTACTGCGGCCGGTGCGCGCAGCTCGGCCAGCAACGCGTCACAGAAGGCGGGAAGATCGTCCGGCTTGCGTGAAGTGATCACGTTGCCGTCCTTGACCAGTTCCTCGTCGACCCATTCCGCGCCGGCGTTGACCAGATCTGTACGCAACGACGGCCACGACGTCACTCGCTTATCGCGGAGAACGTCGGCTTCGGCGAGGACCCACGGCGCATGGCAGATCGCGGCCACGGGTTTTCCGTCGTCGTGGAACTTACGTGTGAGCGCGACCGCCTTCTCGTCCGTGCGTACCTTGTCCGGTGAATATCCACCAGGAATGACGACCGCATCGAAATCGTCGGCGCTGATGTCCGATGTGCCCGTGTCCGCCGTGATCTTCGTGCCGTTCTTGCCCGTGATCTCCTTGCCAGCCGAGCTGCCGACGATGACGGCCTCGTGGCCGGCCTCACGGACTCGGTCGTAGGGAACCTGGAACTCCGAATCCTCGAAGATGTCGTCGACGATGAATGCGATACGTGGCATCCCTACCCCTCTCTGTGCTCTCGTCGGGCACGTCCTAGAGGCGCCGGTTCACCTCTTCGACGCCTCCGTGTTCTGGAAGGCGGCAAGCATCCAGCGGCGCTTCTCCAGCACCCGCAACAACTCGAGCGCGATGTCCTGGCTTGCCAGGTCGATCGACTCCAGCGGTCCCAGAGTTTCGCGTGTCCGGTCGATGAGGGCGTCAAGTTGTTCGACGATCAGCGCGAGAACCTTGTCGTCAGAGACGAACCCCTCCGGAAAGTCCGGGCTGGCTTGCGCGACGGCCTGAGGCCGCCCATCGACCGGCACACCGAGCGCGACCAGACGCTCGGCGATCTCGTCGGCATACGTGCGCGCCTCGGAGACCACCTCGTCCAGCTTCTCGTGCAACGGCGAGAACTGCCGCCCGTAGAGGTGCCAATGCGCCTGCTTGCCGTTCAGCGCGAGCGCGATCAACTCGGTCAGCAACGGTTCGAGCTGTTCTGCGACATCGCGTCCAGAAACGCGGTTCGGGCTTTCTGGTGCTGTCATGACTCTCGACCTCCCACCAAGGAGTGCTTTTCCGACAGCTCCGATGAGCTGGCGGCAGGGTCGGCGGACCAGGTGCCACTTGCGGACGTGTGCCGACCCCGCCCCGAGAGATGGCCAGCTTCTCTGCCCATCGTAGCGCCGTCACCGTGCCCGTACCCGCGAAATGCGCCCATAAACCCGGCGCCACCAGCCCACACACACCACTTCCGAATGATCATGTTTGGTACGTTTTTCCGGGCCGTACCACGTCTGCAGACGTGGTACGGCCCGGAAAAACCTGTTGGCGCACGTGCCAATGGAAGGCTTGTCATGTCTCAGGAGTTCGGTGACGGCCGGGTCTGAGGACTTGAGTGACAGGGTGGTCGATTTGTTGTAGCGGCGGGTGGGGTCGATGGTGTTTGGTGGCGTCAGCGAGGCGTCAGCATGTACTGCTCATCAGTGATGAGCGTGAAGCCCGTCGTGCGCGAGCCTGCCGGTCGGGGCTTGCTCTTGATGTCCTGGGAGATCCACGGCGACGACACATGAACAACCCACTCGTCTGGAGATGTGAACTGCGCTCTGGCCACCCCTAGGTTGCCTGTGTTGCCAGACCATACTGTCTGACCATTCGACGTGATCTGCACGTCAGCTCCTGGCAATCCCATGGAGGTACAGTTTGGAACGTCACCCTCGATGGGTTCCGCATCCCGCGGCTGGCATACGTTCACCATCACACTGATGCGCACGTTTACCTCGGCACTGGGCGTTTGCGCAGGAAAGGCATCTGCAGCCCCATCTGCATCCCTGCCTGTACAGGCAGCCAGCAGTCCCAGAACAGCCGCGCAAAGAAGGACACACAGACGCATCATCGTTCTCGTGATCCTCTCACAGGCACCTCCGGATGATCGATCCTGTGATGACGGATCACCCGGGATGCCAGCAGAGGCTGGCTTTCAGCAGCGGGTGCCCGGCCCGGATTGGTCCCTATTCCAATCGTTATCGCGTCATACTCCCAACTGACACCACAACCGTTGAGACCGATGTGGAAACCGTTGGCCTGAAACCAGCACCGTCACCGATCTCATGAGACTCCATAGCTAGTAGAAGATCTGGACGGACATACCGGAGCCGGGCGAGATCACCGCCGGCACAGACAAGGCCGGGCGAGATCACCGCCGGCACAGACAGGGCCGGGCTCGTCGTCGGAATGGCCGCGCGAGTTCATCGCCGCGAGAGGTAGGCGAGCTCGTCGTCGAGCTGTGCGAGCACGTAGCGGCGAACCGGCCCGTGCTCGACCGGATCGAATCCACGCGGCACCCCTTCCGTCACCATGATCAAATAGAGGTAGACGCGGTACAGGCTCAGCCGGACGGTCTCGGAGTCGCTCAGCTGACGGCCGAGGAAACCATCGAGCACACCCGGAACCGTCGCCGGATCCGCGAAGAACGCCAACGACGTCAGCTCGGCAATGGCGTCGCCGTAGAAGGCACGTTCTCCGTCGATGATTCCCTCGACGCGATAGCTGCCATCTCCGTCGTCGACCACGAAGACGTTGCCGTCCCACAAGTCGAAGTGGACAAGCACCGGTGTGGCGACCTCGTCGAGCAGCACAGAATGCCGTTCCACCAGCTCACGGATCCGCACCGGATGCTCTGGCAGCTCACACCCGTGGTCCACCGCATCGGCGAGAATGTCGTCGACCATGGTGAGGAACGACGCTCGCCAGCTCGCCGACCGGGTGCGCCCGTCTCGGCGTGGGTATCCGAACTGCGTGCCGATCACGCGTCGTAGCCGGGTGCAGATCTCGCCGATCTCCCGCCGCACGGCTTCGAGCTGCCCGCGCGTCATCGTTTCGGCGACGGATCCCAACGGCTGTCCCCGTAGCCTTCGTGTCAGCAGGTACCCATGGTCGGGTTCGGCGACGACGAGCTCGGGCAATGGCACTCCTGCCGCACCTGCCCGCCGGTAGAACTCGATCTCGGTGTGAATGAGGTCGACCTCGTATCGCAGCAGCGCCGGCCCCGGCTCCGGTGCAATCTTGAGTACCAGTTCGCTGCCGTCCGTCAGTGTCACCGCGTGCACGGTGCTGAAGTAGCTGTCGGTGAATTCCGACGAAGCGAGCACCTCGGCATCGGGACCCAGGCCGTGCTGAACGAGCGCCGCGATCTCGTCGGGGGTCATGCGTCGTTTCGTCAGGCTTTGCACCTCAGCAGTATCACCGCCATTACCCGCTCCCGTATAGACGGGACGCGGCATGACGACGAGGCATGCGACATCGCCAGCATGATCGTCCACGATTCCCGACACCATGATGTCGACGATCGGCGGTGATCATCGTAGGCGCATGTGCCGGGCCAGTGCTCGGCAGGTGCGGTCTCTGCTCCCTGCCAGTCGGGAGACACACCGGCCACGCTATGATCGTCTCCATGTACGTGCCCGTACTCGGTTCCTGGTGGCCCGCCAGATAGGCGGCGCCACGCACGCGCGTACATCCACGCAGCGGCCGCCTCGTCCAGGCGGCCGCAGGGCTCCTCCCTGTGAACTCCCGGTCGAGGCGCATCGACCACGAAGGAGTTCCGCAGATGATCCCAGAGCTCACCGCCCTGCTCGCCAGTCCGGCACCTCCCCCGTTCGCCGTGGTGCGCCGCGAAGGACGGGAGGGCGTCGAACTCATGCTCGGTGACGTCATCGACGTCGACCAGCTCGCCGATGTTCCCTTGCCATCCGTGCCGGGGACCGCCGATACGGCGCCGGGCTCCCGGAGCGATTCCGGCAGCACAGCCGCGACCGACAGCTCCGGGACCGGCGGCACCGCCGCGACGGGCGGCTCCGGGACCGACACCACCGACGCTTCCCAGGTGCTCGCGCTGATCCCCTACCGCCAAGTGAGCGAGCGCGGCTTCGCCTGCCACGACGACGCGGCACCCGTGCGCTGCCTCGTGGTACGTGATCGGCATGTTCTCGATGTCGAGGACTGTCTCGCCGCGATTCCCGACGCCCCGCTCGACGTCACCGCCGACGGTTTCGACATCGACGACGACGCCTACGCCCGCCTCGTCGGCGATGTCATCCGGGACGAGATCGGACGCGGTGAAGGTGCCAACTTCGTCATCCGCCGGGATTATCGAGCCCGGATCCACGGAGCATCCCCACACGTGGCCGCGCTACGGCTGTTCCGCCGCCTGCTGATCGGCGAGCCGAACGCCTACTGGACGTTCGCCGCGCACACGAACGACGGCACCATGGTGGGAGCGACGCCCGAACGACATGTGAGCGTTGCCGGGGGCACCGTCGTCATGAATCCGATCAGCGGCACCTACCGCCCACCGGATGGTGTCGCCACACCGGACGGCTTGCTGCGTTTCCTCGCCGACCCCAAGGAGACGGAGGAACTGTTCATGGTCGTCGACGAGGAACTGAAGATGATGAGCCACGTCTGCGATCGCGGTGGCCAGGTGCTCGGACCGTTCCTCAAGGAAATGGGTCACCTGGTACACACCGAGTACCTGCTGGAAGGCCAGACCGACCTCGACGTGCGCGACGTGCTTCGGGAGACGATGTTCGCGCCGACCGTGACCGGTTCCCCTCTGGAAAACGCCGCACGCGTCATCACCCGGTACGAGAGCAGCGGACGGGGGTATTACGCGGGTGTGGCCGCGCTGCTCGAAGCCGGTAGCGGAGGTCGAGTCGACGTCGACGCGCCGATCCTGATCCGCACCGCATACATCGACCCGGCGGAAGATGCCCATGATCCCGCGGGAGACGCCCACGGCCCTGCGGGAGATGTCCGCGTTCCCGTTGGAGCCACCCTGGTACGGCACTCGATCGCGGCGAACGAGGTAGCAGAGACACATGCCAAGGCCGCGGGGATGCTGGCCGCTCTGGGGCTGCTCCCGCCCGCTGCCGGGAGTCTCACCGAGAGTCCTGCCGGGAGTCTCAGCAGGAGCGCCGCCGGGGGCCATCGTGGCGACGACGGCGCCGAGGCCGGCCCTGACGATCTTCGCGCCGAGCATCCCGAGCATCCCGGGCATCCCGGGCATCCCGGGGGTTCCGCGGGTTCCGGGCGTTCCGCGCGGTTGGCCGATCATCCCGGCGTCACGGCAGCGCTCGCAGCACGAAACGCCACCCTCGCCCCGTTCTGGTTGCGCCGGCAGGACACAGCCCGGCGAGATGATCTCGCCGGGTGTTCCGCGCTGATCATCGATGCCGAGGACCGCTGGACAGCCATGCTCGCGCACCTGCTGCGGCATCTCGGCATGGCAGCCGACGTGTGCTCGTGGGACGGGAAGCCCGGCGACGCGGCTCGGCACGATCTGCTGATCTGCGGACCCGGTCCTGGTGATCCGCGTGACCTGCACAACCCTCGAATGGCCCGCATGGATGCGCTGGTCAGGGCTCGCCTCGAGGCCGAGCGGCCGCTGCTCGCGGTGTGCTTGAGCCATCAGGTCCTCGCCGCTCGTCTCGGCCTGCCGATCGCTGTCCTGGACCAGCCGTACCAGGGCACCCAGCTGGAGATCGATTTCTTCGGCCGCAGGACCCGCGCCGGTTTCTACAACACGTTCGCCGCCTGGACATCCGTACCTTCGCCCCATGATCCGCGACGCCCATCGGACTCGTGGATGCCCACAGCGCCAGCGCATGGAGAGGTCACCGCCTCGCCAACTCTCGGGACACCGCCAGGCATGCGGATCGCGGCTTCGTCACCGGGCGTGGAAATCGCCGCCGACGACGCTACCGGTGAGGTCTACGCGCTGCGGGGGCCGGGGTTCGCCTCGGTGCAGTTCCATGTGGAATCGATCCTGTCCGTTGACGGCGTGGACCTGCTCGCCGGGTTGGTACAACACACGATGACGACAACATCGAGCCGCACCGGCGGAGCGCAGTAGTCTCCGCAACGGCGTCCTCTTGACGGGCTGCCCGTTTCGACCGGCTACCCGTGCTGCGCCGGGTCGTAGTCGAATGCGGGCAGTCCATCCAGGCTGACCCGGTTCTTCTTGGCTCGATAGGCGACCTGACCATCGGCCCCCTTGCGTTCCATGTGCGCGGGAAGCATGTCGCGTTCTCCGACGTACTGCATCAGCGGAACGCCGAACCCGCACGAGTCGGCAACGCGGTGCACATCGACGACGATCACCGCGCGAGCGCCTCGCCGCTCCGGGAACAGTTCAACCAGTTCCGTGAACTCGTCGTCGTACATCGGCACGACTCGTCCGGTGCCGTGCAGCCGCAGGACGTTCGGCGGTCCCTCGAAGGCGCAGAACATCAGCGTGATCCGGCCGTTCTCACGCAGGTGTGCGATGGTTTCGGCGCCGCTGGCCGTGTAGTCGAGATACGCGACCCGATGCTCGTCGAGCACGGTGAACGATCCGTCGATGCCTTTGGGAGAGACGTTCACGTGCCCACCTGGACCCGTGGGCGCGCTCGCGACGAAGAACACCTTCTGATTCGCGATGAACGTGGCCAGCCGCTCGTCGATGCCGTCGTAGACCTTGCCCATATGATTCCCGTCCACGCCGCCTTTCGGGTCAGTCGCAGACGGCGCCGTTCGCCGCCGACCCCACCAGCTTCGCGTACTTGGCCAGGACACCTCGGGTGTACTTCGAGGCCCGGGGAGCCCATCCCTGCCGCCGGCGCGCTAGCTCGTCCTCGTCGACCAGCAGGTCGAGGGTGTGTCCCGGCACGTCGAGCCGGATCGGATCGCCGTCCCGGACGAACGCGATCGGACCGCCGTCGACGGCTTCCGGAGCGACGTGGCCGATGCACAGCCCCGTGGTACCTCCGGAGAACCGGCCATCGGTGACGAGCAGGACGTCCTTGCCGAGCCCGGCTCCCTTGATGGCCCCGGTCACGGCCAGCATCTCCCGCATGCCCGGGCCACCCTTGGGACCTTCGTAGCGGATGATGACGACGTCGTCCTTCTGCAGTTCTCCGGCGGAGACGGCGTCCATGGCGGCCTGTTCGCCGTCGAATACCCGGGCCCGTCCGTCGAAGACTTCGGCGTCGAAACCTGCCGTCTTCACCACGGCGCCCTCCGGTGCGAGCGAGCCACGCAGGATGGTCAGGCCACCCGTCGTGTGGATCGGGTCGGAGAGCGCGTGGATGATCTTGCCATCGGGGTCCGGCGGTGCGATTTCGGCGAGGTTCTCCCGCACGGTCTTGCCGGTGACGGTGAGGCAATCGCCGTGCAGCAGCCCGGCGTCGAGCAGCGCACGCATGACGACGGGCACGCCGCCGATGCGGTCGACGTCGGTCATCACGTACCGGCCGAACGGTTTGACGTCGGCCAGGTGCGGAACCTTGGCGCCGATCCGGTTGAAGTCGTCGAGTTCGAGCTTCACATCGGCTTCGTGGGCGATGGCCATCAGGTGCAGCACCGCGTTCGTCGAACCGCCGAGCGCCATGACGACGGCGATGGCGTTCTCGAACGCCTCCTTGGTGAGGATGTCGCGCGTGGTGATCCCCCGGCGCAGCAGCTCGACGACGGCCATGCCGGAGCGGCGCGCGAAGCCATCACGACGGCGGTCCACCGCCGGCGGCGCGGCGCTACCGGGCAACGCCATGCCCATCGCCTCTGCCGCGCTGGCCATGGTGTTCGCCGTGAACATACCACCACAAGCACCTTCACCAGGGCAGATGGCCCGCTCGACCTCGTCGACTTCCTCCCGCGTGATCAACCCGCGTGCGCAGGCCCCGATGGCCTCGAAGGCGTCGATGATGGTCACGTCGCGGTCGCCGACCCGCCCGGGCAGGATGGAGCCGGCATAGAGGAACACGGCAGCGACGTCGAGGCGTGCGGCGGCCATGAGCATGGCCGGTTCCGACTTGTCACAGCCGGCCAGCAGTACCGCGCCGTCGAGGCGTTCCGCACCGAACACCGTCTCGACCGAATCCGCGATCACCTCGCGTGAGACGAGCGAGTAGTGCATGCCCTCGTGGCCCATGGAAATGCCGTCGGACACGGAGATGGTGCCAAATTCCAGGGGATACCCGCTCGCGGCGTGAACGCCGTCCTTCGCGGCCTTGGCCAGCCGATCGAGGGAGAGATTGCACGGTGTGATCTCGTTCCACGACGATCCGACCCCGATCTGCGGTTTCTCCCAGTCGTCGTCGGTCATCCCGACGGCACGGAGCATGCCGCGCGCGGCAGCACGCTCGACGCCATCGGTGACCGTCCGCGAGTGTGGCTTGATATCCGGCTTTCCGGCTCCCGAGCCGGTGGCGTCGGAACTGGATGGGGTGGAACTGGTGGAACTGCTCGGCGTCGACGATGTACCGGTCATGGCACCCAACGCTAGACCCGTCGGCTGGCCGACGAGACGCGAGGTCCGAAATCCGGACGACTACGCGGCCGCGGCTAGCCGAGCCCGACGGTGAGGATCACCACCGAATCCAGGTCCGCGACGAGGTCATGGCGTTGCGGAGGAACGTCCACGAGCGCACCCTCGGGCACCCGCACCGTACGCTCCGCCGCGCGGATCGTGACTCCTCCGCGCAGGCACAAGATGGTGGCATCGCCCGGGCTCTGGTGCTTGTCCAGCCGCGTTCCCGCCTTCATCGCGGTCAACGTCTGGCGAAGCCGGGCCCCGCTGTGCAACGTTCGCGATGATCGGCCGTTCGAGGAGTTGCGGGCCGCTTCCAGCAGGTCCGTGCCGATCGATTCCAAGACCATCTCTGCCATGACCCCATCCTCCCCGTCTATGCGCCCGCCCGCCAGTCGCTCAGGACAAGGCGATCAGGGCAAGCCGCTCAGGACGCGACGGGCCATGGCAAGGCGGGTCCGGACGAGGCCGCTCATGGCACGTCGGTCAGGGCAGCAGGGCGGCCCGCACGCACAGCACGTCCGGCAGGTGAGCCAGGATCTGCGACCAGCTCTCACCCTCGTCGTTGCTGGCATACACGGTGCCGTCCCGCGTGCCGAGGTAGACACCGGCCGCGCCGGGCACGTCGTCGACGGTCATCGCGTCGCGGAGCACCGACGCGTAAAAGACTCCGGGCTCGCTCACCCGCGTTCCATTCCACGACGCGCCGCCGTCGTCGGTGCGCCACACCTGCAACGTCCGCTCTGGCGGCATGCGCTCCATGTCGGCGCTCAGCGGCAGTGCCCACGTCATGCCGGACCGGTGGGGGTTGCTCACGATCGGGAAACCGAAGTTCGACGGCAGTCCCGTATCGATCGGGGACCAGCTCGCGCCGCCGTCGTCGGAGCGGAACACACCCGGATGGTTCTGCAGGTACAACACGTCGGGGTCGGCGGCATCGCGCACCACCTTGTGCACGCACTGTCCGTACTCGGGCGGATCGCCGGGGAAGAAGTCCGCCGTGATGCCCGTGTTCGACGGGTTCCAGGATTGCCCGCCGTCGTCGCTGGCGTACACGCCGCCGGTGGACATGGCCACCAGGAGACGGTCGTTGTCGGGATGCGGCAAGATCGTGTGCAGTGCCTGTCCGCCACCACCCGGCTCCCACGTGGGCCGGTGCGGATGATTCCACAGCCCCTCACACAGGCTGAACGTCTCGCCGTGATCGTCGGAGCGCCACAGGGCCGACGGTTCGGTGCCGGCCCAGACCACGCCGGGGCGGCCCTCGGTGTCGGGACGGATCTGCCAGACATTTTCCACCGAAGCACCGAGGTTGGACGGGAAGCGGATGCCGCTGCCGTCGGGCGCCTCGTGCCAGGTCGCGCCGAGATCGTCGGACCAGGAGACCGCCGGACCCCAGTGGTCGTAGCTGGCGCCGGCCAGCACCCTGGTGTGGCCTCCCCGCGTGTCGATGGCGCATGCGGCCACGGATTTCATCAGGAGGTGCGGCCCGTCGACCTCCCACGTACGCCGGTCCGAGCTGCGCAGTAGCCACAGCCCCTTGCGTGTACCGACAGCCAACAGCACGTCGCTCATAATGATCACATCCCCACCAGCGAATGTTCCGAACAGGAATATTACTCACGCGGTCCGATCCTGGGAAGACCCGGTTTCGGACGAACATACGCGCCCGGTCCGACACATCCCGATAGTCCGGAAGGCCCGTCCACGCCCCACGAACGCCCTACACCATGTAATCTCTCTTCCGAGCGACTGACAGATAGACGTTCAATGGCATGGGAACACGGGCATGTGCGACGACGATATGCGCCCCAATCCTGCACACGGGGCCATCGAGGAGATATTGCAAGACGCCGAGGCGGTCCAAGCGGACATCGCAGAGGCACTCGACGAGGCGCATCGGATCATGAACGATGGCGAGGCGTGGACCGGCCCCACGACGGCCCAGGCGTTTCTGGACGAGCTGGAGGAGCGCAAGGGGAACATGCCGCGACTCGCCGAGCGTCTCGTGGAAGACATTCGGGACGCGCTGAACAACACTCCTGAAGAAGTCCCCAGCACGACATCGGGCGGAAGCATCCCGGTATGAGCGAATACTCCAGCATCAGCGTCGAAGGTATGGACGACCTCGTCTCAGCTACCCGGTCCGCCGGCCGCACGCTCGGGGAGGACCTGGACAGCTTGCGGAGTCGCATGCGGACGGTGGGACGTGAGCATGGAGGCCATGAACGACATCGACCAGATGGCCGAGTGGGTCGACGATCAGCTCGGCGGTCTGGAGGTGCGCCGGAACATGGCCGTTGGCCTCACCGGGGACCAGCCGACCACCACGATGGTTCAGATCGAGGAACCGCCGCCCTTCGATTCACCCGAGGAAGCCGAACAGCACGGCCGCGAGCTCGCCCAGCAGCTAGAGGAAGACGGGGCGATCGACGCCGACAGGTTCGACCAGCTCATGGAGGATTTCGGGCCATACGTCAACAACCCCGACGTGATGGCGGGTTTCTACATGGAACTCGATCCCCAAGTGACCGAGATGTTGCCGTCCCTGCTCCACCAGAGCGGAGCAGACAACGCCGAGCAATATCTCGAGCAATTCAGCACTGGCCTCGGCACCGCGCTCAGCACCACGGACAACACGAGCTCCACCTCGGATTACTACAGCGAACTCTCGGACGTGCGTGAACACTTCCGCCAACCTGTCGACAGTCCAGGTATGGCCTGGGACCGGCTGGCGATGCTGCAACACGGAGACTTCCCCGCCCGTTTCGTGGCCGACGTCGCCCGGAACGGCGTCCTGGACCAACTGGAAGGCGACGAGTGGGATCAGATCGACTACCGAGGTTCCATGACCCAGAAGCTGGGACTCTCCGGCGACACGCTGGCGCTGGCCTTCGGAGCCCTCGGCAACAATCCGTCCGCGGCGCGCATCGCCCTGGACGAGAAGGCGGACATATCGCTCGAGGAATACACGAACCGGGTCTACGGCATGGAGGGAAGTCGCGGCACCGGTGACGACATCGTCGCCGGCTACGGGCAGGCGCTCGCAGCCGGATCCGGAGCTCTCGAAGACCCGCCGGACAAGGGTCACCACGCCTCCAACTTCGCGTTCGAGGTCATCCAGGTGCTCGGCCAGCACGAAGACACCCCGTGGGGAATGCGCGATCCCATGGGACAGATCGGCGCCGCATACGCGGAAGAGCTGCTCATCGGTTCCTATTCCCACGAGCACGCCAACCGCGAATCGTCGATGGACATCCCCGAAGATTTCGAACTGCCACCCGGGACCGACCCGGCATTCCTCTTGAACCCGGAAGACGTCTACCGGTTCCTGCACGGATTCGCCCACGACGATACGCACTCGCAGGACTTCGACCGCGCGGTCGAGAATCTGTACGAGACCCTTCCCAACCAGGCCATCGAGGCCGATCTCGAAACCACGCAGAACGGGGAGCGAGACCCGCAGAACCTCGAGGCCGTCATGCGGATGTTCGGCACACTGGGAGGGCTGCAACATCAAGCACAAGTCGAGGTCAGGGGCAGCCAGTTCGACGAGGAAGAAGCCCGCAGAAAGCGATTCGCGCAGGTGCGGAACTTCCTCCTGGGCGAAGCGGCCGGCACAACCCGCGTCACGGGTGCCATGTGGAAGGCCATGCAGCTCGTAGCACCCAATGCCATCGACGACGCGCTCGGCAGCAACCCCGATCCGCGAGAGGCCCTGGCCGACAAAGATCTGCGGGTGGGCGTGCTGGAACGCTACACTCTCGCCCAGACCATGGCCGATGCCGGATATCCGACGAGCGAGGAGGCGCCGGCCGACCTGTTCGATCGTGATCCGGAGAAGATTCTCGATGATCCCGAGTACGCGGCACAGGTCATGGAAGATCTCAACGAGTGGACCGAGAACAACTCCGAAGGCGATCCCGAGGACCACACGTTCCCGCTCCAAGACAAGTACAACTCAGCGTGGGACGCGATCGGGAACGGTCGTGGAGACGTCTCGGATCAGATCGCGGACCGCGTGGACTGGCAGGAGTAGGGGCGTGCGAATACGATCTAGCCACGGCCGGTGGCTCCTGGCCGTCGTCGCCGCGTCGGCCCTCCTGGCCAGCTGCACCAGCGAGTCTGACGTCGACATGGACGAACTCGGCCAGCAGCTCAACGAGGACGGCCAAACCATCGTCGACGAATTCGACACCAACGAACCCCGCGGCGGACACATCACGTCCACCAGCCCTGGCGCCGACGCCTCCACCGACGAGGAATGCGGCGACGGCGGCGTCCAGCGCCGCTGGACCCACGAATTCTCATTCGCCTGGCCCGGAGACCCCACAAACGACGACCACGTCAACGACTCTTTCAACGGCGCATTGGACTTCCTCTCATCCGTCTTGAACCCGCTCGGGTATTCGGCCGAGCGATCAGACATGGGCCAAGGCGCCAAGCCCCGGACAGCCGTGTACGTGCGCACCGCTACCGACGAGGAGATCGAGCTGGAATTCCGCGTCGACTTCGAACTCGCCGCCAACCAGGCCGACGACGAGACCATCACAGCCGACTTCACCCTCACCGGCACCACCGAATGCGTAGGCGCCGACGGCTGACGGCGCACCGGACGCGCCGCTGAAGGATCGTGTTCGGCCGGCCGGTTCGGCACCCACTCATGTTCCTGATAGGAATATGAGACCGCCCGATCTCGGTACGAAGACGTACAGGTCGACTCCGTCGGAGAGGAAACGGTGCCGCGCGAATCGTCCGAATTCCAAGACCTCCCACCCACGAGCTACGCCTTGCTCGGCCTGCTCTCGTTCGGGCCCGAGCTGACCGGGTACGAGCTGAAACAGTGGGCCGACTCGACGCTGGGTTTCTACTGGGTGGCGCCTGCCATGAGTCAGGTCTACACGGAACTCACTCGGCTGGATCGGCTCGGGCTCGTCGAGTCCCGCGAGGATTCTCGCGCCGGGCGCCGTCCGGCCCGCCGTTACAAGATCAGCACCGCGGGCCTCACCGAGCTGCGCCGCTGGCTCACCGAAACACCGATCGAGTTCCCGGTGCTCAAACACCCGGCCGCGCTACGCCTGCTGCTCGGGCATCTGGTCGATGTGGATGTCACCCGGCAGATGCTCGACGGCTATCTCCGCCAGCTCGACGAGCGCCGCGCCGCGCTGCAGCAGGTGCGGGACAATCTCGGTGCCGACGCCCAGTACCGCTTCCCCGCCGAGGTGGCCGAGTGGGGCCTGGCCTACTACGACTTCGAGGCGCGGACCGCGGCGGAGATCGCCAGCAGGCTCGCCGATGCCGACCCACCCACCGCTGATCATGAACAGTAGTCGACCACATGGCGGGCTCAAGCGGTGCTTGCAACGTTCATGCTTAGTGGTGGAGGTGGGCGTT
>NZ_QMIG01000003.1 GCF_003287285.1 Phytoactinopolyspora halophila
GGAACCTCGACATCTGATCAGTCTCGCAGGACGAGCGCTCCATATTTGTCAGACATGCCCTAGGTGCTGTGTGGGGATTCGGCGCCGTGATCATGTCCGGCTCCAACGACAGGGGCGATCTTGCACAGTAGTCGAGGCGATCGCGGCCCGGAAGCGCGCCGCCAGGCGGGGCCGGTTGAAGCGTGCGAGCTCCCATTCGTATCGCACGACCTGCAACCCGATCTCGCGGAGCAACCATTCCCGTTCGTACTGCTTCTTGATCACACGGCCCGCATCGAGCCGCCCGTCGTACTTGAACGCACCGTCCCCCTCGAAGGCGAGCCAGCGCACAGGGATCAAGTGATCGGGCCGGTACTGGCGTCGCCCGGCAGTGACCCAGGGGTTCGAAATCGGAACGGGCAACCCGTTCTCGATGAAGGTGAGCCGGCCGAGCGTTTCGAGCGGGCTCTCGGCGTACCCATCGGCGTGCTCGACGACCCAGGTGGCTGCTCGCACGCCCGGCCAGTGCGTGGCATGCTGCAACGCGTGCACCAGGCGGTCCGTGGTGGTCAGCGTCCGAAGCGCGGCGTCCGCGACCACCAGTGCGTCCTCCCGGCCGGCGGTGCGGGCGACGTCCACGACCGTGCGAGCCGCAGAGGTGACGCGGCAGCCGCTGACCAGGTCACGGTGTTGCGCGGGGAGGGCGACGGCACGAATGCGGCCGTAGGGGGAGTCGTAGCTCACGCCCGCGTCGTCGGGTATCACGATCAGCGGCCGGGCAGGTGGCGGACCGAGAACGGGCAGTCCCTGGACGGCGACCGCTGACCAGCCCGCGGCGTACGCGGCTGGCCCGCATGCGGCAACGAGGGCACGCGTGCGTAGAGCGAAGGCCGGCCATGGGGCTGTCTCGCTGTAGGTGCTCGCCTGCACGTACACGCCGGGCGCGAGCCGTCGTAGCACGCCGGTGCGGGCCAACCGGGAGAGCCGTGCCCGGCTCACTCCGTGCGCCTGCGCGTCGGCGACGGTGACGATGTGATCCCAGGCGAGGATCTGCTGGATGGCGGTCGGAATGGTGCAGCGTCGAGATCCCATGACCAACGAGAATGGAGGAAAGTGAATGTTAGAAGAAGTAGACAGACGCAAATTGTGGATAACGACGGCTTCCTCGGCTGGCTCGCCGCATCTTGTTGGGTCTGCGGAACGCCCAGCGGTCCAAATCCGGCCCTGGACGTTCCGCAGGCCCAACAAGTGGGCAGCGCGGAGCCCGGGGTGGCGCGGAGCCCGGGGGTGGCGCCGTATGGAACCTCCGAGTTGGCTGGCGGCGCCGCCCCGGCATGATGTATCTTGAGTTCAAGATAAATTGGATGAAGTGGTGCGCTACTGGGTAAGCCAACCCTGAATGGCCAGCGGCACCACGCGCTGCGCGAGGATGGCGAGAGCACTGTGACGCGGAAAGGTTGGGATTGGACGTGGCCAGCAAGGACAGTTTCGGCGCGAAAGGCACCCTGGAGGTCGGCGCGAACTCCTACGAGATCTATCGCCTGGCCGCGGCGGGTGACATCGATCGCCTTCCGTACAGTTTGAAGATCCTCCTCGAGAACCTGCTGCGCACCGAGGACGGGACCAACATCACCGCGGAGCACGTGCAGGCCGTGGTCGACTGGGACCCGAGCGCGGAACCGAGCACCGAGATCCAGTTCAGTCCGGCACGCGTGGTGATGCAGGACTTCACGGGCGTGCCATGCGTCGTCGATCTCGCCGCCATGCGGGAAGCGATGAACGTGCTGGGCGGCGACGCGAACCGGATCAACCCCCTGGCCCCGGCGGAGCTGGTCATCGACCACTCGGTGGTGGCCGACGTGTTCGGCGCTCCGGACTCCTTCCAGCGCAACGTCGATCTGGAGTACCAGCGCAACAAGGAGCGCTACCAGTTCCTGCGCTGGGGCCAGACCGCCTTCGACAATTTCAAGGTGGTTCCCCCGGGCACCGGCATCGTGCACCAGGTCAACATCGAGCACCTCGCCCGCGTGGTCATGACGCGCGACGGCATGGCCTACCCGGACACGTGCGTCGGCACCGACAGCCACACGCCGATGGTCAACGGTCTCGGCGTGGTCGGCTGGGGTGTCGGTGGTATCGAAGCCGAGGCTGCGATGCTTGGGCAGCCGGTGAGCATGCTCATCCCGCGGGTGGTGGGGTTCAAACTCTCCGGCGAGCTTCCCGAGGGCGCGACGGCCACCGATCTCGTCCTGACGATCACCGAGAAGCTGCGCAAGCACGGGGTGGTCGGCAAGTTCGTGGAGTTCTACGGACCCGGCGTGGCCCAGGTGCCCCTCGCCAACCGCGCCACCATCGGCAACATGAGCCCGGAGTACGGTTCGACCATCGCGATCTTCCCGATCGACGAGGAAACCGTCCGGTACATGCGGCTGACCGGACGCTCCGAGGACGAGGTGGCCCTCGTCGAGGCGTACGCCAAGGAGCAGGGCCTGTGGCACGATCCCGACGGAGTGCCCGACTACTCCGAGCATCTCGAGCTCGACCTCGGTACCGTCGTGCCGTCGATCGCCGGCCCGAAGCGTCCCCAGGATCGCGTGTCGCTCAGCGACGCCAAGTCCGCGTTCCGGAACGCCATTCCCGAGTACGTGCCCGCCGAGTCCACCTCCACCACATATGCGTCGAACGTGGACGAGGCATCGGACGAGTCGTTCCCCGCCAGCGATCCTCCAGCTCCGTACAACGGCAACGGCCATGGAGGCGCCCCGCGCGCGTCCGAGAACACCGGTCCGGCGCGGCCGAGCAATCCGGTGCGCGTGACGCTTGACGACGGCACCGAAACGGAGGTCGACCACGGCTCGGTCGTGATCGCGGCCATTACCAGCTGCACCAACACGTCGAACCCGTCGGTCATGGTGGGTGCCGCGCTGGTGGCGAAGAAGGCCGTCGAACGTGGCTTGACACGCAAGCCATGGGTGAAGACGACGCTCGCGCCCGGCTCGAAGGTGGTCATGGATTACTACGATCGTGCCGGCCTCACGCCGTACCTGGAGAAGCTCGGCTTCCACCTCGTCGGCTATGGCTGCACCACGTGCATCGGCAATTCCGGCCCGTTGCACGAGGCGATCTCCTCGGCGGTCAACGAGAACGACCTTGCCGTCGTGTCGGTGCTGTCCGGCAACCGTAACTTCGAGGGCCGGATCAACCCGGACGTGAAGATGAATTACCTGGCCTCACCGCCGTTGGTGGTCGCCTACGCGCTGGCGGGCACGATGGATCTCGACCTCACCACCGAGCCGCTGGGCACGGACACCGAAGGTAAGCCGGTGTACCTCAGTGACCTGTGGCCCACGATGTCCGAGATCGAGGAAGTGGTGGACTCCGCGATCGCCAGCGAGATGTTCACCCGCGATTACGCCGACGTCTTCGCCGGCGACGAGACGTGGCAGGAGCTGCCCACGCCGACGGGCAACTTGTTCGAGTGGGACCCGGACTCCACGTATGTGCGCAAGCCGCCGTACTTCGAGGGCATTCAGGCCGAACCCGCGCCGGTGACGGATATCTCGGGTGCGCGGGTGCTGGCGAAGCTGGGTGACTCGGTGACCACCGACCACATCAGCCCGGCGGGTGCCATCAAGGCCGATTCGCCTGCGGGGGAGTACTTGAAGGCGCGCGGGGTGGCGCGCCGCGACTTCAACTCGTACGGATCCCGGCGAGGCAATCACGAGGTGATGATCCGGGGCACGTTCGCCAACATCCGGCTGCGCAACCTGCTCGCGCCGGGAACGGAGGGCGGCTTCACACGCGACTTCACCAAGCCCGACGGCCCGGTAACCACGATTTACGACGCCTCGGTGGCGTACGCCGAGCAGGGCATCCCGCTCGTCGTGATCGCCGGCAAGGAGTACGGCTCGGGTTCGTCGCGGGACTGGGCTGCCAAGGGCACGGCGCTGCTCGGCGTGCGGGCGGTGATCGCGGAGTCGTTCGAACGCATCCACCGGTCCAACCTGATCGGCATGGGCGTGCTCCCGCTGCAGTTCCCGGAAGGGGAGAGCATCGAGTCGCTGGGCCTGACCGGCGAGGAGACCTTCGAGATCACCGGCGTGGAGGTGCTGAACTCCGGCGAGATCCCGTCGACGGTGCGCGTGCGGGCCGGCGACGTCGAATTCGACGCCGTGGTGCGGATCGACACCCCGGGCGAGGCGGATTATTACCGGCATGGCGGGATCATGCCGTACGTGCTGCGTAACCTGCTCTGAGCTGGCGGGCGAGCAGCGCCGGGTATCGCTCGCCGCTACTCGGGTGGTTTGTCGTCGAAGACGGAGAGTGGGGCCTCGACCTCTTCGTGGCGGGGCCCCATCACCACCAGGCCGATGAGCACGACGAGCAGCCCGACGAGGCCGATCCAGGCTCCGCGTTGAAGCTCCCCGAGTCGCCATTCGCCGTCGATCGCGCGCATCGCGGACCAGAGGATGAACGTCGCCGTGCCGATCAGCCATCCGAGTCCGAGGATGAACCGGAAGCGCAGCGCCGCGCCGAGGATGCCGAGAAGGCCGACGACGGCCAGTGGTGCGGCGACCGAGCCCCAGTAGGCGGTGACCGTGCCGGCGGGGTTGGCCTGAAACAGCTGCATCAGCGGCCAATCCCGCGGGCCTTCGTCCCGGTACCAGGCCGGGTAGGCGCTGGCCGCGACCGCGATGGCGCCTAGCAGCGCGATGAGTGCGCCGACGCCGCGTCGGGTAGGAGTGATCTTTAGCGTCACAGCCCTACCGTGGCACAACCGGGTGGCCCAAGCCATCTAGACTCGATGCGAGGCCGATCGACGTAGGAGGCGAGCCGCATTGGGCGTACTGGATCGCGTGCGAGAACCTCGAGACCTGCGCGGGTTGACTGGGGAAGAGCTGGACACGCTCGCCCAGGAAATTCGCGACGTGATCGTCACGACGGTATCCCGGACGAGCGGCCATCTCGGGCCGAATCTGGGTGTCGTCGAGCTGACGCTGGCGGTGCACCGGGTGTTCGATTCGCCCAGCGACCCGATCGTGTTCGACACGGGTCACCAGTCTTATGTTCACAAGCTGCTGACCGGTCGCATCGACCGTTTCGACACGATCCGGTCGCGAGGCGGCATGTCCGGCTATCCCAGCCGCGCCGAAAGTCCCCATGACTGGGTGGAGAATTCGCACGCTTCCACGGCACTGTCCTACGCGGACGGCATGGCCAAGGCGTTTGCCGTCCGGGGCGAGCGCCACCGCACCGCCGTCGCCGTCGTCGGAGACGGCGCGCTGACCGGCGGGATGGCCTGGGAGGCGCTGAACAACATCGCGGGCGGTCCGCAGACCGGATCGCACGCGCGCTCCCTGGTGATGGTGGTGAATGACAACGGCCGCTCGTACTCCCCGACGGTGGGCGGGCTGGCCGAGCACCTCGCGGCACTGCGCACCGACCCGCGCTACGAGCAGGCCCTCGACCTCGTGAAGCGGACGTTGAACCGGATGCCGGTGGTAGGCACCCCGACGTACGACGCGCTGCACGGGCTGAAGAAGGGGCTCAAGGACCTGCTGGCTCCGCAGGGCATGTTCGAAGACCTGGGCCTGAAGTACATCGGCCCTGTCGACGGGCACGACCGCGGTGCCGTGGAGCAGGCGTTGATCCAGGCCAAGAAGTTCGGCGGCCCGGTCATCGTGCACTGCATCACGCGCAAGGGCAACGGCTATGACGCGGCGCTGCGCGACGAGATCGATCACATGCACAGCCCGTCGGCATTCGATCCGATCACCGGCGAGCCGGTGGCGAGCCCGAAGCGGACCTTGACGCACGTGTTCAAGGAATCGCTGGTGGATGCCGGGCATGCCCGGCCGGACATTGTCGCCATCACGGCGGCGATGCTGTTCCCCACCGGCTTGGAAGCTTTCGCCCGGCACTTCCCGGAGCGCTGCTTTGACGTCGGCATTGCCGAACAGCACGCGACGACCTCGGCCGCGGGGATGGCGATGATGGGCCTGCATCCCGTGGTGGCGGTCTACGCGACGTTCCTCAACCGTGCCTTCGATCAGCTGCTGATGGACTGCGCGCTGCACGGTGCGGGTGTCACGTTCGTCCTCGATCGTGCGGGCATCACCGGTCCGGATGGGGCATCGCATCACGGCATGTGGGACATGTCGGTGCTTCAGGTGATTCCCGGCTTGCGCCTGGCGGCCCCGCGTGACGCCGCCCGGCTCACCGAGCAGCTCGGCGAGGCACTTGACGTCGACGACGCGCCGACGGTGGTCCGGTTCCCGGGCAAGGAGTCCGCCGAGGTGGAGATCGCCGCGCTGGAACGTATCGGCACCTGTGACATCCTCGCTCGCGACGGTGACGACGTCTTGCTGGTGGCCGTCGGGACGATGGCCGGCGCGGCGCTGGACGCCGCGCGCGGGCTGCAAGCGCACGGGGTCGGGGTGACGGTGGTGGACCCCCGCTGGGTGAAACCCATCGACACCGCACTCGTGGATCTCGCTCGTGGGTATCGTGCGGTGGTGACCGTCGAGGACAACTCACGTGCCGGCGGCGTCGGCGTGAGCCTGGCGCAGACGCTGCGCGACCACGACGTGACGGTTCCGGTCCATCCGTTCGGGATCCCGCATCGCTTCATCGACCAGGGCAAGCGCGGCGAGATTCTCGACGAGCTCGGGTTGAGCGGGCAGAGCCTGGCACGCGAGGTCACCGGGCTGGTGGCCGCGCTGGACTCCGAGAATTCGCAGACGGCGGCGGTGTAGCCGGTGACTACGTCCACACCCGACGAACCCGGCACCGAGGGCCCGCGCAACCGCCGCGCTCACCAGCACGAGCTGCTGCAACGCGAGGGCGCGTTTGCCTGGCGGTTGCTCGGGATCGGGTTGGTGATCGCCGGCGCTGTCTACCTGGCGCTGCAGGTGCAGCTGATCGTCATGGCCGTGGTCCTGGGCTTTGCCATGGTGGCGCTGCTGTGGCCGCTGGCGAAGTGGCTGCGCCAGCACAAGGTTCCCGGCGTCTTCGCGGCCCTGATATCCGTCTTGCTCTTCCTCGGGTTCTTCTCCGGGATCATCTTCTTCGTCGTCTACGAGGTCATCGATTCGTGGCAGGACATGGTCCGCTCGGTGACGGGCGCCGTGGAGGAGCTCATCGAATGGGTCGAACAAGGTCCGTTCGGCGTCGACACGGCGAACATCCAGGACATGCTCAACGACATCCAGCAGAACCTGGGTGACGTCCTCAGCGGTGTCGGCCAGGCCGCTGCGACGGGCCTGACCGTGGTCGGCAACTTCTTCGCCGTGCTGCTGATCGCGATCTTCTTCACGATTTTCGCGCTGACCAGCGGCGACAAGCTCTGGGATCAGTTCGTCCGGGCGATGCGCCCCACCTACCGGGCTCCGATGCACGCCGCATTCAAGGCGTCGATGAGGACCACCGGCAACTGGTTCTACGCCTCCACCGTGACCGGGCTGGTCGACGGGTTCATCATCGGCCTCGGGCTGGTGATCCTCGGCGTTCCGCTGGCCATCCCCATCGGCGCGCTGACCTTCATCATGGGCTACGTCCCGCTCGTTGGCGCCACGCTGGCCGGTGCCTTCGCGGTCCTGGTCGCGTTCTTCTCCGGCGGGCTGACGGCGGCGATCTGGGCACTGATCATCGTGCTGGTCGCGCAGCAGATCGAGGGCAACCTGCTCGCGCCCCTGCTGATGGCCCGCGCCGTGCGGTTCCACCCGTTGCTGACCCTGGTGCTGACCACCGGCGCCGGATTCGCATTCGGTCTTGTCGGCTTGTTCCTGGCCATTCCGGTCGCCGGTGCGATCACCGCGGCCGTGATCGCGTGGCGGCGCAAGATGCAGGAGCAGGAGCGGCTGCGAGAGGAGCGCGAGCGGCTCGCCGAGGAGGAAGAGAGCGCCGAAGTCATCATGCCCGGTGCCGAGGTTCCCGACGTGGACGTGCAGATCCCGGAAGAGGCGCTCAGGCCGGAAAACCGGCGGCGTTCGTGACGCGATCACCAGGAGCACCATGACCGAGCACGTACTGATCACCGGGGCGGCGGGCATGATCGGCCGGGCTGCCGTGCGGCACTTCCGGTCGTCGGGTGTGACCACCACCGGCCTGGTGCTCGACGACCCCGGCGACGTCGACGTGGACCGGCTCGTGATGGGAGACGTCCGTGACCGGCAGGTGCTGGACAAGGCCCTGGAAGACGTCGACGCCGTCGTGCACCTGGCGGCGCTCGCGACACCGGATTCGGGCATGGCAGACGAGGTGTTCGGCGTCAATACCCAGGCGACGTTCACCGTTCTCGACGCCGCCGGCGAGCGCGGCATCCGGCGGGCCACCATCGCGAGCAGCATCAACGCGCTGGGCTACCGGTATGGCCCGCACGTGGTGCACCCGGAGTACCTGCCGCTGGACGAGGCGCTGCCGACGCACGCGGCGGATGCGTACTCGCTGTCCAAGCACGTGGACGAGGCCACGGCCGCGGCCATGCACCGCCGGCACGGGATGGACGTGGTGGCGCTGCGCTTTCCGATGGTCGGAGGGTTCGGCGAGCAGGATTCCCTCGACGCGCGGCTGCCCCCGGCATTCGACCAGCTGGCCAGCGAACCCGGCACGGGTGCCAGCGACCTGTGGCTCTACCTGGAAGAACGCGATGCCGCCCGCGCGCTGGCGCTGGCCCTGACACCGGCCGAGCCCGGCGCGCACGTCGCGTTCGTGGCCGCGCCGGTGACGTCGGTACCGTACCGCACGCGCGACCTGCTCGACGCCTACTATCCGGACGTGCCGCTACGCGACGGCCTTGCTGGTCGCAGCGCACCGGTGGATCTGACCCGCGCCCGCACGCTGCTCGGGTTCGAGGCCGCGCACGTCGCGCCGATGGACGTGCGCGACCTCCCCGCCGGCATCACGACGCCGGCAAGCTGGCCACACCGGCCGGCAAGAACCGGCGACCGGTGACCTTCTCGGCCACGCCGCTGCGGTCCAGGTACGGTGTCACGCCACCGAGGTGGAACGGCCAGCCGGCCCCGAGGATCATGCACAGGTCGATGTCTTGCGGCTCCGCGACCACACCGTCGTCGAGCATCAGCCGGATCTCCTGCGCCACCGCGTCGAGCACCCGTTCGCGCACCTGCTCGGCGGTCAGCTCCTGGTCTCCCTGCTCGATCAGCGCGGCGGTGTCGTCCTCCAGATAGGGCTTGCCGTGCTCGTCCCACGACCACACGCCCGGCTTGCCGGCCTCGACCAGCCGGCGCAGGTTCGGCGAGACCGGGTAGCGCTCGGGGAAGGCCGCGTGCAAGGACTCCAGCACGTGCAGGCCGACGGCGGGTCCGACCAGCTGGAGCAGCACGAACGGTGACATCGGCAGGCCGAGCTTCAGCAGCGCATTGTCGGCCACCTGGAGCGGCGTGCCGTCGTCGACGGCGCGCAGCACCTCGGCCATCACGCGCAGCAGGATGCGGTTGACGACGAAGGCGGGAGCATCCTTGACCAGGACGGGCGACTTCTTCAGCGTCTTGGCCGTCGCGAACGCGGTGGCCAGCGCGGCGTCGTCGGTGTGCTCCGCCCGCACGATCTCCAGCAGGGGCAGCACCGCTACCGGGTTGAAGAAGTGGAACCCGACGAGCCGGCCGGGGGCCTTCAGCACCGAGGCCATCTCGCTCACCGACAGCGACGACGTGTTGGTGGCGAGGATGCACTCCTCGGACACGATCGACTCGAGTTCGGTGAAGACCTGCTGCTTGACGCCCATCTCCTCGAAGACCGCCTCGATGACGAAATCGGCGTCCGCGAACACGGAGTTGTCGGTGGAGCCGCTGACCAGGGCCTTGTACCGGTTGGCCTGGTCGGGGGAGATGCGACCCTTGCCGAGCATCGTGTCGAGCTCGCCGTGCACGTAGCCGACGCCGCGCGAGACCCGTTCGTCGTCGAGATCGGTCATGATCACGGGAACCTCGAGCCGCCGCGCGAACAGCAGGGCGAGCTGGCTCGCCATGAGGCCAGCTCCAACCACCCCGACCTTGGTGATCGGCCGCGCCAGCTCCTTGTCCGGCGCGCCGGCCGGGCGCTTGGCGCGGCGCTGGGTGAGGTCGAACGCGTAGAGCCCGGCACGCAGCTCTTCGGTCATGATGAGATCGGCCAGGGCCTCGTCCTCGGCGGCGAAGCCCTCGTCCCGGCTCGTCGTGCGCGCGGCGGAGATCAGCTCCAGGGCCGTGTAAGGGGCGGGCGCGGCGCCGTGCACCTTGCTGTCCGCGAACGCCCGGCCGCGGGCGACGGCTTGCTCCCACGCGTCCTCGTCGCGGTTGGGCTGCTGGCGCTCGACGGTGACATCTCCCCGCAGCACGCGTGCGGCCCACGTAAGCGACTGTTCGATGAAGTCCGCCGCATCCAGCGCGACGTCGGCGATTCCGAGCTCGGCGACCTGCGCACCGGCGAGCATCCGGTTCTGGTTCAACGCGTTCTCGACGATGACCTTCACGGCGGTGTCCGGCCCGGCGATGTTGGGCAGCAACCACGCGCCGCCCCAGCCGGGAACGAGCCCGAGGAACACCTCGGGCAGCGCGACGCTCGACGCGGCCTTGCTCACCGTGCGGTACGTGCAGTTCAGGGCGATCTCCAGGCCGCCGCCGAGCGCCGCTCCGTTGATCAATCCGAACGTGGGCACCGGGCCGTCGCCGAGCTTGCCGAGCACGCGGTGGCCCAGCCGGGCGACCTCCAGCGCCTGCTCCCGATCGGTGAGCATGCCCATGGCCTTGAGATCCGCGCCGGCAGCGAGCACGAAGGGCTTGCCGGTGACGGCCACCGCAACGATTCCCGGCTGGGCATACGCGGCATCGATGGCCCGTTCCAGGCTGCGCAGGCCGGCCGGGCCCAGCGTGTTCGGCTTGGTGTGATCGTGGCCGTTGTCGAGCGTGATGAGCGCCGCCGTACCAGCATCGGCCGGCAGCTCGACGAAACGCAGGTACGCGTGGGTGACGACTTCTTCGGGGTGCGAGATGTCGGACGTGGTCATCGGGCTGCATTCTCCTTCGCGACGCTGGCGTGATGCGGGTTCTCCCAGACGACGGTCCCGCCCATGCCGAGGCCGACGCACAGGGTGGTGATGCCGTAACGCACGTCCGGCCGTTCCTCGAACTGGCGGGCGAGCTGGGTCATGAGGCGCACCCCGGAGGAGGCCAGCGGGTGCCCGAGCGCGATGGCACCCCCGTACGGGTTGACCCGGGGATCGTCGTCGGCGAGGCCGAAGTGCTCGAGGTAGGCAAGGACCTGGACGGCGAACGCCTCGTTGATCTCGATGAGGCCGATGTCGTCCATGGACAGCCCGGCCTGGCGCAGCGCCCGCTCGGTGGCCGGCACCGGGCCGATCCCCATGACCTCGGGCTCGACACCGGTGAAGGCGTAGGCGACGAGCAGCATCTTGGGGGACAGGCCCAGGTCGGTGGCGGTGCCGGTGTCCGTGAGCAACGACGCCGTGGCGCCGTCGTTCAGCCCGGCGGAGTTGCCCGCGGTGATCCGCCCGTGCGCGCGAAACGGCGTGCGCAGCTCGGCGAGCGCTTCCACCGTGGTGCCCGGTCGCGGCGGCTCGTCCTTGGTGGCCAGGCCCCAGCCCTCCTCGGTGCTGCGGGTGGCGACCGGCACGAGGTCGGCCTGGATCTTGCCGTCCGCGTACGCTTTGGCCAGCTTCGCCTGGCTGGCGGCCGCGAAGGCGTCCGCGCGCTCCTTGGTCAGGTGCGGGTAGCGGTCGTGGATGTTCTCCGCCGTGTTGCCCATGACCAGCGCCGACGGGTCGACCAGCTGTTCGGAGAGGAACCGGGGATTGGGATCGATGCCCTCGCCCATGGGGTGGCGGCCCATGTGCTCGACGCCGCCGGCGATCACCGCGTCGTAGGCGCCGAAGGCGATGCCGCTGGCGGTGGTGGTGACTGCCGTCATTGCCCCGGCGCACATGCGGTCGATGGCGTAGCCCGGCACGCTGCGGGGGAGCCCGGCCAGCAGCGCCGCGCTACGGCCGATGGTGAGGCCCTGATCGCCGGTCTGGGTGGTGGCGGCGATGGCGACGTCGTCGACACGCTCGGGTGGCAGCTGCGGGTTGCGGCGCAGCAGGTCCCGGATGCAGTTGACCACGAGGTCGTCGGCACGGGTTTCGGCATACATGCTTCCGGCCTTGCCGAACGGTGTACGGACACCGTCGACGAAGGCGACGTCACGGACGTGGCGTGCGGTGTGCGGCACGGGAGACCCTCCTGGCTGGTGTCGAATGGGGCCGTTGACGACGATGCTACTCGCCAGTAACAAGTGCCACAACTGCTCACGCGTGCGCGACGTGTTTCAATGCTTCGCGCCGGGACAGGGGCGACAGCCGATCTCCGTGGATGCCGACGAACGTGCGCACCCACTCCGGATCCACCCGGGCATGCTGGCGCAGTGCCCACCCGATGCCCTTGCGGAGGAAGAAATCGGGATCGCCGGTGTTAGCCAGCACACATTCGCGCAGTAGCTCCACGTCCGTGTCCTCGCCCGAGCCCACCTGACAAATCACCGCCGTACGCCGGCGCCAGCGGTCCGGATCCCTGGCCCAGGCCCGGATGGTGGGCGCGGTCCTTTCCGGATGGGCACGCAGGACGCGGCCGACCAGCCGGATCGCGACATCGTCGACGTGATCCCACCACGCCCCGGTCACGATCATGTGATCGTAGAGGGGCAGCGAACTCAGCTCGCTGGACCACGCCTGATATGGGCGGGCCTGAGCGAGATCGCTCGCGGCATACCGTTCTTCCCGGAACTGCGCGCCGTCCCAGAGCGCCCGCACGGTGGCCTCCCAGCATTCCCGGTCGGAAAGGACGTGGTCGCGGAACACCGGGCGCAGCGCACGGACCCGGTCCGGCTTCTGGGCACCGAGGAACGGGATATCCGATTTCATGTAGGCCCGCATGGGCGCGGCCTTGGCCGGATCGGCCATCGCGCGCAAGGCGGCGCGGATCTCGGCAACGAGGCGTCCGTCTTCACCGGTCACGGCGACTACCTTAAAGGCGTGTCCGGGTAGATGATCACTCTGGGGGGAGATAGGCTGGCACCCTCCATGAGCACTTCTTATGATCTCATCGTCATCGGTGCCGGACCGGCCGGTCTGGCTGCCGCATGGCGCGCTGCCCTGCGTGGTTTCTCGGTGGCCCTGCTGGAACGGGCAGACCACGTGGGGGGCATGGCGGCCTCGGTCGACGTCGCGGGCATCCGGGTGGATCAGGGTTCGCACCGCCTCGACCGGGCAACTCCCGGCTACCTGCTCGCCGATCTGCGTGAGCTGATGGGTGATGATCTTCAGCTGCGGCAGCGGTCGAGCCGGATCCGGGTGCTGGACAACTGGCTGTCCGTACCGTTGCGGGCCGACGAGGTGACCCGCCGGCTGCCGCGCTCCTTGCTTGCGCGGATCGCGCGGGACTCGGCCACGACGTCGTTCCGGCGCGGCGGCAACGAGAGCTATGCCAGCGTGGTGCGCAGCCGGGTCGGCCCGGCGCTGTACGAGACGGTGTACGGGCCTCTCGCCGAGAAGCAGTGGGGCATCCCGGGAGACTGCATCAGTGCCGTGCAGGCATACCGGCAGGCGTCCCGGCTGAGCGCGTGGAAGGTGGCGGGGCGGGCCGTCGGCCGCATCCGCCGCAAGACCCAGGAAATCGCCGGGGGGTACTACTATCCTCGCCACGGCTTCGGCCGGCTGGTCGAGACGCTCGCCGACGCGGGCGCCGAGGCCGGCGTGGACATCAAGCTCGAAGCCGAGGTCGACCGGGTGCGCGTGTACGAGGACGAGGTGGAGGTCGCCACGCAAGACGGCGACGTCGTGCGGGGCGGGCTGGTCTTCTCCACGCTGCCGTTGCCGCTGCTGGCCCGCATCTCACGCCCGGCCCCCTCGCTGACCTCCATCGAGTCGGCCGCCCGGTTGCGCTACCGGGCCATGCTGCTCGTGTACATCGTGCACAAGGGGGGCCGCTGGAGCCCGTACGATTCCCACGACATCCCCGACCAGCGCACACCCGTCCTGCGTATTTCCGAGCCGATGAATTACCGCGACAACCCGGACGATCCCAGCGATCGCTCGGTGCTGTGCGCGGAAATCCCGTGTTCCATGACCGACGAGGTGTGGGGGCTGGACGACGAGTCGCTGGCCGACCTCGTCGACGAGACCCTCGGCATGACCGGGCTGCCCGGCGTGGAGCGCGCGCACGTGGAAACCCGCCGGCTCGGCCAGGTCTATCCGATCTACCGGCTGGGATACGAAGACGATCTCACCGAGGTGGATGCGTGGGCACGGATGATCCGCCGGATCGTCACCCTGGGCCGGCAGGGCCTGTTCGTGTTCGACAACGTCCACCAGGCACTGCTCATGGCCTACGACGCCGTCGACGCGATCCGCGAGGACGGCCGATTCGACCGCTACGCCTGGACCGTCGCGCGCGAACGCTTCGCCAAGTCCGCTGGCCACTACCACTGAACGATCATGCAGTCGCGAGCGCGTCCGCGACCGGGCCGGCAGTCAGCCTGATCTGCCACTCGCGCGCACCCCGGGCCCGGAAGGCCGCGGCCACGGCAGCCTCGGTGATCTGATCCGGCGGATCCCACGTGACCCGGCGCAGCACGTCCGGCGCCAGCAGGTTCTCCACGGGCAACGTGTGCGCCTCGGCGATTTCGGCGACGACGGCACGCACGGACGCCAACCGGGCGGCGGCTTCGGGTTCCCGCGAGGACCAGGTGCGCGCCGGGGGTGGACCGTCGTAGCGTGCGGTCTGCGAGGGAAGGTCGTCCTCGCTCAGCGCGCGGGCGCGCGTGATCGCCGCGAACCATCGGGTCGCCTCGCGGCGTTGTGCCCGCCCACGGAAGACCGATATGGCGGTCAGCTCCTCGAGGCTTGCCGGCTGCGCGATGGCGGCCTCGACGATCGCGGTGTCGGGCAGGACGCGCCCGGGCGACAGGTTACGCTTGCGAGCGAGAGCGTCGCGGGCGTACCAGAGCTCGCGGACCATCGCGAGGCCACGGCGGTCACGCACCCGGTGCACCCCGGAGGTGCGCCGCCAGGGGTCGCTGCGCGGAGGCGGGGGAGGAGCCGCCACGATCGCCGCGAACTCCTCGTGGGCCCACTCCAGCTTGCCGGCGTCGCGCAGGTCACGCTCCAGCGCGTCGCGCAACTCCAACAGGAGTTCGACGTCGAGGGCCGCATAGCGCAACCAGTCCGGCGGCAGCGGCCGGGTGGACCAGTCGACGGCGGAATGTCCCTTTTCCAGGTGGAACCCGAGCACGCTTTCGACGAGCGGGGCCAGGCCGACGCGGGGCAACCCCAGCAGCCGAGCGGCCAGCTCGGTGTCGAACAGCGTGGCCGGGCGCATGCCGATATCCGCCAGGCACGGCAGATCCTGATGTGCCGCGTGCAAGACCCATTCGGCGTCGCCAACCACGGTGCCCAGGGTCGAGAGATCCGGCACGCCCAGGGGGTCGAACAGGAAGGTCCCGGCTTTCGCCCGGCGTAGCTGTACGAGATAGGCGCGCTGTCCGTAGCGATAGCCCGACGCTCGCTCGGCATCGATGGCCACGGGACCGTGACCGCCGGCGACGGATGTGACTGCGGAACGCAGCGCGCGCTCGTCGGCAACGACATCGGGTAACCCGTCACGCGGCTCGGTCAGCGGGACGGCTGGTTCAGAGGTCACCTGCGTTGCTGCCGTGGTTTGCGGTTGGGGATGGCGACGACGCCGCTGGGCAGGGGCACCAGCCCGGCGGCCGTGCTCAAGGCGTCCGCCCAGGCGAGCGCGTGCGTTTCGAGGTCGGGCTCAAGCGGGGTCCACGAGGCACGGATCTCGACGTCGGCGGTGGCAGGTTGGCTGGCCATGCCGCCGAAACCTTCGGACGCGGCACGCGTGACGGTGCCGCTGGCGGCCGTATACGGCGCGGAACGGCCGTCGAGCGCGTCAGTCAGCCAGCTCCACGCCACCGGGAGGAGCATGGGGTCCGCGCCGATGTCTGGTTCGAGGCTGGCCTGGATGTACGTCACCAGACGGAACTCCCCGTGCCAGGTCTCGTGACCACCGGGCTCGTGCAGCAATACGAGCCGGCCCGTCGCCGCCGCGGTGGCATCGTCCTCGGGATGGGTGTCGGGGAACACGTCGGCGCTGAGGGCGAACGTGTACGTCGCCAGCCGCTTGGGAGGCGACAGCTCGTCGACATGGACCTCGGGCCGGAATTGGGCAGAACACAATGTCTCGACCGCCCGCACGAAGGCGGCCGGAGCCTCCGGCTGGAGGTGCTCGCTGCTCCTCGCCACATCTCGCAGGTTAAGTCGGATAACGCCCAGTGTCAGCGAGGCACGCCCAACATGAAACGATTGACCTGTGAAAAACAGCCTACTGGTCCGTACCTGCCGGGGGATCCGGTCCGGGCGGCCACCGGTGTGGTTCATGCGCCAGGCGGGCCGGTCGCTACCCGAATATCGCCAGGTACGCGAGGGCATGTCGATGCTCGAATCGTGCCAGCGCCCGGACATGGTCGTCGAGATCACGATGCAGCCGGTACGGCGTTACGGCGTGGACGGCGCGATCTTCTTCTCCGACATCGTCGTGCCGTTGAAGGCGATCGGACTGGACATCGAGATCGAACCGGGCGTCGGGCCCGTCGTCGCCGAACCGATCCGCCGGCCAGCCGACCTTGAGCGCCTGCGACCGCTGGAGCCCGACGACGTGAGCTTCGCCACGGAGGCTGTTCGGGGCCTGCTGGGCGAGCTCGGGGAGACGCCGCTGATCGGGTTCGCCGGAGCGCCGTTCACCCTGGCGTCGTACCTCGTCGAGGGCGGGCCGTCGCGGCACCACGAGCGAACCAAGGCCCTGATGCACAGCCAGCCGGATCTCTGGCACGACCTGCTCGCCCGCGTGGCCCAGATGTCGGCCACCTACCTGCAAGTCCAGGTCGCCGCAGGCGCCAGCGTGGTGCAGCTGTTCGACTCGTGGGCCGGAGCGCTGTCACGTGCCGACTACGAACGGTTCGTTCTCCCGCACAGCACCACGGTGCTGCAGAGCGTCCGCGACGTGCCCCGTATCCACTTCGGCGTCGGCACGTCGGAGTTCCTTGACCTCATGGCAGGTGCTGGCGCCGACGTCGTCGGCGTGGACTGGCGGCTCGCGCTGGACGAGGCGGCGCGCCGGGTCCCGGGCACGGTGCTGCAAGGAAACCTCGATCCCGCGCTGCTGCTGGCGGACTGGCCGGTGATCGAGGCCGAGATCGAGCGGATCGTCACCGAGGGGCGCGCCGCGCCGGGCCACGTCTTCAATCTCGGACACGGCGTCTTGCCGTCGACGGATCCCGATGTGCTCGCCGCGGTGGTGGAGCACATCCACACCCTCAGTACCCGCTGATCATGAACAGGAAGCGACCACATAGGTCGCTTACTGTTCATGATCAGCGGGACGAGGGGGGCGGAGGTGGGCGGTCAGGTGGACGGGGACGGCTCGGGCTGGGGCTCGGAGCGCACGCGCCGGCGCCGGAACCAGTACCACAGCGCGACGGCGAGCGGCCCCGCGATGATCAGGAACGGGAGGATGGCGCCGAGCACCGCCGTCGCCACGACGAGCACGCCGACGAACGCGTCCCACCCGGCGCCGAGGCCGGACAGGAAGCCCGGTGTGCCGGCCTCCTCCGTGTCGCCTTCCTCGTCCAGCTCGAACGTCACCGTGACGGTCGCCAGGGAGGTCTGATCTTCCAGGTGCTCCTGCCGGGACAGCAGCGCGTCGAGATCGGCCTCGCGCCGGGCGAGCTCGCTCTCGATGGAGACGATGTCACTGACGTCTTCGGCCTCCTGCAGGAGCTCCTGGATCCGCGCGATACTCGCGCGTTGCGACTCGATCCGCGACTCGACATCGACGACCTCGTGCGTGACATCCTCCGCGGTGCGGCTACGGTCAGCGACGTCGCCGAGATCCTCCAGCTCGGAGACCGCGTCGGCGTGCTCGTCCGACGGGATGCGCAGCGTGAGCGTCGCACGCTCTTCCGTGGCTCGCTCGTTGGCCACGAAGCCCCCCGCACCCTGCGTGATGGATGTCGCCCGCTCCGTCGCCTCGTCGAGATCCTCCGTGACGACCCGCAGCTCGACCGTGTAGATGATGTCGCGGCCCAGCGCCTGCTCTTGCACCTGATCGATGACGCCGCCGGCGTCCTCCGAGGCGGCGCCGTCACCGCCGGGGGCGTCCATGTCGCCGGCGTCCGCGCGCTCCGGCGCGGCGCCCTCCTCGATATTGGCGTCCCCCGCGGCCTGCTCGTCCTTGGTCGCATCGTCAGCGCCACCACATGCGGCCAGGGCCAGCACCGCTGCGATCGCCGCGTATCCTATTACCATCCGTCGGTGCACGGTCTCCTCCACGATTCAGCGGAACGTTGCGGCAGATATGTCGCGAAAACGCGGTGGATATCTGCCATGGATCGGTATGCGGTTCGGGCCCGTCCGCTTTCTGTCTGTTCGGACGGAAGGGCCGAGCCGATGGTTGCAGGCGGCATGATTACGATCGGGCTACGGGAGGGTGAAGCCGATGACGCGGGCGCCGCGGGTGGCGGTGATCGGCGGCGGGATCAGCGGTCTCGCGGCGGCGTGGTCGCTGCGGCGTGAACTCGCCGGGCATGCCGGTCAGGACGGGCATGCTGATCAAGCCTGGGAGGGCGATCAGGCCGAGATCACGCTCTTCGAACAGCGCCGCATGCTGGGTGGGCACCTGCGGGTGTCCGACGTCGCCGGCCTGCCGGTCGACGAGGGCGCCGAGTCCGTCCTGGCACGCCGGCCCGAAGCCGTGGACCTCGCCCGTGATGTCGGTCTCGGCGACGATCTCGTCCATCCCGCACCGGTTGGCGCCGGAATCTGGAGCCGCGGGTCGATTCATCCGATGCCGGCGAGCACCGTCATGGGGGTTCCCGCCGATCCGGTGGCCCTCTCCGGCCTGCTGACCGGCGCCGAGGTGGCCACCGTGGCCGGTACCGACGACGCCGCCGTCCCCGGGATGCCCATCGAGGCCGACGTCTCCATCGGCCGGCTGGTCGCATCACGCATGGGACGGGCCGTCGTGCAACGCCTAGTCGAACCGCTGCTCGGAGGCGTATACGCGGGCCATGCCGACGAGCTGTCCCTGGACGCGACCGTCCCGGCGCTGGGTGCGGCGGCACGGCAGCATCCCACCTTGCGCGAGGCGGTGCAGAGCGTGCGCGAGTCGGCCCCGGCGCCCGACGGCCCGGTCTTCGCGGGGATTGACGGCGGCGTCGGCCGGCTCCCGGAGGCGGTGGCGCGCGCGGCCGAAGCAGACGTGCGCACCGGCGTGACTGTCCGCGAACTCCAGCGTGACGGCACCGGCTGGCGGCTGGTGACCGGACCGGTCCCGGCGCCCGACATCTTTCACGCCGACGCCGTGATCCTCGCCGTGCCACCCGTGCCGGCAGCGCGGCTGCTGCGCGGCCACGCCGACGCCACCGCCGCCGAGCTGGACGGTATCGAGTCGGCGAGCATGGCCGTCGTCACGCTCGCGTTGCCGCAGTCGGCCTTCCCCGAACCGCCCGCGTCGTCGGGTTTCCTGGTCCCGCCGGCCGAGGGCAGGACCATCAAGGCCGTGACCTACTCGTCGGTGAAGTGGCCCTGGCTGGGCCAACGGGCCGGAGACCTCGTGGTACTGCGCGCGTCCATCGGACGGCACCGCGACGCCGCCACCCTCCAGCGCGACGACACCGAGCTCGTCGACGCCGTGCTGGCTGACCTGCATGACGCGGTGGGGGTGCGGGGCCGCCCGATCGATTCCCGGGTCACCCGCTGGGGTGGAGCGGTGCCGCAGTACACCGTGGGCCACGTGCAGCGCGTGGAACGCATCCGCGCGGGCGTCTCGCAGCTGCCTGGCCTAGACGTGTGCGGCGCCGCATACGACGGCGTGGGCATCGCCGCGTGCGTCGGCACGGCCGGGGCAGCGGCACGACGGGTGGCTGACGACGTGCGCAGCAGTCGTGTCAGGATCGGAACATGAGCGAGCAGCCAGCGCGCCCGAAGGCGCGTGATCTGAACGAGGTCATTCGGTACACCATGTGGTCGGTGTTCCGCCTGCGTGAACCACTCGGCGACATCGACCGCGCCCCGCTGGTGGCTGGCGTCGACGGGCTCGTCGACGAGCTGGCCACCAAGGACGTGGTGGTTCGGGGCACGTACGACGTCGCCGGGCTGCGGGCCGACGCAGATCTCATGATCTGGTGGCACGGGCCCACCATCGACGAGCTCCAGCTGGCCTACCAGCGTTTCCGGCGCAGCGGCTTCGGGCGCTACCTCGAAGCGGTGTGGTCGCAGGCCGCCTTGCACCGTCCGGCCGAGTTCAACAAGAGCCACGTTCCCGCGTTCCTGGCCGGCGAGGAGCCGCGGGCGTACGTGTGCGTGTACCCGTTCGTGCGCTCCTACGAGTGGTACCTGCTGCCGGACGAGGAACGCCGCCAGATGCTGGTGGAGCACGGGCAGATGGCGCGCGACTACCCGGACGTACGAGCCAACACGGTTCCGGCGTTCGCCCTGGGGGACTACGAGTGGATGCTCGCGTTCGAGGCCGACGAGCTGTACCGCATCGTCGACCTCATGCGGCACCTGCGCGGCTCGTCCGCCAGGCGCCACGTGCGCGAGGAGGTGCCGTTCTACACCGGGCGCCGGGTGCCGGTGGAAGAGCTCGTCAACTCCCTGCCGTGACGGCCGCCCGCGCCATCGGGACATGCGGGATGCCGTCGTCGAGGAACTCCGGGCCGGTGGGGGAGAAGCCGTACCTGCGGTAGAACTCGACCAGGTGGGACTGCGCGTGCAGCACGCACCGGCGCTGGCCCACTCGCGCCAGGGCGGCGTCCATGAGCTGCCCGGCGAGCCCGGTTCCGCGTGCGGCCGGCAGCACGAGCACCCGGCCGATGCGGCACGTGCCGTCCGGGTCGGTGAGCAGGCGCAGGTAGGCAACCGGTGAGTCGTCGTGGTCGAACCAGAGGTGCAGGGCGCCCGGTTCGAGATCGCGCCCGTCGAGCTCGGAGTAGGGGCACTGCTGCTCGACGACGAACACGTCGACGCGCAACGCCAGCAGCGCGTAGAGCGTGGGGACGTCGAGCTGGCCGGGCGTGGCGACGTGCAGGCGCGGCTGGTCGGTCATGCTCACCGGATCCGGACGAAGGTGCCCTTGGCAGGCAAGGTGATCACGAGCTGTCGTTTCTCCAGCTCGGTCCGGACCCGCCGGATGGTGCCCAGCGAGACGCCGTACTCTGCCGCGAGGTCACGTTCACTGGGCAGGCGGCGGCCCGGTGGCAGGTCGCGGGCCTCGATGCGGGCCGCCAGGTGCTCGGCCAGCCTCTTGTAGGTGTACTCGGTGCTGCGCACATCGGGATCGAACTCCGGGATGTGCACCGAAACCGGCGGCTCGACACTGACGCTGTCCAGGGCCGCAGCGGTAGCACGCATGGCCATGACATCGGCGTGGCGCAACTCCCGCACGACCGGATCGTGAAGCTCGGCCGCGACGTGGTGGGGGACCCCCTCCTCATGCAACATGCCGAACGATCGTAGCCGAACCGACATGGGCGAACAAGCAGGTCACGCGTCTAGTGGATCTAGAAGAATCGCTACGGTTCCACGCGGCGCAGCGCCACACCGTTGATGCAGTACCGCTCGTCGGTCGGTGTCGGAAAGCCCTCACCTCGGAACACGTGACCGAGATGCGAGCCGCAGCGCGCGCACCGCACCTCCGTGCGAACCTGGCCCATGCTGCGGTCCTCGTGGTATTCCACCCGGTCTTCGGCGAGCGGGGCATAGAAGGTGGGCCAGCCACAGCGCGCGTTGAACTTGGTCTCGCTGTGGAACAGCTCGGCACCGCACGCCCGGCACTGGTAGATGTACGAGCCGTCGTCCAGATGCTCCAGCGGGCTCGACCCCGGAGCCTCGGTACCCGCCTGGCGCAGGACGTAGTACTCATCAGCCGACAGTTGCGCGCGCCATTCCGCGTCGCTCTTCTCCACCTCGTAGGACATACTGCGAGACTACGACGCCCGCGCCGTAGAAGGGCGGTCTGGCGAGCAGGGAACCGGCGGCCACATCCATCTCGCCGATGTGGCCGCCGAGGGTCAGGCCGGCAGCCGTCGAGCCCGGCTCCGCCGGGTCACGGCGAGCTCTCGGCGCCCGTCGCTCCCCTGGCGCGGCTGGGCTGGACCCGCGGCGGCTCGCCGGGCATCTTCGGATAATCCGGGGGATAGGGCAGCTCGGCGGGCTCGCCGTCGTGCTCGTCACGGTCGGCCATCTCCAGCAGTGGCTCGATCGAGTACGCCCGCGCCTCCAGGGACGCGTGCAGGTCACCGAGCTCGGTGAAGCGGGCCGGCATGGTGGCGATGTCGAAGTCGTCGGGTTCGACATCGCCGAGCTCGTCCCAGCGCACGGGCGCCGACACCGTGGCGCGCGGGTTGGGGCGCACCGAGTACGCCGAGGCGATGGTGCGGTCCCGCGCCATCTGGTTGTAATCGACGAACACCTTCTCGCCCCGGTCCTCCTTCCACCACGACATCGTGACCTGCGACGGCATCCGCCGTTCCAGCTCCCGCCCGTACGCGATGAGCGCCCGGCGCACCTCGGTGAACTCCCAGCGCGGCTCGATCGGCACGTACAGGTGCAGGCCACGCCCGCCGGACGTCTTGGGGAAGGCGTCCATGTCCAGCTCGTGTAGCAGGGCCCGGGCCTCGCCGGCGACACGCACGGCGTCGGCGAAATCCGTGCCCGGCTGGGGATCGAGGTCGATACGCATCTGATCCGGCCGATCGACGTCGGCGCGGCGCACCGGCCACGGGTGAAACGTCAGCGTTCCCAGGTTGGCCGCCCACGCGACAACGGCCAGCTCGGTGGGGCACACTTCGTCAGCGAACCGGCCGCTGGGAAACGCGATCCGGGCCGTCTCCACCCACGACGGCGCACCCTTGGGGATGCGCTTCTGGTAGAACGCGTCCCCCCGGTTGTCCTGGCGCGTCGACAACCGGGCGCCGTCGAACACCCCGGCCGGCCAGCGCTCGAGCGTCGTGGGCCGCTCCCGCAACGCTCCCAGAATGCCGTCACCGACGCTGACGAAGTACTCGACGACGTCGAGCTTGGTGAAACCGCGCTCGGCAAAATAGATCTTGTCCGGATTGGAGACACGCACCGACCGGCCGGCCGCGTCGACGAAGGCGGGCTCGTTCACAATTCCGCATTCCCTTCCTGGTGATGCCGGGCCTCTGACTCCCAGTCTGGCTCGGACTGGGCGAGCAGGTGCAGGACCGGCACCTTGAGCTTACGCCGAGCGCGGTTGGTCCAGTCGACGTGAAAGAACTCCGCCACCAGATGCGGGCGGGTGAGGATGATGACCTCGGCCGCGCCACACTCGTCGACGAGCGACGCGAGCCGTTCCAGGGGATCGGCCGCCGTGATCTCGCCGGTCACCCGTACCCCCTGATCGCCGAACGCGGTCACGGAGGTGTCGAGTGCTTGCCGGCTGGCCTCGCGGATCTCGTGGTGGACCCGTTCGAGGTCTTCCTCGTCCAGGTACAGCGCGGCCGTGCCCATGACCTCGCTGGCAGCCAGCGAACCGATGGTCGCTTCCACGCGGGTGGCGGCGTCTTCGACGGGGATGAGGACGTAGTAGTGGACGGTATCGGGGACGTCAGCGTGCAGCGCGACGATCTGCCGGGCATCCCAGCTGGTGACCGGCTGCTCGACCAGAACGACAACCTTGTACGACATGGCACACCTCCGAGGGTGCCGACGGAACGTCGCGTACCGTCGATCGAAGGATTCATATGTCATGGTGACACCAAATCGGTCCAGATGGGTGAAGATGAAACCATGCAGTTACCCGTGATGCCGCCCGTGGCGCCAATGCTGGCGAAGTCCGCGAAGAAGATCCCCTCGGGGATGCACTACGAAGGCAAGTGGGACGGTTTCCGCTCGATCATCTTCCGCGACGGCGACGAGGTCGAGATAGGCAGCCGCAACGAACGGCCCATGACCAGGTACTTTCCCGAGGTGGTGGAGGCGGCTCGGGAGCACCTGCCGCCACGGTGCGTCGTCGACGGCGAGATCATCATCGTCACCGGTGACCACCTGGATTTCGAACGCCTGCTGGATCGGATCCACCCTGCCGACTCGCGCGTGCGGGAGCTCGCCGAACGCACGCCCGCGAGCTTCCTGGCGTTCGACCTGCTCGCCCTGGGCGACGTCAACAGCATGGAACACCCGTTCGAGCAGCGCCGCGAAGCGCTCGTGGGGGCGCTCGCCGATGCCGGGCCACCGGTCCATCTGGCCCAGGCCACAACCGACGAGACCGAGGCGCGACGCTGGTTCGACCAGTTCGAAGGGGCGGGACTGGACGGGCTGATCGCGAAAGGACTGAACGATCCGTACCGGCCGGGGGAGCGCACCCTCGTCAAGGTCAAGCACGACCGCACGGCCGACTGCGTCGTCGCCGGCTTCCGCTGGCACAAGAGCGGCGGCGTGGTCGGATCCCTGCTGCTGGGCTTGTACGACGACGCGGGAACGTTGCAGTTCATCGGTGTCAGCTCGGCGTTCCCGATGAAACGGCGGGCCGAGCTGGTGGAGGAGCTCGCCCCGTACCGGATGGACGCCGGCGCCCTGGCCGAGCACCCCTGGGCCGACTGGGCACGCGCCGAGGCGCACGAGGGCGCGCGGCTGCCCGGCAACCAGAGCCGCTGGAACGCCGGCAAGGACCTCTCGTGGGAGCCGCTGCGCCCCGAGCTCGTGGTCGAGGTGGCCTATGACCACATGCAAGGCACGCGGCTGCGGCACACCGCCCAGTTCCGCCGCTGGCGGACCGACCGGGACCCGAAAAGCTGCACGTACGAACAGCTGGAAGAACCGGTCAGCTACGACATCGCCCAGGTCCTCGGCACACAACCCACCTCCACAGAATGATCATGTTTGGTACGTTTTCTCGGGCGATAACACGTCTGCAGACGTGGTACCGCCCGAGAAGGCGTGTTACGGCTTGTGTCTCATGTTTCGTTCGGGGCCCGAGCGGATGAGCGACGTCGGGGTACTGTTGAGGGTCGACGCAGACTTTCGGCCGCTTCTGCTCCCAGGTGATCATCAGGTGATTGGATCGGCGATGATCGGCTGGGTTGAGTCTGGCCTGACCGCCCGGACTGTCCGCGGTCGCAAGATGCACACGCTTCAGGGACTCTTCGATGAGTTCGCAGCAGCGCTTCAGTTCCCGCTGTACTTCGGTGAGAACGAGGATGCGTTCAACGAGTGCATCGCCGAACTGGAGACGCTGCCCGCCGGCGAGGGCTACGTCGTGACCATCACCGAGCCGGACCAGGTCCTCGCCGATGCCGGCGACGAGCCGCTTGGATGGCTAGCCCGGTCGCTCGAATCTGCGGCTGAGGAATGGGCCCAGCCGGTCGAACTCGGCGAATGGTGGGACCGGCCCGCGGTCCCGTTCCATGTCGTGCTCGCTGGAGCGCGGCACGTGATCGAGCTGGCAGCCCGCCGGTGGTCGAGCGCAGGGGCGACGCCGGTGCCGTTCGAGCAGGCGTGATCGCGGCCGAGTTCGAGAGGGCACTTGTTGGCTCTGCGGAACGTCCAGCGGCCCGCATCCTGCTCTGGACGTTCCGCAGAGCCAACAAGTGGGCCCGGCGCTTGCTGCCCGCTGCCCGCGCCCCGGCCGCGCTGCGGCTACGCCCGGGCGAGCCAGCGGGTGAACAGCGTGCTCGCGTCTTCGATGATGTGTGCGAGCTGCCAATCACTGCCGATGATCGGCTCGCCGTCGAGGATGTGGGTCGCATAGCCACCGGTCAACGCGGGCGTCATGGTGAAACACAGCTCGTCGAGATGCCCCGCCCGCACCACATGCGCCAGCAGCTGCGGCCCGCCCTCGCACAGCACCCGGCGTAGCCCGCGCGTAGCCAAGTGCTCCCGCACCGCCTTCACATCGATGTCGGCATCCCCGGCGATGATCACATCAGCGACCTCGGCCAGCGCCGAGCGTCGCTCCACCGGCGAGGCATCAACCGTGAACACCATGGTGCGCTGCTCGGCACCGGTCATCTGGCACGCGTGCGTGAACAGCGGCGACGACGGATGCAGCTCCAGGCGACGACTCACCACGGCCATCGGTGCGGCCGGCGGCTGCCCGTAGCGGGCTCGCATGTCCGTCAGGATGGGATGCGGCTCCACCGGACCATAGTGTTCGGCCCGCGCCGTCCCGGCGCCGACGAGCACGACGTCGGCCAGCGCCCGCAGGACACCGAGCAGCCGTTGGTCAGCGGGATTGGACAGCGTTCCGGAACGCCCGTCGGGTCCCTGTGCGGCACCGTCGATGCTGCTCACCATGTTGCCGCGGATCCAGACACCGTCATCGAGCGGTTGCGGGAAGGCGTAGAGGCGAGCCAGCGCCGTGTCGCCGTCGAGGTCGGCCTGGCGGTGAACGGGGTGGTGGAGATCGGCGCGGCCGAGGTCGGCAGGCTCGCCCACATCAACGGGTGCGGGGGAGCCCGCGTATCCCGACGACGAGGCGCCGGGCGGGGTCGGTGGCGGGTAGATGAGCTGCACGATCAACTATTCCATCAGACTGTCCTGGAGCGCCCCGACCAGCTCGTGCGCCGGTGGAACCGTACGGCGACGACACGCTCTCCGAGCTGGCACATTGTGCCGACGACGATGCCACGCTCGACGATTTCGACGCCTTGTGCCGTCATCTGGAGGCGGTTCATTTGTCGCAGCACGGCCCGCTGTTCGGCGGTGTCCCGTCGGTGTTTCTCCGTGGGCTGCGACCCGTCGATGATCAGAGCGTGGCGCTCCGGCTGGCGGTCCTGGCCGGCCGCCTGTCCGACCGCACTATCCCCGTGCAGGTCAGCGGCGTTTCGCTGGACAAGCTCTGCGCACCGGAATTGCTGACTGGCGGCTATCGCACGACGTACTATCGCGCCACGGGCCGCCTCGTCGCGCTCGCCCGGCGGCACCCGTGAGGCCGGCACCGGTTACTGGTTGGTTACAGCTCGATATCGTGGACTTTCGCCCCTGACGAGCGGGGCTGACTCGATATAGTCTTCGTGGCCTGCCTTATGAGAAGACTCACTATCAAGACGCTCTATCAAGACGCTGAACATCACCGGCCTGGAGGACGACCGTGAAGAGACGTTTTCGATTCGCCGCAGCACTTGGAGGACTCGCGCTCGTCGCCACGGCCTGTGGTGAGGCGCCCGACGAGGAGAACGACACCGCCACCAACGGCGAGGAGGAAGGCGCGGACTTCGAGGCCTGCATGGTCACCGACGAGGGCGGCGTGGACGACAAGTCGTTCAACGAATCCGCGTGGAATGGCCTGCAAAACGCCGTCGACGCGGGCGTGATCAACGAGGACCCCAGCCTTGCCGAGTCGAACTCCCCGTCGGATTTCGAACCGAACCTGCGCAGCATGGTGGACCAGGACTGTGGCCTGATCGTCACGGTGGGATTCGCCCTGGCTGATGCCACGCAACAGTTCGCCGAGGACAACCCGGACGAGCAGTTCGCCATCGTCGACTTCATCTACGAGGAGGAGATCGACAACGTCAAGCCGCTGGTCTTCAACACGCACGAAGCTGCCTTCCTCGCGGGCTACGTTGCCGCGGGCTACACGGAGACGGGCACGGTCGGCACCTGGGGCGGGGCCAACATCCCGACGGTCACCATCTTCATGGACGGCTTCTGGGACGGCGTTCAGCACTACAACGAGGTCAAGGACGAGGACGTCGAGGTGGTCGGCTGGGACAAGGAAGAGCAGGACGGCCAGTTCGTCGGCGACTTCAGCGACACCACCCTCGCGTTGCAGATCAGCGAGAATTTGATCGATGCCGGCGCCGACGTGCTGCTCCCGGTGGCGGGTCCGCTGGGCGAGCAGGCAGCCATCGCCGCCCGTGACGATGGCGACTCGGTGGTGATCTGGGTCGACGTCGACGGTTACGAGGCCGCTCCCGAGTACTCGGATCTCATGCTGACCAGCGTGGAGAAGGGCATCTCCGTCGCCGTCGAGGAGGCGGCGAGCGCCGCGGCGGCCGGCGAGTTCTCGAACGAGCCGTTCGTCGGGACGCTGGAGAACGACGGTGTGGGACTCTCGCCGTACTACGACTACGAGGACGAACTGTCCGACGAGCTCAAGTCGGAGGTCGAGGAGCTGCGCGAGCAGATCATCTCCGGTGAGCTGACCGTCGAGTCCGACGCCGCGTTCTAGGCAGCAACGTCCGTGAAGCTCGAACTCCGAGGGATCACGAAGAGGTTCGGGCCGGTCGTCGCGAACGACGGCATTGACCTCACCGTCTTGCCAAGCGAGATCCACGGCCTGCTCGGTGAGAACGGCGCTGGCAAGAGCACGTTGATGAACGTGCTCTACGGCCTGCTCGAACCGGACGGCGGAACCATCTCGGTCGACGACCGCGAGCTCGCGCTGACCAGCCCGAACGACGCGATGGCGGCGGGCATCGGCATGGTGCACCAGCACTTCATGCTCGTTCCGGTCTTCACCGTGGCGGAGAATGTCATGCTCGGGGCCGAGCAGACCTACGGCCCCGGGTTCCTCGACCTGGCCGCCGCCCGGGAGCAGGTGCGCGAGGTCTCCGAACGCTACGGCTTCGACGTCGACCCCGACGCCGTGGTCGAGGATCTACCCGTCGGCGTGCAGCAGCGCGTCGAGATCATCAAGGCGCTCGTCCGCGACGCCCGGGTGCTGATCCTGGACGAGCCGACGGCGGTGCTCACTCCCCAGGAGACCGACGAACTGATCGACATCATGCGCCAGCTGAAAGCGGCCGGCACGTCGATCGTTTTCATCACGCACAAGCTGCGCGAGATGAAGGCGGTCGCCGACCGCATCACGGTGATCCGTCTCGGTGCGGTCGTGGGCGAAGCATCACCCGACTCCAGCGAGAACGAGCTGGCGTCGATGATGGTCGGGCGGGCGGTGAGCCTCATGGCCGACCGTGGCGCCGGCGAACCAGGCGATCACGTCCTCCAGGTCGACGGGCTCACCGTCGTCGACGGCCGGGAGCAGGTGGTCGTCGACGACGTGTCCTTCGACGTCCGTGCCGGGGAGATCTTGGCCGTCGCCGGTGTTCAGGGCAACGGCCAGACCGAGCTGGTCGAGGCGATCCTTGGCCTGCAAGAACGGGTGACCGGATCGGCACGGCTGGATGGGAGCAACGGCACGGAGCTGCTCGGCATGTCGGTGCGCCAGGTGCTGCACGCGGGTGTCGGGTTCATTCCGGAAGACCGCAAGGTCGACGGCCTGGTCGGCCAGTTCACGGTGGCCGAGAACCTGATCCTCGACCTGTACGATCAGCCACCCTTCGCGGCCGGGCCGCGGATGAAGCCGGCTGTCATGCGTGACAACGCGCGCCAGCAGGTCCGCGAGTTCGACATCCGCACCGACAGCATCAACACGCTGGCCGGCACCCTGTCCGGAGGAAACCAGCAGAAGCTCGTCGTTGCCCGCGAGCTGTCCCGCCCGCTCAAGCTGCTGATCGCTGCCCAGCCCACCCGGGGGCTCGACGTCGGTTCGATCGAGTTCGTGCACAGCCGGATGGTCGCCGAACGCGATCGGGGAACGGCGGTGCTCATCGTGTCGACCGAACTCGACGAGGTCAGCGCGCTCGCCGACCGGATCCTGGTGATGTGCCGGGGCAGGGTCATCGGCATCGTCCCCGGCGACACCAACCGCGACGTGCTGGGCCTGATGATGGCGGGGTTGGCACCCGAAGACGCCAAGGCCGAGGCCAGCGCCCGCCCCGATGATCGCGGAGCACCATGACTGAGACGCGGGAAGACACGCCCCCGGAAGAGAAGGGCCCATCGGCCGGGCAACGGTTCTGGCAGGAGCTGACCACCGGGAACATCATGGTCACGCTGCTGTCCGTCGTCCTCGCTCTGGTCATCGGCGCCGTGCTGGTCGCCATCTCGGATCCGCGGGTACAGGACGCGGCCGGGTATTTCTTCGCCCGCCCGGGCGACCTGTTCAGCGCCACGTGGAGCTCGGTCGGCGACGCATACGCCGCGCTCTTCACCGGATCACTGATCGACGTCAGCGAATACACGGTGGGCCGGGCGCTGCGCCCGTTCGGTGAGACGCTGACGAACGCGACCCCGCTGATCGCCGCCGGGCTGGCCGTTGCCATCGCGTTTCGCGCCGGGCTGTTCAACATCGGCGCCGAAGGCCAGATCATCCTGGGCGCCATCTTCGCGGGCTACGCGGGATTCGCCTTCGACCTGCCGATCATCGTGCACGTCACCGCTGCCGTGGTGGCGGGCATCGTCGGAGGCGCGATCTGGGCGGGAATCGTTGGCGTGCTCAAGGCGAAGACGGGCGCGCACGAGGTCATCGTCACGATCATGCTGAACAACATCGCTGCGTTCCTGCTGGCCTACCTGCTGGGGACCGTCGCGTTCCAGCGGCCGGGCCGCCAGGACCCGATCAGCCCGTTCGTCGACGAATCCGCCCAGCTGCCCCGCCTGGTCGAGAGCACCCGCGTGCACGCCGGATTCCTGCTCGCCATCCTGGCGGCTGCCATCATCTGGTGGCTGCTCAGCCGCAGCACGCTGGGATTCCGGCTGCGCGCCGTGGGCAACAACCCGAATGCCGCGCACACCGCCGGGATGTCGGTGGCCGGTACCTACGTCGTCGTCTTCGTGCTCGCCGGCATGCTGGCCGGGCTGGCCGGCGCGTCGCTGGCGCTGGGCACCGAGCGGCACCTGAACACCGGGATATCCGGCGGCCTCGGCTTCGACGCGATCACCGTCGCGCTGCTTGGCCGGGCCAACCCCTGGGGAACCGTCGCGGCCGGGATCCTGTTCGGCGCGCTGCGAGCCGGCGGTGTCACCATGCAGGCGCGCACCGGCACGCCCATCGACCTGGTCCTCGTCGTACAGGCACTCATCGTGCTGTTCATCGCCGCGCCGCCGCTGATCCGGGCGATCTTCCGGATCCGGGTACGCGCGAAGGAACCGGTGGCCACCGCGTCGAAGGGGTGGGAGTCGTGAGTACCGCGCGCGTGCTGACCCGCAGCTGGAGAACACCGATCACGTTGACCGTGCTCGGTGCCGTCGCTCTGGTCGTCTTCGGCCTCCTCGCACCACCCGGCGAGCACAGCACGTTCGGCGTGTCGACGGGCGGCGACCTGGTCCAGTTCGAGCCGCTTGCCCTGCCGTCCCGTCTGGTCGGCATCCTGCTGGGTATCGCCTGCCTCGCGCTCGCCGGCTGGTCATTCACGCTCGTCGCGCGGGGGAGACGGGTACCGATCTGGCTGTCCATCACATTCGGTGTCGCCTTCGTTCTGGCGTTCCTCACGTGGTCGGTCGCCGGGGCACAGATCTCGCTGCCCGCACTGCTGCAGGGCGCGCTCGCCCTGTCGGTCCCGCTCATCTTCGGCGCGCTGTGCGGGCTGGTGTGCGAACGTTCCGGGGTCATCAACATCGCGATCGAAGGGCAGCTCCTCGGCGGTGCGTTCCTGTCCGGCGTGGTGGCGTCGCTCACCACCAGCGTCTGGGCGGGGCTCGTGGCAGCGCCACTGGCGGGGCTGCTCGTCGCATATCTGCTGGCGGTGTTCACCGTCCGGTACTACGTCAACCAGATCATCGTGGGGGTCGTGCTGAACGTGCTCGTCATCGGGCTGACGAGCTTCATGTTCGGCCGCCTGCTCAGTCCCAATCCCGAGACGTGGAACTCACCGGGACGGTTCCTGAGCATGAAGATTCCCATCCTGGGTGACATCCCCGTGATCGGTCCGGTGCTGTTCGACCAGACGGTGATCGTGTACATCATGTACGTGACGGTGGCCGTGCTGTACGTGGCGCTGTTCCGGAGCCGGTGGGGCCTGCGTGTACGTGCCGTCGGTGAGCATCCGGAGGCGGCCGACACGGCCGGGATCCAGGTGAATGCCGTCCGGTTCCGCAACGTCCTGATCGGGGGTGCCGTGGCCGGCCTGGGAGGCGCGTACTTTACGCTCGGCCTGTCCGGGTTGTTCAGCCGCGAGATGACGGCGGGGCAGGGCTTCATCGCCCTCGCTGCCATGATCCTGGGCCGGTGGAATCCGATCGGTGCCGTTTTCGCCGCCTTGCTGTTCGGGTTCGTCAACAATCTGCAGAGCGTGCTCGGCATCATCGGCACGCCGATCCCCAGCGAGTTCATGTTGATGGCGCCCTACGTCGTCACCATCATCGCCGTGGCCGGCCTGGTGGGCCGGGTGCGACCACCCGCGGCCAGCGGACAGCCTTATATCAAGACGTGAGGCAACGCGCCGGAAACCGGGTCACCGGTCACGGTGGCCAGCTCGTTAGACTCTTTGCGCGTGGAGTCAACCAGCAACGGCCGGAATGCCGGTCACATCCAGTCCGTCGAGCGCGCGATTGCCATCCTGGAGTTGTTGGCTCGCGACGAGTGGGCCGGTGTCACCGATGTCGGCAACGCCCTCGGCGTTCACAAATCGACGGCATTTCGGCTGCTCAACACGCTAGAGAGCCGCGGGCTCGCCGAACGGAACCTGCACACAGGCAAGTACCGGCTGGGCTTCGGACTCGTGCATCTCGCCCACGCGGTCACCGTCGAGCACGACGTCACCCGGCAAGCTCAGGTGGGCTGCGAGTGGCTCGCCCAGAACAGCGAGGAAACCGTCACGCTGTCGGTGCTCGAGGCCAACGAATCGGTCACGATCGACCAGATCCTGTCGACGTCCACCGTGGCCAGCCGCAGCTGGCTGGGCAGGCGCACCCCGCTGCACTGCACGGCTCCAGGCAAGGTCTTGCTCGCCTACCTCGGTGAGGAAGAACGCGAGGAGATCATCGCCGGGCCACACGAACGCTATACCGACTACACCATCCTCGATCCGCAGCAGCTACGCGAAGAGATCGAGCGGGTGCGCGCGCACGCCTACGCCACCACCTACGAGGAGTTCGAGGACGAACTGAGCGCCGCCGCATCCCCCGTCTACAGCACCGACGGCTCGGTCGTCGCCGCGATCGGGCTGTCCGGGCCGTCCTACCGGCTCGATCGCGAGCAGTTGGCCGCCTCGGCACCCGTGGTCCGCGAAGCCGCCGAGCTGGCCTCGGCCGGCTTCGGGCACACCGACCTCACCGACTACCCGGACACCTCGGAGTCCGACGAGACCAGCGATCAGTGATCGGGCGGGTATCGGGCACCCACCTCTAGGCGCTCTGGCGGTTGCCCAGCGTCCGGCGGTGGATCTCGTCGACGATGGCCGGGACCACCTCGCCGACGTCGCCGATCACGCCGTAGGTGGCGCGGGTCAGCAGGGGCGCCTCCGGGTCGGTGTTGATGGCCAGGATCGCCTTGGAGTTCATGCACCCGACCCAGTGCTGCGTGGCGCCGCTGATGCCGCACGCGATGTACAGATCCGGGCTGATCTTGGTGCCGGTCTGGCCCACCTGATCGCTGTGCGGGCGCCACCCGTTGTTCGTGGCCACCCGCGAGCACCCGACGGCCCCGCCGGTCAGCTTGGCGAGCTCCTCCAGCGGCTCGAAGCCTTCGGCACTGCCCACGCCGCGTCCGCCGGACACCACGATCCGGGCGGTGGCCAGGGTCACACCGCTGTCCTGCGTGGTCTCATCGACAAGCTGGGTGTGTACGACGCCGTCGAGCTCCGGCGTGAACGATTCCACCGGCACCTCTCTCAGGCTGCCCAGCGAGGCCGCTTCCACGGCCCCGGCGGCGGTGGACGCGAACGTGGTCGGCGCCGTTACCGCGGCGTCTTCGAGGAGCAGACCTCCCTGGCGAGCCCGGGTGAGGGTCCAGGTGGGCGGGTCGCCGTTCGCGCGGCGATCCAGCGAGATCGTCGTACAGTTCGCCACCAGAGGTGCATCGGCACGTGCAGCCGCCTGCGCCATCACCTCCAGCCCGCGATCCGATCCCGGACCGAGCACGATCGACGGCTGCAGGCGGGCGATGAGCTGGTGCAGCGACTCGCCCCACAGCTCGGGGGAGTAGGTGGCGAGCATCGGATGATCGAGCTGGTGCAGCCGGGACACGGCGAGCCCGCCGGACTCCGCGGCCCGGCCGCCGTCGCCGAACACCACTGCCTCCACTGCCTCGCCCAGCTCACCAGCCAGCCGGTGCGCCAGGGTCAGCGTCTCCCGCGACGACGCGGACACGCCGTCACCGTCCAGCTCGATCATTACGAGCGCGTGCATTCAGACCACCTCCAGCTCTTCGAGCAGGTCGACGACGGCGGGAGCGGCGTCGGCGCCGTGACCGAGGACGACCGTCTGCGTACCTGCCTCCTCGGGGTGGCGCAGCCGGATCCGTCGCAGCGTGCCCGGCGCCACCTCGGGCTGGATGCCGCGCACCTCGGCCTTGCGGGCCCGCAGGCGCCCGCGCATGCTCGGATAGCGCGGCAGGTTCAGGCCCTCCTTGACGCCGACGGCTGCCGGCAGTGCGGCCTCGTAGACCTCAACCCCGGCGGGAACCTCGCGCCGGAACCTGGCCCGGCCGTCCGCCTGGTCGATATCGATGCCCTTGACGCCGCCGACCATCGCGCGGCTCAGGGCACACGCCACCCGGATGCCCACCTGGTAGTGGCCGGCATCCGGAGATTCGTTGCCGAACATGATCAGGTCGAACGTCGCCCCGTCGGCCTCGAGGGTCCGGATCGCGTCGGCGAGAGCCGCCGCCGTGGCCTGGGGGTCGAGTTCGGTGTCGCCGGTGTCGACGAGTACGCCGTGGTCGGCTCCCATCGAGATGGCGTATCGGAGTTGCTCGTCGGCCTCGGGCGGGCCGGCGGTCAGCACGGTGACGCGGCCGCCCGCATCACCGGCGATGCGGATCGCCTCCTCGACGGCGCACTCCTCGTGCGGCCCGACGGTGAAGGCGAGGTTGCGGGTGTCGACGCCGCCGCCGTCGGCGCTCAGCTGCGGCGTGCCACCCGACGCGCGAACGCGTTTCACGCAGACGAGGATGTTCATGTCACTCACGCCTTCATGCGGGTGTCGTCGGGGTCGAACAGGGGCGTGCGGCCGGCCCGGGCCACCGTGACCGGGTAGCGCTCGCCCATGTACTGGACGAGGAGCCGGTTGCCCTCGACGGCGTGCTCGACCGGGAGGTAGGCCATCAGCAGGTAGGCGCCCACCGACGGCCCGGAGCCGGCGCTGGTCACGTACGACGGGCGGCCCAACCGGTCCACGATCCGTTCCCCGTGGGGGGTGAGGATCGGCTCGCCACCCTGCGGGAAGCGGCGGGTACCGAGGGAATCGCGGTGATCGTCCACGGTGAGAGTGCACATGACGGCGATGCGTTCGTGCTCGCGCGCCCGCAGGTAGCCTTCCTTGCCGATGAAGTCGGCATCCTTGATCTTGCGCGGGCCGAGATCGGCATCGACCGGCGTGTACTCCGACGTCAACTCGGCGCCCATGAGCCGGTAGCCCTTCTCCATGCGGCCCGTGGTGCCGTAGACACCGATCCCGGCGGGCACGATGCCGTACGGTGCACCGGCCTCGGCAATGATGTCCCACAGGGCCAGGCCCTGCTCGAACGGTGCGTGCAGCTCCCATCCGAGATCGCCGACGTAGGAGACGCGCAGGGCCAGCACGGGAATGGTGCCGATGGTGATGTGCCGTGCCGTGGCGAACTTGAAGCTCTCGCCGCTGACGTCGTCGTCGGTCACCGCCGAGAGCACGTCCCGCGCTCGCGGACCCCACAGCCCCAGGGTGCACACGGCCGACGTCAGATCGGTGAGGGTGGCCGAGCCGTCGGATGGCAGGTTCCGGCTGAACCATGCCCGGTCCCGCGCACCGTCGGAACCACCGGTGATGACGCGGTAGCGGTCGTCGTCGAGGCGGATGACGGTAAGGTCGCTGCGGAAGCCCCCGTTGGGTGCCAGCACTGGCGTGTAGATCAGCCGCCCCACCGGCCGGTCGGCTTGAGCCACGATCATCTTCTGCATGTAATCGACGACGCCGGGACCGGCAACGTCGAAGTGGGCGAACGCCGACAGATCGATCATGGCCACCCGCTCGCGCATCGCCAGGTGCTCGGCATTGATGATCGGCGACCACCACCGCTGGTCCCACTCGTGGGGACGGTCCTGCACGGACTGGTGGCCGGCCTCGGCCATCTCCTCCAGAAGGTGCCGGTTCGACTCGTACCAGTGCGGCCGCTCCCATCCGCCGACCTCGAAGAACTCGGCACCGAGCGCCTGTTCGCGGGCGTAGAAGGGGGAGCGCCGGGCGCCACGGGCGGACTCCCACTGCTCACGCGGGTGCACGATGCCGTAGATCTTGTTGAAGCCCTCGTTGGCCCGGGCGCGGATGTGCGCCGGGGTGCGCTGGTTCGGGTAGAAGCGCGCGATGTCGGCGGCGTGCAGGTCGATCTCGGCGGCCCCGTGCGTCATCCACTCGGCCAGCATCCGGCCCACGCCGGGCCCTTCCTTGATCCACACTGCTGCCGCCGACCACAGCCCGCGTACCTCGGGCGTCTCACCCAGCGCCGGCCCGCCGTCCGGGGTGAACGACAGCAGCCCGTTGATGGCGTGGCGTACGCCGACGTCCTCGCGGTCCAGAATGCTGCCGAACAGTTGCAGCGCGTCCTCCATCTGCGGGTCGAAGTCGGGCGCCGTGAACGGCAGCTGGGTGGGGGAGAGCTGGGCGGCCGCCAGCGACGGGATGTCGTCCGGATCGTGCAAGATGGGCCGGTGTGCATACGAGCCGATCTCCAGATCGGGCCCGTTCTGCCGCTCGTACATCAGGGTGTCCATGTCCCGGATGATCGGGTAGGCAATCTCCACCCCTGTCGCGGCCAGCTCGGGGATCGGCCCCGCGTCGATCATCTGGTGCACCAGCGGTGTGAGGGGGATGGTCGCGCCGGCCATGCGCGCGATCCGCGGGCTCCACACCCCGCAGGCGACCACCACGGTCGACGTCTCGATGTCGCCGGCACTGGTGCGTACCTTCGTCACCTCGCCGCGCTCGGTCTCGATGTCCAGCACCTCGGTCTGCGCCGAGATCGTCACGTTGCCGATGTCGCTCGCCTGCTCGCGCATGAGCGCGCCGGCCTGAAGCGGGTCGACGACCGCCGCGGAAGGCGTCCAGAAACCGAGCCGGATGATGTCCCGGTTGACGAACGGCACCAGCTCGGCCACCCGGGCGGCGCTCACCAGTTCGGCATCGATACCCCAGGAGGTGGCCGAGGCCATCCGCCGGCGCAGCTCCTCCTCGCGTTCCTCGGTCCGGGCGATCTCGATCCCGCCGCTCGTCGTGAGCACGCCGAGCTTGGCGTACTGGTGCATCGAGTCGAGCGTCAGGTCGGTGATCTCCTTCGAGTGATCCACCGGGAAGATGAAATTCGACGCGTGCCCGGTGGAGCCGCCCGGGTCGGGCAGCGGTCCTTTATCGATCAGGACGATGTTGTCCCATCCCTGATCCGCCAGGTGATAGACGAGGGAGTTACCTACGATTCCCGCGCCGACCACCACGACGTCCGCTCGTTCCGGCAGTGTCTTGGTGTTCATGACGACGTCCTCCCTCCGGTGGGGAGATCACCGGAGCCCGATGATCTCTCCGTCCTGGTCGATATCGATGGTTTCCGCCGCGGGCGACGACGAGAGCGCGGGCATGGTGCGCATGTCCCCGCAGATGGGATAGACGAACCCGGCACCGGCCGAGGCGCGTACTTCCCGGACGGGCAGCCGCCACCCCCGAGGTGCACCCTTCAGCGAGGGGTCGGCGGACAGGGACAGGTGGGTCTTGGCGATGCAGATCGGGAGGTTGCCGAATCCGGCTCGTTCGTAGGTGTCGATCTGGCGCTGGGCCGCGGGGGCAACGTCGATGCCATCGGCGCCGTAGATGCGCCGGGCGATCGTTTCGATCTTCTCGGTGAGCGGCAGTTCCGTGTCGTACAGGTGGTGGAACGACGACGGCTCCTCGCACGCGTCGGCGACGGCCTCCGCCAGTTGCACGGCGCCCTTGCCACCACCGGAGAAGTGGGTGCTCACCGCGGCGCGGGCGCCTTCCTCGGCGGCGACGTCCAGGATTGCCTGCTGCTCGCTGGGGTGATCGGTGGGGAACGAGTTCACGGCAACCACCGGCGTGACGCCGTGCGCGCGGACGTTCGCGATCTGCTGGCGCAGGTTGACCGCACCGGCCAGCACGTCGTCGACGTTCTCTTCCAGCAGTTCGTCCGGCAACGGCCGTCCGGCGACGATGCGGTACTGCCCGGAGTGTGCCTTCAACGCCCGCACCGTGGTCACGATCACCGCGGCGTCGGGTACCAGCCCGGACGCGCGGCACTTGATGTTGAAGAAGCGCTCGGCCCCCATGTCGGCGCCGAATCCGGCTTCCGTGATGAGGTAGTCCGCCGCGCGGATGCCGATACGGTCGGCGATGATCGACGAGTTGCCGTGCGCGATGTTGCCGAACGGGCCGCAATGCACGAGCACGGGTGTCTGCTCCACCGTTTGCATGAGGTTCGGCTTGAGGGCCTCGCGCAGGATCACCGCCATCGCTCCGGCCGCACGCAGCATCTCGGCCGTCACCGGTTCACCGTCCTTGGTGTAGCCGACGACGATCCGGCCCAGCCGCTCGCGCAGGTCACGCAGGGACGTCGAGAGCGCGAGTACGGCCATGACCTCGCTGGCGGCGGTGATGTCGAACCCGGTCTGGCGGGGCGTGCCGTCGGCGCGGCCACCCAGGCCGGTGACGATCTGGCGCAGGTTGCGGTCGTTGACGTCCATGACCCGGTTCCACGTAATGGAGTGGGGGTCGATTCCGAGGTGGTTTCCCTGGTGGATGTGGTTGTCCACCATGGCCGCCAGGAGATTGTGCGCGGCCGTGACCGCGTGCATGTCACCGGTCAGATGCAGGTTCAGCGATTCCATGGGCGTGACCTGGGCATATCCACCACCGGCCGCGCCGCCCTTGATGCCGAACGTGGGTCCCATCGACGGTTGCCGGATGGCGACGACACCGCACTGGCCCAGCACGCCGAATGCCTGGCCGAGCCCGACGGTCGTTGTGGTCTTGCCCTCGCCCAGCGGCGTCGGCGTCACGGCGGTGACCACCACGTAGCGGGCCCGGGGCCGGTCGGAGAGCTCGTCGGGCGCATCCAGCGAGATCTTGGCGACGGAGTGGCCGTACGGTTCCAGCAGATGGTCACCGATGCCCATCTCCGCAGCGATGCGCTCCATCGGCCGGAGTGCTGCACCCCGGGAGATCATGAGGTCAGACGGCATGGTCATCGGCGGGCCTCTTTTCGTGTACGTCTTTGTATACGTGTGCGGGTATGTCTTCGTCCGCGGCGTGCCCGAGGCGTTGCTCGAGCCAGCGCACGGTCGCGGAGGTTTCGTTGAACGTGTAGATGTGCAGCCCGGCCAACGTGACCCGGCCCTCGGCCATCTGCCCGGCCAGGCCACGAACGATCCCGTCGGGCCGGTAGGCGCGCGGCGTGAGTAGCCGCCGCGCCATCGAACGATTCCCGCGCACGAAACGCAAGGAATCCCCCACACCGACCCGCAAACTCATGCGCAGCAACTTCGCGGGTGCGACCACTCCCGGAACACCCACGACGATCGGAAGATCGAACCCGTGCATCCGGGTCGAGGCCGCGAACCGGCCGATCGCGTCAGAATCGAAGCACAGCTGCGTCACCGTGTACGTGGCGTAGGGTCGCTTGGCTCGCAGAGCTTCCCAGAGGGTGTCGTCGTCGATCTGCGGGTGGCCCTCCGGGTAGGACGGCACCCCGATCCGGCCGAAGCGGTATCCCGAGGCGTCGATCGCCTTCAGCAACGCCAGGCCGTCCGGAAACGCGCCGTCGGAGGCGGACGCGTCGCCCCCGACGACGAACAGGTCGTCGACGCCGGCATCGTGCAGGCGTCGTAGGGCGTTCGTCAGCTGCGTCTCGTCGCTGAACTGGCGCGCGGCGAGATGCGGGACGGCCGCGTATCCGCGTGCGGCGAGCGTCTCGGTGAACGCGATCGTGTCCTCGATGCCGCGCCGGGGCGAAGCGGTCACCGTGACCGTCGCCCCGGCCGGCAACCGGGTGACGCGCTCGAGCGCACCCGCCACCGGAAGGACCTCGAAGCGCGGGTTACTCAGCAGCGTCTGCCGCCACCGCTTCACCCCTGGTGCGAGCTGCTTCATCATCGACCTCGACGTCACTCACGGGCCGGTCAGGACCTCGGAGTCCGCTTGCCGGGATCGACGAACGGCTTCTCGACGACCACCCCGGCCTGCGGCCCGGACGGAGTCTCGACCACGACGTTCGTGCCGAGCTGGGTGAAGTCGATGTCGAGCATGGCAAGCCCGATGTTGCGCTCAAGGCGTGGCGAGTAGCAGGCACTTGTCACGCGGCCGATGCTGGCGCGGTGCGTCGCCGACGGTTCGACGACCTCGAACGGCTCGATCATGGAGCCGTCGTTGTACGAGCCCAGCGGGTCCCCGCCGATCTCCAGGCCCACCATGAGGCGCGACACTCCGGTCTCGCGAACCCGCCGCAGCGCGTCCTTGCCGATGAAGTCGGCCTCCTGATCGAGGTCGACCATCCACCGGTAGTCGTAGCCGACCTCCATCGGGTTGGTGTCGAGCGTGATGTCGCTGCCGTAGGAGAGCATGCCCGCTTCGATGCGCCGGATGTGGCACGGCCCGATGGGGCGGATGTCGTACGGCTCGCCGGCCTGCCACACGGCGTCCCAGAGCTGATCGGCGTCCCGGCTGGCGTTGTAGAGGTAGATCTCGTAGCCGACCTCGCCGGAGTAGCCGGTACGGCTCACCACGACATCCATCCCGTTGAGCGTGTACGGCCGCAGGTAGTAGTACGAGATGTCGAGCACCGACTCGCCGAACAGCTCGACCATGACCTCCTTGGACCGCGGTCCCTGCACCTGCACGGGCGCGACGTCGACCTCCTTGATCTCGACGTCCCAGCCGCCGGTGTGCGCCAGGCCCATCGCCCACAGCCGCACGTCGCTGTCGGCCAGCGACAGCCAGAAGCGGTTCTCGTCGACCCGCAGCAAGATCGGGTCGTTGATGATCCCGCCGTCGGGGGCAGTAATGAAGACGTACTTGCACTGGCCGACAGCACACTTGTGCAGGTCACGGGGGACGAGCATGTTGGTGAAGTCGAACGCGTCCGGTCCGGAGATCTCCAGCTGGCGCTCGACACCGACATCCCACAGCGTCACGCTGTCAAGCAGGTGCCAGTACTCGGCGACCGGATCGCCGTAGTGCCGGGGGTGGTACGTGTGGTTATACACGCTGTACATCGCGACGCCATGGGCGCGGGACTTCCAGAAATACGGAGACTTCCGCAGCCGCGTGTACAGCAGGATCTGCGGGCTCGGCGCGGTGGTCGGAGTCCGTGCGGTGGCGGGCGGTGCGGTGACCGCTGTCTCCGTGAACTGGTGTCCGAGTAGGTCGGTCATGTCGCCCCCTTGGTGAGGTTCGCAGGTGTGGGTTTGGTACCTGGACAGGCGAAAATAGGCCTGCAAAGGTGCTGGTAGAAGGGTTGTGTTGCGTATTGAGAAACTGTTCTGTACTACGCAACTCCAGTGTGGCGCGGTAAAAGAGGGAGCGTCAAGGAAATCTGATGGGAATTTCGGGCCACTGTGCGTGATGGTCCGCGCGTGGGGATTGACTTGTGGTGTGGACGCTCTCCAGGGGCGAGGATCGACTTGTGCCGCGGGCGCTCTCCAGGGACGATCGGAGGCGTGAAGCTGAAGCTGGACCTGCACGACGTCTACAACCGCGGGGACCAGATTGACCGGCGGTTACGGGACGTGATCGACGAGGCAGTCGCCACCAAGGCGAAGACCGTGGAGATCATTCCGGGCAAGGGGTCGGGCCAGTTGAAGAAGCGGGTCCTGCGGTTCCTCCAGCAAAAGGAGATCAAGGCGCTCTACCACCGGGTGGAGAAGGACTCCGACAACTTCGGCCGGATCTTCGTCCACTTCAAATGGAAGTAACCCGCTACTTCCGAATGATCATGTTTGGTACGTTTCCCCGGGCCGTGACACGGCTGTAGACGTGTTATCGCCCGAGAAGACCTGTTACCGCGACACCGCTGTTCCCCGGCACGCCGCTGTTCCCCGGCACGCCGCTGTTCCCCGACACCGTTGTTGCCGCGACACCGCGACGTCGTCGCCGAGTATCTGAACCTCACCCTGGAGCCCGAATCGACAGGCACGTCTGTCACCGAACCCGAGCGCACGCCGGACTAAATGGTAGACCACTGGCCCATTGACGCTCAGTGATCGACGCTGCTATACAGCATCATTCATCAGATATGTCCTCGGGCTGGTCGGGAGGAAGGGATATCCATGCGGGGTCCACGCCGTCACCTTCTGATACTGCGTGTGTGGTTACTCGTCGTCGCGCTGGTGGTCGGCACCGGCGGCGTCGCCGTGTCCGCCTCCGCTGGCACAGCCGCTGGCGCGTCTGCTGGCACGCCCGGTGGGCCGCACGTGCCGCCAGAGCAGGGCGAGCCCAATCGTTCGGCGATGCTGAGCTACGACGACGTCCAGGAGGAGCTTTTCGCGATCGAGTCCCGGAGCAACGGCGACGTCAAGGTCGAGGAGTTCGGCCGAAGCGGGGAGGGCCGGGCCTTACGTGCGGCGTACATCGGCTCCGGTGACAAGCGGGTGTGGGTCCAGGGCCGAATCCACGGCGACGAACCTTACGGTGCCGAGGCGTCACTCGCGTTCTTGAAGCACCTGGCGGCCGGTGGCAAGCAGGCGACGCGGGTGCTCGAAGAGATCACGTTCGTCATCATCCCGCTGTACAACCCCGACGGTTACGAAGCGTACATTCGCCAGGACACCACGCACGGTATCGACCTCAACCGGGACTGGGGCGTCGATCGGGACACCTTCGATCTGGTCAACCAGATCCGCGAGGAACGTGGCCAGCCGCCGCTACCTGATTCGGTCTTCGACAACTACACGCAGCACCGGGCCGTGGAGTCGCAGGCGCACTGGTATCTGTGGGAGGAGTTCCGGCCGCACTACATGATCGACATCCATCACCAGGGCACGTACTACTCCGGGGACTCCGACGACATGACCACGTTCTCCATGGGCATCTCGCTTGACCCGGGAATGCTCGATGACGAGCAGTGGGACGCGGTGCGCCAGATGGCGGTCGTGGCAGCCGACGCGGCCGGGCGCAACGGGGCGGTCAACGTGACTCGGTATCCCTACATCAACATCCCTGAAGGGGTCATCTCCGCGGCCATGCTCGACGCACCCGGTCCCGACGGCGAGTACGCCGGCTGGCAGTCGAAGGCGATGTTCTTCGAGACGCGGGGCGGCATTGGCCAGAAGAGCCGGGGCTACCTGGTGCGACAGAACGTGGAAAGCTTGCGGGCCGTGACCGACGCGATCGCCAACGGCAGTCTTGCGGACGTCGATCCCGGCCGTTGGGCGGACCTTCCGCCGCGCGGGGAGCCGATTACGCAATGCTCGACGTTCCCGCAGCAGTGCGTTTTCTGATCAGCCGCCCGGGCCGTGCCAGGCCGCCTCGGGCCATGCCAGGCCGTGCCAGTCTGCACGAAGGCCCAACACCGCTAGCCCTACGAGGTTTTCTCGGGCCGTAACACGTCTACAGCCGTGTCACGGCCCAAGAAAACGTACCAAACATGATCATTCGGAAGCAGCGGGGTGGTGGGGTTAGCCGGACGCGAGGGTGACGACGTCGCCGACGACGATCACGGCCGGCGGCTTCGCTCCGACGGCAGCAGCACGGTCGGCGATGTCGTCGAGCGTTCCCGTGGTCAGCCGCTGGCGCGGACCGTAGCCATCCTCGATGACGGCCGCCGGGGTGGAGGGGTCCATGCCGGCGGCGATCAGGTGGGTGGCGGTGTCGGCGAGCAGCGACACGCCCATGAGGAACACCAGCGTGCCCTGGCTGGACGCCAGCGATGGCCAGTCCAGACCCTCGTGTCCGGAAACCACCGTGAACTGCTTGCAGATGCCACGGTGCGTGACCGGGATCCCGAACGCGGCGGGAACCGAGACGGCGCTGGTGACACCGGGCACCACCTCGACCGGTATCCCGGCGTCGTGGCACGCCCGTGCTTCCTCGCCGCCGCGCCCCAGTACGAACGGGTCACCACCCTTGAGGCGGACGACATGTGCGCCGGATTCCGCATGTTCGATGAGCAACCGATTGATCTCGTCTTGCGGAACCGGATGGTTTCCGGGAGTCTTGCCGACATCGACCGTCACGACGTCGTCGTCCAGCTCGTCGATCAGGCTGTGGGGCGCGAGCCGGTCGAACACGACGACGTCCGCGGCAGCCAGCAGCTGGCGCCCACGCGTCGTGATCATCCCGGCGTCGCCGGGACCGCCCCCGACGAGCGAGACGCAGCCCGAGCGTCGCGGCCGCAGGTGGCGCAGCGGCAGGTCGCCGGTTTCGAGCGCGGTCTGTACGGCGTTTCGCAACGCCTTCGCGCGCCCGGGGTCGCCACCGCCGCTGACGGCGACGAGCACGTCGCCGACCCGGGCGACGGCCGGCGTCCAGGCCGAGGCGGCGCCGGCGTCGTCGGCGCGCACACACCAGATCCGCGCGGTTTCCGCCTCGTCGGCAACGATGCTGTCGACGTCGCGCTCGCCGGTTGCGGTGTGCACGAGCCAGGCACCGTCGAGATCGCCAGGGCGGTACTGGCGCGGCTCCCAGCGGGCGTGGCCATCGGCGACGAGTTCGGCGAGCGGCTCGCACAGTGCCGGGGCGACCACGACGAGATCGGCGCCGGCGTCCACGAGGGGGCTGGCCTTGCGCGCGGCCACCGGTCCACCGCCAACGACCACCACGCGCCGCCCCGTGAGATCGAGAAGCAGCGCGTACTTCTGGTGGTCGGTGCCGTTGCGGTCACCGGACGATCGGTGCACTAGATATTTATCCCACACTCGGTCTTGGTGTGTCCGGCCCATCTCCCCGCACGCGGGTCCTCGCCGGGGGCGACGGGCCGGGTGCACGGCTCACAGCCGATCGAGAGATAGCCGACCTGTTTCAGCGGGTTCACGAGAATGTCGTGCTTCGCGATGTACGCTTCGACGTCGTCGTCGGTCCACGTGGCGAGCGGGTTCACCTTGACCTTGCGCCGCTTGGGGTCCCAGGCCACCACCGGGGTGTCGGCCCGGGTTGGCGACTCGGCACGGCGCACCCCGCCGGCCCACGCCTCGTATGGGGCGAGTGCGCGATCCAGCGGCCAGACCTTGCGGATGGCGCAGCACAGGTCGGGGTCGGTCTCGTAGAGCTTGCCGTACTCGGCCTCGTGTTCGGGCACCCGCATGGGATGGGTGACGTTCTCCACGTCGATGTTGTAGGCCGCCGCGATCGCATCACGTGTCCCCAGCGTCTCGGCGAAGTGGTACCCCGTGTCCAGGAAGAGCACCTTGATGCCGGGCACCGCCTGGGCTGCCACGTGCGACAGCACGCCGTCGGCCATGGACGCCGTCACGGCGAACTTGTCACCGAACGTCTCGTATGCCCACCGCACGATCGTTCCAGCGGGCGCGCCTTCGAGCTGGCGGGCAGCGTCGAGGGCGAGCTCTTCGAGCGGCTCGGTAGTGGTGATGGTCATCACCTACTCCTTCGGGTCGATAGGCCGAGCATCTTCACGGAAAATACCCGCAGACAGGATCGGCATTCCCAGCCACCGTCTTCCTCTACGGGAAACAGGTCTTCCTCTCCGCAGAACGGACAGTGCAGGATAGCCGCGCGCGTCTCGCTCATCTCAGATCCGCATCCTCCGCGCGGCCTGCCCATTGCGCGAATCGTTCGCCGGGCTCCCGCTGGTCGATGAAGCGCCGGACGAGCCGTTCGATGTAGTCAGGCAGTTCCGCCGCCGTGACCTTGTGCCCCCGCAGCTTGCGCCCGAACCCGGCATCGAGGCCCAGGCCACCGCCGAGGTGCACCTGGAAGCCTTCCTCGTCCTTGACGATCTGGCCTTTGAGGCCGATGTCGGCGACCTGGATCCGGGCACACGAATTCGGGCAGCCGTTGACGTTCACCGTGATGGGCACGTCGAGCTGGTCGTGCACGTCGGAGAGCCGCTTTTCCAGCTCGGCGACCGTGTCGGCTCCGAGGCCCTTGGTCTCGACGATCGCCAGCTTGCAGTACTCGAGGCCGGTACAGGCCATGGTGTTGCGACGGAAGATGCTCGGACGGGCCTGCAGGCCGATCGCGTCGAGCTCGGCGATCAGGGGCTCGACGGCATCGGCGTCGACGTCGAGGATCACCAGCTTCTGGTGCGGCGTGGTCCGCAGCCGGTACGACCCGTGTGCCTCGATGATGTCGGCCAGCTTGCCGAGCATAGTTCCCGACACCCGACCAACCAGCGGCGCCACACCGATGAAGTAGCGCCCGTCGTGCTGGCGATGCACACCGACGTGATCATATTGCTGGGCCGGCACCGGGGGAGCCGGCCCGTCGATGAGAGCGCGGCCGAGATAGTCGTCGGACTCGAGCACTTCGCGGAACTTCTCGGGCCCCCAGTCCTCGATGAGGAACTTGATCCGGGCGCGGTGCCGCAGCCGCCGGTAGCCGTAATCGCGGAAGATGGCGGTGACGCCGGCCCACACCTCGGGAACCTCCTCCAACGGAACCCACGCGCCGAGCCGCTTGCCCAGTTTGGGATTCGTGGAGAGACCGCCACCGACCCACAGGTCGAGCCCGGGGCCGTGCTCGGGGTGGTGGACACCGACGAAGGCGATGTCGTTGGTCTCGTGGACGACGTCAGGCAGGCCGCTGATGGCCGTCTTGTACTTGCGCGGCAGGTTGGAGAACTCCTGCGAGCCGATGTAGCGGCGCTGGATCTCCTCGATGGCCCACGCGGGGTCGAGGACTTCGTCGGCGGCGATCCCGGCAACGGGGGAGCCGAGCACGACGCGCGGCGCATCGCCGCACGCCTCCATCGTGGACAGACCCACGCTCTCGAGTTTATCCCAAATGGCCGGGACGTCCTCAATTCGTATCCAGTGCAGCTGCACGTTCTGCCGGTCGGTGACGTCAGCGGTGTCTCGTGCATACGTGGTGGACACGTCGGCGATCACCCGCAGCTGTTCGGTAGACAGGGCACCACCGTCGATGCGGATGCGCATCATGAAGTACTCGTCGTCGAGCTCCTGGGGCTCCAGGACCGCGGTCTTGCCGCCGGGAATGCCGGGACGACGCTGCGTGTAAATCCCGTACCAGCGAAAACGTCCCCGAAGATCCTGGGGATCGATGCTGGCGAAGCCCTTCTTGCTGTAGATGTTCTCGATCCGGGCGCGGACGTTCAGCGCGTCGTCGTCACGCTTGGTCCGCTCGTTGGGGTTGAGCGGTTCCAGATGTCCGAGCGCCCATTGCCCCTCGCCGCGGGAGCGGCGTGGGATATCTACCTGACTGCGTGGCATAGAAGTATCTCGTCCTCGAGAGGGTCGGGGACGCACGTCCGCGCGCGGGTCAGATCGACGGTGACCTCAAAGCCGACACGTCCGAGCGCCCGGGATGATCTACGGGCGGCGGGTCAGCAGGCCAGACACATCATGCTCGAGACGCGACGGTAGTCCACGTGGCGCCGGACCACGAGGAACAGTATCGACGCGTGCAACATGCCCCTATAGTCGCATGCGGCGAGGGACACGACGAGATGGCGTTCAATATATGGACCACCGTGTCTCACATGGTGTCGGATTAGCGCGTGGGCGTGGCGCGGTCGACGATCGCGCGTGCGTCCACGGCGGACGGAAGCAGGCCGAACACGCCGTGCGAGGCATCGAGCCGGGTGGCGCAAAAGGCGTCGGCCACCTCGGCCGGCGCGAAACGGATCAGCAACGACGCCTGGAGCAAGACCGCCATGCGTGCGGCGAGCACGCGGGCTCGCCGCAGCGCCGCCTCGCGGTCGGCGGCGGCGTCCCGCAGCAGCACCTCTACCTCGGAGAGCGCCGTACGCAGCGATTCGGCCGTCGCCGGGGGAGTGTCGTCGCTGCCGGCCACGTCGCTCACCTCCGCACGCCACGCGTCGACGGCCTCCGGCTCGCGGGACAACACCCGCAGCATGTCCAGCGCCTGGATGTTGCCCGCGCCTTCCCAGATGGAGTTCAGCGGCGCTTCCCGGTAGAGCCGCGGCATGCCGCTGTCCTCGACGTAGCCGTTCCCGCCCAGGCATTCGAGCGCCTCGCCGACGGCGTGTGGGGTGCGCTTGCACACCCAGAACTTGGCCAGGGGAAGGCCGATCCGGCGCAGCGCCCGCTCGTGGGGATCGCCGGGACGGTCAACGGCGGCGGCCAGGCGCATCGCGAGAGCGGTCGCGGCTTCCGACTCGATCGCGAGATCAGCCAGGACGGCCTGCATCAGCGCCGCATCCGTCAGCTTGGTGCCGAACGCGCTGCGGTGTGCCGCATGCCAGCTCGCCTCCGCGACGGCGCGGCGCATCAACGCGGACGAGCCGAGCACGCAATCCAGCCGGGTGGCAGCGACCATCTCGATGATGGTGGCAACGCCCCGCCCTTCGGCCCCCAGCAGCTGGGCCGACGTGCCCTCCAGCTCGATTTCCGCCGACGCGTTCGCCCGGTTGCCGAGCTTGTCCTTGAGCCGCTGGATCCGGAACGGGTTGCGCGAGCCGTCGTCGCGAATCCGGGGAACGACGAAGCAGCTCAGCCCGCCGGGTGCGTGGGCCAGCACGAGAAACACGTCGTTCATCGGTGCCGAGCAGAACCACTTGTGCCCGGTGAGGTGAAACCAGCCGTCCGCGCCGGGCTCGGCCGAGGTCGTGTTGGCCCGCACGTCGGAGCCGCCTTGCTTCTCCGTCATCGCCATACCCGCCAGCACGCCGGCCTTGCGCCCGGGCGGGCGAAGCCCGGGGTCGTAGCTCGTCGACGTCAACCCGGGCTCCCAGCTCGCCGCGATTTCCGGGTCTGTCCGCAGCGCCGGCACCGCCGCGTACGTCATCGAGATGGGACACATGTGTGCGGCCTCCACCTGGCTCCACACCAGGAAACCGGCTGCCCGGGTGGCGTGCGTACCGCCCGATGGCGACCCGGACGGCGACCACGCGGCCGCGTGCAAGCCGTACTCCACCGCGATCTCCATCAAACGGTGATACGACGGGTGGAACTCGACCTCGTCGACGCGGTGCCCGTAGCGGTCGTGGGTGCGCAGCGCCGGCGGGTTACGGTCGGCCTGCCACGCCCACTGCTGCGCCCGCTCCGAACCCGCGAGCGTGCCGAGCTCGTGCAGCCGGGATCGATTGCCGTCGCCGTATCGGTGGAACGCCTCGACGAGAGCGGCGTCGGCGCCGAACACGTCGTACTCGGCGAGCGGTGGCGGCTGGTTGGTGACGGCGTGTGTCGAGCCCACGCCACAACCGTACGGCAGGTCGGCCGCCATCCGCCCGGGTGAAAACCCGTCACCCACCCGAGTGAAATTCGCTCGCGCGTTCCGTGCCGCCGCCGGTAGCGTCCCAGAGGTCGGCCGCTCCCAGGGAGTTTGCCATGTCCGAATGGTTGAATCCGTCCACCAGCGCGTACCGGCTCACCGATCTGGGCTGGTCCACCGAACACGATCACCAGTTTCTGCCGTATCGCGGCACGCATGTACCCGCCCGCGTCGCGCGCGTGGAACGCGGCGGCGTGGATGTGCTCGGCGCCGCCGGGACACTGCACGTCACCTACGGCGGGAGCGTTCTCGCCGCCGCAGCCGCCGATCACACGCAGCACCCGGCGGCGGGCGACTGGGTGGCCATCGCACGCTGGCCCGACGGGCGGCTCACCCTGGAGGCCATCCTGCCGCGCCGCACCGTTCTCACCCGCGACAGCTCCAACCGAACCTCGCACGGGCAGGTCGTCGCGGCAAACGTCGACCTCGTCGTCATCGTCGAGCATCTCGACCCGGACTCCGACCTCGGCCGCATCGAGCGCCTGCTGGTGCTCGCCTGGTCCAGTGGAGCGACACCGCTGGTGGTCTTGACCAAGGCGGATCTCGTGCCCGATCCCGAGCGCATGCGCGAGGAGGTCGTCGCCGTCGCGCCCGGCGTCGACGTGCTCGCCGTCGACGCGACTGCCGACGACGGTGCGACCGCCCTGCGTCAACGGCTGGGGCCAGACGTGACGATGACGTTCGTGGGGCCATCCGGTGCTGGGAAATCGACACTGGTCAACGCGATCGCCGGTGCGAACGTCATGGCCACCAATGAGGTGCGCGGCCGGGACGGCAAGGGCCGGCACACCACGACACATCGGGAACTGGTGGTGGTACCCGGCCATGGTGTCGTCATCGACACGCCGGGGTTGCGCGCCGTCGGGCTGATCGCCGACCCGGACGACATCGCGGATGCCTTCCCGGACATCGACGAGCTCGCCGGCGAATGCCGGTTCCGGGACTGCGCGCACGAGGCCGAACCGGGATGTGCCGTGCTCGCTGCCGCCGGCGACGGCGAACTCGACAAGGATCGGCTGGCCCGGTGGCGAAAGCTCCGGCGCGAGGCCGCCTACCAGGCCCGTCGGGCCGACGCGCGGCTGCGGCGCGAGGAGCTCGCGCGCTCGAAACGGCGCGCGAAGGCGCTGCGGCAGCACTACCGGGCGCGGGGCAGGTAGCGGGCTACGCGATCGGCTGGTTGGCCGCACGACCGGTAGCTGGCCACGCGGCCGTCAACTCCGGCGCTCGCCGCCCCTGCATGGGCCTCTCGCCAGGGAAAATCATCCGAACGGCCGATCACCACACCGCGACATCCGGGTGCTGACGTGACAGAATTCACGGTGGCCAGATTTTCCATCCACGTTTGGAAAGGACACGCGAGTGATCCGGGGGATCCTCGACCACGACCAGAACGGCTGGCGGGTCGAAGTGTACGACACCGAACCATTGCGACACACCATCGTCGAGATCAACTCGTTGCCCACGTGGGCAGAGGCATCCGAGGTAATGAGGCGCACGTTCCGCCTCTTCGCCTGAGCGGCTGCCACTGCCGTCCGTGACGCATTCACGCGGGCTCCGAGACGCTTTCCCTGCCCTTCGGGGCGCATATGTGATCAGCGCGGTTCCGTCTACGCTCGTAAGGGTGGACGTTGACGAGGTCGCTGACACGGCACGGAACATGGGCTCGGTCCTCGGGCCGGGCCCGGTCGCCGTTCTCACGGGCGCCGGAATCTCCACCGACTCGGGAATTCCCGATTACCGCGGTCCCGATTCCCCGCCGCGGAATCCGATGACCTACCAGCAGTTCGTCGGCGATTCTGGTTTCCGGCGCCACTACTGGGCCCGCAACCACGTCGGCTGGCGCCACATGCAGGAGACCGAGCCCAACACGGGCCATCGTGCGCTGGCCGCTCTGGAGGAAGCGGGCGTCGTCGCCGGAGTGATCACCCAGAACGTGGACACGTTGCACGAGGTGGCCGGCAGCAAGCAGGTCATCGACCTGCATGGCCGCTACGACCGGGTGCTCTGCCTGGCGTGTGGGCGGACGATCAGCCGCGAACATCTCGCCCAGCGGCTCACCGAGCTGAACCCGGGATACGACGCCGACGTGTCCGACATCGAGATCGCCCCGGACGCCGACGCCGTCATCGCGGCCACCGCCGATTTCCAGGTCGCCGACTGCGAATACTGCGGTGGCATGCTCAAGCCGGACATCGTGTACTTCGGCGAGAACGTCCCCAAACCGCGGGTGCAGGAGGCGTACAGGCTGGTCGACGCCGCGTCGTCGCTGCTCGTTGCCGGCTCGTCGCTGAGCGTGCTGTCTGGGCTGCGCTTCGTCCGGCACGCCGCCAAGCAGGCGAAGCCGATCGTCATTCTCAACCGGGGCGCCACGCGCGGTGACGACCTCGCCACATTGAAGATCGACGCCGGGTGTTCACCGGTACTGGAGGCACTGGCGGCAACATACAGCCGCAGCGAGCGTGGCGTTGCGGGGGAGCGGCTCGTAAGCTAGGCCCCGTTCGAGCTGTTCTCGCTGAGGAGCGCTGGTTCGAGATGGCCGTGCCCGGAAACCGCCAGCCTGCCGAGCCCCCACGCGATCTCGCGGAAACGGAGCTGTTCTCGGTCGACGCGTACGCGCGCTCGTTCGACAGCGCGGTAGCGGAGATCGACCACGAGCAGAACCGGGTAGCCCTGGCGCGCACCGCCTTCTATCCCGGCGGGGGTGGACAGCCACCCGATGTGGGGACGCTGCGCTGGGACGGCGGCTCCGCGACGGTGACCAGGGTAGCCCGTGACGGAGGGCGGATCTGGCACTGGCTGGACATCCCCGAGATCGCCGGCGACGTGCGCGAGGTGTACGGGGAGATCGACTGGGATCGCCGGCACAGCCTGATGCGGACCCATACCGCGCTGCATATCCTGTGCGGTGTCATCTGGACCGAATTCGGTGTCGCCGTCACCGGCGGCAACATGGAACCGGGCACGGGCCGCCTGGATTTCGCGCTCGACGGCATCACCACGGACCTGGGGAAACGTGTCGAGCGCCGGATCAACGAGGAGATCACCCGGGCCCGTGAGGTCCTCGTGGATTTCCTCCCGCGCGGCGAGGCCGATCTCGACGACGCTTTGATCCGGACCCGTGCCGATCTCATCTCGCGCGAGATCGACCCGCTGCGGGTGATCGACATCGTCGGTCTGGACAAACAAGCCGACGGCGGCACACACGTGGTGAACACGGCCGAGGTCGGCCACGTCGTGGTCACCGGGGCCAGCTCAAAGGGCAAGAACAACAAACGTATCCGTCTTGAGATCGCCGACGGTCCGGGCGGCGATGCCCAGCCGGGGTGAACCCGGAGCCCGTTGTCCGATGTGCGTCCCGGGGTTATGCCCTCTCAAGCCCGGGGATTCGCACTCACGTGGACGTGCCCGCGTCTCCGGTGGATGAGGACAGCGGGGTGTTCGGCCGTGACGCCGCGACGCGCAGGCCGCCGCAGTGCGGGCATGGCACGCCGGCGCCCGGCGCCATGGCGGGCAGCCCATTACGGAACCACAAGCGCAGCTCCTCGTCTCCGAATCCAGCGGTGTGCTGCAACTCGTAGTCGATCGACCAGTGGTGGCCGCACCGGCGGCAGTCGAATGCCCATGTCTCGTCGGTGACGTAACTCTCGTGCACCATAACCTCCTCGACATCGTTGTCGTCAGCAAATAATGCTCTGTGCAATAATTTACCGCGTGACACAGCCGACGTCGACGCCAGGCCAGCCGAGTGACGAATCGAGTTGGGACGATGTGGTGGAAGCCGTCGTCGCGGCCAGCCGCGTGCTCGTCGCAGTCGCAGCCCAATCCCTGGCCGGGCGTTCCGACGAGGTGACGCTGCCGCAGTATCGGCTCCTCGTGATCCTGACGGCGCAGGGTCCGCAGCGCATCGTGGACCTGGCGATCAATCTGGACGTCAACCCGTCCACGGCCACTCGCCTCTGTGACCGCCTCGAACGCAAGGGACTGGTAGACAGGCAGCGGATGTCCAGCGACCGCCGCGCCGTGCAGCTCGTCGCCACCAGTGCCGGTCACGAGCTGGTCCGCGACGTCATGGACCACCGTCGAGTGGAGATCGGCCGCATCCTCGCGTCCATGACGCCCGATCAGCACCGGCAGGTGGCCGAAGGGCTCAGGTTGTTCTCCGAGGCGGCCGGGGACGTTCCCGACCGGCACTGGACCGTTGGCTGGCGCCCACAGTGACCCGGCGGTGAGCTAGCAGCGAGGCGGCAGCAGGGCGGCAGCGAGCCGGCTGGTGCCGCCTGCCCCGAATGCCGGCTCAATCCGTGCCGGACTCCATGGCCACCCGATCCAGCCAGTCGTCGTCGGAAGCCTCCCCGCCCGAGGAGATGGCACCGGAGGTGCCCTCGGGCATCGCGCCGATCAGCCCGGTGGAGGCCGCCTGCGCGGCACCGATCGACTCCCGTTGGGAGTCACCGATCATGCCGGCGCCCACGTACTGCTCGAGCTTGGCGCGCGAGTCCGCGATGTCGAGGTTGCGCATGGTCAGCTGGCCGATCCGGTCTTCGGGGCGGAACGCGGAATCCTCGATCCGTTCCATGGAGAGCTTGTCCGGGTGATAGCTCAGCGCCGGCCCGGAGGTATCCAGGATGGAGTAGTCCTCGCCGCGCCGCAGCCGCAGGGTCACCTCCCCGGTGATCGCCGTGCCGACCCAGCGCTGCAGAGACTCGCGCAGCATCAGTGCCTGCGGGTCCAGCCAGCGGCCCTCGTACATCAGCCTGCCGAGCTTGCGGCCCTCGTCGTGGTACGCGGTGAGGGTGTCCTCGTTGTGGATCGCGTTCACCAGCCGCTCGTACGCCGCGTGCAGCAATGCCATGCCCGGCGCCTCGTAGATGCCGCGGCTCTTGGCCTCGATGACACGGTTCTCGATCTGATCGGACATGCCCAAGCCGTGCCGGCCACCGATCTCGTTGGCCTCCAGCACCAGGTCCACGGCGGAGCCGAATTCCTTGCCGTTGATCGTCACCGGCCGGCCCTGGTGGAAGCCGATCGTGACGTCCTCGGTGGGTATCTCGACGCTGGGATCCCAGAACCGCACGCCCATGATCGGTTCGACGGTCTCGATGCTCACGTCCAGGTGCTCCAGCGCCTTGGCCTCGTGGGTGGCGCCCCAGATATTCGCGTCGGTGGAATAGGCTTTCTCCACGCTGTCCCGATACGGCAAGCCATGGGCGAGAAGCCACTCCGACATCTCCGTACGGCCGCCGAGCTCGCCGACGAACTCGGGGTCTAACCACGGCTTGTAGATCCGTAGATTCGGGTTGGCCAGCAGGCCGTAGCGGTAGAAGCGCTCGATGTCGTTGCCCTTGAACGTCGAGCCGTCGCCCCAGATGTGGACGTCGTCCTCCAGCATCGCCCGCACCAGCAGGGTGCCGGCGACGGCACGGCCCAGGGGAGTGGTGTTGAAATACGCCCGGCCACCGGACCGGATGTGGAACGCCCCGCAGGTCAGGGCCGCAAGTCCTTCCTCCACGAGGGCCGCGCGGCAATCTACCAGCCGGGCCACCTCCGCGCCGTAGGTCGTGGCGCGCCCCGGCACCGAAGCGATGTCGGGCTCGTCGTACTGGCCGAGATCGGCCGTGTAGGTACAGGGCACCGCGCCCTTGTCGCGCATCCACGCGACCGCCACCGAAGTGTCGAGGCCACCGGAGAAGGCGATGCCGATGCGCTCGCCGACGGGCATGGAGGTAAGCACCTTGGACATGAGTATGAGTATGCACGCTCATGCATGACCATGCAATCGGCATGGAGATGATGCGGGGTCTGGGCCTACATCGCCCCTGCTGAGATACGCTCGTACCCTGATGGATGCTGCGCACGCGACCGCGTCGCGATCCCGGTGTGTTGAGGCGTGTGCCGAAGCCACGCCCCACATCGCCATGTCCCCAAACCGTCGAGCGTGATCGGCAACAACCGTGATCTGCATCGCTTGCCGCCACGGACGGCACGACGAATGCCCGGCACACGCCAAGGCGCCCTCGTGGTGCGACTGCCAGCATCACGAGACCCCGCCACGTGCCGAGCCGTACACCGGCCGCCCATCGGAATGAGACGCGAGACAAGACGCGAGCCATCGTCGTCCCGATCGATATCGGGCTCCGCAGATGCACACGGCATAGCAGCGGCTGCGCCGTCGCCCACATGATCATTGACGACCGTACACACGTCCATGTCGGCGATCGTCGACGATCAACAAAGCCGGACCGCCGGTGCCAGCGAGATGATCTACCTATGGAACCGGGCCCGCATGAGATTCTGGCCGGTTCACTTCGAGATCAGTCGACAAAGAGCACTGCCCCGGCCGCAAACACGGCTGTTAGCAGCACACCAACCGCGGCCGCACCGAGGATGGCGAGCACCATCTGCCGCCGACCCCTCTCGATGTCCGCACGACGCTGCTCGCTTAACTCCTCTTCTCGCATTCAGGCAAGTTAGCTCAAACACACGAGTACCGTCGATCCATTTGAAATCTCACGTTCCCTCCTGCGAGTGCGGACATCTCCGCCGCACTCGACAAGCTCGCACCAGGTCATACGAGCATGCGTCCGGCCGTCACGCCCCATTCGAGTGCCATGGCGCACGTGTGGGGCCTTCTGTGGGAGGCGACTCCGAAATTTCCTACATCTGTCTGTTGATCCTCATCACCAGCCGTGATCTGTTTTGCCAAACGGAAGGAGGATCCCACCCATGCCTACCCCCGTTCTCGGACGCAGATCGCGTCGTGGAGTACAGGCGGCCATCCTGAGCGCCGCCCTGGTCGTCTCGTCCCTCGCCCTAGCCGGCCCATCGGCCGCGCAGAGTGACGAGCTCGACGTGGACGAAGTGTCCCACAGCAAGTACATCAGGTCGGTGGCCAACGTCCCGAGGCAAGAACCGGTCCAGGACGACTGGCACAGCGACATCGCCTTCAAAGGTGACCATGCCTATCAGGGCAGCTACGGTGGCATCACGATCTTCGACATCAAGCACCCCCACAAGCCGGAGGTCGTTGGCCAGATCGAATGCCCTGGTGGGCAGGGCGACGTCTCCGTGACCGCTGAGCGCGACTTGCTGTTCATGTCGGTCGACGCCGCACGATCGGACGACTCCTGCACGAGCGCTCCCAGCTCGCCGGTCAACCCCGACGCGTGGGAAGGCATCCGCATTTTCGACGTCCGCGACGTCAGCAACCCGGAGTACGTCACGTCCGTACAGACTGACTGCGGGTCCCACACCCACACGCTCGTTCCGGGCGACAGCGACGACAAGGTCTACATCTACGTCTCCTCGTACGGGCCGAACGCGGCATTCCCCAACTGCCAGCCCCCGCACGATTCGATCTCGATCGTGGAGGTTCCGCTGGACAACCCCGCCGAGGCATCCGTGATCGCCAAGCCGGTCCTCTTTCCCGAAGGCGGGGCACCCGGCACCGCCGGCTGTCACGACATCACCGTCTTCCCTGAAGAGGATCTCGCTGCGGGCGCATGCATGGGCGAGGGCGTCTTGATAGACACCTCGGACCCCACGGATCCCTACGTGATCACCAACATCGCGGACAGCAACTTCGCCTTCTACCATTCGGCGACGTTCACCAACGACGCGGACAGGGTGGTCTTCACCGACGAGCTCGGCGGCGGCCTCGGCGCCACGTGCAATGAGCAGGTCGGGCCGGAGCACGGTGCCAACGCCATCTACGACATCGTTGGCGAGGGTGACGACCGGGAGCTCGTGTTCCGCAGCTACTTCAAGATCCCTCGGCACCAGCAGGACGTCGAGAACTGCGTCGCGCACAACGGCTCGCTAGTCCCCGTCAAGGGCCGCGACATCATGGTCCAGTCCTGGTACCAGGGCGGCGTCTCGGTCTGGGAATTCACCGATCCGGACAACCCGGTCGAGATCGCCTTCTGGGAGCGTGGGCCCGCGTCCGACGAGTCCGTAGTCGCCGGGTCCTGGTCGGCGTACTGGTACAACGGGTTCGTCTACTCCAGTGACATCACCAAAGGGCTGGACGTCCTCAAGCTCACCGGTATGAAGGGCGTACCCAGCGCCAACCGCGTCAAGCTGGACCTCTTCAACGCGCAGACTCAGTACCGCTATCCGGAATGACCCTGACCGGCGGGCCCGGCGGCACACCTGCCGGGCCCGCCCATCTCCTCGTCGTCGAGCACGCCACGCCGGTCGAACCCCGTGCCCCGCGTGGCGAGGCAGAAAGGAACGGGCACCATGAGGTATCGGAAAGCCGCAGGCGCGGCGCTGATAGCAGCTTGCATGTTCGGTGCGGCGCCCCTGTCCGCCACCGCAGCGGAGCAGCCTCGCACCGCGTCGTCGGATGCGACCTACACGTCGGCGGCCGCCACGCAAACAGCGCCGAACCCGGCCGACGTCGAGTTCGTCACCATGATGATCCCGCACCACTTCCAGGCGCTTGTCATGAGCGCGATGGCTCCCGACAGGTCCGAAGACGACGAGCTGCTCGCGATGGCCAACCGGATCGACGTGGCGCAAACCGTCGAGATCGACACCATGCAGGGATGGCAGAGCCGCAACGGGCTCGAGGTCACCGATGCGCAGGAGAGCTACGAGGAGGTGCTCCAGCAGCCGGATCTTCTCGAGCAGATGGGAATGGCCACTCCGGCCGAGCTGGACGACCTGAGCGCGGCCGAAGGCACGGCGTTCGACGTGCAGTTCCTCGAATTGATGATCGAGCACCACGAGGGCGCGGTCAGGATGACGATCGAGGTCATCACCAACGGTAGCGACCCCGTCATACAGCAAATGGCCACCGACATGCTGACCACGCAGTCCACCCAGATCCAGCAGATGGAAGCAATGCTGGAGGACAAGACGTCCTGAGCTTGCGACGTCTGCGAGTGGAGCCGGGCTGATCAGTCGAGGCAGAACTCGTTTCCCTCGGGATCTGCCATCACGATGTGACCGGCCTCGAGCGGGGGAGCGGGCCCGTAGCGCTCAAGCCGGGTGGCGCCGTGAGAGACAAGCCGCTTGGCTTCCTCCTCCAGGGCCGCCATCCGGGCCTCGCCCTCGACGCCGGAGGCGGCTCGTACGTCGATGTGCACGCGGTTCTTGGCCTGTTTGTGCTCCGGAACCCGCTGAAAGAAGAACCGCGGCCCGGAGCCCTCGGGGTCGACCACCGCTGAGGCGTCGTTGCGGTTCTCGGGCGGCACGCCCATCGCCTCCAGGGCCTGCTCCCACGACTCGAAGCCCTCGGGTGGGGCCTGCAACTGGTAGCCGAGGGCCTCGGCCCAGAACGCCGCCAACCCGGCCGGGTCGGTGCAGTCGAATGTGATCTGGATGTTGCGCGCCATCTCATCTCACCTCCCGCAGGGTCCGCTGGTGGGTGTGCAAGTAGAGGTGGCGGATCTGGGACATCCTGGGGATTCGCATGTGGCCAATCATGGTTCCAGCTTCTCGCACGGGACTGACAATGTCGGGCCCAACTCTGTGAACGAGGAGAACCTTCGCGTCGAGAGGGTGATGCACGATGGGGTGTCCTGGGGCGCGAGCAAGCGGAATGGGCACCGATCTGGGCGAGCCACGACATCTTTCGCTTCAGGCACTCATCTCGCGACGGTGCCAGCGTTGCTGTGAGCATTGATCCGAACGCCCGCGCATGGCTTACCGACGAGGCAAATGAAGGCTGTCGTCAGCTGAACTACGTAGCATCTCGGTGTCGTCAAGGGTCGTAGTGGTAACGGGCGGAGAGGATCACCAGGTTGTCGTCACTCACGAGGTAAACAAGACGGTGTTCGTCGTTGATGCGCCGCGACCACGCACCGGACAGGTGATGACGTAATGGCTCGGGCTTGCCGATACCGGTAAATGGATCGTCTCGGGTGATGTCGTCAATAAGCTGGTTGATCTTCTTGAGGATCTTCCGATCAGTGGTCTGCCAGTAAACATAGTCTTCCCAGCCATTCGGTACGAACGTGATCTTCACGAGCGGTCAAGCTCGCGGGGTTCGGCTTCACCACTCTTGGCCTGCTCCAGGGCCTCTGCCAGCCGGGCCGCATTGGCGGGAGACCGCAGCAGGTAGGCCGTTTCCTCCATCGAGTCCCAGTCTTCCTTGGACACCAGTACGGCGTTGCCGTGCTTGGAGACGATCTCCACCGGTGTGTGATCGTCGTTGACCTTCTGGATCAACGGAAACAGCGTCTTGCGTGCCTCGCTTGCGGTAATCGCACTCATTCCAGCCTCCCACTCAATGTTGTACTTAATATTGTACCATTCTCTCGGTATCTAGCAGCAGGGGTTCGTGGCGGGGCGTCTGTACGCTCCAGGGCAGAGAACCACTGCTCACGGCGCTGTCCTTCACGAGGATTGCCCCAGTCGACGCACCGCGGCTGACGTTCACGTCGGGCGAGCAGTGCGGCCGTGATCCGGCGGTAGAGGTGCTGGTCAACATCGACCCGAATTCGTTCTCACCGAGACGCGTTCTCGGGCAGTTCGGAGGCGAGCGACACTCGACGACGTTGGGCCTCCACACACGCACGCCTGCACCGTCCTCGATCAGCGGATCTACGACGCGATGGCAGACTTTTCGCTGACTGACGCGCCCGACGATGCCCTAATAAGGGGGATAGCAACGACGAACAGAAGGAAGGTGATCTGCGGAGACGTATAGTGGGCGATGCTGGAATCGAACCAGCGACCTCTTCGGTGTGAACGAAGCGCTCTCCCGCTGAGCTAATCGCCCCTGCGCGAAGAAAACCATACCGCACCGGAGCGCCTTGCATCGAACCCGGTGCGGCATGGGGGAGAGGTCGTCGGCGACGAGCAGCGGCACGTCGGCGGGCCGCACCGTCAAGTCGGCACAAGTCAGCCCATATCATCCGCCCAGATGTGATCTGAATCACGCTCGAAAATTCGTTGTCGACACCGCGTCACGAGCGGGCTGACTCCCCGTCTTGGTGGGTATGGATGCCTCCACGGTCACATACCCCATGGCCCTGCAGTTGCTGAGCGGTCCGACCGACACGCGCTTGCTGCCCGCAGAGTTCCGGTACTCCGCCGACGACCCGTTGGCAGTCACGGTGGTCTTCGACGTCGGCTCCGAGTCCCCAGTTCAGTGGGTTTTCGCGCGGGATCTGCTAAGTACCGGACTCAAACGGGAGACCGGTCTCGGCGACGTCGTGGTCGGCCCGGTCGAGGATGCGCACGGTGTGCCGGCAGTGAAGATTTCGCTGTCGTCTCCTGACGGTGACGCACTCCTCCTGGCACCGGCGGCGCATGTCGACGAGTTCGTCGCGCACACGTGCCGGCTCGTGCCGCCCGGCACCGAAGGGCAACTTCTCGACATCGACCTGGCGCTCGGTAGTTTGCTCGACGGCGCGTAGAGCGGCGCGGGCGGCAACGTCCGGATAGCGAAGCGGACACGTCCGGATAGCGAATCCGGTCACAGGTCTGTCTCATCCGGACCTGATGTTGTGCCCAGGCCACATCGCGGTCTACGGTCGGCCCACCCGATAACCGTTATCCCGAGGTAGGCCGTGACCTTCAGCCACGATGTTCAACACTCGCTCGGCATCGTCGTCGACCTGATCAACACTGCGCCGGAGAGCACCGGGCAGGAGGCGTTGCCGGATGTCGAGGCGTTGCGTGCCTTCGTCGATGATCACATCATCAGTGACGTCGGGACGTTGGACGGAACGGACCTTGATCACGTGCGAGCGTTGCGAGCACGGCTACGCGAGATTTTTCTCGCGGAGACCACCGAGCAGACAGCGGCCTTGGTCAATGATCTGCTATCCAAGGCGCGCCTCTGTCCTCGGTTGACCGACCATGACGGTTACGACTGGCATATTCACTACTTCGCCCCCGGAGCGGAGTTGGCCGAGCATCTGCTGACCGACGGGGGCATGGCGCTGGCATTCGTCGTCGTCGCCGACGAACATCAGCGGCTCCGCGTTTGCGACGCGCCTGACTGCGGGCGAGTACTCGTCGATCTCTCACGCAACCGCTCGAAGCGATACTGTGACAGCCGCACGTGCGGCAACCGCCTGCACGTGGCGGCCTACCGCGAGCGCCGCCGCGCCGCGTCTTGATCCGCATCCCTCGCATCTCCACCCCCTTTCCATGATCATGAACACTAGTCCGCCTCATGGGTCGAGATGTGTTCATGATCATGGGGGAGTGGAGTAGCGGGGGTGTGGGTTATGGTTCGGGGTTTTCGGCGCTCCGGCGCTCGAACTCCGCGGCGATCTCGTCCGTCTTCGGACCCGGCGCCGTCACGTGGTGCCGACGGTCGTCGTAGATGACGGCCTCGACGGGCTGAACGTCCCGTACGGACGAGGTGAGAAAGATCTCGTCGGCCTCGTCGAGGACACTGAAGTCGAGCTCGGCTTCCTGCGCCTCGGTCCATTCCAGCACGAGATCCCGCGTGATCCCCGCCAGGCATCCGCTGGCCAGCGACGGCGTCAGCACCCGGCCGTCAACGACGACGAACACGTTGCTGCCCGTGCCTTCACACAGCCGGCCCTGCGTATCGGCCATGAGAGCCTCGCTACCGCCACGCTCGCGCGCCCGGGCCAGCGCGACGACGTTTTCCGCATACGACGTCGTCTTCAACCCGGCCAGCGCACCGCGCTCGTTTCGGGGCCACGGCACGGCGGCCACGCTGGCCGTCGGGGGATAGGGCTGCACCGGCGTGCCGCCGACGATGAGCGTCGGCTCGGCATCGCCGCGCTCGGACCCCATCGGAGCGATGCCGCCGGTGTACGTGATGCGCAGTCTCGCCAGGTCCGACCGCTCCAGCGCGCCGATGACGTCGGTGCACGCCTTGCGGACGAGCGCGCGGTCCGGGGCGGGCAGCCCGAGCCCGGTCGCGGACTGTTGCAGACGCGTCAGGTGACGTTCGAGCGCGAACGGCACGCCGTCGACCACCTTGGCCGTCTCGAAGGCGCCGTCGCCCACAGTCAGACCGTGGTCGAGGGCGCTCACCGTTGCGTGCGACGAGTCGGTGAGTTCACCGTTAATCCAGATCAACACGAAGCCAAGCCTACGAGCCGTTCGGCCTTCAGTTCCGTCTCGGCCCATTCGCGTTCCGGATCCGAACCCCACGTGATGCCGGCACCGGTACCGAAACGCAGTGTGCCCTCCTCGGCCCAGAAGGTGCGGATACCAACCGCCAGCTCTCCCTCGCCGGTGTCCGCGTCGACCCAGCCGACGGCGCCGCAGTAGGGGCCGCGATCCACGGGTTCGAGATCGGCGATCGCCTGCAGCGCGCTTGACTTCGGGGCGCCGCTCACTGATCCGGGCGGGAAGGTCGCATCGAACAGCTCGGGCCACCCGGCGGTGTCGACGAGCTGGCCGGTCACTGTGGACACAAGGTGCACCAGACCGGGATGTTTCTCCACGGAGAGCAGACCCTCCACGGCGATCGACCCGGTCCTACTCACCCGGGAGAGGTCGTTGCGCACCAGGTCAACGATCATCACGTTCTCGGCTTGATCCTTCTCCGTGAGGTCGTCCTCCGTGCGGCCGGTGCCCTTGATCGGCGACGACCAGACCGCGTGCCCGTCGCGTCGTATGTAGAGCTCGGGGGAGGCCGTAACCACCTGGAGTCCAGGCAGTTGGATCAGGCCACCGAATGGCGCATCGTGGCGCTCGGCGAGCTTCGCGGCCAGCGGGAGAAGTCCCCACTCGCCGAGCTCAGGCAGCGGCGCCTCCATCACCCGGCAGACGTTGACCTGGTAGACGGTTCCGGCCGCGATCCGTTCCCGGACCTCACGCACGGCGCTCACGTAGCCGTTCCGGTCGAGCGACGACGACCACGTGTGGGCGGGTGGACCCTGCCACCGCAAGCCCGCCGCCGCGCGGTCGAGGGGTAGCTGTTGCCACCGGGCGAAACGCGCGCAGGTGACGGAACCTTCGAACGTGACGACCACCGCCCACCTGCCGGAGCTGTCCAGTGCGGTCAGATCGTCGGTCAGCTCGTCCAGCTCGGTGGCCATCATGCCCCCGAGATGCGCCACCGGCCGGACCGCGTCTGGGCCACCGTACACGCCTTGCGACGCTACCCGAACGCGGCACATCCGTGCTTGTTCGGGCGAATGTGGCACCTGCGCTCCATCGGAGTCGCGCGCGAGTCCGATGGAGCGTCACGAACCGGCCGGGAGCTTCCCCTCGTGCGACCTACCTGTTTGGCCTCGAGGCCCTCAATGGGTTAATGTTCTATCCGCAGCCGCGTTCACCGGACCGGCACGGTGAACGGAGTTGCACGCGGACGTGGCGCAGCGGTAGCGCATCACCTTGCCAAGGTGAGGGTCGCGGGTTCGAATCCCGTCGTCCGCTCGGAGAGAGGCCCCGCCAAGGCCTCACCTCGGTGGAGTGGCCGAGAGGCGAGGCAACGGCCTGCAAAGCCGTCTACACGGGTTCAAATCCCGTCTCCACCTCGCTTGAGTGACTGTCAATCAACACTCCAGCAACGGGCGATTAGCTCAGTGGGAGAGCGCTACCTTGACACGGTAGAGGTCGCTGGTTCAATCCCAGCATCGCCCACACCCACCATCCGATGTCAGAAGGCTTTCTCACTTTCTTTGCATTCGAATGGTCGGGTGGCACGCATCGGCGACATTGGTGATGTCAACGTGCCGAGGAATCAACAGGGTCGTGCGGTCGTGACGGCAGTCGAGCACGATGCTCGAAATATCTAGACCGGCGCGAAGACCCATTCATCGGATAGGTCCAGCAGACGAGCCGCCCGCACGCATGACTCGATCAGCGATTCACGCGAGCGTGTGATGGCCCGATGCACCGGGTGGTCGGTGTCGTAGCGGGTCAGGATCTCGGCCAGCCGTTGATGCACGGATACCCGGATGCCGGTTGGGCCGGTGCTCATGTCCACCAGCGTGAGCATGTCAAGGTTGGTCTGTTCCGGTTCGCCGAACGCGGCCAGCTTGGCCGCGAGGCCCCGTTCCTCTGCCTCGTAGGCCGCTCCCGAGTGATACGCCACCAGGGAGACCAGTTCACTCGGAGCATGCCGGGCAGCCAGGAAGTCGGCGCCGTCGACCGGATGAAAGCCCGACGAGCGCACGTGCGGTGCGTAGCCGATGTCGTGTAGCCATGCCGCAGCCACCACCACGTCAGGCACGTGTCGCGTCTGTGCTGCCAGCTTCGCCGCCAGCGACCCAACCGCCAGCACATGCGCCCAGCGATCACCCATCGACGACATATGCTGCCTGGCGAGCGTTGCCGCCCCGGCCGGACTCCCGTCCTCGCTCATGACCACGAGCGTATGCCACGACACAGGCACATGATCACCAGCGGACGCGGCCCGCCGCGTCGTGCGGGCCATGTCGAGCGTCTAATCAGCTTCGTATTCGGCGCCACCGGCCATCTCGATGCCCAAGATCATGCCTAATGCGCCTTCGACGCTAGTCATGGTCTCTGGCTTTGCGTTGCCCAGCCGGTGAAGGAAGCGATTTCGAGACACGGCCCGCATAGCTCGAACAACCGCCACGCTGGTCTGCTCGACTCCCTCGCCCGGTGACACCTCCGGCCGCAAAGGCGAAGCCGTCCGTGAACTCGACACGGGCACGACCACCAACAGCTCATCAGGTACGCCAGCGTTGATCTGATCAACAGACACCACGATTACGGGCCGGTTCTTGCCCGGCTCACCCTGACGAGCCGTACCGAGCGACACAAGCCACAACTCGCCCCGACGCGGCTCAGTCGGTGCCATCAGTCAGAGTCTCTTCCCAGTCTTCGTCCTCGGTCTTCACGTCGGCCGAAGCAGCGTCCTGAAGCACGGCGGTGCGTTCCGCACGGAAGATCGCATCTCGCCTCACCTGTCGAGCCATGTCCGCTAGCATCGCCGAGATCGACACGCCCCGTTCTCGTGCCTGCTCGGCCAGGAGATCACGCGTTTCCCGGCTCACCCTGATCGTCGCGGTTTCGGCGTTCATGTCGCCATAGTATGGCGATGTTGTATGGCGACACAATGTAGCGCCAAAATTTACCATGCCATGGTGGGGCTTGAAGCGGTCGGTCCTTGACGGATCTTTGTCAGCACCTGCTTGATCGCCCTACACAGGTGTGCAGTAGAACGCACTGATCTGCCGATGATCGGGCACTCGCGAGAATTCGGCGATAGCTGGTGCGAGATAGTCAGGACCTGACGACATGCGTCACTGCGCCCAGATAGACACAGAGCCTTCGAACCTCCAGACGACTGGATCGGCCGAGACGCGGGCGCCCTCGACCGCGACGCTTAGGAACTCAGCGGGTGTGGTCGTCACTGTGTCTTGATCTTCTTCTCGATCGCGATGAGGTTGGTGAGTTTGTCAGTGGCGATGCGGCGTCGGGTCGTGCCGAGAAGGTCGCGTGGTCGCACGGATGCGCGCATCGCCTTGGCCTGCCCGGCGGTGATGTCCTTCTTCGCTGTTCACGGGATCAACTCGGCGAGCAGGCGTTGGAGCCGGTTGACGGTCTGCACGTGTGATCTGACCCGTTTGCCGAGTTGACCTCTTAGACATCAAGGCTGCACGCCCACCAAGGGACGCGGCCCGCCGCCTCCCTTTCCTGAAGCGGTTACCGCATCGGTATACCTTGCGAGGGTTCACGATTGGGGTGCTCGAATGGGTATACTTATCGGTATGACTGCGACTCTGGCAACCATCAAGGTCGACAAGGAGGTACGCGACCAACTCGCCAAGGTCGCCCGCTCTCGCCACACCACCATGCGCGCGCTCCTCGCAGACTTCGCTGAGCGAGCAACGCGCGAGCAGATGTGGGCTGAGATCAACGCGGGATATGCCCGCCTACAGCAAGACCCCGAACAATGGGCGGACTACATGTCCGAGCTTGAGAGCTGGGAGACGGCGACGGCCGACGCCGACGACCAGGCGGCTGAAGAGTGGCCGGAGTACCAGCAGTGAAGCTCAGCCAGGGTGAGATCTGGCTGGCCAAGCTGTCTCCCACGGTAGGCACCGAGCAAGCCGGGACACGTCCCATCGTCGTAGTATCTGGTGCCCAGTTCGCCAGGATGCCGATCCATCAGGCGATCGTCGTGCCCGTCACCAGCCGGGACCGCAACCTTCCTCACCACATTAAGATCGCCGACGACGGCGGTCTCGTGCGCGACAGTTGGGCCATGACCGAAGGCGTGCGCGCGATCTCAACCGAACGCCTCGTCCACCACATCAGCCAGGCCGACGACGTCACCGTGGGCGCGATACTCCGGTACATCCGTGAGTGGTTCCATCCATAGGAGCTGCGCTTCGGGACGACGGCCAGCTCGGCGCCCCGCGCCGTACGGCTGACTAACTCGACACTTGCCGAGGTGTCGAGTACGTAGGGTGGCACTAGTCTTCGTCGTCGCGGATATCAGCCAGCACGTCAGCCGCTGTCCGGTGACGGCGGTTTTGCACGCCACGTGCGGGTGTGTAACATGTTGAACATGAGTGCACACAGCCTGCGCGAGCTGCGCGGCAGTCTCGGCTCGGTGGTCCGGGAAGTCGCCATGTCCGGTGAAGAGGCCATTATCACCGACAGCGGCACTGAGGTTGCTGTCATCATCTCGATGGCCGATTACGAACGTCTGCACGAACATGCCGACGTCGCCGACGCCCTGCGGCTGCGGGACATGCGGGCTGAGGGTTTCTCGGCGATGTCCTTGGCAGAGATGATGGAGGCTCTCGGCGTGAGCGCCGATGAGGTTCTCGCGTCGTGAGGGTTGAGTTCCATCCAGACGTTCTCAAGCAGCTTCAACGACTTCCCCGTGATGCGTTTGAAACTGCCCTACAGAAGATCATCGGCCTGGTCAGTGAACCGCGGCCAGAGGGCGCGAAGAAGCTCGCCGGTGGTAGTCGCGACTACCGCATCCGGTTCGGCCAGTACCGGATCGTGTACGAGATCAACGAGGCCGACCAAACCCTGACGATCTTCACCGTAGCCAAACGCAGTGACGCATATCGGTAGACGAATGCGCGAGGGCACGCGGCGCCTTGGCGGCCAAGGCCCGGTGCTCAAGGGGTGAGCCCGTGCCCCGATGTCGTGGTGCCGGTCGCCGGGGGACGGTGGCAGCAGCACGGAGACACCTATTGACCGTCGTGGCGGCGTCGGCAATAGTGACAGTTAGCCGACTGCCCGACAAGTACCGTTTGGCACAAGCGGGTGGAATGTCACTGTCGCCGCTTTCCGGGGCCGAACATGCCAAGGCCGAGGTTCGAGTCATCGCGAGAGCAGATCGCGCACGCCTATAACGCCCTGGTCGACAAGGGATACTTCACGGACCGGTTCGGGGGAAATGAACGCTACCTCGGTCGGCTGATGCTCCATCACATTCCTGCGAAGGCACACAGCATCCTGGAGATCGGCGGCGCGACCGGGCTATGGATGCATCAGGTGCTTCGCCGCCGTCCGGCGATGCGTGAGGTCACGATCGTCGAGATCTCGGCTGCCGCGGAAACGTGCCGGGACCGTCTTTCACGAACGCTGCACGATCGGCCGGGCTCCAGGCTCGACGTGATCCGGGCCGACTTTCTCGACGTCAAGGACGAACTCCCGCAAGCTCAGGTGGTCGCGAGCAGCTTCGTCGCCGAGTACATGGGCGATCCGGCGACGTATGTGCGGGCGCTGTACGACCTCGCGGAACCGGGCGGGCGCGTCGTTTTCATCGACGTGCTGACCCGGCCGGACAGCCCTGCCGGTTCGATCGGTCCGAGACCCGTGCTTGCCAGCTTTGCCCGGCTCTGCCTGGCGTACGTGAAGGCGGGCCGGATTCCGCCACTGATCGGCGTTGCCCGAGCGTTGCCGCTCTACCGGTTCCCGTCCGAGCCGGCATTCCAGGCACTGTACGAGGACTACACGGCCACGTACGACTTTCCGCGTGCGGCCTGGATCGCCACGCAACGGGAGTACCCGGGAGCGGAGTTCCTCGACTTGGGCATGGCGGGTCTGCTGATGGTGCCGAAGCCCGAGTGAGGGGTGGGGCCAGCCGATGGCAGTCCGAAATCCGCCGCGCCCACGCCGGATCGCGGTACCTGCCTGGTTAGAAACGATTACGTGCCGCTGGGAGATCACGATCGTGATCGTGGCCCAGGCCGTGGCGCTATACATGTTCGGCGAGCTGGCGAGCGGCGGTGCGCCAGACTCGTTCCGGATCCTGGTAGCCGGGCTGTTCGGGCTGTGTGCGCAGGGCTTGTGCAGCGTGCTGAACGACATCGCCGACGTCGACGCCGATCGAGTCAACCATCCGGAGCGCCCGTTCCCGTCGGGCCGGGTCTCGATCCGCCAGGGCTGGTTCGTGGTTGTCGCGTGCTTTCTGGGCGCGCTGCTGTGTGGCGCGATCCTGGCGTACAGCGTCCTCGGATACATCATGCTCGGGCTGCATCTGGCACTCTCGGTCGCGTATTCCTGTCCCGGTGTCCGGCTGGGGCGGCACTGGCTGCTGGGACCGCTGACCCTGGTCAGCGCCACGGTATGTGGGATCTGGTTCATTCTGAGCTGCACGCCGCTGGCACCGGGAGTCGTCGTCCTCATCAGCTCGGTCTGCTTCCTCCATCACCTGCTGGTGATCCCGTTGAAAGACATCAAGGACGTTGCCGGTGACGCGCTGGTCGGCGGCACTTCGCTGGCTATGAAGTTTCCGAGGCGGGCGGTTCACGCGACCGGCATCACCGGCTACCTCGTGCCGTGGCTGATCCTGTTCGTCGCCGTCGACGCGGTGGGGAGTTCTGCGATCGAACCACCACTGCGAGCGGTGGCGGTCCTGTTCGGTATCGCCGGTGCCACGATGGCGTGCGCCGTGCTGTTTCGGCCGGAATTGCTGAGGACGAGCCAGCGGTTCTGCTGGTTCGCCGAACTGGGCCTGCTGTTCCTGTTCCAGTTGTCGCTGCCGTTCGCGGTGGTGGTGTTCGCTTAACACGGACGTCGGAACCTGTCAGGCCGCGCTGGGGGTGATCGTCGGTTGGAAAGCATCGACATGGTGGAGAACGCGCTAGCCGTCATCACCGGGCTTGCCTGGACGGTGGCGTACCTCGGAATCATCCACCGCGGTTTCCGGGACAAGACCTATGGCATGCCGCTGACCGCGCTGGCCCTGAACATCACGTGGGAATTCATTTTCGCTTTCCTGGTGCCGGGACGGTTCGGGCTGCAAGTCGCGATCAACGTGGTCTGGTTCTGTTTCGACGTCGTCATTCTCTATACGTATTTCGCGTTCGGCCGCAAAGAGTTCCCCGCGTCGGTGCACCAGCGGTGGTTCATCCCGTGGGGCGTCCTGCTCGTAGCGATCTCGTTCGTTACCCAGTATTCGGCAGCCCGGGAATTTCCGGACCTTCCGATGGACACGTATACCGCCTTCGTCGTCAACGTCATCATGTCGGTCGCGTTCATCACGATGCTGGCCCGCAGAGGCAGCCGAGCCGGCCAGTCGCTGGTGATCGCGACATCCAAGTGGCTCGGTTCGGCAGCCGTGACGGTGCTGGTATTTCTGGACCTCGGCAGCTCGCTGCTGCTGACATTGGGAGTCTGCGTCTTCGTCCTCGACGTCATTTACATCGTCATGCTCGCCAGGACGCGTGCCGCATGACGGCGGTTCCCGCGGGCATATGGGTGCCGGCAAGGCGGCCACAGCCCGCCAGGCGTTTCAGAGCCTGGTGGGGACGCCGCGTCATCGTTCCCCGAAAAACATGTCGCGCTCCCGCACGGCGCACCCCAGACTTCGGAGATGACATCGCTCATTCAGAACATTGCTGTGGACTGCGCCGACCCGTACCGGCTCGCGACTTTCTGGTCACACGTGCTCGGACGTCCGATCCATCCGGACAACGAACCCGGTGACGAGGAAGTGGGCGTGATGCTAGATGACGCACAGGAGCTGCTGTTCATCTCGGTACCCGAGCCCAAGACGGTGAAGAATCGTCTCCACCTGTGCCTGCGCCCGCACCAGCTCCGCGAGCAGGAGGTTGCGGAACTGCTGCGCAGTGGCGCCACGATGGTCGATGACCGGCGCAACGAGGACGGAACCGGCTGGGCGGTTCTGGCGGATCCCGAGGGCAACGAGTTCTGTGTACTCCGCAGCGCGGCGGAACGCGGGCGGTGAGAACGGCGTGATTCCGGTCTGACGCGAAACACCGACATCGTCCAGGTCATCACCTCGACAATGTCGGTGTTCTGGGGCCACGAGGGGTTCGTCGCGCTTGGACGACGACGCCCGTGACCGTTTACGCGGGTTCGAGTTCCGACGGCACCGCGATGACGTCGACCATCGCACCATTGCGCAACACGGTGAGGGGCAACGGTTCGCCAATCGCCTCATCGAAGAGTAGCCGCTGCAGGCTCTGTGCATCGGCGACCGGGGAACGACCGGCGGAGAGAACCAGGTCACCGGCCTTGAGCCCGGCACGATCGGCGGGGGAGCCGGGCACGATCTGCACGATGCGCAGGCTCTGCCGCTGCCCGGTACGTTCGGCCAGCGAGGCGGGCAACGGCACCGGGGTGCTCACCAGGCCCAGGTAGGCGCGGCGCACGCGGCCGTCCCGCATGAGCGTGCCGATGATCCGGCGGGTGGTCGTGTTGATGGGGACGGCGAGGCCGAGTCCGATGCCGGCGACGGCCGTGTTGATCCCGACGACGTGCCCCCTCGCATCTGCCAGCGCACCTCCGGAGTTGCCCGGGTTGAGCGCAGCATCGGTCTGGATGACGTCCTCGACCAGGCGCGTTGCCCTCCCGCTGCGCGTGGGAAGGGAACGGCCGAGGCCGCTGACCACGCCGGCCGTGACCGAGCCGTCCAGGCCGAGCGGGCTCCCCACGGCGACGACGAGCTGTCCCACCCGGAGGCCGTCGGCCTCGCCGAACCGGGCAGGGCCGACCACGGGTCCTCGTGTACGGGCGACGGCGAGGTCGGACAGCTGATCTACGCCGACGACGTCGAACTCGGTCTCTGCGCCGTCGGCGAACGCCGCGACGCCCCGGCTACCGGAGCCCGCCACGTGCGCATTGGTGATGAGATAGCCGTCGTCGGTGAAGACGACGGCGGAGCCGACGCTCTCGTTCCGGGCGCCGCCGTGCGAGCCCTGGATACGCACGCTGGCGACGTGGGGGAGGAGTTCGTCGGCGACGCCTGTGACGACACGCGAGTACGCATCCAGCGCCTCGCCATCGGAAGCTTCGGTCTGGTCGTTCACGATGTCACCCCCATACGTGACCGGATCGCTGGCCTGGTCGAGTACCGGGGAAACCCGGAACACCGGGAGATTGTTCCCGCGTCGCCATGCGGACGCCGACGTGCTTCTCGCCCTAGCATGAAGGCGTGATCCGCATGGCAGCCGAACGAAGCGAGGTACAGCCGTGGCTGCCGTCCTGACCGTCGGTCACGGCGCGCGCTCCGGGGACGCGTTGCTGGCCGTGCTCGGTGAGGCGGCGGTCTCGACCGTCGTCGACGTGCGCCGGTTTCCCGGATCGCGGCGTCACCCGCAGTTCGGCCAGGAGGCGCTCGCCGCGAGCTTGAACGGCGCCGGCATCGGATACGAGTGGCACGGGGACAGCCTCGGCGGGCGCCGCTCGCGCCGGGAGCAGAGCCGGCACGGCGCGCTCGTCAATGCCTCGTTCCAGGGATACGCCGATCACATGGACACGTCCGAGTTCCGGGAGGCCGTCGAGACGCTACGGAGCCGGGCCGCACAGGGCGAGCGGCTTGCGGTGATGTGCGCGGAAACGGTGTGGTGGCGCTGCCACCGATCGTTCATCGCCGACGCACTCGCCTGCCGGGGCACCGAGGTGGAGCACCTGCTCGATGTCGGCAAGCGCGATCGTTACCGGCCGCGGCTGACGATGCGGTGCGACGAGGACGGCTGGCCCGTGTACGACGTGCCGGACACCCTGCCCATCGACGAATAAGCACCGCGTGCCTGGGCGGCCAGTCCCGTCAGCGGGGCCAAGCCGGTCAGCCGGGGCGGCCGTCCAGATATGCCAGTACGGCGAGCACCCGCCGGTTGTCGTCGGGCGATTCGCTCAGGTGGAGCTTGTGAAAGACGTTGGCGATGTGCTTGCCGACGGCTTTCTCGGTGATGAACAGGGCGGATGCGATGGCGGAGTTGGTGCGCCCTTCGGCCATCAAGGTGAGAACCTCGTGTTCGCGCGCCGTGAGGGATTCGAGCCGGCTGTGCTGGCCACCGATGAGCGTGGACACGACGTGGGGGTCCATGGCGGTGCCGCCGCCCGCGACGCGGCGCAGCGCGTCGACGAACTCCCCGACCTGCGAGACGCGGTCCTTGAGCAGATAGCCGACCCCGCCCGAGCCGTCGGCCATGAGCTCGCGGGCATACAACGGCTCGACGTACTGGGACAGCACGAGCACCGGCAGCCCGGGTATCTCGTGCCGCGCTTCGATCGCGGCTCGCAGACCTTCGTCGGTGAAGGTGGGTGGTAGTCGCACGTCGACGACCGCGACGTCGGGCCGATGCGTGCGTAGCGCACGGAGCAGGGTGAGCCCGGTGTCGGCGGCCTCGACCACGTCGAACTCGTGGGCCGTCAGCAATCGCATCAGCCCGTCTCGGAGGAGGGCGTGGTCTTCGCCGAGGACAACTCGCACGGGATCTCCATGGTCACGGTGGTGGGGCCACCTTCAGGGCTGTCGATGTTCACCGTACCGTCGAACGCGAACAGCCGCCGGCCGATGCCATGCAGGCCCCCGCCGCTGCCGGCGACGGCGCCGCCCCGGCCGTCGTCGTGGACGGCGATGCGCAGCCGGCCACCGTCATGGTCGAGCGTGAGCTGAACCGATGACGCCCGAGCGTGTTTGGTGATGTTGGTCAGGGTCTCGGCCACGGCGAAGTACGCCGCCGATTCCACGGGAGCCGGTGGCCGGCCGGCCACGCGATCCTCCACCTCGACGGGCAACGGATGTGCCAGCACGAGTGCCTCGACGGCACCGGACAGTCCCCGGTCCGCGAGCACGGGTGGGTGGATGCCGTGCACGAGGTCGCGCAGATCGGCGAGCACCTGTCCGCTGCCTTCACGGGCCTCGGCCAGCAACCGGGCAGCGGCGTCGGGATCGGTACGCAGCAGTTCTTCGGCCATGCCAATGTTCATGCCGAGCGATGTCAGCTGGGCCTGGGCGCCGTCGTGCAGATCGCGTTCGATCCGCCGCAGCTCGGCCGCTTGCGCGTCCACGGTTTCGGCGCGCGAGTCGGTCAGCTGTTGCACCCGAGCGGCGAGCGAGGCGGCGCCGGTCGGGCCGAGGAGCGTGCCGGACAGGCGGGCGTAGCCGCGCATGAGCGGCGGGACGAGCCACCACCACAGCGGGAGGACGGAGAGGGCGAAGAGCGTGATCACGACGAGGTAGGTCACGAACCCGAGCGTGGCGTTGACCAGCAGCCACGCCAGGTCTCGCCACGTGGCGGGGTCGCGTGCCAGCGCGATCACCTTCGCTCCGGGATGTCCCGGGGGCATCCGCCGGCCCGGTTGCGCCGCAGCCGTGGGCCACACGTAGGGACGCGAGATCGTCACTCCCAGCGCGCTGGCGAAGATCCACCGGTGTACGTCGGTGAGCACGCGGGTCAGCCACGCCGCTGCGAGGATCATCGCGATGCCGACCCCGAACGCACCGATCAGCGGTATCCCGACGATGCTCACGAGGAACAGCGGGAGGCTGACGGGCAGGCTCATCACCAGCAGGGGCAACGTCCAGCCCAGCAGGGTGAGGCGCCACCGGAAAGGGCGGGCAGCCGACGACGGCATGGGTACATTCTTACCGCATCACGCGAGTTCGCGCGGTAGGGTAAGGCCCACCGTCAATTGGTGAGGCTTCCCCACTGCCATGGTGCCCGGCCGTGACGAACATGGCCGTTGTGAGCATCGACGTGACGAACACGGGGCCGAGCTCGACGACGGGACCCAGCTCGACAACCCCGAATGGGCCACGCGCTGGCCGGGCGGCCGAGTGGAGCATCAGGCATCCCTGGTGGGCAATCGGGGGCTGGCTGGCCTTCGTCGTCATCGCCGTCGTCCTGAGCGGGACCGTGGAGACGAAACAGGCGACCGGTAGTGAGCTCGGCGTCGGCGAGTCCGGCCAGGCAGAACGAATGATCGAGAACGCGGATCTGGCCGGCCCGGCCACCGAGAGCGTGCTGATCACCTCGCGGGACGGCTGGGACCGCGCAACGGCCGCGGCCGCAGCCGAAGAGACGGCCGGCCGGCTGCGCGAGTTGCCGGAGGTGGCCGAGGTCGGCTCGGCGATGCCGGCGCCGGCCGGCGAGGCGCTGCTCCTTCCGGTCGCGCTCGCCGGTGAACGCGACGACGCCACGGACCGGGTCTCTGCCGTGCTGGCCGAGCTGGAAAACGTCGGTGCTGAATACCCTGGCTTGCGAGTGGAGGCCGTGGGCGACGCATCGATCGGGCGCGGCATCGACGAGGTGGTCAACGAGGATCTCGCGAACGCGGGCATGCTCAGCGTGCCCGTGACGTTGGCGATCTTGCTCGTGGTGTTCGGCGCGCTGGTCGCCGCCGGAGTGCCACTGCTGTTGGGACTGTCGGCGGTGGGCGTGGCCACGGGATTGTGGGCGTTCGTGTCTCACGCGGTGCCCGATGTGGGGACCGTGCCGCAGCTCATCGTGCTGATCGGGCTGGCCGTGGGAGTGGACTACTCCCTGTTCTACCTTCGCCGCGAACGCGAAGAACGCCGCCGCGGAGCGGGCACCGTAGACGCGGTGCGGCTGGCTGCGGCCACGTCTGGCCGGGCGGTGGTGGTGTCCGGCCTGACCACGCTGACGGCGCTGGCTGGCCTGTACCTGGCCGACGACGCCATCTTCCGGGCTCTGGGTACGGGGGTCATTCTCGCGGTGGCGGTTGCGATGCTCGGCTCGGTCACCGTGCTCCCGGCGTTGCTGGTCAAACTGGGCCGTGCGGTGGATCGCCCGCGCATACCGGTGCTGTGGCGGCTGACCGCCTCGCGCGGCGAGCCGCGAGCCTGGCGGGTGTTGCTGGCGCCGGCGCTACGGGCCCCGCGAGTCACGCTCGCCGTCACGCTCGCCGCGCTGGTTGCACTCGCCCTGCCCGCCTTCGGTATGAGCTTGAAGAACAGCAGCACCGACGATCTGCCCCGGACGATCCCGGTGGTACAGGCATACGATCGGCTGGTCGAGGCGTTTCCCGGGGAGGGGGACGCGCATCAGGTGGTCGTGAACGCTCCGGCCGAACGGGCCGAGACTGTACACGCGGCGCTGACGGAGCTTCACGCCCGAGCCGGTGAGCACCGTTTGTTCGCCGTCGACGCCGGTCCGTCGATCCGCACCTCCGACGACGGGACGGTGTCGGCGATGGAGATCGGTTTCCCGCACGAGATCGACGCTCCGGAGGCCGAGGAGTCTCTGTCCGTGCTCCGGGGTGAGCTCCTGCCTGAGTTTCTCGGCCCCGTAGCCAGAGCGGAGTATGCCGTCGGTGGAGCCGCCGCCGACAACATCGATTACACGAGCCACCAGGCCGAACGGATGCCGTGGGTGATCGGATTCGTCGTTGTCCTGACCGTCGGCATGATGGCACTCGCTTTCCGATCGGTGGTGGTCGCGCTGGTCGCGGGTGCCCTGAACGTGCTGTCTCTGGCAGCCGCGTTCGGAGTGCTGACCCTGGTCTTCCAGCACGCTTGGGCAGAAGGGGTCCTCTCCTTCACCTCGACGGGACACATCGTGAACTGGGTTCCGATGTTCCTGTTCGTGGCGCTGTTCGGCCTGTCGATGGATTACCACGTGTTCGTGGTGAGCCGGATCCGCGAGGCGGCGTCGACGGGGCTGCGCACAAGGGACGCTATCGGCGCCGGAGTCACCCGCGCAGCCGGTGTGGTGACGAGCGCCGCGGCGGTCATGGTGGCCGTCTTCTCGATCTTCGCCACGCTGAGCCTGATCGAGATGAAACAGCTCGGTGTCGGCCTGGCCGCGGCCATCGCGATCGACGCGACGCTGGTTCGGATCTTGCTGCTGCCAGCCGTGATGAACCTGCTCGGCCGGGCCAACTGGTGGCCGTCACGGCTACCAGTTGGCGCCGGGCAGGCTCTCAGCGGGAGCTGACCAGCTTTAAGGCCTGGTCGACGTCGGTGGCGTACTGGATCAGTGCCCGGCTCGCGGGTTTGAGGAATCCCTCGGCCAGCGCGTGATCGAGCATGGTGACCAGGGGATCGAAGTAGCCGCTGCGGTCCAGCAGCACCACGGGCTTGGACTGCAAGCCGAGGTGGGACCAGGTGGCGACCTCGAAGAGCTCTTCGAACGTGCCGAGCCCGCCGGCGAGGACGATGAACGCGTCGGATAGCTGATTCATCAGTGCCTTGCGCTCGTGCATCGTGTCGACGACGTGCAGCTCGGTGACGTCGTGCCGGGCGACCTCCCGGTCGACCAGCGACTGCGGGATCACCCCGATCACCTCGCCGCCGCGGGCCAGCGCAGCGCCGGACACCGCGCCCATCGTGCCGACGTGCGCGCCCCCGTAGACGAGCCCGAACCCGTCGGTGGCCAGGCGAGTGCCGAGCTCTTCGGCCAGGGTCTGGTATTCGGCGCGTCTGCCCGGCGTCGATCCACAGAACACGCAGATCCGGCGGATGGCTCGTCTGGTTCCGTCGGGGCCGGCAGGATTCGCATCGGCAGGGTCGAAATCGGTCACCCACGTAGTTTAGGCACACGTTCGAACGCCGCGGACCATCCCGTAGAGTCGTCGCCGTAGTGCACGATCGAACGGGGGAGAGGTGCCTATGACGCGGATCGCGCTGGTGACGTGTGCGGAGCTTCCCGATCTGGACGAGGACGATCGGCTCGTCCTGGAAGCCCTGCGCGCCCGGGGTGTCGACGCCGTGCCGATGGTGTGGGATGACCCCGGCGTGGACTGGTTGGGATTCGACCTCGCCGTGTTGCGCTCGACCTGGGACTACCCTCCGCGCCGGGACGAGTTCCTGGCATGGGCGGACTCGGTGCCCGCCGTGCTGAACCCGGCCGAGATCATCCGGTGGAACACGGACAAGCGCTATCTCCGCGACCTCGAATCCGCCGGGGTGCCGGTGGTGCGCACGCAGTGGCTTGAGCCCGGCGCGCCGGTGCACCTTCCCGGTGAGGGCGGTCACCCGTGGAATCGGCTGGCCTCCGGAGGTGAGTACGTGATCAAGCCGGCGGTCGGCGCCGGATCTGTGGACACCGGGCGTTACCGGGTCAACGACAAGTCGCACCTGGCCCTGGCTCGCGAACACGTCGCCCGGTTGCACGATCGAAACGCCACCGTCATGGTCCAGCCGTACCTGTCCACCGTTGACGCGTTCGGCGAGACGGCCATGCTCTTCTTCGGCGGCGAGTTCAGCCATGCCATCCGCAAGGGGCCGATGCTCGACGGCCCCGACCGCGGCGTCGCCGGGCTTTACCGGCGCGAGCGGATCACGTCGCGGACACCCTCGGAGCTCGAACACAAGGTCGCCGAGCTGGTGCTGGCTGCCGTGCCGACGGCGCGCGAGCTGCTCTACGCACGGGTAGACCTCCTGCCGGGTGCCGATGGCTCGCCGATGCTGCTCGAACTCGAACTCACGGAGCCGAGCCTGTTCTTCGCGCACGGTCACCACGCGCCGGAGCGATTCGCCGACGCCGTGATGCGGTGGATCCCGTCGAGCCGTCAGGCCACCTAGCAAGATCACAAGATGGGAACATTTTCGCCCGCAGAGCGAGAACACCTGGGCAAACGGTAGGCGGGGGCCAGCCCGTACATGGACAATGGACGAAGGGGGCCGAGGCAGCAGCTTTCGTCGAAGGGCAGCCATGGCCAAGGGCGCGTTGTGGAAGTTTCGCCGCAAGAAAGCCGACCGGGAGCCGTCCTCTGCCACGCGGGACACCCCCGTGATGCCCGAAGACGCGGTCCCATTACGTCAGCTACTCGGTGTTGCCACCCTCACACCCGCCCAGGCCGCATTGCTCGCCCGTGACGTCATCGGCGGTGTCGAGGCGCTGCGGCGGCTCGGACCGGACGGCGTCGTGTTCGACACCGGCTCGGTCCGGTTGACGAGCTCCGGCCACGTCGGGTTCGCCCCGATGTGGTACGACGGCTCGCAGCGCGCCAGCGACGCCGCGGCAGCACTCCTGGACGAGCTGATCGGCAACGTCCGCAACGGCAGCGCGCAGCGCCGGGATGCCGTGTCGCACATCGAGCGGCTCGGCGATGCCAACGGAAACCTCACCAGCCTGGCCAATCGGGTGAACGAGGTGGCCGCGGAGCTCCTGAACGGCGAGGCCGGGCCACGCGTGCGGCACGTGCGGCGCGGGCTCGGCGCGCTGGTCACGGCGAGCCTGGGTCTCGAACGCGGCAGCGAAGACGCGGCGCGCCGGCCCGAGGTCATCCAACCGGCCCCGGCGCCCGCCGTCATGCCACGGATCACCAAACTCCCGCGATCGCAGCGGATGCCCCGCCGGCGCATCTTTCACAGCCGGCGCCGAGGCAGGGGGTGGAAGGTGCCGCTGGCCGCCGCCGTTGCCGCCGCGGTCGTCGTCGCCGGCTGGTGGGGAGCTCCCCGGGTCTGGGCAGAACTGGAAGACGGCTGGGACGAGCTGTTCGGTGCCTCCAATCCACCACCGACGGAGATCGATCCGGTGTCGCCTCCACCCGAGTCCGAGGATGACGACGGCGAGGCCGGGGAAGGCGACGGCGACACCACCGACGACGAGTCGGCGCTTGCCGACGTCGAACCTCCAGCACCGGAGTCGGCCGGGGCGATCAACGAGGTGAGCCTCGAAGCAGCCGACGGCACCTGCGAGGCCGACCAGCCGTGCCCGGTACGGGTGGAAGTCGACTTGGAGCCGGCGGCCTCCAGCCGGCAGGTGACGTGGTCGTTCGATGTCGTGGACCGGTGCGGCGAGGACGTCGCCACCCAGCCGGGTGTCACGGTGACGGCACAGGCTGGCTGGACCAGCGTGTGGGGTGATTCCCAAGTGGACGTTCCATCCGGAACGGCGCTCGCCATCATGGCCGTGACCGAATCGCCTGCCAATGCGTCGTCATCGCCGCTGCTGATCCCCGAGGACGACGGCACGTGTTGAGAGTCACGACATGCCTGTGCACACGAGCGGACCGTGGGGACCGCGAGTTCGCCCTGTCCTGCGCCACCCTCCGGGCGAGGCCACGTCGACGATGAAGAACCGCCGGGTACGCGCGGTCGATCCCGTGGTACTCGGCGCGGTGCTCGTGCTCGCCGGGCTCGGTGCCCTCAATCTCATCACCATCGGCGCCAGCAACCTGGCGCTGCGCCACGTCGTCATCGTCGGCGGGGGCCTGGTGGTCATGGCCGTCGCCGCGCGGCTCGGCTTCGCCCGGCTCCCGCTGCTCGCGTGGGGGATGTATGCGCTCGCGCTCGCCGGCCTGCTCGCGGTGCTGGCCGGTGACGGGGGAGCGCGCAACGCCCGCCGGTGGCTCGACCTGGGCATCACCACCGTTCAGCCATCCGAGCTGGCAAAGGTCGCTGTGGTTCTGGTCCTGGCCACCCTGCTGGGCCAGGGATACACGAGGCGGCGGTTCCTCGTCGCCCTCGGCCTCGCGGCCGCTCCCGTCGGGCTAATCGTCCTCCAGCCGGATCTCTCAACTGCCCTGGTGCTCGCCGCCATGGCGGCATTCGTCGTGATCCTCGCCCGGGTGCCACTCGTTCCGTTGCTGCCCCTGTTCGGTGCGGCGCTGGCGGTGCTGCCCATGGCCGTGCTGTTCCTCGAGCCTTACCAGCTCGGGCGGCTGCAAGCCTTCGTCTCCGGCGAGCGCGGTGCCAGCGGTCCCGGATGGGCCATGCTGCAAGCGGAGATCGCCGTCGCGGTGGGCGGGCTCTCCGGAAGCGCCGACGAGCCCCTGCATGACCTGCGGGTGGAGTACATTCCCGAAGCCCAGCACGATCTCGCGTTCGCCAGTATCGTGCACAGCTGGGGCCTGCTCGCCGGTGTCGCGGTCGCGCTCGCCGTTCTCGCGTTGGTGTGGCGGGCAGCGCTGATCAGCCGGCAGGCGCAGCTGTCCGAAGGCGCCCTGCTGGCCGGGGGTGTCGCCGCGCTGCTGGGCGTGCAGACCGTGGTATCGATCGCCGCGAACCTGGGCCTGGCGCCACACACCGGCCTGCCGATCCCGCTGTTCAGCTACGGCGGAACGGCCGCCACGTCGCTGTTGCTCGCGTTCGGCCTGGTGCTCGCGGCCCGGCGGCACACGTATACCCGCTGGTCGCTGTGGGATCCACCACCGGAGCGTCAGCGACGTCCCCGGTTCGCGCGTGTCGGGGCGCTCGTCCTCTCGGCGAACCTGTTCGGGCTGGCGTATTTCACCTGGCACACGCAGGACGTCCGCAGCGACGAACTGCGAGCGGTCAGCGAGGAACAGATGATGCGCTGCCTTCGGCTTCCGGCCGAGCGTGGCGTCATCGAGGACCGCAACGGCGAGGTGCTGGCCTCCAACGCGGACCAGTACGACGTGCGGGTGCTTCCCGGTCTGTTCCCGGATCATAATGCCGGCGCGGTGGAGAATCTCGCGTCCATGGTGGACGGGTCCTCCGACGATCTGCACGACGAGTTCGCCGGGAAGGGGGAGGAGCTCGACGTCACCGTGGCCACGGTCGGACCGGACGCGGCCGCGGAGCTGATCGATGCGGATCTGCCGGGCGTGCTGGTGGCGCCGTCGGAACGCCGAGATTATCCGCACGGGCGGCTGCTGGGGCCGATGCTGGGCTTCGTCGGCGTCGGAACGTCCGAAGACATGGATCGATGGCCGGACCTGCCGCTGGGCGCCACCGTCGGACAGGCGGGCCTGGAACGGCAGTACGACGAGACACTGCGGGGCACCGACGGCGAACAGTGCGTGTACGTCGACCCGCAGAACCGCCCCGTCGCCGCTGCGGGGCGGACCGATCCGGAGCCGGGCGGCGACGTCCACTTGAACCTGGACCTCGACCTGCAAGAGGTGGCGAATGACGCGGTGGCCACGGCGATGGAGGAGAGCGGTGGCGACGTGGGCGCCGCGGTACTCATGGACGCGCGCACCGGCGCGGTGCTGGCCATGGCGGGAATCCCGGCCTACGACAACAACGTCTACACACCGCCGATCGACCGGGATCGGCTGCAGGAGGAGATCAACGCTCCCGGGCAGCCGCTGTTTCACCAGGCCATTCAGCACGCTGCACCACCGGGGTCCACCTTCAAACTCGTCACGGCGGCAGCCAACGCCGAGTACGAGGCGCTGCCTCCGGATCGGGTTGTCCCCACCGGGGCCTCCTACACGCTGGGAGGGCACACGTTCGAGAACTGGCGTCCCATGCCGCCGCAGGATCTCGTCCAGGCGATCGCGTGGTCGAACAACGTCTATTTCTACGATCTCGCCTGGAAGCTCGGGGCGGACCGGCTCACCACTGTCGCGCAGCAGCTCGGGGCCGGAGAGCGCAGCGGCATCGATCTGCCCGCCGAGAGCGCCGGTGTCCTCGGCACGCCCGAGTCCGTCGAGGAGGCCGGCGGCACGTGGTATCCGGGTGCCACGGTCGTGCTGGGAATCGGCCAGGGGCCAGTCGTGGCCACACCGCTGCAGGTGGCGCGCTGGACCGCCGGGATTGCCACCGGTGAGATGGTCACGCCCCAGCTCGCGGCGTCGTCTGGCGACGAGGAGATCGAGCCATCCGAGCCCGAATCGCTATCCTTCGCCGACCGCCTTGACCCCGTGCGGGACGGGATGCGCGCGGCCGGTTCGGGCGGCACGGCAGCCCTGTTGAATGAGCTCCCGGTCGACGCGGGTGGCAAGACGGGTTCGGCGGAGAATCCGGCGTCGCCGACGAGCGAGCCGGACTCCTGGTTCACCGCCGTCGCACCGATAGACGATCCCGACGTCGTCGCCACCGTGTACGTCCGTGGCGGGGGAATGGGCTCCACTACGTCCGGCCCGGCGGCGCTGGAGATTCTTCAGGCCTACTTCGAGCAGCAGTAGAGCCGGTGGAGCCGCGGATCTGCGCCTGCATCACGACTGCATCGCGCCTTTGGGAGCCCTCAGCGCCCACTTCGATGCCGAAACATGCGCTTACTCGCCGTTCTGGCCGTATTCCTGCATGTCTGGGTGTCGAAGTCGGCGCTGACGATCGACGCCGCCAGAACGCGAACGGACGTGCCAGTTCACGACGACGCGCCGGGCCGCGTGCCCCAATGCGAGCCCGCCCAGGCCACCCACCGAACACACGAGCCAATCCTCGGCCGAGGCCACGCGTCCCGCCACGAACACGTACTGGATCAGCTCGATACTCAGCGGAACCACGATCGTGATGGCCACCGCCGTCCGGATCCGCAGGCCGCCGGTGAGCGTCAACGCAAGGAAGAATCCCAACGGCACGAAAAGCGCGGTGTTTGCCATTATCTGTACCAGCGCCATGTCCCGCGCGAACTCATCGAACACCCGCCGGAACGGAACCAGCTCGAGATGACGACGACTGTCGTCATACGCAGGCAGGAGAGTAACGGCCAGGACCATGCCGGCCGACATGACCACTCCCGCCCAGGAAACGACTCGGGGTACCGAGACGCCACCCTGCCGTCGGTGGCTGACGTACGTCAGCGACAGCGCAACGACGACGACCACCACAAAGAGAAATGTGATGGTCGGAACACTCTGACTGAAGGCACGCGTCATCTGTTCCACGGTGCAACTCACATGTATCTTCCACAGTGGGTGTGTCCAAGCCTGGCATCGAAACCGGCCGGGCTACACGCGGCGTGCGAGGAATAACGGCCGTGATAGCGGCCGGTTCGGCACACGGAATTCGGTCATGCGGGAGGCGCGCGAACTCCGCTAGCCGCCGTAGGCGGCCAGCACCTCCGGGTGCATCATGGCGACACTGGCCCCCTCGGCCACGCAGGTCAGGGGACGGTCGGCCAGCTTCACCGGGAAGCCGAAGTGTTCTTCGAGCAGCTGGGTGAATCCGGACATCAGCGCGCCTCCGCCGATGGCGAGCACGCCGTGGCTCATGATGTCACCCACCGCCTGCGCGGGCAGGTCTTCCAGGCAGCTGGTCAATGTCTGGACGATCTCGTCGACCGTGGTCCGGAGAGCTTCCTTGACCTCGTCGTTTTCCAGCGTCACGAGCCGGGCGCGGCCGGTTGCGCCGTCGCGGCCTTCGACGATCAGCGGCGGATCGGCCAGGGCGTCCATGGCCACTTTGAGGTTCTCCGCCGTCAGGTCGCCGACGACCAGCTGATGCTCGGAGCGCAAGTACTGTGACAAGGTCCGGGTGAGTTCGTCGCCCGCCACGCGGCAGGTGCGCGAGGCCAGGATGCCGCCGTAACAGAATCCGGTGATCTCCGCCGTGCCGCCGCCGACATCGACGACGAGGTGGGCGCGCGGTTCGAGCGGGTCGATGCCGGATCCGAGCGCCCCGGCGACTGGCTCGGGCAGCAGCGCCACCTTGCGCAGGCCAGCCTCGTGTCCGGCTTCCAGCAGGGCCCGGCATTCCAGGGTCGTCGCTCCCGTGGGAACCCCGATGACGGCACGGCGGCGCAGCCCGGACCACACGTGCTGTCTCGCCTTGCGAAGGATGGCGACGATGAATGAGCGCGCCGATTCCAGATCGACGATCACACCGTCTTGGAGGGGCCGCACGGTCTGAAAGCCCACGGGCGTCCGGCCGATGAGCTGGCGTGCGTCCTCGCCTACGAGGATGGGAACCGTGGGCTCGTCTGCCCGGGCAAGCATGACCGACGGCTCGTCGAACACGATGCCCCGTTTGGGCTGGACAACCACAGTGTTTGCGGTCCCGAGATCTACACCGAAGCCACCCACCGTCACCTCCAACCCTAGGCTTCAAGATCTTGTTTCCACTCTACGCCGCCGCCCGGGTACGATCGACCCGGTTCCGTGCACGAATTTGAGCGAAGGAGAAGCGTCGTGTCCGATCACATCCGTATCGTCGTCGCCGGTGCCGAGCGACAGGTGGATACGGGCACGACGGCCGCCGATCTCTTCGCTGACGACCCCGCAGTGATCGCCGCCCGCGTCGGTGACCAGCTCGTCGATCTCGCCCGGCCGCTGGCCGACGGCGAGAAGATCGATCCGGTTCCGATCGACTCCGACGACGGCCGCGCCATCTTGCGCCATTCCACCGCGCACGTTCTCGCCCAGGCCGTGCAGGAGCTGTTTCCGCACGCCAAGCTCGGCGTGGGACCGCCCGTGGAGAACGGCTTCTACTACGACTTCGACGTCGCCGAGCCGTTCACCCCGGAGGATCTGAAACAGCTCGAGAAGCGGATGCAGCGCATCATGAAGGAGCGCCAGCAGTTCGTGCGGAGGGCAGTCGCCGACGACGAGGCGCGCGCCGAGCTGGCGGACGAGCCGTACAAGCTGGAGTTGATCGGCCTCAAGGGCGGCGCCGAGGGTGGCGAGTCGGGCCCGGATGGCGCCGCGGCCGAGGTCGGCTCGGGTGAGCTGACGATCTATGACAACGTCCGGCGCGGGGGAGAGGTCGCCTGGAAAGACCTGTGCCGGGGTCCGCACCTGCCCACCACCAAGCACATTCCCGCGTTCAAGCTGATGCGCGTGGCGGCGGCCTACTGGCGCGGCGACGAGAGCAACCGCCAGCTGCAGCGCATCTACGGCACCGCGTGGGAGAGCAAGGACGAGCTGCAGGCTTACCTCGACCGGCTGGCCGAGGCCGAGCGCCGCGACCATCGCAAGCTCGGTGCCCAGCTGGATCTGTTCAGCTTCCCCGAGGAGATCGGCTCCGGGCTGGCCGTGTGGCACCCGAAGGGGGCCGTGGTGCGCCGGGTGATGGAGGAGTATTCGCGCCAGCGGCACGAGACCTCCGGTTACGAGTTCGTCTACACCCCGCACATCACCAAGGACTCCCTGTTCGAACAGTCGGGGCACCTGAGCTTCTACAAGGACGATCTGTATCCGCCGGTGCACCTGGACGCCGAGTATGACGCCGAGGGCAACCTCCGCAAGCCCGGGCAGGATTACTACCTCAAGCCGATGAACTGCCCGATGCACACCATGGTGTTCAAGTCGCGCGGGCGTTCGTACCGCGAGTTGCCGCTGCGGCTGTTCGAGTTCGGCATGGTGTACCGGTACGAGCGTTCCGGTGTGGTGCACGGGCTGGTCCGTTCGCGGGGGTTCACCCAGGACGACGCGCACATCTTCTGCACCCCGGAACAGCTCGCGGGCGAGCTGGCCAGCCTGCTGGAGTTCGTCCTGGGGCTGCTGCGCGATTATGGCCTGTCCCGGTTCCGGGCCGAGCTGTCCACCCGGCCCGAGAAGTTCGTCGGCAACATCGAGGACTGGAACCAGGCGGAGGCCGCCCTCGAAGAAGCGTTGAAGAAGGCCGAGCTGCCGTACACCATCAACGAGGGCGACGGCGCGTTCTACGCCCCCAAGATCGACGTCCACGTCACCGACGCGATCGGCCGCAGCTGGCAGCTGTCCACGCTGCAGGTGGATCTGCAGACACCGGTCCGCCTCGACGTGGAGTACACCGCCGCCGATGGCACGCGCCAGCGGCCGTACATGATCCACCGGGCGTTGTTCGGCTCCATCGAACGGTTCTTCGGCATCTTGCTGGAGCACTACGCCGGGGCCTTCCCGCCGTGGCTTGCGCCGGTGCAGGTTGCCAGCATCCCGATCGCGGATCATCACGTTCCCTACCTCGACGAGGTGGCCGCCAAGCTGCGTGAACGCGGCGTCCGCGTCGACGTCGACACCTCGGACGATCGCATGCAGAAGAAGATCCGCAACGCGCAGACGCAGAAGGTCCCGTATATGCTGCTCGCCGGCGACGACGACGTCGCGCAGGGTGCGGTGTCGTTCCGGTATCGCGACGGCACCCAGAAGAACGGTGTGCCCGTCGACGACGCGATCGCCGAGATCGTCGACGCGGTCGAACGTCGCGTGCAGGTCTGAGCGAGGGTTTCCGGGCATGTCCGACGACCGGTTGCAACGGCTGTGGACGCCGTACCGCATGGCCTACATCAAGGCCGGTAACGAGCGCAATGGCACGAGCGATGAGTGCCCGCTGTGCCGGATCCCCACGATGGCCGACGACGAGGGCCTCATCGTGTTCCGGGGAACGCACGTGTACGCGGTGCTCAACCTGCATCCGTACAACCCCGGGCACCTGATGGTGGTGACCAATCGCCACGTCGGGGATCTCGAGGAGCTGACCGACGCCGAGATGGTCGAGCTGACCTCGGCGACCCGGGACGCCGTTGAGGCGATCAAGACGGCGTCCCGGCCGCACGGGTTCAACGTCGGGCTGAACCTCGGTGGTGTCGCAGGGGGCTCGCTCTCGGCGCATCTGCACCAGCACGTGGTGCCGCGCTGGAGCGGCGACGCGAACTTCATGACCGTGCTGGGCGAGACCAAGGTGATGCCGCAGCTGCTGGCCGACACGCGCGAGCTGCTCGTGGAGAACTGGCCCACCCCGTCGCCCTCAGCATCCCCTGATCACGAGGGCTAGCGCAGCATCACTGCTGGCTGGCGGCGAGATGTTGTCACTCGTGGCTGGCGGCTAGCGCGGCGTCATTCGTGGCTGGCGGCGAGGTGCTGGGCCATCACGTCGTGGTGTTCGCGCACGGCCACCCTCGCCGCCTCCTCGTCGCGGTCGACGACGGCCTGCAGGATGGGTTCGTGCAGCGCCGTGACCGCGGCGGCCTCGCTGCTTTGCAGCCACTGCGGCACCACGCCGCGCTCGATCCAGGTGCGGTACTCGTAGTCGATCAGCGTGGAGTGGACGCTCTCGAAGATCGATGAGAGGTACGGGTTGTGCGAGGCGCGGACGAGCGTGGTGTGAAAGCGGGTGTCGGCGCTCATCCACGCGGCGGTGTCGCCGACGCTGTCACGTAACTGCTCCAGGGCCTGCGCACCGGCGTCGAGCTCGTCCTCGGTGCCGCACTCGATGGCCTGCGCGATGCCCGTCGTCTCCAGCGCGAGCCGGAGCACGTTCAGATGCTGGACGGACTCGCGGTTCAGGCTGACCATGAGGTTCACCGTGGCGGCGAGCCCGGCTTCCGGGCGGCGCGTGACGTAGGCTCCCGAACCGCGCCGGGACTCGACCAGTCCGCGGATGACGAGGATCCGGATCGCCTGGCTGACCGTCGGGCGGCTGGTGGACAGCATGCGTGCGAGTTCCCGCTCCGCGGGGAGCCGCTCGCCCTCGGCGAGGTCCTGCTTGATGATGAGGTCCTGGATCTGCTCTGCGATCTTTTCCGCGGCGAGCCGCCCCTGATCCGACGGACTGTCCGATACGTCATCCATCTGCCATATCGATTCGTCCGGGACATGTTTGGAACGCACCTGCGGGAACCTCCTTGATGTGCAAACCCAATGGGCCAGTTTATCGGGCGGTGGATCGACGGATCGGGTGGCTTGCCAGCTGCGGGAGGGTCTCGCCGATGTCTTGACAAGCCGCAGCCCGATTGCGAGCCTAAGTGGCTAGGCCACTATAGCGCCTCGACGGAGAGGACACACGGTGATCGACCACGGCACGACGGGATTCACGCGATGAGTGGCGGGCACGCGGACATCGTGCTCACCAACGGGCGGATCTGGACGGGTATTCACGGCTCACCCGACGAGTCGCCCTCCAGTATCGCCGTCAAACACGGCACGGTCGCCGCCGTGGGCGACGACGCGCTCGCCGGGCACTGGACCGGAGTGAACACACGCGTCGTCGATCTGGACGGCAGGCGAGCCGTGCCCGGGCTGATCGACTCGCACATCCATGCCGTGCGCGCCGGAGCGAGCTACCTCGACGAGCTCGACTGGACCGAGGTCACGAGCTTGCGCGACGCCCTCGAGACGCTCCGGGCAGCCGCCCGGACACGCCCGGCAGGGACGTGGATCCCGGTGCTCGGAGGCTGGCATCCGAGCCAGTTTCGCGACGAGCCACGGATGCCCACGCGAGAAGAGCTGGACGCGACCTGCCCGGACCATCCCGCCTTCGTCCACCCCCTGTACGGGCACGAGGACCACGGCGTGCTGAACTCCCGCGCGCTCGCCGAGCTCGGCTGGACGGGGCAGTGCGCCGATCCCGACGGTGGCACTCTCGGGCGCGCGGACGACGGCTCGCCGGACGGGCGGCTCGCCGGCGTGGCCGCATACCAGCACGTGATGCGGGCAGCGCTGCAGCCGGGGCCGGAACGGGCGGCAGAGTCGACCACCGCGTTCTTCGCCCGCCTAGCCGCCCTGGGCCTGACCGGCGTGATCGACGCGGGTGGCCTGGGCATGACCCCCGAGAAGTACCACGCCCTGCGCGCCATCTGGAGGCGCGGAGCGCTCCCGATCCGGGTCCGCACGAACGTCGGGGCGACCAGCCGCGGGAACGAACCGGCCGAGGTGGCCGCCTGGCAGGAGATGCTCGACCCCGCGTTCGGTGACGATCTGCTCGCGGTGCTCGGCATCGGAGAGGTGCTCCACTTCGGCTGCCACGACTGGGAGGGCATGGTGCCGTTCGAGATCGACGACGCCGCGCACGGCCAGCTCGTCTCGATCCTCGAGGCAGCGGCACGCGGGCGCTGGCCGGTCACCATCCACGCCATCCTGGACAGCTCCATCAGCCGCGTCCTCGACGCGATGGAACGGGTGGCCCAGACGGTACCGATCGGCGGGTTGCGCTGGTCGATCTGCCATTCCGAGTGCATCGGAAGCGCCAACCTCCGCCGCGTGAAGGATCTCGGTATCGCGCTGGCGCTGCAGGGCCGCGTCGCGCAGAAGGCACGGGTGTGCGCCAGCCGGTGGGGTGAGCAGGTCATGTCGCACGCGCCCCCGCTGGGCGACATCGTCGAGCTCGGGATCCCGTTCGGCGCTGGCACCGACGCCACGCGCGGCGCGTCCTACAACCCGTGGCGCTCCCTCTGGTGGTTCGTGACCGGCAAGTCGGTCGACGACGGCCCGCGGCGCGCGGAGCGCCACCGGTTGGACCGGGCCACGGCGCTCGACGCGTACACGCGGGGCAGCGCCTGGCTCTCGTTCGAGGAGGGACGACGTGGCGTCCTGGAGCCCGGATACCAGGCAGACGTGGCGGTGCTCTCGGACGATTACTTCGCCATGGCCGAGGACGACATCCCCGCGCTCGCGTCGGACCTCACCCTCGTCGCCGGGCGCGTCGTGCATCGCTCGGCCGCGTTCGAGTCGGTGCCGCTGCAGCGGCACCCGGGACGCCCGGCGCCCGATGGCGAGCTCGCACCGGGTGTCCCGGCCGCCGGGTCGCCATCCGGCGCCACTCTCGCGACCACGGCCTGACCTACCAGCGGTCTCGTGATGCTTTTGCCAGGATGCGTCCTCCTATATTGCCGCTGATGGCGGCGATGACAACGGTCGCGAGCAGGGCGCTGATGAGGAAGTCGACGGGTAGGCTGACGGCGTTGTTGGTGGTGTGCGGAGCGAGGAGCCATCCGGTGGCGGCGGTGCCGCCGAGGCCGCCTATGGCGATGGGCCAGGCGAGGCGGACGGTGGCGATGGAGTCGAATACGTCGTGGCGGCCCACGAGCAGCGGGTTGCGGACGAGACCGCGGCTCTCTTCGATGACGACGGCGGCCCAGGTCAGCGCGGCGACGATGATCAGGGTCAGCACGCCGGGGACACCGAAGACATAGACCCATTGGGATTTGTTCTGCAGGTCGAGGGCGCCGGCGATCCGGTTGATACCGACACGCTCGACGCTGGTGCCGGAGCCGGCGGCGCGCTGGAGGTCCCGGCCGAGTTCGATGTCGGGCAGATCGGTGCCGTCGTGACTGGCAAGAACGATGTTGAGCATGGATCCGGACGAGGATCGCTCGACTTTCTCTGGTGAGGCGGGGCGGATGTCGACGCTCGTGGCGGACGACGAGAGGACCTCGGCCAGGCGCCGTGGTAGCTCAGCGGGCGCCAGGGTGGTATCCGCGCACTCGGCGCCGAAGGCCTGCAGGTCGGCGCATTCGCCAAGCACGACGGTCGGATCGTCCACCTGGACACTCTCGTGAATGGTGATGGCGGCGATGTGGTGGTCGCTGGCGAATTGGAGCACGGCGCGGATGCGGTCCTCGTCGGCTCGAACGGTCAATGCCGAGGTGCCGATCTGCTCGGAAGCACGGTTTTGTGCCTCGGCGGGAGCAGTGAACAGGGCCAGGACGACCGCGGCGTGACCGACGACGATCACCAGTGACGTGATCGTTCCAGTGAGGCGGGCAATCGCGCGTGAACGGTGTCCGGTGATCCGCCAGCCCAGGAGGACGCCGATGCCGCGGCGCTGCAACGTCGTCGTTCCACGCCGGCGCGCGATCAGTTGCAGGAGTGTCGCCAGAGCCGCGGGGAGGCAGACCACCGCGAGGCCGGCGGCGGCAAGAGTAGACAGCGCCTGGACGACCTGGTTGTCGAAGAAGACGATGATCCACGGCTGCACCGCCAGAACGACGAACACGGTGATGGTCCGGCGCCATGATGGCTGGTCGGCCGGCACTTCCAGCCGGGATGCCTCCAGATTGTCCTTGCGGCCGAGCGTGCCTGCGGTCATGCGGTTCAGCGCGGCGCCGCCGATGACGTGGGCGGCAATGATCACGAGAGCGATCAACCAGGCGACGGGTCGTACCACCTCGGCCTGCAGGACATAACCGGTGAACGGCAGTGTAGTGTCGGCCGCGGTGATCCAGGCCAGCGCACCCAGGCACAGGGCAAGGGAGATCGAGCCGGCGAGCCAGGTCCGCGGCGCCGCGATGCGGGCGCGGGCTCGCCGGTCGGCGCCGATGCGGACGAGCAGGCGGTGCCGTCGCCGGGTCTCGTCGTCGGCCACTCGTGCTGCTGAGGCGAGCGCGATCAGCCCCGGCAGGATGCAGAGGAAACCGGCCATCGCCCAGAACTCCTGGACGTCCCGGTCGTAGTGGTCTTCCCCAAGGCGGTGATAAAAGGGATCGTCGTCTGCCACACCAAAGGTGCTGAGCTGCCTGGGTTCGCGACCGGCGAGGGTGTCGGTGCCGACGTAGGCAAACAACTCGGTGGCCGAGACGAGACCGTCGGCACCGATCAGCCCGATGTCCCGGCCGAACCGGTCCGGCACCCCATGGTCGGCGAGCAGGTCACGCAAGGCCGGGCTGACCACCGCCTCGCCGGGCTCCGGCAACGCGGACACCCCCGGCGGCAGCGGCGGGTCCGCAGTTTCGGCGTGCTGGAGGAAGACCACCGGCACGTGCTCAAACCCGACATAGCGCCCATCAATGTCCCACAACAGCGGTGCCGCCGTGCCGGACATCGGGTCCTCCACCGGCGCGCGGGCGCGACCGACGTCTTCGCGGTGGTCATAGACTGCGCTGGCGAGCACCGCAGCCGCGGCACCCAGCGAGATCGTGACAAACGCCAGCAGAGCCAGGACCGCGCCGAACCCGTTGACCCCGCGCAGCGACGTGCACCGCCGGCCGATCGCCCGCAGATTACGCCGCAGCTGCCGCTGTGACTGCCGCGACGATACGGGCCGGTGTGGCGCGGGAGCCGTCACGTTGCCTCGACCGGTCGCGCCGCCGACAGCTCGATGATCCGGTCCGCTGAGAAGGCCACCTCCTCATCGTGAGTCACGATCACTGCCGCCATCTCAGCAGAGCGGATCTTGGTGAACATCACCTCAAGGACCTCGTCCCGGGTTGCCCGGTCGAGCGCGCCAGTCGGCTCGTCCGCCAGCAGCAACGACGGCTGGGTGATCAGCGCACGGGCCAACGCCAGCCGCTGCGCCTCGCCACCGGATACGTAAGCCGTCTCAGCAGTGGTCCGCACGCCGAGGTCCTCGATCAGCCAGTCTGCTTCAGCGCGCACCCGTCGGGGTCGCCACCTTTGAGCAGCCCCGGCAGCATGACGTTCTCCACTGGGCTCAGCTCCGGCAACAGATCGGCGTGCTGGAAGACGAAACCGATCGAGTCCAGCCGCACCTGCGCTCGTTGCGACGAACTCATCGTGGTCAGCTCGCGGCCGAGCAACCGTACCGAACCCGACGTCGGGACCCGCAAACCGGCCAGGCACGCCAGAAACGTCGTCTTCCCCGACCCCGATGGGCCCAGCACAGCGACGGTCTCGCCAGCCCCGACGGTCAGGTCAGTCTGAGCGAGAAGCTGATGCTCGCCCACATTGACCTGTACCGACAAGGCCGTCAACAACGCGGATCGATCTTCGACGGACTCAGACAACGGTTTCCTTCACCAGGTTCGGCGACGAACGGTAGATTCAGCCGGAGAAATTGTCCGGGATTATGGGGTGGACAGTACACACCCTGATTACCGTCGACATCGTGAAATGCGCACCTCGGGCGTGCCCCCACACTCGCCAGGTTGGTCGACGCAGAGAGATCATCGACGATCGTGTACATGTCCATGTCTGCGATTGTTGACGATCATCACGGGTTAACCTCCACTCTCACAGGCCGAGGTGCTGATGCAGTGGCTCCGGATCGTCGTGCAGCGTCTCCGATGGCCCGGACCAGGCCATGGATCCGTGCTCGCCGAGGATGAACACCCGGTCGCTGATGGCCAGCGCGAAGTCGACGTTCTGCTCGGCGACGAGAACGGACAGCCCGGTGTTCCGGAGCTGGGTGAGCCGTTCCCTGATCACCTCCAGCACCGTCGGCGCGAGCCCTTCGGACGGCTCGTCCATGATGAGCAGCTCGGGGTTGGTCATCAACGCGCGGGCAATCGCGAGCATCTGCTGCTCGCCCCCGGAGAGCGTGCGCGCCATGGCGCGGGCCCGTTCCTCGAGCCGTGGAAAGAACTCGAAGACCCGGGGGATCGTCCAGCGCTGCGTCTTCCCGTTGCCCTTCTTGCGCCGCCCGCCCACCATGCCGAGATTCTCCTCGACGGTGAGGCTCCCGAAGACGCGGCGACCCTGCGGGACCAGGCCGATCCCGGTACCCGTGATCTCGTGCGGGGGCAACGCGAGCAGGTCGGTGTCGGCGAAGGTCACCCTGCTGCGCGTGCCGCCGCTGGCCGCGTCGACCGCGGCGGAATCCGCGGTGACCGTCGGTGGCCGCAGCCCGCAGACTGCCCGGACCAGCGTGGTCTTTCCCATGCCGTTCCGCCCGAGGAGGGCCACCGACTCGCCATCCTCGACGGTGAGGCTGATGCCCTCCAGCACGCGGGCCGTCTCGTAACCCGCGTGCAGGTTCTCAACCGTCAGCAACCTCGTCCCTCCTGCCTAGATAGACCGCCTGCACGGCAGCATCGGCACGGATCTCGTCCGGAGTTCCGCACGCCAGCGGCGTCCCGTTGTCGAGGCACAGCACGCGGTCGGCCAGCTCGAGGGCGAGCGACATGTCGTGCTCGATGAGGAGGTACGTGACCTCCGTCGACAGATCCTTCAGCAAGCCGCGCAGGACCTGGCGTTCGGCCACCGACAACCCTGCCGCCGGCTCGTCCAGCAAGATGAGCCGGGGCCGCGACATCAGCGCGATCGCGATCTCCAATTGACGTTGCTCCCCGTGCGAGAGCGTTTCCACCGTGTGAGCGGCACGATCGCCGAGGCCGACGTGCTCGAGCACGGCGCGGGTCTCCACGGCGAATCGATCGTTCGCATCGAGCCGGCGCCAGAAGCGCCGGCTCGTCCACGAACCCACCTGTGCCGCGAGCCGCACGTTGTACTCGACGGTGAGGCTCGGGAACAGGTTGGACACCTGGAACGTGCGGGCCACGCCACGCAGCGCTCGCTTGCGCTCGCTCAGGCGGGTCACGTCCCGGCCGAACAGCGAGATCGTGCCCCGGCTCGGGCGCATCTCGCCTGCGATCATGCGAAACAGCGTCGTCTTGCCGGCCCCGTTCGGGCCGATCACGGCGACGCGCTCGCCGGCCGACAGCGCCAGGCTGACGTGGTCGACGGCGGTGAGCCCGCCGAACTCCTTGGATACGGCGTCGAGCGTGAGTACGGGATCCGGCATGGTGACCGCCGCCTGTCTACTGGTCCGTGAAGCTCTGGTAGTCCTGGCTGAAGGCCGGGCTCTCAAGCCATTCATCGGGGTCGAACGTCCAGAACTGGCTCACGTCGTCGAAGCGTTCCTCGACGACGTTCCAGAGCTCGCCGTCGTCGCGTTGCTGGACGGTGCGGATGTACACGGGCACGACGATGCCGTTGTACTCGTCGAAGCTCACGTCGCCCCACACCGCGTCCGGCACGTCCGCTTCCTTGATCGTCTCGATGAGCTCCTCGCCCTCGACCTTCTCTCCGGCTTCCTCCAGAGCGGCGTCGACGAGCTGCGCGGTCAGGTACGCGCCGGAGGCGTAGATGGAGGCGATCTCGCCATACTCCTCCTCGTAGGCCTCGCGGAACTCGGGGTTCCCGCCGGCCTCGCTGTCCGGGGCGTAGTACGCGGCGGACTTCAACCCGATCGAGATGTCCCCGACGTCGTTCAGCGGACCGGAGCTGGTCGTGGGCGCACCGGTGACGATCGGCGTCGAGCCGAGCAGGCCCAGGTTGGACGCCTCGCGGATGAAGTTGCCCGCGTCGCTGCCGCCGGTCGTGCCGGAGAAGATCACATCGGCGTCGGCGCTGGCGAGCTGCGCGACGTAGTTGCTCAGATCGGGCGCCGAGTTCGGATACCACAGCTGCTCGATGACCTCGCCACCGTCGGCCTCGAACGCGCTCACGAAGCCACCGCAGCCGTCCCAGCCGAACGCGTAGTCCGGGCAGATGGTCGCGGCCGTCTCGTACCCGTTGTCGATCGCCCACTGGCCGGCCGCGAATGTCGTCTGGCTACCGGCCAGCGCGCCAGTGCGCAGCACCAGCGGGCTCGACTCGCGCTGCGTGATGTCGTCTGCTGAGGTCTGGGACAGGTTCGCGACGCCTGTCTCGGTGGCGTAGTCGGCCACGGCCAGCGCGCTGCTGGCGAGAACGGGACCCACGATCACGTCGACGTCTTCCTCCTCAACCAGGCGTGTCGCCTTGGTCAGGGCGGTGTCGGGATCGCTGGCCGCGTCCTCGAAGATACTCTCCACGGTCAGGCCCGCGGGCCCGTCGTTGCGTTCCCAGTACAGATCCCACCCTTGCTGCATGTCCTCGCCCGTGGCGGAGGCGAAACCGGTCAACGAGCCGACGAGGCCGACCCGGAACGTGTCGGCGCCACCGTCCGACTCGGCGGAGGTGTCGTCGCCTTCCTCCTGGCCGGGAGGCGTGCATGCGGCAAGGTAGATCGCGGCGCTGGCTGTGATGCCGATGGCGACGAAGCTTCGACGTGGAAGACGTGTAATGCGACTGCGCATGGCATTGCTCACCTTCACTCTCTTTGATATGCGGAACCCTGCGGGACAGCTGGCACCTTGCGTGGCACCCGCTCGAGCGCCCCGGCCGCAGCCTGGCGGATTCCCCCGGCGAGTCCCTGCGGTGCGAAGAGGACGGACGCGATCAGCAGCACGCCCAGCACGGTCATCCAGCGATCGACGTACGTGCTCAGCGCCTGCTCGATCAGCACGACGGTGGTCGCGCCCAGGATCGGCCCGCTTACGGTGCCGATCCCGCCGAGGACGACCATGATCAATGCGAGGGCGGAACTGTTGAAATCGCCGATGGCCGGGCTGACGAACTCGGCATGCCAGACGAAGACCGCTCCGGCGGCGCCGGCGACGGTGCCGGAGAGCATCATGGCGGCGAACTTGTACGCGGTGATGTTGTAGCCGACGCTGCGCATGCGGCTCTCGCTGTCGCGGATGCCGCGCAGCACCAGCCCGAACGGCGAGCGCGAGACGATCAGCACCAGCACGGTCACGACGACCAGCGCGCCGAGAACGAGGAAGTAGAAGTTCCAGTACGGAGCGATGATCTCCGGGCGGCGGATTCCGGTCAGGCCGTTGTCCCCGCCGGTCACGTCCGACCAGCGATACGCGATGCCGTAGCAGATCATGCCGGCGGCCAGCGTCACCATGAGGAAGAAGACGCCGCGCGTGCGCATCGACACCAGCCCGAACAGCGCGCTCACGAGGAGCGTCATCGCGGCGGCAACGGCCAGCTGGACCCAGAGGTCGTAGTCTTGCCGCGACGCCCACGCGAGGCCGTATCCGGACGCCGCGGCGATGCCCGCGTGCCCGAGCGAGACGAGCCCGGCGTCCCCGGCCAGCATGTTGATGCTCGACGCGAGGATGGCGGAGATGACGACCATCGATGCGAGGCTGATGTAGTACTCGCCCACCATGTACGGCAACGCGAACGCGAGGGCGAGCAGCGCGCCGAGCGCTGCGAATTTGGCGGTCCTCGTACGGTTCATGCGGTCCTCCCGAACAGACCTTGCGGGCGTAGCACGAGGACGAGCGCCATCGGCGCGAAGATCGTGAAGTACGAGAGCTCGGGAACGTACACCTTCGCGACCGTGTCGATCAGCCCGATCAGAATCGCGCCGACGGCGGCACCGCCGACGCTGCCGAGTCCGCCGATGATGACGACGACCATGGCGAACAGCAGGATCTCGGTGCCGGAGAACGGGGTCAGGCTGAGCAGGCCCGAGCCGATCGCCCCCGCGGCCCCCGCCAGCACCGCACCGAAGACGAACACGTACGTGAACACACGGTCGATGTCGATGCCCATGGCCGACGTCATCTCGCGGTCGTCGACACCGGCGCGCACGATCGCGCCGATCCGGGTGTATCGCTGCAACGCGAAGAGCAGGAGCCCGATGACGACCGTGACGCCGATGATGAACAGCCGGTACTGCGGATACGCGAAGTCACCGACGACGAGCGCACCCGACGGGGCACCGCTGGCGGCGTTCACCGATCTGGCGTCCCCACCGAAGATCGCGAGGACCACGTCGGTGAGGACGAACAGCACGCCGACCGTGATGAGCACCTCGGGCATCTCCCGGTTGCGCACGCGGCGCAACAGCCCCCGCTCCACGAGGAGACCCACAGCGGCCGCGACCGCGCCGCCGGCGACGAGACCGGCCCAGAAGTTGCCCGTGGCAGCCACGGTGACGACGGCGACGTAGGCGCCGACCACGTAGAACGCTCCGTGCGCGAGGTTCGAGATGCGCATGAGCCCGAAGATGAGGGTGAACCCGCTGGCCATGAGGAACAGGAGAGCCCCGAAGCTCAGCCCGTTCAGGACCAGCTGGACGAGAAACGTGGCGTTCAACGCAACTCCTTTGTCGCGGGGCGGTCGTTTGATCACGACCTCAGTCGAAGTTGTTCTTCCGCCCTTGCCGCACGTAGTCGACGGTCGATGCGATGCTGTCCGTGCCGTGGATCGAGCGGCGCTTGGCCAGATGGCCGAACATCTGGATCCCGAACCCGCCGTCGAGGTCGTCGACGACGCGCCGTTTCCAGGGCCGGCGTACGATCTGGGTGGTGAGCCGGCGCGTGGTGCGTGGCTGGCTCATGATGTGATCGGCGATGGTGTAGGCGCGCTGGACGAGCTGCTCGCGGGGCAGCACCTCGTTCACCAGGCCGTACTCGAGCGCCGTCGACGCCGTGATGGCCTCGCCGGTGAGCAGGGCATACGCGGCGCGCTTGACACCGAGAAGCTCCTGGAACGCGCAGTGGATGCCGTCGGCCGGCACCGAACCGATGTCGTAGTGCAGGTCGAAGATCGTCGCGTCGTCGCTCATCAGAGTGATGTCGCACATCAGGACGATTTCCGAGTGGAAGCCGGGACCGTTCATGATCCCGATGGTGGGAACTTCGAGATCGTTGACGAGCGCGCTGACGTTGATCCGGCCGTCCTTGTAGGCGTACTCGTACGCCCAGTGCTCCAGATCCTCCTCCTCAAGCTGGAAGCCCTCCGGATCGGCATCCATCATGAACTCGTCGCCCGAGCCGGTGAGGATGAGCAGCTCGTTCTCCGGATCCGCGCCCACCGTGGCGAGCATCCGGCCGAGCGCGCGGTGGTTCTCGACGCTGAGCTGGACCGGGCCGTCGAGGGTGTGGGCCCGGGCGAGGAGCACGCCGTCGGAGCGGCGGTCGAAGTGGAAGAATTCCTTGAACTCCTCCCGGTAATCCTCGAGCCGTGGAGTGGCGGCCATGCTTTGCAACGACATCGGGATTCCTTTCACTGCGCGTTCTCGTCGGTGTTCTCGCCCGGGTTCTCGGCCGGCTCGACCGGGGTCCCGGTCGGGCGGCCGCCCCTACCAGGACGTCGCGATGTACTTGCGCTCCGTGTACTCGAGCATTCCGTCGTGACCTCCTTCACGGCCCAGGCCGCTGTGCTTGATGCCCCCGAAGGGCGCGCTCGGATCGGACACCACGCCGCGGTTGAGGCCGACCATGCCGGTCTGCAGCGCCTCGGCCGTGCGCATGCCCTCGGCCAGGTCCGCGGTATAGATGTAGGAGACGAGCCCGAACTCGGTGGCATTGGCGGATTCGATGGCCTCGTCCAGGTGCGTGAACCGGACGATCGGGGCGACCGGCCCGAAGATCTCCTGACCGAGGATCTCGGCGTCCCCGGCAACATCGTCGAGCACGGTCGGCTCGAAGTAGTAACCTGCGGCCTCGGGCGCGCGCCCACCGGTACGCGCGCGGGCGCCGCGGGCGAGCGCATCCTGGACGAGCTGGTGCACCTTGGTCCGCGCGGCCGCGTTCACGAGCGGCCCCAGGTCGACGCCGTCGGCGTAGCCGGGACCGACCCGCAGCTTCGCCATGGCCGCGGCGAACCGCGCGCCGAACTCGTCGGCGACCGACTCGTGCACGTAGAAGCGGTTGGCGGCCGTGCAGGCTTCACCACCGTTGCGCATCTTGGCCGCCATGGCCCCGGCAACCGCGGCGTCGAGGTCCGCATCGGCCAGCACGAGGAACGGCGCGTTACCGCCCAGCTCCATGGAGCTGCTGAGCACCCGATCCGCCGCGGCGTGCAGGACGGAGATGCCGACCTCGGTGGAGCCGGTGAACGAGACCTTGCGCACGGCCGGCTGGTCCAGAAGGGTGCGCACGACGGCGCCGGAGCGGTGTGCTGGCAGCACGTTCACCACGCCATCGGGAACGCCCGCCTCGCGCAGCAGGCCAGCGAGCGCCAGCGCGGTCAGCGGCGTGTCGCTCGCCGGCTTGAGCACGACGGTGCAGCCGGCCGCGAGCGCGGGCCCGATCTTGCGGGTGGCCATCGCGGCGGGAAAGTTCCACGGTGTCACCAGGACCGCCACGCCGACCGGCTGGTGTTCGACGACGATGCGGTAGTCGCCGGAGGGCGCGGGCTGTATCGAGCCCGACAGCCGCACCGCTTCCTCGGCATACCACCGGAAGAACTCCGCCGCGTAGCGGACCTCGGCCACCGAATCGGCGAGGGCCTTGCCGTTCTCCATGGAGATCAGCAAGGCGAGGTCGTCGATCCGCTCGGTCATCAGGTCGAACGCGCGGCGCAGGATCTCGGACCGGCGGCGCGGTGCCGTGCGGCCCCACTCGCCGAGACTCGCCTCCGCCGCGCCGACAGCCACCACGGCATCGGCTTCGCTCGCGGAGGCGACCGAGGTGAGCGTGGCCTCCGTGGCGGGGTCGATCACGTCGATCGTCGCCCCGTCCGACGCCTCGCGCCAGCCGCCCGCGACGAACAGCCCGGTGGGAACCGCGTCGACCAGCCGGGCACCGCGCCCGATGCCCTCCGTGCGTACCACCTGTTCCGTGCTCATTCCGGCTGCACCGCCAATCCGGACGAGTTCGCCTGCACCTCGAACAGCGAGAGGAAGTCGGAATCGCGGTATCCCCGCCCGATCGCCGCCTGGATGAGCTGCAGCACGCTGGCCGCGAGCGGCATGCTGACGTCCTCGCCGCGGGCCGCGGCCAGCCCCAGGTCGAAGTCCTTGCGCAAGAGCTCCGTGGTGAACGTCGGCGTCCAGTCCAGTGAAAGCAGGTCGGGCGTGCGCTTGCGCACCCAGTCGGTGCCCAGGACCGTGCTGTTCAGGAATTCGAGGAACGCCGCCCGGGGCACGCCCGACTTCTCGGCGAGCGTCGTCACCTCGGAGAGCGACTGGACGATCATGCCGAGATAGAGGTTGTGACAGAGCTTGACCAGCCGTGCCTGCTCGGCCTCGCCGACCCACACCGAGGTCCGGCCGATGGTGTCCAGACAGCCCCGCACCCGCTCGTAGGTGTCGTGCGGTCCCGAGGCGACGATGATCGCTTCGCCGCCGGCGACCACGTGCGGATTTCCGCTGACCGGCGCGGCGAGAAACGCCACTCCGGCGGCGTCGGCGCTCGCACGAACGCGAGCGGACGTGTCGGCTCCCACCGTGGAGCAGTCCACGATCACCTGCGGCATCCGGTCCCGGGCCAGCAGGCCCTGCGCCCCCAGGACGACGTCTTCGAGATCGCGGGAGGTGGAGACCATCGTGAAGACGATGTCGGCGGCGCCGAGGTCGGGGAGCGAGTCCGCGACGCGCGCCCCTGCGGCGGAGAGGTCCGCGGTCTTCGCGCGAGTCCTGTTCCACACCGTCACGTCATAGCCGGCGTCCACGAGCCGGCGTGCCATCGCCGAGCCCATGCGCCCGGTTCCGAGCCATCCCAGTGTCTGCGCGTCGTCCATGTCCGTCCTCACCGTGTCGCGGGATCTCGCGGTCAGCTCGCTCATACGGGGGCGTACTCCCCGGGTGTGGACGGCGCGGGCGCCGCCCGGGGCGCCGTGCCCGGGGCACCGAGCAGCGTCCACGCCGTGTCGATCAGGTCTTGCGTGCCGAGCCCGTACCTGCGGAACAGCGAGGGAGCCGACTTCGCGCCTTCGGCGAACGTGTCCTGCAGCCCGAGACGGCGAAGCGGGCGCCCGAGCCCCGCGCCGGCCAGCGTCTCGGCCACGGCGGAACCGAGCCCGCCGATGACCGTGTGGTTCTCGGCCGTGACCACGGCCCGGACGCCGCTGGCCGCCTCCAGCACGGTCTCTTCGTCGAGCGGTTTCACCACGGGCACGTTGAGCACCTTCGTGCCGATTCCCGCGTCGCGCAGTTCGGCGGCTGCCGCGAGGGCTGCGGAGAGCATCATGCCGCTGGCGATGAGCGCGATGTCGTCGCCGTCCTCGATCACTTGCGCGCTGTGCAAGGAGAATTCGTGATCGTCGTCGAAGATGACCGGGATCTCGCCCCGTTTCAGGCGCAGGTAGACCGGACCCGGAACGTGGGTGATGGCGGGGAGGGCACGCTCGATCTCGACGGCATCGGCGACGTCGACGACCGTCATGTTCGGGACCGCCCGCATGAGCGCGACGTCGTCGATGGCCTGGTGGCTGGGGCCGCCGGGGCTGGAGATGCCGGGCATGAAGCCGACGAGGCGCACTGGCAGGCTGGGGTAGGCGACGGCGTTGATGATCTGGTCGAGGGGCCTGCGCGTGGCGAACACGCCGAAGGTGTGCACGAATGGCAGGTAGCCGCGCCGCGCGAGCCCGCCGGCCATGCCGACCATGTTGGCCTCGGCCATGCCCGCGTGGATGAAACGCTCCGGCAGTGCCTCTTGAAACAGGTCGATCTCGCACTGCCGGGTGAGGTCACCGGTCAGGCAGAGGATCTCGGAACGCTCCTGCGCGAGCTTGACGAGCGCCTGCCCGTACGGCTTCAGGACGGTGGGGTAGGGCGGGTTACGCAAGTCGGGCCTCCAGTTCGGCTGTGGCGGCCTCGGCGACGTCCTCCGGCAGCTTGATGAAGTGGCCGTCCGCTCCCTCGGGGAGCGCCGCGAGCCCGTGCACGGTGGACGTCCGGCCGACGACGATCGCCGGGCGCGGGTCCTCGACGGCGGTGGCCAGGGCGTCCTCCAGGGCGTTCACGTCGTGCCCGTCGACGTCGAACGCGGTCCAGCCGAAGCTGCGCCACTTGTCCGCGATCGGCTCGATCGTGGTGATCGACGAGAGCTGGCCGTCGACCTGGGAATCGTTGGCGTCCAGGAGCACGGTGAGCGAGCCGAGCTGGTGGTGAGCGGCGAACATCGCCGCTTCCCACACCTGGCCCTCTTCCAGCTCGCCGTCGCTGACCAGGGAAAACACGCGTGCCTGCGGCTCGGCCGCCAGCCGGTGTGCGAGCGCGAATCCAACCGCTCCGGAGAGACCCTGGCCGAGCGAGCCGCACGTGAGATCCACCGCGGGCGATCGCTCGGTACCGATCGCTTCCAGCGCGGACCCGTCGTGGCCGTACGTGGCCAGCTCCTGCTCGTCGAGCAGGCCGGCTTCGGCCGCTGCGGCGTAGAAGGCGATCATGTAGTGCCCCGGGGAACACACGAGATCGTCTCGTGCTGGCCGGTAGGGGCCAGCGTAGAGCGACGCGATGATCTCGGCCGAGGAGAGCGCCTGGCCGAGGTAGCCGAATCCGTGTGGAGCGATCATCCGAAGCGATCGGAGGCGGATCCGATCGGCGAATCGCGCCGCATCCGCCGCGAGTGGGAGAACAGTCACGAGCACCTCCGCTCAGCAAAGTGGCCTAGCCACTATGGAGAAGCAGATTAGCGGCGCGGTGCGGGGCGGTCAAGGGTGGGGACGCGCCCGATGCCGCCGGGCGAATCGCACGCCCGGACCTGCTCGATCAGGCCGGATCGGCGCCGCTGTCCTGGTCGAACGCCTTCCCGTTCGGGTAGGAGACCAGTTCGAACTGCATTCCCCACGGAGCCAGGAAATAGATCCAGCGTTGACCGGCGCTCGGCCCGCGGCTCGCCGTCGGTCCGGAGAGCACGGTGACGCCGTGCTTTTCGAGATGGCGGATCGCCGCGTCGAGGTCCTCCACGTAGAGCGCGATGTGATGACCACCGATGTCGCTGTTCTTCGGCACCACGTGCGTTTGATCCGGCGCGGAGTACTGGAACACCTCGAAGATGGCCTGGCCACCGCATCGGAAGAAGTGCAGCTCGCGCATGACCGCCCGCGGATGGACGTTGAGGTGATCCGACATCCAGTCACCGTCGTCCCGGAACGGGCCGAGGGAGTACATGTACTCGCAGCCGATGACGTTCACGAGGAAGTCCGTGGCCTCGTCCAGATCGGGCACGGTGAATCCGATGTGATCGATGCTGGTCAGGCCCGGTATGCCACTGGTCATGACGCACCTCCTGCAATCGTTTGGCCGCGAATGCTACCGCAACGATGAGGATGAATCCATAGCGCAAGGGCATGCATGGACATCCTATGCATCCTGTGCCAGGGTTGTTATCGACAAACGATTGCAGGAGGAGTCGTGGAGCACAACGACGGCATGGAGCCTGCAGCGCCGTGGGTCGAGACCGTGGCGACCGTCTCCGATTGGGACGCCGCCGATCCGTCGCTGCTGATCACCATGTTCGGCCAGCTCGTGTTGATCCGGACATTCGAGGAGTACGTCCTGGAGCTGGCCAACTCCGGGCTCGTGCACGGTCCGGCCCATTCCAGCATCGGGCAGGAGGGCGGCGCGGTCGGATCGGTCCTGGCGTTGTCCAGTGCGGACACCGTGAACGGTTCACACCGCGGGCATCACCAGTTCCTGGCCAAGGCACTCCACCACGTGCAGCCCGCGGGCATCGACCTCACCCGGGAGGTGGAGCCACGGGTGCGCGAGGTGATCACGCGGAGCCTGGCCGAGATCTGCGGCCTGGACCGCGGCTTCAGCCACGGCCGAGGTGGCTCGATGCACCTGAAGTGGCGCGAGGCGGGAGCGATCGGCACCAACGCGATCGTCGGCGGCGGCGTTCCGGCGGCAGCCGGCTACGCCTGGGCGCACCGGCAGAGCGGATCGGACGCCGTGTCGGTGACCTACTTCGGTGACGGCGCGATCAACATCGGGTCGACGCTCGAAACCTTCAACCTGGCGGCCGCGTGGCGGCTGCCCATCTGCTTCTTCGTCGAGAACAACAGGTATGCCGTGGCCACCCACGTCTCGGAAGTCACGGCAGAGCCGCGGCTGTCGGCCCGCGGCCCCGGGTTCGGCATCGCGAGCTGGAAGGTGGACGGGATGGACCCGCTGGCCGTCTACCTGACCATGAACGAGGCGCTGGAGCACATGCGTGCTGGCAACGGCCCGACCCTGATCGAGGCGGACGTCTACCGCTACTTCCATCAGAACGGCGCCTTCCCCGGCAGCGCGTTCGGCTACCGGACCAAGCAGGAAGAGAGCGAGTGGCGCGAGCGCGATCCCGTGGACAGGGTGGCGCGCCACCTCGTCGACGCCGCGATTCTCACCCAGGACCAGGTGGACGGCGCCACCGAGCGGGCGCGAGCCTTGCTGGCCGAGGTCGGCGACGAGCTCGTGGAACCGCTGCCGGGTGGTGGCCCGGGCAAGCGGCGGATCAAGCCCGCCGAATGGCCCGATCCAGACTTCGTCGACGTCGGCGTGCGCGGCGACCTCGGCGAGTTCGCGGACGCCCGGTTCGCCGACCGGGACACGTTCACCGGGAGGCTGGACGAGCAGCGCTTCGTCGGCGTGATCGCGAACGTGCTGGCGCGCCGGATGGAGACCGACGAGTCGGTCGTCGTGCTGGGCGAGGACATCCACCGGCTCAACGGCGGCACGAACGGTGCCACCCGGGGGCTGAGCCAGGCGTTCCCGGGCCGGATCCTGGGCACACCGATCAGCGAGAACGCGTTCGCCGGCCTGGGTGGCGGGATCGCGCAGCACGGCCAGTACCGGCCGGTCGTCGAGTTCATGTACGCCGACTTCATGTGGGTCGCCGCCGACCAGGTCTTCAACCAGATCGCCAAGGCCCGCCACATGTTCGGCGGGACCGATCCCGTCCCGCTGGTACTGCGCAGCAAGGTCGCGATGGGAACCGGCTACGGATCGCAGCATTCGATGGATCCCGCGGGGATCTTTGCGAGCGCACCGGGCTGGCGCATCGTCGCACCGTCCACACCGTTCGACTACGTCGGCCTGATGAACAGCGCCTTGCGCTGCAACGATCCAGTGGTCGTGCTGGAGCACGTGGACCTGTACACGTCGCGTGGCCCGGCACCTGCCGACGACCTCGACTACTGCCTGCCGGTTGGCACGGCGGCCGTCCGACGCACCGGCAGCGAGCTCACCATCATCTCGTACCTGGCCATGACGGGGTACGCGTTGCAGGCGGTCGAGGAACACGGCAGCGTGGACGCCGAGGTGATCGACTTGCGCTGGCTCGATCGCGCGAGCATCGACTGGGACACGATCGGCGCGAGCATCACGAAGACCAATGCCGTGCTCATCGCCGAGCAGGGCCCGGTGGGCACCTCCTACGGGGGATGGCTGGCGGACGAGATCCAGCGACGGTACTTCGACTGGCTCGACCATCCGGTGGAGCGCGTTACTGCCGGTGAGGCCTCGCCGAGTATCAGCAAGGTGCTGGAAGACGCGGCGATCGCGGGCAGCGCGGAGGTCGCCGCGAAACTCGCCGAATTCGAGGGGGCCTGACATGGCCGAACTGCTGCACGTGCCCGAGATCGTGACCGACGCCGGGGACGTGACGCTGCGCAGCTGGCAGGTGACGGAGAACCAGCCCTACGCGGCGACGGACACGCTGGCCACGGTCGAGACTGACAAGGCCGTGGTCGATGTCGAGGCCGAGTCTGCCGGTGTCGTCGTGACAACCCTGGTGGACGAGGGTTCGACCGTTCCGGTCGGCGCGCCGATCGCCGTTCTCCGCGCGAGCGACGAGCAGGTGCCCGACCTCCCCGCGCTGCTTCGCCAGCTCGGGGTGTCCGCGCCGGGGGAGGAGCGGGCCCGCGAACCCGTGCCGGAGCCTTCCGGACCGGCGCTGGAGCCTTCCCGCGCGGCACCGGATTCGCGGCAGCACACGCCGGGAGACCCGTCCAGCCCACGTATCGAGGGCCAGGGTCGCGTCTTCGCCAGCCCGCTGGCGCGCAGGATGGCGCGCGATGCCGGGTTGGCACTCGATGACCTGCATGGCAGCGGGCCGGGAGGGCGGATCGTCCGCCGGGACGTCGAGGCCGCCATTGCAGATCGCACCGGCGCGGTCGAGTCGCGCACGCCGCGGCCCGCGCCCGAGGTGCCGGCCGGCCAACCCGCGGGGCAACCGGCCGGCGAACCCACCGGCCAAGCGACCGGGCAGCCCGCCGGCGTCACCGAGGTCCCGCACACCCGGGCACGCACGGCCATCGCCGCCCGGATGGCGAGGAGCAAGCAGCAGGTCCCGCACTTCTACTTGAGGGACACGCTGCCCGTCGACGAGCTCGTCAGGCTGCGGCGCGACCTCGCCGCCCAGACGTCGGCCACCGTGAGCCTCAACGATCTTCTGATCAGGGCCGTGGCGCTGGCACATGCCGCGGTGCCGGCGATGAACGTGATCTGGACGGACGAGGCGGTGCGCGCGTTCCCGAGCGTCGACGTCGGCGTGGCGGTCGCCACCGATGCCGGTCTGGTCACGCCCGTGGTCCGGGAGGCCGACCGGATGTCCATCACGGCGATCGCCGCCACGGTTCGCGACTACGTCGACCGCGCCCGCTCCGGCCAGCTGCGCCAGGACGAGCTGGAGGGCGGAACGGTGACCGTGACAAACCTCGGCATGCACGGCATCGAGGAGTTCTCGGCGATCATCAATCCGCCGCAGGCGTCGATCCTCGCTGTCGGGGCCGCGCGCGAGGAACCGATCGTGCGGGACGGACGTGTCGAGGTGGCGACGCTGATGAGGGTCACGCTCTCCGTGGACCATCGTCCGGTCGACGGCGTGGTCGCCGCGGAATGGATGAGCGCCTTTCGCGCGCTCGTCGAGAACCCCCTCCGGCTCCTGGTGTAGGGGGAGTCGTGGCGGGCGAGCTCGGGGTCTTCGGGGTGTTGACAGGGGGCGGATCGTCTGGTCGTATGGCGAGAACGCAATCGATTGTAACCGATTGCGTGGCACGATGGGCCATGAGGAGGGTCGGATGGTTGGCGGTTCTGCTCATGCGATCACCGACTGCGCCCCGCACATGCACATCTGGGCATGGTCGCCGTCGTCACCACATTCCCCAGAGAGTTCGAGCTATGACCCATTCGGCAGCAAACGATTGTCACAACTGCCCGTGACCGGAACCAGTTCCACGACGATGTAGGAGCGTTCATGTCCCGACGACGACAGGTTGGCACGAGGCGCACCACGGTTGCCTGCGCGACACTGGGCTGTGCCGCATTGGCTCTCGCCGCGTGTGGCGACGGCGATGCGGAAAGCGGCGACGACACCATCGAGATCGGCATATCGTTGCCGCTCACCGGCGATTTCTCCGAGCCCGGAGAAGGCGTCCGGCGCGGGTACGAGCTCTGGGCGGAGATGGTGAACGAGGAGGGCGGCCTGCTCGGCCGTCGCGTGGAACTGAACATTCTCGACGATCAATCGAACGCGGATCGGGTGGTGGCCGACTACGAAGCCCTGATCAGCCAGGACGAGGTTGACCTCGTGTTCGGCCCGTTCTCCAGCCGGCTCGTGCTGGCATCGGCCCGCGTGGTCGATGAATACGGCATGCTGTTCGTCGAGCCGGCCGGCGCATCCGAAGAGATCTTCGAGGCGGGGTACGACAACCTGTTCTACGCTGCCCCTGCCGTCGCGGATGACCACTACAACTACCTCTTCGACTACATCATGGAGATGCCGGAGGAGGAACGCCCCGACAGCGTCGCATACGCCAGCATGGACGATCCGCTCGCGCAGGGCACCGCCTACGGCCTCAAAGACAAGCTCGAAGAAGCCGGGATTGAGACCGTCGCGGACGAGGTCTACCCGCCGAACACGACGGAGTTCTCCGGGATCGCCGCGCAGCTCGCCGAGGCCGATGCGGATCTGCTGGTCGGCGGTACGCAGTATCAGGATGCGGTCAACCTGATCGTCGCGGTGCAGCAGCTCGACTACCAGCCCCGGATGGCTGCCTTCAGTACCGCGCCGACCCTGCCGGAGTTCTCGGAGGCACTCGGCGACGATGTTGAAGGGATTCTCGCGCCGACGGGATACTCGGCTGCGGCGGATTACCCGACGAACGCGGAGTTCGTCGAGCGCATTGCGGAGCGCTACGACGGGCGGATCCCATCCGAGGACGAAGCCAACGCCTTCACCACCGGCCAGGTCGTGCAAGCAGCGGTGGAGGCCGTCGGATGCGCCGAGCAGGGTGAATGCCAGCAGAAGCTGATCGACTGGCTGCACGAGAACACGGTGGACACCGTCGTTGGCCCGCTCAGCTGGGACGAAGCCGGGCGTCCGGACAGCGCGCATTTCATCCAGCAGCACGTGGACGGCGAACCGGAGATCGTCCTGCCGGAAGATCAGGCGACGGCCGATTTCATTGACGTCAAGCCGGAATGGTGACTAGAAGCTCATGTCCGGTGGACTCTTCTTGCAGAGCCTGATCCTGGGCGTCCTGCTGGGTGGCTTGTACGCGCTCATGGCTGCCGGTCTCACCTTGTACTTCGGTGTGATGCGCGTCGTGATGATCGCGCACGCGGCCTTCCTGGTGCTCGCGGGATACCTGGCCTGGTTCTTCACGACCCGCACGGGTCTCGACCCGATCCTGTCCCTGGCGGTCACCGTTCCGGCGTTCTTCGTGCTCGGTGTGGGCATCCGGCGGCTGCTGATCACCCGGTTGAAGCCGGCCACGATGACGATGATGTCGGTGCTCCTCACGTTCGCCCTCGCGCTGGTGATCGAAGGGCTGCTCGGGTTCACGTTCACCGGGGTGCAGCGGCGGATCAGAACGGGCTACAGTTCCGCGAATTTCGAGATCTTCGGTGCGCAGGTCGCCGTGGTGAAGCTGATCGCCTTCGTGCTAGCGGTGGTCGCGCTCGGATCGCTGTGGTTCGTCCTGAAGAAGACGTCCCTCGGTCAGGCCCTGCGAGCCACCATCCAGCATCGCGAGGCGGCCGAGCTCGTCGGCATCGACACCGACAAGGTCGCCGGCTACGGCTTCGGCATCGGGCTCGCCACCGCGGCGGTGGGCGGTACGGCGCTGGCGCTCGACGCGACGATCTATCCCTCGCTGCACTGGCATTGGATCGGCCCGATGATGGCGATCATCGTCGTCGGTGGACTCGGTTCGATCCCGGGCGCGGCCATGGCGGCGATGGCGCTGGGAATCATCCACGCATTCCTCCAGGTACCGCTGGGAGCGACGTGGGCGCAGACCGTCTTCTACGTCGCGCTCTTCGGCACGCTGATGGTGCGCCCGCAAGGATTCTTCGGAGGCCGCCTTGCCCAACGATTCTGACCTCGCGGACGCGTCGGCGCAGGGCGCCTCGAGACCGTGGCCGATCCCACGGCTTCTCGGTACGGGCACGCTCGGCGCGCTGGCGATCCTGGTGCTGAGCTTCCCGTTCCTGACGGACACCGGGTACCTGCTCTCCACCGGCGTGTTCATCCTCAATTACGCCCTGATGGCGACGGGATGGAATTTCGTCGGGGGGTTCACCGGCTACATCTCGCTCGGCCACGCCGCCTACTGGGGCCTGGGGGCGTACGCCACCGCCATCATGATCACACGGTTGGACATGCCCTGGTATCTCGCGCTCGTCACCAGCGCGGCGGCGGTGGCCGTCATCGCCGTCCCTGTCGGCATCGCCGCCCTGCGGGTGCGCGGAGCCTCGTTCGTGATCGTCACGATCGCGTTCGTGATGATCTTGCTCCTGGTCTTCCAGAGCTGGGCGGGCGTCACCGGCGGCTCCAGCGGATTGATGGTGCCGCGAGCCTTCGACGTGCTGCGCACGCAGCACCACCAGATCTTCTTCTACCTCTACGCCGCCGCCCTGGCGCTGACACTGCTGGTCTGGTGGGCCATCGACCGTTCCCGGTTCGGCATGGGGCTCAAGGCGATCCGCGAGGACGAGGACAAGGCGCGGGCGCTGGGCGTGCCGACATACGCCAGCAAGCTGGTGGTCTTCGTGCTGTCCGCGTTCTTCACCGGCCTGGCCGGCGGGCTGTACGCGCTGTGGTTCGGTGACCTCGATCCGGTCTTCCAGTTCTCGATCCTCATGGGAGCGTACATGGTGCTCATGGCGCTGCTCGGGGGCATACGCGAGCTGTTCGGTCCGGTGCTGGGGGCCCTGGTGGTCGGGGTGTCGGTCGAGTACTTCAAATCCGAGTTCGGAGATACCCAATTCCACCTCGTTGCCACCGGGTTGCTGCTGGCGCTGGTCGTGCTGTTCATGCCGGAGGGCCTCATTCCGTGGCTCCGGGGTCTGTTCCAGCGCTTCGGCCCCCGGGCCAGTTCGATCCGCGAGGTCTCGGCCGGCGAGCTGGCCGAGCAGGTGGAACGGGAACACGCCGTCGACGAGCCCGGGAGCAGGTCGTGACCACAGAAGATACGTCGAGCCTGGCAGCCGAATCGTTGTCGAAATCGTTCGGTGGCGTGCGAGCGGTCGACGACGCCACCGTCCGGTTCGTTCCGGGAAAGATCAATGCGATCATCGGGCCGAACGGGTCCGGCAAGACCACGTTCCTGAACTGCGTCACCGGGATGATCCGCCCGGATTCGGGCCGTGTCTCGCTCCGGGGCAAGGAGATCACGCGTGCATCGCCGGATCGGATCGTGCGGCTGGGGCTGGGGCGCAGCTTCCAGGCGTGCCGGATCTTCCCCCGTATGACCGTCACGGAGAACCTGCTGGTCCCGGTCCGCAACCGGTCCGTGCGGACGCTGCTGGGCAAGGCGCACGACGACGCGACCGTGCGGCGCGCGCAGTTGTGGCTACAGCGTCTGGGGATCGACCACCTGCACGGGGTCGAGGCCCGCGATCTCTCGTTCGGGCAGCAAAAACTGCTCGAACTCGGGGGAGTGCTCATGAGCGAACCCGAGATCGTCATTCTCGATGAGCCGGCGGGCGGCGTGAACCCGTCCCTGATCAGGTGGATCTCCGCTCTCATCCAGGAGCTCAACGCCGAGGGCCGGACGTTCGTCGTCGTCGAGCACAACATGGAGCTGGTGATGACGCTCTCGGACCATGTCGTTGTCTTCGACCGGGGCCGTCCCATCGCGTCGGGCACCCCGGCAGAGGTCCAGGCCGATCCGCGCGTGCTGGAGGCATACCTTGGCGTCTGAATCCCCTCCGAACCTGCTCGAACTGGACCGGATCGAAGCGGGGTACGGGCACGCGGCCCTGGTGCTTCGCGGACTGACGATCACGGTGCCACGGTCCACGATCGTGTGCCTCGTGGGACCGAACGGCGCCGGCAAGTCCACGGTGCTCAAGGTGGCCAGTGGCATGCTGCATCCTCGCGGGGGCACGGTACGTCTCGACGGACACGACGTGACCCGGCACGGCCCGCAGCAACGGCTGCGCGCGGGATTGGCGCACGTATTGCAAGGCCACAGCGTATTCCCGGAGATGACGGTGGGAGAGAACGTGCGCCTGGGTGCCTACACGGTGCCCGATCGGGCCACCGTGGCCACGAGGGTGCAGTTCGTCCAGCACCTCTTCCCGGTCGTGAGCGAACAGTGGGACGTGCTCGCGGGCCTGCTGTCAGGCGGTCAGCAGAAGCAAGTGGAGTTCGCCCGCTCGCTCATGATCGATCCGAAGGTCGTCCTGCTGGACGAGCCGTCGATGGGATTGGACCCCAAGGCGACGGCCACCGTGTTCGAGCAGATCGAGCGGATGCGCGACACCGGGACGGCGGTCTTGCTGGTCGAGCAGAATGCGCGACGTGCCCTCCAGACCGCTGACATCGGATGCGTGCTGGATCTGGGCCGCGTGCACATGAGCGGACCGGCGCCGGAACTGCTCGACGATCCGGAGCTGTCCCAGCTCTATCTCGGTGGTCACGTGGCTGGCTGACCGCCGACGATCGCCCCCATGGACATGTGCGCGATCGTCAACGATCCGCCTGCTGACCGCCACCCTGCTGGCCGCCGCCCTGCTAGCCGTTCTCCTGCGGAGGTGCGCTCGTGGAACGCCGCGTGATCAGGGAGACCGGCAACAGGACGGATCTCGGCTGGCGATCCGGCTCCTCGATGTAGTCGAGAAGCATCCGCGCCGCCTCGGAGCCGAGCTCGTGATGCGGGATCGCGACCGTTGTCAACGGCGGGTGCAGCTTGTCGAGGAGCGGGATGTTGTTGAACCCGACGATGCTCACGTCGTCCGGGCAGCTGAGGCCGCGCTCGTCCAGGGCGTCGTAGCAACCCAGCGCGATGAGATCGTTTCCCGCGGTCACTCCCGTGACCGATGTCCCGGAATCGAGCAACGCGTTCATGGCCTCGGCGCCGGCCCGCTCGCTCCACTGGGCACACTCGACGACCAGACCGTCGTCGTCGAGGCCCAGATCCCGGACGACATGCCGGAAGGTGCGCGCACGCGTGAGCGCCGTGGAGGTGGATTGCGGCCCCGCGAGGTGGGCGATGCGTCGATGTCCCAGGCCAGCCAGGTGCCGGACGGCAAGGTCGATTCCGTGCGCGTCATCCGGCGTGACCGAGGGCACCCCGGGATCGTCGGTCCGGCGATTGGCCAAGACCATCTTGACGCCCTCGTCACGCATCTTCTCGATCAACGGATGGGACAGGTGCGCGGTGCACAGGATCAGCCCGTCCACCTGCCGCGACCGCAGCGATTCGACCAGCGCCTGCTCGCGCGCGAGATCGTGGTCGGTGTTGACGATCCAGACGCTGTAGCCCGCTTCCTCGAGGACCTCTTCGATGCCGCGGGCGATCGGGGGGAAGAGGGGGTTGGTGAGGTCGGGTACCACGAGGCCGATCGTGTTCGACCGCGCGGTCTTCAAGCTGCGCGCGATGGGATTGGGCTGATAGCCGAGCCGTTCGGCGGCCTTGAGCACGCGCCGTGCGGTGTCGGCGTTGACGAGATGTCGGGTCTCCGGATTGAGCGCGCGCGACGCCGTTGCCGCATGCACGCCCGCAGCCTGCGCCACGGAGCGCAGCGTCGTCCTCGGCATGGTCGCATCCTACGCTTTCTCGCCGGCGACGGGCTGGCGGTATCGATTCATGGCCATGCGGCACATGTCACCCGATGATTCGCACAAACGATTGTGATTCGGCCCCATGATAGGGCGCGCCGCCCATCCGAGCAAGCTCGACGTGTAGCCAGGTCGTTTGGGTTGACGTGGATATGACCCTTTCGTAGTGTTAGACACAATCGTTTGCACAAGGAGCTTGCATGAACTCTCCGAACCCGGGCCGGACCGAGCCGAGCCAGACGAGTGTGGGCTGGATCGGGACCGGCCGGATGGGCGCGGCCATGGCCGCGCGGCTAGCCGACGCGGGCGTCGACCTCGCCGTCTGGAACCGGACCCCGGCCAAGGCCAGGCCCCTGGAAGCGCACGGTGCTTCCGTGTGCGCATCCATCAGCGAGCTGCGCACACGCGACGTCGTGTTCACCACCGTCGCGGGGCCACCGGACCTGGAGGAGGTGCTGCTCGGTGACAACGGCTTGCTCGCAACCGACGGCGCGGTGCCGGGGATTGTCGTGGACTGCTCGACGGTCTCGGCGGAGTCGTCGCAGACGATCCGCGAAGCGTGCGCCGAGCGGGGCGTGGCGTTCCTGGCGGCGCCGGTCAGTGGCAACGCCCAGGTGGTCGAAGCGGGGCAGGCCGGTCTGGTGGTGTCCGGCCCGGAGGAGACGTTCACGCGTGTCGAGCCGCTGCTGCGCGAGATCGGCACCACGGTCACCTACGTGGGTGACGGCGAGGCGTCCCGGCTGGTCAAGATCGCGCATAACCTCTTCCTTGGCGTGGTCACCCAGTCGCTGGCCGAGGTCACCGTCCTGGCGGAGAAGGGCGGTGTCTCGCGGCACGCCTTCCTGGAGTTCCTCAACGGCAGCGTCCTGGGCTCGACGTTCACCAGATACAAGTCACCGGCATTCGTCAACCTCGACTACACGCCCACGTTCACCCCGCCGTTGCTGCGCAAGGACTTCGACCTCGGCCTGGGCGCGGCGAGCGACATGGACGTTCCCATGCCGCTCGCCGCCATCACGGCCGCGCTCATCCAGTCGGTCATCGGCCGCGGACGGACCGACGAGGACTTCGCGGTCCTTCTCGACCAGCAGGCGGCGTCCTCCGGCATGGAGCTGACGCCCGAACACGTCGACGTCGACGACGGCCTGACCACGAACGGAAAGGCGGGCGAATCATGACATCGGCCGAGCCGCTGCCCGCTCCCGGGCACATGGGAGTCGACTACGAGGAGCGGGTGGATTTCGAACGGTTGCGACGCTACCGCCTCGCGCGAGCCCGCCAGGCGCTGGAGAGCAGCGAGTGTGGCGCGTTCCTGCTGTTCGACTTCTACAACATCAGATACGTCACCCAGACCTGGATCGGTGGTGGGCTGGGGGACAAGATGACCCGATACGCCCTGCTGGCACGGGAACGCGAACCCATGCTCTGGGACTTCGGGTCTGCGGCACGCCATCACAAGCTCTACGCGCCCTGGTTGGAGCCGGACAACTGCCAGGCCGGGATGCTCGGCCTGCGTGGGGCGATCGCACCCTCGGCCGGGCTCATGGAGGACGCGGTGCGCCAGATCAGGGGCCTCCTCGAAGACGCCGGCCTGGCGGATGAGCCAGTCGGTGTGGACCTCGTCGAACCCCCGTTCCTGTTCGAGATGCAGCGGCAAGGACTGCGCGTCGTCGACGCGCAGCAGCTGATGCTCGACGCGCGCCAGATCAAGTCCCGGGACGAGATCGCGCTGCTGACCCAGGCGGCATCCATGGTGGACGGCGTGTATCAAGAAATCGTCGAGGCGCTCAAGCCCGGAGTTCAGGAGAACGAGATCGTCGCGCTGGCCAACAAGCGCCTGTACGAGCGCGGATCGGACCAGGTGGAAGCGATCAACGCGGTGAGCGGGGAGCGGTGCAACCCGCATCCGCACAATTTCTCGGACCGCATCATCCGGCCTGGCGATCAAGCGTTCTTCGACATCATCCACTCGTTCAATGGCTACCGGACGTGCTACTACCGCACGTTCAGCGTCAGCGCGGCGACTCCCAGCCAGCGAGACGCGTACGCGCGGGCGCGGGAGTGGATGGACGCGTCGATAGAGAAGGTGGAACCCGGGATCGGGACGGACGAGATCGCCGCGGTGTGGCCGGCCGCGACGCAATTCGGGTTCGAGAGCGAGATGGCGGCGTTCGGGCTGCAATTCGGCCATGGGCTGGGTCTGGGACTGCACGAACGCCCGATCATCTCGCGCCTGAACAGCATGACCGAGCCGGTGGAGATTGCAGAAGGCATGGTCTTCGCCCTGGAAACGTACTGTCCGGCAAGCGACGGCTTCTCGGCCGCGCGGATCGAGGAGGAGGTCGTCGTGACACGGGACGGAGCGCGGGTCTTGACGTTGTTTCCCGCGCAGGATCTCCTCGTCACCCACCCCCACTTCCCATGATCATGAACACTAGGGCCTCGAAAATCACCCCCTAGTGTTCATGATCATGGGGAGGGGTGGTGGTCCAGGACCTTGGCCGCCAGATGCTGCGGCATCGGGGCGTAGCGGGAGAACGTGCGGGTGAACGAGGCCGTGCCGTGGGTCATCGCCCGCAGGTCGACGGCGTAGCGCACCAGCTCGGTCTGCGGGACCTCGGCGCGTACCAGGCTGCGTCCCTGCCCGATCGCCTCGGTCCCGAGCACCTGCCCTCGCCGCGCCGACAGGTCGCTCATCACCGTGCCGACGTCGTCGTCGCCGGCCAAGATGGAGACCTCGTCGAAGGGTTCGAGCAGCGCCACGCCCGCCGCCTGCGCGGCCTCGCGCAGGGCCAGGGCTCCGGCCATCTGAAAGGCCATGTCGGACGAGTCGACGCTGTGCGCCTTGCCGTCCACCAGCGTGACCCGGATGTCCACCATCGGATAGCCAGCCGAGGTGGTTCCCTTCTCCATCTGGTTGCGGATGCCCTTCTCCACCGAGCCGATGAACTGGCGCGGGATGGCTCCGCCAACGATCTTGTCGACGAACTCGAACCCCGACCCCTGGGGTAGCGGCTCGACCTGGATCTCGCAGATGCCGTACTGGCCATGCCCGCCGGACTGCTTGACGTGCTTGCCGCGTCCACTTCCGGGACCGGAGAGCGTCTCGCGCAGGGGAACGCGCAACTCGATCGGATCGACGTGCACGCCGTAGCGATGGGCCAGCCGGTCGAGGAGTACGTCGGTGTGCGCCTCGCCCATGGTCCACAGCACCAGCTGGTGGGTTTCGGGATTGTTCTCCACCCGCAATGTCGGGTCTTCGGCGGCGACCCGGCTCAGCCCCTGCGACAGCTTGTCCTCGTCGGCCTTGGTGCGCGGGGTGATCGCCACGGGAAGCATGGGCTCGGGAATGTCCCAGGGCCGCATCAGCAGCGGATCGCCCGGATCGGACAGCGTGTCGCCCGTCTCGGCGCGGCTGAGCTTCCCGACCGTCACGATCTCGCCTGCCGGCGCCTTCGGGATCGGACGCTGCGTCTTGCCCAGCGGTGACGACAGCGAGCCGACCCGCTCGTCCTCGTCGTGTTCCTCGTGGCCGCGTTCGGCGAGGAAGTGCCCGGACACGTGCACCGACATGTCCGGGCGCAGCGTTCCGGAGAAGACCCGGACCATGCTCAACCGCCCGATGTAGGGATCCGTCGTGGATTTGACGACCTCGGCCAGGAGCGGGCCGTCGGGGTCGCAGCTCAGATCGGTGCGGGTCTTGCCGGCCACGGTGGTGACCTCCGGCAGCGGGTGCTCGGCGGGCGAGGGGAACGCGCCGCTCATCAACTCCAGCAGCTCGACCGTGCCAAGGGCGGTCGGCGCGCACACGGGCAGCACGGGGTGAAACGCCCCGCGGGCGACGGCTCGTTCGAGATCGCCGATGAGAACCTTGAGATCGATCTCCTCACCGGCGAGGTAGCGCTCCATGAGCGTCTCGTCCTCGGACTCCTCGATGATGCCTTCGATCAGCTCGCCGCGCGCCCGTTCCACCCGGGCGTGGCCGGCGTCGTCGAGCTGACCCTCGCTGCGGCGGCCGTCAGAGTAGGTGTAGAGCTGACGGCTGAGCATGCCCACCAGGCCGCTCGCGGTTCCGGTGTCGGGATCTGGCAGGTAGATGGGCAGTACGTTGTCGCCGAAGCTCTCCCGGCAGGCGGCGAGCGTGCCCGGGTAGTCGGCTCGCTGGTGGTCCAGCTTGGTCAGGACGACGGCCCGCGGCATGCCGACGGCGGCACACTCGGTCCACAGCAGCCGGGTGGTCCCGTCCAGGGGTGCCGCGGTGGACACCACGAACAGCGCACAATCCGCGGCGCGCAACCCGGCCCGCAGGTCGCCCACGAAATCGGCATAACCGGGCGTGTCGATCACGTTGATCTTCACGCCGTCGTACTCCAGCGGGGCCAGCGCGAGGTTCACCGATCGCTGCTGGCGCGTTTCGATCTCGTCGTAATCGCAGATGGTCGTGCCGTCCTCCACCCGGCCGGGCCGAGAAACAACACCGCTCGTGGCAAGCAGTGCCTCCACGAGCGTCGTCTTTCCTGCACCGGTATGCCCGACAAGCGCGACGTTGCGGACCTCGCGCGCGCCGGGCGATCGCGCTTCGTCGCTGGTGACACCTGCCGCGCTGCCTGAGTTCTTCGAGTTGCGACCCGCCATGGCGCCTGCCCCTCACTCGTGGTGTGATTGCCACTCTGCTGCGCCAGCCCCTGATGCGCAAGAGGGGGAGTGACATCGATGCGCCCCCGGATACGATGTCTGCGCTAGCCTCATCCGGACCCGTACCAGACGAAATGCGCTGATGCTCGACAAATACACGCGCGTATACACGACGCGCATCCTGACGCCAGCAGCGCGCGCCCTGCTGAAGCTGAGGATCGGTCCCGACGCCGTGACCATCGCGGGCACGCTCGGCGTTACCGCGGGCGCGTTCGCCTTCTACCCGCGGGGGGAGTTCCTCTGGGGCACGCTGGTGATCACCGCGTTCATCTTCGCCGACAACATCGACGGGATCATGGCGCGGCTCGCCGACCGGCGCAGCCAGTGGGGAGCGTTCCTCGACTCGGTACTCGACCGTGTCGGAGATGCCGCGATCTTCGGTGCCCTGGCGCTCTGGTTCGCGGGCGAGGGAGCCAACATCCGGATGACGGCCCTGCTGATCGCGTGTCTCGCCTTCGGGGCTATCGTGTCCTACGCGCGAGCACGCGCTGAGAGCCTGGGATACACGGCGTCTGGGGGAATCGCCGAACGCGCAGATCGTCTCGTCGCGCTGCTGGTCACAACAGGTCTCGTGGGCTTGCTGGGCCTACCCGTCGTTGTCTTGGAGGTCGTACTCTGGCTGCTCATGGGGGCAAGCGCGTGGACCGTGGTCCAGCGAGTGCGCTACGTTCGACGTCAGGCGGTGCAGGCATGAAGAGGCTCGCCGACCGAGCGCGGCTGCTGATATATAGCGCTGGGTGGTCAGCAGTGCACGCCATGCCCGAGCGCATGGCCTATGCCTTGTTCCGTTCGCTCGCTGATCTGGCCTGGTTGCGACGCAGCCGGCCGACGCGTCGGCTGGAGCGCAACCTCGCCCGGGTGGTTCCCGATGCCACCGCGGATGAGCTGCGCGCCCTCAGCCGTGCGGGGCTGCGATCGTACATGCGGTACTGGTGTGATGCCTTCCGCATCGACGGCTGGACTCAGCAGCGGCTCAGCGAGCGGGTCCGTACCCGGCGGCTGGACCGGATCACGGAGCCGCTGCAGGAGGGACGCGGGGTGATCGTCGCGCTACCGCACATGGCCAACTGGGATCATGCCGGCGCCTGGGCCTGCATGAACCTCGGCCAGGTCGCCAGCGTCGCCGAGCGGCTCAAGCCCGAGGAGCTGTTCGAGCGGTTCCTCGCGTACCGCGAGCGGCTCGGGATGAAGATCTGGCCGGTGGGCGGCCAGGACGTGAACGTCATGACCGAACTCGCCGCACACGTGCAGCGCGGTGGTCTGGTCTGCCTGCCGGCCGAGCGGGACCTGTCCCGGCGCGGTATCACGGTGACGTTCTTCGGCGAGCAGACGCGGATGCCGGCGGGTCCGGCCATGCTCGCCCTGCGCACCGGGGCGACGCTGGTTCCGATGACGCTGTCGTATGAGGGCCGCGAACCCGACCACGGCATCGTCTTGACCTTTCACGACCCGATCGAGATTCCGGCGGAGCGTACGAGTTCGCCCGGTCGTATCGCCACCATGACCCAGCAGGTTGCCTCCGCCTTCGAAGTGGGTATCAGCCAGCATCCGGAGGACTGGCACATGACACAACGACTCTTCCTGTCCGATCTCGACACCAGCGGGCGCCGCGGGCGCCCATCCGACGAGCTCGTCGCGCCGTGAACATCGGTATCGTCTGTCCGTACTCGTGGGGTGTGCCGGGTGGCGTCCAGTTCCACGTCCGCGACTTCAGCGAGGAGCTGATGGCGCGCGGGCACACCGTGTCGGTGCTCGCACCCGGCGGCGAGGAGGACGAAGCACCCTCATACGTGGTCAAGGCCGGGCGGCCGGTTCCGGTGCCGTACAACGGATCGGTGGCCCGGATCCTGTTCGGCCCGCGTGCGGCGGCACGGGTACGCCGCTGGCTCTCCGAGGGCAAGTTCGACGTCGTGCACATTCACGAGCCGACCACCCTGAGTCTGGGCCTGCTCGCCACCTGGTGGACGGATGCTCCCGTGGTCGCGACGTTCCACCAGGCGACCAGCCGCTCGCGGGCGATGAGTGCCGCGCACGGGATACTGCAGTCCGCGTTCGAAAAGGTCAGCGCCCGGATCGCGGTCTCGGAGGAAGCCCGGCGCACCCTCGTCGAGCATCTCGGCGGAGACGCCGTGCTCATCCCCAACGGCATCTACGTCGACCGGTTCGACGTGCCGCCCCGACCAGAGTGGCAGGGGGAGGACAGCACGCTGTGCTTCCTGGGCCGGGTCGACGAGCCGCGCAAGGGCCTGCCTGTCCTGCTCGAAGCGTGGCCGGAGATCCACACGCGGGTGCCGGGCGCGCGCCTGCTCGTCGCCGGCCCCGGCGATGTCGACGAGGCACGCCGCGCCATCCCGGCCGAGCACCGCGACGCGGTGACCTTCCTCGGCAGTGTCAGCGACGACGACAAGGCGGCCATGCTGGCCAGCAGCGACCTTTACGTCGCCCCGCACATCGGTGGGGAGTCCTTCGGCATCGTCCTCGTGGAGGCGATGGCGGCTGGCACGCCCGTCCTGGCCAGCGGCCTGACCGCGTTCCGGGCGGTGCTCGACGACGGCCGGCTGGGCGCGCTCGTGCCGGTGGGCGACGCGTCGGCCCTGGCCGAGGAGGCGTATGGGTTGCTGTCGGATTCCGAGCGGCGGGAACGATACCGCCAGGCGGCCTCGGTGGCCGTGCGACGATACGACTGGTCGGTACTCACCGACGAGGTACTCGCCGTGTACGAGATGGTCATGGCAGTGGGCTCGCCGGCCTCCAGCGGACGCCGGTTCCGCATGCCCGGTCGTGAGGGACGGCACTCGTGACGTGGGTCTATCTGGGCATCATCGCGTTCGTATTGCTGCTCCTGGGTGTCTACTTGTCGTGGACAGCAGGGCGGCTGGACCGCCTGCACGCGCGGGTAGACGCGTCGCAGGCCGTACTTGAGGCCGAGCTCCTGCGCCGCTCGGCCTCGGCACTGGAGCTCGCCACCGCCGGGTTGCTCGACCCGGCGACCTCGGTGGTGATGGCCGACGCCGCCTCCCGCGCCCGGGTGGTCGGGGCCGAGCACCGCTACCAGGCCGAAAGCGACCTGACCGCCGTCCTGTGCGCGGGCCTGGATGCGCCCGAGGATCTGGCCGCGCTGCGTGACGAGGTGCAGGATCTGGATGCGGCGCTCGACGAGCTCGGCATGGCTTGCCGGCGCGTCGCGCATGCCCGTCGCTTTCACAACGAGATGGTGCGTGGTGTCCAGCGGTTGCGCCGCAAGGCGCTAGTCCGGTGGCTGCGCCTGGCCGGACACGCGCCGTTGCCGGAGACCGTCGAGTTCGACGACACCGTGCCACGCGGTCTGAGTGGCTGAGCACGGCTGGCATGCGCCATGCAGCATGGCCCGGACGGCCCGGACGGCCCGGACTGCTACGTGTCGTTGCCCCGATGGCGCAGGTAACGCTCGAACTCGCGGGCGATGTGCTCGCCGGATGCCTCGGGAAGCTCGATCGTGTCCGAGGCCTCTTCCAGCCGCTGCACGTATTCGGCGATGTCCGAGTCCTCCCGGGTGAGCTCCTCCACGCCGTGCTGCCAGGCCTCGGCCTGATCGGGCAGGTCACCGAGCGGGATGGACATCTCCAGCAGGTCTTCGAGGCGGCGTAGCAGCACCACCGTGGCCTTGGGGCAGGGCGATTGCCCGACGTAGTGCGGCACGGCCGCCCAGAGCGAGACGGCGTCGAAACCGGCCTTGACGGCCGCATCCTGGAAGACGCCGACGATGCCGGTGGGGCCCTCGTAACGGGACTGCTCCACGTTGAGCACCCGGTTCGACGCGGCTGGCTCGCTGGACGACGCGGTCACCGGAACCGGGCGCGTATGGGGGACGTCGGCCAATAACGCTCCGAAGGTCACGATCTGGTCGATACCCAGCTCGGCCGCCACCCCCAGCAGCTCCGAGCAAAACCCGCGCCAGCGCAGGTTCGGCTCGATCCCGCGCAAGAGCACGACGTCCCGGCCGAGATCGTTCTCCTGGGTCAGTGACATGCGGGTGGTGGGCCAGCGCAGGAACCGGTTACCTTCCGTGTCGAATCCCACTTGCGGACGGTTGACCTGGAAGTCGTAGTACTCTTCCGGGTCGAGGGAAGCCAGCGGGGCAGCGTGCCACGTCTGCTCCAAGTGCTCGACAGCGGCAGTCGCCGACTCACCGGCATCGTTCCAGCCCTCGAACGCCGCGATCAGCACCGGCTCGCGCAGCTGCGGAACGCTTTCGAGTTCAATCACGCTGGTCCTTCCCTGCCTCGGGTATTGCTCTTTGCACCCAGCCTAAGGTGTGCAGCGTCCACACTACGGGTCAGCGGCCGGTGATGGCGTGCATGCGACTATGGATCGCGTGACATCGCCATACCCCGCCGCCGTCCTGTGGGACATGGACGGCACGATCGTCGATACCGAGCCACTGTGGATCGCCGCCGAGAAAGCGCTGGTCGAAAGGCATGGTGGTGCGTGGACCGATGCCGACAGCTTGGCGCTCGTCGGCAGTGACCTGCTCGTGGCCGGTGATTACATCCGCCGGCGCGGCGACCTGCCGATGAGCAGCGCCCAGGTGGCCGAGTACCTGCTGGGCGAGGTGCTCGACGGAGTGAAGGCGGGCGTCGAGTGGCGCCCGGGCGCTCGCGAGCTGCTCACCGAGCTCGGAGCCGCGGGCATACCGTGTGCGCTGGTCACCATGTCGTACCAGGTGCTGGCCGAAGCCGTCGTCGCGCAGCTGCCGCCGGGCACCTTCGAGGCCGTCGTCACCGGCGACATGGTCGCCAACGGAAAGCCACACCCCGAGCCCTACCGGACCGCCGCGGAGACGCTCGGTATCGAACCGGAACGGCATGGCACGTGTGTCGTCATCGAGGATTCACCCACGGGAGCCGTTGCCGGTCTCGCTGCCGGTATGCCCGTGCTGGCCGTGCCGAACACCGTGGAGGTGCCGGACCAGCAGGGCATGGTGGTGATCGACTCGCTCGCCGGGCTGCGCGCGGCAGACCTGTGGGCGACCGTCACCGGCGGTCCGGGGCACGGGGCGAATTCCGCTCGGTAGCGCCGTCACCAGCACGCCGTCGCGTGCGGCCCCGGACTGCGACGCCGCTCCGTACGTCGCCTCACATTTTCAGACCGACGGTCTAGCTAACGTCGACGATGACCGCTAGGATCCCCCTACACAGCCCACTTTGAGGGAACCACTGGTACGGCAACGATCCGGGCGGATTTCGGAGGGACACGTTGGCCAGGCCTTCGGTCAAGCCTCGACAGGTGCGCGACCTGCTGGTCAAGCAGTTCGTCGCCACGCTGCAACCGGCCGACGTCCTCCCGTCCGAGCGGAACCTCGCCGAACTGTTCGGGGTCTCCCGCGTGACCGTGCGCGCCGCCCTGAAGCTCCTGGAAGACGAGGGTGTGCTGCGGTCCGCGCCGGGCGTCGGCACCTTCGTCGCCGCGCCCCACGTGTCCACCGCACCCGTGCTCAGGTCGTTCTCCGAAGAGATCCGCGAGCGCGGATGGACACCCGGCTCGAAACTCATGGAGAGCCACGTCGACAGCGCCGATTTCGTCGTCGCGCACGACCTCTCGATCGAACCCGGATCGCGGTTCTACGAGATCACCAGGCTCCGCCTCGCCGACGACGTCCCGCTGTCCATCGAGCGCGTCCGGCTTCCCGAGCGGTACTTTCCCGGCCTGCTCGAGCATGACCTCGAAGGATCCCTGTACAGCCTGCTGGCCCGCGAGTACGGCGTGCGTATCTCCCGGCACGAGCGCCGGATCAACGCGATGAACATCGACGCGCAGACCGCGGAGCTGTTCGGCGTGCCGGACCGCGCGGCCGGGCTGTACGTCGTGCAGAGCGGGTACGACCAGCACGGCCGCAAGGTCGAGCACGGCCGCTCGCTCTACCGCGGCGACCGCTACGACTTCAGCACCGTCGCCTACGCCCCACCCGAGAGTCCTGCCGCCCACACCCCTCCGGAGACCTCATGAGCGAGCCCGGCCACGAGCCCGCCGTCCTCGGCACGCGGGGCACCGCCTGGGCTCCGGAGACCCGCCTGTACTCGGACGGCGTCGTGGTGGGCAAGGACGGCGAGCCGCTGGTGGTGCCGCCGCATTCGGGGCTGGCCCGCGTTCCCGGCACGGGATATCTCGATCCGGTCGCCGGCAGCCTGCCCGGTGCCCACGAGCCAGCTCCGGAGGAGGTGGACGCCTGGACCGCGCGGCTGGAGGGCGCCGCGATTCCCGGTGTCGACGGGCCGTACTCGGACATGGCGCGCACCGCGCTGGCCGACATCGAGGTGCTGACCTTTCCCAACGGCGCGGCCGTCGCCGCGGGCAGCCCGTACTGGCGCTTCGTCTGGCCGCGCGACACCGGCTTCATGGCGGTCGCTCTCAGCCTGACCGGCCGGACGCGGGAAGCCCGGCGGCTGCTGGACTACGTGGCCCGGATGCAGGAGGACGACGGCGGCTGGCAGGCACGCTACCTGCCCGACGGCTCCGGTGACGTGCCGGACGGGCGTGGCCGGCAGCTCGACGGCATCGGCTGGACCCTGTGGGCCACCTGGTTCTGGCAGCGCACCACCGGGGACGAGCTGGGGGATCTGGGGGAGATGGCCGAGGCCGCCACCCGGGCGGCGCTAGACGCGCTCGACCCGGCAACCCACCTGCCCACGGCGTCGCAAGACTACTGGGAGATGGACGTCGACGAGGTCACGCTCGGCACGGCGGCGCCGCTGCTCCTGGGGCTGCGCTGTGCACACGACCTGCTGCTCGACGCCGGCGCCAGTCCAGATGCCGGGGATGCCGCCGACACGGCGGGTCGTCATCGGACCGCGCGAGCCGACCTGGCCGCGCGGGCGGCACGGGCCGCGTCCGGGCTCGACACCGCCATCCACACCGGGTTCGGAGCACACGGCTACCGCCGCCGGTTCAGCGGCTCCGGCGGGTATGACGCCTCGGTCGCGTTCCTGCTCCCGCCGTTCGCCCCGCTCACGCGACGAGATCCGGGCGGCGTCGCCGACGCCTGGCGGCGAGCGGTCGAGGCCACGACGGTCGCCAACGGAGGTGTCCGGCCGGGGGAGGAGTGGACGGATCTGATGACGGCGTGGACGCCGCAGGTCTCGCTGCACGCGCTCGCGGCGGCCGGGCTTGGCGACACGGCCCTGGCGCATCGGCTGCTGAGCTGGCTCGATGTCCGGCGCACCGGGCTGGGCTCGCTGCCCGAGAAGGTCACCGAGGCAGGACGGCCGGCCGCGGTCGCCCCGCTCGGCTTGACCGGGGCGACCGTGCTGATCGCACTGGCCGTGCTGGAGGGCACCACGCTGCCCGTGCCCGGGCACGGGCGAGACGGTACCGAGGGAGGTGTGAGGTATGACCCGTGGTGAATCCGCCGGGGTCCGGTATCGGGGCGTCTCCAAGTGGTACGGCGATGTCCATGCCGTCAAGGAGATCGACCTCGACGTGGCCGACGGCGAATTCCTCGTCCTCGTCGGGCCGTCCGGGTGCGGCAAGTCGACGCTGCTGCGGATGACCGCCGGGCTCGAAGACATCAGCGGCGGCACGCTGGAGCTCGGTGGCCAGGTGGTCAACGACGTCGACGCCGCCCAGCGCGACGTCGCCATGGTCTTTCAAAGCTATGCGCTCTACCCGCATCGCACGGTCCGCGGCAACCTGGCGTACGCGTTGCGGTTGCGGCGCATGCCCAAGCAGGAGATCGCCGCGCGGGTCGATGCGGTCGCCGAGATGCTGGACATCCAGGAGCTCCTCGATCGCCGGCCCGGCCAGCTGTCCGGTGGGCAGGCGCAGCGGGTCGCGCTGGGTCGGGCGATCATCCGCCAGCCCACGGTCTTCCTCATGGACGAGCCGCTGTCCAACCTGGACGCGAAGCTGCGGGTGCAGATGCGGGCCGAGCTCATCAGGTTGCATCGCGAGGTGCAGACCACCACCGTGTTCGTCACGCACGATCAGGTCGAGGCCATGACGATGGGCCACCGGATCGCGGTACTCGACCACGGCGTCCTGCAACAGGTCGGTCCACCGCGCGACGTCTACGAGCGCCCGGCCAACCTGTTCGTCGCCGGATTCCTCGGCGCACCCCCGATGAACCTCGTCGAGGCCGAGCTGATCTCGGACGGCGGTGTATCGCACGTACGTGCGGACGGCGTGTGGGCGCCGGTACCGCCGGCCGTGGAGGCGGGGCTCGACCAGGTTCATCGGGGGCGCACCGAGCGGACCGTGGCTCTCGGGGTGCGACCCGAGCAGCTGGAGGTGGTCGCGAGCGACACGGCTGGCCAGCAGCCCGATGACGCGGCAACCGGAGACGTGATCATCCAGGGTACGGTCGACGTCGTCGAGCTGCTGGGCGGCGAGTCCTACCTGCACATCATCACCGGGACGCAACGGTTCACCGCGAAGGTCCCGTCGTCCATGAGCTTCGACCCGGGCGCGCGCATCACATTGCGCGCGAACTCCGATGCGGCCCATTACTTTGACCTGGAGTCCGGGATCCGGCTGGACTCCGCCCTCGACCGTCCGGCGCTCGGAGCGGTATGAAGGCGCGGCTGGCCTCCATGCGGTGGGGCAGGCGCCGCACGCTCGTGGCAATCGGGCTGCTCGCCATCCCGCTCGCCGGCGTGCTCGTCTTCCGCATCATGCCGGCCATCGCATCGTTCGCGCTGTCGTTCACCGAGTGGAACCTGATCGCACCACCCGAGTTCGTGGGCCTGTCCAACTTCGAGGAACTGGTCGGTGATCCCACGTTCTGGCAGGCGCTGTGGAACACGATCTACTACGTCGGAGGTGCGGTGCCGGGCATCGTCGGCGTGTCCCTGGCACTGGCGCTGATCCTCAACCGGGGCATCCGGGGCATCAAGATCTTCCGGACGGTCTACTTCCTGCCGGTGGTCTCGTCCATGGTGGCCGTCGGCATCATGTGGCGCTGGATGTTCAACGCCCAGTATGGGCTGGTCAACGCCGGTCTCGGGTTCCTGGGCATCGAGCCGATCAACTGGCTGGGATCGCAGACGTGGGCGATGCCGGCGCTCATCGTCGTGACGGTGTGGCGGGAGATCGGCTTCTACATGATCATCTTTCTGGCGGCCTTGCAGGGCGTGCCGCGTCACCTCGTCGAGGCGGCCCGTCTCGACGGTGCCGGGCCGTGGCAGCGCTTCTGGGGCGTGACCTTTCCGATGATCTCGCCCGTGACCTTCTTCGTCAGCATCATGGCGATGATCAACACGTTCCAGGCCTTCGAATACATGTACGTGATGACCGAGGGCGGGCCGCGCGACAGCACCCTCACGCTCGTCTACTACCTGTACTTGCAGGGCTTCGAGTACTTCCGGACCGGCTACGCGTCGGCCATCGCCCTCGTCCTGTTCACGATCATCCTGGTGATCACCATCGTCCAGTGGAAGATCGGAGAGCGCCGTGTCGTCTACTGAGACCTCCACCGGCGACACGCCGGCCCACGAACCCTCTCCGCACGCCCCGCAGGGCGCTGGCTCCCAGCGGCATCTCGTGCAGCCCTTGCGCGTTGCCGCCGACGGCGTGCACCACGCCAGCGGTGCCGAACGCGTCGCGGGGATGGAACCACCGCCACAGGCGCGGGTCTCGCACATGCAGCGGCATCTCGGATGGATGGGCAAACCGCTGTACTACGCCACACTGATCTTCGGTGCGGCGATGATGGTCGTCCCGTTCCTCTGGATGTTCTCCACGTCGCTGAAGGTGGAAAGCGACGTCTTCCAGTTCCCACCCGAGTGGCTCCCCGATCCGGCCCGGCCGGAGAACTACCCGGACGCGTTGACCATCGCGCCATTCGCCCGGTACCTGGCCAACTCGGCCTTCGTCACGATCACCGACACGGTGTTCTCGCTGACCGTCTGCGCGATGGCCGGATATGCCTTCGCCCGGTTTCACTTCCGGTTCCGCAACACCATCTTCATCGCCGTGCTCGCCACGATGATGGTGCCCGTTCATGTGGAGCTCATCCCGCAGTTCATCCTCATGCGCGGGCTGGGATGGATCGACACGTTCCAGGCGCTGATCGTGCCGTCGATCTTCTGGCCGTTCGGGATCTTCCTGCTGCGGCAGTTCTTCATGACGGTGCCCAAAGAGCTGGAAGACGCGGCACGCATGGACGGCGCCGGGCATCTGCGCATCCTGTTCGGGCTGATGGTTCCGCTCTCGCTGCCAGCCATGGCGGCGCTGGGCATCTTCAAGTTCATGTTCACCTGGAACTCCCTGATCGCGCCGCTGATCTTTCTCACCTCACGCGAGAAATTCACCGTCACCCTCGGGCTGGCCACCTTCCAGGGCCAATACGAGACGCAATGGGCCTTGCTGATGGCAGCGACGGTCGTCGCCCTCGTTCCCATCATCACCGTCTTCCTCATCGGTCAGCGCTACTTCATCCAGGGTGTGGCGCTGTCCGGGTTGAAACGTTAACCACCCGACAGATCGCCCCGACACCTTTTTGCGGAGGAGTCAGATGAGGTACCACACCCGTGGCGGCACCGCCACATCCCCGAGAACGACCCGCCCGGCCATGGCGCGGGCGGCCGCGCTCGTCGCCGGGTCCGTCCTGCTCCTCGCCGCCTGCGGCGACGGCGACGACGGCGCCGGCTCCGGCAGCGACGGGCCGGTGAACCTCGTGTTCACCAGCTGGTTCGCCGATCAGGAACTCGAGGTCGCCGACGAGCTGATCGCGGAGTTCGAGGAGGAGAACCCGCACATCACGGTGGACCATCAGATCATCCCCTGGGATGACTACTCGACCACACTGCAGACGCGCATCGCCGGGGGAGAGGTGCCCGACGTGATGTTCCTCAGCCAGCTGTGGTACCAGGGCTTCGCCGACATCGGCGCCATCGGCGAGATCGGCTCGGCGGCCAGTTCCGACGCCGAGTTCGATCTGGACGACTTCAATCCGGACCTGCTCGACAGCGGCTACTACAAAGACGAGCTGCACTGGATTCCCTATGGCATCGACATGCAAGTGCTGTTCTACAACGCCGACATGTTCGACGAGGCCGGCCTGGACTATCCCGACGAGTCGTGGACCTGGGAGGATCTCCGCTCGGCCGCCGACGAGCTCACGGTCGGGGACGGCGATCGGGTGGAACAATACGGCCTGATCGCGCAGAACGACTTCGGCTCCGGATGGAACTGGATCTGGCAGAACGGCGGCCAGGTGCTCAACGACGACGCCACGGGCGGCGCGATGTCCAGCCCAGAGACGCGGGAAGCGCTGAGCTTCTTCAACGAGATGATCAACGAGGACGGCTCCGTCCCCGGCCCGGACGTCATCTCCGACCTCGGCTACACCACGGCGTTCACCGGTGAGAACGCGGCCATGGGCATCTACGGGCACTACCTGATTCCCACGCTCGAGGACGAGGCGGACTTCGAATGGGGCACCACCGTGCTCCCTGCGGGACCGGTCAGCCGCGATTCGTTCGCCTCCGGAGCGGGATACACCATGTCGGCGCAGACCGAACACCCGGAGGAGGCGTGGGCGCTGATCTCGCACATGGCCAGCGCCGACGGCATGAGCCAGTTCATGGAGCTCGGATCGATCACACCGTCGCGCACGTCGCTGTACGAGAGCGAGGAGTTCGTCAGCCGGGAAGCCAGCGAGGCCTTCACCGCCCAGGCCGAGCACCTCACCCCGCTGCCGATCGCCCCAGAATGGAACGAGTACTACGACACGATCCAGTCCGAGCTCGAGGCGGTCTACCGGGGAGACGTCGAACTTGAGGAGGCCACCTCGGTGATCGACGAGCGCATCGGCGAGATCCTGGGCGAGTGATGCCACCTATGCAGAACACCACCGGCACGCCGGTCCGCCTGCTCATCCTGGGAGCGGGCGGACGCGGCGCGCACGCCTACGGGACATGGTGCCGCTCCAACCCGGAGCTGGCACGGGTCGTGGCAGTGGCCGATCCGGACACGGAGCGGCGCACGGCGCTCGCCAAGGAGCACGCCATACCCGAGGCACACCAGTACGGTTCCTGGCAGGAGGCACTCGCCGAGCCGGGTCCGTGGGATGCCGTGCTGGTCGCCACGCCGGACCGGCTGCACGTGGATCCGGCGCTGCGAGCCCTCGACCTTGGCTACGACGTCTTGCTGGAAAAGCCAATCGCGCCCACCCTCGACGAGTTGCACCGGATCGCGGCAGCCACGACCGGCGCCACCGACCATGGACGGGTGCCCCACGAGCAGGCGCGACCCGCCGGCTCCTCCGACGATGCTGCCGGGAATGCCACCAGGGGGGCCCACATCACGGTCGGGCACGTTCTCCGATACACACCCTTCTTCCAGACGGTGAAGCGGCTGCTGGACGACGGGGAGATCGGCGAGTTGCAGACCGTGCAGTGGGCCGAGAACATCGGGTACTGGCACTTCGCCCACAGCTTCGTGCGGGGCAACTGGCGCAACGAATCGCTGTCCAGCCCGATGATCCTCGCCAAGGCCTGCCACGACCTCGACCTGCTGCGGTGGCTGGTCGGCCAGCCCACGGAGCGGGTCTCGTCGTCCGGCGCGCTCACCCATTTCCGGCATGATCGAGCACCCGAGGGCTCGACCGAGCGGTGCATCGACGGGTGCGCCGTGGCCGACACCTGCCCGTACAACGCCGTCCGTTTCTACACCGAGGATCTCGCCGACGTGCACGGGCCACCGGTGACGGCGATGACCCTCGACACGTCGCGCGCTGCCCGCCTGCACGCGCTGCGGACCACGAACTACGGGCGGTGCGTCTACCGCATGGACAACGACGTGGTGGATCAGCAGAGCGTCATCCTGGAGTTCGCGGGCGGCGTGACAGCGTCGCTGCTGGTCACAGCGTTCTCGGCGGATGTGACACGCACGTTCCGGCTGCTCGGCAGCCACGGCGAGATCAGCGGCGACCTGCGGCTCAACGAGTTGACGGTAACGCGGTGGCGGGACGTGGCGCCGGGTGTGGGCCACGATTCCACACGGGGCGAATCATCCAGTTCGGCCAGCCGCAACGTTCCGATCGTCGCAGGTCCGGGCCCAGATGGCGACGATGACGCGAGCGAGGCGTTTCGGGGGCATGCCGGCGGTGACGCCGGCCTGATGGCGGCCTTCGTCGACCGGGTGCGCCAGCGCCTGCACGGCCTGCCCGCGCCCGAGGCCCTGACGTCGCTGGACGAGAGCCTGGAGAGCCATCTCGTAGCCTTTGCGGCCGAAGAATCCCGGCACACCGGACAGGCGGTCCGCCCGGACAGCATGCTCGCCCGCACACCCTGAATCGCGCCGGGCGAAGACGAAGAGAACCGACATTTTCCAGGCTATGGCCTCGATAATATCGGCTCTTTAGCCAATCGCACGGGTCCGAAGCGACCTAGGCCAGGCTCAGTCCGTGTAGTACGCCGTCCTGGTCACCGACGATCAGCATGTCGCCCGTCACCACCGGCGTGCTGTAACAGTTGGCCGTCGCGGTCAGTTGCAGCCGCTCGGTCACCTCGCCACTGTCGAGATCGACGGCAACCAGCTGACCCGTCGTGCCGTGCACCCACGCCACGCCCTCGTGGACAGCTGCGCCCGTGTTGAGCGCACGCACGCCGATGTTCGTCGTCCAATGGGACGCGCCGGTGCGGGGATCGATCACGGAGACCGTGCGGGCCCAGTCGTCGATGACGAGCAGCCGCGTGTCGTCCAACAGCGTCTTCGGGGCGAAGATGTAGGAGCCGGAAATCGACCAGCGCTCGACGCCGGTTTCGACATCGAGAGCGAAGGCGTCCGTCACGGTGGACACCAGCACCTGCCCTCCGGGAAGGACCTCAAGGTTGTCGTACCACGGCCCGTAGATCAGCTGGCGGTACGACTCGCTCCGCGTGTTGGTGCGAAACGACCACACGACCTCGCCGGTCGAGGCGTCATACGCGTACGCATACGCATTCCCACCGCCGGTGTAGACGCGCTGACCGTCGGCCGCGGCCCTGCCGACGAACATGCCCTGCTCACCGGTGGACCACAAGCCCGCGCCCGTCACGGCGTCGACGGCATGTACCGTCTCGCCGGCGCCGACGACGATCACGGGCTCGCCCTCCACGTGGGTCAGCAGCGGGCTGCCGGTGACCGGATCTCCGGCGTCGTAGGCGAACCGGGTCTCGCCGGTGTCCGCGTCGAGTGCGTAGAGGCGGTGATCGACAGATGGGACGTAGACCGTGGCTCCGTCGTCGGCGAACACTGGCCGGCCCGTCACCGCCCCCACGTCCCGGCTCCACCGCTCGTCCAGCCCGGAGCTCGTGGGATTCCCGGCGAGCACCGTGCCGGCCGTCGTCGTCGCAACCAGCAGGCCGTCATGCGCGGCCAGGCCGGCCTGCACCGGCGCGCCCAGTTCCACGCGCCAGCGGACCCGTTCGGCACCCGGGATGGTGTACCCGTGCGTCTCCTCGCACCAGACGTCGCCGTCACCGCTGACCCGCACGGTCATGCGATGTGCGCCGGGAGGCAGATCCGAGATGTCGAACGCGCCGGAATACCGGCGACGGCGCGCGTCGGGGCGCAGCTCCGTCCAGTCTCCCGGATCCTTCATGGCGTACGTGTGCTGTGGATACAGCTGCGCGTGCACCGGTGAACCGGACGCGCGCGAACGCAGCCGCACCGACACCCGCAGGGTCTCGCGTTCGGGTTCGAGATCGACGGTCAACGGGCGCTGGTGCAACGCGATGCGCGGACCGCCCAAGGGAATGGTGCCGACCTCGCGGGTGACCGTCTCGCCGTCGGAGCTCGCGTCGGTGCCGTTCGCGCCACGGTCCGCATCCGGCTCCTCGGCGCCGTCCCGCGCGTGCTCGGGTATGCGCGGGCGAGTGCGGGGCGTTGCCCCCGATGAGCCGTCGTCGGCGCGGCGCACCTCGGAGACCCGAAGGGCCGGACCATCGGTGCCGGTGACGTGCTCCAGCCAGTAGTACAGCGGCGCGTTCAGCGTGCCGTTGACGGCCAGCTGGGTGATGCCGTTGAACCGGTGCAGCTGCTCGTAATGGATGTGCCCGGCGAACCAGGCACGCACGTTGTAGTCGTAGAGGATCTCCAGCAACCGTTCCTGATCGCTCAGGTAGTAGTTGTCGAATCCGATGGGGAAGTGGCACATCAGGATGACCGGCGTGCCGTCCGGCGCCTGGTCAAGCTGATCGATCAGCCATTCCATGCCGTGCTCGCCGATCCCGCCGCCTTCCTGGAACAGGTGGCTCGGGTCGATCGTGACGAACCGGATCCCCGCGGCGTCGAACGCGTAGCGGGTATCGCCGAGCAGTTCGCGATACCGTTCCCGGGCGGTGGCGTCCCAGCGCCAGTCGTGATTCCCGGGTACGTGGCGCACCCGGGAAAAGAGGTCGTCGGGGATGGTGCTCAGATACGCCTCGTACTCCTCGACCGAGCCGTAGTCCATGATGTCGCCGACGTGGCACACCGCAGCGGCGTCGCGTGCGGCGATGTGCTCGTACACCCAGCTGACCCATTCCGCGCGCTGGGGCACGGTCACGCCCACGTGGGTGTCGCCGAGCAGCGCGAACCCGGAAGGTCGCGGTTGTGCCGACGCGACGCCGGAACCACCCACGCTCCCGAGGGCGGTCGCGCCGACCGAGCCCGCCGCCATCGACAGCAGCGTCCGGCGATTCAGCCTGTACGGTTCCCGTGACGTGTGCTGTGACTCCGCTGTCTTGTGCTGTGACTCTGCTGTTGCCGGGTGATCAATCCCGTCCATGGTGCTCCCTTCACCAACCCGCTGATCATGAACACTCTTCGTTCTATGTAGTCGCTTACTGTTCATGATCAGCGGGATTGGGGTAGAGGACCGGGTTCAGCGGCGTGTCGGGGATCTCGCCCGTCTTCGCTCCCGGCATCAGCATGTCGAGATCATTCTGCTGTTCCGGCCGCGCCAACGGTGCCACCCGAATGTTGGCGTCCATGTAGATCACGGTCATGACGCGGCGGGCCTCGGTACCGACGTTGCGCCCGGCCCGGTGGAAGGTCCAGCCCATGTGGAAGCTGACGTCACCAAGCTCGTACGGTTCCTCGTCCACGGGGAACTGCGCCTCATCGAGTGCCTCTTGAAGCGCGCGTTCGGACTCGTCGCTGATCTTCAGGTCCCGGCCGAACTCGAACCGGTGGCTGCCGACGGCGAACGACAACGGACCCATGTCCAGCGGTGTGTCCTGCAGCGGGATCCACACGGTGCAGGTGCGATCGCTCGACAGCGGCCAGTAGTACTGATCCGCGTGCCAGGGCGTGATTCCTCCGGAGGGTTCCTTGTAGAGCGCCTGATCGGCGTACAGCCGCACGCTGTCGACCTGCAACAGCTCGGCAGCAATCCTGGCGAGCCTGGGGGAGAAGACGAGGTCACGCGCGGCCTGGCAGTGCCGCCACAGGTTGCCCACCTGGAGGAAGGCCTTCTGCGTGGTCGAGCGCTCTTCCATCGGCGCATCGACGGTGTTCAGCTCGAACACCTTGTTGGTGATTTCCGGTTCCCGTTCGCGCAGCACATCGGGATCAAGAACGTCCTTCAGGCGGATGAAGCCCTGCCGATCGAAGGTGTCGATGTCTTCTTGACTCAGCGGCAGCGGCGTCGCGAGTGCGGCGGGTGCAGCGGTCATGATGCCCGTCCCTCCGAACCATCGGTCTGCTCATCAGGCCCGCACCCGTCGGCGACAGGCCCTCCGGAATGCAATTGTTCCGGGAGTCTAACGGTGATCATCCAACTTGAACAGACCACTGGTCTGAAAATTTGCCGAACACGAGACAGCATCGAGGTGTGCCCTGGCTGGCGTGCCTCGACTGGTGTGCGCTGGCTGGCGTGCCCCGGCTGGCGTGCGCTGGCTGGCGTGCCTCGACTGGTGTGCGCTGGCTGGTGTGCGCTGGCTGGCGTGCCCCGGGCTGGCGTGCCCCGGGCTGGCGTGGCCCGGCTGATAGCCCTGATGTGTCCCGGCCGCAGCTCACTTCGACACCCAGACGTGCGTCAATGGCCGCCAAAACGCCAATTCGCGCCCGCGTGGATATCGAAGTGCGGTCCATGGGGTCGCTCGGGGAAAGCCGGCTCCGCGCCGGTGTCGTCAACCGGAAACCAGCTGGCGCGGCTGGTCGACGGCTCAGAGCGAGCCGGGCGTGACGAGGCCGCTCTCATAGGCATAGATGGCTGCTTGCACGCGGTCTCGCAGGTCGAGCTTGGTCAGCAGGTTGCCGACGTGAGTTTTGACCGTGGTCTCGGAGACGACGAGCTCCGTGGCTATCTCGGCATTGGACATGCCGCGGGCCACCATGATCAAGACTTCGCGCTCCCGGCTCGTCAGGTGCTCCAGCCCCTCCGGAACCGGTGCGTTCGACGCCGGCAGCCGGGCGGCGAACATGTCCAGCAGCCGCCGCGTGATGTTCGGCGCGACGACCGAATCGCCACTGGCCACGGTGCGGATCGCTGCCACTAGCTGGTCGGCTGGCACATCTTTGAGCAGGAACCCGCTCGCGCCCGCGCGCAACGCTTCCACCACGTATTCGTCGAGGTCGAACGTGGTGAGCACGAGCACCCGGGGTGGTGTCTCCCGGGTACTTCCGGTGATTGCCCGCGTGGCCTGGACACCGTCCATGTGCGGCATCCGGATGTCCATCAACACGACATCCGGTTGCAGCGCGCGGGTATGGGACACGGCCGCTTCGCCGTCGCCGGATTCCCCGACCACCGCGATGCCGGATTCAGCTTCGAGGATCATCCGGAAACCAGTGCGCAGCAAGGGCTGATCGTCCACGAGCAAGACCCGGATCGGCTGGGGCATCGTTACCATCACGTCGTTCGAGTATTCCAGGTGGGGCATAAGCGGCCGTGGAGTGCATCCCCGTGCCAGCAGGGTGATGGTGGACGTGCCCGGGCGGCCGGATCGTGGCGTGCATCGTCGCGTGCCGGGGGCGGGTACACGCCGTCAGATGTCCGCACCCGAGGTGCGTGGCGATGGTGCGTCGTGACCTTCCTCGCCAGCTGCCTCGCTAGCGGGGACGTTCTCCGGCAGCGGTGGGGGTGTGCCGCCGTAGGCCGGACACAGGGCCTGGTGCGCACACCACCCGCACAGCCGGCTCGGGCTGGCCCGCCAGTCTCCCGTGCTCAACGCCCGCTCGATGGCCGTGGACAGCGCCGCCAGCTTGCGTTCGGTGGCGCGCAGATCCGCCTCGTCCGGTTCATAGCGCAGGATCTCACCGCTGCCGAGATAGACCACCTGCAGCAACCGGGGCACCACGCCGTGCTGGCGCCACAGCATGACCGCGTAGAAGCGCATCTGGAACATGGCACGCTGCTCGAAGCCCGCCGTGGGAGCCTTGCCGGTCTTGTAATCCACCACCCGTAGCTCGCCGGTAGCCGGAGCCCGGTCCAGCCGGTCGATGTATCCCCGCAGCTGCAGCCCGGATTCGAGGGTGGTCTCGATGTAGAGTTCGCGTTCGGCCGGTTCGAGCCGCTGCGGATCCTCCAGCGCGAAATACCGTTTGACCAGGTCCTCCGCGCTGGCCAGCCATTCCTCCTGGGCGGGGGCTTCGTCGTCGGCGAACAACTCGCCCAGCTCCGGTTCCTCCTCCAGCAGGCGGTTCCACTCCGGGCGAACCATGCGCACCGCCTCGTCCGGTGTGCGCTCACCCGCCGGGAGGTCGAACAGCCGCTCCAGCACGGCATGCACGACCGTGCCCCTGGTGGCGTCCGGGTTCGGCGGCTCGGGGAGCCGGTCCACGGTGCGAAACCGGTACAACAGGGGGCAGCTCATGAAATCGGTGGCGCGTGACGGCGAGAGGCTCAACGAGACCATGACGTCACAGCGTAGACGAGCCGTCCGACAACGTCGGGACGCGCGCCGGGGCCGTTCCGGCCCGTCTCGTGCACCGCGCATGGCCCGTCTCGTGCACCATCGGCGGCCCGTCTCACGCGCGGGTCACTCGCGCTGCGCGCTGGGCGCCGGGCGCCGACGACGCGGCGGCGCCGTAACCCCTGGTGCCAGCCTGCGGGCGGTGATCAGAAACCCGGTGTGGCCGACCATCCGGTGGCTCGGACGCACGGCGAGTCCCTCCACATGCCAGGTGCGCAGCATGGTCTCCGAGCTGGCGGGCTCGGTGAAGCCGCCGCGTTCCCGTACGGCCTCGACGAACGTCGACAACTGGGTGGTGGTAGCCACGTAGCAGCACAGCACGGCGCCGGGAACCATCGCCGAGGCGACGACGTCGAGGCACTCCCACGGCGCGAGCATGTCGAGGATCACCCGGTCGACCTCGGTGTCGTCGAGCTCGTCCGCGAGATCGCCGACGGTCAATGTCCACGTGTCCGGGACCTCGCCGAGGAAGCGCCGCACGTTTTCGGTGGCAACCTCGGCGAAGTCGGCGCGTCGTTCGTAGGAGTGGACGCGGCCTTCGGGGCCGACGGCGCGCAGCAACGACATCGTCATCGCCCCGGAACCGGCGCCTGCCTCGACGACGCGCGCACCGGGAAAGATGTCGGCCATGGTGATGATCTGCGCCGCGTCCTTGGGATAGATCACGGTCGCCCCGCGTGGCATGGACAGGACGTAGTCGACCAGCAACGGCCGCAAGGCGAGATACGACGTGCCGCCCGTGGTGGTGACCACGCTTCCCTCGGGTTCGCCGATCAACGCGTCGTGGCGCAACGCCCCCTTGTGCGTGTGGAACTCGCGCCCGGCCGCGAGCGTGATCGTGTGCTGGCGTCCCTTCTGGTCGGTGAGCTGGACCTGGTCTCCTACCCGGAACGGACCGGTGCGTCGTGGTGTCTCGCTGGTCGGCATGCGACGCAGGTTACCGAGTACCGCTTCCCTTCGCGGACAGGGCGGCGTCGACGTCGGCTGCGGCCAGCACACCGTAAACCGTGCCGTCGTGGTCCAGGACCAGGTACTCCGGGACCGGTGCGCTGCGCATCGCTGCCAGCAGTTCCGTGCCGGCGATGTCGACGCCGAGCGTCATCCCGTCGCTGACGGTGCGGGCCACCGACGCCACGGACACCCACGGCCGCCGTTCTTCGGGCAGTGCGGAGAGCGCCGTGAGGTTCACCACACCGGTGGGCCGGTCCCGCGCGTCGACCACCACCATCGACGAGGCCCCGCGTTCGCGTGCGGCGCGCAATGCCTCGGAGACCGGCTGATCCGCGGAAACGGGCACCGCACGACGGGCGAGTTCGCGCGCGCCGAGCCGGGGGATCCGGGCACGCATGCGGCCCGTGGCGAGCGCCTGCGTGGCGCCCGTCCACAGCAGCATCGCCACGAGCGCGGCCCACACGATGCCGAAGGTGGTGGGCCCGTCACCCACGACGAACGGCACCAGCAGGACCAATCCGGCCAGGACCTGGCCCGCGCGTGCCGCGACGACGGTGCCGCGCTGCTCGTCACCGCTGATCCGCCAGACCGCCGCGCGCAGCATGTGCCCGCCGTCCAGCGGCAGCGCGGGCAGGAGATTGAAGAAGCCGACAATCCCGTTGGCGGCGGCGAGCACCAGCAGCAGATACTCCGGGATCGGCGCCGTCACCGGCATCGCCGCCAGATATGCGGCGGCGCCGAGCACTAGTGACAATGCCGGACCCGCGGCGGATACGAGCAGGTCGCGGCCCGGTGTCGGCGAGTCTCGCTCGATCTCGGTGTGTCCACCGAGGAAGTGCAGCGTGATCCCGCGCACGGGCAGGCCGAACGCACGTGCCGTCAGCGCGTGGCTGAGTTCGTGCAGGAGGACGGAAACGTACAACAGGACCGCGAAGGCGAACGTGACCGCGTACGCGCCGGCGCCAAGATCGCGCAGGCTGCGCGCGACGAACGGCTCGAAGCCGACGGTGATCACTGCTGCCACGATGAACCAGGTCGGGCTGACGTAAACCGGGATCCCGCGCAGTCGTCCCAGCGGGATATTGCGCCAGCCACTCACCATACGGGCAAGCCTACGGTGTGCCCGCCACTCGCGGATCTAGGGTGAACTTCTCGTCACGACCCTGCTACATGCGGCGCAAGTGGGGTAAGCGATTGTAGGGTCAGGGTGAGAGAGGACACCTGACGAGGAGGTGCGACCGTGACAACGCAGGACGACGGTTTCGAGCACGCGCGTCGTGGATCTGGACGTGAGTCCTCGGAGCTCGCTGGTGAGGTGGCCTTTCTCGAGGCTCGGCTAGCTTCGGTGACAGCGCAGAACGAACGGCTCGCCGCCACCCTCCGGGAGGCTCGCGACCAGATCGTGTCGTTGAAGGAGGAAATCGACCGGCTGGCACAGCCGCCTTCCGGTTTTGGCACGTACCTGGCCAAGTACGACGACGGCACGGTGGACGTGTTCACCGGTGGCCGCAAGCTACGCGTGGCGGTCAGCCCGGATGTCGACGTTTCGTCGCTGCGGCCGGGCCAGGAAGTCATGCTCAACGAGGCACTCAACGTCGTACGAGCGCTGGAATTCGAGCGCGTCGGCGAGGTCGTGATGCTCAAGGAGGTGCTCACCGACGGCGAGCGCGCGCTCGTGATCGGCCACACCGACGAAGAGCGGGTGGTGTGGCTTGCCTCGCCGCTCAAGGATGCCGGGCTCCGCTCCGGCGATTCCCTGCTGCTCGAGCCGCGTTCCGGCTTCGTCTACGAGCGCATACCCAAGAGCGAGGTCGAGGAGCTGATCCTCGAAGAGGTTCCCGATATCGATTACCTCGACATCGGCGGCCTCGGCGGCCAGATCGACCTCATCCGCGATGCGATCGAGATGCCGTATCTGCATTCGGACATGTTCCGCGAGCACCAGCTGCGTGCCCCGAAGGGTGTCTTGCTGTACGGGCCGCCCGGCTGCGGGAAGACACTCATCGCCAAGGCGGTGGCCAACTCGCTGGCCAAGGAGGTCGCGCGCAAGACCGGACGTGCCGAAGGCAAGTCGTACTTCTTGAACATCAAGGGTCCCGAGCTGCTCAACAAGTACGTCGGCGAGACCGAACGGCACATCCGGCTGGTGTTCCAGCGTGCCCGGGAGAAGGCGAACGAGGGCATGCCGGTCATCGTCTTCTTCGACGAGATGGACTCGCTGTTCCGCACCCGTGGTTCCGGCGTGTCGTCGGATGTGGAGAACACGATCGTCCCGCAGCTGCTGTCGGAGATCGACGGCGTGGAGAGCCTGGACAACGTCATCGTCATCGGGGCGTCCAACCGTGAGGACATGATCGATCCGGCCATCTTGCGGCCGGGACGGCTGGACGTGAAGATCAAGATCGAGCGGCCGGACGCCGAGGCCGCGAAGGACATCTTCACGAAGTACCTCACCACCGACTTGCCGCTGCACAAGGATGACGTCGCCGAGCACGGTGGCGATCCCGAGGCGACCGTGGAGGCAATGATCCAGCGGTCGGTGGAGCGGATGTACGCCGAAACCGAGGAGAACCGCTTCCTCGAGGTGACCTACGCCAACGGCGACAAGGAAGTGCTGTACTTCAAGGACTTCAATTCCGGAGCGATGATCCAGAACATCGTCGACCGGGCGAAGAAGATGGCGATCAAGGACGCCATCGACACGGGCGTCAAGGGAATCCGCGTCCAGCACCTGCTCAACGCCTGCTTCGACGAGTTCAAGGAGAACGAGGACCTGCCCAACACCACCAACCCCGACGACTGGGCCCGCATCTCCGGCAAGAAGGGCGAGCGCATCGTCTTCATCCGGACTCTCATCTCCGGCAAGACCGGAGGCGAGGCGGGCCGGTCCATCGACACGGTGGCCAACACGGGCCAGTACCTGTGATGAACACCTCCCCACTTTCCCGTGATCATGAACACTAGCTGGCCATATGGGTCACATAGTCTTCATGATCATGGGAGGGGAGGGGGTTACGGCTGTGTTTCACTCCGAATCGTGGGTACGTATAGACATCGTCGAAACGGAACTCTCACGTAGGCTCGTTGCATGAGCGCACGTCGCATCATGGGTATCGAGACCGAATACGGGATCTCGGTTCCCAGTAACCCCGCCGCAAACTCGATGTTGACGTCCTCCCAGGTCGTCAACGCTTACGCGAGTCAACGGGCCCGGGCCAGACGAGCGCGGTGGGACTTCGAAGAGGAGAATCCGCTGCGCGATGCCCGGGGTTTCGAGCTCTCGCGAAGCGCAGCCGATCCCAGCCAGCTCACCGACGAGGAGATCGGGCTGGCCAACGTCATCCTCACCAATGGCGCCCGGCTCTACGTGGACCACGCTCATCCCGAGTACTCCTGCCCGGAGGTCACGAACCCCCTGGACGCGGTGCTGTGGGACAAGGCCGGCGAGCATGTCATGACCGACGCCGCACAGTTCGCGGCCTCGCTGCCGGGCGCGGCGCCGATCCAGCTGTACAAGAACAATGTCGACAACAAGGGCGCCTCCTACGGCTGTCACGAGAACTACCTCATGGAGCGGGCGACGCCCTTCGCCGATATCGTGCGGCACCTCGTCCCGTTTTTCATCTCCCGGCCCGTGGTGTGCGGTGCCGGCCGGGTGGGCATCGGCCAGGACGGCAGCCGCCACGGCTTCCAGCTGTCCCAGCGCGCCGATTACTTCGAGGTCGAGGTCGGCCTGGAGACGACTTTGAAGCGGCCGATCATCAACACCCGCGACGAGCCGCACGCCGATCCGGACCGGTACCGGCGGCTGCACGTGATCGTCGGCGACGCGAACATGTCCGAGATCTCCACCTACGTCAAGCTCGGCTCCACAGCGCTGGTCCTGACCATGATCGAGGAGGGCTTCCTCGGCTGGGATATCGCCGTCGAACGTCCGGTCAACGCCATGCACGCGGTGTCGCACGATCCCAGCCTGCGGCACATGATCGAGCTCACCGACGGCCGGCGGCTCACAGCCGTGCAGTTGCAGTCGGAGTACGCCGAGCAGGCGCGCAAGTTCGTGGAGGATCGCTACGGCGCCGACGCGGACCCGATCACGATCGACATCCTCGACCGGTGGGAGTCGATCCTGACCATGCTCGCCAACGACCCCATGGCCCTGGCCGACCAGCTCGACTGGGTGGCCAAGCTCGCCCTGCTGGAGTCCTACCGCGAACGCGACGGGCTCGACTGGTCGAGCTCGAAACTGCATCTGATCGATTTGCAGTACTCCGACGTCCGGCCCGATCGCGGGCTGTATCACCGGCTCGTCAACAAGTCTCGTATGCAGCGCTTGCTCGATGACGACGACGTGATCCGTGCGATGTATGCCCCACCCGAAGACACCCGTGCCTACTTCCGGGGCCGGTGCCTGGCGCAGTACTCCGATTCCATCGCGGCAGCCTCGTGGGACTCCGTGATCTTCGACCTTCCCGGGCACGATGCCCTCAAGCGGGTGCCCACACTCGACCCGCTGCGTGGCACCAAAGCCCATGTGGGCGCTCTGCTCGACCGCTGTGAATCGGCCGCGGAGCTCGTCTCGCAGCTCACGGCCAAGTAGCGGTGATCACCTTGGGTTCGCTGTTGGCGAAGAGCCTCGCGGGGAACAATTCGATCCCAGACAAGGCTCTCATGGGTGATCCCGGATAGGGTCATAGGTAGGCCACGAACGGAGGTTGACGATGGCGCGTGACACAAGTGGTGGGCAGCAGCGCAAGCAGCCCCGCCGCAACGAAGACGTCGAGACCGAGGAAGCCCAGGAAGCCGAGGCCACCGAAGAGGTGAAGGACCGCCAGGAGAAACTGGCGGACGACGTCGACTCCATGCTCGATGAGATCGACGAGGTACTGGAGGAGAACGCGGAAGATTTCGTCAGGTCGTTCGTTCAGAAGGGTGGAGAGTAACTAGTGGACCTGTCCGGTGCCGGCCGCCTACCCGCGGCATTCATGACACCCGGCACATCGTCGTTCACCGACTTCCTGGGACAGCATGCGCCCGATTTGCTTCCCGGGCGGCGGCTGGCGGGCAAGCTGTCCGACGGCGAGTACAGTGAGATCGCACCGCACGGCACCACGATCGTCGCCGTCACGTTTCGCGGCGGCGTGGTGATGGCAGGTGACCGGCGGGCAACCGCCGGCCACCTCATCTCGCAGCACGACGCCGAGAAGGTGTTCCAGGCTGACGAGTACTCGGCGGTCGGCATCGCAGGAACCATGGGCCTGGCGCTCGAGCTGGTCCAGCTGTTCCGGCTCGAGCTCGAGCACTACGAGAAGATCGAGGGCACCGTGCTCTCGCTGGAAGGGAAGGCGAACCGGCTCGCCCACATGATCCGGGCCAACCTCGGTCTCGCCCTGCAGGGACTCGTCGCGGTCCCGTTGTTCGCGGGGATGGACCCGGGAAGCGAGCGGGGCAAGATCTTCTCTTATGACCCCACGGGTGCGCGCTCGGACGAGCACTCGTTTTACTCGGTCGGCTCCGGTTCGGTCTTCGCGCGAGGAGCGTTGAAGAAGCTGTTCCGGGAAGACTTCACCGCTGACGACGCGGTCATGGCGGCGTTGCAGGCCCTGTACGACGCCGCCGAGGACGATTCGGCCACTGGTGGCCCCGATGTCCTGCGCAAGATCTATCCCATCGTGGCGGTGGTCGACGAGGACGGGTACCGGCGCTACGAGGACGAGGATCTCTCGCAGATGGTCGACACGATCGTCTCGGGGCGCAGCCGCCGTCCGGACGGCCCGCAAGCCCCGTTGAACTGACCCCCACCCGGCCCGTCGGAAGGATCACCACCGTTGTCGATGCAGTTCGGATACGTCTCGCCCGAGCAGATCATGAAGGATCGGGCGGACTACGCCCGCAAGGGCATCGCCAGGTCGCGCTCGGTCGTCGTCCTTCAGTACGCCGACGGTATCTTGTTCGTCGCCGAGAACCCGTCGCCCTCGTTGCACAAGATCAGCGAGATCTACGACCGCATCGCCTTCGCGGCGGTCGGTAAGTACAACGAGTTCGAAAATCTCCGCCAGGCCGGGGTGCGCATGGCCGACCTGCGGGGCTACGCCTTTGACCGGGTCGACGTCTCCGGGCGTGCACTGGCCAACATCTACGCCCAGACGCTCGGCACCATCTTTACGCAAGATCCCAAGGCCTACGAGGTCGAGCTCGTGGTCGCCGAGGTCGGCAGTGGCGAGGAGGGCGACGAGATCTACCGGATCACCTACGACGGCTCGGTCTGGGGCGAGACGGGCTTCACGGTGATGGGAGGGCCGGCCGAACAGGTCGCCAACTACGTGAAGGAGCGCTTCGAGCAGTCGGCGTCGCTGGAAGGTGCGCTGCGCCTGGCCGTGGACTCGCTGAGCCGCGACAACGGCGGCGAGCCGCGCCAGCTGGAGACGTCCCTGCTGGAGGTGGCGGTCTTGGATCGCCACCGGCAGCGGCGCACATTCCGCCGCATTCGGGGCGCCAAGCTTGATGCGCTGCTCGGCCGGAGCGGAGCGGATCAGGCAGGCCAATCCAGCGATTCCGGACAATCCGGCCGATCGGACGAGGCATCCGAGAGCACAGACGACTAAAGTCGATTCATGGATCGACGCATCTTCGGGTTAGAGAACGAGTACGGCGTCACGTGTACGTTCCGCGGTCAGCGTCGGCTCTCACCCGATGAGGTCGCGCGCTACCTGTTCCGCCGGGTCGTCACGTGGGGCAGGAGCAGCAACGTCTTCTTGTCCAACGGCGCCCGGCTGTATCTCGACGTGGGCAGCCATCCCGAGTACGCGACGCCGGAGTGCGACACGATCACCGATCTCGTCGCGCACGACAAGGCGGGCGAACGAGTACTGGAGGGCCTGCTCGTCGACGCCGAACGCCGGCTGGCCGAGGAAGGCATCGTCGGTGAGGTCTACCTGTTCAAGAACAACACCGACTCGGCGGGCAACTCGTACGGCTGCCACGAGAACTACCTCGTCGGACGTCACGGGGAGTTCTCCCGGCTGGCCGACGTGCTCATCCCGTTCCTGGTCACGCGTCAAATCATCAGCGGCGCCGGTAAGGTCTTGCAGACACCGCGGGGGGCGATGTTCGCGCTCAGCCAGCGTGCGGAGCACATCTGGGAGGGCGTGTCGAGTGCCACCACCCGCAGCCGGCCCATCATCAACACCCGCGACGAACCCCACGCCGACGCCGAGCGCTACCGCAGGCTGCACGTCATTGTCGGCGACTCCAACATGAACGAGTGCACCACGCTGCTCAAGATCGGCGCCACCGACCTGGTGCTGCGCATGATCGAGGCCGGGGTGGGGCTGCGCGACCTCGGACTGGAGAACCCGATCCGCGCGATCCGGGAGATCAGCCACGACATCACCGGGCGGCGCAAGGTACGCCTGGCCGGCGGGCGCGAGGCGTCGGCGTTGGAGATTCAAGAAGAGTACTTCACCAAGGCCCGCAACTTCGTCGAACGCCGCGAGATCGAGACCCCTCTGATCCGCCGCGTGCTTGACCTGTGGGAACGCACGCTCAAGGCGGTCGACACCGGCGACGTCGGGCTCATCGAGCGCGAGATCGACTGGGCCACCAAGTACCAGATGGTCGAGCGGTACCGGGCCAAGCACGGCATGACGCTCTCCAACCCGCGTATCGCCCAGATCGATCTTGCGTACCACGACATCCACCGCGACCGCGGCTTGTACTACATGCTGGAGCGCCGGGGCTCGGTGGCCCGTGTCATCCGCGACATCGAGACGTTCGAGGCGAAGTCGGTGCCACCACAGACCACGCGGGCCAAGCTGCGCGGCGAGTTCATCAAGCGCGCCCAGGAGCGCCGGCGCGACTTCACGGTCGACTGGGTTCATCTCAAGCTCAACGACCAGGCACAGCGCACCGTCTTGTGCAAGGACCCGTTCCGGGCACACGACGAGCGGGTGTCCCGCCTGATCGAGAGCATGTAGGAGATCCGCACGCCTCGGCGGGAACGGGCCGTCGTACTGGCACGTTGTCGGGGATAGGCTAGCTTCTCGGCTCGACAGACGTGTCCACCAACTTTTCGAGGATTTGTCCACTGTGCACACACGACAGCTTTTCACCGTCCTCGTCGCCGCGTCCGGCCTGGTACTCGCGGCGTGTGGCGACGACGACGGCACGGATGACACCAGCACGCAGGGGAGCGGGGCGCTCCAAGACGTCGGCGTGACCGGGGAGTTCGGCGACAAGCCGGACTTGGAGATACCGGACGGCGACCCCTCGGGCGAGCTCGAAGTCGAGGTCCTCGTCGAAGGCGACGGGCCCGAAGTGGCCGAAAGCGACTTCGTCGTCGCCAACTATCTGGGCCAGACGTGGGACGAGCGTGACGGCGAGGAATACGTCTTCGACAACTCCTACGATCGCGAGCAAGCATCCGGTTTCTCGCTCAATTCGGTCGTGGATGGGTGGAAGCAAGGACTCGCGGGGCAGAAGGTCGGCTCGCGGGTCCTGCTCTCGATCCCGCCAGAACTGGGCTACGGCGAAGCCGAGGAGTCACAGGACGGCGCAGAAGGCTCCGAGAACGGCTCCGGGGAGGGCTCGGAAGGCGGCTCTGAGGACGGCTCCGGCGACGGCTCCCAGGACGGCGCGGCCGGAGGCGCGGAAGGAAGCGGGGAAGGAAGCGGGGCGAGCTCGCAACACGATCTGGCCGGGGAGACGCTGGTCTTCGTCGTGGACATCGTCGAGAACGTCGCTCCCGACGCCGCGGCGACGGGTGCTCCCGCGCAGGATCTGCCGGACGACTTGCCCGTGGTCGAAGGCGGCGAGACCGGCCCACCCGAGATCGACTTCGGTGACGCTCCGGAACCGGAGGAGACCGACGCCACCATCATCCTCGAAGGCGACGGCCCGGAGGTTTCGTTCGAGTCGGTGGATGACGGGGGCGAGGACGGCGACGCTCCTGCCAATCCCCAGGCCGGCCCGACGGTTCTCGTGCAGATGATGGAGGCACCCTACCCGGATGGCGAGGGCACGCAGAGCACCTGGGAGCTGCAAGGCCCCGAGCAGGTGCCGGCCCAGGGTCTCGCGTCGCTTCCCGGCTGGGACGCGATCACCGACGATCTCACCGTGGGTTCGCGGGTGCTGACCCGGATCAGCTCCGAGGACGCCGGAGCGGCAGCTCAGGGCGAGGAGGAATCCCCTCCGCTGGTGCTGATCGTCGACGTGCTCGCCACCTTCTGACGCTGCCAGCACGTACTGACGCTGCCCGGGCGTCGCTCGGTGACGCGCCTCAGGCCTGCCCGCGTACCTGGGCGGCCAGCGTTGCCGCGTAGCGGCCAGCGGCCGCGGCGGTGAGGAAGTATGCCGTGTCTTCGTCGACGCCGCGGCCCATGGTCGACAGGTGCACCGGCGCCGCGCGCAGCGCGGCGTCGAGGCCGTCCACTGGCGTGTACACGAGGGTGTGCCGCTCACCCAGCCGCTTCACCTGCGCGTTGACCTGACCGCCGAACACGCCGCCGAGATCGGGGACGACGACGTCTGCCGGCGCCAGCGCGACCTTGCCGTAGGCGGTCATGCTGTGGTGCGACACGCCGTGGTGCCGCGGGCGGGCGTCGGCCTCGCTGATGCGCAGCGAGCCCACCGGTCGCCCGCCGAGCGTCGCCACGGCGTTGACCGCCTCACCACACGCCACGCCGGAGAAGCCCCACGCCGTGCCGGTGCCCAGGTTGCCCGGACCTTGCGCGACGACGGCGATGTCGGCGTCGAGCACGTGGCGTGCCGCGAGCAGGCCGGTGTGCAGCGTCACCGCTTCGATGTCGCCGCCGAACGCCTGCCCGACGGTGACCGTGCCGGCCAGCCAGCCGGCCTCGACCATGCCTGCCACCGAGCGGCTGAACCACAGCGGCAGCGCGCCGCCGTCGGTCATCACGTAGGCGACCCGGATGCCCGCGGCATGATCTCGGGCTCCGGCCACCACGGCGGGCAGCGCCGAGTGCAGGTCGGCCGTCACCACCGGCATGTCCGCGAGGTCCCGTGCCACCCGCAGCTCGTCGTACCACGGCGAGTTCTGCTCGTCGACGCCGAGCACGGTCGCTTGCAGGGGGGTGTAGCGGGCCTTCATCAGGTGGCCCGGCGTCGGTGGCGGATCCGCCGGCAGCCGGTCAGGTATCGCCACCACCTGGGCATAGCCGCCCGTGCCGAGGCCGAGAGCCAGCGCGTTGACGTTGAGCAGGACCCGGTCGCCCGGCTCGGGCTCGCCGACCAGCTCGGTATAGGCCAAGGCACGCACCGTGCCGTCGTCGGTCTCGACGTCGAGTTCGAGCGCGCCAGGCCAAGATCGACCTGCTGTTCGCACCACGCCGTTTCGCCACCGGATCACCCGCACAGCGTAATAGAGAGGTACTCTCGCCGTTGAGCGTGACTCGGACGGCGTCGGCCGGCGGCCCCGCCGGGGCCGAGTCGGGCACGGACATGACAAAAGGGGGTGCGCGTGTCCCAGCAGCTCAAGAGCGAGCGGTTGATGAATCTGGTCATCTGCCTGCTGGTCGCGCGCGGTTATGTCCCGAAAAGCCGGATCCGCCGGATCGTCGGCGGCTACGGGGGACAGACCGACGAGGCGTTCGACCGCATGTTCGAACGAGACAAGGAGGAGTTGCGCGAGGTCGGCATCCCCATCGAAACGGGGTCGAACGACCCGTTCGGGGAGGACGAGCCCGGCTATCGCATCTCCCGCCAGGAGTTCGAGCTGCCCGAGATCCGGTTGGAGCCGGACGAGGCCGCCGTGGTCGGGCTGGCGGCGCGCATGTGGCAGCAGTCCGGCCTGGCCGAGGCCACCAGCAACGCCGTGGCCAAGCTCCAGGCCGCCGGCGTGTCTGCCGACACCCGCGCGCTCGACGTCGTCGAACCGCGCGTGGGCCGGGAAGAACCGGCGTTCTGGCCGCTGTGGGAGGCGGTACGCGACTGCCGGCCGGTGCGCTTCTCCTACCAGAAGCCGTCCAGCGCGTCGGCCGAGCGGCGGCACGTGCAGCCGTGGAGCGTGCTGTCCTGGCACGGTCGCTGGTACGTGCTCGGCTTCGACGTCGACCGCGACGATTCCCGCATGTTCCGGCTGTCCCGGATCGTCGGCGACGTCGAGCCCGCCGGCCCGCCCGGCAGCTACGAGATGCCGCCGTCCGACGAGGTCCGCGCCGCCGCCATCGGGTTCAGCCCACCCGAGCCGCACGACCTGCCGACGGCCACCATCCGGGTCCGCCGGGGTGCGGGCCACACGCTGCGCCGGCACGCCGTGCACGTCACACCCGACGACGAGCCGGGGTGGGATGTCGTCACCGTGACCTACTCGTCGCTGGGCCGGCTTGCCGAGGAGATCGCTGCCCACGGCGTGGACGCCGTGGCGATCGAGCCGGAAGAGCTGCGCACGCGCATGGTCTCGTGGCTGAGCGATGTCGCGGGGGCGGCGTCATGAGCAACGCCACCCGCCGGCAGCCACGGCCTGACAGCGCCTCGTCGCAGGTGGCGCGGCTGCTGTCGATGCTGCCCTACCTGCGATCGCACCCGTATACGCGCGTCGCCGATGTTGCCCAGCTGTTCGGCGTGAGCGAGCGCCAGGTCATCCGCGACCTGCGCGTGCTGTGGTTCTCCGGGCTTCCCGGGCTGGCCATGGGCGACTACATCGAAGTCGACATGGAGGCCGTCGAGGGTGAAGGCACCGTCAGCGTGTCCAACGCCGACTACCTCGCGCGGCCGTTGCGCCTGCGCACGGACGAAGCCGTCGCGCTGATCGTGGCGCTGCGCACGCTGCGCGATGTCCCGGGCACGTTCGAGCGCGAGGCCATCGACCGGGCGATCACCAAGCTCGAACACGCCGCCGGCGAAGTGGCCGAGCGCGCCGCGGCCGTCCAGGTCGAAGTCGACGCCGACGCCGTCGCCGAGGTTGCCGCCACGGTCCGCGAGGCGCTGGAACGCAACCGCGTGCTGCACCTGTCGTACTGGGTCCCGGCGCGGGACGAGACCACCGAACGCGATGTCGACCCCATGCGGCTGGTCGTGGTGGACGGCCGGCTGTATCTGGAAGGGTGGTGCCGGCGCGCCGAGGCCGTCCGGCTGTTCCGCCTGGACCGGGTCGCGGCCATCGACGTGCTGAACGCGACGGCCGACGTGCCCGGCGAGGCGCGGCCCCGGGATCTGTCCGCCGGCCTGTTCCAGCCCTCGCCCGGAGACGAGCTGGTCACCCTCGATCTGACCCGGCACGGGCGGTGGGTGGCCGACTACTATCCCCACGAAAGCGTCGAAGAGCTTTCCGGGGGCGGCGTGCGGCTGCAGCTGTACGTGCGGGACCGGCCGTGGGTCCGGCGCCTGGCATTGCGCCTCGGGGCGACCGGGCGCGTCGTCGACCCGCCCGACCTCGCCGCGGAGATCTCTGCCGAGGCACGCGCCGCCCTGGCCGGTTACGGCGTGGATGTGCAGTAGGCTCGAAGACCTATGTCGACGTTGGCAATCTGGTTGTTCGTCGCGGTCGGGCTCCTGTTCCTCGCGGCGGTCCTGTTCGTTCTCCTCGCCGCGCGCTCGACGCTGCGCAAGGGCGCCACTCTGGTGCGCGAGCTGGATGGCCTGTACGCGGATGTCGACGGTGTCATGGCACCGCACAATTCGCACCAGCCGGACGGTGGTGCACAAAACGTGACCACTCCCGGGTATGACGTGGGCCACCACTGACGTACCATCGGATGGCAGGCCCGTATAAGGCACCGTCGACCCGTCGGCATGCGGCGCCGACAGCAAGGAGACGAGTTCGAATGTTCGGTATGCAGGGATGGCAAATCGTCATCGTCGCGGCTGTCATCTTGCTGCTCTTCGGCGCCAAGAGGCTGCCGGAGATGGCACGGGGTGTGGGACGCTCACTGAAGATCTTCAAGGCCGAGACGAAGGGCCTCGTCGACGACGACTCGAAGCGGGATGACTCCGTCGTCGCCGACACCGATGAGCAGTCCAGCGGTTCCTCGTCCGACGACGATGCCCGGGCCGTCGAGCCCACCAAGGTCGAAACGTCGACCGAGCGCACGGCGGAGTCCTCGGGCTCCTCGAGCCGCGACGCGTAGACCGACATCGTAGACCGACAACAGGGCTGAGAAGACGTGGCGACCATCCTGGGCCGTCGCGGTAAGGGATCCCGTCCCGAACGCGACCCGGAAGGCCGGATGACCCTGGCCGAGCACTTGCGCGAGCTGCGCTGGCGGCTGCTCGTCTCGGCCGGGGCCGTGGTGCTGTTCGGCATCCTCGGCTTCGTCTTCCGCGATCAGATCATGGAGTTCTTGCTGGAACCCATGATCGACGCCGCGGCAAGCACCGGAGCCGACGCGCGAGCTACCTACCCGCAGGCCATCGATCCGATCATCGTCCCGATGATGATCGCGCTGTGGACCGGCCTGATCCTGGGTGCTCCGGTCTGGATCTACCAGGTTTGGGCGTTCGTCACGCCCGCGCTGTACTCCAACGAGAAGAAGTGGGCGACGACGGCCATCGGCGTGTCGGTGCCGATGTTCGCCGCCGGGGTTGCCGTCGCCATCTGGGTCATGCCCCGCGCGTGGGAGTTCTTGCTGAACTTCACCCCGGAGGAGGTCCACAACTATGTCCACTTCCGGGACTATCTGAACTTCGTCATCCGGCTGACGTTCGTCTTCGGTGTCGGATTCTTGCTCCCCGTGTTCGTCGTCCTGCTCAACGCGGTCGGCGTGTTGCGGCACGAGACGCTGGCATCGGCGCGCCGCTGGGTGATCGTGGGAATTTTCGTCTTCGCGGCGGTTGCCACGCCCACCGGCGATCCACTCACCCTGATCTCGCTGGCAACGCCGATGTGGCTGCTGTTCGAAGCGGCGGTGCTGGTATGCCGCGTGTTCGACCGGCGCCGGGCACGCATGTACGGCACGGCGCTCGACGACGATGCGGCCACCCCAGACGACGAACTCGACCGGATCGGCCGTGTCGATGACGAGGATGACGGCTGAACCCGACGATGAATGGGTAGCCTGGGGGCATGAGCTCGCCCGCTGAGCGGTACGCGGCGTCGCGACGCCGGCAGGCGGACCGCCAGTCGTCGCTGGAACGCTTCCGTTCCTACTACGGATTCGATCTCGACGACTTCCAGGTGCAGGCATGCAGCGCTCTGGAACAGGGCCGCGGCGTCCTGGTCGCCGCTCCCACCGGTTCCGGGAAGACGGTGGTCGGCGAGTTCGCCGTGCATCTCGCCCTGGAAGAGGGGCGCAAGTGCTTCTACACCACACCCATCAAGGCGCTGTCCAACCAGAAGTATCACGATCTCGTCGCGCGTCACGGCTCCGAGCAGGTCGGGCTGCTCACTGGCGACAACACCATCAATGGTGAGGCCCCGGTGGTCGTCATGACCACCGAGGTCCTGCGGAACATGATCTACGCGTCCTCGCCCACCTTGCTGGGCCTGGGCTACGTGGTGATGGACGAGGTCCACTACCTGGCCGACGTCTTCCGCGGCGCGGTGTGGGAAGAGGTGATCGTCAACCTTCCCGATTCGGTGTCCATCGTCTCGCTGTCGGCCACGGTCTCCAACGCCGAGGAGTTCGGCGAATGGCTGAGCACCGTACGCGGCGACACCGACGTCGTCGTCGAAGAACGCCGCCCCGTGCCCCTGCTGCAGCACGTGATGGTCGGTCCCCGGCTGCTCGACCTGTTCTCGCAGACCGGTTCCGGCCAGGAAGCCCGCCGGAGCGTCAACCCGCACCTGCTGCGCTACACCCGTGGGGAACCCAACCGCCGCAACGGCCGCGGGCCACGGGGCCGCGGCCGAGACGGTCGGGGCCGCGGCAGCGCCACGTACACGCCCCGCCGAACCGAAGTCCTGGAAAAGCTCGACAGCGCCGACCTGTTGCCAGCGATCGTGTTCGTGTTCAGCCGTGCCGGCTGCGACGCTGCCGTCGAGCAGTGCCTGGCATCCGGCGTGCGGCTGACCGAGCGCGACGAGCGCGACGAGATCCGGGCCGTCGTCGAGGAACGGGTCGCCGGGATCCCCGACGACGACCTGCGCGTCCTGGGCTACGACGGCTGGCTCGACGGCCTGCAGCGTGGGATCGCCGCCCACCACGCGGGCATGCTGCCGACCTTCAAGGAGGTCGTGGAGGAACTCTTCGTCCGCGGGCTGCTGCGGGCGGTCTTTGCCACCGAGACGCTCGCGCTGGGTATCAACATGCCGGCGCGCACCGTGGTGCTCGAACGGCTGGTCAAATGGAACGGCGAGACACACGCCGACATCACGCCGGGCGAGTACACCCAGCTGACGGGACGGGCCGGCCGGCGGGGCATCGACCTCGAAGGCCACGCCGTCGTGCTGTGGCAGCCCGGCTTCGACCCCTCCGCCGTAGCCGGCCTCGCCTCCACCCGGACGTATCCACTGCGCTCGTCGTTCCGGCCCTCCTACAACATGGCGGTCAACCTGGTGGGCCACGTGGGCCGCGACACCGCACGCGAGATCCTGGAATCGTCGTTCGCCCAGTTCCAGTCCGACCGGGCCGTCGTCGGCATGGCGCAGCGGCTCAAACGCAGCCAGGAGGCTCTGGAAGGCTACCGGGAGGCGATGACCTGCGAGCTGGGCGACTTCGAGGAGTACGCCGAGCTACGCCAGGCGATCAAGGACCGGGAGAAGGCCCTCGAACGCGAGGGCACTGCCCGGCGGCGTGCCGAGGCAGCCGCGTCGCTGGAAAAGCTACGCACCGGTGATGTCATCCAAGTACCGGCGGGCAAGTCGGCCGGGCTCGCCGTCGTCCTCGATCCCGGCCGGCCCGGCGGGAACGAGCATCGCGACGGCCCGCGGCCCACCGTCTTGACGGAGGGCCGCCAGGTCCGCCGGCTGTCGCTGACCGACTTTCCCGACCCCGTCGAGTCGGTGGCCCGGATGCGGATCCCGAAATCGTTCAACCCCAAGGTGCCGGCGGCGCGGCGCGAGCTGGCGGCGAACCTGCGCGCGCAGGCGCCGCAGCACGCTGGCAAGCCGCGACGGCGCAAGAAGCGCTCGATGGCCATCGACGACGAGGAACTCACCCGGCTGCGGCGGGAAATGCGCCAGCACCCGTGCCACCGCTGCCCGGAACGCGAGGAACACGCCCGCTGGGCACAACGATGGTTCAAGCTGCGCCGGGAAGCAGAACAGCTCACCCGGCGGATCGATTCGCGCACCAACATCCTCGCCCGGCAGTTCGATCGGGTCTGCACGGTGCTGGAATCGCTGGACTACCTGCACGGCGACGAGACCACCGAATCGGGGCGGCGGTTGGCCCGCCTGTACGGCGAGCTCGACCTGGTCGCGGCCGAATGCCTGCGCCACGGGGTCTGGGAGGGCCTGGACCCGGCCGAGCTCGCGGCGTGCGTCTCGGCGTTGACGTTCGAATCCCGGCAGCCCGACGATTCCATGCGCCCGTCGATGCCTCCGGGCCAGGTGCGTGAGGTCCTGACCCGCATGGTGCAGATCTGGACCGAGCTCGACGAGCTGGAATCTTCACATGGCGTGGACCTGCTGCGCGAGCCCGACCTCGGCTTCGCACACGCGGCGTGGCGATGGGCGAGCGGGCACCGGCTCGAGGCGGTGCTGCAGGAGGCCGGGCTGGCGGCTGGGGACTTCGTGCGTGCCGTGCGGCAGCTCCTCGACCTGCTCGACCAGATCGGTGACGCCGCGGCCGGTACGCCCCTGCGGGACACCGCACGCCACGCCTCGGCCTCGCTGCGCCGCGGCATCGTCGCCTACGACATGCTCACCTGACCCCACACACTCCACACGACGTCACAGAATGATCATGTATGGTACGTTCCCTCGGGCCATGACACGGCTGTAGACGTGGTACGGCCCGAGGAAACGTGTCAACGTGTCGCATCGGTCGCACCGATCATGCCGCTCGCGTCGCTCGCGTCGGTCGCACCGGCCGCACCGGTCGCACTGACCACGCCGCTCGCAGCGACCAGCTGATCACGCCGATTGCGTGGATCACGCCAGGGCGTTCAGCACGCGATTCACCGACGAGTCGATACCCCAGCGCTCGGTGAGGTTCCCCAGCGCCTCGGGCTCGGCCGGGGAGCGCGGCATCCGATCGTCGAGCTCGGGGATGGGCACGTCGGCACGGACGGCCACGACACCGGGAGCAGCGGCGAGATACTCGTGCGCATCGAGCAACTTGCGCCGCACGGTGGGGGAGAGCTCCGAGCCCGAATCGTCGGCGGCCGCGCGCAAGCTCGCCAGATCACCGAAACGCGTGATGAGGGTGGCGGCCGTCTTGTCGCCGACGCCGGGCACGCCGGGCAGCCCGTCACTGGGATCGCCGCGCAAGGTGGCGAAGTCGGCGTATGCCCGGCCGGGAATGCCGTACTTCTCGGTGACCGCGGCCTCGTCGATCACCTGGTGCTTGCCGACACCACGAGCCGTGTACAGGATCCGTATCCCGCGCTCGTCGTCCACCAGCTGGAACAGATCTCGATCGCCGGTCACGACGTCGACCGGTCCGTGGTGGCGTGCCGCCAGGGTGCCGATCACGTCGTCGGCTTCGAATCCCGGCACTCCGACGTTCGCGATGCCGAGCGCGTCAAGAACCTCGATGATCACCGGGACCTGCGCTTCCAGTTCGGGCGGGATCGTCTCCGCTCCGGTCTGTTCGTCCGCGATCCGATGCGCCTTGTAGCTGGGCAGCAGCTCGACCCGGAAGGCGGGCCGCCAATCGGCGTCCAGGCAGGCCACTAGACGATCGGGAGCGCGATCGGTGACGAGGCGGGCGATGAAGTCCAGCAACCCCCGCACCGCGTTGACGGGGGTGCCGTCTGGCGCGGTGATGGTCGAGGGCACGCCGAAGAACGCCCGGAAGTACAGGGACGCGGTGTCGAGAAGCATCAGACGTTCCACGAGAACCAAGCTTGCCACGAACCGCCGCCTGACCGGACGCCGACCGGTCTCGTAGGCTGGGCTTCGTGATCGACGCATGGAACGACCAGGGATTCGACGACGTGGGATCCGACCACATGGATTTCGGTCCCGCGGTATTCGACGACCGCCTGGCCCGCACGCGCGCTGCCGCACGTGCGGCCGGAATCGATGCTCTCCTCGTCACGCCCGGCTCCGATCTGCGCTACCTCACCGGGTACGATGCCCTGCCGCTGGAGCGGTTGACGTGTCTCGTGCTGCCCGCCGACGGCCCGACCCGCCTCGTGGTGCCGGCGCTGGAGAGACCGGCCGCGCTTGAATCGCCGGCGAGCCAGCTCGACCTCGAGATCCGCGACTGGCCCGAGACGGAGGACCCGGTCGAGCTCGTGGCCTCGATGCTCCCTGGGGCTCGACGGGTCGGGCTCAACGATCACATGTGGGCCGAGAAGGTCCTGCGGTTTAGATCGGCCATGCCGGACGCCGAACAGGTGCTTGCCGGAGAGGTGCTGTCGGAATTGCGGATGCGCAAGGACGCCGCCGAGGTCGATGCGCTGCGGGAGGCCGGCCAGGCCATCGACCGGGTGCATGCCCGCATCTCCGAATGGTTGCGTCCGGGCCGCACCGAGGCCGAGGTCGGCCGGGATATCGCCGAGGCGATCGTCGCCGAAGGACACGTCCGCGCCGACTTCGTCATCGTCGCGTCCGGTCCGAACGGCGCGAGCCCGCACCACGAGGCGGGGGAGCGGGTGATCGAGCGTGGCGATGCGGTGGTGATCGACATCGGCGGTACCACGGCGGCCGGCTACTGCTCCGACGAGACGCGAACTTACGTCATCGGGGAGCCTCCCGACGGCTTCGCCGAACGCTACGACGTGCTCGTGCGCGCGCAGGAGGCCGCGGTGGAGCACGTACGTCCCGGCGTCAGCACGGAGTCCGTGGACACCGTGGCTCGCGATGTCCTGACCGATGCCGGGCTCGGTGAGTACTTCATTCACCGCATCGGGCACGGAATCGGGATGGACACCCACGAGGCGCCTTATCTCGTCGACGGGAACACCAGCCCGATGGAGCCCGGCATGACCTTTTCCATCGAGCCGGGCTTTTACATTCCCGGCCAGTACGGGGCGCGCATCGAGGACATCGTTGCCGTCACCGACACGGGTGTGGAACGGCTCAATACGCGGCCCCGGGAGATGACCGTTCTGCACGCGTGACGCGCGAGCCAGCGCGCGCCGCCGTGCACGCTGAGGACACGTCAGACGGCCGTGGAAAGCGACGATCGGGGTGCATTCACCGTGCACGGACAGCGCGATTACGATGTCACGCCCAGCGAGGTGCGGATGGTTGACGGGTCGTCTACGGCGTCGAGGACGGCGTGTGCCAGATCGGCGCGGCGCGTGACCATCCCGCGTCGCACGTTGCTGTTCCGGCTGATCCGATAGTTCCGGGTCAGTGGCTTGTCCGTGAGCATCGCCGGGCGCATGATCGTCCACTCCAGGGAGCTGGCTTGGACGAGCTCCTCCATGGCCAGCATGTCGGCGAAGGCGTGTTTGAGTGCCCGTTGCAAGATCGGCTTGACCAGGGTGCGGGTGATGATTCCGTCACCGTCGGTGTGCGCTCCGGCGGCGCTGATGACGACGAGCCGGCTCAACCCGGACGTGTTCATGGCACGGATGACGGCGCTGGTGCTGGAGCGGCAGATGGTGGACCGATCCCTGGCCGGCGGCCCGAGCGCCGATATCACGGCGTCGTGCCCGCCGATGGCGCCGGAGAGGGTGTCCGGATCGGTGACGTCGCCCTCGAGGACGTGCAACCGGGGATTCGTGTGCTCGGCCAGCCCGGCCAGCTTGGCCGGATTGCGGACGATTGCCGTGACCGTGTGGCCGCGGGAGAGTGCCTGATCGACGAGTAGGCGGCCGGTACCACCGGTTGCGCCGAGCATGACGACCTTCATCGTGGTCACCCTTTCGGAGGTTAGTAAATACTTACCCACCAGAATGGTTAGTGAACACTCACATGTCAAGTAGGATGCGGGGCGTGAGTACACGCGAGCGAATTCTCGACGCGGCGGCCGAGATCATGCGCACCGACGGTATCGCCCGGGCAACCACCAAGGAGATTGCCCAGCGTGCTGGCTTCTCCGAAGCGGCCCTGTACAAACATTTTTCCGACAAGACCGAGATCTTCATGGCCGTCCTCGGCGAGCGCGTACCCGGCCTGGCCGCGGTGCTCGACCGGTTACGTTCGGCAGCCGGCACCACCGACGTGCGGGACACGCTCGAACAGGTCACCCGCACGGCCATCGAGTTCTACGACCGCACCTTTCCCATGGCGGTGGGCATGTTTCACGAGCGTCGCCTGCTGGAGACATACCGCGAGGGAACGCAACACCACGGAGGCGGTCCGGAAACGGTGAATCGAGCGCTGTCCGAGTACCTGCATGCCGAACAGGATCTGGGCCGCCTACGAGCCAACGTGGAGCCCGAGGCTCTGGCGTCGTTGCTGATGGGTGCCTGCTTGCAGCAGGCGTTCTTCCGTCATTTCTACGGCCGGCCCGAACCGGCGGACGCCGACGATCGCGCGTCGCAGCTCGTGGATGCCGTTCTGCACGGAGCGGTGCTGCCCTCGGCACACGGGGCCCGATACTAACGGTCGGATCACGATCCTCCGCCATGCCCAGAAGAATTTCCTGCATCCCGGGCTCGATAACCTCTACAGTGAGCGGGTGGAAGAGCTCGATAGACAGATCGTGTGGCTGCTCCTGCAAGACGGCCGGATGAGCTACACCGATCTCGGCAAGGCGACCGGTCTGTCGACGTCTGCGGTGCACCAGCGGGTCCGCAGGCTGGAGGAGCGCGGTGTCATCAAGGGATACACCGCCGTGGTGGATCACGAGTCGCTGGGGCTTCCGCTGACGGCCTTCGTGTCGATCAAGCCGATCGACCCCAGCGAGCCGGACGACTCGCCCGATCGGCTCGCCAAGATTCGCGAGATCGAGGCATGTTACTCGGTGGCCGGCGACGAGAACTACATCTTGAAGGTCCGCGTTGAACGCCCGGTGGGCCTGGAAGAGCTGCTCGCGCGGATCCGTTCCTCGGCCAATGTCTCCACCCGCACCATCATCGTGCTCTCGACGCCCTATGAGAACCGCCCCACCATGGAACCGCCTCCGCAGGACGGGTGACCTGCTGCCGCGCACGCATCGCGAGGCCGCTCGTCAGGGGCGGAGCCGATCGTCAGGCGAACGCGGACTCGCCCGTGAGGGCCTGGCCGATCACCAGCTGGTGAATCTCTGATGTCCCCTCGTAGGTGAGCACCGATTCCAGGTTGTTGGCGTGGCGCAGCACCGGATACTCCAGCGTGATCCCGCTGGCCGCGAGGATGGTGCGGCACTCGCGCGCGATGCCGAGCGCCTCGCGCACGTTGTTCAGCTTGCCCATGCTCACCTGGCGAGGATCCAGGCGTTCGTCGTCTTTGAGCCGGCCGAGGTGCATCGCCAGCAGGAAACCCTTCTGCAGCTCCAGCGTCATGTCGGCCAGCTTCGCCTGGGTGAGCTGGAACGACGACAGCGGCTTGCCGAACACCTCGCGGTCGCGGGCGTACTCCAGCGTCGCGTGCAGGCAGTCGCGCGCGGCACCCACCGCGCCGAAGACGATCCCGAACCGGGCCTCGTTCAAGCAGGACAGCGGACCACGCAGGCCACTGGCCTCGGGCAGCACGGCATCGGCCGGCAGGCGCACACCGTCGAGCACCAGTTCGCTGGTCACCGAGGCGCGCAGCGACAGCTTCTTGGAGATCGACGGGGCCGAGAAGCCGGGCGTGTCCGTGGGCACGACGAAGCCCCGGATGCCGTCGTCGGTCTGGGCCCACACGATCGCGACATCGGAGACCGTGCCGTTGGTGATCCACATCTTGGTGCCGTCCAGCACCCAGTCCGAACCGTCACGCCGTGCCCGGGTGCGCATCGCGGACGGATTGGAACCGAAGTCCGGCTCGGTCAGGCCGAAACAGCCGATCAGCTCGCCGCTGGCCATGCCCGGCAGCCAGCGCTGTTTCTGCTCCTCCGAACCGAACTTCCAGATGGCGAACATGGCGAGCGAGCCCTGCACGGAGACCAGGCTGCGCACACCCGAGTCTCCGGCTTCCAGCTCCAGACATGCCAGGCCGTAGGAGACGGCGTTGGTCCCGGCGCACCCGTAGCCCTCCAGGTGCATGCCCAGCAGTCCGAGCTTGCCGGCCTCGCGGGCCAGCTGGCGCACGGTGTCGGCATCCAGCTCGTGTTCGTACCACTCGGCGACGTGCGGGCGTACCTGGTCGTCGACGAATCGGCGCACGGTCTCCTGGATCGCCTTCTCCTCGTCGTCGAGCAGGTGGTCGACGCCCAGGAGCTGGAGCGGGTTCAGAGCGGTCATGGCTACCTTCAATCCCTCAGCTTTCCGGCTTTCCGGGCAAGCTCGTTCGCTGCCGCCTCGATGTCATCCTCTCCCAGCAGCACGTGATGTGCCGCCCGGCCGAGCGGGACGAAACTGTCATAGCTGGCCACGCGCGTGACCGGGCCGGAGAAGCCCGCCTCCACGAGGGCCGTCACGACGCCTTCGCCGACACCGCCGGAGTGCCGGGTCTCGTCGGCGACGACGACGCGCCCGCTGGCCTGTGCCTCGCGGACGATGTCCTCCACCGGCAGCGGGGCTAGCCAGCGCAGGTCCACCACCCGGGCGGCGACGCCCTGCTGCTCCAGCCGGCTCGCCACGCGCAGGCTCATGGGCACGCCGTTGCCAAACGTCACGATGGTCAGATCGGTGCCGTCGCCATGGACCCGGGCCCGGCCCACGGGCACGTGCGCACCGGTGTCCCGGGCCAGCCACGCGCCGTCGCCGTCGTCGTGCAGGTCGCGGGTGTGGTATAAGGCGATGGGTTCGAGAAATGCCGACACGGTGCCGTCGACGTCGGCCGCGGCAAGGCAGGTCCGCAGCATGCCCGCGGCGTCGTCGGCACGGGCCGGGCATGCCACCACGACGCCGGGAATGTCGCGCAGCACGCCGACGGCGTTGTCGTTGTGAAAGTGGCCTCCGAAGCCCTTCTGGTAAGCCAGCCCGGCGATGCGCACCACCATCGGGTTGCGGTACTGGGCCTGCGAGAAGAACGACAGCGACGCCGCCTCGCCACGCAGCTGATCTTCGGCGTTGTGCAGGTATGCGAGGTACTGGATCTCGGGGACCGGCAACAGCCCGGCCAGACCGGCCCCCAGGCCCAGGCCGAGAATGGACTGCTCGTCCAGGAGCGTGTCGAAGACGCGGGCCGCGCCGAACCGGCGTTGCAGGCCGCGGGTCACGCCGTAGACGCCGCCCTTGCGCCCCACGTCCTCGCCGAAAAGGATGACCTTGCGCTCCTGTTCGAGCGCACTGGCAAGGGTCGCGTTGATCGCCTCGGCCAGGGTGCGCTCGGGTTGTCCCGCCTCATGAGCGGTACTGCCGGCGCCGGACCCGTACTCGCCGGTGCCGGAAGTGCCGATCGGGAGGCCGGCCAGCTCGACGGCGCGGGCCGCGACGCGCTCGGGCGTGCGCGGCGCCTGCGGAGCCATCACCTCGGCCGCCGAGGCGAGCGTGCGCACCTCGCCGAGCCCGGCCAGCGTGGTATCCACCACGGCGCGCCGGTCACGGTAGCGCCGTACCAGCTCGTCTCCGGGAACGCCCCGCTCGGCAAGCAGGCGTGCCGTGCCGAGGATCGGGTCCCGGGCGTAGTCGGCCGCGACCTGGGAGGGGGTGCGGTAGCTGATCTCCGCGTCGCTGCCGGCGTGCCCGCCGAAGCGCACCGTTCGCAAGTGCAAGAAGGCCGGCTGCCGGGTATTGCGGACGTGCGCGGCAGCGTCGGAGGCGGCCTGCATGGTGGCTGCAACGTCCGCGCCGTCGGCTTCCAGGTACCGCAGGTTCGGCCGGTTCCCGTAGGCGGCCTCGATCCAGCCGTCGGGTGTGGGCACGGAGATCCCGTACCCGTTGTCCTCGCACACGAACAGGACTGGCACGGGCAGGCCCCGGAACGCGGTGTTGATGGCCGCATTGATGGCGCCCGCGGCCGTGGAGTGGTTCACCGACGCGTCACCGAACGAGCACACCACCAGGGCATCGGCCGGCCATTCGGCAGGCGAAACGGCAGGCGAGGTACCCGGCGAGCTATTCGGCGAGCCGGCATGCGAGCCGGCGGGCGAGACACCTGGCTGACGATCCGCGGCACCGAGCCGCCGGGCCCGATGCAGGGATAGGGCGAGCCCGACGGCCCGGGGCAGGTGGGAGGCGATGGTCGAGGTCTGCGGGATGACCGAGAGCGCGGCGTTGCCGAAGACCTTGTGCCGCCCGCCGGCTATCGGCTCGCCGGTGGCGCACATCAGCCCTTGCAGGACGTCCCGGACCGGCGTCGTCCCCTCGACCTGCGCTGCCCGGGCGAGGTAGAAGGCGCCGGAGCGATAGTGCAGCAGCGCCGGGTCGCTGGGACGCAGCGCCTCGGCGACGAGGGCGTTGCTCTCGTGCCCGGACGATCCGATGGTGTAGAAGCCGCGCCCGGCCGCCTGCAACTCCCGGGCCACCGCATCCAGGTGGCGGCTGGTGGCCTGCGCGTCGAAGATCCGCCAGAGGACGTCGGCATCGAGCTGCGACGCCGGCGACACCGGCCGCTCTGGCAGGGCCGTGCCGTTTCCCGCCAGAGCGGCCAGCGCCTCGACGAGCGCGGTCTCGTGGTCGCTCACGGCGTGCTGAGCCGGAACTCGGTGTCGGGCACCAGCTCGGCCACGTCCATCTGAGCCTTCTGCAGCTTGCCGGAGTAATCCCAGTTCATCGACTGCCAGCGGGTGAACTGGTCGATCACCCACAGCCCGGACAGGCGCGAACCGTTGCCGGACTTGCCGTTGCCACCGAACGGCAAGTGCACCTCGGCCCCGGATGTCGAGTTGTTGACGCTGACCATGCCGGCCCCGATGCGCTCGCGGAAGGCGAGGGCATCGGCCGGATCGCTGGTGTAGATGGACGCGGACAGGCCGTAGCCGGGCGCGTTGGCCAGCTCGATGGCCTCGTCGAAGTCACGATACGTGGTGACACCGACGATCGGCCCGAACGTTTCCTGGTCGAAGAGGCGATCGCCCGGGCGGACGCCGTCGACGATGACCGGGTGATAGTACAGGCCCTCCGCGGCCTCGCCCGCGAATCCGTCCCGCGGCTGCTCGGAGGTGATCCGTCCCGGCGTGCCGTACCGGGTGTGGTGCGGCTCGATCCAGCCGAGGAACTCCTCGTAGCGCCGGGCGAACTTCTCGTCCAGCATCGGTCCCATCAGGACGTCGCCGGTGGGGTCGCCGATCGTGGCGCTCTCGACGGCGGCGGTGAAGCGCTCGAGGAATTCGGCGTGCCGGGACTCGTGCGCGATGGCGGTGCCCAGCGACGTGCACCGCTGCCCGCCGGTGCCGAATCCGGAGAACAGCGCGCCCTCGACGGCGAGGTCGAGATCGGCGCTGGGCGTGACCACGAGCGGGTTCTTGCCACCGAGTTCGAGGCAGGCGGTCTGCAGGTGCCGGCCGGTGAGCGCGCCGATCTCGCGGCCGACCTCGGGCGAACCGGTGAATCCGACCTTGTCGACCGTTCCGGCACCCAGGGCCTGCTCCAGGCCGGCCTGGGCGTCGGCGCCCTCGGCGTAGACAACGTTGAACACTCCGGGCGGCAGGCCACCACCCCGGACGAAGAGCTCGTGGAAGGCGCGCGAGACGGCGGCCGAATACTCGGCCGGCTTCCAGACCACCGTGTTCCCGCACAGCAGCGCCGGCACGATGTACCACGACGGAACGGCGACGGGGAAGTTTCCGGCCGTGATCACCGCGGCGGTACCGACCGGGTTGCGGAAGGTGAACAGCTGCTTGTCGGGCATCTCGCTGGGAACGGTCTGCCCGTACAGGCGCCGGCCTTCGCCGAGGAAGACGTCGCAAGTATCGACGACCTCGCGCACCTCGCCGAGCGCCTCGACGTAGGGCTTGCCGATCTCCCGGGTAACCAGCGCGGCGAGGCGTTCCGCGTTGGATTCGACGAGCCGGCCGATGTGGGCGATGGCCCGGCCACGCACGGGGGCCGGGACGGCGGCCCAGCCGGGTTGGGCACGCTTGGCCGACGCTGCGGCGTCGGCGAACGTCTGCGCCTGGGCGAGCGAGATCTCCGCGACCGTGTCGTCGAGATGCGCCGGGTTCGGGCTGGTGATGGTACGGGTGCCCTCCACGGGCTTGCCGTCGATGATGGAGGTCACGAGCTTGTCGGTCATGGCGGAACTCCTCTTACGACGTCTGGCGGGCCACGGCCCGGCTGAACGCGGCCACGGCGTGGTCGATCTCATCATGGGTCACGGACAGTGCCGGGCGGAAGCGGACCGCGTGCGGACCGCTCGGCAAGACGATCAAATGTTCCGTCTCGCGCATGTCCGCGATCACGGCATCCCGGGTGGCGCGGTCGGGCAGGTCGGCGGCGAGCATGAGGCCGCGTCCGCGGACGTTGCCGATCACGCCGGGTTCGGCTGCGCTGGCCGCCTTCGTCAGCGCGGTGAGGAAGTATTCGCCCTTGGGGCCCACGCTCTCGATGACGGCGTCCCGCTCGATGATCTCGAGGAGTCGGCGGGAGCGCACCATGTCCACCAGGCCACCTCCCCACGTGGAGTTGATCCGGCCGGAGACGGCGAACACGTTGTCGGCCACCTCGTCGATACGTCCTCCCGCCATGATCCCACCGACCTGGGCCTTCTTGGCGAACGCGACGATGTCGGGGGAGAGGCCGAACTGCTGGTAGGCCCACGGCGTGCCGGTGAGGCCGACACCGGTCTGCACCTCGTCGACGATGAACAGCGCGTCGTGCTCGTGGGCGAGATCCTGCATGGCTCGCAAGAACTCGGGCCGCATGTGGTTGTCGCCGCCCTCGCCCTGGATGGGCTCGCAGATGAACGCGGCGATGTCGTGCGGGTGGGCGGCGAAGGCCGCACGCGCCTGGCTCAGCGCGCGCTCCTCGGCGGCCATGACGTCGTCGAGGTGTTCGGCCAGCGGGAAACGGATGGCGGGGACGTCGATGCGGGGCCAGTCGAACGCCGGGAACCGTGCCGTCTTGCCGGGCTCGGTGTTTGTCAGCGACATGGTGTAGCCGCTGCGGCCGTGAAACGCCCGCGTGAGGTGCAAGATGCGACCACCCAGTTCCGGGTCGCGGCCGGCGGCCTCGTTGTGCCGGCTCTTCCAGTCGAAGGCGGCCTTGAGCGCGTTCTCGACGGCGAGTGCCCCGCCTTCGACGAAGAACAGGTGGGGGAGCGCGGCGTCACCGAGCACCCGGGTGAACGTCTTGGTGAACTCCGCGAGGTGGGTGGTGTAGACATCGGAGTTGGCGGGCTTGTTGGCCGCGAGCTCGCCGAGCTGCGCCATGAAATCGGGATCGTCGACGATTCCCGGCGGGTTGCATCCCAGCGGCGCCGAGGCGAAGAAGGTGTACATGTCCAGGTAGCGCGTGCCATCTCGCGCGTCCACCAACCAGCTGCCACTGCTGGCCTTGGTGTCCAGCACCAGCTTGAACCCGTCGGTGAGCAGATGCTCGCTCAATACGGTGTGGACCTTCTCGGCCGGGACACTCGACTCCGCAATCATGCGTTGACCTCCTCGACTGGCGACCGGAAGCACGTCGAGGCGGAAGGATCTTCCCGCACGAGCGCTTCATGACGTAAGTCTTACGGTATCAGCTCGATATTTCGGGAAGAAGTTACGAGTCGGTCTCATTGCGATGGAGAAGTTTGTGGTCGTCACGCCACTCGGGTGATCACGCCATGCCGCGTTGGTCATCAACGATCATTCACAGTGACATGTGACACGTGCGCCGTCGTCGACGATCACGCCAGCAGGACCGTGCTCTCGGGACGTGCGATCCGGACCGGGGAGAGTCAGGGGCGCTTTCCGGGCGAGCCGAGTGTTGCGTAGCCTGCCGTTCATGCAGCACTACGAGGTGATCGTCGTCGGTCTCGGCGCCATGGGCAGCGCCACCACATACCACCTGGCGCGCGCGGGTGCCCGGACCTTGGGCATCGACCAGTTCGCACCGCCGCACACCCTGGGATCGACGCATGGCGATACCCGGATCACCCGCCAGGCGGTCGGGGAGGGCGACGCCTACGTGCAGCCCGTGCTGCGCAGTCACGAGCTGTGGCGCGAGCTCGAAGCCGAGGCCGACGTCTCGCTCTTCGACCAGGTGGGTGGCCTGATCCTGGCGCCCGCCTCGGGCGGGCCGGCGATGCACGGCGCCGAGGACTTCTTCGCCGCGACCCTCAAACTCGCCCAGCGCCACCGCATCGACCACGAGGTCCTTCCTGCCGCCGAACTCGCCCGGCGGTTCCCGCAGTTCCGGCTCGGCGACGAACCCAAGGCCGCCGACGTGGTGGGCTACTACGAACCCGGCGCCGGTGTGGTCCGCGCCGAAGCAGCCGTTCAGGTGCAGCTCGACCTGGCCGAACGCCGCGGCGCCCACGTTAGCCGCGAGGAGCAGGTGCTCGACGTCACGCCGTCGCCGACGGGCGTAACCGTGACGACAGACCGCGGCAGCTACGGCGCCGACACGGTGGTCCTCTCCGCCGGGCCGTGGATCCGCGAGCTGGTCGAACCCGAGATCGGCGAACTCTTCACGGTGCACCGGCAACTCATGTCCTGGTTCACGCTCGACCGTGCCGCGCAGACGGCCGGCACGTTCGAGCCCGGCCGATGCCCGGTGTTCATCTGGCAGTTCGGCACCACGGAGGAGGACGTCTTCTACGGGATTCCCGCTGTCGACGGCCCGTCCGGCGGCGTCAAGATCGGTACCGAGGGCTACGGCGCGACCACCGATCCGCACCGCGTCGAGCGCGCGGTCGATCCCACCGAGCCCGCAGAGACGTTCGAACGCTGCCTGCGCGGCCGCGTGCCGGCGCTCCAGCCGGCGGCGCTACGCAGCGTGACATGCCTGTACACGGTCTCGCCGGATTCGGGCTTCGTGATCGACCGCCATCCCGAGCACGACAGGCTGATCATCGCCTCGCCGTGCTCGGGACACGGCTTCAAGCACTCTCCAGCGATCGGTGAGTCGCTGGCGGAGCTCGCCACCACCGGAACCAGCACGCTCGACACGAGCCCGTTCAGGCTTTCCCGCTTCGCCGCGCCAAGCTGACCCGTCCCGCCGGCCGGCCAGAACCGGGCAGTGCCAGCCGAGTGGATCCGGTCAGCGCCAGATCCGGAAGAACTCGCGCAGGTCCGCGACGAGCAGGTCGGGCACCTGATGCGCCGAGTAATGCCCGCCGGTGTCGTAGGTGTGCCACTGGACGATGTTGTGGTGGTCCCGCTCGGCGAACCGGCGCATCGACACGAAATCGTCGGCGAAACCGGCCAGCCCGAGCGGGAAGGTCGTGGGCTCGGAACCGTCGGCACCGGCATGCCGATCTTCGTAATAGAGCCGCGCCGAGGACGCCGCCGTGTTAGTCAGCCAGTAGATCGTCACGTTGGTGAGCAGGAAGTCGTCGCTGACCGCACCCGCGCCGAACAGCTGCGCGTTCCACGCCAGCTGACCCGCTGGCGAATCGGCCAGGGCGTGCGCCAGGGTCTGCGGCTGGCTGGACTGTAGCTGGTTGAACGCGCCCATCGTTTCCCAGAACCATTGCAGGTGGGCCAGGCCCGCCTGCTCCTCGTCGGACAACCCGTCCATCTCGGCCGGATCGCCCGACGGGAACGAGAAGATCTGGGTGACGTGCACGCCCGCGATCGAATCTCCGGCGATCCGGCCGACGCACGGAGAGATGATGGAGCCGGCATCGTTGCCATGGACGCCGTAACGTCCGTAGCCGAGCCGCCGCATCAGCTCAGCCCACGCCGCGGCGATGCGTTTGCTGTCCCAGCCCTTCTCCGTCGTCGGTCCGGAGAACGCGAAGCCGGGCAGCGAGGGGATGACCAGGTGAAATGCCGTGGACGGGTTGCCGCCGAATGCCCGCGGATCGGTGAGTGGCTCGATGACATCCAGAAACTCGACGATCGAGCCCGGCCAGCCGTGAGTGAGCAGGAGCGGGAACGCGTCCGGCTCGGGGGAACGGACGTGCAGGAAGTGGATGTTCTGGCCGTCGATCTCCGTCGTGAATTGCGGGTACGCGTTGAGCCGTGCCTCCCACGCCCGCCAGTCGTAACCATCACGCCAGTACTCGGCCAACCTGCGTACGTGATCGATCGGCACGCCGTAGTCCCACCCGGCGCCGGGGAGCTCCTGGGTGAATCGCGTGCGGTTCAGGCGCTCGTGCAGATCGTCGAGATCGGACTGGGGAATGGCGATGGTGAACGGGTGGATCTGGGCGGACGGGGTCTCGTGGGTGGCGCCGGTAGCGCTCGCCGTGTTGGTCATGACAGGCATGCTAGGGAGAATTGCGGAAGACTTTCTTCCTTGATTGCTGCCATTCTTGACGAATGCTGGAAACGTCGGCGCGGCTCCTGCGGCTGCTCTCCTTGCTCCAGGTCCGGCGAGAATGGTCGGGCACCGAACTCGCCGCTCGCCTGGACGTCAGCACCCGCACGATCCGCAATGACATCGACAAGCTGCGTGCGCTGGGATATCCCGTCGACGCGACGCCAGGCGTCCACGGTGGTTACCGGCTGGGAGCCGGTGCCGAGCTACCGCCGCTGCTGCTCGACGACGACGAGGCCGTCGCCGTCGCCTTAGGCCTGCGCACCGCGGCGACCGGTGCCGTGGAAGGGATCGAGGAATCGTCGGTGCGTGCCCTGGCCAAGCTCGAACAGGTGCTGCCGCACCGCCTACGGCGGCGCGTCGCAGCGCTGCAGGATTACACGATGTCGGTGCCGTTCGACGCTCCGGCTCCCGCCGTGGATGCCGCCATCGTGACCGTGCTCGCGGCGGCCTGTCGTGACCGTGAACGGGTGCGCTTCGCCTATCGCAGCCACGATGGCACCGAGACGAGACGGGCAGTGGAGCCACACCGCCTGGTGCGCTGGGGTCGTCGCTGGTTCCTCGTTGCGTGGGACCGCCATCGACGGGACTGGCGCACGTTTCGCATCGACCGGATCCGCGAGTGCGTGCCCGTGGGTGCTCGGTTCGGCGACCGCGAGCCACCCGCGGCCGATCTCACCGCCTACGTGGCCCGGCAGGTATCGGTAGCGCCCCGCACCCACCAGGCCAGGATTCTGCTACACGGCTCGTTCGAACGACTTCGCGAGCGCATTCCCGCGGCGGCCGGAACGCTCGTGGATATCGACGGTCGTGCGTGCGTTCTCAATACGAGCGCGAATTCACTGAATGAGATCGCCGTTAATATCAGCATGATTGGTGTGGATTTCGACATCATCGAACCCGCAGAATTGATCACACACGTTCGCGATCTCGCCGAACGGTATGCGCGTGCCGCGTCCGCTGGTGACTCGGCGTCACCGTCACACCCAGTGACGATGCCGAACAGAAGGCGAAGTGACGATGGTCATGACAAGGCTCATGACTAGCATGATCACATCGAGTCGATCACCAATATCGTACGGGCGTCCGGGCGCCATGGGCGACACGCCGATAACCGGCAAAGAATTCATGATCGATGTACCTCCAGAAGGCCCCGGTTGACCTGCGGCTACAGGGTATTCGCGCAGGTCGCTAAGAGCTTGACAGTTCCCCGTGCGCTGGAGGAGAGTCGCAACAAGTCCACCAGCGGACGAACCGCTACGAGCCACGTCCCGGGTAGGTTGCGTGACCGGGGTCGAGGTGGCAATTCGGCCATGCCGGTACACCTCTTGCAGCCAGGCCTGCGCTCACGCTTCTGGCCCGCCACGTGAGCCGTAGCGGCACGGGGTGAGACCAGGTCGGGCCCGGCCGCCCAGTAGACAACGGGCCGCGAGTCGCAGCCGGCGGCACCGCGGCCTGGTCCGAAGGGCGTCCGGGCCGCGTCCCTCCGCAGCGTCGCCCTCGCGAGCGTCGCCCTCGCGTTTCCGGCCGCGCGCTCGTTGCAATCCTGGGCACTCACACCGATCCCGAGACGTTGTACCGTCGCAGGTATCGGCCATCGCTGCCATGTCGTGACGACCAGCGAATCGGCACCAGTAGACGAGACACGAGTGAATGGAACACGAGTGGATGGCACGCGTGAACACCAGCCGCCGGTGAACCACCAGGGCAGCCTGTCCAGTCACGGGAACGAGACAACCGGCGACGAGCGCACGCTGATCCGGCTGGGCCGGCATCCGGTGTCGCGGTTGGCGATGTCGCTTGTCCTCGGCGGCGCACTCGTTCTGGCGTTCCCGCCCTACGACCTGTGGTTCCTCGCCGTACTCGCACCCGCCGGGCTCACGCTGCTCACTCGCCGCCAGCCGGTCAAGCACGCCGCCCTCTCCGGCTTCATGCTCGGGCTGGGCTTCTTCGTTCCGCTGCTGTATTGGACCGGACTCGAGGTCGGCCCGATCCCGTGGCTCGTCCTCGCGATCGTGCAGGCCCTGTTCTTCGTGCCGCTCGGCATCGTTTCGACTCTCCTTCAGCGGTTGCCGGGATGGCCGTTGTGGATTGCCTGTGCCTGGATTGCCATCGAGGCAGTGCGGGGCCGCGTTCCGTACGGCGGATTGACCTGGGGGAACCTCGCGTTTTCCCAGGCCGACGGCTCGTTCGCCGGGCTCGCCGCACTCGGTGGCACGCCCCTGGTGTCGTTCGGAGTGGCCCTGTGCGGCTCCCTGCTGGCCTGGACGGTGCTGGCCGCTACGGCACGCACCCGGCTTGTCGCGGCGGGCGCAGCCGTGGTCGTGGCGCTCGCCGGTCTCGCCGTGCACCCGCCGGAACCGAACGGGCCCACCACCACCGTGGCGTCCGTGCAGGGAAACGCGCCCACGCTGGGCATGGACTTCAACTCGCGCGCCCGCGCGGTCACCGACAATCATGTCGAGGCCACCGAGCAGCTCGCCCGAGACGTCGAGGCCGGTGCCGCCAAGCAGCCGGACCTGGTGATCTGGCCCGAGAACGCCCCGGATCGCAACCCGTTCCGCGACGAGGCGACCCGCGACGCGATCGATCGCGCGGCCCAGCGTGTCGACGCTCCCATCCTCGTCAGCGCCATCATCCCGACCGCCGACGAGCAGAACGTGGAAAACACGTCCATCCTGTGGGATCCCGTCGACGGGCCCGGTCAGTCCTACGTCAAGCGCCATCCGATGCCGTTCGGCGAATACATCCCGTTTCGCGGTATCGCCGAGATGATCACCGACGCCGTGCAGCGCCAGCCACGTGACCACGTCGGCGGTGACGAGGTCGGGGTCTTCGACACCGACGCAGGTACCGTCGGCGTCGCCATCTGTTTCGAGGTCGGTTTCGGCCATCTCGTCCGCGACACGGTCCTCGACGGCGGCCAGTTGATCGCCGTGCAGACCAACAACGCGCACTTCCTCGACTCGCCGATGACCGAACAGCACCTGTCCCAGTCCCGCCTGCGCGCGATCGAGCACGGCCGCACGGTGGTCGTATCGGCGCTCACCGGTGTCAGCGCGGTGATCGGCCCGGACGGCGAGATTAACCAGCGCACGGACATCTTCACCCAGGATGTACTCGTCGGGGACGTGCAGCTGTCCGACGAGATGACCGTCGCGACGCTCGTAGGCGAGTGGCCCGAATGGATCCTGGTGGCCGTCGCGCTCGGCGCCCTCGGCGCATGCGGTGTCTGGTTTCGGGCCGGCAGGTCCGGACGTCGCGAGCCCGCCGTGGCGGGCGAAAGCACGGCATCACCAGAAACCGGATCAGCAGATACCGAATCACCAGAACCGGTCACCGCGGGATTATCGTGAGGCGAGTGCGATCCGATCACACCGGGGTACTCGTCATCATCCCCACGTACAACGAGGCCCTTACCCTGGAAAAGGCGCTCACCCGCCTGCACACGGCGGTGCCTGACGCCCACGCCCTCGTCGTCGACGACGGTTCCCCCGACGGGACGGGCGAGCTGGCGGACCATCTCAGCGAACTGGACTCCCGAGTGCACGTGATGCACCGCACCAGCAAACGGGGCCTCGGCACGGCCTACGTCGCGGGATTCGACTGGGCACGGCGGCACCAGTACGACGTCATCGTGGAGATGGACGCCGACGGCTCGCACCAGCCCGAGGAGTTACCCCGGCTGCTCAATGCACTGCGGCATGCCGACCTCGTGCTGGGGTCGCGCTACGTGCCGGGAGGATCGGTGGTCAACTGGGCCCGGCATCGCGAGCTGCTGTCCCGAAGCGCCAACCTGTACGCGCGCCTGGCACTGGGCATCAGGATCCGCGATGCCACGGGCGGCTATCGCGCATTCACGGCGACGGCGCTCGAACACCTCGACCTGGAAACGATCGCTTCACAGGGGTACTGTTTCCAAGTCGACCTCGCCTGGCGCGCCGTCCGGGCGGGCTTGCGCGTCGTCGAAGTGCCGATCACCTTCGTCGAGCGAGAGCAGGGGCAGTCGAAGATGGGCGCGGACATCGTCCGGGAGGCGCTCCTGCGAGTGTCGCGGTGGGGAATCGAGCACAGGCTGGCGCAGCTGAGAGCCAGACTGCAGCCGCTGGCAAGCAAGAGGAGACGCTGATGACCTACGGTCAGAGCATATATCGTCCGCGTCGTCGCAGATTCGGAGCCTTCGGCCCCTTCCTCGGTGCCGTCGTGGAGATCGTTTTCTTCGTGTTCGTGGCCAACGTGATCGGCTTCGGGTACGCGGTTCTCGCGGCACTGGCCACCAGCGCCATCGGCCTGTGGCTCATGCGACGCGCCGGCTTCCGGGCATGGAGATCGTTGCGGTCGGCCATGGCCGAAGCCGACCCCGCCACCCGGCCGTACGACCACACGGGGACCATCTCGTCGTCGGACGAAGCACGACCCGAGGATCGCATCGCCGACGCGGGCGTCACGCTGCTCGCCGGCACGGTGCTGGTGCTTCCCGGCTTCGTCACCGACGCGGCGGCGCTGTTGCTCCTGTTGCCGCCGGTACGCACAAACGTGGGCCGCCGCCTTGCGGCAGCGGCCCTGCGCACATTCCCGGCCCGGCCCCGCGCGGGCGCCTCTCCCGATGGCACCGTCATCGAAGGCGAGGTGGTCGACGAGAGCGATACCGGCGGGGCAACGGGCACCACGAATAGCTGGCGGCAAGTTCGCGACCCGAACAGCCGGGACCCCGGGGAACCCGACGGGGGGTAACTCCCGGGGCGAGAGCCCCGCTGAGTCCTTGAGGAACCTTTGTGAAGTCCGCGATGCCCTGGAGGAGCCGCTATGCGGACTTCTTGCGCTCGCGGTTGTTCTGGGCCAGATGCGCCGCACCAGGCAGCAAACCGGCGCGGAGGAGCTCGAGCCGCTCGTTAAGCAGGGCTTCGAGATCTTCCATGGACCGCCGTTCGAGCAACATGTCCCAGTGCGTCCGAGCCGGCTTGAGCTGCTTGTCGTCGGGCTTCTCACCGGACTGCTGCAACGCCTCGGTACCGCATCGCGGGCAATCCCAGAGCGTCGGGACGTCGGCCTCGGTGGAGAAGGTCACCTCGAACTCGTGACCCGCCGGGCACGCATACGGGATGACCTGACGTTCAGCGAACTCGACGCCGCGCTCGTCCTCGTAGCTCCGGGCGCCGAGGCGGGAGCCACGCAGGGTAGAACGCTCAGACATGTGAAAGACCCTTCTGGGGTGTGCACACCCCTGGACGTTGTGTCGTGTACTAGTACCGCAATGAAATAACGGATGAGGCGAGGCCAGTGTTCCGGAATCGGCGCGCCGCCGCGATGCGAGCACGAGTGATTCCGGTCACACATGGTCCTTGTCTACTACCCCCTCCCCACCGTTCTATGCTATCGCGACAGCGATCCGTGCGCTGCCCGATGCTGGGTTAAGGTGGGCGCGGCTCGCGAGGAAAGGCTGACCACTGACACGTACCGGCTGGGTACGTCCGAGAAAGACATCTGGAGTTGAGCGACGTTGACGGTCCGTGAGATCCGCCTGTATGGCGATCCGGTCCTGCGCACGGTGACCGACGAGGTCAAGGAGTTCGGGGAGTGGAGCCACGCGCTAGCTGAGGACCTGCTCGACACCCTGGACGTTCCGGGCCGGGCGGGAGTCGCGGCACCACAGATCGGGGTGCCGTACCGTGCCTTCTCCTACGGCATCGAGGGCGAGCGTGGCGTCATCTTCAACCCGGTCCTGGTCAAGACCTCGGGCGAACAAGGCGGGGAGGAAGGATGCCTCTCCGTGCCGGGGCTGTGGTTTCCCACCCAGCGTGCCGCGTATGCCGCCGTCGAAGGCGTCGATGCGGACGGCGAGCCCATCCGCGTCGAAGGTGAGGGCGAGCTCGCCCGGTGCTTGCTCCACGAGGTCGACCATCTGGACGGCATCGTCTACATCCACCGCCTCGAGCCGTCCACCCGGCGTGGTGCCATGAAGGAGATCCGCCGCAGCGCCTGGTTCAACGGATAGCCCGACACGCCTCCGGCGCTAGCCAGGAGGATCACGTGCTCCACGAGCCACGGGTGCGGAGGACATCGCGCAGGATGTCCGCACGGTCGGTCAGGATCCCGTCCACGCCGAGATCGAGCAGGCGATGCATCTCCGGCGCATGGTTCACCGTCCACACGTGCACCTGCCGGCCAGCGGCGTGCGCGTCGGCGACCGTCTTCTGCGTGACAAGCTGCACGGACCCCATCCGCACGGGCACCTGCAAGCAGTGGATCTCGGCGAGCCATGCGCGCATCCGCGCGGCAAGCCCCACGCGCGAGGCGAACACGAAGCCGGACACTATCGACCGACCGGCAGACGTCGCCACCTTGCGCGAGAGCCCGCGCAGCACGGCCCGGCGACGGGAATCGGAGAAGGAAGCGATGCACACGCGGCCGTGAGCCCCGGTACGTTCGATGGCGCGCACCGTCGGCCCCACCGCCGAGGCCGCCTTGACGTCGATGTTCACCCGCAGCTCGGGCCAGGTGCCGAGCACGTCCTCCAGCGTGGGAACCGGCTCCACCCCGCCGATCCGCGCCCGGCGCACCTGCGACCACGGCATCCGCGCGATCTCACCCCGCCGGTCGGTGACCCGGTCGAGCGTGGCGTCGTGGAATGCGACCACGACGCCGTCGGAGGTGGCGTGCACATCCGTCTCCACATAGCGGTAACCGGCGTCGACGGCCGCGGCGAAGGCCCGCATGCTGTTCTCCAGCCCCTCGCGGGAGAACCCCCGGTGCGCGAGTGCCAGCGGCCCCGGATGGTCGAAGTACGGGTGCGGCGGTTGCGGACGCATGGAACCCACGCCTGCAGCCTACGCCCTCGCACCGCACGTGCCCTGCTCACATGGCAGCCGCTTGGAGCCGCACTCCCGCCGCGGAACGGTTACGGCTATGGTGAAGACGTGGCGACTGGCGTATTCGGCCGTGACGCTTCGCGGCCGAGGTGGAACTGACCACCAGGGAGCTGACAGCGGACGTACCGCGCGCCTGGGTACTTCCGGCAACCGACTGCAGACTGCAGAAAGGATGTGGCCACCCGCCATGACCACAAACCCCGAAGCACTGCGTAGTACCGATCCGCAGATCGCCGAGCTGGTCAATGCCGAAGAGGCCCGCCAGCGAGACACGCTCAAGCTCATCGCCTCGGAGAACTACGTCTCGGCTGCCGTGCTGGAAGCCAGCGGGACGGTGCTGACCAACAAGTACTCCGAGGGGTACGCGGGGCGCCGCTACTACGAGGGCCAGCAGGTCATCGACCAGATCGAGACAGTGGCCATCGACCGCGCCAAGGCACTGTTCGGCACCGATCACGCCAACGTGCAGCCGTATTCGGGGTCTCCGGCCAACCTCGCCGTGTATCTGGCCACCGCCAAGCCGGGTGACACCGTCATGGGAATGGCGCTGCCGATGGGTGGGCATCTGACCCACGGCTGGTCCGTTTCGGCGACCGGGACCTGGTTCAACGCGGTCCACTACAACGTCCGGCGGGATAACGGCCGCATCGACATGGACGAGGTACGCGAGCTCGCGTTGCGGGAGCGCCCCACGTTGATCTTCTGCGGTGGTACCGCGATTCCGCGCACCATCGATTTCCCGGCGTTCGCCGAGATCGCCCAGGAGGTCGGCGCGGTCCTCGTCGCCGACATCGCGCACATCGCCGGCCTCGTCGCCGGAGGTGCACACCCGTCGCCGGTCGGATATGCCGACATCATCACGACGACGACGCACAAGACACTGCGTGGCCCACGCGGCGCGATGATCCTGGCCAGCGAGCAGTACGCCAAGGCCATCGACAAGGCGGTCTTTCCCGGCCTGCAAGGAGGCCCGCACAATCACACGACGGCCGGGATCGCCGTCGCGCTGGCCGAGGCCGCGACACCGGAGTTCTCCGAGTACGCTCACCAGATCGTCCGCAATGCCCAGGCGCTCGCTGACGAGCTGCAGGCCCGCGGATTCGAACTGTCTTCCGGCGGTACCGACAACCACCTGCTGCTCATGGACGTCACGTCCAAGGGCGTCACCGGCAAGCCGCTGGCCAAGGCGCTCGACCGGGCGGGGCTGGAGACGAACTACAACACCGTGCCCTACGATCCGCGCAAGCCGTTCGACCCCTCGGGTATGCGCCTCGGCACCGCCGCCCTCACCAGCCGTGGCATGACCGAGGCGCAGATGCGCGAGGTCGCGCGCTGGATCGATCAGGTGGTCGGGGCGCTGGCCACGGAAGAGAGCGACACCCTGGACAAGGCGATCGACCAGGTGCGTGGCGAGGTCAACGAGCTGACGGGACGCTTCCCGGTCCCCGGCCTCGATCGCTGATCACCGAGCTGATCGACATGAGCTGTGGGGTGCCAGCCCTGCGACAGTGCTGGCGCCCCACAGCGCGCCTCCTCGGTACCGGCGCTGAATCCTCCAGGATCCCCTAGCGGCTGGCCTGCTGGCGCCATTCGTCCCGCCACTGGCGGAAGTCACCGGACAGCCGGACCAGGGCGAGGTAGAACTCGAGTGTCACCCGGAGCCAGATCAGGGCCAGCAAGGCACCGAGCGGGCCGAGGATGAGCAGGACGAGGATGCCGAAGCCGGCATTGACGTTGAACGCCAAGACCACGTACGAAAGGTACCCGATGGCGATGCCGATCATCCCGAGTACGTACAGGACGGAGATGATCGTCGGCGTCACGTAGGCGTTGAACCGGAAGTCGAACAGGCGGGCGAAGAAGTTCGGCTGTTGGTCCGAGCCTCCGGAGCCGGGCTGTTCTGGCTGGTGAGATGGCTGTTCGTATGTCATGAGGCCGGAGAATATCAGTGTCTTCTGCCACCGGGGAGTGAGCTGGCTCAGCGATCCACGTCGTCTCCGCCGGCAGAATGCATGAGCCGGGCGTGCAGCTTGGCGCCGTCCGCCGTGTCCAAGCCGATCAGCCTGCCCGCGGCCAGCCACGCGGCCCCTCCCACCGCGTCCCGGGCGACGATGATCGGCGGGTCCGGCCACAGCTCCCGCAGCCGCGGCTCCACCAGGTCGCGCACCGGAGTGGCCGCGGCGAGCAGCGATCCGGCCAACACCAGCGGCGTGCCGTCGCCGGGCGCGCGTACGGTCGTGACCGCTGCCATGAGGTGCTCGGCAGCTTCGGTGACGATCCGTTTGGCCTCGGGATCGTCCGCTACCGCCGCGGTGACGAGGGGAGCGAGCTCGGACAGCGCCACCGGCGGGCGCTGATGCACCGCCATGATCAGCTCCGACCGGAGGTCGTGTTGCCCGCCCACCTCCGCCTTTCTGTCGGCGTCGCCGTTGATGTCCGCGGAAGGTTCCCCGTGCGACTCCGGGCCGAGCAGGGCACGTAGCACGTCCTGTCCGAGCGGGCCCGGCTCCTCCCGGCGGTCCAGCGCGGCCAGGGTGGCGCGCACCGCCTCCCGGCCCAGCCAGAATCCCGAACCCAGGTCACCGAGCAGCCATCCGTGCCCGTCCACGGCGTGGCTGGGGTTGCGGTTATCGAAACGGATCGCGCTCGCCCCCGTCCCGCTGAGCAGAAGGGTGCCGGCAGGCTCGGCGGTACCGGCGGTGAAGGCCACGCTGACGTCACCCACGACGTCGTAACCGCACTCGAGGCCGGCATTGCGCCAGGTGCGGGCGAAGGCCTCGGCCACCTCGGGAACGGCCAGGTTCGCCATGCCTGCGGTCCCCACCACGGCATGCCGCACGGCCCCAGGATCGTCGACACGTTCCAGCGCGTTGCGCAGTGCCTGCGCGATCCCGGCGAGCGCGGAGTCCAGGGCATGTGAGGTGAGGTTCGCGCCCGGGCCGCGACCCATGCCAACTCTGTTCCCGTCCATGTCCACGACCAGGGCACGCGTCGAGGTGCCCCCGATGTCCAGCCCCATGACAAGCGTCGCCGGTATGCTCACGTGCCAACCCTTCCCGTCTCAGCCGCATCGCCAGAATGTCACGCTTGCGCAACGTCGCCGTAAGGGCTTGACACACACGAGCGCGACAGAAATAGTTTTCACAACACTACCGCCTAGCGCCATTCGTGAAACTCAAATTCAGCAGCCTGTGGAGAGAGTATCGATGCGGCCGACAGCGTCCGTCTACCGTGTGAATCCATGGTGCACGGAGGGATGTCGAACGAAAAGGGGAGCCGAGCCGTGACCGAGCCCGCACTCTCTCCCGAAGGAGAAGCAATCGACCAGCAAGCGTCCGGCGAGCGCTTGACCGGCGACGCCGTACTGGCGCGTACGAGAGCCCTGCTGCCGAACCTGCCGACCGCGCTGCAGAAGGTGGGGGAGCAGGTCATGTCGGCTCCGGCTGCGGTCGCCCGCTCGACGATCCTCGAAACCGCAGAGCGCAGCGGCACCTCGCCCGCCACCGTGACCCGCTTCTGCCGCGCTCTCGGCCTTCCGGGCTACGCCGACCTGCGGCTGGCCATGGCCGAAGAGACCGGCCGATCGTCGTCGGTCGCTGGCTGGGAGATCGACATCGGACGCGAGATCGACCCCACCGACTCGCTCGACCGCGTCGCGAACCTGATCGCCACGGCCGAGATCAGGGCGGTCCAGGAGACCGTCAACCAGCTCGACCTCGACGCGGTGTCCCGCGCTGCCGAGGCGATTGACCACGCCCGGCGCGTGGAAGTCTACGGAATGGGCAGCAGCGCGCTCGTGGCTGGCAAGATGCAGCTGAGCTTGCACCGGATCGGGGTGCCGACGTGGGCCTGGGGCGACGTTCACTCGGGCCTGACCAGTTCGGTCCTCCTCAAGCCGGGCGACGTTGCCATCGGCGTGTCGCATTCCGGAGCGACCCACGAGACGCTTGAGATGCTCTCGGTCGCGGCCAGCAGCGGCGCGACCACCGTCGCCGTCACCAACGTTCCCGATGCACCGCTGGCCGAGGTAGCCGACATCCTGCTGACTACGGCGACGCACGAGACCACATTCCGGCCGGCGCCCATGGCATCCCGGCTGCCGCAGATCATCGTGCTCGATCTCGTCTATGTTGCCGTGGCCCAGCGCCGCCACGAGCAGACGATTTCCGCATTGAAGGTGACGGCCGACGCGGTCAGTGGTCACCGGAAAGGACCACGGGTGAAGAAAGCGGGGGGTTAGCACGCCACGAGCACGCGATGATAGACGTCCGACGCCGATATCGAAAGTCGATATCAGGCGAATAACGAACGGCTAGACAAAACTGGAAAGAACGTGAACAGTACTGGCAGGATGGAGCCCGGCAACACACGGGGCACCCGGCGGGCGCAGTCCGACGACCCGGACGATGCCGCCGACGACACCGCGACCGGAATGGACGTGAATAGCGATATGACCAGCGGGCAGGGGGAGCAGGCCGATGGTGAGCCGACACCACCGGTGAGCGCCGACGCGTTTCTCGCACGAGCGCACGACGCCATCGACCGGGTGGCAGCCACGCAACGAGGCAACATCGCCGAGGCCGCGGACATCGTTGCCGATGCCATCCGCCGAGGCGGCGTCGTCCAGGCGTTCGGCACCGGCCACTCCCAGGCGATCGCCATGGAGATCGCCGGACGGGCTGGAGGGCTGATCCCCACCAACCGCATCGCCCTGCGCGACCTCGTCATCGAGAACGGGGAATCGCCGACGATGCTGGCCGATCCACGAGTCGAGCGCGATCCCGGCCTCGCGCAGCGACTCTACGATGCCACTCCCGTTGATCCCGCCGACGTGTTCATCATCGCGTCGAACTCGGGCATCAACGGCAGCATCGTCGGGCTGGCGGAACTGGCCAAGGAACGCGGCCATCCGCTGATCGCCATCACCTCGCTCGAACACAGCGAGCAGGTCGAGTCACGTCACCCTTCCGGTGACAAGCTCGGAGAGATTGCCGACGTCGTCCTCGACAACGCCGGCCCGTTCGGCGATGCCGTGCTCCCGCTTCCAGGCGGGGGAGCCGTCTGCGCGGTATCCACGATCACGTCGGCACTTCTCGCACAGTTCCTCACGGCAGAGGTGGTACGCCGGCTCCTCGACGCCGGCGAGACACCTCCTGTCTACCTCTCCTCGAACGTTCCCGAAGGAGATGCCCACAACGACGCCCTACTCAAGCGATACGAGGGCCGCATCCGGCGCGGTGGTGGGTGAGAGACCCGCTCTCCGTCCCTTCGCACCCTGGCACGGCCCTCTCATCCATCCCAGACACCCGAGAAGGAGATAGACATGGCGAGCAGCATCACAGGGAGGACACCGTCGGGTACGTCGTCCCGGCGCAAGTTCTTGCAGCAGATCGCCGCCGGCGGAATCGCGATCGGATCCGGCAGCGTCGCGCTGTCCTCGTGCGCGATCGGCGGCAGCGATGACGACGACGATGACAGCGGCGACACCGCCGAGGCTCCCGAAGAACGGAGCGAAGAGAACCCGCTGGGCATCGACCCCGAGGAGCCCGTTGAGATCCACATCTTCGACGGCGGCTTCGGCGACGCGTACGCCACCGACATCCACCAGCCGATCTTCTCCGAGCGCTGGCCCGACGTGGAGATCGACCACAACGCCGCCGTCGATATCGCCGGCGAGCTGCAAACCCGGTTCGCCGCCGAGGATCCCCCGGACTTCATCAACAACTCCGGCGACGGCCAGATGGACCCCGGGCAGCTGGTGGCGGACGGGCTACTGCACGACCTCACCGAGCTGTTCGATGCACCGAGCTGGGACGATCCCGAGGTCCCCGTGCGCGACACGCTGCGTGCGGGAACCATCGAGAGCGGCACGTTCGACGGCAAGCCGTACATCCTCAACTACACGTTCACCGTGTTCGGGATCTGGTACAACAAGACCCTCATGGACGAGAACGGCTGGTCGGTACCCACCACGTGGGACGAGATGCTCGACCTGTGCGCCGAGATCGCCGACGCCGGCATCGCGCCGTGGGTGTATCAGGGCGTCACCGCGCCCCGATACATGAACTGGCCGCTGCTCACCATGGCTGCCAAGCTCGCCGGACCTGAAGTGCTTGTCGCCATCGACAACCTGGAAGAGGGCGCCTGGGGTCACGAGGCCGTGCGGGAAGCCGCGAGCGCCATACGCTCCCTGCACGAGGGCGGCTACTTCCTCGACGGCGTCGAAGGCATGGAGTACCGCGACGCCCAAGGGCTGTGGGCCAGGGGAGAGGCGGTGTTCTGCCCGTCGGGCTCCTGGATCGAGAACGAGGAGGCCGATGCTATCGCCGAGGACCCCTCGTTCGAGCTGGCCGTCATGCCGGAGCCGCTGCTGTCCGAGGACTCGGTCATGCCGCTGGAAACGATCCGGGCGACGGCTGGCGAGCCGTACATCATCCCGGCCGATGCGAACAATCCGCGCACCGGGATGGAGTACATGCGCGCGATGCTCTCGCAAGAGGGTGCACGCGGGTTCACCGAGATGGTGACGAGCCTGACCTCGGTCATCGGCGCAGCGGACGGCGTCGAATTGGCGCCGGGGTTGTCCTCGGCGCAAGAGGCCCTCAACGCCGCCGGGGACAACATCGTGAACTGGTTCTATCCGACCTGGTACAAGGAGATGGAGAACCCCGGCATCGATCAGGCGACCGGCAAGCTGCTGCGCGGCGACGCCACCGTCGACGAGTGGGTCGACGAATGTGAGGCGGTCGCGGCAGAGATCCGCGAGGACGACTCCCTGCTCAAGCAAAACCGGGAACTGTAAAGGCCGACGATGACCCTGACCGAACCCGCTGGCGCCGCGCCGGCCGAGGAGACGCGGCGCCAGCGCACCCAGCGAACACGGTCGCGCTCACCGATGAAGCGCGGCATGTACCCGTTCATCCTGACGTTCCTGCTCCCACCGGTCGGGATCTACGCGTTGTACATGCTCTCGCCGTACATCCAGGCCATCTACATCTCGTTTACTGACTGGAGTGGCCTGACGACGGATTTCAACGTCATCGGATTCGACAACTATGTAGAGTTGTGGAACGACGATCAGATCTGGACGGCGCTGCGCAACAACTTGATCCTGCTGGTCTTCGCGCCGGTGCTGACGCTCCTGCTCGGCCTGTTCTTCGCCTCGATGCTCAACGTCGGGGGCAAGCGTCGGGGAGTGGCCGTCCAGGGCGTGCGAGGCTCGTCGATCTACCGGATCGTGTACTTCTTCCCGCAGGTGCTCTCCGTGGTGATCGTCGGCATCGTATTCAAGTACGTGTTCGCGCCCGAGTCGGCCGGCGGGATCCTCAACAGCCTCTTCAGCTTCATCGGCCTGGACGGTTTGACCCAGCTGTGGCTGGGCGAACCCTCCTATCTCATCTGGATCGTCCTCCTCGTGATGACGTGGTCGTTCGTCGGCTTCTATGTCGTGCTGTTTTCCGCCGCGATGCAGTCGATCCCCAAGGAAATCTACGAGGCCGCGCTGCTGGACGGCTCCACCCGATTCACCACGTTCCGCAGGGTCACGCTGCCGCTGGTCTGGGACACCGTGCAGGTCGGCTGGGTGTACATGGCGATCCAGGCGATGGACGGTTTCGCCTTCGTGCACATCATGCTCGGCGTGCACGGCGGCGTCGACGGTGCCGGTGACGTCCTCGGCGTGGCGATCTACCGGGAGGCATTCAGTAACAATGACTTCGGCTACGCGTCCTCCATTGGTGTGTTGATGCTCGTCCTGACCATGACCATCGCCGTGCTGTTCATGCGGATCATGCGACGAGAGCGGGTGGAGCTGGCATGAGCACGACGACAACCATGACGCACGACCACGAACCCGATGGCAACGGCCAGCCGCCGAGGCCGGTCAGCCCGCGGCGACGGACGCCGGGGGTCGGCCCGGGCGAGCGGGCCATCAGCTTCCTGAACGGCGGGTTCCTGCTGTTCTGGGCCCTGGTCACGACACTGCCGCTGCTGTGGGCGATGCTGTCGTCGTTCAAGACCAACGGCGAGTTCCGCACCGACCCGATGGGCCTGCCCAGCGGACTGGAGTGGGACAACTTCGCCCGGGCATGGTCGGCGGCCAACATCGGGCAGTACTTCCTCAACAGCATCATCGTCATCTCCATGTCGCTGACCCTGACCATGCTGTTCGGATCCATGGGCGCCTACGTGCTCGCCCGGTACGACTTCCCGGGCAACCGGCTGGTCTACTACGTGTTCGTCGCCGGGCTCGTGCTGCCCGTGTTCCTCGCCCTGGTGCCGATGTTCTTCGTGGTCCGCGAGACCGGGGAGCTGCCGCTCATCGGGCCGATGCTCGGGCTGAACAGCTACCTGAGCTTGGCACTGGTGTACGTCGCGTTCTCGATGCCGTTTACGGTGTTCTTCCTCACGGCGTTCTTCCGCACGTTGCCCAGCTCCGTCTCCGAGGCGGCGATCATGGACGGCTGTTCGCACTTCCGGCTGTTCTTCACGATCATGCTCCCGATGGCCAAGCCGGGAATCGTGAGCCTGGCGCTGTTCAACTTCCTGGGCCACTGGAACCAGTACGTCCTCCCGCTGGTGATCATGCAGGACGGGGACAAACGGGTACTGGCCCAAGGACTCGGGACCCTGGCCGCGAACACGGGCTTTCGCGCGGATTGGACCGCATTGTTCGCCGGTCTGGTCATCGCCCTGCTGCCGGTGCTGATCGTGTACATCCTGTTCCAGAAGCAGGTCCAAGCCGGCCTGACCGGCGGCGTCCTCAAGTAGAGGGGCCACGTCACCGCGTCCATACGCACTTGTTGGGTCTGTGGAACGTTCAGGCACGCATCCAGGGCTCTGGACGTTCCGCAGACCCAACAAGTGGCGTGTCATCTCACCGATGAGTCCGGAACCCGGGTCGAGTCCATACGTGCAGAAACCATGCACCGTCGAGAACCCGAAGGGAAGGACTCCGGATGCCTGTCGAAACACCCGGCGCCACGATCTCCGGCGTACTGGCCGGCCTCGCCACCAGCGACATGGAGACCTCGATCGAGTGGCTGAGCACGGTCATCGGCCAGCGAGAGAGCGCGCGCCCGATGGCCGGCCTCGCCGACTGGTATCTCGGGCCGGCCGGCACGATCCAGCTGATCTACGACCGCGAGCGAGCCGGCGGCAGCATGGTAACGCTGCACGTCCCCGACATCGCCGCCACCCAACGGCGGCTGGCCGCCGCGGGCATCGACCTGCAGTACGACGAGACGACGTCCGACAAGGTCACGTTCGGCACGGTGCTTGACCCGGACGGCAACAGCGTGACGTTCGTCGAGCAAAAACCGGGTTTCCACCCGCGAGGCGAGTGACCAGTGCGGCCACCTGCACAGACGGGGCCGCCGCCCGCACCGATGGGGCCGCCCGCGCAGGTGCGGCCGTCTGCACAGACGGGACCGCCTGCACGAACGCCACGTCAATCGTCCTGGCGGCGCCGGATGAGTGCCTCCACACCATCCAGAATGATCTCCAAGCCGAATTCGACGTCGTCGGCGGGATCCGTGCCTTCCGTGTCGAAGACGCCCGAGCGCAGCGTGCGTGCGAGCATGGGAAGCTCGGCGGGATCGATCACCTTGGCGAGTAGCTGCCCGTAGATCGGGTCCCACTCGTCCGGCGCCACGCCGGTCTGTGACGACGCCTGGGTCAGGTTCAGCTCGATCCGGCCGGCGCTCAACGTGTAGGTGCTGACCAGCTGCAACACGCCCATCATCTCGCCGTGCGACAGGCCGGTGTCCGCGTAGGCACCGAGGAAGCTCTCCATCCACCGCACGTGGTTCGGACCCATGGGTGGCCTGCTCAGGGGTATATCCAGGAACCACGGATGGTGGCGGAACATCGCCAGTGTCTGCCGCGCCCACCACCGGGTTCCCTCGCGCCAGCCGCCCGGCATGTCGGCGAGCGTCACGCCGGGCGGCAAGGCGGCTGCGGCGTCCTGCATCAGTTCCAGGAGATCGTCCTTGCTGGGCACGTACCGGTACAGCGACATGGGGGTGAATCCCAGCTCGTCGGCGACGCGCCGCATGGACACCGCCGTCAGGCCCTCGGCGTCGGCGATCTCGACCGCGGTCTGCACGATTTTCGCCACGCTCAGCGAAGGCTTGGGGCCACGGCTGGGCGGAGTGACCGTGTCCCAGAGCAGTTCGAGCGTCCGGGCAGGGCTGCGGTTGGCCGGCTGATCTGTGCACATACCGTCTGCTCGCCTCGTTCGATTGACTGCCGCCTCGAAACTGTGTATATCATAAACACATTGGTATACACTGCATACAGTTTATGGAGAACACAGTCATACGTGAGGGGATGGCCACGGTGAAACCCACCCGCCAGGCCGCGATACACGCCAGCGGCCTGCGAAAATCCTTCAAAGACAGCGCCGTCCTCGACGGCGTCGATCTGGACGTCGACACGGGCACCATGCTCGCCCTGCTCGGTCCCAACGGCGCGGGCAAGACCACGACGGTGCGCATCCTGAGCACCTTGCTTCCCTTCGACGGGGGAGAGGCGACCATCTCCGGCTACGACGTGGCGTGCGAGCCCGACGAGGTGCGCCGTGTCATGGGCATCACCGGGCAGTACGCCACGGTCGACGAGGTCCTGACCGGGCGTGAGAACCTCGTCATGATCGGCCGGCTCTACCACCTGGGCAAGGCGGCCGCACGGGCACGAGCCGACACGCTGCTGCACCAGTTCGATCTCGTCGACGCCGCCGACCGCGCCGTGCGGACCTACTCCGGCGGCATGCGCCGCCGCCTCGACCTCGCGGCGAGCCTCATCGCCGACCCGCCCGTGATCTTTCTCGACGAGCCGACCACCGGACTCGACCCACGTAGCCGGCAAGCGATGTGGGACGTGATCCGCGGACTCGTCGCCTCCGGAACCACAATCTTGCTGACCACGCAGTACCTCGAAGAGGCCGACCAGCTCGCCGATCGCGTCGCCGTCATCGACCATGGCCGGATCATCGCCGACGGAACGGCAGCAGAACTCAAGCAGCGGGTGGGTACCGAGCGCCTGGAACTGTCCTTCGAGCACACCGCCGACCTCGCCGCCGCGCGCACCGCACTCGGGGTCGAGGACCTGCATGTCGACGAGGAGGCGCTGCGGCTCAGCACGGCCGTCGGCGGACCGGATGAGGTCCGCGACGTGCTGAACGCGCTCGGCCAGGTGCCGGTGCGAGCGACCGACCTCCAGCTGTCCCGGCCGACCCTGGACGACGTGTTCTTCGACCTCACCGGACAGGCCCGTCCCGACGGCGACGGCACCCGCACCACCGCTCGCGCCGTCGCCACGGAAGGAGCCGACGCCGCATGAACGCGACCCTGATCCATCACGACACGCACGACACCCGGCCGGAGAACGCCCGTGCAGGCTCCCGGCCCGGAACGGGCGCACGCTGGCTCGCCAGCGACGCCCTCGTCCTCATCACCCGTGGACTCCGGCACACGCTGCGCAGTCCGGATTCGATGATCACGAGCGTTGCGCTGCCCATCATGCTGATGCTGATGTTCGTTTACGTGTTCGGCGGCGCCATCGAAGGCGGAATCGAACACGTCGCACCCGTTGCCTACGTCGACTACGTGGTGCCCGGCGTCATCCTTCTCACCGCGGGATTCGGCGCCGCCATCACGGCCATCAACGTCACCAACGACATGTCCACCGGCGTCATCGACCGGTTCCGCTCGCTGCCAATCGGGAACTGGATCGTCGTGCTCGGCCACGTCGTTGCCAGCCTGGCGCGCAACCTGTTCGCCACCGCACTCGTCGTCGGTGTGGCGCTGCTCATCGGTTTCCGGCCAACGGCATCCGTGCTGGAATGGGCCGCCGCGATCGGCGCGATCACGCTGTTCGTTCTCATGATGACGTGGGTGTCCGTACTGTTCGGATTGATCGCCAAGACGCCGGATGGGGCGAGCGGATTCACCTTCTTCGTCCTGTTCCTGCCGTACGTCAGCAGCGCCTTCGTGCCGCCCGAAACGATGCCAAGCGTGCTGCACGGCTTCGCCGAACACCAGCCCGTCACGCCGATCATCGAGACGGTCCGCGGCCTCCTCACGGGCACACCGATCGGTAACAGCGCGTGGCTGGCCATCGCGTGGTGCGTCGGCATCCTCGTGCTGGTCATGCCGATCTCGGGCCGCCTCTTCCGCCGCCGCACCACGTCATGAACATTGGCACCGATGATGCCCATGTCCGGTCGATGCTCTCGGCGGTCACGGGCATCGGGACGTGCGCTACCCGTCGATCGACCCGACCCGCTGGGCGGTCCAGAACTGCGTCACCGAGCTCGTCGCCTCCTGGCCGGAGTCGCCGTCCTCCTCCGAGTCGCCGTCGCCCGAGTCACCTTCGCTCTGCTCACTCGTGTCGGACACCGCCAGCCAGCCCTGGGAACCTTCGCTGATCACCGCCGGTTCCTGCCACGGCGTCCACACGTCCAGCTCCTGATCGGTGACCGGCACGTTCTCGTCGATGTAGGCCAGCGACACGGACAGCGGGATGCTGCTAGCCTGACCGGCATCGACCCATTCGATGTGGATCGAGTTCGTCGCATCGTCCACATAGCCGGTGATCTCGCCGGACCGCACCGGTTGCGGGTCCTCGTACTTGCCCTTGACACCGACGATGCCGGCGATGCCGGTCTTTCCGGCCTCCTTGGCCGCGTTGATCAGCCCGGAAACCATGCCGAGCTGGCCGCCCGGGAGCATCCCGAGCATCCCGCTGGTGTAGTTCTTCACGACGCTGATCTTGGCGTCCAGGCCCGACGCGTCGAACGTCGGCTGATACACCGCGTACGCGTGGCCGGACACCTGGCCCTGGGCGTCGATCTGGAACCAGAAGTCGCTGCGCATCGTGTACCCGACGGTCACATCCGTCGTTCCGCGTTTCATGGTGACGAACGAACTGCCGGTCCACAGCCCCGTCATCGAGCCGGCCTCGCCGTCCGGGTACTCACCCAGTTCGTCGGTGAGCCCGGCCATCTGTGGCTGTGGATACACCTGTGATTGTGGATTCTCCTGGGGCTGTAGGGGCGCATGTGGCTGTTGGTACGGCTGCGCCTGCGGCTCGGGTGCGCTCCAGGCCGTGCCGGACATCGCCAGGGCCGTGACGGCCGCCCCGGCGACGGCCACGGCCGATCTCACCCACGAACTCGCCGGGCTCCGCGACCGCAGTGCGTTGATGGTCATGTCGTCACTCCTCCGCTCGAACGTACGTGCCCGACCCTAGGAACCGGCGGTAAAGAAATGGTTGGGGCGCTGGTCCGGGACGATCACCGTCGCTCCGATAGTCTCGTAGTGTGATCTTCAGGTTGCTGGGGCAGGTTGAGGCCGTATACGACGACCGGTCGCTTCCGCTCGGCGCACCCAAGCAGCGGTGCGTGCTGGCCGCGCTGCTGCTCGAACCCCGGCAACTGGTCTCGCTGAATCGGCTCTATGACGCCGTGTGGGGCACGCATCCGCCCGCTGCCGCCAGGAAGGCGACGCAGGTGTACATTTCCAACCTGCGCCGCGTTCTCGAACCCATTCCCGACGTCGCGATCACCAGCTTTCCGGACGGGTACCGCCTCGACGTCGATCCGGACCAGATCGACCTGCACCGGTTCCGGCGGCTCGTCGCTGAGGCCGCCACGTCGAACGCGGACGACGCCCGGACGTTGCTGCATGCGGCGATCGGCCTGTGGCGTGGTCCGGTGCTCTCCGGACTCGGCGAGTGTGACCTGCGCGACCAGCATGCCGACGCGCTGCACGAGGAATGCCTGAGCGCGTACGAGCGCCGGGTGGCCGCGGACCTCGACGCCGGCCAGGCGGCTGAACTCGTCCCGCAGCTGCTGTGGCATGCGGGGGAGAACCCCTTCCGCGAGACGGTGCACGCGCTGCTCATGACGGCGCTGCAGCGGGCCGGTCGCCGCGCGGAGGCGCTGGGCGTCTTCCGGGACCTGCGCGCCCGCATGATCGACGAGCTGGGCTCGGAGCCAGGAGCAGAGGTGTTCTCGCTGCACCAGGAACTCCTGGAAGCGGAGCACGCCGACGAGCAGGGGGGTGGCGCACCGGAACGGGCGGCGAGCACGGACGAGAGCCCGATGGTTCGGCCGACCCCGGCACAGCTGCCACCCGCCGTCGCCGACTTTCACGGCCGCGAGACCGTGGCCGCACGCATCCGGGCCGCCGTCACCGGCCAGATGCGCACGTTGCCGGTGGTCACGCTGACCGGGCAGGGCGGCGCGGGCAAGACCGCGCTGGCCTTGCGGGTCGCGCACCAGGTGCGCGAGCTCTTCACCGACGGGCAGCTATTCGCCAACATGCGAGGCTCCAGCGACGCGCCAGCCGAACCCGCCGACGTGCTTGCGGCCTTCCTCCGGGCGCTCGGTACCGGCGCCGACGAGATACCCGCCGGCGTCGACGACCGGTCCGCGCTGTATCGGACCCTGCTCGCGGGACGTCGCGTGCTGGTGGTGCTCGACGACGCCGCCGACGCGGCCCAGGTCCGCCCGCTGCTGCCCGGAGACGAGCAGTGCGCCGTCCTGGTGATCGCCCGCTCCCGATTGTTCTTGCTCGAAGGATCTCTCTCCGTCGAGATCGGCGAGTTCACCGGCGAGGAAGCGCATCAGCTGCTCGCGTCGACCGTGGGAGCGGACCGGGTGGCTGCCGAGCCGGACGCCGCCGAAGCGATCGTCCGTGCCTGTGGTCACCTGCCCCTGGCCTTGCGGATCGCCGGCAGCCGGCTGGCCGCACAGCCCGGACGCCGCCTGGCCGACTTCGCCGAACGCCTGGGCTCGGCCCGCGTGCTCGACGAGCTGACCGTCGCAGACGTCGGCGTGCGCAGCAGCCTCGCGCTGAGCTACCAGCAGCTCGACCCTGCTACGGCCCGCGCGTTCCGCCTGCTTGCACTACCGGAAGTGGCCTCGCTGTCGTGGCGCACGGCCGCCGCGGTTCTGGATGTCGGCGACGCCGAGCTCCAGCGCATCACGAACGCTCTCGTCGACCTGCATCTGCTCACCGAGCCCGCGCCGGGACGGTACCGTTATCACGACCTGCTCCGCGTGTACGCCCGGGAGCGTTCATACGGGGGTGCACCCGACAGTTCGGGTGAGCATGGCGGATCCGCCGACGGCGGAGGGTCGGGCGGCCCCAACAGCCCGCCAGATCCGGCTGCTGAACGCGATCAGGCGGTACGCCGCGGCTTCGAACAGCTGGCCGGTTCGGCCGCGCACGCCGTACAAGCCATGATGCCCGCCCTGGACACGCCGCCACTTCAGCTCGAAGGGTCGGCCGTGGCCCAACGCTTCGGCGATCGGGCCACGGCCGTGGAGTGGCTGGCCGACGAGCACGTCAACCTGACGACGATCAGCCTCCAGGTCCTCGGACAACCCGACCCGCCGCTCTACGGCCTGGCGCAGCTAGCCAGCCTGTTAGGCAACTATGCCGAGGCGGGGGGCTACTGGTCCGGCTGGGAGGCGCTGGCTGCCGCACTCCTGGAACGGGCCCGGCACGAGCACGACAAGCCGTCCGAGATGCTGGTCCGGATGTGCCTGGGTGGCTATGCGCTGCGCCAGGGACCCGCCACCACCGCGATCGAGCATCTCGGCATGTTCGTCGACCATCACCGTCGAGGCGAGGAACACACCACGCTGGGTCGCGGGCTCACCATGCTCGCGCTCGCCCATCTGGAGGTCGGGGCCGTCGACGAGGCGCTGCGCTGCTTCGACGAGGCGCTGTACGCACACGAGCGGGGCGGAAACCGGCGCAGCTACGCCATCACCTCCTGCCACCTCGCCGAGCTGTTCGTGAAGAACGGCGAGTACGAGCAGGCCGTGGCGCGCGCCTCGGCAGCGATCGAGGTGTGGCGTGAGCTCGGGAGCGCCGATCCTTACCTCGGAGTCGACGCGTCCAAAAATCTCGGCCTCGCCTACGCCGCGCTGGGACGATATACCCAGGCCATCCAGCACGGTGAGACGTCGTTGCGACTCGGTGACGCCGCAGGATACACGCTCGCACACCGGGTGGTGGCGGCGACGCTGGCCCGCGCCCATCGGGATGCGGGAAACCTGCCGCAGGCGGCGAGCTTTTTCGAGCGGGCGTTGGGCGAGGCCCACGACCCCAGAGAACCCATCACGTCCGCCGTCGCGGACGAGACGCTCCGTCACGAGCTCGGCCAGGTGTTGACCCGCATGGGCAGGGTCGAACATGCCAGAGCGTCCCGGGGCGAGCACCCGGCTCCGCGGCCGGGCTGTTCGACAGCAGCACCCCGCGGGTGACCGTGCCGAGCGAAACGTCGCCGCGTGCGAGTATCGGACCGATGGTGCCCGAGACGATCCTGCAAGCGTTGCGCTGCCCCGTTTGCGGCGCGGGGCTGTACGCACGCGAGCGAGCGCTGCGCTGCCCGTCCGGTCACTCGTTCGACGCAGCCCGGCACGGCTACGTGAACCTCCAGACGGGGCGGCGGCCCAGCGGCACCGGCGACACCGCCGACATGGTGGCCGCGCGGGCGGATTTCCTCGGCGCCGGGCACTACCAGCCCGTTGCGCGCGCGGTGCGGCAGATGGTCACCACCAGCGACGCGATCGGCCCGCACGCATCCGAGTTCGACACATCTGATCCTGACGCGCCCGCACTCGACGCACCGGGGCTCATCGTCGACGCGGGCGCCGGCACGGGCTACTACCTGCGGGAGCTACTCGACCAGCTCCCGCAGGCATGGGGCGTCGCGTTCGAGGTGTCACGCTACGCGCTGCGCCGCGCTGCCCGGGCACATCAGCGTGCGGGCGCGCTGGGAGCCGACGTCTGGCGCGGCCTGCCGATCTCCGACGGATCCGCCAGCGTCGTGCTGGACATCTTTGCCCCACGTCATGGCGCCGAGTTCCACCGCGTGTTGCGCCCGCAGGGGATTCTCGTCGTCGTCACTCCCATGCCGGAGCACCTGCGCGAACTCGTCGAGGCACTCGGGCTGCTCACCGTCGACGAGCGCAAGGACGAGCGGGTGGAGGAGTCGCTGGGAGCGTGGTTCGAGCTGGACGCCCGCGAGGAGATCCGGTTCGAGATGCACCTCCCGTCCGCCGACGTCGAGCGGGCGGCCCGGATGGGTCCCAGCGCCCACCATCTCGACGCCGCTGCACGGGCCGCACGGGTCGCGCGGCTCACCACGCCGATGGCGGTGACCGGGGCCGTCACGGTCGCGCGCTACCGGCCGCGCCAGCGGTGATCACGCGGGTCGGACCGCAGTCGTACGCGGATCAGGCGGCGGATGCAGGAGAGCCGGGGACGCACGTACGCGGGTCGGACCACGGTCGAAGCCGGACCCCGACACGGGGGAGGAGGGGAACCCCGGAGGCTTCCCTGAGATCCCCGTCTCGGGGTTGATCACGGGGTCGTCCTCCCGACAGGCTGATGCCGGGTGGGGCAGGGCCTTCGACGCGAGGGCCGCGGCACAACACAAGGGGACGGTACAGATCGTGGTATGGAGCATCTTGACGTTCGCTGCCTGGCGAACGGGAAACGTGGGGGAGAAGGACTCCGAACAGACCGCCGAGCATCACATCCCGCAGCGGCGGCCCGCACCGGAGCAGGCTGGTGACCGGGAGGAGCCGGGGACCGATCGGGCGGAACCGATGTGAACGGGTCCGGTGAACGGTCGCGGGCTCGACCGGTGAACGGTCGCGAGCTCGACACGACCAGGCTCGACATGACCAGGATCAGCGCAACCCGGGAGACGCCACCCAGATGAGCAGGATCGGCTCTCGCGCCGTGCACCACGCTCCGAGATTGTCCAGCAGGTACGACGCCGTGGTGATCGGCGGCGGTCACAACGGGCTGACCGCCGCCGCCTACCTCGCCGATGCCGGGTACAGCGTGCTGGTTCTCGAACGGCTTGATCAGGCCGGGGGAGCCGCCGTCTCGACGCACCCGTTCCGTGGCGTCGACGCCCGGGTGTCGCGGTATGCCTACCTCGTGTCGCTGCTGCCACGCCAGATCGTCGACGAGCTCGCACTGCCCATCACGTTGCGCCAGCGCCGCTCCGCCTCCTACACGCCCACCGGACACACCGGGCTACTGGTGGACACCGACGATGGCCTCGACGGGACGGCACGCACCGCAGCATCGTTCGCCGACGTCACCGGCAGCGCGGGCGAGTACGCCACCTGGAACGACTTCCACTCCCGTATCGCACACGCCGCTGCGCGGATCTTCCCGACAATGACGCAGCCGCTGATCTCGCGCGAGTCGATGCGACGCCTCGTCGACGACGACGAGACCTGGCGCATGCTCGTCGACGAACCCATCGGGCACACCGTCACCACGGCGTTCGGCGACGACGCCGTCCGAGGTGTCGTCCTCACCGACGCGCTGATCGGCACGTTCACCGACGTCCACGACACGTCACTGCTGGCCAACAGGTGCTTCCTGTATCACGTGGTCGGCAACGGCACGGGGGACTGGGACGTGCCCGTCGGCGGCATGGGCGCGGTCAGCGAGGCGCTGGAGCATGCGGCGCGGGCCAGGGGAGCAGCAATCCACACCGGCGCCGTGGTCACGGCGGTGGATCCGGACGGTGAGGTCAGCTTCGTCGACGCCGACGGCATCACGCATCGCGTCGGTGCCGGGCACATCCTGGCCGGCTGCGCACCGGCCACACTGGCCAGGTTGCTCGGTGAAGAACCCGGGACGGCACCCGAAGGCGCGCAGCTGAAGGTGAACATGCTGCTGCGCCGCCTACCCAGGCTGCGTAGCGGTGCGGATCCCGAGCTGGCGTTCGGCGGGACACTGCACGTCAACGAGCGCAGCTCCCAGCTGCGGGCGGCGTTCGCCTGGGCCCGGGCGGGCACGATTCCCCATCCGGCCCCGTGCGACGTGTACTGCCACTCGCTCACCGACGATTCTGTTCTCGGGCCGTCCCTGCGCGCCGACGGTGCCCACGCGCTCACCGTGTTCGGCTTGCACATGCCGGCACGGCTGTTCCGCGACGACAACGATGCGGCTCGCGAGTACGCCACCCGGGCCGTACTCGCGTCGCTGGACAGCGTGCTGGCCGAACCCATCGAGGACTGCCTGTACACCGACGTCGACGGCCGGGCCTGCCTGGAGGCGCACACACCCGTCGACCTCGAGCATGAGCTCGGTCTACCCGGCGGTCACATTTTCCACGGCGACCTGTCCTGGCCGTTCGTCGAGCACGAGGACGAAGCCGGCCGCTGGGGCGTCGAGACGGAGCATGCCCGGGTGCTTCTCTGCGGTGCAGGAGCGCGGCGGGGCGGCGGTGTCAGCGGCATTCCCGGCCGCGCCGCCGCCATGGCGGTGCTGGGCAAGTGACGTCCTCGAAGTCCTCGGACGCCAGGTTCACGGCCTAGCTTGACGGCTGGTGGCCGTCGTCATCCGCACCGTTTGATCCGCCATATGCGTCCGACTCCATCAACTCGCGAATTCTCGTTTCGATACGGCCGAGATCGATCATCTCCGAAAGCACCTGCGATCGAACGAGGATCTTGAATCATCGCCAGAAACAGGTGTTCGACACCGACATGACCATGGCCCATTTCCCTCGACACCGATTCAGCAGCTTCGAGTGTTGCGCGATAGCGGGGCGTACCGACCACCCTTCGCCTCACCATTCCGTGCCCACCTTCCCGACGATGCCGGCCTTCCTGCCAGACACCGGCCGTGCGCGCCGAATCCACGTGTTTCGGCGCCAGAAGCGCTTTCTCGGGGACATTCACCGCGCACGGCACCACTCGCATCCGTGAGCGCCACGCCTGTTCATGCCGTTCATGCAGGACACGACAATTCTCGTCCCACGTCGCGGGCGTGCGCTAGCGTGGCAGGGGAGAAGATCTCGGGTAGGTGACCGGCAATGACAGATGATCGCCGCACGAAACAAGACGTAACGCCGGGGGAGGACCCGCGCGAAATCGACCGCGAGCGACACACCGAGCAAGCCCTGCACGACCAGGAAGCGCAAGACGCCATGCTCCATCGGCAACGTCGCACGCAGGGCGGAATGGGCGTGAGCTCCGACTCGCCGGGTCACGATCTTGAGGAACTCGACGACGCGCCCGACGTTCCCAAGAATCGTAAACAGTCGTGATCAGGTTGGCCGGGCGCGGCGCGGCCCGTGTGAGCGGGTCGGTCAATGACGTGCGCTCCGGCCTGCGGGTGAACCTGCGTGCGCCACGGCCGCACGCAGGCACCCGCTCGCGTTCTAGCTCTCGACGAGGTCGAAGCCCTCATCGAGCCAGCCGGTGGCACCACCGATCATCTTCTTCACCGGCCGCCCCAGCCGGGCGAGCCGAACGGCGGCCTTGTCGGCGCCGTTGCAATGCGGGCCCGCACAGTAGACGACGAACAGCGTACCCATCGGATACTCGGCGAGGTTGCGCTCGATGAGCCGGCCGTGCGGCAGGTTGCGCGCACCCGGCACGTGTCCGGCGGCGAACAGGTCCGGGCTACGCACGTCCAGTAGCACGAAGTCTGCCACGCCGCGCGACATCGCATCGTGTACGTCCCAGCAGTCCGTTTCGAAGGCCAGCAGCCCGGCGAAGTGTGCTTCGGCATCTGCGGCGGGCGCGGCCGGAACCTCGGACACGGGCGATTTTGCATCATTCCTGGTCATATGGCCTTCGCCGTTCTCCGACTGACCGGCCTGCGACGATCTGCCGTGCGACTGTGTGGTCATGGTGTCGAACCTATGCGGGCCAGGATGGATCCACCAGGGGAAATGGCGCCGATTGGGGCCCACATCCTGCCACGGGCTGCTGGGACGTGCGCGACGTGATGTCGCCACGCCGCCGTGCGACGCCAGCTGACAGCCCGGTAGCTGTTCATGTCTTGGCCCCAGCGCACCTTGTGGCTTGCAGCGTGCATCTTCTTGGGTGTGTGTAACGTCCAGAGCCTCTCAGGCGTGTCTGGACGTTACACACACCCAAGAAGATGGCAGTGAAGCAGGCAGTGACCAGACTCGGGAGCCTCTTCCCCGCAACCACACACAACGCCGATAATGTACATTATGTCAAGTTATCTCCTGAGAACCCCGTCCCCGGCAGGAGCCCCGTCCCCGGCAGGCCGGCAGGGAGGCCCGCCGTACACACGTGTACGAGGCGAACATCCCAGCCATCCGCTCATGCTCGTGGAGATCGATGTGGCATGGCAATCGAATTGCGTCACCCCGGCAGGGCCGACCGATCTGCGACAATCCCGGACGCTCCTGGCGTGCCTTCCGGATTCCCGCCCCTCGTGCCCTTATGATCGCGACGTCGGACACGTGCTCGGTGATGGGGAGTCACATGAAGCTTACGGGTCCCGCACTTGTTGGCATGGTCATCGTGGTCGTCGCGCTGGCTATGGCGAACAGTGGCGCGGCCAGCGAATCGTCGGACGATCAGCCGGCTCGCATCGCTGGTACGCTTCCCGACCTTTCCGAGTGGGCCGCCGACGGCGTCACGTTGACCTTCGACGACGGGCCGCATCCCACGTATACACCAGAAATTCTCGACGTGCTCGAAGCTCGCGACGTGCGCGCCGTGTTCTGCGTACTCGGTGAGCTCGCGCACAAGCATCCGGAGCTGATCCGGCGGATCGCCGCCGACGGTCATGTGCTGTGCAACCATTCGTACAGTCACGATGCCCACTTGCCGGATCGTCCTCGCTCCCGGATCGAGGAGGAGATTGGCGACACGATGGACGCGATCATCGAGGCCACTCCGGATGCCTCGATCCGGTTTTTCCGGCAGCCCGAGATGCATGTCAAGCCCGAGCTCGCCGCCGTTGCTGCGGACTACGACCTCGCTCCGCTCGACTGGACGCTGGACGCCCGGGACTGGAACCGGCCAGGCGTCGCCACGATCACCAAACGGGTACGCCAGAACATCGAGCCGGGTTCGATCATCCTCTTGCACGATGGCGGTGGTGACCGATCCCAGACGGTTACCGCTCTCCCCCAGATTCTCGACGACGTCGAGGCTGCCGGCTACGACATCGTCATCCCCCGGCTCAGGCCAGACACCACCTGATGCCCTGCCCGCCGGCAGGTCGGCTCCCGGTGGGAGCGCAGCCGGAACCACGCCGGAGCCACCGGAAGCCGACCTGCCCTGGTGGCCGGGCTCAGGCGCCACCCGTCACGGTGATCGCCTGCCCGGTGATGCCGGTGTTCGCCGCCGATCCGAGGAAGGCCACCGGACCGGCGATCTCCGAGGCGTTCAGGAGCCGGCCCAGGGGTGTGACCGAGGTGATGTGCTGCTCGATCTCTTCGGTGATGATGTGCTCGTTCGTCTCCGTGCGGGTGAGGCCCGGCATGACCACGTTGGACAGGATATCGCCGTCGCTTCCCAGGTTGAACGCTGCGGAACGGCTGAAGCCGTGCAGCGCAGCCTTGGCTGTCCCGTAGTACTCCGCGCCGGCCATGCCGTCGGTGGCGATGCTCGACGAGATGTGCACCATCCTCCCCCACTTCTGTTCCCGCATCACTGGCGCGACGGCCCGGCTGAGCCGCAAGGCGCCCTCGATGTTGGTACGTACCACTCCTAGCCACCGCTCGTCCGGCACGGACTCGAACGCACGTCCGGGTGTGGGTGCGTCGGCACCCCAATAGACAGCGTTGTTGACCAGCACGTCGATACGTCCGGCCCATTCCAGAACGCGCTCCACGAGGCGTCCCGCCGCGTCGTCGTCGGCCATGTTGTATGGGACTGCCAGACCGCGCCCGTCGAACTCCTTGGCGAGCCGCTCTGCGTCGTCGTGCGCCTGCCGGTATGTCACGACGACGTTCGCGCCCTCGGCGGCGAACGTGCGTGCGATGTGCCGGCCGATGCCACCGGGTGCTCCGGTGACGATCACGGTACGTCCGGTCATGCCCAGATCCATGTCAAACTCCTCGTTCGTTGGCGACTCGTCGGCCACTGGATCCGATGCCGCGTGCCACGCCGCATCGGTGCGCCCACGCTTTCGGGGCCGTGTTCCACGATGCGGCCAGAAGCGCCGGACAGGGAGACCGCACGAAGACTAGCCCTGCCGGGGCCACGCTCAGCTCGCCTGGCACGGGTAAGCTTGATAACCATGAGCGACAACGAGCTCGGCGCGTTCCTGCGCTCGCGCCGCGAGGCGGTGACCCCCGCCGATGTCGCATTGCCCGCAGGCAACCGTCGACGGACACCGGGCCTGCGTCGAGCGGAGCTGGCCACCCTGGCCGGCATCAGCGTCGAGTACCTGACCCGGCTCGAACAGGGACGCGACCGGCATCCCTCCCCGCAGGTGCTCGGCGCCATCGCCGACGCGTTGCGCATGCCCACCGAGGAACGCCTGCACCTGCGGTGGCTGTCCAAGATCACTGCTGGGGATCCCAGCCTGTGCGGGGCGGCCGAACCACCGGACCGCTCCGTGCGCGCGACCGTGCAGGCGATGCTCGACCGTCTCGAACCCACACCGGCCACCGTGCTCAACCGGCTCGGCGACGTGCTGGCGTTCACCGGCGGCTACGACCACCTCGCCCGCCCGTTCGGGCTGTTCGACACCCAGCCACCCAACGTGCTCCGGTTCTTGTTCACCGATCCCCGTGCACGCGAGATCTACCCGGAATGGGATCGTGTCGCGGACGAGCACGTCGCCACCCTCAGATCGGCCGCGCCGCCCGAGGATCCACATGTGGCGGCGCTCACCGAGGAACTCGAAGTGTCGGCAGGCGCTTCGTTCTCCGATCGGCTGGCCGCCCCACCTACGCTTCCCCAGCGAACCGGCGTTGAGCGGCTCGTTCACCCCGAGGTCGGCGAGCTTCGGCTGGCGTACGAAGCTTTCGACGTTCCGGGGGCGAGCGGGCAGCGCATCGTCGTCCTTCTCCCCGACGACGATGCGACGGCCGGCGCGCTGGACCGGCTGTCGGGACGCCGCTCCGGCAATCTGCGGGCCGTGCCCAGCTGAGACCCCGGCATCGCCACCGGACGGGAACTTGGCATGCTAATGCCATGAACATCCGGGAAGCGACGGCCGACGACTGGCCACACATCTGGCGATTCATGCAGGACATCGCCGCTGCCGGTGAGACGTTCGCCTGGGACCGCCACGTCAGTGAAGAGTGGGCCCGCACGTACTGGATGCACGACCTGCCGGGACGTACGTTCGTCGCCGTCGACACCGACGGCAGCATTCTCGGGACCGCGGAGAGCCACCCCAATCTGGGCGGTCCTGGCGCGCATGTCGCGAATGCGGGCTTCATGGTGGCGCCCGAACACGGCGGCCGTGGTGTGGGACGTGCTCTGGCCGAACACGTCGTCGACCAGGCACGCGCCGATGGTTACCGCGCGATGCAGTTCAACGCCGTGGTCGAGACGAACACCCATGCCGTCAAGCTCTGGCGGTCACTGGGCTTCGAGATCCTCACGACGGTTCCCGAAGCCTTCCACCACCCTGAGCACGGCTACGTCGGCTTGCACATCATGTACCGCCGGCTGTGAACACGACCCGGCAGGCGTCGGCGGGCGGTGCGCCCGTTCGTCACGCGACGAACGGTTCCCCGCCGGTCTCGCTCGTCATCGGCAGGCCCGCCGCCTGCCAGGCGTCCATTCCCCCGCTGATGTTCACGGCTCTCCGGCCCAGCCCGTTCAGCCATGCTGCCGCGTGGGCGGATCTGCCGCCCACCTTGCAGACGACATACACCTGCTGGTCCCCCGGGACGTCGTCTGCGCGATCGTGCAGCTCGCTGAGCGGGATGTGAACTGCCTCGGGAGCGTGCCCGGCGAGCCACTCGTCCTCTTCACGAACATCCAGCAGGAACGCGCCATCCGGCACGGCGTGCACGTCGATCTCGGAGACGTTCATACTCTCAGTGTGTCAGCCGGTTCCGGTGCCGCTCACAGCCGTTCGACATCGCGCCCCTGCGAGGAGCATCCTGGAAGAGATGAGACTCCTTGCCAATGCCGTATGCGAGGAGCACTCTGGGACATAGCTGCTGGTTGAACGTCGACGTTAAACCACTGGAGGAAGACGTGCAGGCACGTACCGGAGATCATCTCATCATCGAAGGGGCCAAGGTAGGCATCTCGCGTCGCGACGGCGAGATCCTCGAGACGCACGGCCCTGACGGTGCGCCACCGTTCCTGGTGCGCTGGAATGACAGCGGAGCCGAAGCTCTCGTCTATCCCGGCCCGGACGCGCATGTCGAGTCGGCCGAGCAGACGAGCACAACGTGATGTCCCTCGTCACATAGGAACCCCGTTCCGATTATTGAGAAATCCTCTCAACCCGACCCACGCCCGTCATCTGATCGTTTACGATCGGATCATCGTTTGTGTGTCGGGTTGGGAGGCACATGAAGATACCGGGACCCGTACTGGTGGGCGTGGTCGTCGGCCTGCTGGCGTTTGCATGGAACGCTGGTGATTCGGACGCTGACTCGTCCGCCGGACCATCGGACACCGCCTCCGAGACCGACGGCTCCAACGGCACTGTCGAGTCTGGAAACGATGACACCCAGGACATCGAAAACGGCGATAACGCTGGTGACACTGGTCACACGGGTGGTTCCGGTGATGGCGGCCCACCAGATACGGGCGGTCCGAACGCAGCCGAGCTGCCTGGTGGTTCGTCCGACGATGAACAAACTGTGATCTTGACCTTTGACGACGGGCCGCACCCGGTACACACTCCGCAGATTCTCGACCTCCTGGTGACGTACGATGCCACCGCCGTGTTCTGCGTCGTCGGGGAACGTGTCCGGGAGCATCCCGAACTCGTCCGCAAGATCGCGTCGCGCGGGCACGCGCTGTGCAACCATACGTACAGCCACGATCACGATCTCGCCGATCGGACGCCGCGAACGATGGACGCGGAGATCGCCGACACGATCGATGCCATCGCCGACGCCACACCGGATGCGGACGTCTCGTACTTTCGCCAGCCCGGCACGCACGTGACCGCCGAGGTCGCCCCGATCGTGACGCACCACGGTCTCGATGTCCTCGACTGGACCGTCGATCCCCACGACCGTGACCGTCCGGGCGCGCTGACCATCATCCAACGCGTATTCGATGGCCTCGAATCCGGTTCCGTGGTGCGACTGCACGATGGCGGTGGTGACCGATCGCAGATGGTCCGGGCACTCACCCAACTGTTGCCGGCGCTCGACCGGATCGGCTACGAGACGAGCCTCCCCTAACCCCCTTTCCGCTGATCATGAACACTTGGCAGGCCGCACGGCCTGGCAAGTGTTCATGATCACGGGACTGGGACGGGGCTTGAGGTGGCCTCGGTGTCGAACTGCGTCCGGTACAGCTCCTCGTAGCGCCCGCCCTGGGCCATCAGGCTCTCGTGGCTGCCCCGCTCGACGATCCGGCCGTCATCAAGGACCAGGATCTCGTCAGCCGCGCGAATCGTGGACAGCCGGTGAGCGATGACCACAGCGGTCCGGCCGACCAGCGCCTCCGCCAGCGCGGCTTGTACCGCCGCCTCCGACGTGGAATCCAGATGTGCCGTGGCCTCGTCGAGGACGACGACCCGGGGCTGAGCGAGCAAGATGCGCGCGATCGTCAACCGTTGCCGTTCACCCCCGGAAAGGCGATAACCACGCTCACCGACAATGGTGTCCAGCCCTTGCGGCAGCGTCGCCACCAGATCGTCGATGCGGGCCCGTCGCAGCGCATCCCAGATCTCGGCTTCCGTTGCCTCGGGCCGGGCGATCAGGAGGTTCGAACGCACCGAGTCGTGGAAGAGATGCCCGTCTTGCGTCACCAGCCCCACCGCGGCCCGCACCGACTCGGCTTGCAGCTCGCGCACGTCCACTCCACCGAGCCGCACCGCTCCGGCGTCCGCATCGTACAGGCGCGGTATCAGCTGAGCGATGGTCGACTTGCCCGCGCCGGACGAACCGACCAGCGCGATCATCTGACCCGGTTCGGCACGGAACGAGACACCGTGCAAGACGTCGGTGGCGGGGTTGCTGTCCAGGCGGGCGACCTCTTCGAGCGACGCCAGCGAGACCTGCTCCGCCGACGGGTAGGCGAAATGAACGTTCTCGAACTCCACCGAGATCGGTCCCTCCGGGACCGGCTGCGCCCCCGGCGAGTCCGAGATCAGCGGTTTGAGATCGAGCACCTCGAAGACTCGCGAGAAACTCACCAGGGCACTCATGACTTCGACGCGGGCGCTCGCCAGCGCCGTCAGCGGCGCGTAGAGCCTGGTCAACAGGAGCGCGAGCGACACCACAGCGCCGGTGTCGAGCTGGTCGCGCAGCGCGTAGAAGCCGCCGAGCCCGTACACCAGTGCCAGGGCCAGCGCACCTACCAGCGTCAGCGCGGTGATGAACACCCACTGCACCATTGCCGTGCGCACACCGATGTCGCGGACGCGCCGGGCCCGTACCCAGAACTCGCTCAACTCGCTCTCCGGCCGGGCGAAGAGCTTGACCAGGGTGGCTCCGGGCGCCGAGAAACGCTCGGTCATCTGCGTGCTCATCGTCGAGTTATGGTTGGCGGCCTCACGCTCGAGCCGCGCCAAACGGGTACCCATGCGTTGGGCGGGAAGGACGAATATGGGCAGCAGAACCAACGTCAGCAGTGTGATCTGCCAGGAAATGCTCAACATCACCGCGAGTGCCAGGGTCAGCGTCACGATGTTGCTGACCACCTTGGAGAGGACGTCACTGAAGCCGCGCTGGGCACCGATCACGTCGTTGTTCAGCCTGCTGACCAGGGCGCCGGTACGCGCCCGGGTGAAGAAGGCGATGGGCATCTTCTGCACGTGATCGAAAACTGCCGTGCGCAGGTCAAGGATGATCCCCTCCCCGATGCGCGCCGACAGCCACCGTTCGATCAGGCCGAATCCGGCCTCGGCGAGAGCGATCGCGGCGATCAGCACGGACAAGCCGGCGATGAGGCCGGTCGAGGCGCCACTTTCGATACCGTCGACGATGCGCCCGGCCACGACGGGTGTTGCCACCGCGAGTGCGGCGCCGATGGCGCTCAGTACGAGAAAGCCGGCGAGTTCCCGGCGATGTGGCCGAGCGAATCCCCCGATCCGGCGCAGGACCGCCCGCGAGAACGGGCGCCTGTCCAGCTGGGCGTGCATCGCGTTGTACACGGCGGTCCAGGCCGTGACCTCCATGCTCATGGGTGTTCCTCCTGCGTTGCTCGGTCCCGTCGGCCCGGACCCTTTCCGCCCGGATGCCGTGCTGTCAGCAACGCTAGAAGCTCAACCAATGTTTAGGTCAACAGCGACACTGTGAACCGTGCTGGAGGTGTTTGCGGCCGCTCGACTTCGTCCCAGCACGGCGACCGCACCCGCGTCGCGGCGCTCGGGCAAGATTCAACGGGCCTGCGAGACGCACCAGAGAACCCCCTCCCCCTGGAGCTGGAGGTGATCGAATGTGTGGACTCGTTGGTCCCTCACGGGAAGCCGCCCTCTCCCTGGCTGGGGAGCCGCGGTCTTTCCCGCAGTCGCGGTCCTGCCCCAAACCGCGGTCGAACCAGAGTCGTGGTTTCCCCGGAATCGCAGCGCCGTGCACGCTGATTCCCCGTCCGAGGCGCGGGGAAAGCGCTTTCTGACGTGGAATCAGCGTGCACGGCAGGTGGCTGCACCGTGCATGGCGTTCAACCAGGCACCGAGTGACCGCTTCCGGCATGCGGAACGGCGTCGTGGGCGTTTCGCCACTGCACCGAGGAGACTCCCTGCCGTCATGCGACTGTGAGAAAGGCTCAGGTCTGTCCAGCGCGGGATGGTGGCGAAACGGCGGGCAATCGGTGGTGGAGCGGCGGGTCTCGATGGTCGAGCGGGTGGACGTCGGCGGTGGAGCGGCGGGTCTCGGCGGTGGAGCGGGTGGACGTCGGCGGCGGAACGCGGGCCTCGGGGGTATCGGCGAAGCCCGTCCGGCTATCAGCACGCGTGCCATCCGGACACGCTGGGGCCCGCTCCACCGGGACGCCAGGTTCACCCGGGCCACGGAAGGTACGCTGTCAACAGCACTTTGCCGGAAAGAAGATTTCCATTATGGAGTCTACGTGTCTCGACGACCAGGTACCCCGAGTTTGCTCCGTTCGATCAACGATCGCAACGCGCTCGAGTTGCTGTTGCACGACGGGCCTCTCACCCGCGTCGAGCTGAGCAAGCGTACGGGCCTGTCCAAGGTGACCGCCTCGCAGCTACTGTCCCGCCTGCAAGAACGTGACCTGGTGGAGGTTGTGGGTACTCGCTCGGCTCGGCGCGGGCCGAGCGCCGAGTTGTATGCCATCCGGCCCGACTGCTCGTACAGCATCGGAATCGAGATGGATCCCCACCATGTCCGGGCGTCGCTCGCCGATATCACCGGCGCCGTCGTCAGTCACGTGGAACGCGAGGTGGAAGGAACCGGCGATCCGAAACAGCTGATCCACGACACCGCCGCTGACGTCGCCTCGCAGGGTGAGATCGAGCTGACGAAGGTCGACGAGGTCGTCATCGGCATGCCGGGGGTCGTCGATCCTGTGAGCGGTGACATCGAGCTCTCGTTCGATCTGCCGGGCTGGCACCGGGGGCTGCGGCACACCCTGGCCGCCGACCTCGGTGCCCGGGTGTCTTTCGAGAACGACGTCAATCTCGCCGCGTCCGCGGAACGAGCCGAGGGCGCGGGCCGCGATGTGGACAACATGGTGCTGCTGTGGGTCGGCCGGGGCGTCGGCTTGGCGATCGTTCTCGGCGGTGACGTGCATCACGGGGCCACCGGCGCGGCAGGCGAGATCGGCTACCTCCCGGTGCCCGGCGTGCCCTCGCCGGCCAACATCGAACGTCCGGCGCAAGGGGCACTTCAAGCCCTGGTCGGTGCCAGTGCGGTGCTGGAGCTCTCGCGCGAACACGGCATCGTCGCCGATGGTGCGCCCCAGGCCGTCCGGGCGGCGCTCGCTGGTGGTGCGGCTGCCGAGGGCTTCCTGCGCGAGCTGGCCGACCGGGTGGCACTGGGCTTGGCGGCCGTCTGCGCGGTCGTCGATCCCGCGGTGGTGGTCGTTGCCGGCGAGACGGGTGCTGCCGGTGGTGACGAGCTCTGTGCGCGGATCGCCGACGCCGTGCCGCACATCGCGCCGGTGCATCCGAAGGTCGTCCCCACGGGGATCGACGACTCGCCCATCCTGCGGGGCGCCGTTCTGGCGGCCGTGGACAAGGCGCGCCAGGCGATCATCATCTCGGCCGAGTAGCCGGCCGGCGCGGCGCACGGAATCACGGAGCGCGGAATCGCTGACGACGCGCATCGTCTACAATCTGGTAACTTACCTTACTATAGTTATCTCTATTGATAATCCAGTTGCCTATAGTTGCCACCGGCCAAGGTTGATGATGCGAAACCCTCCATATACCTCGCGCGAGCTGCGGACGCTCGCTCTCGGCACGATTTTCGCCGGCATCGACGGTCACCTCTCCCCTCCCCCGTGGCTGCACCGGTACGCCGCCGACGGGCTCGGTGGCGTCGTGCTGTTCGGCCGGAACATCCATCCTGACCATTCCGACGCCGGCGTTGCCCGGCTCACCGCCGCCATCCGCGAGGCAGGGCCGGACCTGCTCGTCGCGGTCGACGAGGAAGGCGGGGACATGACCCGCCTCGACGCCGCTTACGGATCACCCCTGCCCGGAAACGCCGCGCTAGGCGTGCTGGACGAGCCAGCGCTGACCGAGCAGATCGCCGCCGAGCTGGCCGGGCGATTGCGTCGTTGCGGTGTTGACATCAACCTCGCGCCGGTCGCCGACGTCAACACCGAGGACGCGAACCCCGTCATCGGCGTTCGCTCGTTCGGCGCCGATCCCGAACTCGTCGCCCGGCATGTCGCCGCCTTCGTCACCGGCCAGCAGCGCCACGGAGTGGCCGCGACCGCGAAGCACTTTCCCGGGCACGGCGCGACGCGTGACGACAGCCACCTGACCATCCCGGTCCTGGACATGGCAGACGAGGTCATCCGGAAAATCCAGCTTCCGCCGTTTCGCGCCGCTGTCGAAGCCGGCGCCGCGATGGTGATGACCGCGCACGTCCTCGTCTCCGCTCTCGACGAGTCCGGACCCGCGAGCCTGTCCCCGCCGATCGTCACCGGTCTGCTCCGGGACGAGCTGGGTCATCGCGGTGTCGTCATCACCGATGGGCTCGACATGGACGCGATGAGCCAGACCTACGGACATGCCGACGCGGCCGTGCGAGCGCTGGCCGCCGGTACCGACGCCCTGTGCATCGGCGGCGAAAGCACGCGGCCCGAGCTGCTCGATCACATCGCGTCCGCCATCGTCGACGCGGTCGGCAACGGCCAGCTATCCGCCGAACGGCTCGTCGACGCGACGACCCGCATCGCCGGGTTACGGGAATGGTCGCGACGGGCGGCGCCGGCACCGGCGCCCGAGGACGCGGCGGTCGCAAACGGGTCGGCGGCCAGCGACGCGGCCCGTCGTGTCGTCACGGTTCAGGGTGACGTAGTGATCAGCGAGGCGCCGCTGGTACTGGAGCTGCACGATGCCCCGTCACCGGCCACCGGGGATGTCCCCTGGGGTATCGGCCAGCCCCTCGCGGAACGCATGCCCGGCACGATCGTGGTGACCGTCCGCGAAGACGGCCCGGATGTCGGAACGGTACTCGCCGGACATCCGGACCGCGAGGTCGTCGTGAGTGTCCGCGGGACCCACCGGCACGGCTGGCAGCGGCGCGTGGTGCAGCAGGTGCGGCACCGATGCCCCGGCGTCCTCGTGGTCGATCATGACGTCAGTGCGGCTCCGGGCGTGCTCGGGAACCGGTATGTACGCGCCTACGGCGCCTCGCGGGCCACGGCGGAGGCGGCGGCCGACGTCGTGACGGGCCGGCTGGCCTAGCGACGAGCCACGTGGAGTCATGCCTGCGAGCCACGTGGCGTCATGCCTGGCCGATGGCTGGCGCCAGCCGCCAAACCGCCACGGCGGCGAGAACGTGCCAGATCGCGTGGCCTTGCAGGAGGCTGTCCGGCTCGCACCACGGGCCGCCGGTACGCGAGAGCGTGCCGATGAGCGCGCCGGCGCCGAGGATCAGCATGGCGAGCAGGATGGTCTGGCGATGTTCCGGGCGGGCGCGCATCCGGAGCACGCTTGCCACCAGTGCCGCAGCGGCTACCACCGCTTCCAGCGGCGCGCTGTCAATACGGGTCGTTTCGGCGAGTGCCACGATCACCAGCGGTGGCAGGACCCACCACGCCGGTGAGAGCGGGCGGCCGCGCAGATCCGAGACGGCGTCGGCGGCGACGAAGGCGAACAGCGCGATGAGCGGAAGGTCGTGCACGGGTTCCGCCCACGACGGCGCCGGTCCGTGAAACACGACGGACCCAGCCCCGGTGCCGATGGCCAGGACGGCGTAGATCGTGCGGCTCCGGTGGCTCGCCCGGCTGGCGAGCAGGATCGCCACGCCGGCGGCGACGAAGGCCAGGCTGGTGGTGGTGTTGGCGGCCTGGCCCAGGAAGCCGTCACCGAACGCCTCGCAGTCGGATTCCGCGGGACGATCAACCATGTGGCTGACGGTACCCCCGCCGGGACTGCACGAACGCGATCGCGAGCATCACCACGAGGGCGGGCACGGCACTCACCCACTCGGGATAGACCAGGGCGATGCCGGAGGCGACGAGGAGGAGCCGCTCCACCGGATACGCCTCGCGTAGCAGGTAGCCGGTCAGTCCGGAGCTGACCGCAAGCAACCCGAGGAGGGCCGTGACCACCACCGGGATCAGCTCGCCGATGCTCGTGTCCTGCAGGAGCAAGGCGGGTTCGAGGATGAAGATGTACGGGATGATGAAACCGACGATGGCGATGCGCAGCGCCGTGACGCCGGTTTTGAGCGGATTCGAACCGGCGATCCCCGAGCCGGCATAGGCTGCGAGGCACACCGGCGGGGTGATATCCGCCAGGATGCCGAAGTAGAAGACGAACAGGTGTGCGGCGATCACCGGGACGTCGAACTCGTTGAGCAGGATCGGCGCCGCGATCGTCGCGGTGACCACGTAGTTCGCCGTGGTGGGCAGGCCCATGCCGAGGAGCAAGCAGGCCAGCATCGTGAAGATCAGCACCAGCGGGAACTGGCCGAACGCCAGATCGAGGATGCCGCCGGCGATCTTGCCGCCGAGACCGGTGGCGGTCACGGTTCCGGCGACGATGCCGGCGGTCGCGCACGCTGCGATCACCGGCAGGGCCACCCGGGCACCGGCTTCCAGGAGCCCGACGATCGCGCGCGGCGAGAGCCGCGTCGACGACCGCGCGAAGCTCAGGACGAACGCCGCGGCAATCCCCCACAGCGCCGCATTCGCGGGCGTGCGCCCGCTGAGCAGCATCGTCACGATGACGACGAGCGGCAGGAGGAGATCGAGACGCAGCAGCAAGCCGCGCCACGCGGGAAGCTCGCTGGCGTCCACACCGACGATCCCCCGCCGCTTCGCCTCGAAGTGGATGCCCATGAACAGGCCGGAGAAGTACAGCAGCGCGGGCAACAGCGCGAGGACGATGATCTCGCTGTAGGCCACACCCGTGTACTCCGCCATGATGAACGCGGCCGCACCCATGACCGGCGGCATCAGCTGTCCCCCCGTGGACGCCGACGCCTCGGTGGCTGCCGCGAACGACGGCCGGAAACCGGCCCGCTTCATCATGGGGATGGTGAACGACCCCGACGCCACCGTGTTGGCCACGGAGCTGCCCGACACCATCCCCTGCGCGCCGCTCGCGACGATGGCCGCCTTCGCGGGACCGCCCGAATAGCGACCCGTGGCGCGGTAGGCGAGGTCGTTGAAGAAGCCGCCGATGTTCGTCTTGACCAGCAGCACCCCGAACAGCAGGAACAAGAAGATGAACGTCGACGACACCTGGATCGGCGTGCCGAAGACCGAGCGGCTGGTGAAGAAGGTCTCGACGGCGAACGCATCCCAGGTGTACCCGGCGTGCGGGAAGATCGGCATGTGCGGGCCGAAGATCCCGTAGAGGATGGCGATCGAGGCGATCACCACGATGGGCAGCCCGACGCAGCGCCGGGTGGCTTCGAGGACGAGCAAGATCCCGGCGACGGCGACGATGTGGTCGACGTCGGTGTACCCCAGGATCCGCACCTCCGCGCCGGTCAGCCGCTCGTAGTTGACGACGATGTAGATGTTCGTCGCCAGTGCTGCCGCGGCGAGCAGCACGTCATACCACTGGATCCCCCGTCGGTTGCTCAGACTCGGCCGCACCGGGTAGAGCAGGAACACCAGGCCCATCGCGGCGCCGACATGCATGGCGCCTTGCACCAGGCTCGGGCGCGCTCCGTACAGCGCGGTGTACAGCTGAAAGACGGTGAGGGCGATGGCGAGCGGTCCCACGACCCACGCCCACGGCCCGAGGTCGATGCGGTATCGGCTCGCCGTGTCGTGTTTGCGCAAGACCTCGTGCGCGCGTTCGGTGGCCTCCCCCTGATCGGCCACCGTCGCCGTGTCGTGTGCGCTCACCATCGCCCCTTCTCGTTGCTGCCCGGGTGGCTAGAGCAGTCCCTGTTCCTCGAAGTACTGCTGCGCGCCGGGATGCAGCTCCAGATCACCCCGCCCGTTCAGGGCCTCCTCGACGGTGATTAGATCTCCCTGTGCGAGGGAGATGTCCCCGGCGTGTTCGTAGATCACGCGGGTGAGCTCGTAGCCCAGCTCGGGACTGACCTGGGTCGTGGACGCCGCGACACCGGCGAACACGGACACCGTGCTCACGTCGCCGTCGTTAAAGTCGTAGGCGTCCTGCGGGATCGTGTACGCCTCGAAATCGGTCTCGGAGGCGATCGATTCGGCGATCGACTCCTCGATCGGAAGCAACTGCACGTCGTGCGTGGCGGCCAGCTCGTCGAGCGAGCCCGCCGGCACGCCCAGGATCTCGATCGACGCGTCGAGGTTGCCGTCCTGCAACCGCGAACGCGCGTCACCGAAGCTCTCCTCGAACGCCTCGTAATCGCCCTCTTCGATCCCGTGCGCGCTCAGGATCGCCTCGGCCACCGCCTGCGTGCCGCTTCCGGGCGGGCCCACCGAGATGCGCTGGCCTTCCAGATCCTCGATCGATTCGAAACCGCTGTCTTCGAGCGTGATGACCTGGGCGGCTTCCGGGTAGAGCTGGCCGAGCCAGCCGATGTTGTCGATGGCCATGCCCTCGAACTCTCCTGCCCCGGTCACGGCATCGATCGCGGTGTTGTTCTGGGTGAGGCCGATCTGCATCTCCCCCTGGAAGATCCGCCCCAGGTTGTCGACCGACGCGTCCGTCTCGATGGCGTTCACGGTCACGTCGTCGATGTGTTCTTCGAACAGGTTCGCGTACTCGGTGCCGAGCGGGAAGTACACGCCGGCCGTGCCTCCCGTACCGAAGGTGAGGCTGGTGGTGAACTCCCCGTCCTGGCCCTCGGCCGCTTCGCCACCGTCGGCCTCGCCGTCACTCTCTCCACCGTCGTCGTCACCGCACGCGGCCAAGGCCAGGGCCAGGGCACCCGTCAGCGCGAGGAGCTGGCTCCCACGCGTCGCTCTCATCCATACGTCCTTTCTCGTGGGTCTGTTCCGGTCACATCCGCTGCGGCCGTGCGGGCGATCCCATCAACGCACGCGCGTGCGGGGAATGGGTGTTGAGGAGGTCTTGAGCTTCCGGACGTGCGCGTCGGTGCACGTCCTCCGGCTCACGGTTTCGTCTCGCGGTAATAGCGCACGGCGCCGTCATGCAGATCGACGGGCTCGGTGAAGATCGCCCGCCGCTGGTCGAGACGCCCAGCTGCCCGGACGTGGCGGGCGATCTGCAAACGCTGGTCGAAGAGCACGCGCACGGCGTCGTATGCCAGTTGCGGCGCGGTCTCCTCCGCGGTGACCAGGTAGTTCGGCACCGCCATGGTCGCCACGCTGCCGGAGATGCCGTACGTTCCCTGGGGTACCACCGCGTGGCGGTAGACACCGTCGTACCGGGCGTTGACGTCGTCGACGTGCTCTTCCACCGGGACCAGCCGCACCGGCATCTCGTCCGCGAGCGTGGTCATGCCCGGCGTCGGCAACCCGCCCACCCACACGAACGCGTCGATTTCGCCGCGCGAGAACGCCTCGATCGACGCGTCGATCCCGAGCGCGGCGTTGTCGAGCTCGTCCGGATCGATGTCGGCGACGCGGAGCAGGCGCCGCGCGATGACGTCGGTCCCCGACCCCGGAGCGCCGAGCGACACGCGCAGGTCGCGCAGGTCCGCGAGCTCGTCGACGGCAGCGTCGCCGGGCACGACGACGTGGACGAACTCGTCGTACACCCGGGCCACCGCCTCGATCGGCATCGGCTCGTCGAACGGCGGCCGCCCGGCCACGGCGTCGACGGCGGTGTCGCCCTGGGTGAACCCCAGCAGGGCCTCCCCGGAGGCGACCCGCTCCAGGTTCTCCACCGACCCGTCGCTCTCCTCCACGACGACGGAGAGATCGAGCTCGTCGGACATCGCCCCGGCCAGGTAGCGCCCGTAGTTGTAATACACCCCCGTGGTGCCGCCGCCGGTGATGACGTGCCGCTCGCCCGATCCCGGATCGTCGCCGGTGCACGCGGCGATCAGCGCGATCGGCGGCGCGAGCACGAGTACGAGGAGCACCGTGGCCATGCGTGTCATGCCTGTTCCCCACTCGCCGGCATCCGCAGGGTGACGACCAACCCGCCGCTGTCGGCCGGGGCGACGCCGAGCGTGCCGCCGCAGGACGCCAGGAACTCCGTCGCGATGGCCAGGCCCAGCCCCGAGCCCGCGACCTCCTGGTGCGGGGAACCGCGCCAGAACCGTTCGTCGACGCGTGCCAGCTCGTCGCCGGGCAGGCCCGGCCCGTGATCACGCACCGCGATCTCGACCATCTCGTCCCCGTTCGTGACCGACACGTCCACCGACGAACGCGCTGGTGAGTACTTCACCGCATTGTCGAGCACGGCGTCGAACGCGCTCTCGATCACGATCTCGTCCACCATGCCCCACACCGCCGTATCGTCGTGCAGGCGCAATGCGACGTCGTGCTGTTCGGAGATCGGCTGCCAGGCGTCCAGACGGCGCTCGACGAGGGCGCGCAGATCCACCGGCGACGTCTCCGGTTCCGAGTGCTGCCCCCGGGCAAGCATGAGCAGCGCATCCAGGATCCGGGTCATGCGCCTGCCCTCCTCGCGGGCGCGCTCCGCCTCGTCGGCCCACTCCTCCGGCACGCCCATCGCCAGATGCTCGATACGCAGCAGCAACGCGTTCAACGGGTTACGCAACTCGTGCGAGGCGTTGGAGACGAACTCCTGCTGCCGGTGGATCAGGTGCTCAACCTCCTCGGCCATGGCATTGAACATCGCGATCATGTGGCGCAGCTCCGGGGGCCCGGTGGTGTCGGAGATGCGTGCCTCCATGTGGCCGTGCCACATCTCCGTCATTGCCGAGTCGACCCGGCGGATCGGGCGCAGCACCCAGTTCGCCAGCCGGGACACCAGGAACAGGCTCGCCCCGATCGCCAGGAGACCGCCGAGGGCGAGCACGCCCCACTGCCGCAACACGTCGCGGGCGACGGCGTCCGTGCTCGACGACGTGACTACGGCACCGATCAAATCGCCCGCGTCGAAGATCGGCTCGGCCACCACGAGATCGTCGAACGTCCACGGCAGCACGCTCTGCGGCGCCTCGCTGCGCCGTCCGGCCAGGGCCGTCTGCACGACGCTCATGGCGTTGTCGTCGAGCGCGAGAGTGTTGAGCCCGCTGCTGACCCACATGTCACCGGCCCGGTCGAGCACGGCCGCCTCGATGCCGTAGACCTCCCGGTAGCGCTCCAGCTCGCCGTCGATCACCGTCGGATCGTCCGAGCGCAGCGCCTGCCGGGCGCTAGTCACGAGATACCCGGTGTCGTCCAGCCGATCGACGAACAGCTCCTGCTGCGCCGCCAGCGCCACGCTGCGACCGTACGCCACGCCCAGGACCGCGAACAGCGCGATCAGCGGGATGATGAAGACGACGATCAGACGTGCGCGCACGCCGGCTACCCGCTCGCCAGCCGGTACCCCACGCCCCGGACGGTCTCGATGACATCATGCGAGCCCAGCTTGCGCCGGATCGAGCCCACGTGCACTTCGAGGCTGCGTCCCAGGCCGCGCCAGTTCGTCTGCCAGACCTCCCGCAAGATCCGCTCGCGCGGGAGCGCCACCCCGGGATGGCGGGCGAGCAAGGCGACGACGTCGAATTCCTTCTTGGTGAGCGGCACGTCCTCGCGACCGGCGATCACTCGCCGGGAGGCGAGATCGATGTGTACCTCGCCGACCCGGATCGGCGTCTCGGCGCCCGTGCGCGCGGAATCGCGGGAGCTGCCGCGCCGGTTGATGGCCTCGATCCGTGCCATGAGCTCGCGCACGTCGTAGGGCTTGACGACGTAATCGTCCGCGCCGACCTCCAGCCCGTGAATCCGGGCCTGGAGCTGGGATCGGGCGGTCGCCATGATGACCGGTGCGTCGGAGAGGCGGCGGATCTTGCGGCACAGTTCGAAACCGTCGATGTCCGGGAGCCAGAGGTCGAGCAGGACCATCTCGGTATCGGCGCCGAGCGCCTCAAGTGCCTGCCGCCCGTCGCGGGCCCACACCGTCTCGTAACCGGCCCGGTTCAGCACGGCCACGAGCGCGCTCGCCACGTGGGCGTCGTCTTCGACGATGAGGAGTCGCACACCTACCTCCCAACGAACGCACAATACCGCTGATCATGAACACGTTCCGACCACATAGGTCGGAAAGTGTTCATGATCAGCGGAAAATACGGGGGTTATGAGGAGACCGCGACGACGTCGATCTCGACCAGGATGTTCATCAGATCCGACCCGACGGTGGTGCGAACCGGGCGGGAGCCGGTGAACCGGCGGCCGTAGACATCGTTGAACTGGGCGAAGTGCTCGTGCAGGTGTTGCAGGTGCGCGGTCACCTTCACGACGTCCTGCAGACCCAGCCCGGCGGCGCGCAGGGCCCGCTCGACGTTGTCGATGGTGAGTTCGGTCTGCGCGACAATGCCCTCGGGCACCTCACCGGTCTGCGGGTCGATCGGGCCGAACCCGGCGGTCCACACGGTCGAACCAGCGACGGCGACGTGGCTGTACGGGCCCCCTGGCGTGGGCAGGTCGTCGCTGATGATGAACTCCGCCATGGCATTGTCTCCTCGGATTGTCGATGTGTTGGTGCGGCAGGATAGCAGCGTCCCGACCGGTCACCAGTGTGCCCAGCCGCCGTCCACGTTGAGCACCTGGCCGGTCATGAACGAACTGTCGTCGCTGGCGAGAAAGAGAAACGTGCCGGCGACATCCTCGGCGAAGCCGCGTCGTTTCAGCGACTGCGCCGCGGTCACCCGGGCGAACACGGCGTCGGCGTCGGGGAAGAGCTCCGTCTCGTGCTCGGTGCGGATGGCGCCCAGCATGACGGCGTTCACCCGGATGCCGTCCGTCCCGGCCTCGCGCGCCATGGCGCGCGTGAACCCGATGAGTCCCGCCTTGCTCGCGGTGTAGTGCACGGCGTTCTCCTGGCCGGTGGCGACCATGATGCTGGTGACGTTGATGACGCACGCGTGTTCGCTCGCCCGCAGATCGGGATAGGCGGCGCGGGCCACGAGCCAGGAACCGCGCAGGTTCACCCGGTGGATGTGGTCCCACTGCTCCACGGTGAGCTCGTGCCACGGCCCGCGCGCGGACGCGGCGGCGTTGTTGACGACGACGTCGATCGGCCCGAGTCCGGACCGCGCGGAGGCCACGAGGGCGTCGACGGCATCGGGATCGGCGAGATCGGCACCGATGGCCAGCGCCTGCCCGCCCGCGGCGACGATCTCCGCGACGAGCTTCTCGGCCTGCTCGCTCGGCTCGGGGCCGGGTTCGTGTGCCACGGCGACTGCGGCGCCCTCGTTCGCGTACGTTCGTGCGACGGCCGCGCCGATCCCTCGCGAGGCGCCCGTGACGAGCGCGACTCGCCCGTCCAACCGGCCGCCGCGCCGCGTCCCGGCGATCATATGAGCCCCATCTCGACCACGGCCGGCCGCCGGGCCACGCCGGCGTGCTCGCTGCGCGCGTGATAGAGCCGGCCGGCCCACGGCTCGCGCGCGCTGCGTTCGTCGTTGTAGCCCTCGCGCGCGGTGGTGATGAGAAGCTCTTTGCGGTCCGGCCCGCCCAGCTCCACGCTCGTCGATTGGGGCGGGTCCACCTCCACGGACGTGTCGAAGACACCCGACGCGTCGTAGCGGCGAATCTCGCCGGCGCCGTACATCGCCACCCACACGCCGCCGTCGATGTCCGTGGCGAGCCCGTCCGGAACGGCATCGTCCGGGGAGAACGTCAGGAACCGTTCGCTGCCGAGAACGGTGCCCGAAGCCATGTCCACCCGATGGGACCAGACGGTGCGTTCGAGCGTGTCCACGTGCAGCAGGTGTTTCTCGGCGACGTCCCAGGCCATGCCGTTCGACATGGTGAATCCTTCGACCGCGGCCGCGATCCGTCCATCCGGCTCCACGCGCAGCAACGCGCCGCCACCGGGTGCCTGGCCGGGTGCGATCGAGCCGATCCAGAGCCGCCCCCACGAGTCGGCGACGCCGTCGTTGACCATCCACCCCTCGTCAAGGCCAAGATCACACCAGCGCACGGCGGTGAACCGCATGCCGGGGCCCCGACGGCGGAGCACGTAGAGCACCTGTTGACGAGCCACCACGGCACCGCCGGAGACCTCGGGATGCACGAGCGACGTGCGTTCCCCCAGCGACCAGACGGCCGTGGCGGAACGTCCGGGCTGGCGCGCCCACACGCCGTCGCTCGCATCGACCCACCACCAGATGCGGCCGTCCCACCGGGGGCTCTCGCCGAGCACCGTGCGCGGGCCGTCCGGCTCGTCGATCAGGGTTGCCCGCACGCCGCCTCCACCGACAGCGCCGCGTCCAGCCGTTCGAGCGTCGCGGAGAGCTCGACGTCGCCGTGCGCGGCCGAGACGTACCAGATGCCTCGCGGGGCCACCCAGATGCCGTGGTCGGCGAGGGTGTGGCTGAACGCCGCGTACCGGTCGAGGTCGAAGCTGGCCAGCCCGGCGTGGTCCAGGATGGATCCGGGCGAGCCGAACGAGACGTGAAAGGCGACCGGCAAGCCTTGCACGCGCAGCGGCAGATCGTGCTGGACGGCGAGCTCGCGGATACTGTCCATGAGCTTGGTTCCGTGCGCGTGCACCCGGCCATACGGCGGATCCTCGCGCAACAGCGTGAGCGTCGAGACCACAGCGGCACATGCCGGAACCGACGAATTGAACGTTCCGGCATGGGTGACGCCGTCGGCGAACAGGTCCATCAGCGTCGCGCTGCCGGCCAGGGCCGACACGGGCCACCCGCCGGCCATCGCCTTGCCGTAAACGGCGAGGTCCGGAGTGACGCCGAAGTACTCGGCCGCTCCCCCGAGAGCAAGCCGGAAGCCCGTGATGACCTCGTCGAAGATCAGCACGACGCCGTGCTGGTCACACAATTCCCGCAGGCGGTGCAGATAGCCCTCGACCGGCAGGATCGCCCCGCTGTTGCAGAGCACGGGCTCGACGATGACGGCCGCGATGTCGTCGTCCTGGTCCAGGAGCGTCTCCAGCGCGGCCGTGTCGTTGTAGGGCAGGACGTAGCTGTCGTCGAGATGGCGGGAGAGTTGGCCGGCGCTGGCCGGGCGCGGGACACCATCGACCGTCGTGATCAGGACGTTGTCCAGCCAGCCGTGATACGTCCCGGCAAAACGGACGAATCTGGTGCGCCCCGTCGCAGCCCGCGCCAGGCGCAGCGCCGCCTGGTCCGTTTCGGTTCCCGTGACACCGAAGCGGACCTTCTCGGCCCAATCCACGGACTCCAGGAAGAGCTCGCCAGCGCGATTTTCCAGCGTGTGTTGGCCCGCGAACACCGAACCACGCCGCATCTCCCGTGCCACCGCGTCCGTCACCTGACGCGGGGCGTGCCCGAGAAAGATCGGACCTTGACCCAGAAGGTAGTCGATGTAGTCGTTGCCGTCTTCGTCGTACAGCCAGGCGCCCTCGCCCCGTTCGAAGAACACCGAGGGTCCCGCGAGCCGCACGTTCGAGTGCACGCCACCCGGCGTGATCTCGCGTGCCCGTTCGGCCAGCTCGGCCGAGCGCGTCCGTGTCAGCAACGACATCAGCACCTTCCCGCCTGAACTATGTTTTATTGTACGAAATATATCTTTCTTTAACTACTCCTATGATGGGGCATCGGCGCACATAACGTCAACGAAAGCTCGCCGGCTCGAAGGGAAACATGGGCCGCCGCCGGTACCGGTAGGTGAAATTCGACAAGTCCGCACTCGTGGCGCCCGGCGTGGCCACCCAGATCAGGCGGGTCGCGAGCGGCTCGAACGCCGCCCGTGGCGAGTGCACGCCCTTCGCCACGATGATCCGCTCGTGCCGGGGTTCGATCCCGAGCGTCCGGAACTGTTCCTGGCTCCGGGTGCCCTCCGGACGGGAATGGACGGCGAGCGCCAAGCCGTCGTCGGTCCGGATGCCTGCGGACGTGCCCAGGTCGAAGAACCGTGCCCCGCCATGCGTGGGCGTGGGATCCTCGAACTTCCCGTCGGTGACCGCGACGACCTCACCGGCCACCGGCAGTGGCGCGCCGTGCCGGTCGTCCACCCGGCCACCGACCTCCAGCTCCACCCGGGCGCCCGGACCCGCGGCCGCGGCCTCGCGCGCGGCTCGTGGATCGAAAAGGCACGCCGCCACGCCGCGGATGCCCAGCTGGCGGGCCGCGTGCAACACGTGTGTGGAATCCCCGGGGCTCCCGCCGCCGACGTTGTCCCCCATGTCCAGCAGCACCACCGGCCCGCGGGCGGCCGCGTCCGCCTCGCGCAGGGCGTCGTCGATACCGTGAGCGTCGCCGGCGAACTCCGCGCGCCGCTGCCAGGCCGCGTCGGCGATCCGGTACGCCACATCGCCGGCCAGGGCGTCGTCCCCGTCGGTGACGGCGAGCACCGACATGCCCATCTCCGGCACGTCCGCGTACGGGAAGCCCTCCACCACGCTCACCGACAGCACCCCCGGCCGGCGCTCCTCCTCGCGGGCCTGCCGCAACAGCGAGGCCATGGGCTCGTCGCTGGTCCCTTGCCGCAGGATGTTGATCGCCAGCGGCACGTCGGCCAGCGCCATCACCGGCTCGATCTCACCCCGGATCTGCCGGCCGAGCAGCCGCGCACAGGCCAGCCCTTGCTCGCGGGCGTCGACGTGGGGATTCGTCTGGAACACCGTGATGACATCGGCATGCGAGACCATGGCATCCGAGACGTTGGCGTGCAGATCGAGCGTGACGCCGATCGGGACGCGCCCGCCGACAACGTCCCGGACCCGCCGGATGGTCTCGCCGTCGGCGTCGAGATGGTGCTCGGCGACAGCCGCGCCGTGCTGCGGCATCAGCACCCCGTCCCACGGTCCCGCCTCGCGCAGGGCGGCCACCATCCGGCCGGCGAGATGCTCGTATGCTTCCCGGGTGCTCACGCCGGTGGGCGTGATCCAGCTGAACAGCAGCGGCACCAGCTCGACCCCGGGGTCCTCGGCCTCGTAGCCGAAGAACCCGGCCAGGATCGACTCCGAGCTGGCGTAACGCTCCCGGATGGCCGCGCCCTCCAAGATGCCGGCGTGTTGCCACGCCTGGAGAGTCGCGGGTACCGGGGCGAAGGAATTGGCCTCATGTCCGAAGCCGACGGCCGCCAGGCGCATCCGGCCGGCAGTTGCCATGACACTCACACCTCACCTGATCCGACCCACCGCGCCAGGCGGAGAGTTTCATCAAACGGTATGAGCGTATCAGTCAGGTGGGAGGTGTGGAATCAGTTCGTGCAGCACGGCGGCGTCCCGAACGACGTTGGCCGGATCGTCGTCGGGAACGAACTCCATCAGCGCATCGATCGTCTCGCCGCTCCCGGCCGCCGTGCCGCTCCCGGCGCCGGCCAGGTACGCGAACGCCTCGCGCCACAGCGAGCTTCGCTCGGCCAGCGGCAACCGCTGCGTATCCGGCCACCACGAGAAGACGTGGACCGCCCGCACCTGATCGCCCAGCCGGCGCAAGGTCGCCAGCGCATCCTCGGCCGGCATGCCGTTCGGTGGCTGCCAGTAGCTCGTCACGTTCGCCCGATCCACGTCCGCGAGCAGCGCGAGCGTCGAATCGATGTCGTCGGTCAACGTCCCCGCGTGGTACTCGAATCCCAGCTCGATGCCCTCGTCGGCAGCCCGATCGGCGGCATGGCGCGTCGCCTCCGCGACGGCACGCCGCTCCTCCGTGCCGGCCTCGGCCGAACCGACCGAGCCGGCCCAGATCCGGATGCGCGGCGCTTCCAGCGCCCGCGCCGTGCGCAGCACGTCCTCGAACTCCTCCGCGGTGCTCGTACCAGCACGGTAGTAGCTGCCGAGCGACGTCACGACGAGACCGGCCGCGGCCGTGAGCCGTGCCACCCGTCGCGCTTCGGCCTCGTCACCGGCCGGCGCGTGGACGTCGGATCCCCATTCCACGCCGTGCAGCCCGGCCTCGGCGGCCACCGCCAGGACCTCCTCGACCGGCAGCTGCCGGAGCGTGATCGAGCACAATCCCGGCCGGATCGGTGCCCCGTCTTCTTGCGCTGCATTTCGGGCTGGCATCGCACTCCCTTACGCTCGACTCATGTGCCGCAACATCAAACCACTCCACAACCTCGCTCCCCCAGCCACACCGGAGGAGGTCGGTGACGCCGCACTGCAGTACGTGCGGAAACTGTCCGGAACGCGCAAGCCGTCGCGCGCCAACCAGGAGGCCTTCGACCAGGCCGTCGCCGAGATCACCGAGGCGAGTCAGCGCCTGCTTGACTCGCTGGTGACGAAGGCACCGCCGCGGGACCGCGACGCCGAGGCCGCCAAGGCACGCGCTCGCTACCTGGCCGACAGCGCCCGCAGGGCCAGCTCGTAGGAAGCCAGGCCGAACCCGGCGATGGTGCCGGTGGCGACGCCGGCGACCACGCTGGTGTGCCGGAACTCCTCGCGGGCAGCCGGATTGGAGATGTGCACCTCCACCAGCGGCGCGGTTAGCTGGGCGCACGCGTCCCGCAGGGCATAGGAGTAGTGCGTGAACGCCGCGGGGTTGAGCACCACCGGGAGCGAGGCGTCGGTGGCCTCGTGCAGCCAGCCCACGAGTTCCGCCTCGTCATCGGTCTGGCGCACGTCGACGTCGAAGCCCAGCTCCGTGCCGATGGCCCGGCACCGTTCGGCCAGCGTTTCGTACGAGGTGCTGCCATACACTTCCGGCTCGCGGGAGCCGAGCCGTGCCAGGTTGGGGCCGTTCAGCACCAGGACGCGGGTCGGCACCCACCACCTCCTCTCCCCCTCCCGATGATCATGAACACTAGACGTCCCATGTGGTCGACTAGTGTTCATGATCATCGGGTGGGTCGTGTTGCGATCTCGCGGAACGCCGCGGCCAGCAGCTGCGAATCCGGTCCCTCCAGCCGTCCCGGCTTGGCCAGGCCGTCCAGCACGACGAGCCGCAGCTGGTCCCCGCGGCTCTTCTTGTCCACCCGCATCGCCTCCAGCAGCTGCGGCCACGCGTCGGCATCGTACGTCGTCGGCAGGCCCAGCGTCTCCAGCACCGCCCGATGCCGGTCGGCCGTGGCGTCGTCGAGCCGGCCCGACGCCCGGCCGAGTTCCGCGGCGAACGCCAGGCCGACCGACACGGCGGCGCCGTGGCGCCACCGGTAACGTTCCACCTTCTCGATGGCGTGCCCGAGCGTGTGGCCGTAGTTGAGGATCTCGCGCAGCCCGGACTCGCGCAGGTCGCTGCCGACGACGTCGGCCTTCACCCGCACGGAGCGCTCGACCAGCTCGCGCACGACCGGCCCGTCCGGGCGGGCGGCCGCTTGCGGATCGGCCTCGATGACATCCAGGATGGCGGGATCGGCGATGAAGCCCGCCTTGACGACCTCGGCGAGCCCGGCCACGTACTCGTTCGCCGGCAGCGAGCCGAGCGTGGCGAGGTCGCACAGCACGCCGGCCGGCGGGTGGAACGCGCCGACCAGGTTCTTGCCCTCGGCCGTGTTGATCCCCGTCTTGCCGCCGATCGCCGCGTCCACCATGCCGAGCACCGTGGTCGGGACGGCGATCCAGCGCACCCCGCGCAGCCAGGTGGCCGCGACGAACCCGGCGAGGTCAGTGCTCGCGCCGCCACCGACGCCGACGATCGCATCGGAGCGCGTCATGCCGATACGGCCCAGAACCGCCCAGCAGTACGCGGCGACATCGGCCGTCTTCGCGTCCTCGGCGTCCGGCACCTCGACGGCATGCGCCTCGTATCCCTGCTCGACGAGGTCATCGCGCACCGCGTCGGCGCTGGTGCGCAGCGCGCCGGGGTGAATGATCGCTACTCGCTGCACATCCCGGCCGAGCAGCGCGGCCAGCTCCCCCAGCAGATCGGTGCCGATCACGACATCGTAGGGAGCATCACCGGGAACCGTGACGCGCGACGGCTCATCCGGACCGGGCATGTCGCGCCACCTCCTCGGCGACGTCATCCACGGTGCGCTCGCTGGTGTCGATCGTCACCGAGGCCACCTCCTCGTAGTACGGGCGCCGCTCCTGCATCAGCTGGCGCAGCCGCGCCCGGGGGCTGTCCAGCAGCAGCGGCCGGCTGCGGTTCAACCCCACGCGTGACACCGCGTTCGGCAGATCGACGTCAAGGAACACGACGGGAGCCGCGCCGAGATCGGCGCGCGTGTCGGGGTTGCGGACCGCGCCGCCACCGAGTGCGAGGACGCCGTCGTGCTCGGCCAGGGCCTTCTGCACCGCCGCGCGCTCCATCTCGCGAAAGGCCGGCTCCCCATCCTCCACGAAGATATCCGTGATCGGCTTGCCCGCCCGTTCCTCGATGTCGGTGTCGGTGTCGCGCCACGGCACGTCCAGCAGCCGCGCGACCGCCTGCCCGACGGCCGTCTTGCCCGCACCGGGCGGGCCGACCAGGATCAGCCGCGGCATCATCGCACCGCCAGCCTTTCCGGTATCGATTCGAGGTAGGACTGCATGTTGCGGGACGTCTCGGTCACCGAATCCCCACCGAACTTCTCCAACGCGGTCTGGGCGACGACGAGTGCGACCATCGCCTCGGCCACCACGCCAGCAGCGGGCACGGCGCACACGTCGGAGCGCTGGTGATGCGCGCGTGCCTCCTCGCCCGTCGTGGTGTCGACCGTGCGCAGCGCGCGCGGCACGGTCGAGATCGGCTTCATCGCCGCGCGCACCCGCAGCAGCTCGCCCGTGGACATGCCGCCCTCGATCCCGCCGGAACGGCCGGACGTGCGCCGCACGCCGCCCTCGTCAGCCGGAGTGATCTCGTCTTGGGCCGCCGAACCCCGGGTGCGGGCGAGCTCGAAACCGTCGCCGACCTCCACACCCTTGATCGCCTGGATGCTCATGAGCGCGCCGGCCAGCCGCGCGTCGAGCTTGCGATCACCGTGCACGTAGCTGCCGACGCCAGGAGGCAGGCCGGTGACCACCACCTCGACGACGCCGCCGAGCGTGTCACCGGCCTTGTGAGCGTCGTCGACCTCGGCCACCATCGCCTGACTCGTTTCGGGATGCACGCAGCGCAGCGGATCGGCGTCGAGGGTGTCGACGTCGTCGGGGTGTGGCCGCGGCACGTCGGCCGGCACCGCGACGCTGCCCAGCTCGACCGTATGGCTGACCAGCCGCACGCCATAGGCCTGGCGCAAGAACGCCGAGGCGACGGCACCGAGTGCGACGCGAGCGGCGGTCTCGCGGGCACTGGCCCGTTCGAGCACGGGCCGGGCCTCGTCGAAGCCGTACTTCTGCATGCCCGTGAGATCCGCGTGCCCGGGACGCGGCCGCGTCAGTGGGGCGTTGCGGGCCAGGCCATCCAGTTCGGCGGGGTCCACCGGGTCGGCGGACATCACCTGCTGCCACTTGGGCCATTCGGTGTTCCCGATCTGAACGGCGACCGGACCGCCGAGGCTGCGGCCATGCCGGATGCCGCCGACGAAGGTGACCTCGTCGGCTTCGAACGACATCCGGGCACCGCGGCCGTAACCGAGCCGGCGCCGGGCCAGAGCCGCGCCGACGTCGGCCGTGGTGACCTCGACGTCGGCCGGCAATCCTTCGAGGACCGCGACCAGTGCGGGACCGTGCGACTCCCCCGCAGTGAGCCATCTGAGCATGGTGAACATCATCCCATAGGTCGTGAGGTAGTCTCGCGCCGTGGCACATGAGATCGATCCGGCCTTCCTGGCCCTGCCGATGCGCTCGCTGGCCGACGCCGCTCTCCAGCGAGCCCGTGATCTCGGCGTGCAACACGCCGACTTCCGCCTCGAACGCATCCGTTCTCAAGATCTCGCGCTGCGCGACGGCACCCTGCAAGGTAGCCACGACGGCGAGGACGTCGGCTTCGGCGTGCGCGTGCTGCACGAGGGCACCTGGGGGTTCGCCGCCAGCGTTGAGATCAGCACCGAGGAAGCGGTGCGGGTCGTGGACCGCGCCGTCGAGCTCGCGAGCATCTCCCGGCCGCTCAACACGGAATCGGTCGAGATCGCCGACGAGCCCGCACACCCCGACGTCAGCTGGGTCTCGGCCTACGACGTCGACCCGTTCAGCGTGCCGGACACGGAGAAGGTGGAGCTGCTGTCCGCCTACTCGCGCCGGGTGCTGGAGCAGGCCGGCGTCGAACACGTCCAGGCACACCTGCAGCAGATCCTCGAGGGCAAGTTCTACGCCGACACGGCAGGCACGGTGTCTACCCAGCAGCGGGTCCGGGTGGCACCCGTGGTGGAGGCCATCGCCGTGGATCAGGAGAGCGGGCGATTCGAGACGATGCGCACGCTCGCCACCGCCGCCGGTCGGGGCTGGGAATACGTCACCGGCGACGACGGCGTCGTCTCGTGGGACGCCGCGCTCGACGAGCTCGGGCCGCTGCTGGCGGAGAAGCTCGCCGCACCCCCGATCGAGGCCGGCCGCTACGACGTCGTCATCGACCCGTCCAACCTGTGGCTCACCATTCACGAGTCGATCGGCCACGCCACCGAGCTCGACCGCGCGCTGGGCTACGAGGCCAACTACGCCGGGACGTCGTTCGCCACCCTGGACAAGCTGGGCAAGCTCCGCTACGGCACCCCGCTCATGCACGTCACCGGCGACCGCACCGCCCGCCACGGGCTGGCCACCATCGGGTACGACGACGAGGGCGTGCAAACCCAGCAGTGGGACATCATCCGCGACGGCATCCTCGTGGGCTACCAGCTCGACCGCACCATGGCCCGGGCCAAGTCGGACGTCTTGGGAACCAGCCGATCCAATGGCTGCGCCTTCGCCGACTCACCGGGGCACGTTCCCCTCCAGCGGATGGCCAACGTCTCGTTGCAGCCGGCGACGGGCGGCCCGTCCACCGACGAGCTCATCACCCGCGTGGACGATGGCCTGTACATCGTCGGTGACAAGTCGTGGTCCATCGACATGCAGCGGTACAACTTCCAGTTCACCGGCCAGCGGGTTTACCGGATTCGCGGCGGCGAGCTGGCCGGGCAGGTGCGCGACGTCGCCTACCAGGCCACCACCACGGATTTCTGGGGCTCCATGGAGGCCGTCGGCAACCCGCAGACCTACGCCCTGAACGGCGCGTTCAACTGTGGCAAGGGCCAACCCGGCCAGGTGGCGCCGGTCTCGCACGGGTGCCCGTCAGCCATGTTCCGCGACATCACCATCCTCAACACGGCCCAGGAGGGCGGCGAATGACCCGGCCGATCACACCTCAGGAGATCGTCGAGCGCTGCCTCGAACTGTCGACGACGGCCGGCACGAGCGCGACGGGCGGCAGTCACGGCTTGACCGTCCTGGTCGACGAGCTGTCCAGGGCCAATCTGCGCTGGGCCAACAACACGCTCACCACCAATGGCACCACGCAGGAGCGGCAGGTGACCGTCATCGCCACCGTCGACGGGGCACACGGCACCTCGGCCGGCGTCGTCGGGCGTTCCGCGGTCACGGCTGACACCCTGGAACAGCTGGTCCGCGCCGCCGAGCACGCCGCTCGGGAGAACGGCCCGGCCGAGGACGCCCAGCCACTCGTGGCCGATAGCGTATCGGCGGACTGGCCGGAGGAGGCCGGCGCCACCTCGCCAGCTGCGTTGTCGACGCTGGCCCCGGCGCTCGGCGAGGCGTTTCACCGGTCGGAGCGCCAGCGGCGCATCCTCTACGGCTTCCTGGATCACGAGGTGCACACCACGTATCTGGGCAACTCGGCGGGGCTGCGGCTACGCCACGAGCAGCCCACGGCCCACATCAGCATCACCGGCAAGTCGCGTGATCTGACCCGCTCGGCCTGGGTGGGCCAGGCCGAGCGCGACACGTCCGAGATCGACGTCACCGCGCTCGATGCGGAGCTGGACCGCAGGTTGGCGTGGGCCAGCCGCCGGGTGGAGCTTCCGGCCGGGCACTACGACACCGTGTTGCCGCCCACGGCCGTTGCCGACCTGATGATCTATGCCTACTGGACGATGAGCGCCCGCAACGCGCACGAGGGACACAGCGTGTATGCCCGGCCCGGGCAGGGCACGCGCGTGGGTGAACGGCTCTGCGAGCAGCCGGTGACACTGTGGTCCGATCCCGCCGCCGGCGGGCTGGAGTGCGCCCCGGCCGTCCTGGCCCGGGCGTCGTCGGCGGAGCAGAGCGTCTTCGACAACGGCCTCCCGCTCGGGCGCACGGAATGGATCCGTGATGGCCAGCTCGCCTCGCTCATCCAGACCCGCCACTCCGCCGGGCTCACCGGCCTTCCCACGACGCCCGCCGTGGACAACCTCCGCCTGGACGTCGACGGCGCGGGCTCCAGCCTGGAGGAGCTGGTCAGCGGCGTCGAGCGCGGCCTGCTGCTCACCTGCCTGTCCTACATCCGCGAGGTGGACCCGCAGACCCTGCTCCTGACCGGGCTCACCCGCGACGGTGTCTACCTCGTGGAGAACGGGGAGGTGACCGCGGCGGTGAACAACTTCCGGTTCAACGAGAGCCCGGTGGCCCTGCTCAACCGGTTCTCGCACGCCAGCACCACGGTGGCGGCGTTCAGCCGGGAATGGGGCGACTACTTCCCCCGCACCGCCATGCCGGCCCTGCGAGTGCCGGACTTCAACATGTCGTCGGTCAGCCAGGCGTCGTAGTTTCCGATGATGTCTGCGGGCCACCGCTCCCTGTCTCCAGAGCGGGTGGCCCCGCCATCTTCCGGCGGCGACGCTGGATCCAGAACCGGGTGACCTCCACGATCACCGAGATCGTGATCGCGATACTGAAGCCCAGGGCCAGTCCTTTCAGCGGCTCCTCGCCGAAGGTCAAGCCGCCGAAGTATCCGATCAGCGCCCCGTACAGCCCCCAGGACAGTGCCGCAAATATCTCGAAGAACGAGAACTTGCGCAACGGATAGCTCACCGTGCCGGCCGTGAGGGTCACTGCCGTGCGCCCGCCCGGGATCTGCCGGCAGACCACCAGGATCAACCCGCCACGTTCTTGCAAATGTCGGTGGGCCCAGCTAAACGCGGCGCGTCTCTTGGAATCCGCCTCCGAGCGATGGTAGATCCGCCGGCCGGCGACATGGCCGATGCCGTATGCCATGTGGTCTCCCAGGTACGCGCCCGCGGAGGCGGAGACGATCACCAACGCCAGCGACGGAACGCCACTGGCGGCGAACACGCCCGCGGTGATGACCAGTGTCTCCGCCGGAATGACCGGCAAGACCGAATCGATCGCGGCGAACACCAGGATGACCACGTAGATCCACGGCGAGGACATCGCACTGTGCGCGATCTCCAGGATCGCATCGCCGAACTCCCCCAAAGCCTCCGACATTGTCCTCTTCCCGTGAAACCGGCTCCCCTTCTGGCATTAATCCTGTCACGACCGTACGCCGGTTTCACGGGAGAGGCATGCGACTTCAGGTGGACTTTACCCCTACACCACCCTGAGGAGGACCCAGCTACGTCAGTCGGCGTCGCCCTCCTCCTGGAATGTCTCTGGCGCCGGGCACGAGCACACGAGGTTCCGGTCGCCGTAAGCGCCGTCGATGCGCCGCACGGGCGGCCAGTACTTGTCGTCGCGCAGCACCGGCGGGGGGAAGGCGGCCAGATCCCGCGAGTACGGGTGCTCCCAGTCCTTCGTCAGCGAGGACGCCGTATGCGGGGCGTTGCACAACGGGTTGTCGTCTGCCGGCCACTCGCCCGCCTCGACCCGGTCCGCCTCCTTGCGGATGGCGATCATCGCGTCACAGAACCGGTCCAGTTCCACGAGGTCTTCGGATTCCGTCGGCTCGATCATCAGCGTCCCGGCCACCGGGAAGGACATCGTCGGGGCGTGGAAACCGTAGTCCATCAGCCGCTTGGCGACGTCGTCGACGGTCACGCCCGTCGTCCTGGTCAGCGGGCGCACGTCGACGATGCACTCGTGGGCTACCAGCCCGTTCCGGCCGGTGTAGAGCACCGGGAAGTGGTCGGCCAGCCGGACGGCGACGTAGTTCGCTGTCAGCACGGCCACCTGGGTGGCGAGCTTGAGGCCGGCGGCACCCATCATCCGGATGTACGCCCACGAGATCGGGAGGATCGACGCCGACCCGAACGGCGCCGCGGAGATCGGGCCGACGCCCGTCGCCGGACCCGCCTCCGGCAGCAGGGGATGATTCGGCAGGAAGGGTGCGAGGTGCTCGCGCACCCCGATCGGGCCGACTCCGGGGCCGCCACCGCCGTGCGGGATGCAGAACGTCTTGTGCAGGTTCAGGTGGCTCACGTCGGCGCCGAACTCGCCCGGCTTGGCCAACCCCATCAGGGCATTCAGGTTGGCGCCGTCGACGTAGACCTGGCCACCGGCCTCGTGGATCAGCCGCGCGATCTCGGCGATCCCCTCCTCGTACACGCCGTGCGTCGACGGGTAGGTGACCATGATGGCGGACAGCCGGTCTCCGTGCTGAGCCAGCTTGGCGCGCAGATCGTCGAGATCGACGGTGCCGTCGTCGCCGGAAGCCACGACCACCACGCGCATGCCGGCCATGACCGCCGACGCCGCGTTGGTGCCGTGCGCGCTGGACGGAATCAGGCACACGTCACGCTGCGTGTCCCCGTTCGAGCGATGGTAGGCACGGATGGCCAGCAGTCCGGCCAGCTCTCCCTGCGAGCCCGCGTTGGGCTGCAACGAGACGGCAGCGTACCCGGTGATCGTGGCAAGCCACCGTTCCAGCTGCCGGACCAGTTCGAGATACCCTTCGGCCTGTTCGATCGGAGCGAAGGGATGCACTCCGGCGAAGCGGGGCCAGGTGATCGGCTCCATCTCCGTCGCCGCATTGAGTTTCATCGTGCACGAACCCAGCGGGATCATGCCCCGGTCCAGGGCGTAGTCGGCATCCTGCAGGCGCCGCAAGTAGCGCAGCATGGAGGTCTCCGAGCGGTGCACGTTGAACACCGGGTGGGTCAGGTACTCGCTGGTGCGCTGGAGGTTCTCCGGGATCGCCCAGCTAGACTCGCCGGTCTCGTGGCCGGTGTCGAGGCCCGTTCCGAACGCCTTCAAGACCACCGCGATGTCTGCCTCGGTGGTCACCTCGTCGCAGGCGATCCGGACCCGCTCGGAGCCGTCGAGACCCACGTTGACACCCAGTTCGGCGGCCTCGGCAACCACCGCCTCGGCACGGCCGGGAACCCGGGCGAGCACGGTGTCGAAGAACGCCTCGTGCACCACCTCCACACCGCTCGCCCGTAGCTGGGCGGCCAGGGTGGCCGCGTGTCGATGGGTCCGGCTGGCGATCTCGCGCAGGCCTTCCGGCCCGTGCCAGACCGCATACATCGACGCCACCACGGCCAGCAACACCTGCGCCGTGCAGATGTTCGACGTGGCCCGTTCACGCCGGATGTGCTGCTCACGGGTCTGAAGTGCGAGCCGGTACGCCTGATTGCCGTCGGCGTCGACGGACACGCCCACCAGGCGGCCCGGCAAGCTGCGTTCCAGGCCGGAGCGGACGGCCATGTATCCGGCGTGCGGGCCCCCATACCCGAGCGGCACGCCGAAACGCTGGGAGCTGCCGACCACGACGTCGGCGCCCATCTCGCCGGGCGGCACCAGCAGCGTCAGCGCGAGAAGGTCCGCGGCCACGGTGACGAGCGCCCCGCGCGCATGCGCATCGGAGATCAGCCCGCTCAGATCGCGGACCCGGCCCGACACCCCCGGATACTGCAGCAGCAGGCCGAACAGCTCGCCCTCGGGAAGGCCGGCGTCCAGATCGGCCACCTCGACCGTGAGTCCCAGCGGCTCGGCCCGGGTTCGCAGCACCGCGATGGTCTGCGGCAGGCAGTCCGCATCGACCACGATCCGGTCCGGCCCGCCGCGCACGGCACGCCGCATGAGCGTCATCGCCTCGGCCGCCGCCGTCGCCTCGTCCAGCAGGCTGGCGTTGGCCGTGGGCACGCCCGTGAGGTCGGCCACCATGGTCTGAAAGTTCAGCAAAGCCTCAAGCCGGCCCTGCGAGATCTCCGGTTGGTACGGGGTGTAGGCCGTATACCAGCCCGGGTTCTCCAGGACCCGGCGGATCACCACCGGCGGCGTGACGGTGTCGTGATAGCCGAGACCGATCATCTGGGTTTGGTCCTTGTTGCGCCGCGATAGCTGACGCAGCTCCTCCAGTGTCTCGATCTCGGTCGACGCCTCCGGAAGGTCGAGGCCGCTCAGCGTCCGGATCGTCTCGGGCACCGCCGCGTCGGTCAGGTCGTCGAGCGACTCGTAACCGACAGTCGCCAGCATCGTGGCGATCTCGTCATCGCGCGGTCCGACGTGCCGCGCGACGAACGGCGCGGCTGCAGACGTCTCCGAAAGGGGCTGATAGTGCGGCAACGTCGACATGTGTGGAGCTCCTCGGTCGGTCGTTCATCGATTCGCTCCCCCTCTGTCGCGCCGCCCGCGCCGTCCACGGGTACCCGTCGGCGCTCCAGAGTTGCCTGTCCCGACCGGTCCCTGGTGCCTGAGAGGTTGACGGGGAAGTTGCCCCTTCGGCGCTTCGCGACGCCGGTGACGCGAAGACTCTCCCGGCCGGGGTCGACGGCATCTGCCGACCAGCATAGCTCGACACGGGTGCCGAGCGGGACCCGGCATCTCAGGATGGAAGCATCCGACCTGCGCATCTCGGACATGACTACCGGCGAATTCCGCATTGTGACATCCGCGTGTCCGTCGCATTGCATGTGCGGTGTAGCGGTGTAATCTCGCGCGAGTGCACGGGGACCACTTGGGGCGCCACGATGGCTGGCTGGCCAGGCTGAGCCGGCGGCGGCCACATTTCACCCATCCGACTCAAGCGATCGTCGCCGGCTTCGCGGCCATGATCATTGTCGGAACCATCATCCTGATGCTGCCTATCTCCAGCACCGATCCGGATGGCGCCACGTTCGTGGAGGCGCTGTTCACCGCCACGTCGGCCGTGTGCATCGTCGGGCTCATCGTCGTCGACACGCCGGAGTTCTGGACGACGTTCGGCGAGGTCGCGATCATGGTCATGTTCCAGGTCGGCGGATTCGGCATCATGACGATGGGATCGCTGTTCGTCGTCCTCATCTCGCGCCGGATCAAGCTCAGCTCGCGGTTGACGGCGGCTGCCGAGACCAAGAGCCTGGGCCTCGGGGACGTACGCCGGGTCGTGACCGGCGTCGCCAAGGTGAGCTTCCTGTTCGAGTCCGCCACCTTCGTCATCCTCACCTTGCGGCTGGTGATCGGCTACGACGAGCCACTTGGCCGCGCGGCGTATGTGGGCCTGTTTCACGCCGTCTCGGCGTTCAACAACTCCGGGTTCTCGCTGTACTCGAACAGCCTCGAGGACTTCGTTGTGGACCCGTGGATCACCCTGCCCGTGGCCATCGCCGCGATCTGCGGTGGCATCGGCTTTCCCGTCCTGCTCGAACTGCGCCGCCAGATTGGCAACCCGCGTAACTGGAGCCTGCACACCAAGCTCACCGTGTCGATGACGCTCCTCCTGCTCCCGCTCGGCTCGGGCTTCATGATGCTCAGCGAGTGGAACAATGACGCCACCATGGGCACGCTGGACGTCCCCGGCAAGATCCTGTCCGGTTTCTTCCACGGCGCCATGCCCCGATCCACCGGGTTCAACAGCCTCGACGTCGAGCAGATGAACGAGGCCACCTGGCTCGGCACCGACGTGCTGATGTTCATCGGGGCCGGCAGCGCGGGCACGGGCGGTGGCATCAAGGTGACGACGTTCGCGTTACTCTTCTTCGTCATCTACGCCGAGATCCGCGGTGAGCCACGCGTCAACATCTTTGACCGGCAGGTCAGCCCGCGCGTGCAGCGCCAGGGGCTCACGATCGCCCTGCTCACGATCGCTCTGTGCGTCGGTCCCACCGTCTTCATCCTGCTCGTCGAGGATGCCTTTCCGCTCGACCGAGTATTATTCGAAGTGATCTCAGCGGCATGCACGGTCGGCCTGTCGACCGGGATCACCAGCGAATTGCACGGCGGTATCCAGGTGCTGCTCGTCGTGCTGATGTTCATTGGCCGGCTCGGCCCCGCGGTCGTGGCCACGGCGCTGGCGCTGCGCCAGCACACGCGCTTGTACGAACTTCCCGAAGGGAGACCGATCATTGGCTAGGAAGCGGCGCGACAGCAACGTCGTGGTCGTCTGCGGGCTCGGCCGATTCGGCAAATCGCTCGCACTCGAGCTGATGAAGGAGGACACCGAGGTCCTGGGCATCGACGCGGACGCCGACCGGGTGCAATCGGTGTCGGGCCGGCTGACGCACGCCGTGGTGGCCGACACCACCAAGGAAGAGGCGCTGCGCCAGCTCTCGGTGCACGAGTACTCGCGCGCCGTCGTCGGTATCGGATCGGATATCGAGTCGAGCATCCTCACCGCATCGGTACTCGTGGAGATGGGCGTGCCGAACATCTGGGCCAAGGCGATCAGCCACTCTCACGCACGCATCCTCAAGCAGGTGGGCGTCCACCACGTCACCCGGCCCGAACACGACATGGGGGCGCGCGTCGCCCATCTGGTACGCGGCCGGATGATCGACTACATCGAGTTCGACGACGGGTTCTCCATGGTCAAGACGACACCGCCCGCACACATCGTCGGGCTGCGCCTGTCCGACTCGAAGGTGCGCCAGGAGTACGGAATCACCGTGGTGGCCATCAAACGTCCCGGCGAGGGATTCACCTACGCCACTCCCGACACCATCATCCGGCCGGGTGACACCGTCATTGTCTCCGGGCTGGTGCGCGACACCGAGCGGTTCAGCGAGGCGTCCTGACTCAGGCCGGGCGCGACGCTCCCGTGGCCCGGGCGCGCCGCCGGGCGGCGAGCTGATCTCCCGGATGGTCCTGGGGCTCCTCCCCTGCGCGCTCGCCCGGAAGCTCGACCAGCACCGCCTCCACCTCGCGCCACACGCGCCCGACGGCGATCCCGAAGACACCCTGGCCGCCCTGGACGAGATCGACGACCTCATCCGCCGAGGTGCACTCGTAGACGCTGGCGCCGTCGCTCATCAAGGTGATGCTCGCGAGATCGTGGATACCGCGCTCGCGAAGGTGCTGGACCGCCTGGCGAATCTGCTGCAACGAGACCCCGGTGTCGAGGAGCCGTTTGACGATCTTCAGGACGAGGATGTCGCGGAAGGAGTACAGCCGCTGGCTGCCTGAGCCCGTGGCGTTGCGCACGGTTGGCTCGACGAGCCCGGTACGCGCCCAGTAGTCGAGCTGGCGGTAGGTGATGCCGGCGGCATTGCATGCCGTGGGCCCGCGGTAGCCGACGTCTTCGGGCACCGTGTTCACCACGGGATCGAACAGCTGGCCTTGAGCTTGAAGGGCGCTTCGCGCAGTGGGATCGCTATGACGCCCAGTCGATCTGGTGCCGGAGGTGCTGTCTGCGCTCACGCCGTCCCCTTCGTTAATGATGTGACACGAGTGACGGTAGGCGGGCGGCCCACGCCGGTCAACGCAACACGCGGGAATGCCTCAAGCTCGAGTTCAGGTTCAGCCTCCATGGCGGTGTCAGCGTTCCGGGGGCTGGCCGTGGAAGTCCTCGGGCGACACCTGATCGAGGAACTCGCGGAACTTCGCGACCTCGTCCTCGGAGACCTCTTCGGACTCGGAATCCGTTTCGGCCATGAGCACGCCCGCCTCTTCCAGCAATCCGTCTGTGGCGTAGATGGGCGTACCCGTCCGCAGCGCGAGCGCGATCGAGTCGGATGGCCGAGAACTGACCTCGACACCACCGGGGAACACGAGCTCGGCGTAGTACGTGCCTTCCTTGACCTCAGTGATACGCACTTGTTCCAGGGACGTGCCCACAGCCTCGAGCACATCCTTGAACAGGTCATGCGTCAGCGGCCGGGGCGGCACCACACCCTGCTGCGCAAAGGCGATGGCGGTAGCTTCGACTGCCCCGATCCAGATCGGCAGGCAACGCTGGCCGCCGACCTCACGCAGCAGCACTATCGGCTGGTTCGACGGCATCTCCACTCGGACGCCGATCACGTCGAGTTCGCGCACACCTCCAGACTACCTCTGTCAGCCCCTGGGTCCATGGGTCAGGCGGAGAGAAATCCGACACGCGTGTCTCGGGGCCGCGCATCTAGCGGGATTGCAGGCGCCGCACACCTGCGTCGACGAACGCCGCATGCAGCCGCGTGGTCAGCCGGGCGATCTCCGTGGCGACTTCTTCTGCCCGCCCGGCCGCCTCGGCACTGCGCTGGCGCAGCAATGGTGTCAGCACCTGCTCGACGAGGTCCACCGTCCGCTCCGCGGAGCTGCGCACTGACCGCAAGTGCCGCGGCTCCAGCCCGTAGCCGGCGAGCTCTCCCGCAGTTCGTGCCACCAGGAGGGCGTGCGCGTCATAGACGTCCCCCCGGCCGGGCCGGACCAGCGAATACGACTCCAGCTCGCGCAGCAGCTCCTCGCCGATTCCGGCCGCCTCCAGCAGCGACGAGCGGGTGAGCACGACCTCGTCCTCGCTCGTGTTCTTCGCCGAGACGGCCGTGTATGGTGTGATGCTCCGCTCGCCGTCGGCCACCAGCTCCATGCCGTGGTCCAGCTGATCTAGCTGTTCCTTGATCACCCGCAAGGGAAGATAGTGATCACGCTGTACCGTCAGCACGTACCGCAGCCGCGCGACGTCGTCGGGAGTGAAGCGCCGGTAGCCGGACGCCGAACGCTGCGGCTCGACCAGACCCTCGGCCTCCAAGAAACGAATCTTGGAAATGCTGATGTCGGGAAAATCCGGCCGCAGCTGCGTCAAGACCTCCCCGATGCTCATGGTCTGGCGAGCTGGCAGCGCCGAACTCACGCTGGCCCGCCCCCGAATCCGTGCTGGCTCGAGTAATAGACGAGCCGATACTTGCCGACCTGGACCTCGTCACCGTTGGCCAGAACGACCTCGTCCACGCGATCGCGGTTCACGTAGGTGCCGTTGAGGCTTCCCACATCGGACACCACGAACCCGCCGTCGAACCGCCGGAACTCGGCATGCCGCCGCGACACCGTGACGTCGTCGAGAAAGATGTCGGAATCCGGATGCCGGCCGACGCTCACGACATCCGAATCCAGCAGGAAGCGGCTGCCCGCATTCGGCCCACGGAGCACCACCAACAACGCGCTGCCCTCGGGCAGCGCGTCGACGGCGGCCTGATCGCTCGGTGCGAGGTCACCGCGCTCATCCCGCTCCGGCTCCTCACGCGGGATCATCATCGTGCTCGTGCTGTCGCCGCCGTCGGCATGCGACACACTCGTCGTCATCCTGGTCCCGCACTGTGAGCAGAACCTGGCGTCGCTCGGATTCTCATGCCCGCACTGGGTACAGAACGGCATCGGCTCGGCCTCCCGCCGCTGGTGTCCGCGGCTCAACGTCATCGGCGTGTCGAGAGTCTAGTGTCTAACCCTCGACTCTCGCCTGAGGGTTGCGAAAGATAGTGGCAACTTATGGCTGGAGCAGGCCCAGGGTCAACTTCCGCTCGCTCGCCCGGAAGCTCATCAACCTTCGACCTGGGCGCGGTATTCGTCGGCGCTCAACAACCCATCGAAGGCGTTGGGATCCGCCGGCACGATCTCGATCATCCAGCCCTCGCCATAGGGATCGCTGTTGATCTTCTCCGGTGTGGCATCGAGCTGCTCGTTGCGCGCGACCACCCGGCCGCTCACCGGAGCGTAGAGGTCGCTCACACTCTTGGTGGACTCGAGCTCTCCACAGGTCTCTCCGCCCGTGACCTCATCTCCCACTGCCGGCAGCTGGACGTACACGATGTCGCCGAGCTGCTCCTGGGCGAAGTCGGTAATCCCCACCCGGAGGCTGCCTTCGGCCTCGCCGGGGCTGCGCACCCACTCATGCTCGGCCGTGTACTTCAAGTCTTCGGGATACATGGGACGAACCCGCCTCCTTCGATATCGTCACGCCGCGCGTCTCCTGACGCGCACTGACCTGTGATGGTGTGCACGCCACATCATCACACGCCGGGCGTCACTACTCGTCCTCTGGTACCGGACGCAGATGCTCCGGCTCGCTCACCTCGTGCAACACATCAACCGTGAGCTCGTCGAACTGGGTGACCGTGGCCTCGGCACCTTCCGACTCGACCTTGCTCACCACGCCCTGGGGAAAGTGCATCGCCTCTTCAAGATTGACCGGATCTCCGATGGCGGTGATGACGTACGGGGGCACCATCTCGACACCGGATACGCGCAGCCTCCCGGATTCCAATGTGACGAAATACGTACTGGTGACCACCCGCACCGCCGACTCGTTGCCCAGGCCCTCGATCTGGATCGCCTCGGCCCCGGCCGAGCGCAACTCCTGGATGGCTCCGTAGATGATGTCCGAACGGACAACCCTGTCCGGGTCGCTGATGGTGAGCTGGATGCCCGGTCCCTCTGCCTCCGCCGTCCCGGCCAGGATCTCCGTCTGCAGCAGCCTTTCCTGGGCCTGTTCGAGTGCCACGTTCTCCGAGTCGGCGCTGCTGATCAGCTCGTCCCGGTTGCGCCGCAGTTCGGAGATCTCCTCCTCGAGCCGGTCGCCTTGCCGGGTGAGGCCGTCGTAGATCTGCAACAGTTCGTCGCGCCGCGCGTTCGCCAGCGCGTCCTCGTCGTCGCCCCGCACCTGTACGACCGCTGCGAATCCCAGCATGGCGACGAGCACGCCGACGGCCACGTGATTGCGCTGCGGCCGCTTGGTCATCGCCCGCCAGAAGCGCTTGGCCCCCGAAGGCTTCGCGGGCGTGAACCGGGGCTCGTCGGATTCGCGTTCCGGCGCGTCGTCAGGCATACCCGATCACGCTCCGAAGACCTCGCGCCGGATGCTGGCCACGTTGGTGAAAATCCGGATACCCAGCACGACGATCACGGCAGTCGACAGCTGCGCGCCCACCCCCAGCTGGTCACCGAGGAAGACGATGAGCGCAGCGATCAACACGTTCGCGACGAACGAAACGACGAACACCTTGTCGTCGAAGATTCCCTCCATGACGGCCTTGATGCCGCCGAACACCGCGTCGAGCGCGGCGACGATCGCAATCGGCAAATACGGCTGCAAGGCGAGCGGCACCGAGACGTCGAGCAGCAACCCGGCAATGACACCCGCCAGGAGTCCAATGGCGGGAATCACGATGCCTCCCGGGGATGCTTCGCATACAACAGGTCCATGCTCGCGGCCGGCAAGACCAGAGACTCTTCGGCGCGAACGAAAGACTCGACATCATAGCTGGCAGCTACCCGGAGCATGTCACCACCCGGGCCCTCGTTGAACTCGTGCGGCAATGTCTGCGAGTCTCCTATCGCCTTGACATGGTACGGAGGGCGCATCGGTTGATTCTGCACGTGGATGACGTTGTCCGCTATCCTGATCGCGCTCAGCGCGGTGAGACGCTGACCATTGATACTGATGGCCTCCGCTCCGGCCAGCCATAAACCGTTCACCACATTCCGCAGGTCGACGTCCAAGACGCGCGCCATGTCGGGGCGCTCCGCCGCCTCGGGGTTCTCTGCATCGTCGAGGATGACAGACACGCCGGGCCCGGAGACCGGCAGGGTACCGGCAGCCTGCTGAAGCCGCTGTAGCTCCTCGCGGACGCGCTGTCCCTCTGCCGTCTTGCGTAGCTCGACGTCTTCGAGCTCGTTGATCTCCGCCTGTAGCTCGTCGACCGTGTCCTGCAAACGTTCGGTCTGGCTCTCCTGGCTGCGGATCCGCTCGATCAGCCCTTCGCGCTCGGCCGACGCGATGCCCGCCTGCCCCTGCGCCTGCAAGGCCGCGACCGTCAGCAACAGGCCCAGGGCGAGCATCCCGATCACCAGGGCCGGAGAGAACCTGTTCTTCGATCGGGCGTGCGGATCCTCGCTCTCATTCCGGCGACGCTGCGCCGCCCGCTCGTACCCGGGCTCCAGCGGCTGCGCGAAGATGTTGTTGAGCAACGACATCGAGGCGTCGCGAGGACGCGTGCCGGCGGATTTCGCACCCGGCGCCGTCATGTCGTCCGCCCGTCGTCCCACGTCTATTGGCCTTCGCTACCTGGATGCACGTCCTCGTGTCACGCCGACGTCTCGCGCAATACGCGGCGCACCTGTTCGGCATAGAGAATGCCCGCCCACCAATATAAGGCCACTCCCCATATGGCAAATGCCCAACCGAACACCTGTGCCAACATAGGCAGCGTACCCTCGCCGATACTGAGCAGCAAGAGGGGAAATGCGTACAGCAGGCAGAAGGTCGCGGCCTTGCCGAGAAAGTGGACGGGAAGCGCGAACAGGCCACGCCGGCGGAGGAACGGGACCAGGCACACCAGAAAGGCGTCCCGAGATACCAGCAAGATCGCAAACCACAACGGAATGATCTCACGAATCGTGAACGCGCCCACCGTGGTCAGGATGTACAGGCGGTCGGCCAGGGGGTCGAGCGTCTCCCCCAGCTTGCTGACTTGATTCCAGCGCCGCGCCAGCTTTCCATCCAGGTAGTCGCTAAAGCCCGCGAACGCCAGTATGGCCAGCGCCAGGAAATCCCGCTCCTCGACGAGGATCAGCCACAGGAAGAGCGGGACACCGAGCAGCCGCAAGAGCGACAACAGGTTCGGTATGGTGAAGATCCGGTTGGTCCGTACCCCCGTCTCTTGGACATCCACGCGCGCCGCCCTCCTACCGCGCTCGCCGGTGCGCAGTCACCACCGTACATCGCAGTTCGTGCGCAGGTCATTCAGCCATCGCAGTCCACTCTAGGCACCAGTCGATGGCGCGTGGCGACACGGTCGCCATCACCACCTGAATGTCGTCTGTGGTTGGCCGGAACGTCACATCGATCAGGGCGGAGCGCAATGGCACGGCATCATTGACGTTCGCACGGCGATTCCCCGAGCGGCCGACAACACTTTGGCATACTAATGACCCAAAGTGGGCCCTGAGAGGCTAAGCTTCGCTCTCACGGACCGCTGCTCACCATCGCACCCGCATCTGGACGCAGAGGAGTTGCCCGTGAGCGTGAACTTGGCCGACGAACTGACGTCCATCGTCACGCGGGCCACGGCCGACGACTGGCGCGCCGCCATCACGCTCGCCGGCGACGGGCTAGTGGCCGGCGGCGTCGCCACCGAGGACTACACACGCGAGATGATCGAGACGGTCGAGGAGCACGGCTCGTATATCGTCATCGCTCCGGGTCTCGCCCTGGCGCACGCCCGCCCCTCACCAGCCGTCCTCAAGACCGGCCTGAGCTGGGTCGGTCTCGATACGCCCGTGGAATTCGGTCATCCGACCAACGACCCCGTCCGCCTGGTGATCGGTCTTGCCGCGACCGACCACGACGGCCACATCGCCATCATGGCCGCCTTAGCCCAAGCCCTCGTCGATCCCGTGCGCCGCGAGCGCCTGGCCGACGCCGCCGACGCCGATGAGGTGCGGGCACTGCTCGCCGACGATTCGCACTAGAACATGGAGCCGGCCGATCGCCGGCCGGACCGGCCACCAGGAGGGAGTTCCAATGAAGATCGTCGCAGTCTGTGGCATGGGGATAGGAACATCTGTCCTCCTCAAGATGAACACTGAGCAGGCGCTCCAGAGCCTGGGTGTCGACGCCGAGGTCGAGGCGGCCGACATCGGTGTTGCGCGGGGCGCGGCACGAACGGCTCAGATTGTGCTCACGTCCGCCGAGCTGGCAGACGAGATCGGTGACGTCCCGGCTACGGTCATCGTGGTCGACAGCTTCTTCGACGTCGACGAAATCAGCCAGAAGCTCCGGGACGCACTCGAGTAACACCTCCAGAAACCGACGCCAGACGTCCGAGAACAGGAGGCTCCACGATGGAGTGGCTCGCAGGAATCCTCGACTTCATAGGCCAGCAGATATTGAACGTGCCGGCCTATCTCATCGGCATTATCACCGCGGTCGGCCTCATCGCCCTGCGGCGTCCCGTTGGCCAGGTCATCGGCGGAGGCTTCAAGGCCGCCTTGGGTTTCCTCATCCTCGGCGCCGGTGCGGGAGTCGTGATCGAATCGCTGGATCCGCTCGGTGAACTGATCCTCGCGGTCACTGGTGCCCAGGGCGTCATCCCCACCAACGAGGTCATCACGGCGATCGCGTCCGAGCAGTACGGAACCACGAGTGCCTACGTACTGGTTCTCGGGTTCGTCGTCATGCTCCTGCTCGCCCGATTCACCCCATTGAAGTACATCTTTCTCACCGGCCACCACATGGTCTTCATGGCGCTACTGCTCTCCGTGGTGCTCACCGTGGGGTTCGGCACAGACCTCGACTGGCTTGTCATCATCATCGGTGCGTTGCTGCTCGGCGTGATCATGGTAGTCATGCCGGCGTTCGCGCACCCGTGGACCAAGAAGATCACCGGCGACGACACCATCGCCATCGGGCACTTCAGCACCCTCGGCTACATCGCGGCCGGCGCCACCGGGCAAGCCACGGGCCGGCGTAGCAAGTCGACCGAGGACGTCAACTTCCCGCAGAGCTTGCGCTTCCTGCGCGATTCAATGGTCGCGACTGCCGTCTCCATGGTGCTGATTTACATGGCGTTTGCCATTTGGGGGCTCGTCTCCCTGTCCGCCGACGAGGCCCTCGGTATTCTCGACTCCGAGAACCGAGGAGCATTCCTCATGGACGCTTTCGCCCAGGCGTTGCAGTTCGGCGTCGGCGTCGCGATCATCCTCTACGGCGTGCGCACCATCCTGGGCGAGCTCGTCCCGGCGTTCCAGGGAATCGCGGCCAAGGTGGTGCCCGGCGCCAAGCCTGCCCTAGACATCCCGATCGTGTTCCCGTACGCGGCCAATGCCGTGCTCATCGGCTTCCTGGCGTCGTTCTTGGGCGGTCTGGTGAGCCTGGCTGTGCTCGCAGCGTGGCTCGAGCCGGCCTTCGGTCTCGCGCTCATCTTGCCCGGCATGGTTCCCCACTTCTTCACGGGAGGCGGCGCCGGTGTCTACGGCAACGCGACCGGCGGGCGCATCGGCGCCGCACTCGGCGGATTTGTCAACGGCATCCTCATCACCTTCCTACCCGCCGGGCTGCTCGAGGTGTTGGGCGAACTCGGGGTCGAGAACAGTACGTTCGGTGACACCGACTTCGGCTGGTTCGGCATCATCATCGGCAGCGGACTGCTCGGCAGCACCGCACTCGGAGTCATCCTGAGCGTGCTCATCGGTCTGGTCCTCCTGGTCGGAGCCTGGATCTTCCAGGTCCGGCTGGTGGAGACCGGATGGGTACCCGGCGTCCGGCGCGACGCCTGGCTCGAAGAGCAGAAGGCGGCGGAGGAGCAACCGCGAAGCGAAAACCCGGACTCGGGCATATCCGAGGCCCACACGTCCGAATAGCCCCGGCGTGCGGTCCTGGCTCACCGGTGCTGGCGAGCCAGCACCGCACGCGCGGCCGATAGGATGGCATCACGGTGCATGCCGCGCCGGCGCATGACCGAGGGACCGTCCCCAGACTCGCCGAACTCGTCGACGCTGACCACCTCGCCGTCCCGTCCGGTCCAGCGGTACCAGGCGTCACCTCGTCCGGCCTCGACGGCCACCCGGGCCGCGAGCCCGGACGGCAGGACCGATTCCATATGCCCGGCGCCGGATTCGAGGAACCATTCCACGCATGGCATCGAGACCACCCGCACGGCCACTCCCTCGCCCGCGAGGCGGCGTGCCGCCTCGACGGCGAGATGTACCTCGCTGCCCGTGGCAATGATGGCGAGCGCATCACCATCGCGATATTGCCAGGCGACGTACCCACCGTTGGCCACCCCCGCCGCCACATCGGCGCTCCGGCAGCACCGGAACGTCCTGGCGGGACAGGATGAATGCCGTCGGCCGCTTGGTCTCCGTGTAGACACGTCTCCACGCGGCAATAACCTCGGCGGCATCGGCGGGACGCACCACGTCGAGCCCGGGAACCGTGCGCAGCGAGGCGAGCTGCTCGACCGGCTGATGGGTGGGGCCGTCCTCACCGACGGCCACGGAATCGTGAGTGAACACGTACACGACGGGAAGCCGCATGAGGGCGGCGAGCCGAATGGCAGGACGCATGTAATCGCTGAACACCAGATACGTCGATCCGTACGGCCGCCACGGTCCGTGCAGGGCGACGCCATTGAGCATGGCCGCCATGGCGTGCTCACGGACTCCGAAAGCCACGAACTCGCCACCAGGGTTCATCCGGGAAAAGCGTTTGCCGGCCACGGCCACGTTCGTCGAGCCAGACAGGTCGGCCGACCCGCCCCACAGCCGGCTACGTGGTGCCGATGCGTCGTGCATTGCCGAGATGACGGCACCGTTGCTCTTCCGGGTGGCCACGGACGTGCCCGGTTCCGGAACGGCAAGCGAGTCGAGCACAGTGCCGCCCGCTCCGTTGCTGTCGCCGTTCACCTCGTCGAGCCTGCCGGCGCGGAACGTGGTCCACTCGGCGACCGCGCACGCATCCCGTGCCGCCCATCGGTTGACCGCGGCGCGCCAGTCGGCTTCCAGCCGCGCACCGCGCTCCCGGGCCCGCCGGCCGAAGGCGAGCGCGGGCGCGGTGACAAGCTCGTCGAGTCCGGCATCGGCCGGGAAGCCGAGCTTCGACTTGACGGCGGCCACCTCATCGTCGCCAAAACCCCCGGCGTGAGCGGCCGGTGTTCCCGAGAACCGCTCCGATGGCCACCCGATGATGCTGCGGATGGGGACCAGGGTGGGCGCTCCCGTCCGTTCGGCAGCCTTGCCGAGCACGTCCTCGATGTGGTGAATATCGAGCGGGTCGTCGATCTCCAGGACGCGCCAGCCGTAGGCGCGGTAACGTGACCGCACGTCCTCGGTACACGCCTCGTCTGTGCGGCCGTCGATGGTCACGCGATTGTCGTCCCAGATCACCACCAGGTTATCTACCCCCAATGTCCCGGCCAGGCTGGCGGCCTCGGCGCTGACGCCTTCTTGCAGGCAGCCATCGCCCGCGACTGCCCAGATCGTGTGATCGAGCATCCCCGTACCGGAAGCGAACACGGCGGACTCATGCAGGCCAGCCAGGGCCATCCCGACCGCGGAGGCGACGCCCTGGCCGAGTGGGCCGGTGGTCATCGATACGCCCGGCGCGTGCCCGTACTCGGGATGTCCCGGCGTGCGCGGGTCGAGACCGCGGCTGGCGTCGAGATCCTCGAGCTCGAGCCCGTAACCGGTGAGATATAGCTGCATGTAGAGCAGGAGGCTGGCGTGCCCCGCCGACAGGACGAAGCGGTCGCGGGCCTCCCAGCGCGGGTTGGCGGGATTGTGCCGCATGACGCGGTGGAACAGCACGTGGGCGAGCGGGGCGAGGGCCATCGCGGTACCGGCATGCCCATGTCCCTTGTGCTGCACGACGTGGGCGGGAACGGCGACGGCGGCCGCAATGGCCGCGGCTTCGGCGGGATCGGACGACAGGCGTATGGGGGCTACGCTCACGATCGATACTTTGGTATATAGATATACAAAAGTCAATGTCAGTCCGACCTTGCGGCCCGTACGATATGAAGTATCCAAGACGAGCGGAGGTGTTGAGCATGGGGCGCGTCCTGGCCACGGGTTCGGGCGTCGTGCTTGACCTCATCCGATCCGGGCAGGCCACCACGCGGACCGACCTCGTCGACCATCTCGGCTGGTCACGGATCACGCTCTCGCGGCGCCTGAACGAACTGCTGGACGCCTCGATCATCGTCAGCGCCGGGCAGCTCAGCTCACGCGGTGGACGTCCACCGGAGGAGTTCGCTGTCCACAAGGATGCCGGCCTTTTGCTCGCGATCGACATCGGCAGCTCGCACACCCGGCTCGGGCTCACCGACCTCGTCTCCACGGTGCTCATCGAGGACGAAGCCGACATCGGGTTCCCCGAAGGGCCCGAGCGCATCGTCGAATGGGTAACACAGGTCGTCGACTACATGCTCGAGCAGCTCGGTACGACACGAGCCGACGTGCATGGCATCGGCCTCGGCGTGCCCGCTCCCGTCGACACCGCTACCGGACACATCACCACGCCAGACGTCGAACCAGTCTGGAAGGGCGTCGTCCTCCCGGATCTGTTCACCGGCGAGTTCCCGGCCGTGTGCGCGGCCGAGCGTGATGTCAATATTATGGCGCTTGCCGAATCCCGGCTGGGATGGCCGGATTATCGCCATCTCGTCGTCCTCAAGGCCGGAGTCGGGGTGAGCTGCGGGCTCATCCTCGACGGACGTATCTATCGCGGCTGGCAAGGCGGCGCGGGCGAGTTGAGCCGCCCCGCTCCCCCGGACGGGCGCCAACGCCGCGTGGAGTACGTGGCCAGTGGCGGCACCATCCGCCGGGAACTCCTCAGCCGCGGACACTCTGTGCGCACCAGTGCTGACATCGTCAGCCTCGCTTCCGCCGGCAACGACGATGCACTCGAGCTCCTCGCCGACGCCGGGTACACCATCGGCGACACCCTGATCGGCGTCGTCGCCGCGCTCAACCCGCAGGCGCTGGTGGTCGGCGGCAATCTCGCCGAGGCCGGTGACCCGTTCGTCATCGCCGTGCGCGAAGCGGTGCGCGCGGGCGTACCGGATGTCGCCGGCGCCGGGCTCGTCGTCGAGCAGGCGCGCCTGGGCGACAAGGCCGGTGTCATCGGCGCCTCACTCATTGCCCAAGACGCGCTCTTCGACCCGGACCGGATCAGCCGTATCACTCGCGACGCACGATGAACGGTGGAGTACTCACATGATGGTGATCCGCCGATGACGCCTGAGGATCTGAGCGATGGCTCGCCCGACGGGTTCGCCGTCTTCAGGACTTGCGGAGGCTATCGACTCGATCCGAACCTCGCATGTGTCGGGCTGACAGGATTTGAACCTGCGACCCCTTCACCCCCAGTGAAGTGCGCTACCAAGCTGCGCCACAGCCCGCTGTCCGACACCTGACCGGACCACCACGCACTCTACACCAGCCCGCCAGTTCACGGCGAGGCGGCCCGCGCTGGAATTTCGATCGAGTAGGCGCGAACATAATTGAGCTCGTAGTTTCATTTAGTGTAATGTACGCAACCATAGAGAAAATCCATCGTCACTGGTAGCAACAATTCTGCCACCAGTGACGGACAAATAGGAGAACAATCACGAATTCGTCTATCGCTAATGAATAAGGAGTTTTCTGCATGGAGAACAACGACGACACCTATTCGATTCGTGCTGTGCACCGCGTCTGCGACATCTTCGATCTCATCCAGAAGAGACCCGAGGGCATCACCCTTGGCGCGATCTCGGAACTCCGCGACTTTCCCAAGAGCACGGGGTATCGCTATCTGGCCAGCCTGGAACAGCGTCGCTATCTCACGCGCGAACCCGGAACCAACGTGTACCGCATGGGGCCGGCGTTCCTTCCATTGCAGACCAGGCAGATGAAAGTCCTCGCCGATCACCTTCGCCCGCACCTGCTCCGGCTACGCGACTTCTACAACGAGACCCTGAACATTGGAGCGCTCGACGGCACCCGGATCACCTACGTCGACATTCTCGAAAGTCCCAGCACCGTCCGGCTCGCTGCGCGCCCCGGTGACCGTGATTACGTGCACGCCACCGCCCTGGGCAAGGCCATTGCTGCGACACTGCCCGATTCCCGGGTTATGGAGATCCTCGAATCCGACGGCATGCCGAGGCGAACGGCCCGCACCATCACCACGCCCGGTGCCTTCTTCACCGAGCTGGAGAAGGTCCGCCAGCAGGGATTCGCCATCGATAACGGTGAAAACGAAGAGCACGGTTGCTGCGTCGCCGTCCCGCTGCCATATGTGGACCTGCCGGTTGCCGTCAGTCTCGCGGCGCCCTCGTCCCGGGTGGGCGTCGATGAGCTCCCGGGAATCGCCCACACGTTGCGCGACTCGATGCGGGTGGCGATGGACGGCGCGCGCGAAGGTGCGGGAGTGGCCGGCGACTCCTGAGCACCGAGGTTCACCGTATTGCATCACCGCGTCACCGCGAACGGCGCTCCCGGATGCGCATGGACAGCTCGATGGGCGTGCCGTCGAACCCGAACTCCTCACGCAGCCGCCGCTCCAGGAACCGTCGATACGAGGCCTCAAGAAAGCCGGTAGTGAACAGCACGAACCGCGGCGGGCGCGTATCGGCCTGCGTCGCGAACATGATCCGTGGTTGCTTGCCGCCACGCACCGGGTGGGGATGGGCGGCCACGACATCACCGAAAAAGGCGTTGAGCTTCGCCGTCGGCACCCGCGTCGACCACCCGTCGAGGGCGGTGTCCATCGCCGTCACCAACCGGTCAACCCGCCGCCCGGTCAGCGCCGAGACGTTGACCCTGGGAGCCCACGACACGTGCTTGAGCTGGCGATCGATCTCGCGTTCCAGCATGATCCGGCGCTCGTCGTCCAGCAGATCCCACTTGTTGTAGGCGAGAACCAGTGCCCGTCCGGCATCGACCACCATGGAGATGATCCGCAGATCCTGCTCGGACAGCGGCTCGCTCGCGTCGACCAGGACAATGGCCACCTCGGCTCGATCCAGCGCCGCCGAAGTACGCAGGGACGCGTAATACTCCGCTCCGGACGCCTCGCGCACCCGGCGGCGGATACCGGCAGTATCGACGAACCACCATTCCCGGTCCCCCAAGACGATCAGCTCGTCCACCGGGTCCACGGTGGTGCCCGCCACGGGATCGACGACGGCCCGGTTCTCGCGTGCCAGCGTGTTCAGCAGGCTCGACTTGCCGACGTTCGGCCGGCCGACGAGCGCCACGCGGCGCGGACCCTCCTCCTCGTCGAACGCTTCCTGTGGCGCATCCGGCAACGCGTCCAGCACGGCGTCGAGAAGGTCACCGCTGCCCCGCCCGTGCAGTGCCGACACCGCGTGTGGCTCGCCCAGTCCGAGGTTCCACAGTGCCGCCGCGTCGGCCTCGCCGGACGGACCGTCGACCTTGTTGGCCGCCAGGACCACGGGTTTACCGGACCGGCGCAGTACGCGCACCACGGACTCGTCCGCGTCCGTCGCCCCGACCACCGAGTCGACGACGAAGATCACCACGTCCGCCGTAGCGACGGCCATCTCGGCCTGCTCGGTGATCCGGGCGGCCATGCCCTGCGCGTCGGGGTTCCAACCGCCCGTGTCGAGCAAGGTGAACGCCCGGCCGGCCCACGCCGTCTCGTAGGCCACCCGATCCCTCGTCACACCCGGAACGTCCTCCACGACGGCCGCGCGCCGGCCCAGTATCCTGTTGACCAGCGTCGACTTGCCGACGTTCGGCCGGCCCACCACGGCGACCACGGGCAGCGGACCCTGCTCGGTCGCCGCCTGCATGGTCTCCACACGCTCGTTCACTCGTCTCTCCTCACCAGGGTCCCGTTCCGGAGCCCCGCAGCATGGCCTGTGCGCTCTCATGATGTGCCACGAGCTCGGTGCGCAGGTGTGACGTGGCCGCCTCGAGCGCCGCCTTACCACGCCGTCCGTCCGCCGACAGCGTGATCGGCTGGCCGAAGACCACGTCGAGTCGCTCCCGGAACCGGGGTATCGCACCGAGCGTGCGCCCGCGCCTGCCGGTGCCGCCGAAAACCACCGGAACGACGGGTGCACCGGAACGCAGCGCGAACCACGCCAGGCCGGTCCGCAGGTCCTGGAAGTCTCCCGCACCACGGGTACCTTCGGGGAACACGACCAGGACCCGCTCGTCTTCCAGCACACCCAAGCCGGCCTCCAGCAGATCGCGTCCCGGTCCGTCCCGGTCGAGGGGAATCTGCCCCACGGCGCGCAGGACCCAGCCCACCGGCCCGCGGAAGAGCTCCTTCTTGGCCAGCGTGTGCACCGGGCGCGGCGAGGTCGCCACCAACAGCGGCGCATCCATGAACCCGGTGTGATTCGGCGCCAAGATGACCGGGCCGGAGGCGGGCACGTGTTCCGATCCGTGGCAGTTCACCGACCACGCGAGCCGGGCCAGCATCCCGGCCAGGCGTCGGCCGACTGCTGCGCCCCGCCGTCCCGGCACCGGCGAAGCCGCGCTCATGGTGCTATCCCGGTCCGTTTCTCCACCAGCTCCAGAACGGCCGCGACAACGTCGTTCAAACTCATCTGGGACGAGTCCACCACGTCGACGCCCTCGGCGGCATCCTGGAAGCTGGCGACCGTGGAATCGTCCGCATCGCGCCGGAGTACCTCGTCACGGGTCGCGGCGACGGCCGAATCATCCACCGAGCCGTGCAGCTCGTGCGCACGCCGGGCGAGACGCTCGTCCTCGCTCGCGGTCAGTAGCACTCGTACCGGCGCCTCGGGGGCCACCACGGTGGTGATGTCGCGTCCCTCGATGATCACGCCTCCCTCGGCAGCGATCTCGCGCTGTCTGGCCACGAGATCCGCGCGCACCGTCAAGTTCGTCGCGATCTGGCTGACGGCCGCGGAAATGCGGCTCTCCCGGATCGCGGCAGCGACGTCGGTCTCACCGACATGGACCGTAGGCGAGGCGGGATCCATGCCCATCCGCACCGGAACCTGCCCCACCAGGGCGGCGACGCGCTCCGTGTCCGCGAGGTCGATGCCCTGGTCGAGCATCCACCACGTCACGGCCCGATACATCGCACCCGTATCCAGGTAGCGTAGCCCCAGGGCACTGGCGACTCGTCTGGCAACGGTGGACTTGCCAGAACTGGACGGTCCATCGATCGCCACGACCAGGTCAGCCGTAGCCGGATTCGAACGCGAAAGCACGACCAAAGGGTACTAGGCGTGCACGTGCCAGCCACGCGCGGTCAACGCCGCTCGTAGTTCGGTGTCGACGCCGGGTCGGACATCGATCTCCACCATGCCGACGGCCTGCCCCGGACTGTGGTCGATGCGCACGTCCTCGACATTGGAGCCGGCAGCGCCGACGTCGGCGAACAGGCGGGCCAGCTGGCCGGGTTTGTCGTCCACCACCACGGCCACGGTGGCGAACTCGGTGTGCGCCGCACCATGCTTGCCCGGCAGCCGCGACCTGCCGTCGACACCGGCGCGCATCAGCCGGTAGAGATCGGCTTGCGCCGGCTCGGCCGTGTCGAGAACGCCGATCAGCTCGTCGAGGTCGTCGCGCAGCTCGCCCAGCACCGAGCGCACTGCCAGTGCATTCGCCGTGAGGATCTCGGTCCACAGCCCGGGATCACCCGCCGCCACCCTGGTGACGTCGGCGATGCCCGGGCCCGCCAGGCGTACCTGGTGAGAGGGAGCGTCGACGAGACGCGCCGCCATCAGCACGCCCACCAGGTGCGGCACGTGCGACACCAGGGCCACCGCGGCGTCGTGCTCGCTCGCCGTCATCGTCACCGGCGCCGCGCCGACCATCCGCGCGACGCTCAGCGCACGCGTCACCGCTTGCTGATGCGTGTGCTCGTCCGGGCAGATCACCCACGGACGGCCCTCGAACAGGTCCGGCAAGGCCGCACCGGGCCCCGAGATCTCGCGCCCGGCCATCGGATGACTACCGACGTACCGTCCGAAATCGTGCGCGTGGGCGCGCACCTGGGTACCCGGCAGGACCTTCACACTCGCGACGTCGGTCGCGTACTCTGCCTCGCTCCGGCCGAGGACGCCGGCGACGACCTCGCCGACCGCCTCTGGAGGCACCGCCACCACGGCCAGCTGCGCGGTCTGATCGTCCGGCTCGGCTGGACGACCGGCGCCGCGGCGAACTGCCTCGGCGAGCATCTCGGGTTTGCTGTCGCGCAGCCGGACATCGACACCCGCGCTGGACAGGGCCAGACCGACGGAGGTACCCAGCAACCCCGCGCCGACGATCAGCACGCTCTCCAGGTCGTTGCGGGTGTCGCTCACCGATCGTCCTCGTTCGGGCCGTTCCCGGCGATGTCGTCCCGCAGCACCGTCGTCCCGTGCAGGTAGACATGCCGCATGTCTTCCCGCGGTCGGGGAGTTTCGATATGGGCCATCAGCCGCACCACACGGGGCATCGCGCCCGCGATGTCGAGCTCTTGGGCACACAACAGCGGCACGTCGGTGATGCCGAGCGCGCGAACCGCGGCGGCCGGGAACGCCGAACGCAGGTCGGGAGTCGCGGTCAAGAAGATGCTGATGACGTCGTCCGAGGTCAGGTCGTTACGCTTGAGCACCTCTTGCATGAGCTCCGACGTCCGGTTCAGCAGATGCTCATGCTCGTCGACGTCGAGCTGGGTCGCTCCTCGCACGGCTCGTATGTTCACCATTCCCCCGTTCGTCCATCCGCGAGGCCCGACCACGTCCGAGCCTGTCCGGCCATCCGGTCCCGCACTGCTGCATCATTCACGTAAAGCACGGTACCGTCATCGTCGCCGACATGGCGACGCGCCACGTGCTCGAGAGATGCTCAGAGCCCGACGTCGTGATACAGCCTGCCCGTCTCCTGCAGGGTCAGCTCCCGGGTCTGCCCCGGCGGGAGCTCACCAAGAGCGACCGGCCCGACGTGCGTGCGCACGAGGCGTCGCACCGGATGGCCGACGGCCTCCAGGAGCCGGCGGACGATGTGTTTGCGGCCCTCGTGCAACACCACCTCGACCATGGCCCGCGAGCCGAACCGCTCCCTCACCCGGAACGAGTCCACGCTCGCTTCGCCGTCGTCGAGCTCCACACCGGCGCGCAGCCGCCGCCCGACGTCCGGGCGAACGGGGCCGGGAACCTCGGCGACATACGTCTTCGACACGCCATAGCTCGGATGCGTGAGCCGGTGCGCCAACTCGCCGTCGTTGGTCAGCAGCAACAGTCCCTCGGTGTCCGCGTCGAGCCGGCCGACGTGGAAAAGCCGCTCCTCGCGATCCTGGACATACTCCGCCAGAGTGGGCCGGCCATGCGGATCGCTCATGGCGCTCACCACGCCTCGGGGCTTGTTCAGTGCCAGATACACCCTGCCCGACTCCGCGGTGGTGACCCGCAGGCCGTCGACCTTGATCACCGACCGCGCCGGATCCACCCGCGTGCCCATCACGTGGACCGTCTCGCCATCCACCTCGACGCGTCCCGCGGCGATGAGTTCCTCGCAGGCGCGCCGGCTGCCGACACCGGCCGCGGCCAGAACCTTCTGCAGCCGGACACCATCGCCGGCGTCACTCATCGGCGCTCGGGTCGGTGGACGTGAGCGCCGCCTGGCTGGGCACCGCGCGGCTCTCTCCGGGCTCGCTTTCGACGTCCTCGGCCTCCGGGAGGTAATCCGCCAGCGGCGGAAGCTCGTCGAGCGAGTTCATCCCCATCCGTTCCAGGAAGAACGATGTGGTGCGGTAGAGGATCGCGCCCGACTCGTGATCGACGCCGCCCTCTTCGACCAGGCCACGTGTGGTCAGCGTGCGCATCACGCCGTCACAGTTGACGCCCCGCACCGCCGAGACGCGGGCCCGGCTGACGGGCTGCCGGTACGCGACGATCGCCAACGTTTCCAGGGCCGCCTGGGTCAGTTTCGCCTGCTGCCCGTCCCGGATGAATCGCTCCACCAGCGCCGCGCAGTCCGGATGGGTGTAAAAGCGCCACCCACCGGCCACCGACCGCAGGTCGAACCCGCGCCCGGCGTCCGCATACTCCTGAGCCAGCGCCTGAAGTGCCGCCTCGACCTCAGCGCGCGGGGTCTCCAGGACCTGAGCGAGGGTGACCTCGTCGATCGGCTCGTCGGCCACCATGAGGATCGCCTCGAGTGACGCGTGCAAGCCCGGCTCGCCCTGCTCGCCATGTTGGCGGTGCTCGCCGTGTTCGCCACCGTCCCGGCCGTCCACATGTGGCTGGCCGTTCGGCTGCTCACTGCTCACTCGTTCTCCCCCACCAGCTCTGGTTCGTCGAACTCGTCACTCACCCCGACCGGAGTGTCGTCATCGTCGTCGCCGATCCACCGGATAGTCAGCTCGCCCAGCGGATTCACCTGTTCGAACGCCACCACGCGCTCACGGTACAGCTCCAGCAAGGCGAGGAAGCGTGCCACCACGTGCGTCGTGGACGGGCAGTCCGCAGCCAACGCCCGGAAGGTGACCTGACGCGCCGCGCGCAGCCAGTCGACCACCACACTGGCCTGCTCGCGCACGCTTACCCGGGGCTCGTGCAAGTGCGCCATCCCGACCTTCGGTTCCGGGCGCGGAGCGAGCACCTTGCCGGCGAGCTGGGCCAATTCGTGGGGACCGAGCCCGACCACCACTTCCGGCAAGAGATTCGCATACCGCTCTTCGAGACCGACCGCACGTGGGAAGCGCAGCGCTTCCGCCGCCATCCGGTCCGCGAAGACACCGGACAGCTCCTTGAACGCCTTGTACTGCAACAGGCGAGCGAAGAGCAGGTCGCGGGCCTCCAACAGCGCCAGATCTTCCTCGTCCTCGACTTCGCCGCTGGGCAGCAGTCGGGCCGCCTTGAGATCGAGCAGCGTGGCCGCCACGAGCAGGAACTGGCTTGCCTCGTCCAGATCCCACTCCGCAGCCCGGATGTAATCGATGAACTCGTCCGTGACCTGCGACAGCGCCAGCTCGGTGACATCCAGCTTGTGCTTGGAGATCAGGGTGAGCAGGAGGTCGAACGGCCCCTCGAAATTGTCGAGGTGGACCGTGAACCCCTCGCCGTCGTGCTCGCCCTCGGCGCCGGACCCCGCATCGTCGACGTCGAACAGCAGCTCGGGCTCGGTGTCGCTGGTCACGGCCAACGAGCCAGCACCTCCCTGGCGAGCTGCTGGTACGCCCGGGCACCGGGAGATGTCGGGGCGAACGTGGTGATCGGCAAACCGGCGACCGTCGTCTCCGGGAAGCGGACGGTGCGGCCGACAACAGTGTGGAACACGCGATCGTCGAATCCTTCGATCAGCCGGTTGAGCACCTCCCGGCCGTGCACGGTCCGGGCGTCGTACATCGTCGCCAGCAGGCCCTCGATGGTCAGCTTCGGGTTGAGACGGTCGCGGACCTTCTCGATGGTCTCCTGCAGCAAGGCCACGCCGCGCAACGCGAAGTACTCGCACTCCAAAGGAATGATCACACCATCCGAGGCGCTCAGCGCGTTGACCGTCAGCAGCCCGAGCGAGGGCTGGCAGTCGATGAGGATCACGTCGTAATGCGCGACGAACGGCTGCAGCACGCGTGCCAGCGCCTGCTCCCGGCCCACTTCGGTGACCAGCTGAATCTCCGCCGCGGACAGATCGATGTTGGCCGGCAGCAGATCCATCCCGTTGATCGGTGTCTTCTGCATGATATCGGCGGCATCGAGCGAGCCGTCCATCAGCACGTTGTAGATCGACAGGTCCAGATCATGCGCGTCCAGGCCCAAGCCGACCGACAGCGCACCCTGCGGATCGAAATCGACCAGCAGGACCCGCCGGCCATAGTCGGCCAAGGCGGCACCGAGATTGATGGTGCTGGTGGTCTTGCCGACGCCACCCTTCTGGTTGCACATGGCCACGATCCGCGCCGGACCATGCTTCTGGACGGGGCCTGGCGGCGGGAATTCGACACGCGGACGCTGGGTCGGGCCAAGGTCGAACTCTTCATCCTCGGCCGAAGCATCCGAGGCGGCGCCGACGCCTTCGAGCGGAAGCACACCGCCCGAAGCGTCTCGGGTCGACGATGCCACGGCTTTCAGAGCTCCTCCGTGTGATGGTCATACGGTCTCAGAGTGAGCCTACTCGCTGTGTCCACCTGTGCACGGTAGACGCCCCGCGGGAAATTCCAGATCATTTTCGGCGGCTGCGCCACGCCCGCGTGGTCGTCGACGATCGTGCACATGTCCATGGAGGCGATCGTTGACGATCAGTCATGGGATGCGCCAACGCCACACCTGCCAGGGCTGGCGTCAGTCGTTCGTGGCGGCACCGCGCAGGTGGGCGATGACCTTTTCGGCGCCGTCACCGAGTGCGTCGAGCTGCTCCGGGGTGAGCAGGTCGATGAAATTCCGGCGTACGGACTCCACGTGCCTGGGAGCGGCCTCGTCCATGAGGCGCAGGCCCTCCGCGGTGAGCACGGCATCGATGGCGCGCGAGTCCTCGGGATGCTTCTCGCACTCCTCGCGTCGTACCAGCCCGCGCCGCTGCATCCGGCTGAGCTGGTGCGAGAGCCGGCTTTTCGACCACAGCGTCCGACGCGCGAGCTCGATCAGACGCATCCGGTGGCCCGGCGCTTCGGAGAGCACGGTGAGGACGGTGTAGTCGGCGTCGGACAGCCCGCTCTCCTGGTTCAGGTCGCGGGCGATCTGCAGATCCAGAAGATCGCGCATCTGCCGGTAGCCACGCCACGCCCGCGCCTCACGCTCGTCGAGCCATCGCGGTTCATCCATGAGGTGTCACTGTAATCCGGCCGGGTTGACGTGTCAACTCAACGCTCCTAGGCTTTGAGTTGACACATCAACCCGCAAGGAGGCGTCATGCCACAGCTCGCCGTCATCGTCGCGAGTACCCGACCAGGCCGGGCCGGCCCGGCCATCGCCGACTGGTTCCTCGCCCGGGCCAAGGACCACGGCGAACTCGACGCCGGCCTCGTCGACCTCGCCGAGGTGAACCTGCCGTTCCTCGACGAGCCCGAGCACCCGTCACGGGGCCACTACCTGCACCCGCACACCAGGCGATGGAGCGCGATCGTCGCATCGACGGACGCGTTCGCGCTGGTCCTGCCCGAATACAACGGCGGCCTGCCAGCGCCGTTGAAGAACGCACTGGACTTCCTCTACGAGGAATGGGCGCACAAACCGGTCGGGCTCGTCAGCTACGGCATGGGATCGGCCGGCAAGCACGCGGCTGGCATGGCCGAGCAGGTCGTCACGGCGTTGCGCATGCGGCCGGCACCGACGAGGGTGGCCGTTCCGCTGCGAGAATGTTTCGGCGGCGAGGCGGTGCACCCGAACGAGGCCATGGAGTCCGCAGCCCACGGCATGCTCGACGAACTCACGTCGATGACCGGGGCGACACGCGAGGAAGGCAGTGGTGTCCGATGAAAGCGGTGGTCTTCGACCGGCACGGAACGCCGGACGAGCTGCATCTCGCTGATATGGAGCGGCCGCATCCCGGACCCGGAGAGGTCCGAGTCCGGGTGCGCGCCGCGGGGATCCAACCCTTCGACGTCGGAGTCCGCGGCGGATCGCTCCCGTTCCCGGTGACGTTCCCCCAACAGCTCGGCAACGAGTTCTCCGGGGTGGTGGACCGCGTCGGCGACGATGCCGGCGAGTGGGCCGCGGGTGACGAGGTGCTCGGATGGGCATTCATGAGATCCCTCGCCGAGTACGTGGTCACCGGCGCGGACTCGATCGTGAGCAAGCCCCCGGACATGCCGTGGGACGTCGCCGGCGGGCTGTCCTCGTCGGGCGCGACCGCGTACACCGCGCTGCGCGTGCTCGACATCCGTCCGCGTGACACGCTGCTCGTCCACGCCGCGGCCGGCGGGACGGGAACGATCGCCACCCAGCTCGCCCGCGCGTGGGGTGCCAGCGTCATCGGCACGGCCAGTGAGGCCAACCACGCGTATCTGGCGCAGCTGGGCGCGACGCCGGTCTCGTACGGCGACGGCCTGGTCGAACGGGTGCGTGCCGTGGCACCCGACGGCGTGGATGCCGCACTCGATGCCGTGGGCGGGCAGGCGCTGCACGATTCTGTCGACCTCGTCCGGGACAAGAACCGGATCGCCACGCTCGTCGACCACGAGCTGGCCGACGAGCTCGGTGTCGTCGGGGTGCGTGCGCAGCGTGTTCCCGAACAGCTCGGCGACCTCGTCTCCCTATACCAGCGGGGTGCGCTGCGCATGCCGATCCGGGAACGATTCCCCCTGGCCGCGATCGCCGATGCGCATCGCCTCGTGGAGACCGGGCACGGCCGGGGAAAGGTCGTCGTTACGCTCGATGATTGAGGGCCGTGCGGGGTGACGGTGGCGACTTCGATACTCACACGTGCGAGAACTTCGCCGGATCGGCGAATTGATGCATGTTTCGGCATCGAAGTCACGTCACCACCAGAGCGTGCCGCAACTGGCCCCGTGTAGTCCGTGGCCAGCCCGTCCGCCGCTGCCGTGTTCGCACTGTCAACCGCGGCAATCCGCAGGAACGCGAACCAACGGTGATGGGCAGACGAGGGAGTTCTTCCGTCCCTCTAGCGCGGTCGGTTCCTGGCCGGGTGTGCTCGTCGCCCGCCGGTGGTCATGAAGAACTGGGCGGCGGTGAGCTGCACACCCTGTGACCAGGTGGGATAGGCATGCGTCGCCGCGGCCAGCCGCCCGGTGAACATGTGGGTGGCCATGGCCAGCGCCGGTTCGTGGATCATCTCGCCGGCACGCTCGGCCACGATGGTGGCGCCCAGAACGCGTCCGCCGCCGGTCCCCCGCAACAACCGGCGGGGACCGGCGACGAGCTTGATGAAGCCGTCGGTGCTGCCGGCAGCGAGAGCACGATCCACCTCAGCCATCGGCAGGTACGCCACCCGGGCACCCGCGCCCGCCGCGTCCTCCGTCACCCCCACCTGGGCGACCTCTGGCGTGGTGAAGGTGACCCACGGCGTCGGCTCGGGCCGGTAGCGACTCCGGCGCCGGCGCAACGAGTTCGCCGCTGCGAGGCGACCCATCTCATAGGCAGCGTGCGTGAACGGCAGCCGGCCGGTGACATCACCCGCGGCGTACACGCCACGGGTGGTGGTGGCCAGGTACTGGTCGGTGACGACGCGGCCGTCCTCGTGGCATTCGACACCGGCTGCCGCGAGGCCGAGCTCATCGGAGATGGGCACGCGCCCGGTGGCGACCAGTAGGCGTTCCGCCTCGACGGTCGTCGCATCGGACAGCGAGACCCGCACGCCGCTACGGGCACGCGCCGCCCCGGTTACCCGGGTGCCGGTGCGGACGTCGACGCCGTCACATGCCAGCACCTCGCCGACGACGTCCGAGGCCTGCGCTTCTTGTCGGGGCAACAGCCGAGCGTCCGCTTCGACGAGCGTCACGGCCGTGCCGAAACGTGCGAAAGCCTGTGCGAGCTCGCATCCGATGGGTCCACCGCCGAGCACCACGAGGGAGGCGGGACGGTCGGTGAGATCGAAGATCGTCTCATTGGTGAGGTACGCCGATCCGGACAGCCCAGGCACGGCCGGGACGGCCGGGCGCGAGCCGGTGGCGACCACGGCTCGCTTCGCGGGCATCGTCGTGCCTTCCACGGTGACCTTGCCCGGCGCGGTGAACGCGGCCTTGCCGAGCACGACGTCGACACCTTCCGCACGCAGCGATTCGGCGTTCTCGGTGGCAGCGATCCGCGCCACGACATCGTGCAGCCGTTGCGTGGCGTCGCCGAACGGCACTCCCCGGTTAGCCGCTTCGATCAGGGTCTTCGAGGGCACGCAACCGTGGAACGTGCAGTCCCCTCCCGGCTGGCCGTCAGACACGAGCACCGTACGAGCTCCGCGACGCGCCGCGGCACGGGCCGCGCCCAGACCGGCCGCTCCCCCGCCAATAACGATCAGGTCGGGATCACGCACGCCGGTGTCTCGGCCCCACCTCACGAGAGATCACGCAAGGCGTCCTCGATGCCCCGGTGAAATGTCGGGTAGGCGTAGATCATGTGGCGCAGCCGCTCCACGGGTACCTCACCGTGCACCGCCACCGCGAGGGCCCCCAGGACCTCGCCGCCGGTCGGCCCGGCCGAGGTGGCGCCGACGAGGACACCGCGCTCGGCATCCGCGACCAGCTTGATAGCGCCGTCGTTGCCGGCCTTGTGGATGAAACCACGCGCCGTAGACGGCACCTCGGCGACACCGGTCTGCACGGCGAGGTTGGCCTCGCGTGCCTGCTGTTCCGTGAGACCGACCGCGCCGATCTCGGGATCGGTGAACGTCACCCTCGGCAGCGCCCGGTAATCGGCCAGGGGCCCGTCCTCACCGAGGATCTCCCGGACAACGATGCCGGCCTGATACGTCGCGACATGGGTGAAGGCACCCCGCCCGGTGACATCGCCCACGGCCCACAGATTCTCACCGGCACGCAGGCGATCGTCGACGGCGACACGCGGCGCGGACGGATCCAGGCCCACCGTGTCGACACCGAGCCGTCCGAGATCGGCACGGCGCCCGACCGACACCAGCAGCCGCTCCGCATCCAGGCCGCTCCCGTCCTGCAACGTCAGGGTGAAACGGTCGCCGTCGCGCCCGACCTTCGCGGCGCGGCTGTCCGTGTGCACGGCAATCCCGTCAGCTTCCAGGGCCGTCCGGGCGATCCGCGACGCCTCCGGCTCCTCGCCCGGCAACACGCGATCCTGCGCCTCGACCACCGTCACCCGCGAACCGAACCGGGCATAAGCTTGCGCCAATTCCAGGCCAATCGCGCCACCGCCAAGCACCAGCAGCGACTCGGGCACCTCCGCGGCCTCGAGCGCCTGGCGGTTCGTCCAATACGGCGTGCCGGCCAGCCCGTCGATCGGCGGGATGATCGGCGACGTGCCCGCTGCCAGCACCACGCCGCGCCGCGCCTCGAACGTGGTGCCGTCCACCTCGACCCGGCCCGGGCCAGCTAGCTTTCCCCAGCCCCGGACGAGCCGGCCTCCCCGGCCGGTGAACCGCTCTGCGGCGATGCGATCGTCCCAGTTCGTGGTGGCCTCGTCCCGGATCCGCCGCGCCACCGGCGTCCAATCCGGGCTCACCTCGGCCCGCCCGGACATGCCGTTGGCCCGGCGCGTCTCGGCAACCAGGTCTCCCGCGCGTATGGCCATCTTGCTGGGAATGCATCCCCAATACGGGCACTCGCCGCCGACCAGCTCGCCCTCGATGGCAACCACGTCGAGACCAGCATCCGCCAGGGACCCAGCGACCGTCTCCCCGCCGACACCCATGCCGACAACGACGACGTCGACCTGCTCGTTCATCACACCTTCTCCTCATCCACGATTTCGATGCCGCCATAGAACGCGACATACTTCTTGATCTTGCGGGCCAACGGGAACGGCCTGCGGTAGCTCCACGCTGCGTCCGGGAGCTCGACCCCGTCGACCGAAACCGTGTAATACGAGGCAATACCCTTCCACGGGCACAAGGTGCGTGTCCGGGTCGCAGTGAAATACTCCGGGTTGATCGCGCCTGGCGGGAAATAGCGCTGGCCTTCGACCATCGTCGTCTCGTCGCTCTCGGCGACGACGGCGCCGTTCCATATCGCGCGAACCATGGCGAGTCTCCTCCGCGTGTTGGCTGCACCAGGTAAACGAGTACGGAACGGCAACCGCCAGGGTGATTGTCAGGCCGCTGACACTCCACCCGCGTTTTCGATACCGCGTCCATGGTTCTGGGGAGTTTGCCCTCTGCCTCGATCCCCACCCGCCGACGGACGACCCCACCGACCTCGGCTTCCCGCCGGGCAGCCCGGCCGGTGTCGTCCTCACGTTGATCCTTGAGGCGGGATAATGTCATCTACGACGGGCGCATAGTACAGTCGAATTCGTGGCAGATCGCGCGCGAGAGCTGAGCAATCTCTTCGGTCCCCTCGGTGCCGAGGTCATGGACACGTTGTGGTCCTCGGACGAGCCGATGACCGTTCGTGCGGTGCTGGAGGGGCTCAACCGGCGCCGCACGGAGCCACTCGCCTACACGACCGTGATGACCGTGCTCGGCCGATTGGCCGAACGCGGAGCCGCCACCCGCACGCGGTCCGGCCGGGGCTACGTCTACCAGCCCGCGGTGCGAGACGCTGCCGAACTCGCGGTGCGTGATGTTGTCCGTGATCACGGCGATGCTGCCATCGCCCACTTCGTCGATCAGGCGAGCGCCGACCCCGAGCTGCGAGATCGTTTGCGGGCACTGCTGGAGCCAGGGGGTGAGCCGACATGAGGTCACACGCCACCCGGCACCTGGCGCACGGCGTCCTGCTGGGGGCGCTCGCTGTCACGGCGGTCGACGGCCTCGTCATACTGGGCAGCTATCTCGTGATGCTGACCTCGGTGATCGGTGGGCCTGCTTCGCTGCCCGAGCTGACGCCGTCGGTGGTGGCGTTCGGGGTTCTAATGATCACGTTCTGGTCGAGCGTGGCGTTCGGTGGGCTGAGCGCGCTCGCACGGCAGGGCACGCGCACCGTCAGGCTGGCGCGCTGGGTCGCCCGGGCCGCGGTTCCCGCCTCACCGAAGCTTGCCGCCGCGGCCGGCCGTGCCGAATCGCCGGCACCTGTCCTGGAGATTCCTGACCAGACGCCGTACGCGTTCACCTACGGAATCTGGCGCCCGCGTGTCGTCGCCAGCGCGGGTCTGGTAAACTCGGCGACGCGCGACGAGCTCGCCGCCGTGCTGCGGCACGAGAGCTACCACGTGCGCCACCGGGACCCACTCAAGGTACTCGCCCTGCGTACGTGGGCCGCGGCGCTCTTCTTCGTTCCGCTCGTGAGCCGCTTTCTTGCGCGTGTTCTCGATCACCAGGAGCTCAAGGCCGACCGCGCGGCCATGCACGATTGTGGCGTGCCTCCCGTCGCCGGCGCGTTGCTCAAATCCGCCGGCGAGCCATCCACGATGCCGGGCACCGCCGTGGCGGCAATGGGTGGCCCGGCACTCCTCGACACGCGCGTGGCCCAACTGGAGACCGGTCACGCCCCGCGACTCTGCCGCCCCGTTCCGCCGTCCGTGCTGTTCACCAGCCTTCCGGGGATCGCGCTCATCGCCAGCTACGGCGTCCTCCTCTATCACGTCTGCATCGCTTCCCAGATGTGCTGCCTGGTCTGAGCCGACGTGACATTCCGCGTGGCACGACGTAGCAAGTACTATAAGTTTATAGTACTATATCTGAATAGTAATTCAGTCGGGCAACAACACCGATACGGAGGCTCCGACATGTCCACCCGTCCAGACCACCACGAACCCGAAGGCGCTACGCACGCCGTCGCCCGCCAGCGCAAGCTCTGGAACCGGCAGGCTCCCCGATACGACCGCCAGATCGCGTTCTGGGAACGGCATCTCTTCGACGATGCCCGCGCGTGGACCTGTGCCCGCGCGTCCGGCAGCGTCCTGGAGGTCGCTGCCGGAACCGCCCGGAACCTGCCCTACTACAGCGCGGACATCCAGTTCACCGGACTCGACGTCAGCCCGGCCATGCTGGACATCGCCGCCGACCGCGCCCGCGACCTCGGCCGCACGGTGCAACTCGACGACGGGGACGCCCACGCGCTCCCCTACGACGACGCCACGTTCGACACGGTCGTCTGTACCTTCTCGCTGTGCAACATCCCCGACCATCGTCGCGCCATCACCGAGATGTATCGGGTCCTGCGCCCGGGCGGCACGCTCCTGCTCGCCGACCACGTGGTCAGCACGAGCCGCCCGATCGCCGTCCTGCAGAAAGTGATCGAGAAGGCGACGTTCTGGCTGGTCGCAGATTCACAAACCCGCAGGCCCATGCCGCTCGTCGTCGACACAGGCTTCGTCATCGACGAGCAACGCCGGTACAAGAAAGGAATCGTCGAGCTCATTCAGGCGCACAAGCCCTCGTGACGAGGTGGCGAGCTCCTGCAGCTAGCCGTTGGCGCGCGCCGCGTGGACAGCTTACCGGGGAACATGTCCCGTGCCGGCTCGCATGTGGTGCTCGGTGACCGCGAGCCGCTCCGGCGCCGAGGAGCTCAAGTCCTCCGTGCGGCGGGCGAACCGCCGCGCCCAGGGAACGGCGGACAAGCCGTGCGCGTAGACGCTCAGGACGACGGTCGTGCCGGCTACCAACATGATCGTGTCGGCATGCGCGATCCCGGTTCGCTCCACCACGAGAAGCGCGAACAGGATTGACGCGAGACCACGCGGACCGAACTACCCCAGGAAGATCACCGTCTCGACCTGGACCTTCGACGCGATCATCGCCACGGCCACCGCAAGTACGCGCACCACCGCCAGGCTCAGCACCGCGTACGCGACGACCCGCCAGTCCAGGTCGGCCAGCCGGGGCCCGGCGATCACCGCACCGAACATGGCGAACGTGAGCATCGCCAGCAGCTCGCCCTCGGAGAACTCGTGAACGTGCGGGCACTGCTCGCGAGCTACGGTGCCGAAACACAGCCCGGCCACGAACGCGGCGATGAATCCATTGCCGGTGGTCGACTCGGCGAGCGCATACGCCAGCACCGCCAGCGCCAGGACGGACAGGCGCCGGTAGGTCGACGTCATCGATCCCATCGCGTCGAGGCGTTTGAGCATCCACCCACCCGCCGTGCCTGCCAGGACGCCCGCGGCCGCACCGAGGCCGATCTGCCGCACGGTGAACCACACCCACTCGCCGGCGGAGCCGTTCGCTCCCTCGCCGGTTGCCACCACGGCGGCCAGCAGCACCACCGGCAGGGCGAGCCCGTCGTTGAGGCCGCTCTCCACGTTCAGCGTTTGCCGGATCCGCACCAGTAGCCGCCGATCAGAGATCACAGCCGCGCCGAGTGCCGCGTCGGTGGGGACAGTCCGGCAGCCCCGCCATATTCGCCGATCAGTTCGGCTCAACCGGTCGACGCGGCACGCGCATGCCCGCGATGATGTTTCTAACGCGCGCCGATCAACGTGTGCTGGATCACGGAGCGGCCACGGCAGGCTGTACCAGGCTGCTCCGAGTTTCCGGCAGGTTCATCCCCAGGGCTATCCGGTGCGGAGGTGTCGATGGTGGATTCGCGGGCATTACATGATCACGCGGCGGTTCGCGGCTATGTCGAGCAGATCTGTTTCAAGACCGGACCGCCGCGCGTGGTGGGCGCCGAGCTGGAGTGGCTCGTCGCCGATCCCCGCAGACCCGATCAACCCGTACCGATCGACCATCTCCGCGACGTCCTCAACAGGGCCGGCCCGTTCCCCGGCGGCAGTACCGCCACCTTCGAACCCGGCGGCCAGGTCGAGCTGAGCTCCCCGCCGCTGAACCTCTCCGCCTGCTGGCACGCGGTGGATGCCGACGTCGGCCACCTGCGCCACGCGCTCCGCGACGCGGGCTTCTCGCTCGTTCCATCGGCGATCGATCCGTGCCGCCAGCCCTATCGCCAGATCAACCATCCGCGCTACGACGCGATGGAAGCGTACTTCGACCGCCGCGGCCATCGCGGCCGGGTGATGATGTGCAGCACGGCGTCTATCCAGATCAATCTCGACGCCGGGGCCGACCGTGCCGACGTCGCCCGGCGATGGCACCTACTGAACGCGGTGGGGCCGGCGATGGTGGCCGCCTTCGCGAACTCCCCGATGCACGCCGGACGGGTGACGGGCTGGAAGTCCACCCGCCAGGCCGTCTGGCAGCTACTCGACCCGCCGCGCACCCGTCAGCCGCCGGGACCGGATCCCGCAGGGGCGTGGACGCGTTACCTGCTCGACGCCCCGCTCATGCTACTGCGCACCGGTGAACCGCCGTGGACACCCGATCCCGGTGTCACGTTCGGGGCATGGATGAACGCCAGCACGGCGGGTACGAACGGCGACGGTGTCTCGACGCTGCCCTCCCTGGCGTCCCTATCGTTGCCGCCTTCCCAGGATGATCTCGATTACCACCTCACCACGCTGTTCCCTCCCGTACGTCCGCGAGGCTGGCTGGAAATCCGCTACGTCGACACCCAAGCACCCGAGTTCTGGGCCGTACCGGTGGCAGTCCTGACGGCGCTGGTCGGTGTCCCGTGGGCCGGCGAGATCGCCATGGCGGCAGCCGAACCCGTCACCGGTGCGTGGCTCGATGCCGCGCGGCACGCGATGGATCACCCCGGACTGGCACGTGCAGCACGGACCTGCTTCGACGCGGCCGTCGCCGCGTTGCCCACGATCGGCGCCGATCCGCGACTGGTCGCGCTCGTCGAGTCCTTCCTCGAACGATATGTCGCCCAAGCCCGATGCCCGGCCGACGACGCCCGCGCGGGCACGCCATCTGTGACCGCCGCCGTCCCCGTCACCGAATCCGAGGAGCTCACATGAAGCCGATCACACCCGCCGCCGCGGCACCCGCCGACGCCGACGAGGAACGCATCAAGGCCACCGTCGCCGACGAGCTCGAACGCGTGCGGCAGCGCAGCTTCGGCCTGACCACGGCCGTCCTCGACGAGGACGAACTCGTCGCCCAGCATTCTCAGCTGATGTCACCGCTGGTGTGGGACCTTGCCCACGTCGGCAACTACGAAGAGCTGTGGTTGCTGCGCGCCGCCGCCGGTATCGAACCGATGCGCCCGGAGATCGACGACCTCTACGACGCGTTCGAGCATCCCCGCGCCGAGCGCCCGTCGCTGCCGTTGCTCGGTCCGAGCGAGGCCAGCGACTACATCGGACTCGTCCGGCGCAAGGTCTTGGACTCGCTCGACGGCCTGCGGTTGACGCCGGATCGCTCGCTCATGGACAGCGGCTTCGTCTACCGCATGGTGATCCAGCACGAGCACCAGCACGACGAGACCATGCTCGCCACCCACCAGCTACGCCGCGGCGAACCGGCGCTCCCCGCCACGGACCCGCTGCCCGCGCCCCACGACGGCCACGTACCGGCCGAGGTGCTGGTCGAGGCCGGCGAGTTCGTCATGGGCACGTCGGCCGATCCGTGGGCCTACGACAACGAGCGTCCCGCGCACCAGGTCGACGTCCCGGCGTTCTGGATCGACACCGTGCCGGTGTCCAACGGCGCCTACGCCGAGTTCGTCGTCGACGGCGGCTACGACGATCCGCGCTGGTGGAGCGCCGACGGCTGGGAGTGGCGGAACCGGTCAGGCAAGCGCGCCCCCGCGTTCTGGATCCGCGACGGCGAGCAGTGGTGCCGCCGGCGCTTCGGGCGGGTGGAGCCGCTGCCGGCCGACGAGCCCGTGCAGCACGTCTGCTGGTACGAGGCCGACGCCTACGCCCGCTGGGCCGGCAAGCGACTGCCCACCGAGATCGAGTGGGAGAAGGCCGCCTCCTGGGAGCCGTCCACCCGCACCAAGCGGCGCTTTCCCTGGGGCGACGACGCGCCCACCGCCGGGCACGCCAACCTCGGCCAGCTTCGCCATCGGCCCGCACCGACCGGCTCGTTCCCCGGCGGGTCGTCGCCGGTGGGCGCCCGGCAGATGCTCGGCGACGTCTGGGAATGGACGTCGAGCGACTTCACCGGCCACCCCGGGTTCTGCATGTTCCCCTACCCGGAGTATTCCGAGGTGTTCTTCGGCGCCGGGTACAAGGTCTTGCGGGGCGGCTCGTGGGCCACCGACCCGGTAGCCTGCCGAAACACGTTCCGCAACTGGGACTACCCCATCCGGCGGCAGATCTTCGCCGGATTCCGCTGCGCGAGGGATGCCTGATGTGCCGCCACCTGGCCTACCTCGGCACGCCGGCATCCCTGGCCGCGCTCCTGCTGGACCCGCCGCACTCGCTGGTGCGGCAGTCCTACGCGCCCGCGCTGCAACGGCACGGCACCGTCAACGTCGACGGGTTCGGCGCCGGCTGGTACCCGCAGCACCGTACCGATGACCCGCAGCACCGCACCGCCCCGGTTCGCTACCGCCGCGCCCAGCCGATCTGGTCCGATGCGTCGTTCGCCAGCCTGGCGCCCGCCGTGGAAGCGCGATGCGTGCTCGGCGCCGTGCGCGGCGGCACACCCGGCTTTCCCGCCGACGAGTCCTGCGTCGCGCCGTTCACCCACGGACCATGGCTGTTCAGCCACAACGGCAAGGTCACCGACTGGGCGCGGGTGCGCAAGACCCTCCGCGAGGCCGTGGCCGACATCCCGGACGCGCTGGCTCCGGTCGATTCGGCGTTCCTCTTCGGCCTGGCCGTGGCCCGGTGGGAGGGCGGCGACACGCTGGGCGGCGGGCTTGCCGGCGTGATGAGCGACGTCGCCCGCGCGGGCGGCGGATGGCTCAACCTGCTCGCCACCGACGGCCACCACCTGGCCGCCACCGTGCATGGTGACACCCTTTACCTGCGCACCGACCCGGGCTCCGTCGTGATCGCCTCCGAACCCGTCGACGACGACCCGGCCTGGACCGAACTGCCGCCCGATTCGCTCGTCGAGGCAAGTCTCGACGGTGTGACCCGCACCGACCTTCGTGTGGAGCACGTATGACCATCCTCGGCATCGACCGCCATCTCGACGACACCGACCTCGCCCGCACCCTGGCCGTCGACGTGCGTGCGGGCCTGACCGCCACACCCAAGACGCTGCCACCGAAGTACTTCTACGACGCGCGGGGCAGCCAGCTGTTCGAACAGATTACCCGCGTGCCGGAGTACTACCCGACCAGAGCCGAGCGGGCGATCCTCACCGCACACGCCGACGAGATCGCGCTGCTCGCGGGCGCCGACACGCTCGTCGAGCTGGGCTCGGGGTCGTCGGAGAAGACGCATCTGCTGCTCGGCGGCATGCGCACGGCCGGCGCGCTACGGCGCTACGTCCCCGTCGATGTCAGCGAGAGTGCCCTGAACGGGGCGGTGAAGGAGCTGGACGCCGACTACCCCGAGCTCGACATCCATGGTGTCGTCGCCGACATCGAGCACCACCTGCACCTGCTGCCGCGACGGGGCCGGCGGCTCGTCGCGTTCCTCGGCGGCACGATCGGCAACCTCTTCCCGTCGGAGCGACACCGATTCCTGGCGGACGTGCGCGCCTCGCTCCGTCCGGGCGATACGCTGGTGCTCGGCACGGACCTGGTCAAAGATCCACGACGGCTCGTCGCCGCCTACGACGATGCCGCCGGCATCACCGCCGAGTTCAACCGCAACGTGCTCCACGTCATCAACCGCTCGCTGGGCGCCGACTTCCTTCCCGAGACGTTCGACCACGTTGCCACCTGGGATGCCACGAACGAGTGGATCGAGATGCGCCTGCGTGCTGGCTCCGATCACGTCGTACGGATCGCCGAACTCGGCGTGACCGTCGAGTTCGCCAACGGTGAGGAGATCCGCACCGAGATCTCGGCCAAGTTCCGCCCGGACACGGTGGCATCCGAGCTCGCCCTCGCCGGCTTCGCCGTCCGGTCGTGGTGGACCGATCCGGACGGCGATTTCGCGCTCACCCTCGCCACCCCCACCGAGCCCACCTAGCCCACCGAGCCCCGCCCTACCCCCGCTGATCATGAACACTAAGCGACCTATGTAGCCGCATAGTGTTCATGATCAGCGGGGACGGGGTGTGCACGTTGGGATGCACGATGTCTGCGTAGTACTATATGTAGATAGTAATATTATGGTGCTCGAATGGAACGGTGGTAGTGCTATGGGCGACATGGGGGACATGATGAACGGCATGGGCGCCTGGATGGCCGTGTCGGCCGTATTCTGTGTGGCCCTGCTCGCACTGGTGGTGTATGGCGCCGTAGCGGCCACCCGGGCCTTTCTCCAGCACCGGCGTTCCATCGGCAGTGGATCCCGTGCTACCAGCACCGAGTCGCGGGAGCCACGCGAGATCCTGCAACGTCGCTACGCCGCCGGCGAGATCGACGAAGACGAGTACTTCCGCAGGATCTCCGGCCTGGAACAGCCGTGACCACTGGCAGCCACCACGACCCGGCACCGTCCTGCTGATCATGAACACTATGCGGCTACATAGGTCGACTAGTGTTCATGATCAGCGGAAAAGGAGGTGGTGCTGGAACCATGCCAGCGTGGAATCGAGCAGCACCGTGCGAGCGTCCACGGACGTCACCACGTGCCCCTCCCCTTCGAGCAGGACCAGCTCCGCCGGCACCCCCACCTCGCGCAATCCCCCATACAACATCCGCGCCTGATCAGCCGGGATCTTGCGATCCCGGTCACCGTGCACGACGAGCGTCGGCGTCCGGCATCGATCGAGATACGACATCGGCGACGCCGCGTCGAATTCGGCACGGCGCGGATAGGCGGCGCCCGGGAAGAACGCCCGCCACGCCGGACCCATCGGCGACGAACCGACGAAGCTGTAGACGTCGGCGATACCGGCCCCGACGACGGCTGCCGCGAACCGCTGCGTCTGGGTCACCGCCCACGCCGTGAGGAAACCCCCGTAGCTCCAGCCGCCGATACCGAGCCGCTTCTCGTCGGCGATCCCGTCGTCTACCAGCATGTCCACCCCGTCGAGGACATCGCGCAGTGGCAGCGTCCCCAGCGACCCCCGGACCGCGTGCGCGAACTCCCAGTCCCGTCCGGTCGAACCCCGCGGGTTGGGCAGCAAGACGGCGAACCCGTTCGAGGCGAGCAGCTGCGCCCAATCCACCCACGAGCCCAGCCACCCGGCGCACCAGTGGTAGTGCGGGCCACCGTGCACGTTGACCACCGTCGGCACCGGGCCATCCACCCCGCCGGGAGGCAGGGCCAGCAGGCCGTGGATGCGAGTACCGTCGTGGCTGCTCGGCCACGACACCTCCTGCACGCTGCCCAGCCGGAGCTCGCGCAGCCTCGGGTTGAGGTCGCTGAGCTGGCGTGTCGTGCCGTCGGCGGCGCGCACCCACACATCGGGTCCGGCGTGCTCGCCGCTGGTCAGAAACGCCGCCCGCGTCCCCTGCGCCCCCAGCGAGAAGCGCGGGTAGCCGGCACCGACGGGGCACAGCTCGCGGGTGGTGCCGTCCACGATGTCGTGCTCCACGAGTACCGAGCCGGTCCCTCGGAAGACCTGCGCGACCACGCGCCGCCCGGCATCGCCCCACTCCGCCTTCAGTACGGTGCCGCTGCGGCCCTGCCAGAGGGACCGCACGACGCCGCCCTCGGCAGGAACGACGGCCGGGCCATGCCCATCGTCAGGTCCGCCGTGACTGAACAGGACGTGCGTGCCGTCCGGAGACCAGGCCAGCGTCTGATCGCGCGTGGTCGGGATGCGCGCCGCGGTGCACAGAGTGCGCGACACCGCGCCCGAGGCCACATCGACGACGCACAGGCGAGCGCCGGAGCCGTCCATGCCACCGAGGTCGTCGGCGTCGTGCCCGGTGTCGTGATCGGCGTCGTGATCGGCGTCGTGATCGGCACCGCCGGCCACGACGACGAGCTCGGCACCGTCGGGCGCCGGTGCGACGTGGGCGACGTCCAGCCGTGCGGTGCTCAGCGGCCGTAACGCCGGGACCGAGAAGTCGACCAGCCACAGCTGGCCGGTCGTCTCCGCCGCCCCGGTTCGCATGCGCAGCAGCACGACGGCGCGGTCGCCGCCCGGAAGCCACGTCAGCGCGCTCGCCCCCGTCGCCTTGACCGGCAGGGTCACCGTGCGGCTAGCCAGGCCACGGGGCACCTCGAAGCGGGTCGCCACCAGCGATGCCCCGTTCCACTCGACGTAGCCGATCGCCGTGCCGTCGTCGCTCCAGCACGGTCCCGCCGCCAGGCGCACCCGCCCGACCACCGGTTCGGCCTTGGCGTCCCCGTCGGCGGGCGCCAGCCAGAGCGACGCGTACGGACCGTCCTCGGCGGTGGTGACGGAGAAGGCGACCCATTCGCCGTCTGGCGACAGCGCCGGCGCGCCGGGCTCGGCCAGGTTGGCGAAGTCCGCGCTCACCGGCCGCATCACGACTCCGGAACCGTCCCGTCGAGCAGCGCGCTGCCGGTGTCGTCCAGGATCCGTTCCGCCGCCGGGACCGAGCCGCAGTTGAACCACCACCCGGTGTCGACGGCGTAGGCATTCCCGGAGCGCACCGCGTCCATCTCGGTCCACAGCGGGTGGTTGGAGACCTGGTCGTGGGTGGCCTCGGCATCGTCGGGGTTGGTGCCCGTGGAGCCGACGAAGTAGAAGAGATGGGCCGCGTCGGCGTCCGTGAGCCGCTCGATGCTCAGCCGCACGGCGTTGTCGCCGTCCTCGGTCTCGTCGGACAGGTGCATCTCCAGCCCGACGTCGGTCAACACGGCAGCCGCGCACGATCTGGTGTAGACCCGCAGATCGTCGAGTGCCCGGATGTTGAGCAGTGACACCGGCTCGCTCGCCACTCCGGCGTCGGCCAGCTCCTCCTCCAGCTCGCTCGCCTCGTGCTCGTACTCCTGCAGGCGGTCGGCCACCTCGTCGGATCGGCCGATGGCCCGGCCCACCGTCTCCAGCGTGTCCTTCCACACCATGTCGTCCAGCGGGAGCGCGATCGTCGGCGCGATCTCGGACAGATCCTCCTCGTACGGCTCGATGAACGACACCAGGCCGACGATGACATCCGGCTCCAGCGCCGCGATCCGCTCCACGTTCAGGTCGGTGAACCAGCCGACGTCCTCGGCCTCGCCTGCCAGCTCGGCGTCGACGTACTCCGGGAACGGCTCGCCGAATGGCTGATAGGACGTCCCGACCACGGTGGCGCCCGCCTCCAGGGCCGTGGGCAGCGACGCGTAGGGGTCGAGCGCCACCACTCGCTCGGGATCCCCGGGCACCTCCGTCTCCCCGAGCTCGTGTTCGATCGTCCGGTCTCCGGCATCCGGCGCATCGGCATCTGTCGCATCGGACGTGCCGTCGTCACTGCCGCTGCACGCGACCAGGAGCAGTCCGGCGGAGATCGCGGCAACCGCGGGCCGGACGGTGGTGATGCTAGGGCGTATCATCATGTCCCTTTCGTCTCTGGCAGGTCAGGTCGGGTCAGGTTTGGCAGATCGGCGGTAGGTCAGGTCGGGCGGGTCAGGATGCGCTGGCGGACACCGGCGCCGCCTTGCGGCCCAGCGGAACCACCAAGGGCGTGTGTGCGACCGGATCGTCGATGATCTGGCAGTCGAGGGCGAAGACGTCGCGCACCAGCGTTTCGTCGACAATCTCGGTGGGAGCGCCGCGAGCGACGACACGCCCCTCCGAGAGCGCGACCAGGTGGTGCGCATACCGGCACGCCTGATTCAGGTCATGAAGCACGACGACGATGGTGCGGCCCTCGTCCTCGTACAGCTGATGCAGCAGCTCCATGACCTCGACCTGGTAGGCGATGTCGAGGAACGTGGTCGGTTCGTCCAGCAGCAGCGTGCCGGTCTGCTGGGCCAGCGCCATCGCGATCCAGACCCGCTGGCGCTGCCCTCCGGACAGCTCGTCCACCACGCGATGGCGCAGCTCGCTGGCACCGGTCAGCTCCAGCGCCTTCTCCACCGCGAGTTCGTCCTCCCGGCTCCACTGGTCCAGCCAGCTCTGATGCGGGTATCGGCCGCGCCCCACCAGGTCGAGAACCAGCAGCCCGTCGGGAGCGCTCGGCGACTGCGGCAACAGGCCCAGCCGCTGGGCGAGCTTCTTGCTCGGCAGCCGCGAGATCTCCCGCCCGTCGAGGTAGATCGCACCCCGCTCGGGTTTGAGCAGCCGGGCCAGGCCACGCAGGAGCGTGGACTTCCCGCACCCGTTCGGGCCCACGAGGGCGGTGATCTTCCCTTCGGGCAGGCTGACCGTGAGATCCTCGATCACCGCGGCCTTGTCGTAGGCCAGGCTCAAGTTCTCGGCTCGCAGCGCGTGCACTAGGTAACCTCCTCGTGACGGCTCGCGCGAAGCAGCAGGTACAGGAAGTACGGCGCGCCGATCAGCGGTGTGATCACACCGAGTGGTAGCCCCACGGGAACCGCGTGCTGCGCGATCAGGTCGGCGAACAGGAACAGGAAGGCGCCGATCGCGGCGGCGACAGCGAAGATGGACGGTCCCGGCGCGCGCGCCATCCGGCGAGCCAGGTGGGGCGAGATGAACGCGACGAACGCGACCGGGCCGCAGATCGCGACGGCGCTGGCCGCCAGCAGCACGCCGACCACCAGCACGGCCAGCCGCGTGCGCTCGACCCGGACGCCGAGGGCGCGGGCCGCGTCGTCGCCCAGCTGCACGTTCTCCAGGGCGCGTCGCAACACCATCGCCGCCGGTCCCAGCACGGCCAGCATCACCAGCAGGAACCGCACCGACGCGTCGTCGGCCCGGTGCAGCGAGCCGACCATCCACAGCACCGCCGTCTGCGCCTGGGTGCTCTCGCCCTGGACGAGGAACAGCGAGATGCCGGCACGGCAGAACGCGTCGGTGCCGATGCCGATCAGCACCATCCGGTACGGCGACAGGCCCTTGCTCCGCGCGCACAGGTACACGAGGACGGCCGCGCCGATCGCACCGGCAAACGCGCCGAGTTCCAGCAGGTGCCGGTGGCCGGCGTACGTGGTGAGCAGCGCCACGGCGACGAGTGCCGCACCCGTGTTGACGCCGATGATGTCCGGCGAGACCAGGGGGTTTCGCGCGAAGCTCTGGAAGATCGCTCCGGACAGGCCCATTGCGGCACCCGCGCACACGGCAACGGCCACCCTGGGCAGCCGGAGGTCAAGGACGATGAACTCGTGACCGTCCGTCCCCTGGCCCAGCAGCGTGAGCCACACGTCGCCGAAGGGCACCGGGTAGTCGCCGAGCGTCATGCCATAGGCGGCGATCGCCCCGCACGCGACGATCGTCGCGACGAGCACGGCGACGACGCGGAGGTCCACCCGCCGGGAGAATCCCAGCCGGGTGTTGCGCAGCACGGCTCGCCGCCGGGCGCCGTGCGCGTTCTTCGTATCGTGGCCGTCATGCGTATCGCGGCCGTCATGCGCGCCGCGGCCGTCATGCGCGCCGTGCGCGTCATGGTGCGTGGGTGTCCTGGCCATTACACCCGCCCCAACTGCCGCCGCCGGGCCAGCACGATGAACAGCGGGGCACCGACGATCGCGGTGGCGATGCCCACTTGCAGCTCGGCCGGCCGGATCACCAGGCGGCCGACGACGTCGGCGGCCAGCAGTATGACCGGGCCGCCCAGGAGCGAGTAGAGGAGGATCTTCCGGTAGTCCGGCCCGACGATCAGGCGCACGATGTGCGGCACGGCCAGCCCCATGAAGGCGATCGGGCCGGCCGCCGCGACGGCACTTCCAGCCAGCAAGACGACCGCTCCGGCGACGGCCAGGCGTACCCGGGTCACGTTCTGCCCGAGCGAGCGCGCCACCTCGGCGCCGAGCACCAGAACGTTGACCGAACGCGACATCGCGAGCGCCAGCACTAGCCCGGTCACCATGAACGGTGCCACCGCCGCGGCGACGGCCATGTCACGGCCGGCGATGGAGCCAACCATCCAGAACCGGAACTGGTCGAGGCTGCGCTCGTCCAGCAACATGATCGCCGACGTGAACGAGCTGAGCAGGGCCGCGAGGACCGCCCCGGCGAGCGTGACCTTCGTGGGTGTCATCCCGCCACGCCCGCCCGAGCCCAGCGCGTAGACGGCGGTGGCCGACACCGCTGCTCCGGCCAGGCCGAACCAGACGTACGATGTCGGCGCGGAGATTCCGAGGACGAAGATCGCCACGATGATGGCCAGGGATGCTCCGGCGTTGACACCGAGGATGCCCGGATCGGCTAGCGGGTTGCGGGTCACCGCCTGCATGAGCGCACCCGCGACGGCCAGCGAGGCGCCGACACCGAGCCCGATGAGGGTGCGGGGAACGCGCAGCTCGCGCACGATCTGCTCGTCCGTTCCGGACAGCTCCGTGAACGAGCGGATTACCGTGGCCCAATCGAGCGAGACACTGCCGTAGCGCAGGCTCACGAGCAGGCTGGCAAGCAATAGACTGACGGCGGCCACGGTCCAGGGCACGCCGGTCGATCGCATCCCGGCGAGATTAGCATAGCCTAGCCTAATATTCTTCGTCGGCTGCGATGCCCGAGGATGTGACGATGAGGCAACCACGCGTCGAGATCGAATACTGCACGCAATGCCGGTGGCTGCTGCGAGCCGCGTGGACGGCGCAGGAGCTGCTGACCACGTTTTCCGACGAGCTCGGCGAGGTCGCGCTGGTGCCCGGGACCGGTGCCGTGTTCAACGTGCGCCTGGACGAGGAGATGCTCTGGTCACGCCAGGAGCAAGGCGCACATCCGGACCTGGCAGACCTCAAACGTCTGGTCCGCGATCGGATCGCGCCCGGGCGCAGCCTCGGCCACACCGACCGACGCTCCCCTCCGCCCCCTCCCGCTGATCATGAACACTAGGCCACCCATGTAGTCGCTTAGTGTTCATGATCAGCGGGAGAGGGACCTGGCGCGGCGGAGCGGGTGGAGGAGGTGGCGACGCCAGGACCGCGCCCAGTAGATCGCGGCGCCCAGCAGGGCCAGGCCGCCGGCCACCACGGCACTCTTCCAGTCGTCGTGAGGCCGCGCCGAGAACTCCCACCACACGTAGGTCGAGCCGGTATCCATGCCCCAGAACAGCAGGATCGCCACGCTGACCAGCGGGAGGAGCCAGCTGCGTGACCAGCCGAACATCCGTCCTGATAGCAATGCCAGGCCCAGCCACGCGATCATGGCACGCAGGGCGATCAACGCCGTATCACCACCCAGGCCAAGCCACGCGACCACGGTGAACGAGCCCAGGTACAGCACCACCGATCCGGCCAGGTAGAGGTGCTGGACACGCCAGTACTCCCGGACCGCCGCGCTTTCGAGCTCGCCCAGCGGGCTGTGCAGGAGCACCGCGGGCATGATCGCCACGATGAGTGACAGCAACCGCCACACCGGCAGCGTCGCGACGCCCTCGGCGATCGGTACCGGGTTCGCCACCTCGTGGTGACCGACCACCACGGTCACCACCGACACCAGGGCAACCACCACCGGGCCGAACCAGCAGCGACGTAAGAACAGGAAGGTCCGCAGATCTTCGATGCTCACCGCGGCCCGGCCCTAGCTCTGGCCATCCCGGGGGCAGATCGAGCGGTACTCCTCGACTTGCTCCTCGGCCCACTCGAACTGCTCCTCCCGGGAGAGGTCGCCGTTGGCGACGTCGAAACCGCGCTGCAACTGCTCCCCCACCTCGGGATCACCGGCGGGGATCTGCCCCGGGCTTCCACCACCGGCGAGATAGTGCTCCAGCCAGCTGTCTATTCGCAAGGTCACATCCCGCGCCTCGTCCACCTCGCGCGCGCACTCACCCTGGTAGCCGCGCCACGAGATCATTCGTGCGATCTCCCGCGTGATTGCCCCCGGGCTGCCGTCGAAGATCTCGAACGTCGAGCTGCCCTGTTCTTCGTCTCCCAGGTCGACGGTGCCGTCATCCAGCCGGTCAACGCGATAGCGCAGTCCATATTCCCAGGCCACGTCTTCCTCGCGGACGAAGATGTCCGGTAGCGCCTCGACCCGCTGGCTGATCTCTGCCACCACCGGTGCGTACTTCTCGTGCTCTGGCCACAAGCACAGCTTCATCTGGTCACCGCGGCACAGCGGGTCCACGGCAGCACGTTCGGCGATCGCCGGGCCCGCGGCGCGGCCAAGGGCGAAGACCGAGATCATCACTACGACACATGCCGGAACCAGCACTAACGGCCGCGCCCACGGGTAGGAAGGCTGCTCGGCACCACGCAACGAGCGCGGCTTGCGCACGGGGAGCAGGATCGCGACGGCACACAGCGCGACGGCCGCAGCCACCCTGGTCAGGACGACGAAGAGATCGACATGCGTGTCCGGATACCCGGATATCACGACGATGCGCTCGCCGCCGATCTCACCGAAGTAGGCGAACGCCAGGAAACCGCCGATACCGGCCACCACGGCAGCGATCGCGGACGGCAGGTACTTTCCCAGGATCCAGCCAGCGCCGACGGCCGCGAGCATCGGGAACAATCCGAGCAGCCAGTAGCCGGGAACGAGCGAGAATCCCGGCGGACTCTGCGGGAGCGTGCGTGCGAGCGCGACGACGAAGCCCACGCAGTAGGCGACGACGGTCACCGCCGCGATCGACGCCACGCCCAGCAGCTCGCGCTGCCATCGCGGGCGCACCGAGGCTTCGAGCTGCTCGGCCAGTCCCAGACGTTCCTCGCGGCGGGCGGTCCACGCGGCGTAGGCCGCCGCGAGCATGGCGAGGAACATGGCCGGCATCTGTGCGGCGACGGCCGTCTCGGGCCACACCCCGACCCAGTGATCGTCCCGCAGGAAGATCATGGATAGGTCGACGGCAATCAGAAACGGAAGCAGCCACAGCGCGTTCGCGTGCCGCAGGACGCCGATGAGCCTCATATAGCCGTCGCCTCGGCATTCTCCAGCACGCGGATGTAGCCGCGCTCGAGTGGGGTTGCACCCGTGGACGGCGCATCGCCGAGCGCGGCCAGCTCGTCTTTCGTCCCGTGGAAGAGGGCACGCCCTTCGTTCATGACCACGACGTCACCGCCGAGAGCGTCGACGTCATCGACGAGGTGAGTGCTCAGCACGACGGTGGCCTGCTGGCCACAGCGCGACACGATCTCCCGGAAGGCCACGCGTTGCTGGGGGTCCAGCCCCACCGTGGGTTCGTCGAGCAGGACAACGGCGGGCTCACCGACCAGCGCCCACGCGATGCCGGCCCGGCGGATCATCCCGCCGGACAGCTTGCGCATCTTCGTCTTGGCGTGCTCCGCGAGCCGCACGTCGTCGAGCACCGAGGCCACATGCGAGGAGCGCTGCTGCCGGGGCACACCCCGGATCCAGGCGGCATAGTGCACGAAGTCCTGGACGGTGAGGGATGGATCGTAGCCAAAGGCCTGGGGTAGGTAGCCGATGCGGTGCCGCGCCTGCTGAAGCGCCGCAGGGCTGTCGATCACGTGCCCGTCGACGCTGAACGTTCCCGACGTGGGTGGCTTGATCGTCGCCAGCGTGCGCAACAACGTCGTCTTGCCCGCACCGTTCGGCCCCAGCAGCGAGACGATGCCGGGGCCCAGACGCACGGACAGGCCGTCGATGATCACCCGCCCGCGATAGCTCTGCCGCAGGTCACAAGCCTCGATCATGTCCACCCCGTGCGTCGACTCGCATCGCGTGAAAAGACGGACCCCCGCATGTCGCCCCTCACTCCGGCACCACATCTACCATGCCATCGCGTGCCGGGGCACGGATCCGTCCACCAGCGTGACGATCACATACGAGGATGCTGTATCAGTGTGCCCGGAGGGCATCGGCGAGTATGGCGGCCTGGCTGAGGTCCGGATCCTTGGTTGCGGTCAGCAAGGTCACCGGCTGCTCTCCCGCTACCGCCCGCAGGCGTTCCAGCGCCTCCGCCCGCTCGGGTTCGCCGAGCTCGGCGCGGTAGTGCCGGGCGAACTCCGCGAAGCGTTCCGGGTCGTGGCCGTACCAGCGACGCAGCTCCGTCGAGGGAGCCACCTGCTTGCACCATTCGTCGATCTGCGCGTGGTCCTTGCGCAGCCCACGCGGCCAGACCCGGTCGACCAGCACCCGCCAGCCGTCGGCGGCACGTGCTGGCTCGTAGATTCGGCGAACGTTCACCTGCCGCTCGCTGCTCATGGCGCCAGCCTATGCGCGCTCCAGCGCCGGATTCACCGATCACCAACCATTCGCCTGGTGGTTTCCATGAGCTGTTCACGTAGCTGTGCCGACGCCTTGCCGGGCTCGTCGAAACGTTCCAGGATAAGGCCGGTGAGCTGCGGCAGGGTCGAGGGCCATGCAGCCAGCCCGATCAACGTGATCAGCATCGTAGCGGCGTGCACATCTGCGGGAGCGTCCAGCGCGTCCGCGAGCGCCTGAACTTTCCTGGCATAGTGCCGGGACCGCTCCTCGTGTCGCGGTAGCGAGCCCTGATCACCGTAGTGCAGGGCTTCCCACATGAGCAGCCGCAGGAGCTGGGGGTTCTCGCGGTGAAAGTCGTAGATGCGGCCGACGTATGCCGCCAGATCCCCGGACGGCAGTCCCAGGGCGGCGGTGTGTTCGTGCAGCACGTCGACCATCACTTCCTCGAAGAGGGCCTCCTTGCTGCCGAAGTGACCGTATATCCGCTCCTTGTTCACGCCTGCACGCTCGGCTATGCGCGCCACACGGGCACCGCCGACGCCGTGTGCGGCGAACTCGTCGCGCGCGGCCGCCAGAAGCTCGGCGCGCGTGGCAGACGGATCGCGAGGCATGCCGTTCACGGTATCGAACGCGAGCGACAGGTCGCGGCAGCCCACCGTTTGAAGTGTTCCCCTCACGGTCACGATGGCCGCTCTCACGTTTGCCAACCAACTGGTTGGTTGGTTACGTTCGGGACATGACCACGACGACTTCCCCGTCCTCCTCGCGCGCTTCCACGGCGACACCATGGGCTCCGACCCTGCGCACCACCGTGTTCCTGACGATCTGCGGCATCCTGATGGTCGGCCAGCTCTACACGGTGCTGGCCCTGCTCGAACCGATGAGCACGTCATTCGGCGTGGACGCCGAGACGGTGACATGGACATCCACGGCGTTCGCGCTGGCCTACGCCGTGGGATTCCTGATCTTCGGTCCGCTGTCGGATCGATTCGGCACACGCCGGATCATGACTGTGGGCATGGCGGCGACAGCTGCCACGACGGCACTGGTCGCCGCGGCCCCCGGCATGGAAGCCGGCGTTGGCCTGCGCGCGCTTCAAGGGCTGACTGCCGCGTCGCTGGCGCCGGCGGCGTTTTCCTATGTCGCCGCACGCATCGCGCCGAACCGTCGCCCACTCGTGCTGACGTGTTTGACCAGCTCCTTCCTGGCGTCGGCACCGATCATGCAGGTGGGCGCGCAGGGCCTCGCGCGGGCGACGAACTGGCAGGCGGTCTTCCTGACCTGCGCGCTGTTGATCGCGGTCGTGGCACTGATCATGCCGGCGGTCTTGCGCCCGGATCACACCCAGAAGGTGGGAAGCGTCAGCGCGGCCTTCACGGCCATGCCAGCACTGTTGGCGAATGGCCGCCTGCTGGCCCTGTTCGCCGCGACGACGACCCTCCTCGGCGGCTACGTCGCCATCCTGACAGCCGTCACGATCGCCGGCCCTCCCGCGATGGCCGACGACCCGGCAACGTTGCTCGTCCTGCGCGCGTCGGGCCTTCCGGTGATGATCGTGGTGCCCGTACTCATGCCCCTGCTCACTCGCCTCCACCCGCACGTCCGCATACCTGGCGGGCTGGCGCTCGCCGCCGTCGCCGCGTGGAGCGCCTCGCTTGCCGGGCACGACGTCCTACCGCTCGCCGCGACGCTGATGGCGTTCGTGGCCGGGATACTCGTCGCGGCACCGGCTCTGGTCCAGGCGATCGCGGGGATCGCCGGCCACCGCCAGGGCGCCGCTACCGCGCTGTACGCGTTCGCCATGTTCGTGGGAGCCAGCCTGGGGCCGCAGCTTGCCGGCAGCCTGGCGGCGCGGGGATTCGCCGGCATCGTCCAGCTGGTTGCCGTCGTCGCCGCGCTTGGCGCGCTGGTCTCGCTGGCCGGCAAGAAGGCAAGCGGGCGAGCCAACCCGTGATCAGTGAGTCCCGTCGAGGTGCGTGTGATATTCCAGGACCCGGCCAAGGAGCGAGGCCAGGTGCGCGCGTTCCTCCGGGGAAAGCGGCTCGAACAGGTCGTCCTGAGCGAGGCGTACCTGCTCATCCAGGTGCCGCAGCATGCCGCTGCCCTCGGGTGTGAGCGAGACGGTGTTGCGCCGCCGATCGGTCTCGTCCGGACTTCGCACCACCAATCCGCGCGCCGCGAGATCGTCCACGGCAGTGACGATGTCGCTACGGTCCATCCGGCACATCCGGCCGAGCGCTGCCTGACTACAGGGGCCTGCCTCGTCCAGCGCAGCCATGACGGCGTAGTGATGCGTGCGAAAGTCCGCCAGCCGGTGCGCCACGATGCGGTGCGCATGCGCCGCTGCCTGCGTCAACTGCCGGCTCGGTATGCGCCGCAGGCGTTCGGGTGTGGGGTCGTCGATGGGCATCATCCGCAGTCTAGGCTTTGTTGGACCTACCAACAATCTGCTAACGTGGCGTAATCGTTGGGACCACCAACGATTACGCCACGATCAGGAGTACGGACATGACCACGGAGCACTCCCCTGACCGCATCAACGAGCTCGAGCAGCGGCTCGCCACACTCGAAGATCACGCCGAGATCACCGATCTGCTCGCCCGGCACGGGCGGTGGCTCGACCAGAAACGTTTCGACGACGCGCGTTCCGTCTTCACCGAGGATGCTTCCATTCTCGTCGCATCCGGCGACGTGCGCGGCGCCGATCGGCTCGCGGAGCTGGCACGGAAGAGTCATGGGGACTTTTCACTGACTCACCACATGACGACGAATCCGCAGATCGAGATCGACGGTGATCACGCGACCGTGGTCGCCCAGCAAATCGCGGCCTTCTGCCGTGACGGCAGTGAGCCGGAGTTCATCGTCGGCGAGCAGTACCGCATGCAGGCCGTTCGTACCCGGCATGGCTGGCGGTTCTCGCGCGTGCAGGGCGAGCAGCTGTGGCGGATCCCAAGTTCGCCCGAAACGGCACTCACGGCCTCGTAGACCCCCAATCCCGGAAGGCCGCTTTCTCGGCGCGACAGAATGCGCCGATATCCCATCTGGTGGAACCAGAATGTGCGGTTTGGCCGAGATTCGGAAATTACTGGGGGCCAATTTCCGAAATGTCTGATTTCAGGCATTGACGCCAACGCAAATCCCCACTAAACAGCCTCTCGGCATAATTCCAGTTAGGGGGGACATGTTGAGAAAGATCATGATGGCAGTGCCCATGGCACTGGCACTCGCCGTGGGTGGCACGACCGCAGCCGGGGCGAGCACGAGCGAGATCGAGCCGAGTGTGGACGTCGCGTGCGAGGACGGCACGCCCACCATCGGCGTCGACGATCTGCACGACGCCGAACGCTGGCACATCGTCACGGTCGGCGGCGACGACGCCGGCACCACGATCCTCTCGGACGAGGACGGCACCACGAGCGTGTCGGTGGAACCCGGCCAGTACGAGCTGGCGTGGTGGGTCGACGAGCAGCTTCCGTACGAGACGCTCTCCATCGACGTTCCCGCGTGTGACGAGGACGAGGATGAGCAGGACGAGGATGAAGAGCAAGAGCAGGAAGAACAATGTGTCGACGTCAACACGGCCGGTCTCGAAGAACTGCAACTGCTGAAGCACATCGGGCCGGATCGCGCCGCACAGATTCTCGACCTGCGGCCGTTCACGTCCATCGCCGACCTCGACCGTGTCGACGGGCTGCGCGCCGGTGGCGAGCGGCTGCAGGAGCTGGTTGCCGGCGGTAACGGCTTCCTGCCGCTGTGCCCGTTCGACGACGACGCAGATGACGAGAAGGAGGAGGACGACGACACCGGAGGCGAGGCCCTGCCCGACACCGGAGCTCCGGCACTGCTCGCGCTGGTCGGCCTGGGCGTGACCGGAATCGGCGGCGGCCTGGCCATGCTGCGGCGTCGCTTCATCTGATCGCGCCGCATTTCCTGACCGAACGATCGGCGTCGCCCTGGCGGGCGTCACCTCCCCCGGAGGGACCGCTCGCCAGGGCGTCACCATGTCATCGTTGCCGCAACTCCCGCGTCGAGCGATCCAGTTCGCCGAGAGCGTCCTGCAGATCGCGATCCACCTCGGAGAGGCGCTCCTCGAACTCGTCGAGCAGGCTTTCCATCGCCTCGTAGAGCTCACGCCCGGGTTGCCCGCCGTGACGCTCCGCCGTACCGCTGGCTGGCATCTCCCCGGCGCCCGGTGCGTCGGCGTCATCGGCCGCCCGGAGCCGGGTCGCGATGATCGTCGTCACCGAGCGGGTGGACAAGGGCTGGCGCAGCGGCCACCCGTGCTGATCGAACCCGGTGAACAGCGGCCGTCCCGCGTACGGCGCCGTGGTGGGCAGCGGCCGCTCGCAGTCGTGGCGCTCGGGATGGTGCCCCATCGTGTCGAACTCCCCGGCGAGCCACTCGCGTGTCCCCCGCCAGCCGGTGGCGTGCCCGCACCTGGCGAGCCGGAGCCACCGGGTGTACGCGCAGACCGGACATGCCGCCGCCACGTCGGTGCGTTCCAGCGATGCCACGGGACCGGGAAGTCCCCGCACCGCAGACTCGTCGACACGCAGCAAGCCGAGAGCGAGGTCGCAGACCTGCCGTCGGGTCAGCCCACCCAGGCACACCAGGGCCAGCACGGCGGCGTCGCGGCGGCCGGCGAGCGCGCGTGGCCAGGCGTGCACCGGTATCTGCGCGAGCGCGGTCATCACCCGCGTCGTGTCGAATCGCGTCGCGGGCTGCACCGGCTGGCCCGCCATCGCACGTATGTGGCCTCGGATCGCCTCGTCGTGTCCTGGCGCCGGCAGCCCGGCGCGCTCGTGCATCACGTTGATCTCGCGTACCCGCCGGGCCAGCGTGGCGGGCGCCGCCGGGCACTCGCGCAGGAACCGCAGCACGGTGTGGGCATCGGCGCCCAGCGGCTCGATGTCCCACGAGGCGCACCAGTCCACGTAAAGCGACGTGCTCACAATCCCAGCTCCAGGACGGCGTTGCCGACCAGCGGCACGTACTCGCGGTCGTAGACGTCCACCATCGCGTCCGACCCGTGCCTGGTCTGGCGGCGGATGGCACGTGGATCGGCACCGTTGCGCCGGGCCTGGGTGACGAACCCGGCGCGCAACGAGTGGAACCCGATGTCGTGCGTGAAGCCCGCCTCGGCGGCCCGGCGCTTGACCATGACGTGCAGCGCGTCGCCGCTGACCGCCGACGGGTTGAGCCTGCCGCCGCGGAGGATGCCGCGCAGCAGCGGCATGTCCCGCGCCAGTTCGGGACCGCCCGACCGGCACACGTGCTGCCACTCCTCCCACGGCGGCTGGGATCTGACTGCCCGCATCGCCGCTGGCCGGCCCCGCTCGGAGGCATCGACGACGCGGAGCCAGCGCACCCACGCACACACCACACACGTGTGGGGGTAACGCCCGTACGGCAGGGCGACTGTCGCGCCCTGGCCGGTCTGGTCGGTCTTCGACGAGGGCAGGAACACGTGCAGGCCGTCGTGCGGGTGCCAGGTGACCTGGCCCGTGGTGAGCCCGGCCAGCTCGCTGCGGCGAAACGCACCGGCAAAGCCGGCAAGCAGCACGAAGGCGTCGCGCGCCGCGGAAAGCCCGGCGGGCCAGGTGGGATAGCTCATCGCGGCCAGAATCGTCTTCACGTCATCCAGCAGGAGCGGCCGCATGCGCCTGGGCCGGTGCTGGCGCCTGCGTTCGATGCCGTTGATGACATCGCGCACCTGTTTGTCCCGGGTGGGGCTCGGATGCCCGCCGTCGCGGTGATGGCGGCTGATCGCCGACAGTCGGCGCTCCATGGTGGTCGATGTGAAGGCCGGATTCCCCTCCTCGTCCACCTGAAGCGACATGTCGGCGAGATAGAGCATGACGGTCTCGACATCCGCGGGAAGCGCCGTTCGTCCGGCGAATTCGCACCACGTGACGAAGTGTTCCCAGTCCTTGCTGTAGAGCTGGCGTGTGCGCTGGGAAATGCTGTTTTCCCGATGTTCGGCAGCAGTAGAGCGCAGCAGATCGAGTATTGCCTCTGGTTCGGATATTTCAGCCGAGTTGGCGCCTGAGTGAACGGTAGAACCGTCAGTATGCGGCGATGGTCGGCTGATTGCCTGTGTTGGGTGCGAGCGCTCGACAGCCATGAACCTTCCAGCATCTGTGTCAGATATACTGATATTATCGCGTGTCTTAACCGCAACACGAGAAGCGAGAATCCCGCAAGACCGCTTTATTGGCGTTTGTCATATTTCATCCGTTACATACCGATCTGGGCGGCTACTCGTCCCCGACGAGCGTCCATATTGAGCACGGAAACGATGATGTTGATCGTGCGTCGAGTCCAGGACTCGCCCCCACGATCTGCCCTACGCGGAGTGCGGCCTAACAGCCCTGGCAGTACCCGGAAATCAGCGACCTTACGAGCGATCCACGGCCAGCTGTCGGGCGGCCGTAGAGATCCATACGCCAACTTCGATATTCAGACATGCGAAAATCTCGCCGCATTGGCGGATACGTGCATTTTTCGGTATCGAAGTCAGCCCGCCACCACGGCATACTTGCCGGGTCGGGGCAACGCCGCGATAAGCCGCGACGGAGCCCGCACCGGGTCAATGTCGCGGCTTATCCCTGCGTTGACCTGGCGCGGACTTCGTTCGGGTGGCTACAGCCCCACGGCACCGTCGATCCGTTCGCGTAGCAGGTCGGCGTGGCCGTTGTGCCGGGCATACTCCTCCACCATGTGGAACAACACCCAGCGCAACGAGACCTGGCCACGATCCGGCTCATCGCCGAGTATGTCGAGATTCGGCGCGTCGGCCACGAACTGCTCGGCGAACGCGATCTCGGCTCGCCACAACCGCCATGCCTGCGCAACGGTCTCCGGATCGGCTACGGCGCCATGGAAATCCGCGTCCCGGTCGGCTGTCGACCAGAAGTGCGGCGGCGCATCCTGACCGGCCAGCCGACGCCGAAACCAGAGACGTTCCACGTCCGCCATGTGCCGGATCAACCCCAGCAACGACATCGGCGACGGCTCGACGCTGCGGCGAGCCAGCTCCTCGGAGCCGAGACCGGCACACTTGAATTCCAAGGTCTCGCGCTGAAACCGCAGGAAACCCGCCACCGTCGCCCGCTCGTCGGCCCGCAACGGCGCGTCTACGCGCGGGTCGGCATCGGTCTGGTTCGATATCTCAGCAGACATGGCGACATGCTACGCGGGCCGATCCCAGCGGACTCCAGGATTTTTCGGGGTCGATCACGATTCCGGCACTTTGATGCCGAGACGTGCGCCAAAACGCTGATCCGTCGTGATTAATGCATGTTTCGGTATCGAAGTCGGCCCGCCACCACTGCGTTGACCTGGCGCGGCCCCCGTTCGGGTGGCTACTCCCCGACGGCACTGTCGATCCGTTCGCGTAGCAGGTCGGCGTGGCCGTTGTGCCGGGCGTACTCCTCCACCATGTGAACCAACACCCAGCGCAACGAGATCTGCCCCCGCTGGGACCCGCGGCCAATGACATCGAGTTCCGGCGCGTCGGCCACGACCTGCTCGGCGAACGCGATCTCGGCTCGCCACAACCGCCACGCCTGCGCGACGATCTCGGGATCGGCTACGGCGCCATGGAAACCCGCGTCCCGGTCGGCCGTCGACCAGAAGTGCGGCGGCGCATCCTGGCCTGCCATGACCTGGCGAAACCAGATGCGCTCCACATCGGCCAGGTGCCGGACCAAGCCGATCAGAGCGATTCGAGCACGAACCAGATCCCCACGGCGGGCTCCATGCCGTCGTTGCGGTAACCGTGCGGCGTGGTGGAGTCGAAGGACACGGCGTCGCCGGGTACGAGCCGGTGCTCGTCGAAACCGAGGGTGAGAACCAGCTCGCCGTGGACGACGTAGCCGTACTCCACGCCCGGGTGGCGCATGAGCCGGCCGTTGCCGGCCGAGGTGCTGCCGGGCTCGTAGGTGATGCGCAGGAAATCGACGTGGGCTCCGGGCACCTGGCCGAGGCGTTCCCAGGTCACGCCGGAGTCGAGGGTCAGCACTTCACGCTGCGCGGGCTGCACCACGGGCCCGACCCGTCGCCCCCGGTCCGGTCCCGTCACCCGCAATCCGGAGCCCGCAACGCTCTCGCCCGCCACGCTCTCCCCCGCTGCGGCGGCGACCGCGGCGATTCCGGCGGCACCGTGCTCGAACGGGCTCTCGCCGCGCACCCCTGCCCCCGCGCTCGCTCCGGCGCTGCCTGGTTCACCCGATCCGGCCAGCGCCTGATCGGGACGCTCGAACAGGTCCTCGACGGACACGCCGAGCACGTTGGTGATCGCGTAGAGCGTGCTCACTGACGGGCGGCTCTTGCCGGTCTCGATCTGGGAGATCAGGCTGGGCGACACCCCGATCTCGCGGGCCAGCGCGCGGGCGCTGATGCCGGTGCGCAGCCGCTCGGCACGAAGTCGATCTCCGATGTCGAGCGCAGATTCGCGGGTCACCCGGCGCACTCCTCTCCCCGGCTGATCAGTACAAGTTAACACTCTACGCCATGCCGTCCGTCTTTGATGCGAGAACCACGGGCTTCACGTATTGACGGCACCGCCCGCGTGTTCAATGATGATTAGCACTACTGCACACATGCCTTAACACTCCCTCCCCGAAAGAGGTGACGGGCGATGGCGATTCGAACCTTCGGCCCCAACGCCGTGGACTGGGAGGAGCGAGTCGATCTCGACCGGCTGCGCCGCGCCCGCCTGGATCGGTTGCGCGCCACGCTGGACGCCTCGGATCTGGGCGCCGTGCTCTCGTTCGACTTCTCCAACATCCGCTACATGACCTCGACCCACATCGGCACGTGGGCGATGGACAAGCTCATCCGGTTCGCCCTGCTGCCGCGCGGTGGCGAGCCCGTGGTCTGGGACTTCGGCTCGGCCGCGAAGCACCACCAGCTGTACAACCCGTGGCTGGACGGCGAGCAACGCGCCCGCGCGGGCATCTCCACGCTGCGGGGTGCCTTCCACCCCGACGCCGGTATCGCTGCAGACGTGGCTACGAAGGTCGCGACGGTCCTGCGCGAGCACGATCTCCACCGTGAGCCGCTCGGCATCGACGTCGCCGAGATGCCGGTGCTGGAGGCACTTCGAGCGGAAGGGCTCGACGTCGTCGACGGCCAGCAAGTGTTCCTGGAGGCCCGCCGGATCAAGACACCCGACGAGATCACCTTGCTTACCCAGGCCTGTTCCATGGTCGACGCCGCCTACGAGGAGCTGTACACGTTCCTACGGCCCGGCGTGAAGGAGAACGAGTGCGTCGGCGTGGTCAGCAAAGTGCTCTACGACCTGGGCAGCGAGTTCGTCGAAGGGGTCAACGCGATCTCCGGTGAGCGCTGCTCACCACACCCCCACGTCTACAGCGACCGCCTCGTCCGCCCGGGCGACCCCGCGTTCTTCGACATCCTGCACAGCCACCTCGGCTATCGCACCTGCTACTACCGCACCTTCGCCGTCGGCAGCGCGTCGCGGGCCCAGCGCGACGCCTACGTCCGCTGCCGCGAGTACATGGACCGCTCGATCGAGCTCGTCAAACCCGGTGCGACGACGGCGGACATCGTGTCCGTGTGGCCGCGTGCCGAGGAGTTCGGCTTCCCCGACGAGACGGCGGCGTTCGCGCTGCAGTACGGGCACGGCGTGGGGCTGTCGATCTGGGAGAAGCCCATCTTCAGCCGGCTCGTCTCGTTCGACCACCCCGAGACGATCGAGGAAGGGATGGTCTTCGCCCTGGAAACCTACTGGCCCGCCGCCGACGGCTGGTCCGCGGCACGCATCGAGGAGGAGGTGGTCGTCACGGCCGACGGATGCGAGGTCATCACCAAGTTTCCGGCCGAAGAGCTCCTCGTGGCCGGGCGCAAGTACTGGACTGTGGGAGGGGAGCTCGACACCGCACGTGAAGCGCAGTCGCACCTCAACACGCGGGGAGGTGAGCGGCGATGACGGCTGCCAGCGACTCCCCTGCCAGCACCGGGGCGGCCCTGGGCGCCACCGAGCTGCTCGCGCTCTACGAGCAGATGCAGGTCATCCGCCGCGTCGAGAAGGCGGCCCACGACCTGTTCATGTCCGGCCTGGTCAAAGGGACCACGCACCTCGCCGCCGGGCAGGAGGCCGTCGCCGTCGGAGCCAGCGCGGCGCTGCGGCCTGACGACTACGTGTTCGCCACCTATCGCGGCCACCACCATGCCCTCGCGCGCGGGGCAACACCGCAGGAATGCCTGGCCGAGCTGATGAGCCGGGCCACCGGCCTGTGCCGGGGCAAGGGTGGGTCGATGCACCTGACCAAGGCGTCCACCGGCATGCTCGGCTCGTACGCCATCGTCGGCGCGCACCTGCCGATGGCCGCCGGGGCCGCGTGGTCGGCGCAGCTGCGCGGCACCGGCCAGGTCGCCGTCGCGTTCTTCGGTGACGGCGCCACCAACATCGGTGCCTTCCACGAGGCGCTCAACCTCGCCGCGATCTGGCGGCTGCCGGTCCTGTTCATCTGCGAGAACAACCTGTACATGGAGTACACGCCGATTGACACCGTCACCTCGGTGACCAACCCCGCGGCCGATCGGGCGGTGGCCTACGGGCTTCCCGGCCACGTCGTCGACGGCAACGACGTCGTGCTGGTCCACGACACCGTCGCCGGCGCCGTCAGCCGCGCCCGCGCGGGCGAGGGCCCCACGGTGATCGAGGCACGGACCTACCGGCACTACGGGCACAGCCGGTCCGACCCGGCGAAGTACCGGCCCGCCGACGAGGTGGAGCGCTGGCTCGCGCACGATCCCCTGACCCTGGCTCGCACCCGGCTCGAATCACTCGGTGTCGCGGCCGCGGAGCTTGACGAGGCCGAGACCCGGGCTTCGGGCATCGTCGACGACGCGATCGACGCCGCGAAGAACGCGCCCGAGGCCGACCCGGCCGAGGCGTTCACCGACGTGTGGGCGGATGGAGGCAACACATGGCGGACCTGATCACCTATCGCGAGGCTGTGGCCGAGGGCATCGCACGCGAGATGCGCCGCGACCCGAGCGTGGTCTGCCTGGGCGAGGACATCGGCGCCGCGGGCGGCGTGTTCAAGACGACGGTCGGGCTGCTCGACGAGTTCGGCCCCGGGCGCGTGTGGGACACTCCCATCTCCGAGCAGGCCATCACCGGAGCCGCCATGGGCGCCGCCATGACCGGCCTGCGACCCGTCGCCGAGATCATGTTCAGCGACTTCCTCGCGTGCTGCTGGGAGTACCTGGCCAACGAGATTCCCAAGGTCCGCTACATGACCGGCGGCCAGGTCACCGTGCCGCTGGTGGTGCGCACCGCCAACGGGGGCGGGCTCGGCTTCGGTGCCCAGCACTCGCAGGCAGTGGAGAACTGGGTGTTCACCGTGCCCGGCCTCAAGATCGCCGCGCCGTCCAGCCCGGCCGATCTCGTCGGGCTGACGGCGGCCGCGATCCGTAGCGACGACCCCGTGGTCGTGTTCGAACACAAGGGCCTGTTCGCCAGCAAGGGCGCCCCGGCGCCCCCGGATCACGTCGTCGAGCTGGGACAGGCCAGCGTCATACGCGAGGGCAGTGACGTCACGCTCGTCGCTCTCGCCTCGACGGTGCGCACGGCCGTCGAGGCGGCCGAGCGCCTCGCCGCCGAGGACATCTCGGTCGAGGTGATCGACCTGCGCTGCCTGGTGCCGCTCGACGTTCGCACCGTGCTCGCCTCGCTTGAACGAACCTCGCGGCTGGTCGTCGTCGAGGAGAACCCGTACCAGGGCGGATGGGGCGGCACGCTGGTGTCGCTCGTCGCCGACGAGGGATTTCACTTGCTCGACGCGCCCATCAAGCGGGTCGCGTCAGCGTGCGTCCCCCTCCCCTTCGCCGATGCTCTCGAAGAGCGAGTCATCCCCACCGCCGACGGCGTGGCCGACGAGATCCGCGCGCTCGCCGCCTACTGATCCGCAACATCACTCATCCGCCAGCTTCACCAACCGCCCACGACACCCGTCGAGCAACGCCATTCCTCAGTCAACGCGGACGCAGGAAGAGGTACCGCAGATGACCCACCGCACACTGATCCGTGGTGGCCACATCCTCACCATGGACCCGCACCTGGGCGACCTGCCCCACGGCGACGTCCTCGTCGAGGACGACACGATCGTCGCCGTCGACCAGCACATCGACGCCGACGCGGAGGTGATCGACGCCACCGGCCACATCGTCCTCCCCGGATTCGTCGACACCCACCGGCACACCTGGGAGTCCGCCATCCGCGGATGTGCGCCCAACTCCACCCTCGACGATTATTTCGTCGACGTCCTCGATACGTTCGCTCCCGCGTATCGCCCCGACGACGTGTACGCCAGCAACCTGGCCGGCGCGCTGGAATGCCTCAACGCCGGCATCACCACGCTGGTGGACTGGTCGCACATCAACAACACGCCGGAGCATCCCGACGCCGCCATCACCGCGCTGCAGGAGACGGGTATCCGTGCCCAGTACGCCTACGGCTCGGCCAACACGTCGCTGGCCACGTACTGGTTCAACAGCTCCGAGGTGATACCCGCCGACGACGTCCGCCGGGTCCGCGAGACCTACTTCCCCGGCGACGACGGGCTGCTCACTCTCGCGCTGGCGACCCGCGGGCCGGGATTCTGCCAGGACGACGTGGTGACGACGGAATGGGCGCTGGCCCGTGAGCTTGGCATCCCCATCACGGTGCACGTGGCCATGGGCCGCATGGCCGGCCGGTTCGCCATGGTCGAGCAGCTCGACCGGCTCGGCTTGCTCGGCCCGGACACCACGTACGTGCATGCCTGCTACTTCAGCGACCACGAGTGGCAGCGCGTCGCCGACACCGGCGGCACGGTCTCCATCGCGGCCCAGGTCGAGCTGCAGATGGGGCACGGCTGGCCGCCGGTGAACAAGTCGTACCAGTTCGGCCTGCGCCCGAGCCTGTCGGCGGACGTCGTCACCACCGTGCCCGGCGACATGTTCACCCAGATGCGGGCGGCTTTCGGCGGGGAACGCGCCCGGGTCAATGCCACCTGCTGGGAGGCGAACACTCCCGTGCCGGACACGATGCTCACGGCCCGGCAGATGCTCGAGATGGGCACCATCAACGGGGCGCACGTCGCCGGCGTCGAGGATCGCACCGGGTCGCTCACGCCCGGCAAGCAGGCCGACATCGTGACCATCGACGCGAGCGCGATCAACGTCACCCCGGTCATCGACCCGGTGGCGGCCGTCGTGCTCTGCGCCGATGTCAGCAACGTGGACACGGTGCTGGTGAGCGGCACCGTCCGCAAGCGTGACGGCAAGCTCGTCGGCGACATCGACCGTGCCCGCGAGCTTGTCGAGGCCTCGCGTGACTACCTCGTCGACGCCACCGCCACCAAGGAGGCCGCCTGATGGATAGCCGGCATCTGGTGCACCGGGCAGCGCAGGCGTCATACCAGGCGCCGCCCGGATGGTCGGACGTCGCGACTGGCTACCGCCGCTGGACCGTGGTGGGGGAAGGTTCCGGATCCGTGCACACCGGGTTCGGGATCTGCGAGCTGGAGCCCGGCGGCATGGTACCGGCGCACGTCCACTCGTTCGAGGAAAGCTTCCACGTGCTCGACGGCAGCGCGATCATCGAGACCTCCGACGGTTCCTACCGCGTGGGGCCCGGGGACTACGGGCTGATCCCGGTCGGCGTGCCGCACGCCTGGCGCGTGGATGCCTCGGCGGACAGCGTCGTGCGCTGGGCCGAGATGCAGGGCCCGCAGCCGCGTTCCCGCACCGGTGAGGACACCTTCCTGGTGCCGCCGCTGCCGAAGCACGATCCGATACCCGTGGACGTGCGTGACCCGCGAACCCGCGGCCTGGGCACCATCTCCCCCGCCCACATGGACCCGACCAAGCAGAGCCAGGACCTGCTCGCGGTGTCGGCCAGCATGCGCACCGCGCTGCTTGTCTACAGTGGCATCACCGTGAAGATGATGGTCGACAGCGACCTGGGCGCCCAGCTGACCTCCATGTTCATGGTCCAGTACGAACCCGAGGGCGTGGCCGGCGCGCATGACCACCCCTTCGAGGAGACGTACCTGATCCTGGAAGGGGCCGTCGAGGCGAGCTTCGACGGCGAGCGGCACGTGCTGCAGCCGGGCGACGTCGCCTGGGCCGGCGTCGGCTGCGTGCACTCGTTCAAGAACGTCGGCGACGGGCGGGTGCGGTGGCTGGAGACCCAGGCACCGCAGCCACCGCCCCGGCACTCCTACCGGTTCGCCCGGGATTGGGACTACCTGCGAGAACAGCTCGCCACGCACGCCGAAGGGAGCATGCCATGACACAGCCGCGCGCCGTTCTGGTGATCGGCGGCACCTCGGGAATCGGGCTGGAGGTGGTCCGGCATTTCGCCGCCGCCGGCGACGACGTCGTGCTGACCGGCAGGGACGGTGAACGCGCGGAGTCGATCGCGAAGTCGGTTGCCCAGGAGCTCGACGGCCGGGTCCGTGGTATCGCGCTCGACCTCACCCGCGTGGACGAGATCGCGGCGGCGCTGTCCGGGATCGAGAGGGTCGACGACATCGTGCTCGCCGCCGTGGACCGCGATCACAACACCGCTGCCGACTACGACACCGCCGCAGCGCAACGGCTCGTGACCCTCAAGCTCGTCGGCTACACCGAGGTGGTCCACGCGGTGCTGCCCCGGATGAGCGACGACGGGTCGATCGTGGTGTTCGGCGGGCTCGCCAAGGACCGGCCATACCCGGGCTCGACGACCGTGTCCACGGTGAACGGTGGCGTGATCGGGATGGTGCACACGCTGGCCAACGAGCTGGCACCCATCCGGGTCAACGCCGTGCACCCGGCCATCGTCGGCGACAGCCCGTTCTGGAGCGGCAAACCCCCGGAGATGTTGGATGGATTTCGATCCCGGACCCCCACCGGGCGGCTGACCGCGATGGCCGACGTCGTCGACGCTGTGGCGTTCCTGCTGCGCAACGGGTCAGTCAACGGTGTGAACCTGAACGTGGATGGCGGGTGGTTGCTGAAATGACCGCACCGGAGGACGGCACACACCACGCCCGGATCGCCGTCGTGGGAACCGGCCGTATGGGCGCGGCCATGGCGGTGCGGCTGCACGAGCGCGGCACCGACGTCGCCGCCGTGCACAACCGGACTCCCGCCAAGGCGGAGGCGGTGGCCGGGCGGTTCGACCCGCAGGCCCGTCCCCGAGTGGCGGCCACGCCGCGCGAGGCCGCCGCGCTGGCCGACGTCGTCATCGTGTCGCTGGGCGACGATGACGCGGTGCGCGGCACCTATGCCGGTCCCGAGGGCTTGGCCGCCGGGCTGCGTGATGGGTCCACGGTCGTGGAGACCAGCACGATCGACCCGCGAACCGTGCACGAGCTCGAACGGATGGTCGAGCCGGGCGGCGGGGCGCTGCTCGACGCCCCCGTGTCCGGCAGCGTGCCGCTGGTCGAGAAGGGCGAGCTCACCTTCCTGGCCGGTGGTTCGGCGGATCCGCTGGAGCGGGTCCGGCCGGTACTCGACGCGCTGGCTCGGCGGGTGTTCCACGTCGGCGGTACGGGCACCGGCGCGGCCATGAAGCTGGCCGTCAACGCCATGGTGATGGGGCTGAACCAGGTGCTGTCGGAGGCGCTGGTGCTCGCCGAGAAGGCCGGTGTGGAGCGTGGCACCGCGTACGAGGTGTTCCAGGCCAGCGCTGTCGGCGCGCCGTTCGTGCACTACAAGCACGATGCCTTCGTGCACCCCGATGAGACGCCGGTCGCTTTCAGCCTCGACCTCGTGGCCAAGGACCTCGCCCTCATCACCGGCCTCGCCGAGCGCCTCGGCGTGCGAATGCAGCAGACCGAGACCAACCGGCACGTGGCCCGGGCCGCGATCGAGGCCGGCCTCGGCGGGCAGGACATGAGCGCTATCGCGGGCTTCCTCACCGACGGTCCCGGCGACCGATCCGGCCGGGCAGGCGACTGATCCGGCCGGGCAGGCGTTCACCCGCGACGGTACGGCACGCGGCGTCTGGTCCTCACCAGCGCCCGGTGTCGCGGCACTTCGATGGCCAGACGTGCACGAAAACGCCGTTCAGCCGCAATTAGCGCATGTTTGAGCATCGAAGTCGGACCTGCCCGGCCGTCTGATGGCGAGTGCGGATTCCGGATCTCACCCGACGACGCGGTACTTGATATGCGTGACGCCCGGAGCGTCGATGGCGCGTACCTGTTCCACCTCGAGGCCGTCCACGTTCTCGAACAGGCGCTCGCCGCCGCCGAGCAGAACCGGCGTGACGTGCAGCTCGAACTCGTCGACCAAGCCTGCCGCGAGGTACTGCTGGACGACGTTGGCGCCGCCGGCCAGCGAGACGTCCTTGTCACCTGCGGCGTCGCGTGCCTGCGCGAGCGCCGACTCGATCCCGTCGGTGACGAAGTGGAACGTGGTGCCACCCTCCATCGTGAGCGGCTCCCGAGGATAGTGCGTGAGGACGAACACCGGAGCGTGGAAGGGAGGGTTGTCGCCCCACCAGCCCGTCCACGGTTCCTCTCCCCACGGGCCCGGGCCTCCCCCGAACATGTTCCGGCCCATCACGACGGCCCCCACGTTCGCCTGCGCCTCCTCGACCACGGGAGTGCTGGCGTTCACCGTGCCGCCCTCCAGGCCCTGTGCCCGGCGCCACGCCTCCAGTCCGAAAACCCACTGGTGCAGGCGCATACCGCCCACGCCGATCGGGTTCCGCTCGCTTTGCTCCGGTCCCGCGACGTACCCGTCCAGCGAGATGGCCAGCTGGAACCTGAACTTTCCCATCGAATCTCCTTCGCTCGGTCCGGTTCACCCGTCGACTCCCGCGTCGACGCTTCTTCCGCATCACCGGATACAGACCGGCCGAGTTCGCGAAATTCATCGCGGGTGACAGCACGGCATTCCGAGCTCGATCGCCTCGCCGGCGGCAAGCACGCCACAGATTACCCCGGCATCGTGATGTCCGGGCCGTCGAACTCCACGACCAGGCCGTCCACGTCCAGCTCCGCGCCCAGCGAGTAGTCGCCCCCCGGCAGGCCACTGAGCATGTACAGGTACCGGCCGAACACCCAGCGCATGTCGTAGCGCTGCACCACGGCGCCCCCGCGGTCGCGGACCACCAGTACCCCGGACTCGGCGGGTGCCCCCGTCGGGGCGCCGTCCCGGTCCACTCCGTCCAGCTCCAGCATCACCGGCCGGGTCCGCCCGCTGCCGGCCACGTGCCACTCCGGTTTCCAGCCCGCGGCCCGGTGCTCGGCCGCGCCTGCCCATCGCACGGCGTTGACCAGCAACCGGGAACCGTCCTCGGTCCATCCAAGCCCGGGGCCGACGGTGTCGGTCACCGCGCTCGCCGACAGCACCACCTCGATGCTGCCCACGGTGCGCCAGTCGTACCCGGCGGCCAGCCCGGTCACCGGGTCCTCGCCGTCGCGCTGCACCGACAGGTCCGCCAGCGGTTGCCCGGCGTAGGAGTCGAGCACGCTGTAGTACCCGCCGTCGACGATCAGCCGGGCCGGGTCGGAGAGCCCGGCGAACAATTCGTGTTCGCCGCCGAACCCGGTCAGCTCGACCGGCCCGTCGCCGTAGCCGTGGGCGCCGACGTCGACGCGGTCCGTGTGGCGCTCCAGCAGCCGCACGCCTCCCCGGTCGGTGCCCCACGTCCCGGTGAACACCACGCTCACCTCCGCGTCGTCGGCGGCGGAGAGCATCGTGTCGAACGTCTCCCCGTCCGGTGAGCCGCCGTTGATGACGAGCACGTCATACCGGTCGAGCGTGCCGGCACTCTCCCACTCCCGATCCCACGCCACCGGAGCGGCCGCCTCCCCGGCTTCGCGCAGCAGGCCGATCACCGCGCCGTCGACGTCTCCCAGGACGCCCACGTCGACGGGGCGCAGCTCGACGTCCAGGGTGGCCGGCTCCTCCGCCGTGATCGTGACCTCGGCCGTCGCCGGGAGGAACCCGTCGGCGGTGACGGTGACCTCGTAGTCGCCCTCCAGCAGGTCGCCGGCGGCGTACGCGCCGGCGTCATCCGTGCGTGCCGACCAGTCCGACGTGCCCTCCGGGCCGGACCCCGCCAGCGCCGCTCCCGCCACCGGCTCGCCGTCCGCCGCGGAGGTCACCGTGCCGACGACCTCGCCGCGTGGCAGCGGTGCCAGCTCGACGTCCAGCGTCGTGGTGCCGGACTCCGGCACCTCCACGGTCCGTTCGGCCACCTCGAACCCGAACGCCTCGACCCGGATCGCGTGCGTCCCCGATGGCAGGCCCAGGACGTAGGTTCCATCGTCGCCGGTGGTGGTGCTCGCGCCACCGTCCACGGCGGTGACCGTGGCGTCCGCCACCGGCTCGCCATCCGCCGTCACCACGCCGGCCACCTCGGCCTGGCGGGCCTCGACCGCCCACGCCACCGCATTGCGGTAGATGCGCTCCGCATCGGTGGTCCAGCCGTCGCCGGGACGGCCGTACGAGCTGGCCGCCAGCCCGGAGAGCAGGATCTCCACGCTGGACGGCGAGCTGAACCGGTACCCCACCGCCTCGCCGAGATCGTCGCCGTCGGTCTGCGAGCGCAGGTTCGCGATGGTGGTGCCGCTGTAGTCCGCGTACGACAGCCACTGCTGGTTACCGCCCGGATTGGTGATCAGCTCGATCGGCTCGCCAGCGGGGTAACCGGCGAAAATCGGGTGCCCGTCGCCGGAACCGGGCACGTACTCCACCGCCTCGGGGACGAACCCGTCGTCGACACTGGCCGGGTCCCCGCGATAGTCGGACAGCTCGCCGATCGAATAGCCGCCCCACTGGCCGGCGAACAGCACCGACACCTGGGCCTCCCCGGCGGCATCCACCACGGCTTCGAACCCCTCGCGGTGTGACGACAGGATGGTCCCGTTGAAGATGACCAGATCGACGTCACCGGCCTGCCCGAGGCGCGTGGCCAGCTCGCCGAGTCCGGAACCGGCGACCTGCTCCACGTCGTAGCCGTCCGCGTCGAGCAGCTCGGTCACCGAATCGCCGAGGTCACGAACCACCGCCACGGTACGCGATGACGTCAGGGCGACGTCCATCGCACGCGTCTCGCCCCCGGCCACATCGACCCGCTCCTCGTGGGCCTGATACCCGTCGGCGGTGACGCGCAGCGTCCACTCCCCCTCCGGCACGTCTTCGATGACGTAGCCACCCTCGTCGTCCGTGGTGGTGGACAGCGGCGTGCCGGAGAGCGCGACCTCGGCACCGGCCACCGCGTCGCCGTCCGGACCGGTCACCGTGCCGCTGACGGTGCCCATCGGCTGCGGCGCGAGCTCCACGATCGGACGGACGACCTCGCCTGCCTCGACGCTGACCGTGACCTCCTCGGTGACGTAGCCGAAGCTCGCCGCTTCGAGCGTCCACTCTCCGGGAGCCAGCGGGATGACGAAGCTGCCGTCGCCCTCGCGCGCCGGATACGTCTGTCCGGTTTCCGCCACGGTCACCTCGCCGCGCAGGGGCGTTCCGGCCGTGCTGCCCGGCTCGCCGACCAGCGTGCCCCGCACGTCGGCCCCGAGGTCCGCCCCGTCCAGGGCGTAGCCGAGCGCGTTGCGCAGCAGCCGTTCCGCGCCGGAAGTCCAGCTGTCACCAGCGACGTCGCCGTGGGCCGGGTAGCCGTACCTGCTGACCGACAGCGTCCCGAGCAGCACGTCGACCGCTCCCGCGCCCCGGTGGCGCACCCCGGCCAGCCCGCGCCCGTCCTCGTCGTCGCTGCTGACGGTCGCGACGGTGGTGCCGCTGAACCCGTCGAACCAGGAGTACTCCGCGCCGTCCTCCACCAGCGGGAAGGATTCCTCCAGCCCGGCCAGCAGGGCGTGGCCGGGCTCGGCCGCATGGGCCGACACCTCACCATCGCTACGACCCTGACCGGCGACGGCCGGGTCGCCGCCGTAGTCCGACAGGTACCGGAACGATCCCCGGCCGTACTGGTCCAACCAGAGCACCGGGACGCTGGCCCGGGTCGCCGCGTCGTCGAAGGCGGCCAGCCCGTCCGCGCCGGGATCGAGCCCCGGGTACGAACCCATGTTCGCCACGACGAGATCCAGATCGCCCACGCGGCCGGTGTCGTCCCAGCTCAGCGGTTCCGGCGTGTAGCCCCAGTACTCCAGGTACCCGGCGAGGCGCTCGTCATAGTCGTCGATGATCCCCACGATGGGCGACGGCCGCAGCTCGACGTCGGCCGGTGCGACCTCGCCGGCAACGACGGTCACCGGCACCCGGGTACGCACGTGGCCCTCCGCCCGGATCTCCAGCTCGTACTCGCCGGGTTCCACCAGGTCGAGCGCATACGAGCCGTCCTCGTCGGTGGTGGCTTGCAGCGGGGTACCGAGCAGGGACACCAATGCCCCCTCGACCGGCTCGCCCCCCGCGAGCGGCCCGGTACCGATCTCGTCGCCGGCGGTCACCGTTCCGGACACGGATCCGGTATCGGCCGGTTCCAGCTGCACGTCCAGCGACGTCGCGGCGTTGCGCTCGACACTGACGGCGCGTTCGGCCACCGCGTAGCCGAACGCGGAGAACCGCAGCGTGTAGTCACCGGGCTCCAGCGCCACCACGTACGAGCCGTCGGCGTCCGTCTCGGCCCGCGCCCCGGTCTCCACCACCTCGACGGTGGCCGGCAGCGGGGTGCCATCGACCCCCACCACCGCGCCGTCGACGCTGCCCAGGCCGGGAGCTGCGGCCCAATCGATCGCGTTGAGGTAGAGCTGCCGCCCGTCATCGGTCCAGTCTTCGCCCGGTCCCTGGAAGAAGCTGGCCGCCATGCCGCCCAGCAGCAGGTGCACGCTTCCCGGGGTGCGGGGAGTGTAGGCGGCTCCCACGCCCCGCGTGCCGCCCTCCTCGGTGACAAGGTCGGCCAGGGCGGTGCCCGAGTACTCGACGAGCGCGGCAGCGTACCGGTCCGCGCGCAGGATCTCCGGCCGGTCCGCGACACCCTCGAAGAGGGGGTGCTCCGGCACGCGCGGCGCGTAGCTGACGATCCCTTCCCGGCTGACCGGTTCGCTGCCCGCCGGATCCTCCAGGTATTCGCGCAACAGCCGCGCGCCGCCGTAGGAGCCGAACCGGTCATCCGGGAAGATGCCGCTCACCTCGGCGGCGTCCATAGCGTCCAGGAAGTCGCGGAACCCGGCCTCGCCCGGGTCGTCGGGATCGTTGAAGACGACGACGTCGAACTCGCCGACACGATCCACGTCACCCCAGCCGATGTCCTCGGCCGCGATCTCCGCCGCCGTGAGGACGTCGACGACGGGATCGCTCGCGTAGTCGCCGAGCACCCCGACCCGCGCGGCGGCGTCCAGCTCGACGTCGACGACGGTTTCCTCTCCTGCCTCGATCTCCACCTCGTCGCTCGCGCTGAGGTGGCCGCCGGCGCTGACCTCCAGCTCGTAGGTGCCGCCGGGGACGTCGTCGATCCGGTACGCGCCGGCATCGTCCGTTGTCGTTTCCAGATCCGCCCGGGGCAGCGAAACCCGCGCGCCCTCGATCGGTTCGCCGTCACGTGCGCTGGTGACGGTGCCGCTCAGCGCACCGGCTCCGGAGTCCGCGAGCTCGACGTCCACGGCGCGGGACTCCCCGGCTTGCACCGTCACGTCTTTCTCGACCGGTGTCGTGCCGACCCGGGAAAAGCGCAGCGTGTGCTCGCCGGGCGGCAGGAAGATCCGGTACGTGCCGTCGTCGGCCGTCATGACCGTTTCCCCGGTGGTCACGGCCTCGACCGTCGCCGCCAGCGGCTCGCCGCTCGCGGCCGTGACCGTGCCGCTTACCTCGCCGAACTCGGCGTCCATGGCGTAGGACACCGCGTTGTCGACGACGGTCTCCGCTGCGGGCAGCCAGTCCGTCTCGGGATCACCCCACGACGCGGCCGCCGCCAGCGAGCCGAGCAGCACGTGCACGCCGTCGGTGCCGCGTGGTGCGTAGCCGATGCCGCCGCCGGTGACACCGTGGTCGTCCGTATGCAGCTCCGCGACCGTCGTGCCGGAGTAGCCGTCGAAGGCCGACCACGCGGTTCCCGGCACCAGGATCCCGGTGCGCTCCCCGGGAACGAGGCCCTCGGTCAGGGGGTGTTCGGCCGTGGCCACGAGCGACACCCGGCCCGCTCCCATGTGGTCGTCCGGGGCGGATTCGGGATCGCCCACGTGATCGATCAGGTGGTTGATCGCACCCCAGCCCAGCGACCACTGATCCAGCCAGACGACGCTGGTTCCGGCCGCGTCGGTGGCGTCGAGGAACTCGACGAACGTCTCCTGGCCCGGGTCGGTGTCCCGCGCGCCGTTGGCGACCACGGCGGAGAAGTCACCCGGGCGGGAAGCCACATCGGCGTAGCTGGTCGGTTCCGTCGCATACCCCAGGTCTTCAAGCACGGCACGGATCTTGCCGTCATGGTCACCCACCACCGCCACGTCATAGCGGGTCAGGGTCAGTTCCACCTGGGCGGTCTCCCCGGCGGTGACCTCCACCTCCTCGTGGACCGGGGCGTATCCGGTCAGCTCGGCCGTGAGCCCGTAGCTGCCGGCCGCGACCTCGCCGAAGCCGAAGGCGCCGTCGGCGTCCGTGCTCACCGGATCGTGCGGCGCACCGCTGAGCGTGATCGTGGCATCCGGCACGGGCTCCCCGGCCTCGTCACGGACCACTCCGGTCACGCCGCCGTCGTCGACGGCCGCCAGCTCGGCGTCGACGGTCACGGTGCGGCCCGCCACCACGTCCACCGCCCTGCTCTCGCCGGTGAGCCCGTAGGCGGAGATCTCGACGGTGTACTCGCCGGGCGGGTGGGCGAGCTCGAAGTGGCCGCTCTCCGGGTCGGTCCGCACCTCGGGGCCGGTCTCGGTGACCGTCACTCTCGCCTCGATCGGACCGTCCGGGCCGGTGACCGTGCCCTCGATGGTTCCCGTGGGGTGGAAGGCGTAAAGGTTGCCCCGCGCGTCCGCCGTGACCAGCCGCCCGTCCGCGTAAGCCGCCGACGAGGTCACGTTGCCGCCGGTCTCGGCGTCCCACACCAGCTCGCCCGTGGCGGCGTCCAGCGCCCACACCCGGTGGTCCAGCTGCGAGCCACCCACCACGTAGCCGTCGTCGCTCACCATCACCGACGCGCTCACCACGCCCGAGACACCGTGATGCCAGACCGGCTCGCCGGTCTCGCGATCGTAGGCGACCACCGTGCCGCGCCCGTGCGAGCCGGCGATCACCAGATCGCCATAGACGGCCGGGGTGCTGCCCTGGCCATCGCCGTGCGAATCGGCCTCCCACAGCACCTGTCCCGTGTCCGCAGCGATCGCGAGCATGCTGCCGTCGCCGTCGCCGTCCGTCGTGGGGACGTAGACCGTGCCGTCGACGACGCTGGCGCCACCGATGAAGTAGTCGTCCTGGCGGGCCAGCGTCCAGACCCGCTCGCCGGTCTCCACATCGAGGGCGATCAGCTCGCCATCGTCAGCGTTGCCCACCACCGCCATACCGTCCCCGACCGCCGGACCGGCGAACACGGACGTGCCGACGTCGGCCGACCAGAGCTCCTCGCCGGTCTCGGCGTCGAGCGCGAGCACCGTATCCTCCCGGGCCTGCGTGGGACCGGTCGCGGCATAGACCACGCCGCCGACGACGCTCGGTGCGGTGTAGACCGTGCGCCGGTCGGGTGTGGACACCGACCACAGCTCCGCGCCGGTCTGCGCATCCAGGGCGTAGATGCCGCCGTCGAGCCCGCCTCCGGTGTAGACGGTGCCGCCGGTGCCGTCGCTGCCGCCGGTGCCGTCGCTGCCGTCGGTCACCGCGGGTGCGCCGCGCAGGGTGCCGCCCGCCTGGAAGGTCCACTGCCGCTCCCCCGTGCCGGCGTCGCGCGCGGCGAGCTGGCCGCCGTCCGAGCCGTGCACCACCAGGCCGTCGGCGATGACCGGCGAGGCGAACACCACGTCGCTTCCGGCGTCCGCGGTCCAGCTCGGCTCCAGCGTGCCCGCGGCCAGGCTGTCACCGGACAGGCCGCTGCGCGTGGCATTGTTCTGGTACTGGGCCCAGCCATCGGCACTGGGCTGGGTCAGCGGCTCCAGCGTGATCGCCAGCTCGGCGTCGCCGTCCACGGTGACGTCCAGCTTGGCCGGTTCGTGCCCGGCCGCGGAAACCCGCAGCGAGTACGTCCCGGCCGCCACGTCCAGGGCGAACCGGCCATCGTCGCCAGTCCGCACCGGATCCAGCGGCGTGCCGGGCAGGCTGACACGCGCATGCGCGAGCGGCTCACCGTCGTCGACGCCGGTCACGATGCCCGAGAGCTCGTGTTCGGCCGCAACGTCGAGCTCGGCGTCGAGCGTGCTCGTCTCCCCGGTAGTGATGGTCACCCCGGCCGCGTGCTCGGCGTAGCCATACGCGCTGATGGTGACCGTGTGCTCCCCTTCGGGGACATCCAGCTCGTAGGCGCCGGTCTCGCCGTCGCTCTCGGTGCTGGCCGCCGCGGCGCCATCGCCGGCGGTGACCGTCGCCACCAGCGGGCCGTCGGGACCGGTGACCGTGCCAGACAGCGTGCCCGAATGGGCGACGCGCGTGACCGCCGCGTGAGCGTCAACGATGCCGGCGCCGTAATCGTCGTCGGGGACCTCACCCATGTGCGGCTCCGCCCGGGCGGTGTCCTCAAGCTGCTCGCGGATCTCCTCGATGGTCAGCTCCGGCGCGGCAGAAAGCATGAGCGCGACGGCACCCGTGGCGTGCGGCGCGGCCATGGAAGTGCCCGAAATAGTGTGATAGCCGCCGTCGATCAAGTGCCGTGGCCAGGCCGAACGGATCCGGTATCCGGGAGCGCTGACCTGCGGCTTGCGGTATGTCTCGCCGTCCCAGACGGCCGGGCCACGGCTGGAGAAACCCACGACGAGATCGTTGACGTCCGTCGCCCCGATGCCGATGGCGTTCGGGAAGCTGGCCGGCGAGCCGACCGTGCCCGGTGCCGGGCCGTTGTTGCCGTTCGCGAACACCGGGACGATTCCCGCCGCCTCCCACGCGGCGACGTCGTCCCAGAACTCCGTGCTGGTGGTGGCATCCGAGCCCCACGAGTTGTTCACCACGTCCGGCGCGGCCCCGGGATCGCCGCCGGGAGCCAGCATCCACTGGAAACCGTCGTGAATGATGGACGCGGATGTGGAGCCGGAATCGCGGAAGATCTTCGCGGCGATCCACTCCGCGTCGGGGGCGACGCCGGTGAGCTCGCCCGGGGCGTCGCCAACGATGCTCCCGGCCACGTGCGTCCCGTGACCGCCGCCGTCGCCGGGCGTCGGGTAGTTCTCGCCGGTGGCCGCATGCCAGCTGGCCTCGGGGTCGCCGTCGGTGCCCCGCCAGGACGCGGCGAGCGCCGGATGCTCCCCGTCCACCCCGCCATCCATGATGCCGACCACCACATCCTCGCCGCGCACGCCGTACTCGCCCCAGACGTCGGGCGCGTTCACCGACTCCAGACTCCAGCTCGGCAGGAGTGGCTCTCCGGGCTCGGGTTCGACCGGTTCGGGAAGGGTGATCTCCTCGTCGAGAGTGACACTGGCGACGTCGGGGTGCTCGGCGATCTCGCGTAACGCCTCGCCGTCGACGGCGGCGGCGAAACCATTGAAGATCCAGAACGACGTGACGCCGTCCGCGCGTCCCCCGGCCTCGTGTTCATCGAGGAGCTGGCGCACACCGTCTTGGCCGGCGTCGGCCGTCTCCTGTAACTCCTCGACTACCGTGCGGGCGCGGGCCTCCTGCGCCCGTTCCGCGACGGCGTTCAGGTCCTCGCTGGTGACGGCGTCGTCGCGGGTGCCGTCGCTCGCGTCGTCGCGGGTGTTGTTGCTGGTGTCGTCGGCGATGTCGCCACTGGTGCCGTCGCTGATGTCGCGGTCCGCACGGGCGCGGGCGGCCGCGTCGTCGGCGGCGTCCGCCGCTTGCTCGGCCAGGGCACGCATGTCGACCTGATCGCGCAGCCGGATGATGACATCCGCCGTGCCATCGGCGTCGAGGGTCTCGTGAACCTCGTCATCCACGCCTGTTGGTACGTCAGATGTCCCCGCAGGGAGATCCTCGGCTCGCGACGCGCCCAAGGTGTCCGGCTCGATCGGGAGGCCGGTGGTCAGGTCGTGGGCGTCGCTCGCCTCACTCGCATCCGCCTCACTCGCATCCGCCTCACCCGAATTCGCCTCACTCGCATTCGTGTCGCCGCTGGTGTCGCTGGTATCGGGCGTCTCGTCCGTTCGCGTCGTCTGGTCAGCGCTGGTGAGCCGCGCCGCGGGTGGGTCGGCCGCTGCGGGAGCGGTCGTGGCTGCTACGAGCGTGACGCCGAGGAACACGGCCGCGATGCGGTGAGCGGCCGTGCGGGCAGGAAAGAAACGCGTGACCATCACGTCTGACCTCCACGACACAGGTCAGCGATCTCTCCCCCGACAGCCGTTCAACGCTAGAGACCGGCCGAGCGGTTTTCATGTGATCCGTCACGGTATAGACCACTATCACCGCCTGTAAAGGGTGTGATCATCACTTCTTGGGTGTGCGGAACGTCCAGGCGGCTATAACGGGCTCTGGACGTTCCGCACACCCAAGAAGTGGCACGCTCCGATTCGCCGCTTACGACGGAAACGCGTCCGTGCGCTCCGCGTGCCGCAGTTCTTCTTGCAAGCGTGCCACGTGCGCTCGCCCGGCATGCTCGGCAGCTTCCGGGTCGCGGGCAGCGACAGCGTTGAAGATGGCCCGATGCTCGGCCACCGTCTGGGGCAGCCCTCCGAGCGAGCGGTGCGTGGTGAACATCCCGATGCGGATCTGGCCTTGCAGCACGTCCAGGGATTCGACCAGGCGGCGGTTTCCCGCCACCCGGCGGATCTCGGAGTGGAACCGTTGGTCGAGTTCATAATGCCGTTCGACATCGTCGACGGCGGCGGCCTGCTCGTGCTCCTCCATCAGCTGCCGCAGCCGCGTGACGTCGTCGTCGGATGCACGCTGGGCAGCGAGACGAGCAGCCAGACCCTCCAGCACCTCGCGAAGCGCGTAGATCTCGACCAGATCCTCGGATCGGATGTCCGCCACGACCGCCCCTTGATGAGGCTCCAGGCGAGCTAGCCCTTCGTGTGCGATGCGGGTGATCGCCTCCCGAGTGGGGCTCCGGCTGATACCCAGTTGACGGGCCAACTCGGGCACGGAGAGTCGATCTCCGGGTTCGAGCTGATGACTCAATATGGCGTCGCGCAGGGCCACATAGGCCTGTTCTGCCAGTGCGCCGCTTCGCTTGGGCTGTCGTAGCTCCACTCTCAACCTCCACCAGAGGCACACAGCGTGTGACATGCGATCTTCGTGGTCAACCCTTGACGTAGAACATTACATGCACCATGCTACGTGTAATCAATCGGAGATGCGGCCATGCCGTCTCCAACTCGTCACACGCGTGGGAACGCGACAGGCACACGAACAGAGCACAACGGCTCGTGCGAAAGGATCACGCGGATGCCGACACGGCGAGAATTCCTACTCACCACCGCAGGCGCCGGGGCAAGTCTGTTCCTGGTGAACTCGTGCAGCGACCAGGGCTCTTCGGGAAGCAACTTTCCGCAGCGTCCCATCACCCTGGTCGTGGGATCTGCGGCAGGAGGCAGCACCGACCAGACCGCGCGCGCACTGACCGCGAACTTCCAGCTCGACGCGGACATCAGTGTGCAGAACCGCGAGGGAGGGAACCAGACCATCGCGCTGGCCGAGGTCGCCAACGAGGATCCCGATGGCTACACCCTGATCCTCGCCTCGAACGGGCCGTTCTCCACCGAGATGACGCTTCGGGAAGTGCAGTACACCATCGACGACTTCGTGGCCATCACCGGAGTCATCCAGGAACCCCAGGCCATCGCGGTACGTGCCGACTCCCCGTGGGAGAGCCTCGACGATCTGCTGCAGGTGGGCGCCTCCGAACAACCGCTGCGGGCCGGGCAATCCGGCTCGGGAAGCTGGCTCCGGCTCGTCCACGACGCCCTTTACAACCGAGGCGGCGTGGACGCCAACAACGTGCCGTTCGACGGATCGGCCCCGGCGATCCAGGGCTTGCTGGGCGACGAGATCGATTCTGTGGTTGCCAGCCTGGCCGAGCTCAAACAGTACGTCGATTCCGGCGACGCCCGATACCTGGGCATCTTCTCCGAAGAGCGCAGCGACCTGGATCCCGACGTCCCCACCGTGCAAGAACAGGGATACGACGTTCCCGCGGTCACCGTCACCAAGTCCATCCTCGCCCCGGCCGGCGTTCCCGACGACGTCGTGCAAGCACTCCGGGACGGCTTCGCGGACACCTTCGACACCGACGACTACCAGGCATTCATCGACGAGAACCTTCTCGAACCCCGGGAGATCGGCGGAGACGAGGTCATCGACGGGCTGAAATCCGATCAGGAGAAGGCCCAGACGCTCATCGAGGAACTCGACGTTGACGTGGACGGATAAGGCAGCTGTCCGCCTGAGCGACCGGACAAAGGATCGCTGCAGCGGGATCGTGCTGTTCGTCGCCGGTCTGGGCCTGTGGTTCTACTCCGCCCATTCGCTGCAGCGGGGACTCAGCGGCCCGACGGAGATCGGGCCCGAGTTCTTCCCCCAATTCTTGGCCGTTGCGTTGATGGTGCTCAGTCCCGGACTGGTGATCAAGAGCTTCCTCAAACGTGACACCGAGTACCGGCGGCCGCAGGAGCGCGACGAGCGCACGAAACAGGACAATCCGAACGCAACCTTCTACGTGTTCGCGTTCACCGGAATGTACGTGCTGCTCGCCGAGCCGCTCGGCTTCGTCCCGGCGACCCTGCTGACCATGGCGCCTCTCATGTGGCTGCTGTCGGTTCGCCGGTGGTACTTCTACGTCGCGCTCGTGATCTTCGTGCTCGGCGTCCAGCACGTATTCCAGACGTACATGTACATCCAGCTACCGTAGCCGTCGACGGGGAAGGCAGACGCGTGGCAGATCAGATCATCGGTGGCCTCACAACCCTCCTCGAACCGGCGAACTTCGTCTTCATGTTCGTCGGTGTCGCGATCGGAATCGTCTTCGGTTCCCTTCCGGGTCTCACGGCCACGCTCGGCGTCGCCGTGATGCTCACGTTCACCTTCGGAATGGCGCCGGTTCCGGCGGTCATGCTCCTGATGGGCGTGTACGCGGGCGGGATCTATGGCGGTGCGATATCGGCGATTCTGATCAACACGCCCGGCACGCCGTCGTCGGCGGCAACGGTGCTGGACGGCTACGCGCTCACCCGCCAGGGACGCGCGGGCGAAGCGCTGCGCATCGCCACGTTCGCCACCGCGTTCGGCGGCATCCTCAGCGCCCTGGTCCTGCTCTTCGGCGCTCCCCAGCTGGCCAGGGTCGCCCTGGAGTTCGGGCCGGCCGAGTTCTTCGCGCTGGCGTTGTTCGGTCTCGCTGTCATTTCCGGCGTCAGCGGCGGCTCCTTGCTCAAGGGCCTCCTCATGGGAATTCTGGGGCTGCTCATCTCTACCGTCGGGCTGGACCCCGTCGGTGGCCTCCCCCGGCTGACCTTCGGTATGGACAACCTCCAGGGTGGCGTCGAGCTGATCCCCGCCCTCGTCGGGCTGTTCGCCATCGCCGAGTTGATGCGGCGCGCGCCCGGCGCACATCTCGGCGCGCAACGATTCGAAACAGCTGATACCCCGTTCCCCTTCACGCGGGCCTTTCGATATACCCGCACACTGGTCAAATCCAGCGCGATCGGCACCTTCATCGGTGCCATCCCCGGCGCCGGGCCGGGTATCGCGTCGTTCCTGAGTTACAACGAAGCGCGGCGAAGCTCGAAGAACAAGGAGAAGTTCGGCAAGGGCGCACGTGAAGGGGTTGCCGCGTCCGAAGCGGGCAACAACAGCGCCACCAGCGCCACCCTCATCCCGCTGCTCACACTCGGCATCCCGGGCGACACCGTCACTGCCGTCCTGCTCGGTGCGCTGGCGCTACAGGGCCTGCGACCCGGTCCCGAGCTGTTCGTCGATCACGCCGACATCGTCTACGCCATCATGCTCGGCCTGATCATCATTCAGGTCATGCTGTACGTCCAGGGCCGGATCGCCGCACGGTTGTTCGCCAGGGTTGCCACCGTTCCCCCGAACCTCCTGATACCGGTCCTGATCGTGCTCATGTTCGTGGGCGCGTATTCGGTGAACAACACCGTGTTCGACACCCGCGTGATGATGGTGTTCGGCCTCGTCGGCTATATCGCGCACAGATTCGGATTCCCGGTTGTGCCCATGCTGCTGGGCATCGTCCTCGGCCCCATCGCCGAAACCGGCTTCCGGCAGGCGCTCCTGCAATCGGGCGGCGATCCGGGCGTCTTCTTTACCAGGCCACTTTCGCTCACGTTCATCACCCTGGCCGTGCTGTTGTTCGTTGCGCCCCTGATCGCGCAGGGGGTCAGCCGGCTCAGACAGCGTGACCGAGTCAGCACGTAACACCCGACGGTCGCGGTGCCTGCCCTCGCCTCCCTGCGGTGCGAGGGTGCGAGGGTCGGCACCCGTCCCCTACTGGAAAGGCAGGCCCGTGCGAATCACGAAGATCGAAACAGCGCTTCTGGACGCCAACTTCGAGTGGCTCCTGGTGCGCGTGCGTACCGATAGCGGTCTGACCGGAGTGAGCGAGGCGCACTGGGGGTTCGGTGTGCGCGACGCCATTCACCGGTTCGCCCAGTACCTCGAAGGACGCGACCCGCGCCACGTCGAACGACTCTGGCGCGAGATGTACGAGCTCGTCAGCGGTGCAGCCTGGCAAGGCTCGACCATCTGCGCCATGAACGGCATCGAGATCGCACTGTGGGACCTGCTGGGCAAATATCTCGGGCAGCCGGTGTGGCAGCTGCTGGGCGGCACGTACCGCGACGACGTGCGCATCCTTCTCGACCTGCACGCCGGGGAAAGCTACAAGCTCGGCGACAAGACCAAGGTCGGCTGGAGAAACCCGGAAGCGGCGTACGAACCCTCCGCGTATGCCGAGCGAGCTCGAAACGCCGCCGCGCGCGGATTCACCGCGCTCAAGTTCGACATCGACATACCCACGATCCGCGAGCTGGACCCCTTCAACCACTGTGTCACCCCGGGCCAGGTGGATCAGATCGTCGAGATCGTGGGCGCGGTGCGCGACGCCGTCGGCCGCGACGTCGACGTCGCCATCGATTGCCACTGGCACTACAACACCGCGGATGCGATCCGCATCGCCAAGGCCCTGGAACCGTTCGACCTGTTGTGGCTGGAAGATCCCGTACGGCCGGAGAACGTCGCCGCCATGGCCGAGGTCACCAGGAACACCGCCACCCCGATCTGCACGGGCGAGAACCTGTACCTCTCGCACGGCTTCCGGGAACTGCTCGGCACGAATGCCTGCCGGATCATCGAACCCGACTTCCCGCGCAGCGGGGGTATCAGCGAGTCGAGACGGATCGCGCACCTGGCGGAGATGAACTACGTGCCGTTCGCGCCGCACAACGTCGGCGGTCCGCTCGCCACGATCGCGGCGTCACACGTCTGCGCGAACGTGCCGAACTTCCTGGTGCTGGAGTTTCACGCCGACGACATACCGTGGTACAGCGATCTGATCACCGGCGACGTTCCCGCCTTCACGGGAGGGGCGCTGCCCGTCACCAGCTCCCCCGGATTCGGCGTCGACATCAACGACGACGTGGCGAAGGAGCACCAGAAGTATCCCGATGAACCGTTGTGGCAGTAATATCCGCTCGGGCTCTGCCGTACCAGGATTTCTTGGGCCGTAACACGTCTACAGCCGTGTTACGGCCCGAGAAAGCGTGCCAAACATGATCATTCGGAGGGATCAGGCGTAGGCGGCGCCGGTCTCCACGTCGAACAGGTGCGCGTACGCGCCGTCGGTGGTCAGCTTCACGGATTCCTCGATCTCGACGCGCTGGTCGCGGGATGTCCGGGCGGTGATCACCGCATCGTCGATGTTGACATGCACGTAGTATTCCGAGCCCAGCTGTTCCACCATTTCCACGGTGCCCGACAGCGTGCCGGAACGCGCGGCGGTCTGGTCGAGATACAGCCGCTCCGGGCGGACTCCCACCTCGACCGTGTCCACGTCCGCCGGTATCGCCGCGGCTCGCTCCCTCGGCAACGGAATCTGGACACCCGGGCTCACCAGCTCCGTGTCACCATCGGCCGACCTGCGCACCGAGCAGCGGAGGAATCCCATGGCCGGCGTTCCGATGAAGCCCGCCACGAACCGGTTGGCGGGATAGTCGTAGAGATGGTCAGGGGTTCCCACCTGCTGGATCATGCCGTCACGCATGACCACGATCCGGTCGCCCATGGTCAGCGCCTCGACCTGATCGTGCGTGACATACACGGCCGTCGCGGTCACCGTCTTGTGCACCTTGAGAATCTCGGCGCGCATCTGCACCCGCAGGTGCGCGTCCAGGTTGGACAGCGGCTCGTCCAGCAGGAACGCCGACGGATCCCGCACGATCGCCCGCCCGAGCGCGACCCGCTGGCGCTGTCCCCCGGAAAGCTGCTTCGGGCGGCGGCGCAACAGGTCGCCGATCCCCAAGAGCTCGCCCGCCTGGCGCACCCGCTCGTCGATCTCGGACTTGGAAATCTTGCGGCGGCGCAGGCCGAACGCCATGTTCTCGTAGACGCTCTTGTGCGGGTAGAGGCCGTAGTTCTGGAACACCATCGCGATGTCGCGGTCTCCGACGTCGATGTTGTTGACGCACACGTCGTCGAAATACACGTCGCCACCGCTGACGGGTTCGAGCCCGGCGATGATGCGCAGTAGTGTCGTCTTGCCCGAGCCCGACGGCCCGACCAGCACGACGAACTCGTGATCGTCGATGTCCAGGTTGCAGTCCCGCAGGACCAGCTCGGAACCATAGCTCTTCTCGACATCGCGCAGCGAGATCTTAGCCATCGTCAACCTTCCAACGTGCCCGGGCCGTGCCCGTGGTCATGGTCTCGTTCACGTCTCACTCACCTGCCACGGCGCCGGCCGTCAGTCCCCGCACCATCGACCGCTGGATCGCGAAGAAGGCGATCAGGAGCGGAATCGACGTCAGGACCGATGCCGCCATCATGCCGCCCCAGTTCGTCTTGAACTGCCCGGTGAAGCTGAGCATCAAGCCCGACGGCAGCACCTGGTTCTCGATGGTGTTGATGAGCGCCAGCGGATAGATGATGTTGTTCCATACGTCGATGAAGATGAAGGTGGCGGTGGTGAGCAGCCCGGGAATCGTCAGCGGCAGGGCCACTCGTAACAAGATCTGCCAGCGCGGATAGCCGTCGACCCGGGCTGCCTCGATGACTTCCTTGGGAACGCCGTCGAAGAAGCCCTTCATCAGCCACACGCCGAAGGGCACCGCGAACGAGATGTAGCCAATGATCAACCCGAGCATCGTGTTGATCAGATTGGCATTCAGCAACAGCAAGTACAGCGGCCCCAGCAGCACCACCAGGGGAAGCATCCGGGTGAGCAGGATCAGGAAGCTCATCGGCTCCCGCAGGCGGAAGTTGCCCTTGGAGAGCGCGTAACCCCCGAACGCCGAGAGCACGAGCGAGATGAGCGCCGCCGCCGCGGCGGTGATGACGCTGTTCACGACGAACGAGCCGAAGGGCATGGCACCGTTGAACAGGCTCTGGTAGTTGCCCATCGTGTACTCGTTCGGCAACAACGACGGATCCGACTGCGTTGCCTCGAGTTCCGGTTTGAACGACGTAGACAACATCCAGTAGATCGGCGCCAGGGCGAAGAACAGCGCGACGGCGATGCCGACGTTGCGGGCGGCCCGTCCACCGCGCTGGCGCCGTGCACGCGGCGCCGGCCGGGCCGCTGGCGCGGATCGCTCGGACACGGCCACGGCCATCAGGATCCCCTCCTCAGCATGCGGGCATAGGCGATGGCGAAGAGCAGGAGCAGCACCAGCCAGATCACACCGACGGCCGAGGCGTAGCCGAGTTCGAAGCTGGTGAACGCCAGCCGGTACACCCACACGACGAGTGTGGTGGTGGCATATCCCGGTCCGCCTTCGGTCATCGCCCAGATCTTGCCGAAGTCGTTGAAGTTCGCGACCACCATCAGCAGGCTCGCGATCAGCGCGGCGTTGCGCATGTACGGCAGCTTGATGTGCCGCGCCATCGCCAGGCCCCGGGTGCTGTCCACGCGCGCCGACTCGATGACCTCGTTCGGCACGGCGGCGAGCGCGGCGCCGAAGACGAGCACGAAGAACGGCGTCTGCGCCCACACGTTGGCCGCGACCACCGTGGGCAGCGCCCACGTCGACGAGACGAGCCAGTCCACCGGCTGATCGGTGATGTTCAGATCCATCAGCAGGGCGTTTATGACGCCGCTCTGCGCGTCGAACATGTACCGGAACAGGAACGCCACGACCACGAACGGCACCGCCCACGGCGTCAGCAAGAGCGTCTTGACGACCCGTGCCCGGCCGCTGAGGTTCTCCACGAGCAACGCCACCATGGCACCGATGATCGCTGCGATCGCCACCGATCCGAACGTGTAGATGGCCGTATTCCGCAGCGCTTCCCAGAAGATCGGATCATCGACCAGCTGCTCGAAGTTGGCGGTGCCGACCGGCGTGGGGTCGGCACCGGCCAACGGATTGAACTCGGTGGTCGACAGCTGGATGGCACGGACGATCGGATACCCGATCACCACGCCGATGGCGATCAGGGCCGGCAGGATCATCCAGTCCATCCACGGCCGCCGGCCCAGCCCCGTTCGCCGCCGCGGCTGCCGCGGCGCAATTGCGGTGTTCGTCATCCTCAATCGAGTGCCGATTCGAGCTTGCTCTGGATGTCCTCGGCGACGTCGGCCGGGTCAGCACCGCTCGTGACGATCTGTTGCAGACCGGCCATAACCGGACCGTATCCCGCGGAGAACGTCTGACCGTACGGCGGAACCGTGAACGTCGGGTTGATGTCCTCGATGAACGACTGCCGCACCGGAGTGTCCATCAGTTCGGCGACTTCCCCTTCCGGTTCGGTGACCGGTGGCAGCGCCAGCGCGGTGTCCATGGTGTAGTCGACGATCGCATCCTCCGAGGTGGACAGGTACTCGATGAGCTCTGCGGCGGCTTCCTTGTTCTCGGAGTTGTTGAAGATCACGAGCTGATGGCCCTGATTGACCGAGTACGGCTCCCCGGACGGCCCGGTGGGCAGGGTCGTGACCCCCCACGCCTCGAAGAACTCCTCGTCCGACATGCCATTGGTGTCCTGCACCACGCCCTGGAAGACGTCCTGATCCCAGATGAACGCGACCTCGTCCTGCGCGGCCTGGGGCCGGAACTCGCCGATCTTGCGTCCCGGCTCGATGTAGTCGTTGCTCGCCAGCTCGCTCATCCAGGACAGGTACTCCACCATCTCCGGGCTGTTCGCGTTGGCGCCCGATTCGCCGAAGGGCTCGGCCCCGAACGTCTTCATCCACGCCCAGTTCGCGCCCAGCCCGAAGGGCCGGTTCGTCACATCAAGACCCAGGGGCGTGATGCCGGGGAACTCCTCCTTGATGGCCGCCAGCGCGTCCATGAGCTCGTCGATCGTCTCGGGCGGCTGCTCCGGATCCAGGCCCGCGTCGGCCATGAGGCCCTTGTTGTACCAGAAGCCTTGCGGCGAATCGATCCACGGGAACGCGACGAGCTCGCCCTCGTACGTGCCGCCCTCGACGTCCGCCGGGTTCACCGCGGAGATGGTCTCCTCGTCGAGGTGCTCCCCGAGCGGGGCGAGCGCCTCGGTGGAGGCGACCGCGAACGTGTCGTTGCCGGCCAGCTGCGCCACGTCCGGCGGATTGCCCGCCTGCACTCGCTGCACCATCTGCTGGCCGATGTCGCTGAACCCGATACCCTCGCTCTCGATCTTGATATCGGGGTGTTCCTCTTCGAACTGCTCCAGCGTTTCCTGCAGGCCGGGCCGCGTGGCGTCCTCGGTGTCCGCCCAGTTGGCGAAGGTCAAGGTGACCGTGCCGTCCTCCGATGTCCCGGCATCGTCACCACCACACGCGGCCATCAACAATGCGAGAGCACCCGCGCCCGCCAGCGCCCGCAGGCCCAGCGGGGGCGACAGCGGGTGATGCCGCCGCGCCCGGTTCGTGCTCGTATTTTCTCGATCGGAATAGCGTTGCATGTCGCTCTCCTCACGTCAGCTTGGGAGAGAGGTTAGACCTCTGGCGTCTGGCACGCAACATGTCGTGATGTGGTCGCAATGCGATGGCCGAAGAGCGCGTTTCGCGTGCAGCGCGACAGATCTACTGTTCGCCCTTCTCGGCCGCGATGCGTTCCAGCGCGGCGTGGTGAGCGCTCCGAATGTGCCTCCGGGCGGCCTGACCGGCCTCCGACGGATCGCGGTTTTCCAGCGCAGCCACGATGCTTTCGTGCTGCTTGCGGGCCTTCTCCCGCCGCCCGGGAATCAGCAGTGTCGTCTGCATGCCTTCGATGAGGATGTCGTGCAGCACGTCCGTCGTCTGCCGGAGGAACCGGTTGCCCGCCGCTTGCGCGATGGCCAGGTGAAAGGTCGCGTCGAGGCGGGCCAGCCGCTGGAAATCGCCGGAATCGTCGAACGCCGAATCGAGCTCGTCCAGGATTTCCCGGAGATCGACGATCTGCTCGTCGGTGATCTGCTCGGCGGCCCACTGCGCCGCCGGCACCTCCAGCACCTCGCGCATCGCGAAGAGTTCGTTGACATTCACCTCGGGATTGCTCAGCGCCGCGCCCAGCGCCTGCTTCGTCTGCGACTCCGCGACGAACACGCCACGCCCGTGCCGCACGATCAACCGTCCCTGAGCCTGCAGGATCCGTACGGCCTCGCGCACGGAGGGGCGGCTGGTGCCGAGCAGTTCGGCCATGTCCCGTTCCGTGGGCAGCCGGTCACCCGGTTTCAGGGCATCCTTGGCCAGGAGGTCTTCGATCTGCGCGACGATGCGCTGGGAGACATTTCCCGCCTGGTTCACCGGTTCCCACACTGTGACTCCCCTCACGTCAGGCGACTCCGGTCCGGAGCTCGCGCCGCACTGTGATGGCGCTGATGGGCGAGCATAGCTGGCCAGAGCTCTGGACACATCAATCGTAACCGGCACGGCGGCGCGCTGGGCACGCTTCCACAGACTACCTTGCTTCACTTATCGCCGGACGATAGTGTTCAGAGGTCAAGCCACTTACCACGTGGAAGGATTCGGCGGATGCCCGAGGAACACACCAAAGCAGTGCCCCAGTTTCTCGCCCACAAGGAGGGTGACCACGTCGCCGTCGCCGTCCAAGACGTCTCGCCCGGAACCGCGCACGGTTGCATCCTGCATGGCGATCAGGATCTGACGGTCGACGTCCAGGACACGGTCCCCCTCGGGCACAAGATCGCCCTGACCGACCTGGCGGAGGGCGTCGACGTCATCGAGTACGGCGTCCGGGTCGGCATCACCACCGCGCCGATCACGGCCGGCCAGTATGTCCACACCCACAACGTTAGGAGTGCCCGGTGGCAGAGCAGCGTCGCCCACTGACCGGATACCGCCGCCCCGACGGGCGGGTCGGGATCCGGAACCACGTCATCGTCCTCCCGGTCGACGACCTCTCCAACGCCGCGTGCGAAGCAGCGGCAAACATCGTTCCCGGTACGCTCGCCATCCCGCACGCGTACGGGCGTCTCCAGTTCGGCGAGGACCTCGAACTGCACTTCCGTAGCATCATCGGCACCGGCGCCAACCCGAACGTGGCCGCCGTCGTCGTGATCGGAATCGAACCCTCGTGGACCGAGCGGGTGGTCCAGGGAATCGCCGCCACCGGGAAGCCGGTGGAGGGATTCTCCATCGAACGCCACGGCGATCTGCGGACCATCGAAAAGGCGGCTCGCACGCTGGCCCGGTTCCACCAGGACGCCTCGGAGCTCCAGCGCGAACCCGTCGAACGCGGCGAGCTCATGCTCAGCATCAAGTGCGGCGAGTCGGACACGACCAGTGGCCTGGGCTCCTGCCCCACCACGTCCGAAGCTGTCGATCGCTGGGTCGACGCCGGCGGCACCGTCCTGTTCGGCGAGACCAGCGAGCTCACCGGGGGCGAGCACCTGATCGCGGAACGCTGCGTCAACGACGAGGTGCGCAAGAAGTTCCAGGGCCTGTACGACCGCTACCTGGCGCGGATCGAGGCTGAAGGCGCGAACCTGCTCGGCTCGCAGCCCACGCAGGGCAACATCCGCGGCGGCCTGTCCACCATCGAGGAGAAGGCGATGGGCAACATCGCCAAGACCGGCTCGGTGCCCGTCGTCGACGCCCTCGAACCGGCCGAAGCGCCCACGGTCCCCGGGCTGAACTTCATGGACACCTCCTCGGCCGCGGCGGAGTGCGTGACGTTGATGGCCGCGGCGGGAGCGGTGCTGCACCTCTTCCCCACCGGGCAGGGCAACGTCATCGGGCATCCCATCGAGCCGGTGATCAAGCTCACCGCCAATCCCGTCACGGCGGAGACGATGACCGAGCACATCGACCTCGACTGTTCTGGCCTGCTGCGCCGGGAATACCCGCTGCCGCACGCGGGCGACCAGCTCATGGACATCTGTGACCGCACGATCAACGGCCGGCTGACCGGCGCCGAGCTCATGGGACACCGCGAGTTCGCGCTGACCCGGCTCTATCCAAGCGCATGATGGAAGCCAACTACATCGCCGGCGAGTGGCGACCGGGAGCCCGCGACGCCATCGCCGTACGCAACCCCGCCGACGGCTCGGTGCTCGCCGAGCTCGGATACGGCACCGCCAACGACGCCGTGACCGCCGCCGACGCCGCGTCGGACGCCTTCGGCGACTGGGCCGCGCGCCCGGCACGGGAGCGCTCGGACATCCTCGTCCGGGTCGCCGACCTGCTCGCCGAACGCGCGGAGACGATCGGCCCGCTTCTCGCCCGGGAGACCGGCAAGCGCCTCCCCGAGGGAATCGGCGAGATCCGCCTGTCCGCCGAGTTCTTCCGCTGGTTCGCGCACGAGATCCGGCAGCCGCACGGCGAGCTGCTCACGCCCGAGGCCGGAGCCCGGCGCCAGGTGGCCCTGAGCCGGCCCGCGGGAGTGGCGGCCTGCCTGACCCCGTGGAACTTCCCGGTCTCGATCCAGGCGCGCAAACTCGCCGCCGCCCTCGCTGCCGGATGCACCACGGTGTCCCGCGCCTCGGAGAAGGCGCCGCTGGCCGTCGTGGAGATGTTCCGGCTCCTGTCCGAGGCGGGAATTCCACCCGGGGTCGCCAACCTCGTGCACGGCCCGGCCGCGGAGATCACCGACACGCTGCTGGACCACGCTGGCGTGCGGGTCGTCAGCTTCACCGGATCGACGACGATCGGCCGGCAGATCATGGCCAAGGCGGCACCGCGCATCGTGCGTCCCGCGCTGGAGCTCGGCGGCGACGCCGCCTTCGTCGTGTGCGCCGACGCTGACGTCGAACAGGCCGTCGAGGGCGCCATGATCGCCAAGTTCCGCAACAACGGCCAGTCCTGCATCGCCGCCAACCGGTTCCTGGTGCACCGCGACGTGTACGAGGAATTCCGCGACCGGCTCGTCGCGAAGGTGGACGCGATGACCGTCGGCGATCCGGTGGCCGACCCGGTGCCAGACCTCGGGCCACTCATCGATGACGGCCAGGTCACGGCGGTCGACGAGATCCTGGGTGAGGCAGCCGCCGCTGGCGCGAGGCGGCTGACGCGCGACATCCCGGTTCCGGACGGCGGGAGCTACCTCGCCCCGTCCATCTGGGAGAACGTGCCCGACAGCAGCCGGATGGTGAGCTCCGAGATCTTCGGGCCGGCGGCCGCGCTCATCCCCTTCGACACGGACGACGAGGCGATCCAGCGTGCCAACCAGACCGAGATGGGCCTGGCCGGATACGTCTACACCAGGGATGCCGCGCGGTCGTGGCGCTACATCGACGAACTCGACGTCGGGATCGTCGGCTGCAACAACCCGGTTCCCCCGGCGGTCAACGCCCCTCTCGGCGGCGTGAAACAGAGCGGTCTCGGACGCGAGGGCGGTGCGCTGGGCCTCGAAGAGTTCCAGGTCACCCGGTACGCCTCGTGGCAGCTGGTGTAGGCGGCGCCGTGGGCACAGACAGCCACAGTTACGACGTCGTCGTCTCCGAAGACGTCTGGGGCGAGCCGTTCGATGGCCTGGCACGTGAGCGTTCCGTCCTCGCCGGTGCCGACCTGTGGTCGGACCGCACCCGGTTGACGCGCGTACTCGAAACCGCGCAGGCACTGGTGGTGCGCAACCGCACCACCGTCGATGCCGAGCTCATCCGGGCGGCGCCCGGCCTGAAGGTGATCGCCCGCGCCGGTGTCGGGCTCGAAAACATCGACGTGCAGGCCGCCGACGAGCGTGGCGTGGTGGTCGTGTCCCCGCGCGGCGCCAACTCGCGCAGCGTCGCCGAGTACACGATCGGTTCCGCGCTCGCGTTGCTGCGCGGCCTGCTCCCGCATGACCGGGCCGTCCGGGACGGGGCGTGGAACCGGCATCCCGGGCGGGAACTGTCCGGGCGCACCTGGGGCATCCTCGGTGCGGGCTCCACGGGACTTGCCGTGGCGCGCCTCGCGCGCGGCTTCGGCATGCCGGTGACCGGATACGATCCCTACGTCGACGACGACGATCCGCAACTCGCGGCGTCCGGCGTCCGGCTCGTGTCCCTCGATGCGCTCTGTCGCGAGGCGGACGTGATCAGCGTGCACCTTCCCGGCGGCCCGGAGACCTCCGGGCTGGTGGATCGCCGCCTGATGAAGCTCATGGGCAGCGAGACGATCCTCATCAACGTCGGGCGAGGCGAGGTGGTCGACGAGGAGGCGCTGGCCGAGGCCCTGGAGAACGGAGATCTCGCGGGTGCCGCGCTAGACGTCCGGGCGAGCGAGCCGCCGGTTCCGGCCGCGCTCGAACGGCTCGACAACACCTTGTTGACGCCGCACATCGCCGGGATCACCGAGGAGTCACAGGACCGGATCGTGCACGCTCTCGTCGCCGACATCCGCGCGGTGCTCGCCGGTGATGAGGCCGCGCACGCCGTCGGGCGGGCGCGCGCGGTTTCTGGCGAGCCCGCCGATGGCCCGGGTGCCCGGCCATGACAAGCAGCATGACGACGGTCGGCGAGCTCACGGCGGTCGCCACGCGGCTGCTGCGGCAGGCCGGGATGCCCGACGAGCCGGCACGGCGAAGCGCCGAGCTGCTGGTGCTCGCCGACGTCTGGGGAATCGGCTCGCACGGTCTGCTGCGGCTGCCGTACTACCTGGCGCGGTTCCGCGGCGGCGGCCTCAACCCGGCCGCGGCGCTGCGCGTCCTGCGTGACACGGGGCCGATCGTCTCGTACGACGGTGCGGATGGCCTGGGCCATTGGCAGGTCTGGCATGCCGCCGAGGCGGGCGTGGCCCGGGCACGTGAATACGGCGTGGCGATCGCGTCGGTCGGGTCGTCGTCACACTGCGGCTGTCTCGGGCTGTACACCCTCCCGGCGGTCAACGCCGGCCTGATCAGCCTGGTTTTCTCCACCGGCCCCGCGGTGATGGCCGCACCGGGTACCGCCACGCCGTTGCTGTCCACGAGCCCCCTGGCTGCCGGAGTCCCGAGCCAACCGCGTCCGGCCATCGTCGACCTCGCCACCACGGCTGTCGCTCGCGGCAAGATCGCTGCCCATGCCCAGCGCGGCGAGCCGCTGCAGGAGGGATGGGCCGTCGACGCCACGGGCACGCCCACCACCGACGCCCGGGCCGCCCTGGAGGGCATGCTGGCCCCGCTTGGCGGCGGCAAGGGGTTCGCGCTGGCCTTCATGGTGGAAGCGCTCGCCGCGGGGTCGGTCGGTCCCGCGCTCTCCGGCGACGTCCCCGACATGTTCAACCCGCACAGCAACGCCGAAGCGCAGCGAATCGGCCACCTGGTGATCACCTTCGATCCGTCCTTCGTCGCCGTCGACGGCAACGCGCAGCACCGCCTGGACGCGCTCGCTGCCCGGGTCACGGCGGCAGGAGGCCGCATTCCCGGCGCGTCCCGGACCCTGCCATGGGACATCACCGAAGACACGCCGGTCGAGATCGCCGAGTCCGTCCGTGCCGAACTCGCGTCGTGGGAGGCGAGTCTTCACACGTGATCGGCCGCGCCGGTGCGAAGGTGTACCGAGGAGGAATTTGATGAACGTTGAGCGGATCGCCGGCCACGTCGCCGTGGTGACCGGTGCCGGCGGGGGCATCGGGCGTGCCACGGCGCTCCGGCTGGCCACGGAGGGCGCGCGGGTGCTCGTCGTCGACGTCGACGAGGCGGGCGCGGCGCAGACGGTGGCCCAGATCGAGGACCGCGGGGGTACGGCATCGGCAGCCGCCATCGACCTGGCCGACCCGGACCAGCGAGCGTCGGCCATCCCGGCCGCGATCGAGCGGTTCGGCCAGGTCGACGTCCTCGTCAACAACGCCGCTTACCACGGCCTGCGCACTCCCCTGCTGGAACTGTCCGACGACGACTGGAACCGGGTGCTGACCACCAACGTGACCGCCACGATGGCGCTGTCGCGAGACGCCGGTGCCGACATGGCCCGCCGTGGCCGGGGCGCCATCGTCAACCTCACCTCGCTGCACGAGCGGCTGCCGCTGATCACCTACGCGGCCTACGCCACCAGCAAGGGCGGCATCGCCGCACTGACCAGATCCCTCGCCGCCGAGCTCGCGCCGTACGGCGTCCGGGTCAACGCCGTGCAGCCCGGCGTGATCAGCACCGCGTCGCTGGACGAAAGTCTCGGGGCGGATGCCAGCCACGTCCCCGCCGCCACACTGCTCAGGCGCCCGGGGACACCGGACGAACTTGCCGCCGCGATCGCGTTCCTCGCCTCCCCGGACGCGTCCTTCATCACGGGTGTGGAGCTTCCCGTCGACGGCGGCCGCGGTATCAGCCGCCTTCCCGACCCGTTCGCCGACCAGCACAACCGGGGAAGTGAGCAGGCGTGACCGACTCGACCATACGCACCATCGAGACGTTCCAAGTCCCGCCGCGCTGGATTCTCGTCCGCGTGTCCACCGACGACGGGCGTGCCGGCTGGGGCGAGTGCATCATCCCCAAGCGCGCTCGGGCGGTACGCGCCGCCGTCGCCGACATCGGTGACAACCTCATCGGCGCCGACGCGCGCCGCATCGAGGACATCTGGCAGCGGATGCATCGAGACGGGTTCTTTCGCGGCGGTCCGGTGCTGATGACTGCCGCGGCGGGCATCGAACAGGCGCTGTGGGATCTGAAGGCACGGGCCGCGGACCTGCCGGTCTACGACTTCCTCGGCGGCGCCGTGCGCGAACGCGTCCGCACCTACGCGTGGATCGCCGGTGACCAGCCAGACGACGCACTCCAGCACGCCCGGCAACGCGTCGACCAGGGATTCACCGCCGTCAAGATGAACGCGACCGCGGCGTCCGACCATCTCGACCGGTTCGCCACCATCGATCATCTCGTCGGCCAGGTCGCCGCCATCCGCGAGGAGTTCCCCGACCTGGGCATCGCCCTGGACTTCCACGGCCGGGTACACCGCAGCGTCGCGAAGATCCTCCTGCGCGAGCTGGAACCGTACCGGTTGATGTGGGTGGAGGAACCCACCATCGCGGAGAACGAGGACGTCCTCCCCCACCTGCGCGACGCCGCCGGAGCGGTGCCGATCGCCACCGGCGAGCGCCTGATGTCGCGCTGGCAATTCACCCGGATCCTGCAGGAAGGCACCGTGGACATCATCCAGCCCGACGTCTCCCTCACCGGGCTGTTCGAACTGGAAAAGATCGCGCGCATGGCCGAGGCGTACGACGTCGCCGTGGCGCCGCACTGCCCGAACGGCCCGGTCTCGCTGGCGGCATCGCTCCAGGTCGCCTACTGCTGCCCGAACGTCGTCATCCAGGAACAAAGCGGCGGCATCCACTATCACCAGGGATATGACGGGCTCCCGTCCGGCGAGCTGTTCGACTATGTCACCAGCGGCGAGCTGATCGAATCACGCGGCGGGTTCTTCGCACGCCGCGCCGAGCCCGGGCTGGGTATCACCGTTGACGACACGGCCGTGCGCTCCGCGGATTCCAGCTGGCGGCTACCCGATCCGAACTGGCGGCACGAAGATGGGCGGTACGCGGAATGGTGACCACCACAGACCTGCGCGGCGTTCACGTCGCGCTGCTCACTCCCGTGAACGATGCCGGCGAGCTCGACCCCGACGGGCTGGAGCGGCTGGTGAACCGCGCCCTGCGGGGCGGCGTCACCGCTGTCTGCCCGGTCGGCTCCACCGGCGAGGGCCCGCGCCTGACCCGGAGCGAGCGGAGCACGGTCACGGCGTGGACACGAGCGATCGTCGATGACGCCGATGATGTCGCCGACGCCGCTGGCACCGGCGGCACCGCCGGTACCGGCGGGACCACCGGCACTGCCCGTTCTGGTGACGTGGCCGACACGCCCGTCATCGCGGCAATGTCCGCGCTCACCGGCACCGACGCCGTCGCCGAGATCGCGCAGCTGGAACAGGCCGGCGCCGACGCCGTGCTCGCCGCGCCGCCGTCGTACTACCCCATGACGCCCGACGAGATCCAGCGCTTCTACGTCCACCTCGCCGAGTCGTCGCCGATCCCGCTGCTGATCTACAACATCCCCGCGATGACCAAACACGCCGTCCCACCCGACGTCGTGGGCACGCTGGCCACCCACCCGCAAGTGATCGGGATCAAGGACAGCAGCCGCGACCTGGAGTACCTGCAGGCCGTCGTCTACGCCACGGAAGGCGCCGACTTCTCCGTCCTGACCGGCACCGACACCATGCTCGTGGCCAGCCTGACCATGGGTGCTGTCGGCGCGATCGCCGCCAGCGCCAACGTGGTGCCCGAGCTGAGCCGGCGCGTGCTCGATGCCTATCACCAGGGTGACCTACCCGCCGCGTTGTCGGCACAACGGCAGTTGTACGACGTCGTCCACGCGTGCCGCGCGGCCGGTGTCCCGGCAGGCTGGAAAGCCGCCGCGTCGCTGGCGGGCAGCTGTGGACCCGCCATGGTGTCGCCGGCGCGCGCCCTCGACAAGGAACAGGAGGCCACCCTCGCCGCGCGGCTACGTGCCTGCGGGGTGGTCGGCTGATGTCGCAGCCCGTCCCGATCACCGAACCGGTCGCGCTCGGCGAGGGCCCCCTCTGGGACCCCGACACGTCGAAGCTGATGTGGGTGGACATCTCCCAGCACGCGGTCCACGAGTACGATCCCGCGACCGGTGACGATCGCGTCGTCCAGTACGACGTGCCCGTCGGCGCCATCGTCAAACACGCCCACGGTGGCTACGTCGCCGCCGCCGGCATGGGCTTCGCCGCCATCTCCTGGCCCGGCGGCGAGCTGGCCTGGCTCGGCGACGTGACCCGCGGCGAGCGCATGAACGACGGGGCGTGCGATCCGGTCGGCCGGTTCCTGGCCGGGACCATGGTGACCGGCGGAGGCACCGGCGCCGCGCTGTATCAGCTCGATCGCGGACACGTACGGCTCCTGCTGGAGTACGTGTCCATCTCGAACGGGCTGGACTGGAGCCCGGACGGGCAGACCATGTACTACGTCGACACGCCGTGCGAACGCGTCGACGCCTTCCGCTACGACGTCGAGACGGGATCGATCAGTGCGCGCCGCACCCTGATCGATCTGCGTGACACGCCCGGCCGGCCCGACGGGCTCACCGTCGACGCCGACGGCGGGATCTGGGTGGCCATGGCGCGCGGCGGCGGTTGCGTGCGCCGCTTCACCCCGGATGGCGACGCTGACGACGTGATCGAGCTACCGGTCCCCCACGCCACGAGTCTCGCGTTCGGCGGCGACGATCTACGTGACCTGTACATCACGACGTCCCAGCTCGGTCTCGACGCCGACGATCTCCGGCACTGGCCGCTGGCCGGCGCGTCGTTCCTGGTCAGTGACGTCGGTGTGACCGGCCGAGAGCCCTTCTCCTACGTCCCGTAGCGCCCGCTCTCAAGCCCGGCGCACGATGCCGTTCTACTGTGACCTGGGCACAGCGAACCGACATTCTGTTAGATGTGACGGAATGTCAGTTTCATGCCGATTTATGTATTGATGCATGTCATCTCCCGTGGCACGATCTTCTTTACCATCAGTAGGGCGAGAGGGGGCCATCCGCCATGGGGGGGGGTCAATTCCTGGGCACTGCTGTGCGCAATGTGGCTGTTATCTCCAGTGTCGGTCTGCTAGCTGCAGGATTATCGGTGCCGTCGGGTGCTGGAGATTCTCAAACTAACGGCGTTACCGCTGCCGCAGAAAACGATGCGGACCAGAGCACTGAAAGCAGCTCGAGCGGCCGGAAAGTTCACGACGTAGATAAACGCCCGTCGCCGCCGGAGCTGGTCCCAGCAGAGGACCGAATTCCCGGAATCGGCGCAATCGAAGATTCTGATCTCGTGCTTGACCATGATGACGCGCGCGAACTGATGTCGGCGTCTGACGATCTAGCACAAGAGCCTGAACCTCACGAGGACTTGCCCACGCCGATTATTGTCGGGTACGAACCGGAGGATCCGATACCAGGGTGCAACACCTGGGGCGTCCTTGTGTGGGCTCATCCGGAGGATGATTCGGATAATCCGATAGTTGGTGGCAACTATCACGTGGAACTCTTCCGTGCCTCCGATGACGAACGTGTCTGGGATATGGAATTCCCAGGTTGGGTCCGTGGCATCCGTGTCCTGAGCAATGTATTCGAGGACAGTTGCAGGCTGGGAACTGACTATCCGATGCCGGGTCCCCCATTTCTCGAGGTCGGCAAAGAATATTATGCTTCAGTCACTTTTGTGGGAAGTTCAGACGACCCCCCACGTAGCGATCCGGCGTACAGCGACACCCATGAGGCGTATGGCTTTCCTGGTTTGCCTGAGGAGTCGACGCGTGGGGATTGTTATTGTGTGACGTCGACGGGGCGGCTTTTCCCGTTGAATCAGTTCCGTGGTAACCCGGTCAACACGGCCACGGGGGCGTTGACCGAATCGGCCACGGATGCCGAGATCGCAAGTATCGGGCAAGGGTTCAGCGCGACCCGATCGTATAACTCGAACAACGAGTCGGTCGGTGTGCTGGGCAAGGGGTGGACGTTCCCGTACTTTGCCCATCTGGATATCGGGGCTGATGGCTCGTCGGTGCGCTACATCGCAGAAGACGGCCAGGAGATCACCTATGAGGAGAACGGCGATTCGTTCGAGCCTCCGGAGGGGCACGCCACGCGGCTGGAATCGACCAGCGATGGCTTCGCGCTTGCCACGAAGGAGCACGAGTCGATCGAGTTCGATTCGGATGGGCGGCTGTCCCGTGTAGAGGAATCGTCCGGTCAGGGTGTGTCTTTGGCGTATTCGGGTGATCGTCTGGAGACGGTGACCGATGCGTCGGACCGGGATTTCGACATTGACTACAACGCGGACGGGTTCATCTCGTCGATCACTCTGCCTGATGGTGAATCGATCTCGTACGAGTACGACGGTGATCTGCTCACGTCGGTGACCGATGTCCGCGGCGGCGTGACGGAGTACGAGTACGACTCCGAAGGCCGTTTGACGTCGGTCACGAACGCGTTGGGGCACACGGTCACGGAGTCGACGTATGACAGTGCGGGCCGGGTCGTGGAACAGGTCGATGCCCACGGCGGTGTCACCGAGTTCGAGTACGAGCAGGACGGGGAGTATCTCACCACTTACACCACGGATCCGCTCGGCAACGTCACCCGCGATCACTACTACGACAACGTGCTGATCGAAGAGGAGACGGCCGAAGGCGCGGTGACGACGTATGAGTACGACGATCGGCTGCGGCTGGTCGCCGAAACGGATCCGCACGGGCTGGTCACCAGGCACGAGTACGACGAGGACGACAACCGGATTCGTACCGAGTATCCGAACGGCGATGTCGAGGAATTCACCTATTCCGATGATGGTGAGTTGCTGAGCGAGACGTCGCCGGAGGGGCACGTCACGGAGTACGAGTACGACTCGTCGCATCGGGTCACGACGATGACGGATCCGGAGGGCGGCGAGACGTCGTATACGTACACCGCCAAGGGCCAAGAAAAGACGGTGACCACGCCGGAGGGCCGCACGAGCACGTACGAGTACGACGAGGACGGCAACCGGATCGCCGAGATCAGCCCGGAGGGCCGGAAAACGTCGTCGGAATACGACGCGCTGGGTCGCGTGGTGTCCGAGACGTCGGCGCGGGGCCACGTGGATGGTGCGGATCCGCAGGATTTCACGAGCACGTACGAGTACGACAAAGCGGGCAATCTCATCGCTTCCAGCGATCCGGCGGGCAATGTCACCGAGTTCGAGTACGACCTGGTGGATCAGCAGGTCGCGGAGACCGACCCGCTCGGGCGGCGCACCGAGATGGAGTACGACGCCGTCGGCAATCTGGTGCGGGTCACCGATCCCACGGGCGCGGTGACCACGCACGAGTACGACGCGGTCGGTAATCGGATCGCGACCACGGATGCTGAGGGTGCCACCACCACGTGGACTTACGACGGTGACGGGCGCAAGATTTCGGAGACGAAGCCGCGTGGCAACGAGCAGGGCGCGGACCCGGCTGAGCACACGTGGACCTACGAGTACGACGGCCTCGGCAACCTGATCTCCGAAACCGATCCGGAGGGTCGCGAGACCACGTACGAGTACGACGAGCGCTATCGCCAGATCTCGGTCACCGATCCGCTCGGGCAGACCACGACAACCGAGTACGACGGTGACGGAAACGCCGTGGCCACCACGGATCCGCTGGGCAACACCACCGAAACGGTCTACGACGGGCGTGGCCTGGCGGTGGAGCAGATCGACGCGGCCGGCGAGGTCACGACGACGGAGTACGACGGCGACGGGCTGGTGCTGGCGGAGACGACTCCCGAGGGGCACACCACGACGTATTCGTACGATGACGACGGGCTCATGCTCACCCGCACCACGCCACGCGGGAACGAGGCCGAGGCGGATCCGGACGAGTTCACCTGGACACACGCGTACGACGCGGACGGCAACCAAATTTCGGTGACGGACCCGCTGGGTGGTGAGCAGACCACCACGTACGACGCGCGCGGCCTCGTGACCGAGACGACGGACGAGGTCGGTGCCACCACCACGACGAGCTACGACGCGGCCGGCCAGGTCACCAGCGTCACCGGACCGGATGGCGCCGAAACATCGTATACCTACACCGATGCGGGCGAGCTGAAAACGGTGACCGACCCGAACGGCGGCGTCACCACTTACGGCTATGACCAGGTGCACCGGCGCGTTTCGGTCACCGATCCCCTCGATCGCACCCGCACGTTCAGCTACGACGCCGACGGCAACCAGGTCACCGAGGTGCTCGCCCGGGCCGAGGAGCACGACGATCCCGACCGGTGGACCATCACCACCGACGTCGACGAGCGCGGACTACCGACGGCGGTGACGACCGGCTCGGCGTCGTCGTCGCGGTCCTTCACCTACGACGACGCCGGCCGGCTGGTCGAGTACGCCGACGCGTCCGGCACCACGACCCAGGACTACGACGCGGCAGGCCGGCTCGTCTCGGTGTCCCGCGATCACGCCGACGGTGGTGTGGACGAGTACAGCTACACCTACGACGCGCGTGGCCTGCTCACCGAGATCGGCTATCCCGACGGCACGGGCGTACAGCACGAGTACGATGCCGACGGCCTGCGCACCATGACAACGCTGCCGGAAGGCTTTCGTGAAAGCTACGGCTACGATGCCAACGCGAACCTGACCAGTACGTCTTACCTGCTTCCCGAAGGAAGCAAACCCTTGCGGGTCTACCGCCAGCGCCAGAAGTACGACGCAGCCGATCGGATCTCGCGGGTATCCCACAGCTACGGAAACGCGTTCATGCCGTACATCTCCTACACCCGCGACGCGGCCGGACGGCCCATAGAAAGGGCACGCGGCAAGGAGGCACTCGGAGTCGACGCGGCACAGTCATACACCTACGACGACGCTGGCCGGCTCGACCGGGTGTGTTTCTTCGAGGACACCGAACCCGAACAGTGCACCACCAGCGCGGGTGAGTACATCGACTATGACTACGACGGCAGCGGCAACATTCTTGCCGAAGACCGGCACGGCGTCGACGATCCCGGGCTGATCACCTACGAATACGACGCCGCCCACCAGCTCGTCTCCGTCGACGGGCAGGAATACACCCACGACGCGGACGGCAACCTCACCAGCGACGGCACCACCACGTGGACATACGACGCGTTCGACCAGATCGTCGAAGCCGAACACGAGGGCGATGTGGCCGAGCTCGCCTACGACGCGCAAGGCAATCGCATCTCCGTCACCACTGGCGGCCAGCAGCGCAACCTGAGCTGGGACATCAACGGCGAGCTGCCCATGCTCACCACCGTCGACGATCCCGACGGACAGACCACATACCGCTACGGCCCCACCGGGCTGCCCACCCGAATACACCTCGACGACGACACGCAGTTCCTGTTTACCGATGCGCTGGGCACTGTCACCGACGCCTACGACGGCGACATTACTCCCAGCTGGCACAGCGAATACGAACCATTCGGGGCGCGGCGCAACACCACCGAAGACGGCCTGACCACCGACGATCTCGGACTCGGGTTCACCGGCGAATACCACGACCCCGCCACCAACCTGCTACACCTGCGCCTGCGCGACTACAACCCGAACCTGGGCCGCTTTACCGGCACCGACCCCGTCACCACACCCACCGGAACACCCTGGACATCCCCATACGCCTACGCCGGCAACCAACCCACCCTGCTCACCGACCCCACCGGTTCCTGTCCGTGGGACTGGTGCAAAGACCTCTTCGGCTCTGACAACTTCATGCCAACGATGCCGTTCATGCAGGACGCGCTCGTTGGTGCCTCCGGTGCCTACCAAACAGAAGGCTTCCCCTCACGCAACGAAATATTTGGTGGGTTCGCACTCGGCGCGGTCAGCGCCGGCGAATCGGCAGCCCACGATCTCGCATCCCGAGGCCGCGGCGCCCACTTCTCCGAAATGACAGGCTGGAACGGCCAATGGCTTGCCGGCCAGATCGACGACTTCAACAGCGACTGGTACCCCGTCACCGCCAGGCTCGGCGAAGCCGGATTCTACGCAGGCAGCATCGCCGCAAGCCTCCCCTTCGGAGCCCGCACCACCGCCACGGGCCTCACAACGCGCTACTGCCCACCCGGCTTGACGAGTAACGTTAGGTCGCCACAGCAGCCAGCTCCCGTTGCTCCCAAGGCACTTCCTCGTGGCGGTGTTATAATAAAAGAATCAGACATGCGGCACATAATGGAAAATCATGGCCCTGAAAGCACTGTTCCCGGCAAAGGAAAATTCTCAAAAGGAACTTCTGAATCTGACATTTCTGCTATGATCGACAGAACGGTCCGCCATGGCTCATCTAGAGAGAATACCAAGAATCGCCCTGGAATGATCTACGAGTATAACTTTGGATCGCAAATAGGTGTCGATTACCTAGGAAGTATGAGCACAAAACTCAGGGTGGTGGTTCGGCCGAACAATACGGCGCGTACCGCATTCCCGTATAATTGATAAGGCGAATATTTGATGATCGAAATTGGTTACAGTTTATCCGATTCGAACAACAAAGTCGACCGGAAAACTCTGATCGCAGTAGATCAAATAGATCTCATGTACGAATATTTTATGGGGGATATCGTATTTCGACTTGGAGATCTCGATCTCAGCACGTACCCGTGGGGATCGATTACCGTCTTGGATTTCGCTCTCGTGATCGATGCTATCGCTCAGGACTTGGGCAAATCTCAAGAGGTGACCGAGGTGTTCGAGTATACGGAGTCGGAAGCATCGATTACATTTCACCGGATAGGTGCGAACGTGGTAGTAACGTCCAGCTACGTTTCCGGAGCGGCGACCGTGCCATATGAAGCGTTGCGTACCAGCGTCCGCGCCTTCTTGAAGGTGGTTCTAAGGGATCTAATTCAGAAGTATCCCGAGCTGGGCGAGAACCCCTACATCGACGAGAAGCTGACAGAGATCGACGGACGGGGCGGATAACGTCCGACCGTAGTTCCAGAGTGTCAGAAGACCCACCGAAAGGTCTCGTTTAAACACGTAGAAGAAACTGTAAGAAGGTACGAGGCAGTCAGACCAGACTCTTGCAAACTTCTTAGGCATGCGGAACGGCCAGCGGCCTGAGTCCGGCTCTGGACGTTCCACAGAGCCAACAAGCGCGGCGGGCCGCGCCCGCGCCGCGCAGCTACACGCGGGCACTATCACTGGCGATGATCACATCGGCCACCCCAGCCAGCGCCGAGCATCGCTACATCGGTGAGGCATCAACGGAAACACCATGCTCCGCTGCTCCGCACCGGTCATCTGCCACACGGGCGTAAACAGCGACGACGGATGCAGCTCCAAACGACGACTCACCACCGCCATCGGCGCGGCCGGTGACTGCCGGCCGCGGGCGCGGCGGGTCTATTCTGAGTATCCAGAGATCTTGAGAGCGTTGGAGTTGTGATGAGTAGCGAGTACGTTGCGTTGTCCGCGAAGCGTAATCGGGGGTGGCCGTGGCCGGAGGAGTCGTGGGGTTTGACGCCGATGTTTGGTGAGGAGGGTTGGTGTCACTCCTGTGGGATGCCGCAGAAGGGGCAGCACGGTTCGCTGGTGCTGCGCCGCAAAGGTCTGGAGCGGTGTGCGGGTGCTTGGATGCCGTACTGGCGGTATGACGTGATCTGTTTGGAGTGGTCGCTGGCCGAGCAGGTGGCTGAGCGGTTCGACGTCGAGCTGCGCGAGGTCGCCTGGCATGTCACTCCTCCCGGCGAAGCATGGCAGATCGTGGCGCCCACCGTCGGGCATGCCTGGTTCGATCCACACGAGGTGCGCCAGGCGGCAATCGCGCGGCATGGTGAGACCGGTGCCACGTGTGTCGAGTGTGGTGTGTGGCGATGGATGCCGATGCTGTTTCGCAGCCTGCCGCCGCTGCGTATCCAGCCAAGCCTCGGCCACGTTGATGTCGCAGCCAGCCCCGAATGGTTCGGTGCTGGCTGGAAGGCGTTCCGCCAGATTCTCCTCCGCCGCGAACTCGCCGAACTCATCGCCGCAGCCAGCCCTCGAGACTTCAAAATACGAACCGTCACATTCACCGCCGACTGACACACCAATGCATTCGTGACCGTCCGACAACTGTCTACGAGATTGATGTGCTGACGAGTGCTCAAACTATGGCACCTCCGGCAGAAAACAACTCGCGACGGGCCAGGAATCGACGCGTAGACCGCCCTCTTCAGGACTTCCCCGCCTCAGGTCTGCACTTGTTGGTTCTGCGGAACGCCCAGGGGCCCAAATCTGGGTCTGGGCGTTCCGCAGACCCAACAAGTGTGATCGGCCCGCTAGGTATATCGCGATCAGGCTCTAATCCGCCGGCATGGCAGCCGGCAGGGCTCGGGCCATGGGCGGCGCCACGCCACGCCGACCCGCGTCGCCACCAACAACCCCGTGCGCACGGCCACCGACGTCACTCGCCCGGCTGGATCGCGAGGCAGCCGGTGACGTGCCGCGAGGCGCGAGCGATTGAGCAGGCGCTGATCATGGAGAGCCGGGCCCCGCATCGCGAACAAGATCAATAACACCAGCCCGCCGTCGCGCACTCGCCGGCTGTCGACGCCGGCATGACCTCCTCTTTAGCCGCATCCATCGTAAAAGACCGCGTCAACCGCCTGACGATATACCGGTTAATTGAACAAAACTAGCCGATCTTCTGTTGACTTACCTTCAAAAGTCCTTCTAGTGTGCCATGCCATGAGAAGTCGGCCCCCTGCTCTCAACGGTGCGCGTGCCCCGATCACCACCGAATGGAGACTTCCATGGCTGAGACCAACCCCCGGAACAGCCCACCCCGACGACACATGTCCCGCCGCTCCATGCTCGTCGGCGCCACGGCCAGCATGGCCGTTCCCGCAATAGCTGCGACCAGCGCCGACGCGGCACCGCCCGCCGCCACTTCGCGAGGGCGCGGAAAGGGTTCCGGCGAGACCCGCAGCATCACGATGTACGCCGAAGAGCTCGACGACGGCCAGATCGGATACGGACTCGAACCGGGTGAGGCCACGATCCCCGGCCCGATTCTGGAGATGTGGGAAGGCGACACGCTTGAGATCGATCTGGTCAACAACACCGACGAACGCCTCTCGATTCACCCGCACGGCGTCGACTACGACGTCGATTCCGACGGCAGCCCGCTCAACGATTCCTTCAATGAACCCGGCGAGCGGCGCACCTATGTCTGGACCACCCGGGAACCATTCAAGGGCCCGAAGAGTATGTGGATGCCGGGCAGCGCGGGTTACTGGCACTACCACGACCACGCGATGGGCACGCCACACGGCACGAAGGGCATCCGCAAGGGTCTGTACGGCGCGCTGATTGTCAGGCGCAAGGGCGACATCCTTCCCGACCGCCAGTTCACCGTCGTGTTCAACGACATGACGATCAACAACAAGATGGCGCCGGACGCTCCGGTGTTCGAAGCCCGGCTCGGTGAACGGGTGGAGTTCATCGCCATCGGCCACGGAAACACCTTCCACACGTTTCACATCCACGCGCACCGCTGGGCGGACAACCGCACCGGCATGCTCGAAGGCCCGAACGATCCGAGCCCGGTGATCGACAACAAGGACCTCAACCCGGGTTCCTCGTACGGCTTCCAGATCATCGCCGGTGAGGGCGTCGGACCCGGCGCCTGGATGTACCACTGCCACGTGCAGTTCCACTCCGATGACGGCATGGCCGGGATCTTCCTAGTCCGCAACGAGGACGGCACCCTTCCCGACGGCGCGCAGGAGGCATTGGACCGATACCACGGGCACGGGTCGGACGAGTAGCTGAAGGAGGAGCGATGGACCGCGCAGGTTTCTTACGCTCAGACAGCAAGACACGAACGGAACCGAGATCATGGCGAGGCGCGATCGCCCTGGCAGCCAGTGCCGCACTGGCGTTGGGTATGTCGGCCGTGCCCGCACTGGCAGAAACTGGAAACTCCCCACAACCCGAACCGTCCCCGGCCTCGACGGCACCTGCCGCGCCCGGGGGTTCCGCCGCATCAGATGGTGGCCAGGGCACGGCAGCATCCACGGCGGCCGCGGCTCCCGCGGCGAGCGACTCGGTGAACGTGCTCGTGTTCCACGGCGCGGCCGACGAGCAAGAGGACCCGGTCGCCGAGGCCACACAAGCGATCGAGGAGCTCGGTGAGCAGCACGACTTCACGGTCGAGGCATCAAGCGATCCCGAGGTGTTCTCCCGGCAGAATCTGAGCGAATACCGCGGCGTCGTTTTCCTTTCCGCCGAGGGAACCGAACTCACCGGTGCACAGGAGGATGCGCTCCAGTCCTATGTCCAGGCCGGCGGCGGCTTTCTCGGCATCCGCGACGCCGCCCGCGCGCAAGAGCGTTCGGAGTGGTTCACCGGCTTGATCGGTACCCGCCCCGTCGGCAGCTTGCCCGACCCCGAGCACGTCGCCGAGGTAACGGCCAGCGCCAACAACCCTCCGAACGAGACGGAGGAGAATCTGATCGACGGCGATGTCGACACCAAGTGGCTCGCCTTCGAACCGACGGCGTGGATCGTCCTGCAGCTCGCCGAACCCGCGGCCGTGTCACAGTATGCGCTGGCATCGGCGAACGACTTCCCTGGCCGCGATCCGCAGGACTGGACCCTGCAGGGCTCGCAGGACGGGGAGAACTGGACGGACCTGGACAGCCGATCCGGCGAGGAGTTCCAGGAACGCTTCCAGACCAAGGACTACGAGTTCGAGAACGACGAGGAGTACAAGTACTACCGGCTCGACATCACCGCCAACAACGGCGACGGCCTGACGCAACTCGCCGAGTTGCAGCTCTTCGCCGGCGACGTGACCGAGCCCGAGCCGGAGATCGACGAGCAGGAGGCGACCGTCAGCGTCGTCGACGATCAGCATCCGGCCACCGAGGACCTGCCGCGCACCTGGACACGCACCGACAAGTGGATCAACTGGGCACCCAACCCGGTCGGGGACGTGCACACCGTCGCGCAGGTGCAGGAGAAGACGTACGACCCGGGCGATGGCGCCAACGGTGCGTTCCACCCCGTCTCGTGGTGCCGCGACTACGACGGTGGCCGCTCGTTCTACACCGGCATGGGCGGCACCGAGGAGAGCTACTCCGACGACGGCTTCCGCAGCCACCTGCTTGGCGCCATCCAGTGGACCACCGGCATGGTACGCGGCGACTGCCAGGCCACTATCGGTGACAACTACACGATCGAACGGCTGACGGACGAGAACCAGGAAGGCGAGCTCGACCAGATCGGCGAGCCGCACGGCCTGGACGTCGCTCCCGACGGCACGGTCTTCTACATCGGCAAGGCGGCCTGCCCATCTGGACCGGTCCCCGACTGGGACGACCCGGACGTCGGGCTGGGATGCGGCACCATTCACCAGTGGGATCCGGACACCGAGGAGGCGAAGCTGCTCACCACGCTGGACGTGTTCGGTAACCGCGGAAGCGGTGGCGAGCTCGTCAAGAGCGAGGAAGGGCTGGTCGGCATCACGCTGGACCCGGACTTCCAGGAGAACGGGTGGATCTACATCATGTGGATGCCGCACGAGTCCATCGACGTCGACGCCCGGATCGGCCAGCGCACGGTGTCCCGGTTGACGTACGACTTCGAAACGGAGTCGATCGACCAGAGCACCCGCGAGGATCTGCTGCAATGGGACACCCAGATCCATAGCTGCTGCCACGCCGGCGGTGGCATGGACTTCGATTCCGACGGCAACCTCTACGTCGGCGTCGGGGACAGCAACTCGTCGCAGGGTTCGCAAGGCTACTCGGGCAATAACTGGGAGCAGGACTACAAGGGCGTCTCCTTCCAGGACGCGCGCCGCACGTCCGGCAACACCAACGACCTCAACGGGAAGATCTTGCGGATCCACCCCGAGGACGACGGCTCGTACACGATCCCCGAGGGCAACCTCTTCACCGGTGACGAGGAAGGCGGCGGCAAGACCCGCCCGGAGATCTACGTCATGGGCGTGCGCAATATCTCCACGCTGAGCATTGACCGCGAGCACGACTGGCTCAACGCCGCCTGGGTCGGGCCGGACGCCCCGTCGCCGAGCCCGGAGCTCGGCCCGGCGAAGTACGAGACCGCGACGGTCATCACCTCCGCCGGCAACCAGGGCTGGCCGTACTGCATGGGCAACCGGCAGCCGTACCGGGACCGCAGCAACGAGGACCCGGACGAGCTGACCGGCTGGTACGACTGTGACGACCTGAAGAACGAGTCGCCACGCAACACCGGCCTCGTCGACATTCCCGATGCCCGGGACAACATGATCTGGTACTCGCCTAACGGCGGCGGCCCGGTCTTCCCGGAACGCGACGACGGCAGCGGGGTGCCGACCTACGAGGAGGAGGACGCGACCTACACGCAGCCCTATCTCAAGGGCGGCTGCCAGGCGGTCATGTCCGGACCGACGTACCACGCGTCGCAGGTCGACACCGACAGCGGAGTCGCATGGCCCACGCACTGGGAGGACAAGTGGTTCATCGGTGACGAGTGCAACTCGAACAACAGCATCGCCGTGACCCTCGATCCGGACGGCATCGAGGATCAGAGCCCACCGCTGTTCGCCGAGAGCCTGCGCTCCATCATCCGCGGGGGCACCGGCGACGACCGGCTCCAGAACTGGATGATGGACGCCAAGTTCGGCCCGGACGGTGCGCTGTACATGCTGGACTACGGCGGCGGGTTCTTCAGCCTGACCGACAACCAGAAGCTGATCCGCGTCACCTACGACGGCGGCCCGGCCACGCCCGAGGCCACCGCGTCGGCGACAGCCGTGCAGAACAAACCACTCACCATCGCCTTCACCGGCCAACGCTCCGGCGGCGTGGCGTACGAGTGGGACTTCGGCGACGGCAACGGCTCCGACGAGGCCAACCCGCGGCACACCTACGAGACACCCGGCACCTATACGGCCACGCTCACGGTGATGTATGCGGATGGTGAAACGGCGACCACCACCACGGAGGTCACCGTCGAGTGTGCGGTGCCGGACACCCGCGACACCGTCCAGATCCGCGACGCCGGCACCGGCGTGCCCAACCACGAGGTCGGCGGTGACTGCACCATCAACGACCTGATCGACGACGAGGGTGACTGGTCGAGCCACGGTGCGTTCGTCGAGCACGTCAACGACGTCGCCAACCGGCTGAAGTCGGACGGCGTCATCTCCGGCAAGGAGAAAGGCATGCTGACGAGGACGGCCGCGAAGTCCGACATCGGCAAGAAGGGCGACACCGGATACGAGGCCATCTTCGATGGGACGGCCGAGTCGCTGCTGGGATGGTCCCAGGCGCCGGGTGGCCACTTCGAGCTCCAGGACGACGGGACGCTGCTCTCCCAGGGCGGCCTGGGCATGCTGTGGTACTCGGCCGAGGAGTTCGACGATTTCTCGGTGCGCCTCCAGTTCCGTGATGTCGCACCCGAGGGTCATCACGCGAACAGCGGCGTGTTCGTGCGGTTCCCGGACCCGCGCACGCCGGTGGAGGAGCGCCCGGAGTGCGGCACGACCGGTGCTGCGGAGACCTCCCAGGCGTGGGTCGCGATCTACTGCGGTCAGGAGATCCAGATCTACGACGGCGAGTCCGGTGAACCGCAGAAGACCGGCTCGATCTACAACTTCGACCCTGTCGGTCTCGACGACGCCGGAGCGACCCCGAAGGGTCAGTGGAACGACTACGAGATCCGGGTAGTCGATCAGCAGTACACGATCATCCGCAATGGCGAGGTGATCAACGAGTTCGACAACTCGCCCGGTCAGGAATCGTCCAGGGACGGTGATCCGCCGACGGATCTGCGCCAGTTCGCCAGCGGGTTCATCGGGCTGCAGAACCATGGCAACGACGATCTGATCGAGTTCCGCAACATCCGGGTCCGCGAGCTATAGCCGAACGGCTGGCCGGTGCGGCGCGTTCGTGCCGCACCGGCCAGCCGCGGCTCTCGTCAATCCCCCGGGACGTTTCCAATTCCGAGGATCCCCCGAGGAACCGAGAAAGGTGTCTCTCATGTATCGACGACTATCCGCGGCCTTGCCCCACCGCCGCTCGCGTGCGGCTCGCGGCCTGGCCGTGACTGTGGTCAGCGCCGTGTTGGCCACGTTGTGCCTCCTCCCCACGTCGTCCGCCACCCAGAATTCGGCCACCTTCCAGAGCGACGAGTCGCCGGCTGCCGCGCAGGAACAGGTGCTCACCTGGACCGCCGACGACAGCACGACCGAGTACGCCTCCGCCCCCACGACCGCGACGGCGGGGCCCGCGACTCTCGTGTTCGAGAACAGTACGGACACGGGCAACACCACGGGCATGCCCCACACGCTGACCTTCGACACCTCGAACCCCGACTACAACCAGGACGTCGACGTCGACATCCTGGCCAGCCCGTCCGATTCCAACGGCGGGCGGTACGAGGTGGACGTGGTCCTCTCCCCCGGTGAATACCGCTACTTCTGTGACATCCCGGGTCACGGTCAGATGGAGGGCGTACTCGTGGTCACCGATGACGGCGGCGAGGACACGACTCCCCCGGATGTGTCGGCCGAGGTGAGCGGCGACCAGAACGACGACGGCGACTACGTGGGGGCCGCCACCGTGACCCTCGCCGCCACCGACACCGATTCCGGCGTCGACACCGTCGAGTATCAGATCGACGACATGGGTTTCGAGCCCTACACCGAACCGGTGACGGTCGACGAGCCCGGGGACCACTCGGTTCAGTACCGCGCCACCGACAACGCTGGCAACACGTCGGACACCGGCACGGTCAGCTTCACGGTGGTCGAACCCGACCCCGGTGACACGACTCCCCCGGACGTGTCGGCCGACGTGAGCGGCGACCAGAACAGCGACGGCGACTACGTGGGGGCCGCCACCGTCACCCTCACCGCCACCGACACCGACTCCGGCATCGACACCATCGAGTACAACCTCGATAACGCCGGCTTCGAGCCCTACACCGACCCCATCACCATCGACGAACCCGGCGACCACACCGTCGAATACCGCGCCACCGACAACGCCGGCAACACCTCCGACGTCAAATCCGTCATCGTCACCATCGTGGAACCCGACCCCGGTGACACGACTCCCCCGGACGTGTCGGCCGAGGTCAGCGGCGACCAGAACGACGACGGCGACTACGTGGGGGCCGCCACCGTCACCCTCACCGCCACCGACACCGACTCCGGCATCGACACCATCGAGTACAACCTCGATAACGCCGGCTTCGAGCCCTACACCGACCCCATCACCATCGACGAACCCGGCGACCACACCGTCGAATACCGCGCGACGGACAACGCTGGCAACACCTCCGACGTCAAATCCGTCATCGTCACGATCGTGGAGCCCGATCCGGGTGACACGACTCCCCCGGACGTGTCGGCCGAGGTCAGCGGCGACCAGAACAGCGACGGCGACTACGTCGGCTCCGCCACCGTCACCCTCACCGCCACCGACACCGACTCCGGCATCGACACCATCGAGTACGACCTCGACAGCACCGGCTTCGAGCCCTACACCGACCCGGTGACGGTCGACGAGCCCGGCGACCACACCGTCGAATACCGCGCCACGGACAACGCCGGCAACACCTCCGACGTCAAGTCCGTCATCGTCACCATCGTCGAGCCCGACCCGGGCGAGTGCTCGGACACCAGGGACACGGTGATCATCGGCTCCATCGACACCACGGTGGAGAACGCCGATGTCGGCGACGGCTGCACCATCAACGACCTCATTGACGAGGACGGCGAGTACGCCAACCATGGCCAGTTCGTTAAGCACGTACGAGACGTCACCAAGGAGCTGATGAAGGAGGGCATCGTCTCCGGGAGCGAGAAGGGCCGCATCATGAGCGCTGCCGCCCGCTCCGACATCGGCAAGTAGCGAATCACGACGCCGGGCCCGTGCACGTGGAGGCACGGGCCCGGCGTCGTGTCCGGGCGACGACGTCATGCACGGCGAACGTCAGGGCTGCAGGACGTACCTTCCGCGTATCCCGCCCTTGGCGACCGCGACGTGGGCGGCGGCGACCTCGTCGAGCGGCACGACAGCATGCACCCGCGCTGGCAGGCGGCCGCTCGCGGTGGCGTCGAGCAGCCCGGCGAGCCGGGCACCGTCGGGCTCCGTCACCACCACGTGGACAGTGACGCCGCGTGTTTCCGCCGGCACGGCACCCGGCTGCACGCCGACGAAGATGCCGCCGTCACGCACGAGCGCGAAGCCTTGCTCCTGGAATGCGGCAGCATCCGCCACCGCATCCCAGCCGGGTGCTGCCTCCGTGGTGAAGCCGGCCCCGAGTCCCCGCACGAACTTCTCGTCGTCGGCCCGGGCCAGCCCGGTGACGCGCCAGCCGCGATCCTGCGCGAGTGGAATGAGGTACCCACCGACGGCGCCCGCGGCCCCGGTCACCAGCAGGCTGCGTCCCCCGCCGTCGCCGAGCAGGTCGAGCATCTGTGCCGCGGCCAGGCCGTTGAGCGGGATGGTCGCTGCCGTGGTCAGGTCGATACCGTCGGGCACGAGGGCGGCGTCGCTCGCGGATACGATCAGCTGCCCGGCGTACGTGCCGTAGTCGCGGTCGAACCCGCCGACCAGGCCGGCCACGCGGCTGCCGACCGGGATATCGACGCCAGGACCGGCTGCGGCGACGGTTCCGGCGAAATCCCAGCCCAGCCCGGTGTGGTCGGGCTGGTCGATCAGCCCGAGCTCGTGGAACACGCCGTTGGCAACCGCCAGGTCGACAGGATTGACCGCGGCGGCAGCGATCTCGACGCGGATCTGGTTCGGCCCGGGCTCGACGACGGGGACGTCGATGATCTCGATGGAGTCGGGACCGCCCGGGGTGCGCACGACCGCGCTGCGGAATGTGGTGGACATGTTTCGCCCTCCTGTGGAGAAATCGGTTCTGCTCCACCACAATGGATGGGTAACTCTCCAATGGGAAGTACGCACTTCAAAGTGCGTATGTCACCACGCGGTAGGAAGGAGCGGTCGATGCCGACGATGACGGCGGCCCAGAAGCGGGCACAGGCGAAGGTGGAGTACGACGCGTTCCTTGCCCGGTGCCCGAGCCGTCAGCTCCTCGACCGTATCTCCGACAAGTGGGTCGCCCTGGTCCTGGCCGCGCTCGGCAGCGACGGCCCGCATCCCGGCGAGGAGGACTGCGACGGCGACCCGCGACCGATGCGCTATTCCGAGCTGTCCCGCCGGCTGGCCGGAGTCAGCCAGAAGATGCTCACCCAGACCCTGCGCTCCCTGGAGCGTGACGGCTTGCTCACCCGCACGGTGACGCCCACCGTGCCGGTCACGGTCACCTACGAGCTGACCGACCTGGGACTCTCGCTGCACGAGGTCATGCGTGGCCTCAAGGTGTGGGCGGAGGCGCACATGGACGACGTACTCGCCAACCGCGAGGCGTACGACACCTCCGAGCGCGACGGACACGACACCGCCGACTCGTGACTTCGATGCCGAGACGTGCACCTATTCGCCGATTTGGCAGTTTTCTCGCACGTCTGGCCATCGAAGTCGGCGCTGTAGGGCCTGATCAGCGAAAGACCGGTCCGTCCTCGTCGCGGCATCGCCGGAAGACCGCACCTCCTGATCGCGGCCTTGACATGTCCAGCCACTGGGTATACTAATATACTCAATTCGCCTGGGACCGTCTGACCAGGCATGAAGTGCCACTAGGCCGAGGAGGGTGTGACCATGAGCCCGGCGAATATCGAGCACCACGGCCTCAGCACGATCTACGAGCCGGCCTCGGGCATCGCGGCGTCCTTCCGGCCGGTGGGCACGAACCTCAATTCCGGAGGGCTGTACGGCAGCGTGGTCCAGACCCTCGGACGCCGGATCGCCACCGGGGAACTGCCGGCGGGTACCCGGCTCCGGGTGGAGGACCTGTCGGTGGAATTCGGCGTCTCCCGGACGATCGTGCGCGAGAGCCTGCGCTCGCTGGAGGCCAAACGCCTGGTCGGCGCCCGGCCCAGGGTCGGAACCCTGGTCCTGCCCGTCGATCAGTGGAATCTACTCGATCCCGACGTCATCGGCTGGCGGCTGGGCGGGCCGTCTGCCGACGCGCTCATGACCGAGCTGCTTGACCTTCGCCGCGCGGTGGAACCGCTCGCGGCGCGCAGTTTCGCGAATCACCCCGACGACGAGGGTTTGCGTGCGCTGCGTGAGAGCGCCGAGCAGATGCGCCGGGCCGTTGACGACGGCGACTTCGGCCTGTTCAGCCAGGCCGACAGCCGATTTCACCGGATCGTCGTCGCGCATTCCGGCAGCCAGGTGCTGGGACAGCTGGTGGATGCCGTCGTAGCCGCGCTGCAGGCACGTGAACAGCTGCTGCTGATGCCCGAGCATCTAGACGAAGCTGTCGTGCGCTCACACGCGGCGGTGGTCGAGTGCATCGCCAACCAGGATCCCGACGATGCCGAGCATGCCGCCCGGCTCATCGTCGACGTGGCGTCGGACGAGGTCGCCCGCAAGCTGAAGGAGGGCACTCCGTGACAGAAGACCCCAGCGCATCCACCGGCCGGCAGTTCCACGAGCTGTCCCGGGTGCCCGTCGATCCCGACGCCGGCGTGGTGTACGAGTTCGGCTGGCAGTCGTGGTCGCCGAGCACGGCCTACCCCGTGTCGGCTGGCGGCGGGTTCCGCCCGACGCGCCCCGAGCTGCAAACGTCGTACTATCGCCGGGAGAAGCCCGCACCGGCAGCCGCCTTTCAAGGTGAGGGCCTGCTCGCGATCGAGCCGGCACCGGGCGAGCCGGTCCACGTCGTCGCCCTGCGCGACGGCCGGGCCGAGGTGCCGACCATCCGGGCGGAGCGCCGGTCAGACACTCTCCACGTCGCGGCCGACGGCGCCGTAGACCAGGTCGTCGACGACGGTCCGGGCGGCCTCTACGGCGCCCTCGCCCGGTTCGCCGACCGCTACATCGCGGCCGTGGGCACGCCGACGCTGCGGGACGTCCCGCCGATGTGGGCCAGCTGGTACCAGTACTTCACCGGGTTCACCGAAGACGACCTGATCCGCAATCTCGACGCGATGGACGCCCTCGACCTGCCGGTGGGCATCGTCCGCCTGGACGACGCCTTCCAGGCAGGTATCGGCGACTGGCTCGCCCCGTCGGAGGGGTTCTCGTCCCTGGACGGAATGATCGGGCGCGTTCTCGACCGGGGACGCCGGGCGGGAATCTGGACCGCTCCCCTGCTCGTGGGCGCCGAGAGCCGGACGTTCGCCGAGCATCCGGACTGGCTGGTCCGCGATGCCGCGGGCCGGCCGATCGTCGCGCAGCACAACTGGAACCAGGACTGCTACGTCCTCGACGCCACGCATCCTGCCGCCGCTGACTATCTGCGCGAGGTGTTCACCACGTATCGCCGATACGGCGCGACCTACTTCATGGTCGATTTCATGTACGCGGGCGCCATCGAGGGCGTCCGGCACGCCGACGTCGACGGCATCACCGCCTACCGCGACGCCCTCCGGCTCATCCGCTCCTGCATCGGTGACGACGCGTTGCTCCAGGCGTGCGGCGCGCCGATGTTCCCCTCCGTCGGTCTGGTCGACACCATGCGTGTCGGCACCGACGTGGCCCCGCACTGGTTCCCGCCCGGAGGCGAGATGTCCAGCCCGGCCACCCGGGCCGCCGTCGTGTCCACCGTCGGGCGCGCCTTCACCCAGGGACGGTTCTGGATCAACGATCCCGACTGCCTGGTGGCGCGCCCCCAGATCGAAGGACGGGAACGATGGGCCGAGGTGGTGGACCGCTACGGCGGGGTGCGGATCAGCAGTGACGGCCTGGACCAGCTCGACGATTGGGGCCTGGAGACGACACACCGGCTCCTGGTGCCGGCCCGGACGGCGCCGTTCGACCCCTCCCGGGTGCCGCTCGACACGAGCCTGTTCCAGGACACCCCGCCAACCGTCGAGCATTCGGCAGGTGCACCACGATGACATCCCCCGACCAGCCCACGACCGATCCCGAGGCCGGATCCGGCGCGCCCGCGCAGCTGCGTAGCCGCGTATGGTTCGCCGATCCCGGCAAGACCGGTTTCATCGCGCGATCACACCTGCGCGCGGCCGGCCTGACCGACGAGGCGTTCGACGGCCGTCCCGTCGTCGGCATCGCCAACAGCTGGTCCGAGCTGAACCCGTGTAACGGGCATCTGCGCGATGTCGCCGCCGCGGTGCGCCGTGGCGTGCTGGCCGCTGGAGGGCTCCCGCTGGAGTTTCCCACCATGTCCCTCGGTGAGCCGCTGATGCGGCCCACCACCATGCTCTACCGCAACCTGATGAGCATCGATGTCGAGGAAACGCTGCGGGCCAACCCGGTGGACGCCGTCGTGTTGCTCGGCGGGTGTGACAAGACCACGCCGGCGCAGTTGATGGGTGCGGCGAGTGTCGACCTCCCCACCCTCATGGTCACCGGCGGGCCCATGGTCTCCGGCTCGTTCCGGGGCGAGCCGATCGGCAGCGGCACCGATCTGTGGCGCTTCAGCGAGGACGTCCGTTCGGGACAGATGAGCTCCACCGATTTCACCGAAGCCGAGTCCTGCATCCACCGCAGCGCGGGACACTGCATGACCATGGGAACCGCATCGACGATGGCCTGCCTGACCGAAGCGCTCGGTATCCAGATGTCGGGTGGGGCGGCATTCCAGGCCGTCGACAGCGGTCGCCGCCAGCTCGCCGAACGGTCCGGACGCCGCGCCGTGCACATGGCCGGGCACGGCCCGCGGCCCTCGGCGGTGCTGACGCGGCAAGCCTTCGAGAACGCGGCGCGGGCGAACGCGGCCATCGGCGGCTCGACGAACGCCGTGCTGCACCTGCTCGCGCTGGCCGGGCGGGTCGGTGTGGATCTCACGCTGGACGACCTGGACCGGCTGGGCCGTGACGTCCCCCTCCTCGTCGACCTCAAACCGAGCGGCACGTACTTGATGGCCGAGTTCGAACAGGCCGGCGGCATGCCAGCCTTGCTGCACGAGCTCCTCCCCCTCCTGCACGCGGACGCGATCACCGTCGACGGGCCCACCCTCGGCGACGCGGTCCGGCATGCCGAGCGGTACTGGCCGGAAGTCATACGCGGTCTCGACGAGCCGGTGCTGCCTTCGGACACGGGAACGGCTGTGCTCCGCGGGAACCTGTGCCCGGACGGTGCCGTGATCAAGCAGTCGGCGGCCGAACCCCGGCTCCTGAAACATCGTGGCCGCGCTCTGGTGTTTGACGACGTCGAAAGCTACCTGCGGGCCGCCGAAGACCCGGCACTGGACGTCGACGCCGACTCCGTGCTCATCGTCCGCAACTGCGGCCCGCGTGGGTATCCGGGCATGCCAGAGATCGGCAACCTCCCGATTCCGGTCCGCCTGCTGGAGTCCGGCGTTACCGACATGGTCCGCATCTCCGATGCACGCATGAGCGGAACCTCCTACGGAACCGTCATCCTGCACGCCGCCCCGGAAGCCGCCGCGGGTGGGCCGCTGGCGCTCGTCCGGAACGGCGACATGGTGGCCCTCGACGTCTCCTCGCGGCGCCTCGACGTCGAGATCGACGATGCCGAGCTGGAACGCCGACGCGCGGAATGGTCGCAGCCCCCTCCGTCCCAGGATCGTGGATGGGCCAAACTGTACGTCGATCACGTGCTGCAGGCCGATCAGGGAGCCGACCTCGACTTCCTGGTCGGCAGCAGCGGCGACGCCGTTCCCCGGGTGCCGTTCTGATGTCCGCGCAGCCGGCCACATCTCCCGACCGGTCCGCACCTCCCCGGGGTATCAGCCCGGTCCTGCTGACGCCCTTCACCGACGACGGCGGCATCGACGAGTCCGGCTTCGTCCGCGTCGCCGACCACGTCCTGTCCCTGGGTGTGGGTTCGGTGATGTTTCCCGGGTTCGCGTCGGAAATGCTGGCCCTCTCCGAGCACGAGCGCGACACGCTCACCCACCTGCTCGTCGATCGGGCGGCCCGGTACCCCGGCGCCACCGTCATCGCATCCGTTCCCGACCACGCGACGTGGCACGCGACGCGGCGCACGGCGTCGCTGGTGGAGGCCGGTGTCGGCGCGCTCAACCTGCTGCCGCCACACCAGCTCGGCCCGCCGGGCGACGCCGTCATGGCACACATCGAGGCCGTGCTTGCCGCCGCATCACCCGTCCCGGTCATCCTGCAGTACGCGCCGGTGCAGACCGGGACCGTCCTCGATGTCGGCACCGTGTCCGCCCTGGCCGCCCGGCATCCGAACCTGGTGGCAGTGAAGGTCGAGTCACAGCCACCGGGCCGCACGGTCGCGGCCCTGCTCGGCGCCAGCCCGCCGCTCCCCTCGCTCGTCGGCTACGGCGGTGTGCAGATGCTCGACGCTCTGACCCGCGGCGCCGTGGGGGTGCAGCCGGGCTGTTCGTTCACCGAGCTCTACCTGGCGGTCTGGGCGCACCGGGAGGCCGGAGACCATGCCGCTGCCCGGGAGCTGCACACCCGCATGCTGCCGTACCTGTCCTACTGGATGCAGGACGTCGGCCTGATCGTCGCCGCCGAAAAGCTCATCGCCCACCGGCGAGGACTCATTCGCAGCGAGCATTGCCGCGCACCCGCCCGGCAGCTCGATGATGTCGAGCGGGACATGGTCGAGCTCTTCTGCACCGAGTTCGCCGACACGCTTCCGGAGGTTCCGTGATGACCAACCCGCACGACACCGGCGGCGCCGCGCACCAGGGCAGGCTCGCTGGCGAGGTTGTCCTGGTGACCGGCGGCGCACGCGGGATCGGCCGGGCGATCGCCGAGGCGGCGCTCCGTGAGGGTGCCCGGGTGGTGGCCGCCGACATCGACGACGACGCGGGAGCACGCCTCGTTGCTGACTTCTCGGCCAGGAGCGACGACCTCTGGTTCCGGAACGTCGACATCACCGACGAGGCCGCGGTGACGCAGTTGGTCGCCGAGATCGAGGACGGTCTCGGGGCCGTGTCCGTACTGGTGAACAATGCCGGGCGCAACGTCTACGACGATCCCGTCACCATGAGCGAACAGGATTGGGACAGCGTCTTCACCGTGGACCTCAAGGCCCCCTGGATCTGCGCGAAACACGTGCTGCCGGGCATGATCGCCGCCGGGTCCGGCTCCATCGTCAACATCGCGTCACTGCACGCGACGTTGACCATCGGTGGCATGTTCCCCTATGCGGCAGCCAAATCCGGGCTGGTCGGGTTCACCCGCAGCCTGGCCCTTGAGGTCGGCCGCCACGGTGTGCGGGTGAATGCCGTGAGCCCGGGATACATCCGCACCGCTCTGGTGGACGAGTACTTCGCACAGCATCCCGATCCCGGTGCGGAAGAGCAGGCGATCGGCGTGCAGCCGCTCGGCCGGCTGGGAACGCCGGCGGACGTCGCCGAGGTGGTGTGCTTCCTCGCGTCGTCCGCTGCCGCGTACGTCACCGGCGCGGACTGGGCCGTCGACGGCGGCCTCGGGGCGCGCTTCGCCTGACCGAACGGTGCATGATGGCTCGCCTCCCGATCGATGCCACATGATCGGCGCAGGAATGCGACTTCTTGGGTCTCTGGAACGTCCAGAGGCCCAACTGCGGCTCTGGACGTTCCTTAGACCCAAGAAGTCTTGATCAGTTCGAAGATCAGCCCGGGCGCCGCACGACGGCGACCCCGCGCGGCTCCAGCGCGAGCGCACCGCCGGCCGACATCGGCGGTCCGGCCAGGACGTCGCCGGACAGTCCCGGGACCTCCACGTGCCGCGCGGTGCGATTGACCAGGAACCAGAACTCGTCGGTGCCGTTCGTGCGGATGGCGAGCTCGACGTCTCCCCCGGTCCGGGGGCCGAGCTCGGCACTGATTCCGGCGGCCGTGAGCAGCTCGGCCAGTACTGGCGCGATCCCGCCGGCGCCCAGGCGGGTCGAGACGTAGGTGGCCGAGCCGTCGCGCACCGGTCTCCTGGTCACGGCCGCGCGCCCGGCGTGGTCCCCGGACGTGTACCAGGCCAGGACTTTCACCTCGGGGTCGACCAGGTCGATCCGATCCGTCCACAGGGAGCCGGTGGTGCCGTTGTCGAGTTCCACGACCTCGTCCGGCAGCAGTGGCGCGAACTCCTCGATCCGGATACCGAGAACGTCACGCAGCGCACCCGGATAGCCCCCGAGCCAGACGTGGTCGTTCTCGTCCACGATCCCGGAGAAGTAGGTCGTCACCAGGTGCCCGCCGCTGTCCACGTAGCTCGCCAGCTCCGCCGCGAGCGGCTGCGGCACGACATGCAGGATCGGCGCCACGACAAGTTCGTAGGTCGCCAGGTCGGTGCCCGTGGGTATCACGTCGGCACGCACGCCCAGGTCCTGCAACGCCGAGTACCAGTCGAGTGCCTCCTGGTGATACCGCAGGTACGAGGTGGGGTGCGAGTCCTGCTCGCTGACCCACCACGAGTCCCAGTCCACGAGGATCGCCACCCGGGCGGGTTTCCGATCCGAGCCGACGACGGGTGCCAGCGCGTCGAGCGTCTGCCCCAGCTCGACGACGGAGCGGAACACGGCTGTGTCCGCACCCGCATGCGGCACCATCGCCGAGTGGTACTTCTCGGCACCGGCCGCCGACTGGCGCCACTGGAAGAAGCAGACCGCGTCGGCGCCGTGCGCGACGTGGGTGAGCGAGTCCCGGATCATCTCCCCGGGCCGTTTGGCCAGGTTGACCGGCTGCCAGTTCACGGCGCTCGTCGAGTGCTCCATGAGAAACCACGGCCGGCCACCCGCGAGGTTGCCCGTGAAGTTCGCGCAGAATGCCAGCTCGTCCCGGCTCTGCTCGCCCGGGCGGACGTAGTGATCGTTCGAGACGAAATCGACCTCGCCTGCCCAGTCCGCGTAGTTCATCCCCTTCGTTCCTCCCATCACCATGAAGTTCGTGGTGACGGGGACATCCGGGGTGAAACGCCGCAGCACGTCCCGTTCGGCACACAGGTACTCCTTCAGCGCATCCGACGAGAACCGCTTGAAGTCCAGCTGCTGCGTGGGATTGGGATGCGATGCGGCCAGGCGCGGTGGCAGCACCTGATCCCAGCTGGAGTAGTGCTGGGACCAGAACGCCGTGCCCCACGCGTGGTTGAGCGCATCCAGGCTGGCGTAGCGCTGCCGCAGCCACGCGCGAAACGCGCGGGCCGCGTCGTCGGAATAGTCGTAGAGGTTGTGGCAGCCCAGCTCGTTCGAGACGTGCCAGGCGGCCAGCGCCGGATGCGTGGCGTAGCGTTCGGCCAGCGCCTCGACCAGCGCCAGGGCGTACTCGCGGAAGATCGCCGACGTCGGCCGCCAGTGCTGGCGGGCTCCCGGCCACACCGTCTCACCGGTCCGCGTGACGGGCAGGATCTCCGGGTGACGTGCCGTCAGCCACGGTGGCGGCGAGGCCGTCGCCGTGGCGAGATCCACCGCGATGCCGTTCGCGTGCAGCAGGTCCATCACCTCGTCGAGCCACGCGAAGTCCCAGCTGTCCTCATCGGGCTGGATCCGTGCCCAGGAGAAGATCGCCAGCGAGACGATGTTGACTCCCGCCTCCCGCATGAGGCGGACGTCCTCGTGCCACACGTCTCGGGTCCACTGCTCCGGGTTGTAGTCCGAGCCGTAGGCCATGCGAGAGCCCGGCATGCCCGTCGGCCAGCGCAGCCATCGGTGGTCGGTAGAAGGTGTCATACGTCGGTTCTCCTCCAGCGCCCTGCGGCGCGTGTGTGCGTTGTCGTTCGCTGGTGTCACCAGCTCGGCGCGGGCCCGTGACGCCACCGGCCGACGTCACATGGCCCACGGACGTCACGGGCCGGCCTCACTGGCTGACGTCGAACCCCTGGTCGGCAGCGAACGTTGTCAGTGCCTCCTGCCACTCGTGCAGCCCGTCGCTGATGGTGGTGTCGGAGACGTAGGCCTGGCCCACGGTGTCGTTGAAGATCGAGTGCGCGTAGACCTGGAACGGCAGGTAACTCCAGCCCTCGCGGACGTTCGCCGCCGACTCCGCGAAGATCTTGTTCGCCTGCTGGCCACCGAAGTACTCGAACTCGGTCTCCAGGAACTCGTCCGACTCCAGCTTCTCGACCACCGCCGGGAAGAGACCCTGGTCGATCTTCGTCTGCACGCCGTCGCCGGCATTCGCGTACTCGACGAACGCGTACGCCAGCTCCTCGTTCGCGTTCTCGCCGTCGCGCATCACGGCCAGCGCGCTGCCGCCGTTCTCCGCGCTGGCGGATTCGCCGTCCTCCCACTGCGGCAGGGGCGCCACCCGCCAGTCGCCGGAGGCGCCCGGGACGCCCGACTCGAAGTTCGCCGGCATCCACGCGCCGGCCGACAGCGTGGCGATCGTTCCGTCGGACAGTGCCTGGTACCACTCGTCGGTCCAGCCGTTGATCGGCGCCACGAGATCCTCATCGATCAGCTGTTGCCAGGTCTCGGCGTACGTGGTGGACCCCTCGTCGGTGAAATCGACGGTCACCTCGGTGCCGTCCACCTGGAACGGCTGGCCACCGGCCTGCCAGATAAGGCTGGTCGCCAGCCCGGCATCGCCGGTGTCGCTGGTGATGTACACGTCCGGGTCAGCCTCTTGCAGCTCCCGCGCCGCGTCGACGTACTCGTCCCAGGTGGTGGGCACGTCGACGTCGTGGGTGTCGAAGACCTCCTTGTTGTAGAAGAGCGCCATCGGCCCGGAGTCCATCGGCAGGCCGTAGACGCCCTCCCCCTGCGAGACCGAACTCCACGGACCCGGCGTGTACGTCCCCTCCAACTCCGCGGCGCCGAACTGGGCCAGATCGGTCAGCGCCTCCGCATGGACGAACTGGGCCAGGGCGAAGTACTCGATGTGCGCCACGTCCGGGATGCCGGAACCCGCGGAGATCGCGTTCTGCAGCGCCGTGTACTGGTCATCGCCGCTTCCCGCGTTCACCAGGTCGACGCTGACCTCGGGATACTCCTCTTCGAAGTCCTCCACCACCTGGTCGAGCGTGGGTTCCCATGCCCACACGGTGATCTCCCCACCTTCCTCGAGGGCGGATTCGAGGGACGCCTCGGCATCGTCGGCGGCTCCGCCCTCGCTGGTGCCCGAGTCGTCGGAGCCGCAGGCGGAAAGGGTCAACGCCAGGGCCAGGCCCACGGAGCATGTCAGGGCGAGCGGGTACCTCGCCGCGCGGTGTCGGTATTCGGTCATGTCGGTTCCTCTCATATCGGTGTCGGACATCATCTGCCGCTTCCCGCAGTCAGCCCGGATTGCCAGAAACGCTGGAGCAGCAGAAACGCCACGATCAGGGGGACGATCGTCAGCAGCGAGCCAGTGATCACCAGATTGAAGATCGCCTCGCCGCCGACCGTGGAGGCTTGCGAGTTCCACTCGTTCAGACCCAGCGTCAGCGGATACCAGCTGGAATCCCGGAGCATGATCAGCGGCAGGAAGTAGTTGTTCCAGGTCGCCACCATCGTGAACAGCAAGACGGTAACCATCCCCGGCGCCAGCAGCGGCAAGCTGACCTTGAAGAAGGTGCTGAACTCCCCCGATCCGTCCACCCGGGCAGCTTCCAGCAGCTCGGTGGGTATCGCCTCCAAGGCGTACACCCACATCAGGTACAGGCCGAACGGCGAGATCAGCGACGGGATGATGACCGACCACGGGGTGTTGGTGAGCCCGACTTCGCTGAACATCAGGAAGGTGGGCACCGCGAGCGCCGTCCCCGGCACGGCGACCGCCCCGATCACGATCGCGAAGACGGCACGCTTGCCGGGAAAGTCGAAGATGGCCAGGGCGTAGCCACCGAGAACCGCCAGGAAGGTGGCACCACCGGCACCGAGCACCACGTAGAGCACCGTATTCAGCAGCCAGCGCAGGAAGATCCCGTCGTCGTAGCTCAGCGTGTCGACGATGTTGTCCCAGAGCGCGAAGCCGTCGCCGAACCACAGGCCGAACGATCCGAACAGGCTCTCCTGGGTCTTGGTGGCGTTGATGAAGAGCCACACCAGCGGGACGAGGCTGTAGATCAGCACGATGCCGGTCAGGGCGGTGAGCAGCGGCCTGCGACGGGGACGCTCCACGGTGTAGTGGCGGCGCGCCCGCCGGCGCGTGGACGCGAGCGGGGTCATCGGCCGGCTGGAGGTCTTCCGCGCGCGATCCGGAAGGTGCGTGGTCACGCTTCAGCCCCCTTCCGCATGCCGCGCAGCTGCACGAGGTAGGCGATGACCATCGTGATGACCCCCATGATGATCGCCACCGTCGCGGCGTAGTTGTGTTGCTGGCCCGAGAAGGACAGCGAGAAGGCGTACATGTTCGGCGTGAAGCTGGAGGTGATCGCGTTCGGTGCGAGGCTTTGCAGGATGCTCGGCTCGTTGAAGAGCTGGAAGCTCCCGATGATCGAGAAGATCGTCGCGATCACGATGGCTCCCTTGATGGCCGGCAGCTTGATGGACGTGATGACACGCAGCTGGCTCGCGCCGTCGATCTCGGCCGCCTCGTACAGCGACGGCGGGATCACCCGCAGCGCCGCGTAGAAGATCAGCATGTTGTACCCGACGAACTCCCACGTCACGACGTTGCCGATGGAGATCAGGATGAGGTCCGGCGACAGCGGATCGGGGAACGAGATACCGAACGCGTCGTTGATGTTGGCCACCAGGCCGAACCGCGTCCCGTACATGAAGCCCCACATGAGCGTGGCGACGACGGCGGGCACGGCGTACGGCATGAAGATCGTGATCCGGAAGAAGCTCTTGCCGTACAGGCGGCCGCTGTCGATCGCGAGCGCGACCAGCAGGGCGAGGAACAGCATGATCGGAACCTGGACGGCCAGGAATATCGAGACCCGGCCCAGCGCCGCCCAGAATTGCGGATCGCTGAGCGCGCGTTGGTAGTTCTCCAACCCGATGAACGACGTGCCGCCGACCATCTGCTCGCGAAACAGGCTGAGATAGATCGAATATCCGATGGGGGCAAGGAACACGAGCGCGAAGACCGCCATGAACGGTCCCATGAAACCCCAGCCGATCCAGGAACGCCTTCGTCGCGGTCGACGCGATCGCGGCGTCGGTGACCCGGTCTCGGCCACGGGTTCGGCCAACGTTGTCATCCGGCTTCCTCGAAGTTGTCGTCCTGCGTCATCGATTCGTGTGCTTCGTCGATTCGGTGGTGCGGTGGTGCTGACCTGCGGCTACCCGTGGGCTGGCAGCCCCGGCCATCCGATGTTTACGTAAACATCAGGCGGGTCCGGATGCGATGTTTACGTAAACATGGATTAGCGTGATGTTGTCACCGTTCCCGGCAGGCGTCAAGACTCCATCACCGAGCTGTGACACTCGCCCACGGCGGCACCCGAATTACCGAGCAGGAGCACGGAGTGATGATGAGCCAACACCCCGCCGACGACGCGCCTGGCCAGCGGCGGCCGGAATCGGATGGCACGGCCACCCGTCCGGCGAACGGCGTGCACGCACCGCGTCAGCGGGTGTCGATGGCCGACGTCGCCCGGCACGCGGGCGTCTCGTCGCAGACCGTGTCGCGCGTCTCCAACGGTTACCCGGGGGTGGTGGATTCCACCCGCCAGCGCGTCCTCGCCGCGATGCGCGAGCTCGGCTACCGGCCCAACAGCGCGGCCCGCGCGCTCAAGAGCGGGGAATTCCGCACCATCGGGGTCATCCTGTTTACCCTGGCCACCACCGGCAACGTGCGGACCCTGGAAGCGATCACCACATCTGCTGCGCGCGAGGGTTACGCCATCACCATCATCCCCGTCGCGGTTCCCACCCAAGACGGCGTGCACGGCGCGTTCACCCGGCTCGGCGAGCTGGCCGTCGACGCCGTGATCGTTATCATGGAGGTCCACCTGCTCGACACCTCGACCGTCACCTTGCCCCCTGGGGTCCCGGTAGTGGTCGTCAGCGCCGACGCCGGAGACCGCTACAGCGTCGTCGACACCGACCAGGCCGACGGCACCCGGCAGGCCGTCCGCCACCTCCTCGACCTCGGCCACCGCACGGTGTGGCACGTCGCCGGCCCGGAAGAGTCATTCGCCGCCGGGCACCGCGCCGATACGTGGCGCGCGATCCTCGAAAGCGACGGACGCCCCGTCCCGCCGATGCTCCGTGGAGACTGGTCGACCGAATCCGGATACCAGGCAGGGTTGCAACTCCTCCGCGAATCCGGATGCACCGCCGTCTTCGTCGCCAACGACCAGATGGCGCTCGGCGTGCTCCGGGCGTTCCACGAAGGCGGACGGCGCGTCCCCCACGACGTCAGCGTGGTCGGATTCGACGACATCGCCGAAGCCAGCTCCTTCATCCCGCCGCTCACCACCGTCCACCAGGACTTCACCGAGACCGGACACCGCTGCGTCGAAGGCGTGCTGCGGCAGATGCGCACCGACGCGCCCGAGCGCGGCACCACCCTGGTACCGACCTGGCTCGTCCCCCGCGCGAGCACGGCGCCGCCGCCGGCATGAACCCACGCCGCTCCCCCGCGCTGACCGCGTACGCCGCCCGAGAGGTATCGCCGCGCGGCGATCGCGGCTACGATCGACGGCGCCACCGGAGGCGTGGACGAGGGAGGATCATGCGCTCGAGGGTTGCTTCTACGGCAGTCGTGGCCGCCGTGGCGGTGCTGGCCGCCGGTTGTGTCGAGGATGGCGCGGCCGACGACGAGGAGGCCACTGCCGTCGAGGGCCTGGCCGGCGAGGGTTCCGGGGAAGAGTGCACCATCGAGGAGCCGGTGCCGGTGGGGGTGGTGTTCAGCCTCACCGGAGGCGCCGCCTTCGCCGGTGAGTACCAGCGCGAGGGGCTGGAGCTGGCATTCGAGGAGATCAACGGCAAGGGCGGTGTCGAGTACGAGCTCGTCCTCGAAGACGACGCCACCGAGCTGGAAGACAGCATCGCGGCATTCGAGAAGCTCATCGAGCGCGACGAGGTCAGCATTATCGTCGGCCCGACGCTGTCGGACATGGCGTTCTCCACGTTCGAGGACGCGCAGCAGGCCGGCGTTCCCGTCCTGGGAATTTCCACCACCGCCAAGGGAATCCCGGATATCGGCGACTACGTGTTCCGCAACTCCATCCCCGAGGAGGTGGCCCTCGCGCAGAGCCTGCCCGCGGCCCGCGACGCGCTGGGTTTGGAGAACGTCGCGGTGATGCACGACAACGAGGACGAGTTCACCTCGTCGGCGTACACCACCATGACGGAGGTGCTCGACGAGGAGGGTATCGAGATCGTCGGGGACGAGACGTTCCAGACGGCTGACACCGAGTTCCGCTCCCAGCTGACCAAGATCCGCGAGGACGATCCGGACGCGCTGGTTCTCTCGGCCCTGCCGGCCGCCACCGTCCCACTGGTGCAGCAGGCTCGCGAGCTCGGCCTCGACGTGCCGATCGTCGGGGGCAACGCCTTCAACTCGCCGGTGATGATCGACAACCTGGAGGACGCGGCCGAAGGGCTCATCGTCGGCGGCGCCTGGAGTGACGCGCTGGACAGCCCGGGCAATGCCGAATTCATCGAGTCCTACACCGACACCTACGATCGCGCTCCGGATCAGTTCGCCGCCCAGGCATACACCGCGGCCCACATGATCGACGCGGCGGTGCGAGCCGGCTGCGACGGGAACCGCGAGGCGATCAAGACCAACCTGGGCCAGCTCTCGGAGCTGGATACCGTGCTGGGCACCCTCTCGCTCGACGAGAACGGGGAGGTTCACCACGAGCCCGTCGTCCAGATCGTCGAGGACGGTGAGTTCACCCTCCTCGACGGCTGACGATCCCGGGACGTTCGATGTTGCAGCAACTGGCCAACGGGCTGTTCGCCGGTTCGATCTATGCCCTGTTCGCGATCGGCTTCACCCTGGTGTTCGGCATCCTGCGCCACCTCAACCTCGCCCACGCGGCGATTTTCACGACCGGCGGGTTCCTCTCCGTCGATCTGATCTCGCGGCAGGGCCTGCCGATCTGGCTGGCCTTTCCCCTGGTGATGCTGGCCGGAGGGTTGATCGGGCTGCTGCTGGAGCGGATCGCCTTCCGCCCGCTGGCCGGGCGTCCCGACGAGCACTTCGCCGGCCTGATCTCGTCTGTCGCCTTCGGTGGAATGCTCATCGCCCTGGTGCAGGCACGTTACGGGACAGAGCAGCAGAGCATCTCCTCCGAGGCCTTCCCGAACGAGGTTTACACGGTCGCCGGCGTGTCGATCAGTCTCGCCCAGCTCACGACCCTGGGCCTCGCGCTGGTGCTCATGCTCGGTCTTGCCTGGGTGGTGGCGGCCACCCCGCTGGGGCGGGCCATGCGCGCGGTCGCGGAGAACGCGCGGGCCGCGCGGGTGCTGGGCATCAACGTGGAGCGGGTCACGGCCAGTACCTATGCCCTCTCCTCCGCCCTGGGCGCCATGGCGGGCATGCTGATGGTGCTCAACGTCGGCCAAGGCGACCTCGGAATGGGCCTGGCCATCGAGCTCACCGGCTTCGCGGTCATCATTCTCGGCGGCATGGGCTCGTTGTGGGGAGCCATGGCGGCGGGGCTGATCCTCGGGTTGGCCGAGGCGCTCACCATCCATCACATCGGGTCCTCCTGGAAGGACGTCGTCGCTTTCGGCCTCCTGTTCGCCATCTTGCTGGTGCGCCCCCAAGGTCTGTTCGGAACGATCAAGGCGCGGGAGGTCTGAATGTTCGCCGGCTACGAGTCCCTGATCACCACCATGGCGCTCACCGGCATCCTGGCGTTTTCCTTCCACGTCGTCCTCATGGCCGGGCAGCTCAGCCTCGGCCAGGCCGGTTTCGCATCGCTCGGGGCCTACATCTCCACGCTCGTCGTCCCGGAGACGCCACTGTTCGGAGGGCTGTCACCGGTACTCGTCGGCATTCCTGTCGGGATGGCGGTGGGCGCGACCGCCGCCTTCGTTCTCGGCCTGCCCGTCATGCGGCTGCGCGGCGTCTTCCTGGCGATCGCCACGATCGCCTTCGCCGAGGTCGTGCGCATCCTCATGCTCAATGCGGAGTGGACGAACGGCGCCCGCGGGCTCCGGCTCGAACGGTGGGTGACGCCCGAGCTGGCGTGGTTCGTCCTCGCCATCCTGGTGTACGCGTTCTGGCGGCTGGGACCATCCCGCATCGGGCGTGCCTTCGCGGCGGTGCGCGAGGACGAGGTAGCCGCCAGTTCCATGGGCGTCGACGTGGCACGCACCCGGATGACGTCGTTCGTCGCCTCGGGGGCCATCGCGGGACTGTACGGCGTGCTCTTCGCCTACTTCGTCCGCCGGATCGGACCCTCCGACTTCGGCTTCAGCATGATGCTCGACGGCCTGGTCGTCGCCGTCGTCGGCGGCTTCCTCGTCTTCTTTGGCCCGCTGCTGGGCAGCGCCTTCATCACCATGGTGCCCGAAGTGCAACGTGCCGCGGGCCTGGAAGCGGGCTGGATCCACCCATTCGTCACCGGCGCGCTGCTGCTGGTCGTGATCCTCCTGCTGCCCGGTGGCCTGTCCAGCATCGCCGGATACCTGCACGGTCGCCTGCGACGATCGCCGCCGCCCGCACCATCCACGGGCCCGCGCGCCGGCAACGAGCCGCCGGAGCTGCCCGAGCTTCCGGCGGCGGACACCCCGGTTCTCACCCTGAACGGCGTGGGCAAGGATTACGGGGGCGTGCACGCCGTGCACGACGTCGACCTGGAGCTGCGCGCGGGAGAGATCCTGGGGGTCATCGGTCCCAACGGCGCCGGCAAGACCACGCTGGTCAACATGATCAGCGGTCACGTCGCGCCGACCAGTGGCGACGGCCACGTCCTCGGGCGCAAGCTCGGCGCAGCCGGTGGGGCCCACCGCGTCGCCCGGGCGGGCGTGAGCCGCACGTTCCAGCACTCCAAGCTCTTCGACCGGCTGTCGGTCCTGGAGAACACCCTGGTGGGTACCCATCTGGTCAGCAAGCCCACCTTCGTGCGCCGCCTGTTGTGGCTGCCGTCGGCCCGCAGGGACGAGAACCGGGCGGTCTCCCAGGCCAGGCGCCAAGTGCAGCGGGTCGGACTCGCCGACCGCGAGCACGTACCAGCCGCACAGCTCTCGTATGGCGACCAGCGCCGCCTGGAGATCGCGCGTGCCCTGGCGTCGCATCCCTCCCTGCTCATCCTCGACGAGCCCGCCGCCGGAATGAACCGGGTCGAAGCCGCCGAGCTGTCCGAGCTCATCCGCTCACTGGCTGCCGACGGTGTGACCATCATGCTCATCGAGCACAACGTCCACATGGTGCTCGACACCTGCACGCGGGTGGTCGTCCTGAACTTCGGCGAGGTCATCGCCAGCGGACCACCCCAGGTCGTGGCATCCGACCCGCAGGTCATCGAGGCGTATCTGGGTTCGGACGAGACGGGACGCGAACATGTCTGACACGGCACCCGAATCTGACACCATCGTCTCGGTGCAGGGCCTGCACGTGTCCTACGGGAGGGTCCAGGCGGTACGCGACATCTCCTTCGATGTCCCCGCAGGCGCGGTGGTAACCCTAGTCGGCGCCAACGGCGCCGGTAAGACCACCGTGCTCAACGCCGTGGCCGGGCTCGTGAAACCGCGTGCGGGCACCGTGCTGTACCGGGGCCGGGACGTGACCCGCTGGCCGGCGCACAAGCTCGTCGCCGCCGGCATGGTTCTGGTCCCCGAAGGCCGCCAGATCCTCGGGACCCTCACGGTTGCCGAAAACCTGCAACTCGGTGGCTGGCGGCGAAGGAAGGCGTCTGCGGCCGCCATCGACGAGATGTACGAACGCTTCCCCGTGCTCGCCGAGCGCCGGAACCTGCGTGCGGGATCGCTCTCCGGCGGGGAGCAGCAGATGCTGGCCATCGCTCGCGCGATGGTGGCCCGGCCCCAGGTGATCCTCATGGACGAACCCTCGATGGGCCTGGCCCCCAAGATGGTGGACGAGATCTTCGGCGTGATCGAGACCGTCCGCTCCAGCGGCGTGACCGTCGTGCTCGTCGAGCAGAACGCCCGCCGCGCCCTGCGCGCCGCCGACACCGGCTACGTGCTGGAAACCGGCACCCTGGCCCATTCCGGGCCAGCCGCGCGCCTGCTGAAAGATCCCCGCGTCGTCCAGGCCTATCTCGGCGTCGAGTGAGGCCCGTCTGCGCGACCCCTATGCGAGCGGGTTGATCCACGTCAGCTCGGGGAACCGGCCGAAATCCGGATCGTTGGAGTACACCTCCCCCTGCTGCTCGATCGCGTATGCCGCCAGCTGGACACCCGTGGTCAGGTTGCCGGCCGTTCCCATGCTCTCCACCAGCCGCAACGCTATGTCCAGGTGCTTGACTCCAGGAACGAGGAATTCGACAGTTGGCTGCGCCAGCCAGTCCTGGACGTATCCGACCGCATGTCGAAAATGATCACGGCGACCACCCGGCTGGTCCATGATCGCCTCGTCTTCCAGCTCGTCGGCGAGCCTGTTGAAACCTGCCAGATCGAATCCTGGTCGCGCGGCGGACTCGTGAGGTGTCATCCGATACGGATCACCGGTTCAGATCTGCCCGAAAGCCGCGGCGCGGGCGTGGTGCTGGCAACGGTCCTCGTGCTCGGAGGTCCAGCCGAACTGCCCGGCAAGAACCTGGAATTCCCGTTCGAGCGTCGTCTGCGATGTCGTCCGCGCGTCCGTGGAGATGGTCACCGCGAAGCCATCGGCCAGCAGGCGGTCCGCCGGATGGTCAGCCAGGCTCGCGACCGCGCCCGTCTGGACATTGCTCACCGGGCACATCTCCAGCGACACCCCGTCGGAGCGCAACCGGTCCAGCAGCGCCCGCTCCTGCACCGCCCGCACGCCATGACCGATCCGGGCAGCGCCGAGCACATCCAGCGCTTCCCACACGCTCGCCGGTCCGGCCGCCTCGCCCGCATGGATGGTCACGCCCAGCCCACCCGCGTGCGCGGCGGCGAACGCCTCCCGGTGCGGCTGCCCGGAGTGGCTCTCGTCACCGGCAAGATCCACGCCGGACACGACATCTCGATGCCGCAACGCGGTGTCCACCACGCGCTCGCTGATGTCCGGCGATTGGTGGCGCAGGCAGCACAGCAGGAGTCCCGTCCGGACACCCGCACCCGCATCCGCACCAGCACCGGTCTCGGCGCGCCCGGCCGCCAGGCCCGCCACCACGGCGTCGACGGCCTCGTCCATGCTCATGCCGTGCCGCCCGTGTAGCTGGGGAGCGAACCGGACTTCCCCGTAGCCGACTCCGTCGGCGTGCCAGTCGTGCACCAGCTCGCGCGCCGCACGATGCAGGGCATCGGGCGTTTGCAGGACGTCCAGAACCGGCTCGATGTAGCCGAGATAGGTCGTCAGGGAACCGCATTCGGCTGGCGCCACCACGAGTTCGTCCACCGGGCGAGCAAGCGGCGTACCTTGCTGGGCGGCGAGCTCGGCCACGGTGCCCGGCCGAACCGAGCCGTCGAGATGGCAGTGCAGCTCCACACGGTCGTTCCGATCTTTCATGGTGCGTCCTCCACGCGCTTGGCCAGGGTGTCGAACAGGAGTTCCTTGAAACCCTTCCCGTCCACCCGGCGAATCAGGGTCACGTTCGCCGCCGGGGCGTCCAGGCGCCGGTCCGGCGCGGTCTGGCCACGGGCCTCGTCACCGAGGGCGACTCGCACGTGGGCCGGCTCGGTCTCGATGACCAGATCGGGCCGCAGCACCCCGGCCATCGCCACCGGGTCCGGCAGGTCGTAGCCGTCCAGCCCGGTCACCGTCGCCGCCCATTCCGCAACTTTGCGGTTGATGCGCTGGGTGAACTTGGCGAGCGGGGTGTCCAGCTCACGCAGCGCGTGCTGATCGTCGGGAGTCATCACGGCGTCTCGCCGCGACACGTCCCAGCCGATCCAGGTGACCAGCTCCGGAGCTGCCGCCTCCGCCACGACGTGCGCGGCTTCCGGATCGGCCCAGGCGTTGAACTCCGCTGTGGCGCTCATGTTCCCCACCGCATCCGGCGCTCCGATCATGCAATACACGTGCCGGAACCTGGTCAGCAACGCACGATCCCGGAGCACGGCGGCCGCCAAGTTGGTCAGCGGCCCCAGGGTCACCAGCGTCAGCTCGCCGGGCCGGGACCGCGCCCGGTCGAGCAGGACGTCGATCGCGTGCCCGGGGCGGGCAGACCCGGCCGGCTCGGGCAACCCCAGATCACCCATGCCGTCGTCACCGTGGACGGCGGTGGCCGTGTGCAAGGGCCGCACGATCGGACGCTCGCAGCCCTGATAGACGGGCACCTGTCCCCGACCTGCGAGCTCCAGCGTCAGCAGGGCGTTTCTGGTGGCCAGGGGCACGGGGACGTTTCCGGCGACGGTGGTCACCGCGGTCAGCTCGGTGTCCTCATTGAGGGCTGCGAGCAGGAGGGCGACCGCGTCGTCGGATCCGGTATCGGTGTCCACGAGGAGCTCAAGCATCCGCCATCCCTGAATTCGCCCGGCACGGTTGTCCGAACACGGCTTATCTAAACGATTAGACTCCACTCTCGAATGCGATGATCTGATCTGTCAAGCTGATGAAGAGGGAGGTGTCCATGGCGATCACGATGGTCGATGTCGCCCGGCGAGCGGGCACGTCCACGGCCGTGGTGAGCTACGTCTTCAACGACGGCCCGCGTCCGGTGGCAGCGCACACCCGCCAGCGGGTCCTGGCTGCCGCCGACGAACTCGGCTACCGGCCCAACCGCATGGCCGCCGCCTTGCGCTCGGGCTCCTCCGGACTTATCGGCCTCGTCTTGCCCGACACCGTGAACCCGTACTTCGCCACGCTCGGCCGGCACCTCGAAACGGCCCTCGACACCGCCGGCAAGCTGACCGTCCTCGCGAACGCCGGATACGACGCCCAGCGGCAGGCAGCCGTGCTCGATCGCCTTCTCGCGTCCCAGGTCGACGGCTTGATCATCGTCTCGGCAGACGGTGCGGCCGACCCCGCCATCGCCGCCGAGCAGGCCGGCACCCCGCTGGTCGCCGTCCACCACCGCCCGGAGGGCTCGACGGCGCCGCTCGTCGCGGCGGACAACGACACCGCGGTGACATCGGCTGTCGCACACTTGCACGATCAGCACGGTCACGAGCGCGTGGACTTCCTCGCCGGGCTCGCCGACGACGGCCCGGTGTCCGCACGGCTCGCGGCGTGGCGAAAATCCGCGACCGGTGAGGTGTTGCGCTGCGCCTACAGCCGCGAGGCCGCCGCCGAGCTGACCAGCCAGCTCGCCTCCGAGTCGCGGCTTCCCCGCGCCCTGCTAGCCGCGACCGATGTGCAGGCCTTCGGCGTGCTCGCCGCGGCAGGCGGCCTCGGCATCCACGTTCCCGACGACCTCGCGCTCATCAGCTGCGACGGAAGCGCCGAGGCAGCATTCACCGTTCCCTCCCTCGCCGCCGCGCAGCAGCCGTTCGACGAGATCGCCAGGCGCGCCGTGAACCAGCTACTCGGCCAGCCACTGCCCGACGCCCCCGCGCGGGCACGCCTCGTTCCCCGCCGCAGCTGCGGCTGCCCGCAGCCGCCGTTGATCACCGGCACCGGCTGAGTGATCCCCGCACCTCGCGTGCGCAGAACGGGCCGCTATGACGACCGTTTCTCCCCGCACCCTGGCTTCCGGCCGCCATCAGGCCACCGGGATGGCGCTGGTGGTCATCAGCTCGTACCCCTCCTGGGCATCGAGGCGGGAGTACTGCACGGTGACGGGGACCGAGCTGCGAATCCGGCACGCGTACGGAACGTCGGCCGGCAACGCCACACCGATCATTTCCGCCTGGTCGGAGCGCAGATGGATGTTGCGCCGGGCCGGCACCCGCACGTCGGTGGAGATCGGCTCCCGGTCGGCGAAATAGAACGTGAGGCCCACCTGCGCCTCCGTACCTGACACGTTCAGGACACAGAACGCCTCGTGACTCGGCGTATCCCCCACCGATGTCCCGGGAAGGAAACAGTCCGGTACGTGCCAGACACGGTGCCCTTCAGCCGCCAGCTCGGTGGTTTCGTCGTTCATCGCGCCTCCTCGCCGGGCATTGCCTTGCGGCCCATGTCGCAGCCCACGTCGCTCTCCCGCTGATCATGAACACTAGTAAACCTATGTAGTCGCTTAGTGTTCATGATCAGCGGGAGATGGAGATGGGGGTGGGCGTGGGCGGACCGAACGACGAGAGGAGCACGCGCAACGAATACGCCAGAGGCAGCCGCCAGCGCACCGCATCGCGTCGGGTTCATCGGCCTGGGCACGATGGGCCGTCCGATGGCCCGGAAGCTACTCGCCGGCGGGAACCACCTCACGGTCTGCGCGACGTCGACCCGTCGGCCGTCGACGGCTTGCGGGCCACAGGGGCTCACTCTGCCGATCCACGGGGCGCTGCCGAGGCCAGCGACGTGGTCGTCTGCATGCTCACCCATCCCGACGTGGTCCGCAAGGCCATCCTCGGTGCCGGGCGAACTGACGATTCTTGCGGGTGGAGACGCCGATGCCATCAGCCGAGCCGGTAATGCGCTGCCTCGGCAGCGAGCTGCATCGCTGCGGTCCGCTCGGCTCCGGTCAGGTGATCAAACTCGCCAACAACCTCGTGTCCTGTGCCAACATCGCCGTGCTCGCGGAAGCTTACGCGCTGACCCGCCGGGCCGGGGCGAACGCGGACGTCCTGGTCGACGTCATGCCGCACACCTCGGCCGACAGTTGGCAACTGCGCCACACCCTGATCGGCAAGGTGCTGCAGGGTGACCTCCCCCCATGTTCAAGCTGGGGCTCGCGGCCAAGGACATGCGCCTGCTCGACGAGCTGGCCGGAGAGCTGGCCGCACCGTTCGGCCGCGGACGTGAGGTCTTGAGCTGGTACGAGCAAGCCGAAGAGCGCGGCATGGCCGAGCAGGATTGGGGCGCCGTCGCCCTGGTCGACGAGCCCAACTGGTGATCCACCGCACGCAGGGCACACGGCCCGGACGTCGTGGCCGCTGACCCGTCGTCGACACAATGGCAGGATATTGACGACATAAGGCGTTACTGCCACTTTGGCAGTACGTTAATGGTAGAAGACTTTCTGCCATGTTCGTACTCATCGTCACGGCGGCCATTGCCGCCACCACGGCAGCTCTCGCCAGCGCCATCCTGCTGACAATCTCATCCATCCGTCATCACAGCAGGTCAGCAGCCACACGGCCCCCGGCAACACCCCGCCCACCAACATCCCACGAGACGGAGTTACCCCACGCGATAGCCCGGCACTCCGGCCGCCACGGCAGCCGCGGCGGAATCCACGCGAAGGCCCTGTTCACCTCTCCGTGGTGGCCAAACGACCCCTCCAGCTCTGGGCAGTCAGCTCCCACGAAGATCATCAGCTAGGACGCGACGTGGCCGCGTGGCGTGTTCCTCGACGTGGCGAACGCCGGGCACTTCGACACCCAGGCATGCGCTAACTCCCGATTTTCGCCGCTTTTTCGCACGTCTGGGGGTCGAAGTGCCGCCATACGCTGACGTTGGAGATCGAATGGGCCTACGGGCTCGACCTCATGACCCGCCACACGGCCCGTCGTGGTCGACCTCCACGGTCACGACGTGGCCGGTATCCGGCTCAGCCGCGGTGATCGCCACGGCGCTTGTTCAACTCCAGATCCGGCATCTCCATCATCGACACCTCCGGCACGTCAGGCGGCACAGCAGGACAGCGTGGCGACGTCGCGGCCGAAGGTCTGCGCGGCCAATTTCAGACCTTCGGCCATGGTCAGATACGGCGCCCACGTGTCCGCCAGATCGGACGTGGTCAGCCCGAACTTGATCGCATAGACCGCAGCCTGGATCACCTCTCCCGCGCCGTCGGCCAGGATGTGCACCCCGAGCGCCCGGTCGGTGGCCACGTCCGCGACGATCTTCACCAGACCCCTGGTGTCCCGGTTCACCGCGGCACGTGGCACCGCCGACAGCGGCAGCACCGATGTCGTCACCTCGTATCCGGCCGCGATCGCAGCCCGCTCGGTCAGCCCGGCCGCCGCGACCTGCGGTGACGTGAAGATGACCCGCGGCAGTGCGGCCCAGTCCACACTCCGGGTGGGTCCGTTCAGAGCGTTCTCCGCCGCCAGCGTGCCCTGCTGGGCAGCGACGTAGACGAGCTGCGGCGAGGAGGTGACGTCCCCGGCAGCGAATACGTCCGCGTTGCTCGTCTGCAGGTGCTCGTCCACGATGACCCCGCCGTCCTCGTCGAGCACCACCCCGGCGGCGTCGACGCCCAGGCCAGCCGTGTTGGCGCGACGTCCGGTACCGACCAGGATGTGGTCCACGGTGACACGCTGCTCGCGCCCATCAACCGTCGCGACGACGACACGCTTGTCACCGTCGACCTCCACCCGGCCGATCATTGCTGGCGCGTGTACCTCTGCGCCCTGGTCACGCAGCACAGCGGCCAGGGCGTCGGAGATGTCCGGCTCCTCACACGGCGCGATCCGATCCGCCGTGTCGAAGAACGTCACCCGGGAACCTACGTGGGCGAAGAACTGGCCCAGCTCGAGACCGATCGCGTTCGCGCCGATGACGGCCAGCGATCCCGGAACCATGTCCAGATCGAGCGCCGTGGTCGAGGTCAGATAGCCGGCCTCGTCGAGACCCGGAATCGGCGGCGCCACCGGTGTCGCGCCCGTGGCCACCAGATACTTGTCCGCCCGGATGACGCGTCCGTCGACGGCCAGCGCCTGCTGATCGATGAACGCGGCATCACCGCGCACTACGTCGAATCCATGCACGCCGATCAGATCTTCGTACTTCTCCGCCCGCAAGGCGGCGACCAGCTCGTCCTTCTGCGTGACCAGTTCCCGCAGTTCCACCGAGTCGACGCTGGTGCGCACTCCGGCGAATCCGTGCTGTGCGGCTTGGTGGTATATCTCGCCGGCCCGGATCAGCGCCTTCGACGGTACGCATCCCACGTTGACGCACGTGCCACCGATGGCCGATCGCTCCATCATGACCACCCGCGCACCCAGGTCACGGGCGCGGATCGCCGCGGCGAACGCGGCCGACCCGGACCCGATGATCGCCACATCGTAGCCGGTGACTCCACTCGCCCTGCTGGGCCTACTCGCCCCGGTGGCAGCGCCGGGCGTCCCCTGCCTACCGGTGAGATCGTTCACGTCGCTCATCACGCTGACGACGCTATGGTTTCCAGCACACTGGAACGTCAAGCACGAGCGTCGAGTCGCCTGTGAGGCGAGCTGTGTGGCGGAGGAGTTGACCTCGACACCCAAACGTGCGCGAATCCCGGATTTTCGCCGCTTTCTCGCACGTCTGGGCATCGAAGTCGATACCGGCCTAGCGGTTGACGGCCGTCTCGCGCGATGTCGGCCTAACGCCTGACGGCCGCTTCGCGCGGCGCCGTCTCCTCGCCGGAACCATCCCGCCTGCCCTCGCCCAGATCGACCCGGGGCAGGACGTGGCCCAACCAGTGCGGCAACCACCAGTTCACCCCGCCGAGCAGGCGCATGGTCGCGGGCACCAGCACGGTGCGAACCAGAGTGGCATCGATCAGGATGGCCACGGCCAGCACCAGGCCCAGCTGCTGCAACTCCGCGATGGGCACGGCCGCGAAGCTGGCGAACACCACCACCATGATGGCCGCCGCCGACGTGATGGGCCGGGCAGTGTGTGCAAGTCCGTCGGCCACGGCCCGGGCATTGTCACCGGTGCGTTGCCACTCCTCGCGCATCCGGCCCACCAACAACACTTCGTAATCCATGGACAGGCCGAACAGCAGCGCGAAGGCCATGAGCGGGAGGAAGAACTGCACGAATCCGATGTCGGCGAAGCCGATCACGTCGGCACCCACGCCGTGCTGCACCACGGCCACCAGCACGCCGAGCGACGCACCCACGCCGAGAATGTTCATCACGGCAGCTTTCAGGGGCAGCACGGCGCTGCGGAATGCCACCAGCAACAAGAGCAGCGAGAGGGCAACGATCAGCCCGATCGCCCACGGCTGTTTCGCTTCGACCTCGTCGGTGAGATCGGCGACCGTGGCACTCATTCCACCGACATGCACGTCGAGATCGGTGCCCGCGGTGGCGTCGGGACCGATGACAGAACGGATGTCATCGACCAGGCCGGCGGTTTCGGGCGCGTCTGCCGGCTGCTGCGTGATCACCGTGATCACCGTCGTGTCCATGCCGCCGTCGAGGTCCACCACCGGGCGCAACACCTCCCCGGCGACGGGATCGGCGGCGGCGCGCTCCAGTGCCTGTGACGTGGGTGTGCCGACGCTCTCGTTCAGGATGCCGGTCAACGACTCGGTACGCGCGACGTCGGGATGGTCGCCGATCTGCTCGGTGAGGGCCGCCACAGCACCCAGGTCCTGGTTATCGAACGCGCCATCCGGCGAGTGCACGACGACGGACATCGGCGCCATCGCACCGCTGGCGAACTCGTCGGTGAGAATCGCCAGTCCCTGACCGGACGGCCGATCTTCAAGGCCGGTGTTCGTGTCGAAACCGAGCTCGAGGTCGAACACGGGGATGGCCAGCGCGCCGAGAACGGCCACGCTCGCGACGAACGCGGACACCGGACGGCGCATCACGCCGTGTGCCCAGCGAACCCATCCGCTTCGCCCCGACCCCGAGCGTTGAGGGTCCCGTTCGCGGCGCCGGGGTAGCACACGCAGCCGGTCGACCCGTGCACCCACGAGGCCGAGCACGGCGGGAAGGAGCGACAGCGCGACGGCGACCATCACCGCCACGGTGGTCGACGCGGCGATGGCGAGATTGGTGAAGACGGCGTTGTCCACCAGATAGAGCCCCGACAGCGAGAGGGCCACGGTAATGCCCGAGAACAGCACCGCCTTACCGGTCGTGGACACGGCCATCCCGGCCGCCGCCACCCGGTCGTCACCCCGCGCCAGCTGCTCGCGAAACCTGGTCAGGACGAACAGGCTGTAGTCGATGCCGACACCGAGGCCGAGCAGGATGGCCAGACTTTCGACCATGATGTCGAACGTGTGGGCGTAGCTCGCCGCCCCGAGCAGCCCGAGAGTCACGGTCACACCGACCAGGGCCAACAGTATGGGCATGCCTGCCGCCACCAGCGTGCCGAAGGCGAGGACCAAGACGATCAGCGCAAGTGGCAACCCGATCATCTCAGCACGGTTCAGCCCTTCCTGCTCCGCGTCGAGCAGGTCCACGAACAGCGGCGACTCGCCCGTGAGGAAGATCTGCACATCGCTGGTCGCCAGCGGATCGGTGACGGCACGCAGGTCGTCCACGAGATCCTGGTGCTCTTCACTCTCGCCGGTCAGCCCGATCACCACGATCGCGGAATGGCCGTCGTCGGAGATCTGTCCGGTGGCGCCCTCCTGGTAGGGCCCGATGACGCTGACCACCCCGTCGACGTCGCGCACGGCCGCAACCGCCTCGTCGACGATTTCCCGGAAGGGCTCGTCGGTCGCGGTGTACTCGTCGGAGGAGAACACCAGCATGTCCTGTTCGGTGATTGGCTCCGCGAACTCCTCCTCCACGAGCTCGTCCGCCCGGTCCGCATCCGTGCCCGGTACTGTCAGCGACAGCCCGCCCAGCCGGTCGTGCAGTTGCATTGCGAACACCCCGCCAACGACGAGAAGGAGTGCCCACACCGCGACCACGCGCCACGGATGGCGGGCTTGCGCGATGCCGATCCGGTACAAGAGTGGGTTCGTCACAGTAGCCTCCCAAGCCTCCGATCACCGGGTGCCGCGCTGGTACACCAGAGCGTTCAGCGCGTCCGCCGCGCGGGCTCCGTCATATCCCGGCGCGGCGAGGGTGTGTAGCAACATGCCGTCGAGCGCGGCGATCAGCGCCGACGCGAGCGCCGTGGCATCGATGTCCGCTGCGATGCTCCCGCGCTCCTGCTCGGCGCGGATCACGTCGGCCAGCATCGTCCGGTACTGGTCGAGCAGCTCCGCGAACCGATCACGAAGTTTCTCGTCCCGGGTGCAGGCCATCATCACCTCGACGACCAGCGCCTGGCGGCGCTCGGTGAGACCCTGCACGTACCACTGCGCCGCAGCTGCGATGACGTCGTCCACCGTGGCGTTATCGAGCGCCGGCAGTGGCTCCGTGAACAGCGTGTCGATCGCGGCTAGCGCCGCCTCGCGCAGCAGCTCCCCCTTGCCGCGGAAGTGATAGCTGACGGCGCCGTGGGGCACACCCGCGCGTTCGGCGATCGCCCGGGTGCTCACGCCTCCCCAGCCCATCTCGGCGATCAGATCGGCTGCGGCCTCGAGGATCGCCGCACGGGTCGTCTCGCCTCGCTCCGCGCTCGTCTTTACCGTTGTCCGATCGGATTGTCCATTCGACTTGTCCACATGGACAACTTATGCGTTCGCGTCATCCAGATCAAGCCGTGGGAGATCCGCATTTTGATTCCTCCGGAAGACTCCGGGTATAAGGGCACGGGTTACACATACCGGTACACAGGCACCCGCACCTCGCCCCTAAACCCTGGGCGTGGCGCGGAAGTTCGCAGCACAGAAAGGTGGCACCGTGATGGCCGAGACCGGCGCACGCAGCACGCTTCGTGCCGTACTCGTCGGCGGCGCGGCAACCGCGCTCACATTGCCGCTGGCCGGAGCGGCCGGCGAACCCGGCGACGGCACACCCGCTGCCGCGCAGGTGGACCAGCAAGCGGGCTCGTCACGTGAGCCGACGAAGAGCATCGGCTTCTACGTGGGCAAGGACCTCACCGACGACGGCTCCGTGCTCCTGGGTGGTTTCGGACACGAGCCGTCGAGCCACTGGTTGGAGATCGTGCCACGACGCGAGTTTGCCGAAGGTGCGACCACCACGGTCGGCATCACCGACGAGGCGCGCATGCCGGGCGAGCTCATCGAGATTCCCCAGGCACGCGAGACCAACAAGTACATCACCTCGCACTATTCGGAGTTCGCCGGCTTTCCTGCCCCGCTGACCAACGGCGGGCTGAACGAGCACGGCGTCGCCGCTCGCGACATCTGGTCCCCCAGCAGCGAGCGGCTGCTGGAGTTCACCGACGACGTGCAGACCGGGCCGAACTACAGCGATCTGTCCCGCATCGCGATGGAACGTGCCAGCAGCGCGCGCGAGGCCGTGGAGATCGTCGGCTCGCTGATCGACGAGCACGGATATTCCAGCTACGGCGGCAACTCGCACCTGTTCGCCGACCAGGACGAGGGCTGGGTGCTGGTGAACTACGGCGGCAACCAGGGCTTGTGGGCGGCCGAACGGCTCGGCCCCGACGAAGCCCGGGTCTCGTTCCCCGGCTACCTCAACCCCTTCCCGGTGGACTTCCAGGACCACCCCGATGAGTACCTCGCGTCGGACAACTTCATCGACTTCGCGGTGGAACAGGGCTGGTTCGACCCCGACGAGAGCGACGAGTTCGACCCGCACGAGGTCTACGGCGGGCTCCTGCCACACGACCGGCAGGTCAGCGAGACCCATCCCGCCGGCTACAACATGCAAGGCGAGCTCGAAGAGGAACTGGCCGAGGAACTCGCGCCGGTGTCTCTGCAAGACATGATGGCCTACGTCCGTGACCCGCGCTGGTCGCATGATCGGTCCGGATACGGCCAGGTGGCGCAGCTTTCCGACGTGAAGCATCCAGAGCTAAACAAGCTGTGGACGGCCGTCACGGGAGCGGTGACGACACCATACGTCCCGATCTACATCGGGGCGGAGGACGTGCCACCGGAGTTCAAGCAGCACCGGTACATGACCAAGGGCGCGGCCGCGGAGTGGCTGGCCGCCGATTACGCCCCGTTGGAGGCGACCCGGTATGCCACGCGCACGTTCAAGCGGCTCATGTACCACACCTGCGAGGATCCAGAGACGTTCCTGCAGCCGGTGACCGCGGAGATCGAGGAATTCGAGCGTGACCTGCTGCGCGAGCAGGAGCGGATCGAGCGGCGGGCGCAGGCTCGGCTGCGCTCCGGCCGCGAGGAACTCGGCCGCGAGCTGCTCACCGACTACGTCGGCGAACGCCTGCTCGACGCCCTGGAACTGGGCGAGGAGGTCGTGAGCGCGGTCGAGGAGCGCACCCGCGAGGACTCGGGCATCCGGTTGCCGAGCGGGCGCGAGCTCCCCGGCGAGACCTTCCGGGCGGAAAGCCAGAGCATGAACCGCGGCGGGCTCGACGGTGCGGCCAACGACATCGTGCATTGCTACCGCGAGGCTCTCGACGACTACCCGCGCGAACACGGCGCCTACTCCGACCAGGCCGGTGACCTGCTCGGACGGGACAAGCCCGGGAAGCCTGGACGGCCCGGCGAGCTGAGCGAGCTGGGCGGCGTCGGCGCCGATGTCGATCCGGAGTCACTCCGTGACGCTCTGGACAGCGCCCGGCAGGAGCACGACCCTGACGCCGATTGGGATGCCTTCGCCGATGCCGTTCAGCGCGAGCTCGACGACTAGGTGCAGCACCCCGCCCACCTCCACCCCCGCTGATCATGAACACTTACCGACCACATAGGTCTATAAGTGTTCATGATCAGCGGAACGAGCCGGTGATCGAGGCTTCGGAATGGCGATCGGCGCGGTTGTTCAACCGTCTCACCGGCGGCATCGTGAACGCCGAGCGGTACAGGTGGACGCCCAGCGTGCTGACCCAGATACATGCCACGACGGCGATCGCTCGCTGAATCGCCCCCAGCCAGTGGGGCAGCACCTCGGTGCTCATCAGCGTGAAGAGTACGAGGGTGACGATGCCGCTGGAGACGGATGGCAGCTGCATGCGACGCCACGCGTCATAGCGCCCGACACTCCACGAGATCAACAATTGGGAGCCTCCGGCGATCAGGAACGTCGCCACGCTCGCCACGTCGTGCACCTCGTGGTACAGCGAGACGTCGCCCGTGCTGACCTTGGCGGAACAGACCGGGAATTGCAGGCCGCAATCGTGCCGGACCGAACCGATGACGATCACGCCGAGGCCGCTCAGCATGACGCCCAGGGACCCGGCCCTGCCCAGCGAGTCCGGCAGCACGTAAAGCAACCCGGCGCCCAGCGACAGCACGCCGATGCCGAACATCACCAGGGCCAGAATCACGATCCAGGGGTGAGCCGCGTCGACCGCGGCCAATGAGCTGATGTAGTCGCTGCGCGGATCGTAGCGTTCCTGTACCGCACCCGCGATCAGCCAGCCGAGGGTGAAGACCAACGCCCCGCCGACCGACGACACCACCAGCCAGGTGGACAACACCCGCCGTCGCGATGGGTCGGCCAGCAACATAGCCATGGATTCGCGCTCACTCCGCTCGCCGGCATCCCCCGTCTGCGGCATCTGGACGTTCCCCAGGCCACGACGGCTCGGCCACGCTGCCGACCGCACGAGCTATGCCCGAAGACCGCAGATTACGGAATCATAACATGCGAATCACTTTTCATGACATATCGCCTGGAGTGGCGGATTCCACGTCGCGCACCGCTCCCCTGTCGGCCGAGGTCACCCACGTGGCGTAGGCCCGCAAAGCCGGCGACACGGGACGCTTGCGATCTTCGGGTCGGTACCCACCCGTGGCCTCCACATGCGCGCGCCGAGCGCGCAGCGTCTCCTCGGAGACGTGCAGTGTGATCGCGCGCCGCGGTATGTCGATGGTGATCTCGTCGCCGTCCTCGACGAGAGCGATGGCCCCGCCCGCTGCCGCCTCCGGCGAGACGTGCCCCACGGACAGGCCCGAGGTCCCGCCGGAGAAGCGGCCGTCGGTGACCAGCGCGCAGGCCGCGCCGAGACCGCGGCCCTTCAGATACGCCGTGGGATAGAGCATCTCCTGCATCCCCGGCCCGCCCCGCGGTCCCTCGTAGCGAATCACGACGACGTCACCGGCGGCGACCCGCTTGCCCAGAATCGCGTCGACGGCTTCCTCCTGCGACTCCACCACCACGGCGGGTCCGGTGAAGGTGAGGATGGACTCGTCGACTCCCGCCGTCTTCACGACGCAGCCGTCGTCGGCGAGATTCCCGCGCAGCACCGCCAAGCCGCCGTCCGGCGTGTACGCGTGCGCGATGTCACGAATGCAGCCCTGGTGGGAATCGAGATCGAGGTCCTGCCAGCGGCGCGACTGGGAGAAGGCCCGGGCCGACGGCTCGCACCCGGGTGCGGCGTGGAACAGCTCGACGGCGGCGGCCGACGGTGCGGCACCCCGGATGTCCCACTCGGCCAGCCAGGACTCCAGGGTGTCGGCATGAACGCTGCCCACGTCCGTGTTGAGCAGCTGGGCTCGATGGAGCTCTCCAAGCAGTGCCGGGATGCCGCCGGCGCGGTGGACGTCTTCGATGAGATAGCTGCCGTTCGGGGCAACCTTGCACAGGCACGGCACGCGCCGCGAGAGGGCGTCGATGTCGTCGAGCGTGAAACCCAGACCGGCCTCGTGAGCGGCGGCGAGCAAATGCAGGACGGTGTTGGTGGAGCCGCCCATGGCGATGTCCAGGCACATGGCGTTCTCGAACGCCTCCCGCGAGGCGATGTTGCGTGGCAGCGCCCGCCCGTCGTCCCCGTCGTAGTACCGGCGTGCAAGCTCGACGACGCTGTGTCCGGCCTTCTCGTACAGGTCCCGGCGTGCGGTGTGCGTGGCCAGTGTCGTGCCGTTGCCCGGCAGCGCCAGCCCGAGCGCTTCCGTGAGGCAGTTCATCGAATTCGCCGTGAACATGCCGGCACACGAACCGCACGTCGGGCAGGCGTTCTGTTCCATGCGCGTGAGGTTCTCGTCCGAGACCGTATCGGCGACGGCGCCGGAGACCACGCTGATGAGGTTGAGCCCCTTCTGCACGGTCCCGTCGACGAGCGTCGCCGTACCACCCTCCATGGGCCCGCCGGAGACGAACACCGTGGGAACGTTCAGCCGCAACGCCGCCATGAGCATCCCGGGGGTGATCTTGTCGCAATTGGACAGGCACACGAGAGCGTCCGCGCAGTGCGCCTCGACCATGTACTCGATCGAGTCCGCGATCAGGTCCCGCGACGGCAGCGAGTAGAGCATGCCGCCGTGACCCATGGCGATACCGTCGTCAACCGCGATCGTGTTGAACTCGCGCGGGATGCCCCCTGCGGCCGAGATCGCGTCGGCGACGATGCGGCCCACCGGCTGCAGGTGTGTATGTCCGGGCACGAACTCGGCGAAGCTGTTCGCCACCGCGACGATCGGCTTGCCGAAGTCGTCGCCGTCGACGCCAGCCGCGCGCAACAGGGCGCGCGCGCCGGCCATGTTGCGGCCATGAGTGACAGTCTGGGAACGAAGTGCAGGCATGCCTCCATTGCCGCACCGGCCCCGCGTCATCGGAAGATGGCGGCACTACTAGTAGTGGCGGTAATAGGATTCCGGCGTGGGACAGGACACCGAACGACGCCGCGAACTCGGCGACTTCTTGCGCAAACGTCGCGCGGAACTGGTGCGTGCCGACTTCCAGCTGCCACCCGTGGGGCGCACCCGCGTCACCGGGCTACGCCGCGAAGAGATCGCCTATCGCGCCGGTGTGAGCGTCACCTGGTACACCTGGCTCGAACAGGGGCGCGAGATCAACCCCTCACGCCAGGTGCTGGACTCGATCGCACGCAACATGCGGCTCTCGGTAGCAGAGCACGAGTACGTGCTCTCGCTCGCCGGCTACGCTCCGAACCATTCCACCGAGCTCGCTCCGGTGGCGGCCCCCGCACACCTGCAGCGCCTCCTCGACGCGCAGGGCGACGCACCCGCATTCGCGGTGTCCCCCGACTGGACCATTGCCGCCTGGAATGCCGCCTACGAGGCCCTCTACCCCAACGTTGCCACGGTGGCGCCGGAGCAGCGGAACCTGCTCTGGCTGATCTTCACCGACCCCTACGTCCGGCAGATGCTGCCCGACTGGGAAGTCACCAGCCGCCACTTCGTCGCCGAGTATCGCGCCGAAGCCGGCCCGTCACTCGGCCACCCCGCACACGTCACGCTCGTCGGCCGATTGCTCGACGAAAGTCCCGAGTTCGCCCGCGCCTGGGAAGAACACCGGATCGAGCGATTCGCCTCCCGCGAGCGGCGCTTTCACCATCCCGACGTCGGGGACCTCCTGTTCGAACACCACCGGCTGATTCCCTCCGACGTTCCCGACGTCCACGTCGTCGTCTACGTTCCACAACCAGACTCCGCGACGCGCACGAGGATGCGAACGCTCACCCGTCCATGACGCTCGCCGAACCAGCGGATATCGCACAGCTTTCTGGCCGGGCATCGCCCGTTCCGGCCGGGCATCGCCGCTCTCACAGGGACACCCGCCGCGAGAGCCCGGTCACGTGCGTCAGCGACGTGTCGTTGCCGGTCGTTACGGAATTCCACGCCAGTCGCGGTGCATGGGCCGGGTACGGACCGAGGTGGACCTCTCGGCCGCCGCACTACTGCCCGTCAGCGTGGCCTACCAGCGGGCCACCCGGCGACACGTCGGTTCGGCCGACAGTTTGCCCGACATCCCGAGTGTCGTACGGACCGTACTCCCGACGCTCACCTGAGCCAATGCAGGACGGGGGCTCCTGCGGTATCACGTCTCCCGCGAGGCACTGCCACAACGTGAGAGATGAGAACCGACATTATCGAGGTGATGGTCACGACAATGTCGGTTCTTTACAGCTCGTGTTATCTCGACTCGGGATGCCCCTCGTCCACGTCGCTTTCGAGAATCTCGGCCGCCCGCCGGAGAATGACCTCCTTCTCCTCAGCGATCCGGGCGAACGTCTCGGCATCCGCCTCGATCATTTCCGCCTGGATCTCGGACTCCACCTCGAACCACACGTGGACGAGACCGGTGCGTTCCTGGCACCGCACATCCGCGAGGGCGATCTCGATCTCCTCCGGCGTCACTTCCGTCCTATTGATGTCAAGCTCGGTCGGAAACTCGCCAGGTCTCTCCCTGCCATGTCCTTCCTCGGCCATACAGGCCGACCACTCTGCGATGACCTCCTGCACACGTTCATCCTCACGGGAGCGGACATAGCTCTCGCCCAAGCCGTCGACGGCTTCCGGTGGCCGGAAACCCCCCACCCGATAGAACGTGGCATCGCCGGCGAGCTCGGTATCCGCGTCGCCGAGGCATCCTTCCCGCTCCTCACCGAGCGGTCCGCTTCCCCCGAGAGCGTGTCGTTCCTCCTCGCTCGCGTCGGGTTCCGGGGGGTCGGACATCAGCTCACCGTCCGGGGTGACACTTTGATATCCGTGCTCGCGCGCGACATCTCGCTCATACACGAAGGCGTAGCGGCGGTGCAGCTCGCTGGCGAACGACAGGCCGGAACGACGCGGCGGTTCCCAGGCAAAGCCTTGCTCTTGCATGCACTCCTGAACCAACTGATCATGTGCACGCCGAAGCAGCAGACCTTCGTCCACCGACATCATGTACTCCTCGACCGGCAAGCTCAGCGAATCGGTGATCGACTCCTCCCCCGTCGACTCGTCCTCGAGCGATCGGCCGTCATCTCCGTCATCGGCGGCGACGCCGCCATCGCCATCGTGCGCGGTGGCGACATCGCCACCATCATCGCCACGATCCATCAGCTGCGGAACGGCCAACGCCGCGCTGGCAGCCCCGACGACGATCGCCACGCTGCCGCTGGCGACTTTCGCCACATATCGCCGGCGCATCCGCCGGCCACGAGCCATACCGCCAGCCACCAGATCATCGATCGGTGGATCCACGGTGCTCGCCGCCGCGCGCATGGCCTGTTTGAGCTCTTCCTCCATACTCACCGTGATCACCTCTGTCTGGTCAGGCCGACCGATGAAGCGCGGACATGTCCCCAACACCGCTGTCTCCCAGTGCGGCACGCAATCGTTGCAGCGCACGGAAGCTGCGCGACTTCACGGCACCTGGCGAGAGATCGAGCTCCGCGGCCGTCTCCTCGACGCTGCGGTCTTCCCAGTAGCGCGACACCAACACGGCCCGATCCTTCGCATCGAGCTCGGCCAGGCCATCCAGCAGCGTGAGCCGCAACGCGACATCGCCGTCGTATGTCGCGCTCTCCGGCACCGTCTCCGCTGGCTGCTCACCCGAACTCCGTCGCCGTCGATGCGACAGATACGTCCGCATCAACACGGTTCGGGCATACGCGATGGGCTCCTCGATCTGATCCAGCCGCCCCCATCGGCGAAAGACTTTGCCCAGCGTCTCCTGCACCAGGTCCTCCGCAAGGTGCCAATCACCGGTCAGCAGCCAAGCCGTACGGAACAGCGGGCCGCTGCACGCTGCCGCGAAGTCCCCGAAGCCTTCCGTACCGCTACTCACCCGGCCACTCCCTCCGTCGTTCTCTCCCCTGTTGACGCGATGGGCACGCCATCACGTTTCACCCGGACGAGAACCGCATATGAGTGTCGCACGGGAGCACACTGACACGATCTGACCCGCGACATTGTCGGGCGAGATGGGTAATGTCCGGAACATGAGCGAGTTGTTACAGCACGTCGACGTCCAAGCAGAACTCCCCGGCTGGCGCGTGCTCCTGGACAGGGTCCACGCCACCTTCCGCACCGGATCGTTCGCCAAGGGCGCGGAATTCATCGCCAGGATCACCGAGCTGGCCGAGGACGCCAACCACCATCCCGATGTCGATCTCCGATATCCCGCCGTTCACATCAGCCTGATCAGTCATGACGTCGGTGGCTTGACCATGCGTGACATCAATCTGGCACGACAGATCTCCCAGCTTGCCGAAGAGCTCGGCATCCAACCCGATCTGCACCGGCCACAGGCAACCGAAATCGCGATCGACGCCCTTGACATCTCGAGTGTCAAGCCGTTCTGGCAGGCGGTCTTCGGGTACCAGGACAAGGGAGAGGGCGACCTCGTCGATCCGCTCGGCATCGGCCCTGCCATCTGGTTCCAGCAGATGGACGAGCCCCGGCCGCAGCGCAACCGCATCCACATCGACGTCACCGTCCCTCACGACGTCGCCGAGGAGCGCATGGCGGCGGCCATCGACGCGGGCGGGCACCTCGTGTCCGACGACGCGGCACCGGCCTTCTGGGTGCTCGCCGACGCCGAAGGCAACGAGGCATGCATCTGCACCTGGCAGGGCCGCGCCTAGGGAGCGACGAAGCACAGGAGCCGCGCCGCGCTACGGCCGGGGATGTGTCCTACGGGACGATCTCGTAGATGTCGATGCCCTTGCTGATCGTCAACGATCGCCGACATGGACGTGTACACGGCCGTCGACGATCACACGGGCGTCGACGGCACAATTGGCATGGCCGGCCGGGCGCCGTCGCGCGATGCTGTGCCGCATGATCGCACCGGAACCGAAGGCGGATCTGCACCGCTACCTGCAGGTCGCTCGTGACGTCATGCTGTGGAAGCTGGACGGGCTCTCGGAGTACGACGCCCGTCGCCCCCTGACCCCGACGGGGACCAACCTGCTGGATATGGTCAAGCACCTGGCCACCGTCGAGGCGGGCTACTTCGGCATCACCTTCGGCAGACCGTTCGACGAGCCGCTGCCCTGGATCGAGGACGACGCCGAGGACAACGCGGACATGTGGGCCACCGCCGACGAGTCACGCGACGACATCGTGGGGCTGTATCGCCGGGTGTGGGCGCACGCCGACACGACCATCACCATGCTGGACCTGGATTCGTCCGGCCGCGTGCCGCACTGGCCGGACGAGCGCAGCGACGTGACCCTGCACCGGATTCTCGTTCACATGATCGCTGAGACGCACCGGCACGCCGGCCATGCCGACATCCTCCGAGAACTCATCGACGGTGCCGTCGGGATGCGCATCGACAACGACAACATTCCCCCGGCCGAGCAGCAATGGTGGGACGGCTACCGCAACCGGCTGGAGCGGGCGGCACGTGACGCCGAGGATGCATGACAGCCGGCGTCAGGACACCCAGGGCATGACCCCGGGTGTCCTGACGCCGGTGGCCATGGTCGTCATTCGATGGAGAACGTGGACAGCCGCACGTCGGAGTCGAACACGAGGTAGACGTCGCGCGTGCCGCTGGCATCCGATAGCGACGCGTTCACCGTCACGTACTCGTACACGTCACCGGTACTCTCGACGCTGGCCGTGCCCGCCAGGGGTCCGGTCGGCGAGTCCAGCCGGATCTCGATCGATCCCGTCCCCTCGCTCCCCTTGGCCACCCGCGCCCGGAACTCCGAAGCGTGCCGGCCGAGCTTGGCGTCGGCGAACTCGACCCAGGCGCCGTCGCTGCCCTCGACGGCTGTCCCGCGTTCCTTGCTCTCGTCCACCAGCTCGATACCCGAGTAACCGTCGAAATTCTTCGCCCTGGTCAGCTTCGTGAGGTTGCGCGGCGGGATGGTCTCCCCGTGCACCCGCACCGTCGCCTCCTGCCGGATGTCCGCCGACGACGCGCCGACCAGCAGGTCGTAGTCCGAGCGCTCCACGACCCACGTCTCGCGGGTCACGTCCCAGTGGGCCAGCTCGGGCACGCGCAGCTCGAACTGGACGGTCGTGGTCTCGCCGGGTTCGAGCGAGACCCGCTCGAAATCGCGCAGCTTCTTGTCCGCCACCTCGTCACGTGAGGTCTGCTGCGAGGTGTAGAACTGGACGACTTCATCGCCCGCGTAGTCGCCCGTGTTGGTCACGTCGACGCTGACCCGTATCCGCCCGTTGCCGCCGGCGGCCTTCCCGTTCGTCGTCAGGTCGGAGTATTCGAACGTGGTGTAGGACAGCCCGTGGCCGAACGGGTAGAGCGGCGTGCCGTCGTAGTACATGTATGTCATGTCGCTGTTGATGATGTCGTAGTCGAGGATGCTCGGCAGATCCTCGGTGCCGGAGTACCAGGTTTGTGTCAGCCGCCCTGCCGGGTTGGTGTCCCCGAAGAGCGCCCCGGCGATGGCGTTCCCGGTTTCCGAGCCCGCGTGAGTGGTCCACAGCAGCGTCTCCGCGTCCACCTCCGTCGTTGGATAGCTCGTCTCCAGCACGACAACGGTGTTCGGGTTGGCCCGGGTGACCGCTTCGACGAGTTCCTGCTGGCTGCGGCCCAGCGCCAGGGTCTCGCGGTCGTGAATCTCGCGGCCGTACACGAACGGCTGGCTGCCCACGACGACCACCGCGGCGTCGGCGTCGGCGGACGCGGCCACGGCCTCGTCGACGCCGCTGCTCACGACCTCACGCTCGAACCGCGCCGCGTCGGCCTTCGAACCCGTGCCGACGGTGCCGTCCGCGCTCACCGTCAGGTAGTGCTCGGGAATCCACCACCAGTCCTCGTTCGTGTCGTAACCCACGTACTGGATCAGATAGGTACCGTCGTCCTGCTCCTCCATCCGGAACTGCTGCTGGACATACCAGCCGCCCGGCTCGTCAGACGCGGTGTGGTACACGCCCCCGTCGCCCGTGAGGTACGTGCCGGTGTCCGCGTTGCGCAGCGTCGCATAATCGGCCATCCACTCGTTGACGTCCCACTGCGACGCCGCCGCGCGCTCGTCCTCGGACGCGACGACGTTGTCGTCCGCGCCGGTGCCGGTGGCGGTGAGGTACCGGCCCGTCTCCGTGTCCTGCAACCGCACCCGGTCCAGCGCCTCGACACCGGTGACCTCGGCATCGTCGCCGAGCCGCTCGGTGATGCCGTCGAGCGCGGTCACCTCGTATGGCATCTCGCCGCCGTACCAGTCGCTGAACAGCGTGTCGTGCAGCGGCCCGACCACCGCCACGTCGTTCGTCGTGCCGGGATCGAGCGGAAGGGTGCCGTTCGCGTTGTCGAGCAGTACCAGCGCCTCGTCCGCGGCCTTCCGGTTCAGCTCGCGGTGCTCCGGCCGGTCCAGCGCCTCTGCGCCGATGTCCCCGTACGGACCGCCGTCCGGGTCGAACTCGCCCAGGCGGAACCGGATCGACAGCACGTTGCGCACGGACTCGTCCACGTCGGCGACCGTCAGGTAGCCCTTGTCGAGAGCGGACTTCAGGAACTCGATCGTCGGGCCGGCGTCGCTGCCGTCCACGGTGAACCCGTCCAGCCCCGCCTTGAGCAGCGCCGCATACGCCTCGTCGTGCTCGTCGAAGTAGCCCTGCGCTTCGACCAGCGCGCGCGGGCCCCACGCATCGCTCACGTTGTACAGATCCCTGTCGGTCCACGACCGGACCACCTCGTCGATGCTGGGGTCGACGTGCGTCGGGCGGCCGTTGACCAGGTTGTACGACGCCATCACCCCGGTCACGGCGTCGGCCGAGATCGCCGGCTCGAAGGCGGCCTGGGCATACTCGCGCTTCACCCGCGGCGGCAAGTTCGACGAGTTCAGGCTGCGGTCCACCTCGTTGTTGTAGCCGTAGTAGTGCTTCAGGACCGGTGCGACCTTCAAATATTCGGGATGGTCACCGGACAGACCCTGGCCGTACGCGGTGGAGATCGCGCCGGTCAGCAGCGGATCCTCCGAGTACCCCTCCTCGTTGCGGCCCCAGCGCGGATCCCGCAGCAGGTCCACAACCGGCGCCCACGTCTGCAGGCCCCACAGCTCGGGATCGATCGAGTTGTAGGCGCGCAGCTCGTCACCGACGGCGGAACCGACATTCTCGATCAGATCCGGGTCCCACGTGCTGGCCAGGCCGACGGCCTGCGGGAACACGGTGGCCTCCGTGGCGAGCACCTGCTCCCAGTCCCCGTTCACGTCGTTCGACCAGGCGACGCCGTGCAGCGCTTCGGTTCCGGCCTTGAAGTACGGGATGTCCAGGCGCGGTATGGCCGCCTGCGATTGATGCAGCAACGACAGCTTCTCGTCCAGCGTCAGCCGGTCGAGCAGGTCGTCGATCCGCTCGTCGAGGGCCAGCTCGGGATCCCGGAACGGGTAGTTCTCATCCGGGGGACTGTCCTGGGAGCCGGCCGGCGGACCGTCCTGCGCACTCGCACCGGGAGCTTGCAACAGGCCCACGGCGAGGAAGGGCACGGCCAGCAATCCGAGCAGTCTGGCCGGTCCCCGTCGGCGACCTGCCGGCGACGATCCAGTGCGATGTGGCTGTCGAGGCGAGATGGGTCCCATCGGCTTCACGTTCCTCTCGATCGAGGCCGGAGCCGGCCGAGGCCGGCAGCGACAGGCGAGCACGGAGCCGAGGCCCGCACTCGCGCAGCGGCTGAGCCGCGTTACGAGCACGGAACGACGCCCGCGCTCACGCAGCGGCTGAGCCGCGGTATCGAAGCGCTTCGAATCTCACACAGGATGTCGATCAGGTCAAGACCGCGTTCCGCGCCCCGGGCGCACCAGCACGACGCCGCACGCGCCACCGCTACCCCGTAACCGCAGGTCAGCACCTGTGGCGAGGCACGCTACGGGGAGGCACCTCGACGTCGTGCAGGAGGTAGTATGGGCAGTGATCGTTGACGTTCAGACACCGGGAAGCGCCCCGTGGATCGAGGTCCTTCGACCCACCGCGCCGGACAACCCGTCGGGATGGTCGCCGTGCCGCCTAGGATGATCGACGTCGCCCAGCGCGCCGACGTCGCACTGAGCACGGTCTCGTACGCGCTCAACGGGACCCGGGCGATATCGGACGGCACCCGGCGCCGCATTCTCCAGGCGATGGAAGAGCTCGGCTACCGCCCGAACGCCCTCGCTCGCGGCCTGGCCAGCAAGCGCACCAACATCCTGGCGTTGCTCTTCCCTACGCCGGAACGGGGCTTGGGCGTCACCGAGATGGAGTTCGCCACCGGTGCGGCCGACGCGGCACGTGAACGCGGGTACCACTTGATCCTCTCCCCCAGCGAGCTGCGAAACGTCCACGACCTTGAACAGCTCACCGGCCAGGGCCTGATCGACGGCGCTATCGTCATGGAGGTGCGGCTCGACGACGAGCGGGTCGAGCTGCTCGCCCAGGCGGGCATCCCGTTCAGCATGATCGGCCGGCCACGCGAGCCCGGCTCGATCAGCTACGCGGATATCGACTTCGAGCAGACGACACGCGACGCGATCGCCCACCTGGCCGGCCTGGGGCACCGTTGTGTCGGCTTCCTCAACCACTCGCCGTCGGCGTTCTCCGTCGGCTACGGGCCGACCGTGCGCGCCGCCGACGGTTTCCGGCACGCGGCCTCCGGGGCAGGTCTCGTGCATGTCGAACGGCTGTGTGACGATAACGCTCCCGCCGGCCGGGCCGCCTTTCACGAGCTGCGGGCGGGCAGCCCCGAGCTCACCGGGCTCGTCGTCATGAACGAGCGCGCCGTCGTCGGCGTCATCGACGCGCTCGACGAGATCGGATGGACGGTGCCCGACGACTTCTCGCTCGTGTCGATCGTCTCGTCGACGCAGGTGACCGAAATGATGCGGCCCAAGCTGACGACATTCGAACCGCCGAGCGCCGAGCTCGGCCGGCTGGGTGTGCAGATGCTCTTCGACCAGCTCGACGCCGAGGGCGACGATCCGCCGCCTCCCACCCAGGAACTCTTGCCGTGCCGGCTGGTCGTCGGCGGCAGCTCCGGCCCTCCCCCGCGTCGTTCCTGATCTTGGTCAGCGTGACCTCTTGGGTCTGCGGAACGTCCAGAGGCCCAGATCGGGGTCTGGACGTTCCGCAGACCCAAGAGGTTGCCTTTACTCGTCGTCTACCGCGGTGCCCGCGCCTCGTGCGAGCCGACCAGCTCGTAGTGCTGGGAATCCGCGTCAAAGCTGCTCAGTAATGCCCGGGCAGCCTCGGGAACGAAGGAGGTGGTGCCACCCGGCCCGGCGAAGGCTTCGACGGCCGCCCAATCGTCGAACGTCATGACGGTGACGAACTCGACCTCGTCTCCATGTTCCTGGCTCCTCCGGCGCAGGATGTCGACGTGCCGCAGACCGGGAATGCCGCGTTCGATGATGCTGGGCACCACTTTCTGGTCCACCAGCTGCTCGTAGGCGTCAGCGTTGTCGGGAGATGTCCAGCCGTGCCAGAAGCGGAAGATCATGATGCTCCTCGAATCATTCAGCATTTTGGTAGTATACTGTCATTATGACAATGTACTGTCAAGTTAGGGGTCGTCATGAACGAACGGTTGGAGGCGTACCGGCTACTCATCGCCGACGTCTTCGAACTCGCCGGCCGCTCGCGCGAGACCAGCGAGCAGATTGCTCGATCCCTTGGTCAGACGGCGGCCCGCTGGCACGTGATGAGCGTCGTGTCGGAGGACGCGCTCAACGTCCCCACGATCGCCCGGCGGCTCGGGCTGACACGGCAGAGCGTGCAGCGAATCGTCAACGATCTCACCGACGCCGGGCTCGTCTCGTTGCAGCCCAACCCGGATCACGAGCGCTCATCGCTCGTCGCCCTCACCGAGCAGGGCAAACACGTCATGGAAGAGCTGTTCCGGCAGTCGGAGGCGTCGCGCACGGCATTACTCGACCGCACCGGGCTGAGCCCGGACGACCTCCACGATGCCCGCCGCGTCGTGCGGCAGCTACTCGCCGCGTTCGACGAGGAAGGCGGCGACGATCCTGCACGCTGATCCGGCCCACGTCGCCACTTCGATGTTGAGACAAGCGCGTATTCGCCGATTCGACGGATTTCCCGCACGTCTGGACATCGAAGTGGGCTCAGTTTTACGACGCCAACACGCCAACGGAACTCTCGATAACCCGTCGAGCCGAACTGGCCCTCGCCGACCTGGATGCCCTGCCTATCAGCCGCGCATCGCATCGCTCCTTGCCGCCACGATGCTGGGAACTACGCGACACGCTCACCGTGTACGACGCCGCCTACGTAGCCCTGGCAGAACTGCTCCAGGCCACGGTGCTTACCGCAGACCAGCGCATGGCCGAGGCGCCCGGACCGCGATGCGGGATCGAAGTGTTCCGAGCCGGGCACTGATCGACGGCGACGGCGCCCCGGCGCGGCACGGCAGCCGGATCTGTCGACGTGGACGCGTTCTCGTCCTCGCGCTCCGGGACCCGGAGCATCAGACGAGTTCGAACCCGGCCGTGCACACGACCTGGCCGAGCTGCTCGGCGTTGACGCGATTCTCGTCGTAGCGGACCTTCGCCGTGCCCGCCACATCCACGTCTGCCTTGATCACACCGTCGCGGCGCTCCAACCTCTGGCTCAGACGCTGAGCGCAGCTCTGGCAATGCATCCCGGTGATCTTCAACGTCGTCTCGAGTGTCATTTCCATCGTCCTTCCTGCGCTGGTGCCGGCCGTCGACAGCCGGCCCTATAACCACGATTCGGCTTCCAGCCGCTGGAAGGTCAAGTCCTTGCTCCGGCTCGCGGGCAGGCATCGCGTATGTGCCGCGGGCCGTGCGCGAGGCCCCGGATTCAATCCCGCCGGGAGGGTGCCATCGCGCGGACGGTCAGCACCGCCTGCATCGCCGCCGCAGGCCTCGTCAGCACTGGACGTGGTGTATCTATTATACGCCCGCGAACGATACTGGTGGCCGTTACGACGACAACCGGGACAGCCCACGCGCCGAGCGCGAGCACGCGCACGTGCCGATTCGGCTCATGACGCAGCACGAACCAGATCCAGAACGCGGCATCCGCGAGGGAGTCGGCATCCCGGCCGAAGGGCGTTACCGTCCCGAGCCGACGCGCGAGGCGATCGTCCACCACGTCACTGACCAGTGCCGCCGCTGCTACGGCAGCGTGCATCTCCCCCGGCGATGACGGGCAGATTCGCCCGCAGCAGCGTCACGAGATCGGCCACGCCCAACGATCGTTTCGACTCAAGCATGCCGAGATGCGTCATCGACAGAACCCAGCTCACCGTGATCCAACGAGCGCCCGGACCCTGACCTCGTCGATCGCGCAGCGCCGCCAGCGCGGCATGTACTGCCGTGACCTGGGCGGCGGCACGGGGACGTGCTTGTGCTGCTTCCCACGACCTCAGGAGCGAGGCCGGCTCGTTTCGGCGCCGTAGCGCAATCCATCGACGATGAGCCCGATCATGCGCTGGCTGTATGCGACTCCGTCGTCCGCGACGGGACGGCACAGGCTGGCGACGGCGTGCAGGAGATCGTTCGGGCTGATGTCAGCGCGAATTTCTCCGCTCGTTGTGGCGGCTTCGAGCAGTGACCGCACGGCGGGTTCAAGTCGTTGCTTGAAGTATCCGGGCAAGGCATCGAACGCCGGATCACCCGAGTGAAGTGCTGATGCGAGCCCTCGTTTGGCCGCGAGAAACTCGGCGTACCGGTAGAGCCACTTCTCGAGCGCCACTCCCGGCACGTGTGCCGCGGCGAGCGCCGGGGCCGCGTCGGCGCAGGCATCCACCTCACGCTGGAAGACGGCCTTGACCAGGTCCGAGCGCTTCGGGAAGTGCCGGTACAGCGTTCCGACTCCGACGCCGGCCTGATCGGCGATCTCCCTCGCGGGCGCGTCCACGCCTGACGTGCCGAAGATGGCCTTCGCTGCTTCAAGCAAGGAGTCAATGTTGCGTTGCGCGTCAGCGCGCAACCGGCGCCGTGCGCGTTCGGGTTCACGCGGACCCGCCGAGCCGGACGATTCGACCTCGGTCGACGCTGTGTTCTCTTCCACGCCTCTCCTTCGCTTGCTTTCCGGAACGTCGTTCCGTATATTTCTGGAAGAGCGTTCCGTTTAATCCACGATACGGCATCGACAGTGCGTTCACACGCCTCCACCACTACCTCAGGAGAAACCGCATGCAGTACCGCGCCCTCGGCCGCACCGGCATCAAGGTCAGGCCCTACGCTCTTGGCGCCGAGGTGCTGCCCGTCGCCCAGCGCTACGGCATGGGTGCGATGGTGTCGAGCCCCGCACGGTTCCGACCTCGGCCCGCGCGACGGGGCTGCCTACGTTTCCCCGGCCCTCAACCGCTCGGGACCTCCGCCGCCTGAGCTCCCCTGGACCTCGGGTCTCCCGGGCACACTGCCGCCCCGGCCGCATTCCAGCCAGAACAGCACCACCACTAGGGACTAATCGCATGGCACACAAGCAACATCCCATCGGAACCGGATTCACCGCCGCGTCGACGGCCGACGAGGTCCTCGAGGGCATCGACCTGACCGGCAAAAATGTCATCGTCACCGGCGGTAGCTCCGGTCTCGGCCTGGAGGCCACCCGAGCGCTCAGCAAGGCCGGCGCGTCCATTACCGTAGGCGCCCGCAACCCGGACCGGGCAGCAGGCGCACTGACCGGGATCGAGCGCGTCGACATCGACCAGCTGGACCTCCTTGACCCGGCGTCCATCGACACCTTCGTTGCCAGCTACCTCGACTCCGGTCGGCCGCTCCACATCCTGGTCAACAACGCCGGCATCGGGGGCGGCGAGCTCGTTCGAGATGCGCGCAGCTACGAATCACAATTCGCGACCAACCATCTCGGCCATTTCCAGCTGACCCTGGGCCTGGCGCCCGCACTGCATGCCGCGCACGGCGCCCGAGTCGTCAACGTGTCATCCGGTGGCCACCAGCTCTCCGACATCCGCTGGGACGACCCGCATTTCACGACCGGCTATGACGGCATGCTCGCCTACGGCCAGTCCAAGACCGCCAATGTCCTGTTTGCCGTCGAGTTGGATCGGCGATGGGCCGAGAAAGGAATCCGCGGCTACGCCGTCCACCCAGGCGTAGTCATCAGCACCAGTTTGGGGCGCTCGCTGCCCGAGGATCAAAAGCGGGCCATGGAAGCGGCCATGGGACTGATCGACGAGTCTGGTCAACCGGTCATCGACCCCGACCGCGAGAAGAAGACACCGCAACAGGGCGCAAGCACCACCGTGTTCGCGGCGACCAGCCCGCTGCTAGCCGAAATCGGTGGCGTCTACCTGAAGGACAACGACATCTCACCGCTGGCGGACGGCCCGGCGGCCATCAACTTCGGTACCGAAGAGATCATCACGTCCGACGTCATGCCGCATGCCATCGACCCGCTATCCGCCCAACGACTCTGGGAACTGAGCGAACAGCTGCTCAAGGCATAACGCCCACAAACACTGCCGCCGGCTAGCCGACAGCCTACCACTGGCAGCACAACATCGGCGGTTCTGCCAGCATTTCGATAATCCTTCGGCCCCTTACGCTCGCTTCGTTCCACGGCTACGGTAAGTCCGTTCTGTCCTCGTTCCGTGACGTCGGTCACGGCCGAACGATGCGACAAGGAGGTCGCCATGACTGTTTGTGCGACTCGACGGTCCCGGCATCCGGCCGCGGCACTTGCTGCCGCGGCCGGATTGGGGCTCGTCGGGACGATGCTGGCGTCAGCGCCCGCGTCCACCACGCCCGCGTCGGCGGAGCCATCCGACACCAGGTGCGCCGATCGCACCAACAACACGTACCGCAAGCTGCTCCAATGCGTGACGCTCGATGACGTCCGCGAGCATCAGGAGCAGTTCCAGAAGATCGCCGACAACAACGACGACCCGCACTACCCGGGCACTCGGGCAGCCGGCACCCAGGGATACGCCGACAGCGTCACGTACGTGGCGGAGCTCCTCGAAGACGCCGGCTACGAGGTGACACTGGACGAGTTCGAGTTCGACTTCATCTTCCCAGCGGTGCTCGAACAGCTGGCTCCCGTGGAGGGCGACTACGAGACCGGCGCGTTCACCGGCAGCGGCGCCGGCGATGTCACCGGAGACGTCATCCCCGTCGACCTGGCCCTCGAACCGCCGCGCGATTCGACCAGCGGCTGCGAAGCATCGGACTTCGACGGGCTCGACTTCAGCGGCCCCTCCGACATCGCATTGATCCAGCGAGGAGCGTGCACGTTCGCCACCAAGGCGCTGCACGCCGAGGCGGCCGGCGCCGAGGCCGTCGTCATCTTCAACCAGGGTAACGACCCGACCCGCGAGGGCTTGATCGTCGGGACGCTCGGGGACGCCGATGTCGGTATCCCGGTCGTCGGGGCCAGCTTCGGCAACGGCGTGGAGCTCGCCCAGCCCGGCTCGACCGCTCGCGTGCACGTCGTCGAGCCCGAAACCCGCACCGACGTCAACGTCATCGCCGAACTGCCCGGGAGGAATCCCGACAACGTCGTCATGGCCGGAGCTCATCTCGACAGCGTGACCGACGGGCCGGGCATCAACGACAACACCTCCGGGTCGGCGGCGATCCTGGAAACGGCGCTGGAGATGGCCAAGATCCGGCCGCACAACACGCTGCGCTTTGCCTGGTGGGGCGCCGAGGAGCGGGGCCTCATCGGCTCGACCGCCTACATCGACGAGCTGCCTCAAGAGGAGCTCGACCGGATCGCGATGTATCTGAACTACGACATGGTGGGCTCGCCCAACCACGTGCAGATGACCTACGACGCCGACCAGTCCACCTTCGAGGCCCCAGTCCCGGTGCCGGAAGGATCGGAAGCGATCGAGGATCTGTACGAGTCGTACTACACCTGGATCGACGAGCCGTACGACGATGCCGAGTTCTCCGGGCGCAGCGACTACCAGGCGTTCATCGAGAACGGCATCCCGTCCGGCGGCCTGTTCACCGGAGCGGAGGTCGTCAAGACGCCCGAGCAGGAGGCGATCTGGGGCGGCACGGCCGGCGAGCAGTTCGACCAGTGCTACCACGAGGCCTGCGACACGTTCGGCAACGTGCACCCGCACGCGCTGGAGGTCAACAGCGACCTGATCGCGTTCGCGCAGCTGACGTTCGCCTACTCGACAGAGTCGGTCAACGGCGTCCCCGGTAGGCAGGTGCCCGGGCTACCCAGAGAGCTGCCCGATCCGGCCGGGCCGGAGGGCACGTTCGGCTCCACCGATGGTGGCGCCGAACTCGATCGGGGTGGTGCCGACATGTAGCACGCCGGCAGTGGATGCCCGCCACTCGTGCGACGGTGGGCCGGTCCCCGAGGGGCCGGCCCACCCCCATCCTCGCGCCTGCCCGCGCCTGTTCATCCCCGCACCGTGCCGACTTCGATACCCAGACGTGCGAAAACACCGCCCGATCCGCGAATAAATGCACGTTTCGGCATCAAAGTCACTCACCGGAAGCCCGGAAGGCCGAGCGAGAGGAGCCGCATCGGTGTCAGCCGGTGCGATCGTGATCCGCGAGGATCTCGTCGATGACGCGATGGTTGCGGCTTGCCAGCTCGTTGTCCGTACTCACGTTCTCGGCCAGCGTGAGCAGAGCCTTCCACAGAGCCCAGCCCCGTGCGCGCGCCCACGTCGCCTCGTCCTGGTCGACGGCGTAGCGGAAGGCCTGCCGACTCGCACCGTAGAACAGGGTCCAGGCGATCACCAGATCGCACGCGGGATCGCCGACGCCAGCCGTGCCGAAATCGATGACTGCGGCCAAGGCGCCGTCCTTGACCAGCAAATTTCCGTGAGCTATGTCGCCGTGGAACCATACCGGGTCGCCGTGCCACGTGGCGTCGAGCGCAGTCTCCCAGACTGCCGAAGCTCGGTCGGTGTCGACCATGCCGTCCAACACGTCGAGCGATCGACGAGTCTCGTCGTCGTAGTGCACGAGCGACGCACCACGGTAGAAGCTGTGCGCACCCGCCTGCGGGCCGCTGCTGGCGTCGATCCGCTGCAGTGCTCGGATGAACTCCGCGACCGACACGGCAAAGGCGGACAGGTCATCGATGCGCTCGTAACTCGCGGTCTCACCGTCCAGCCACGGCCGGATCGACCACTCGAAGGGATAGCCCTCATCGGGCACTCCCTTGGCCAGCGGAACGGGAATGGGTACGGGCAACTCCGGCGCCAGGACCGACAGCCAGCGGTGTTCCTTGTCGACGGCCGGCTCGTAGGACTCGTGCGTGGGCAGGCGCACACTCATATCGTCACCGAGGTGGTAGGTCCGGTTGTCCCATCCGTCCACCTCGACCGGTGTCACCGGAAGGTGACGCCACTGCGGAAACTGCGCGCCGACCAACCGCTTCACAAGAGAAGCGTCGATCCCGGCGCGTCCATCCCTGCGCACACCGTCGAGCATCCGAACATCATGGTTGCTGCGAACGAGGCCGCTCAAGCCAATTTCGGCTAGGTCAACGGGCCTAGCGGCGGATGGCGCGCAGATCTGAGCACACCCCGAACGGCGTCCCGGAACTGCCTCACAGCGGCTCGCCAGTAGGTGATCGGGCTCAGCCCGCACGATCGAAGCGCCGCGCCGTGGTCCACCAGGATCACCGCGGCCGCGCCCACAGCGATCGGCCACCATGCGACGACGATCATCGTTCGCAGGAGTCTAGGTGTGCGACGCAAACTCTCCCGGAGGCCGTCGATCTGGAACCGGATGTGATTGCGCTCGTCCGTGGCAATGCGCAGTCCGATCAAGCGCAGTACGGGATCGGGAGCGGAATCTGCCAGCGCCGCGAAGTACGGCATGGCAACCGACTCGGCTATCAGGAACAGCGCGAGCTCCGTGCGCAGGCCCAGCGCGCGGCGCAGCCTCGTGAACGCCTCGTCTGACCAATGTGAGTCGAGCGGCGACGCTCCGAGATGCTCGAGGCCGCGCCGAAACAGCGCGGAGTGTTTTTGCTCCTCGTCGACGAGCAGGTGCAAGGCGGCCAGGTAAACCGGGTCGCCCGCCTGCTCGGCCTTGGCCAGCAGACGTTCGCCGTCCCCGCTCTCTCCGAGCTCGAAACGCTAGAACGAACGGATGAACGCCCGTCTGGAGCGCTGGCTCACCGTGGCGGCGGAGTCCCAGTCGATTCGTGCCTCGATCGCTTCGTGCCTGGCGGGGTTGTCGCGGAAGTAGGTGAGCCACCTGTCGAACGTCACGCCGTCAGCCTAGCCTCGCTTGATCGGGGAGTCGCCGCCTTACGAGGAGAGATCACGAGAACAGACATGGCCTCTACCTGCGATTTTGCCCACACAGCGATCCTCATGAGGCCCTGAAATCACTATATGATCATGAATTCGTGCCACACCCCGTGCCACAGATTCGGACGTTAGGCGTTAGGCGATGAGTTCCGGCGGGTCCCTCGTCTCGTCGGCGAGGTGCAAAATCAGCCGGCCACCGGTAAGTCGCCAGCAGCGTGCCGCGCAATCCGGGTAAACGCCCCCGCGCGAGGTCGCTCGCCTCGAAGAGGAGTTCGCAGCCACGAACACCCCACGGTCGGCACGGCCTTGCCGGCGTCGCTGCTGACAAGAGCGTCTGCGATGGGGTTGTTGCGCCCGCCCAGCCTGTGCGGATCTTCCATCACCGCCGAGGTGTGAGCGTAGTAACACCTCGGTCGGTAGTCCTCGAAGTGCAGATCGCAGATGACCCGGACGCTGCTACTTATCCCCCAGCGCTTCTTCTTTGATTCTTCAAATCTGACGCCTCGGCAATGTCAACTTGCCAACGGTTACCTCACCGCCAAACTGTGGGCAGCCGTGCCTACCAATAGATAGCGATGATCTCGGTGTCGAGCAGGTAGCCCTTGTCCTTGGTCTCCGTCGACATGGAGGACAGATCTGTTCCCGGGCGGGTGTCGATGGCGCTGAGACCGTGCTTCATCTGCGCTAGCACCCGGAGCCTGGCAGCGACTTGCGCGTCTACGGTCTTGCCGGCAACGGTCGCAACGTGGTTAGCGACTGGTTCCATCGCCAGTCGCCACTGCTTCACCGTTGATCCTTGCTGCAGCCCGTCCGGCGGTTCTAGCAGCGGCATGAGGCCGGGGTCAGCGGGATCGAGGTAGACGTTCAACTCCTCGGCGATCAGTTCCGCGTACTCGCGAAGCACGAGCCGGACCTTGTCCGAGCTGTCAGTCGACGCTGCCCTCTGCGCCATCGTGTCCAGCACCATGTTATTCATCATCTCCAGCACATCGTGGAACTGGGGTGCAACACGTGCGAGGACGTCGACGAGCTTGAGCGGAGTCCACTTGGTCTGAAGATCGGGTCGGAGGACACGGGCGAGGACCTGGAATTCGGAGCGCGCAAACACGACGCTGCGGATGTCTTTCCAGAACAGCGTCTCCTCGGCGACACCCACCAGGTACAGCGGCGTAGCCTTGACTGTCGGCCCGAGGTTCGCGACGACATCTCGATGCACGATCAGCTCGGTTCCGTCGTCCTTCGTGACGACGACGTAGTCCCGGGCCTTCGCCCGCAAGGGCACGAGCCCGGCTCCAAGCTTCTCGATCATCCGACTGAGCACGGCGGCGTCCTTGAGCCCGGCCATGTCCGGGATACCGAAGGTCGCCTGGTCCTGCTCGAAGAGGTCGAAGAACGTCCTCACGACCGTGCGGGCCTGGAACAGCGGCTCAGCTTCGAGCTCAACCGTGAGCTCGATCAGATGGCCGCGCCGCAGGGTCGACGGATCCAGGATCCACCCGCGGGCCCATCGGGTTTGAATTCCTCGACCGCACTGCACGCCGGGGCTGGATCTCCGGCCAGTGTGGGCGCGATCACGAGCGTGTCGCGGACCCTTCGGTACAGATCCCTGAATGTCGACTGGATGATGGCCTTGCGCAGCACCTGCGTCGTGCGGGTGTCCGACGCATGCGATTTGGCGGTACCACCCGCCTTGGCGACCCCAGCCGACGCGCTGTACGAGCCCGATGTCTCGGCCATGAGCGTGGACGCGTGGGTATCGGTGACCTCGGTGGCTATCATCCCGTCCTTGGATGCGAGCAGGCTGAACACGCTCACCTCGTCGAGGTACACGAACTCTCGGATTACATCCGCGGATTCCCTCGCATCCTTCCGCCACCGCCAGCGCCGCACCTGACGGCGGAACCAGTTCCCCAACCTTGTCACTGTCCACCCCGTCGCGTCGTCTGGGCGCGCACGGCCCGCTGTGCAACGGCGCGCTCCCAACCGCCGAAGAAGTCCTCGATCTCGATCTGCTCGCGCCCGTCCTGCACCGCCAACAGCGCAGCTTCGGTCCAGATGCTGTTGAGCTCCGCGCCGCTCCACCCTTCCGATTGGGTCGCAATCGCCTCCAGCGGCAGATCATCCGCTGCCCGCTTGCCTTTCATCGTTTTGCGGAGGATGTCGGTGCGGCCCGCCAAATCCGGCAGCGAGAAGTGGATCTGCCAATCAAACCGTCCCGGTCGTCGGATGGCCTCGTCGACGTCCTCGGGTCTATTCGTGGTCGCGAGCACCATCAGCTCGTGCTCCCCGGCGCTGAACCCGTCGAGTTCCGTGAGCAACGTGGCAACGATCCGGTTCGATGCCTCGTTTGCCGTATCCGTCCGCTGTCCCGCGACGCTGTCGATCTCGTCAAAAAACACGATGGATCGCTGCTTGCGGGCGTCGGCGAAGATCATGCGGAGCAGCTCTTCGCTCTGCCCGTACCACTTGCTCATGATCTCGGGCCCATTGATCAAGTAGAAGGTAGCACCGCTCTGTGCCGCCATGATGCGGGCGAACAGAGTCTTGCCGGTTCCCGACGGGCCCGTTAACAGGACGCCACGGATCGGCCGAGCTCCGATCTTCTCTAGGACATTGCCGTACTCCAACGGAACCTCGATCAGCTCCTTCGCCCGTTCAATGACGTCGTCGAGACCGCCGAGGTTGTCGAATGATTCCTTGGGCGCGGGGATCTTGAACTTCGTGACGACCTCGTCGGTGAGGTCCGGAAACTCGATGAAGCGCAGAGGCTCGTCGTCGAGTTTCCGCAGAACTCCGTCCTCCTTGGTGACGTGCACCGTGTTGCCGCGCCCGTACTCGACGGTGTCGACGGTGGGAACTTCGATCCATCGGCCGCCAGTGTCCACGATCGTGATGTCGTCAAGCTTGAGGCGGACGACCGCGATCTGGGGCTCGGGGTTCCATAGATCGTCCGGAGCTGACCGCATCGACGAGTCGGAGACGAACACGACGGAACCGGTCTCGAACGCGATCGGCTGGTTGCTGGTGGCGTGGCCGACGGTTCCGTCGCCCAGCTTGAAGTACACGGTCGGCGGCGAGTCCGAGGTATGGAGGACGCGTGCGAACCGGCCTTCGACGACCTCGACCTCGACCTCATCCTCGTTGTCGTAGTCGTTCATCCATACCTCGTCTCGGCGTCTCGGGTCCTCGCTGGTCACGGACCATTGTGCAGGAATCGCGCGACGAACCCGTCTGCACGCGTCGTGAATCTACCGCCGTTGTACGAGTAAGACCGAGTGACCGCCGGTCACGAGGCTGTGGTCGTGTCGCAGTTCACCACGTGGTGATTCCAAAGCCCAGCTCATCCCAGGTTCGGCCGCGCTCGTTGTCGCGCTGACCAGGGTTAGGCGCTAGCGACACGATGAGCCTCGAGGCCGCCCAACGAACCTCATCGACGAACGACCGGACGAGGCTGGAGTCGTGAGCTCCACCAGTGATCCGACACGGGCATCATCAGATGAGTCAACGCGGGAGGTTGTCGTAGTGACACGCGACGGGCTAAACTATCTAATAGCAAAGACTTGGACTTCTTACCTACGGGTTCGTAAGTCAGGTTGGCCCCCGGTGTAGCTACGGCAGCCGGGGGTTTGCTCTCTTCTACTGGAGTTGAACGACGTGGGTCAGCTCCTCGATCTCCTTGAAAAGGTCCGTGTGTTGTAACAGCATCTTCTGCCGGTAGGCGCTGCACACCAGATCGGGCAGCCACAGCAGATGCTCGGAGCCCGGTGACACGGCCACTAGCGCCATCGACTCGCTGATCGTCTTCTCGGTGATGAGGCGCTTCCTGACAGATCGGTCGAAGTTGTTCTTACGGGCCTCTCGCTGCTCTTCGATCACAGCCAAGTTCACCCGCGGGTGCAATCCGGATTCGGCGGAATGCACTGCGTCTAGAAGTTTGCCGAGGACGGCTCCCCGAGCCTGCATACCGTCCTTGTCGTCTTCGGCCACTGAGATCTTGTCGACGACCACACACGCCTCGTCAGGGATGCGGAACGTCTGGAGAAGGGAACGGGCATGCTCGCGTCCCTCATTCGTCCGTAGTTCGTCGGTGGTGTGCCACCACCCGTCAGGGACCAGATTGTCGAGTTCATTGCGGAGAGGGTCTCGATCGTCGTGCAGGACGACCACGGCGGCCATTACGTAGAAACGGCGCCGACCGTCCCGTTCGACGTGGTACGTCTCGTCGAGGAACGCAACCGGGCCTGTACCGACGCGCGCATAGTGGCTCTTGAGCACGGTGGCCTGGCCAGGCCCGGCCGGCGGCGTCATATGGCCCCTCTTGCGTGCGGCATTTACGTTCCTGATGATCAGTACCGGGAAGATTACATCGCGCGGGACGTTGTAACGCAATCAAGAAGCATCCCCCGCGTGTCAGGTAATTCGCCCCCTCGGTCGGGGCAACGATCTATGTTGTCCAGTGTCGTCATTCGAGCGCGCACGGGTGTGTGGAAAGGCTCGGCTACTCCGTCAGGCAAACCCAACTCCTCGCTTGACGGGCCGAACGCGTTTCGCACCGCAAGGCGCAACTGCTCACCCGATGGCGAGGAGTCGTGCACGGGTGCTTGGTGGCGGCTCGCTCGGTCGCATCTGATGCGATCACGTTACGGTTCGGACTGAGAAGCCAGAGGTGTCTTCGTAAGTCACCGCGGATCAGAGCGATCTTGGTAAGCGGCTCGCGCTGCGGCTGGCTAGCCGCGCTGTACGACCACGCCCTGGAGCTGCAGATGTCGTTGGCAACACGGCGAGTCTTTCGGAATGTTCACTCCTCAGCCGATTCATCATGATCGGTAAGGCAGGTGGAGACGGCATCAGTAAGCCGGCCGAGATACGTGTGAGTCTCCATCAACAATATGGCCGCGCCCGAATCGGTGAAGTAGCGCTCGAGATGGTCGGACCGAGGATGGACACCGTAGTTGCGGAGCTGGCGGAGCAGGGCTGCTTGCGCACGGAGTTCGTCGACTGTGATCCTGAGAGTACGTGTTTGCCGAAGCACTTCCGAGATTCGGTTCATTACCGTCACAATGTTGTCACCGTCGAGCGCCCTTGCGAGCCGAGCGTCGAGGTGGCGCAGTTGCTCACCGGCGACGTACCAGGCGCCCTCGGAGGCAGCACCGAGCATGCTGGCACATCCAAGAAACAGGCCCTGACAGTAGGCCGCCAACGCCTCGACGACGCACCTGCGGGCTCGCGGGTCCAGCTGCAACTCGTCTAGTTCGCCAGCAATCGTTCAGCCAGGGCTTGGGTCCACGGCTGCACGAGCTCGGTCACACCGGGCAGCAAGAGCACCCCGCCCAACGTGCACGCTGGAGCCACTAGATAGGTCTCGACGGTCGATCCGGTACGAAAACGCAGCCAGGACGGCGGGCCGATCTCGTACCAGCACTCTCCGGCGATCGGTATCGGCCACAGGAACGGACATCCGGACACCGTGATGGCGTCACCGAGGCAGTGCACCACGCACCCCAGTGCCACCGCGATCCCGAGCCATCCCGACACTGATGCCAAAGCCGTGGCGGGATCGGTGTTGACCACCCACATCACCACCGACGCCGCTGTGATCGGCAAGAGCCAGTCTCCCAGTGCGTTCTCGGCCAGCAGCAGGCCCAGCAGCACCACCCCGGCGGCGACCCATGGCCCGCCGGCCGCTGTGGCCACCGCCGTGGCCACGCCGATGGCCACGGCGAATACGGCCGTGTGCGTCAGATGCCGATGGGTTCCGGTGCGGGACGGGTCGTCACCAGGACCCTGGGCGAGGCGGTACGCGCCCGCCGACAGGGCACGCAACAGCCGGGACAACGCCCGGGTGACGATGCCCAACAGCCGGGAAGCGCGAGCATTCGGATGGTCCAGGTCGGGCAACAACGCGAACCCGGCCGTGGTGGCACCGAACAGCACCACCTCCCCCACGTCGTCGTGGCCCAGAATGACGGACGCCGCCACACCAGCACACCATCCCGTGAGGGCGTGCGTGCGCCCCATCATGCCGGCATCACCCTCGCCTGCCGGCGCGCAGGCCCATACCGGAAGAGCAGTGAGCGCGGAGGAGACGCGATGACGAGCATGACGGGTTCGTTGTGGATCAGCACGATTCAAGATCATCATGTGGTGGCCGAGACCGGAAACTCGGGTGGCGACGACGTGCCGACAGCTTGTGGCCGGGTGTGCCCGACCAGTCCGATATCACCGGCTGACGGCCACCCGGGACAACACGTCCCTCAGTTCCAGCCCCAGTGCCGCCGCTGCGCGTCGACGGCCCACGCCGTGATCTTGCCGCCGCCGGCACGCTCGGGCAGCGGCGTCTGACCGAGGTCGAGCAACCGCCGCACATCGTGTTCGATGTCCGCGATCTGACTCGAAACCTCCTCGCGGGGCACCTCTCCCCGTTTCACGGCGAGCACCCGTGCACGCTGCTCGTCCACCAGCGGAAGGGTCAGGTGGCCGTCTCGGGCGATCTCCTGGCCTTGGAACGCGAGCCGCAGGGCGTGACTGCCGTATTTGACGTCCCAGCCGAACCGTTCGACGAGTTCGGGCCGATTGGGCACCCGGTTTTGCTTGCCCCGACCCAGCATCCGTTCGTGCTGCGATCGCATGTATCCCAGGAAACGCTCGACGGCGTGCTGGGACAGGAACGACGTACGGATGCTCCGCAGCTCGCTGCCGAGCGGGGTGCATGTGATCAGATCGCTCTCGGGCGCGTACAACGGAAGCAGCGCTGTGGGGTTGCCCTTCACGGCCAGGCGAAGGTACTTGCGCAGGGAGTACAACACCAGATCGACGTCGCCGTGACCAGATCGCACACCCTCGGGCTGGGTACGCCAGATATAGTCCTGCCGAGCGGATGTGACTCCCAATACCAACTCCGGAGGCTCCACGTACAAGCCCATCTCGTCGTGGTCATCCGTTCCCTCGACGGCGATGCCGTGAACGCCGGAGCCGACGACCGACCGGAGAATCTCGTTGGGGAAGGCGACAGAGGCGTCACCATACTCGACATTCGGCGCCGTCATCTGATTCCTTTGAACTCGACCAGATCTGGACAGAGCTCACCATACGGATACCCGCCTCGTGCTGCGATTCGATTTTTCACGATCATCGATACGCGGCAGATGGCAACGGCCACGGCCATGCCTCGCTGACGCCGGCGTGCGTGGAACGCCGGCGTCAGCGAGGTCGGCAGACCGCGAGCGCCAGGAAGAGCGCCCACGCCACCTCAGGCCCGGACTTCCTGGCGCAGGAATGCCACGTAGCCCAGAGTGAACATCACCACGCTGGCGGCTACCAAGGCCGTCACCTGGGGCCAGACCACCAGGAGGCTCTGATCCAGGGAAAGCGGTCCCGGCACGGCCCGTTCCAGATCCTGGGGAAGGAGCAGCCCGACGGAGCGGACCTCCGGGTTGAGCAGCGCCGCGCTGCTGTTCTCGTACAGCGTCGACGGCGACACCAGCGACAGGCTGTATTCCGTGCGTGCCTGCGCGATCTGGCCCTCCCCGGAGAACGCATCGGCGGCCAGACTCGCCAGGAACGTACCGAACAGGGTGAAGACCAGCCACGCGGCGATGGCCACGAGCGCTGCCGTCGCCGGGCGGCGCAAGAGCACCGAGCACAAGAGCGCGAACGCCAGCCACAATCCCATGTAGACCAGCGCCACCACCAGGTACAGCAACAGCCGCGCGACGTCACCGGCCGAGGGCGTGATGCCCATGCGCACGATGCCGACGCCGGCGGTGAGCGCCACCAGAGCCACCAGCGTCAACCCGATCACGGCCAGCCCCGCCACGAACTTGCCGTTGACGATGTCATCACGGTGGATGGGCTGCGACACCAGCCGTGGCAGGGTCCGATCGGATCGTTCCTGATTGACGGCGTCGAACCCGAACGCGATCCCCAGCAACGGGCCGAGAAACCCGATCAGGGCGACGAAGGACGGGATCTGTTCCGGCGACTGGGTGAACAGCAGCAGGAAAACGCTGGTCGCATCGCTCGCCTCGGTTGCCGACTCGCGCAGGAAGCTGGCCGCGGAGACGACCGCGGCCAGGCACGCGAGCCCGATCACGACGAGCAGGACAAGGAAACGTATCGACGTGATGTGATCGGCGAACTCCTTCTCGGCGACGACGCGCCAACCGGATCTGCGGGTTGCCCGCCTGCTCAGCATCCGTTCCCGTATCCGGGCCGCGGGGCCGCGAAGCGGACGAGCCAGGCGCCGCCCGAGCTCGTTCGCCGTCCGCAGCCACGTCACCACGCGCCCGCCGACTGCCGATGTCCACGTGCTATCCGACGGTGTCACCGCTGCCCTCCTCGGCGAAGTAGCGCCGGTAGATCGCCCCGAGCTCTTCAGAGCGCTGCCGCAGGTGAACGACGGTGAGCCCGGCCTCCTGCAGCCGTGTGGCGATGTCTTGCCGAGCGTCGTGCTGGGCGCCTACCAGCCACAGCTCTCCTTCTCGGTGCACACTCACGATTCCCGGAAGATCACGAAGTCGCTCTTCCAGGTCTTGGTCTTCCAGCTCGTCGTCCTGCGCGGTTTGAACCTCGACGACGAGCCGGCCACCGTGCTGCGCCGCGAGCTCGTCTACGGTTCCGGATGCCACCATGCGCCCGTCGACGAAGATCCCGACCCGGCTGCACACGACCTGCACTTGCCCGAGCAGGTGTGACGCGAGCAGCACCGCGACGGATCGCTGCGACGCGAGGTCATTGACGAGATCCAATACCTGATCGGCACCTCTGGGGTCCAGGCCGAGCGTTGGTTCGTCGAGGATGAGCACCTCGGGATCCTTGAGCAGCGCGTCAGCGATGCCGAGGCGCTGGCGCATCCCGTGGGAATAGGTCCGCACCGGTTCGTCGGCGCGTTCGGCGAGTCCCACCTCGTCGAGCAGGCTCGCGATGCGGTCCCGGCGCGTAGCCGGATCCAGACCGTTGAGCTGGGCCGTGTATTCCAGGTTCTGCTGCCCGGTCAACCCGCCGTAGAACCCGGCATTGTCCGGGACGTATCCCACACGCCGTTTGACCTCCAGCGCCTGGCGCGTCGGGTCGAGGCCGACGACGCGTGCCTGCCCTGCGCTCGGCTCGCTGAGGCCCAGGAGCATCAGGATGGTGGTGGTCTTGCCCGCCCCGTTCGGGCCCAGGAGCCCGAACACTTCACCCGGGGCGATCTCCAGATGCAGATCGTCCACCGCCACCGTGTTCCCGTAGTTCTTCGCGAGCCCGTCCGTCCAGATGGCCGGCTCGCGATCATCTGTGGACGTCAGGACGGTCATCGGCGACCATACCTCCGATACACCCAGAACAGTCCGCCCACGGCGGCCACGATCACCAGGATGCCGATCAGGCCCCACCAGCCGGATGTCTCCACCGTGTAGCGGATCTCCATGCTGTCATTGCCACCTTCCGTCGACGCATCGACGGTGACCACGTAATCCCCGGATATCGCGTCCCCGCTCGGCGTGATCCGGGCGATCGCCTGGGCGCTCTCACCTGCCGGGATGTTCTGCATCGTGGACGGCTCGAACGTGACGTCCCAGTTGGACGGCGGCGAGGCGGAGAGGTCGACTCCCTGGAGCGGAGCGTTCCCGTCGTTCTGCACGGTCACCGTGACCGTGCCGGTTTCGCCGGCGTTTCCGGAGGCGTTGAGCCGCTCGGACGCTGTCGACAGCGTCATCGACGGCGAACCGGTGATCTCAGCCGTCAGGGTCGACTGGAGCGTCGTGCCTTCGCCGGATGCCTCGACGCCGATCTCGTAACTTCCGGCGCTCACGTTCTCGGGAGGCTCGGCCTCGACGTTGACGGTGCTCTGGCTGCCCCCGTCGACGGTCACGGTCGCGGCCTGTTGCTCGCTCGATGGACTGGCTGTCACGTTCCACCCCTGCGGGCCGGCGGCCGACAGCGAGAACGTGGCCTCCTGGGCTGTCCGGTTCACGAGCGTCAAGTCGAACCGGTAGCTGTCGCTGCCGCCGCCGCGGAGGGTGTCGAAATCCGTGGTGAGCTCGAACGCGTCCGCGGCCTGTTCCACGACACGTAGGCCAAGATCCAGCGAGTCGTCCCCGCTGCCCGCATCCCCGGACACGGTGATTTCGTACCTGCCAGGTTCGACGTCTTCTGGAACATCGACGTCGAGCTGGGCCTCGGCGGTGCCGCCCGGGTCGGTGTAGATCCCTTCGATCTCACGGCCGTCACCGCGGAACGTCGTGTCCCACCCGTCCGGCGCGTCCGTGATGTCGAGCTGGACGGGTTCTCGCTCGTCGGAGTGGATCTGTAGATCGAATGTGCTGGTCTGGCCCGCCTCCGCGCGGACCGTCGGGTATGGAGTCACGATCTCTGCTGCGGTGGCTGGCGACGCTACGCCGCCAGCGAGTAGGAGGGAAACGATCAGCGTTCCCGAGAGTCGAGCCGAACTGAATCTCGTCATCGATACCCCCTCGATCCTCGTACCGGCAGCACGTTAAAGAGGAGGTCATGGGCTCACAAAGACCCTGAGGCATTTTCTTAGGGTTTGTTCAGGATCTCGTAGCTATATCGTGATTCGTGCCCGGCGACGAGCACCGTGTTCCGGGCACACGACCATCTTCACGAGCCTGGCATTCCAGGCTGGCAAGCTACCTTGACCACAACATGTGAACAAGGTACCTTGTTCAGTGTGGCGGGTGACGAACCGATCATTCTCGACAGCGCCCGCAAGCACGGCGTCGAGGACGACGACACGCTCCACGCCTTGCGCCACCACGTTCGGGCGCTGGCCATGGACGAAAACATGACCATGGTCATCGGCCCCGCACGCGACGCGCAGCTTCTGGAGGTCGGCTTCGTCGAGTCCGCACAGGGCGACATGCTCGTGATACACATGCCCGCCCGCGACAAGTTCCTGAAGGGGTGACGCGCATGCCACGGACCACAGCAGAGATCATCGCACAGGCCGACGAGCTGGCCCGCCAGTTCGAAGACTACGAACCGCAGCCCGGCGACGAGGAGAACGTGTCGCCGTTGACGCGGCTGCGGCTGGCCGCGCTGAAACGGGCCGAAGCGGAACGGGAAATGGTGAATCGTGTGCGGGCCGCGCGGGCCGATGGTGCGCAGTGGCGCGACATCGGCGAAGCGGTCGGCACGTCGGGTGAGGCGGCGCGGCAACGGTACGGCAAGCTCGTCGACGCGTGACCAGCTGGCACGACTGGTCCGTTGGTGACACTTCTGGTACACCCACTCGGCGATCAGGCCACCTATATGTGGTGTGACCTGCGGTCATGTGAGCCGCGGTGACAGGACAGGAGCCAGCCAACCAGTAGACAGACGGAACTCGGCAGCGATCCCCGATCGAGACCCAGCAACCACCCGTCCGTCGAGCCGAAAGGCTCCAGCCCGGAGGTGGCGTAACCGGCCAGACCTGCCGTGGCCAGAACGAGACCCGATAGCACGGCCACGGCGGCCGGCGCGGGCCCATCCCCGCCGCGCCCTCGCTCCCGTCGCGACGTGTGCAGCCGTTCCAGGCGGGACACCGGTACCGCGAGCAGCACGAGCACGACGAGCAGGATCGCCAGCCAGAGCGGGCGGGTCATCCACCACCCCATCGTGCCGCCCTCGGGCAGCCCCACCTCCAGCACATACGCCGCGCCCAGGACAGCGACTAGCGCCACGAGGTGCCAGAGATAGACCGTCATCGCCATGGCACCGGCCGATACCACTCCGCCCCATACTCGCGGCCGTTGCAGCCACCTCTCCAGGCGGGGCCGGATGAGCATGACCAGGGCCGTCTGGCCGGCTGCCAGCAACGCCAGGCAGAACGATGGCGGATTCATGTTCGACATCTCTCCCGCCACCCCCACCATGCTCACCGGGTACGGACCCAGTGACGTCAGGGCGGCCAGGCATGCCGCGACAGCAACCACGATCGCCCACGATGTTCGGCGCGGCACGCGCGCCAGCCGGCCGTCGGCGTACCAGAACCCCAGCTGCTGGGCGAACAGCCAAACCAGCAGGAAGTTCGTGTATGCGATGCCGCCGGCGTCCGTGGTCATCCGGGTCAGATCCGCCGTCGCGACCGCCCCGGCCAGCCCGGCCAGTACCCCCGCCGGAGCACGCGCATGCAACTGGACCATCACCGGCGCGAGCGCCGTCACCACGATGTAGATCGCCAGGAACCACAGCGGTTGCCCCCATGCCTGCGCGATCTCGCCCACCATCGTCTCCGGCAGCCCGGCGAGCCGTGCTATCCCCAGTGTTCCCTGTGCCAGCAGCGCGAACACCAGAACGGGAGTCAGCAGCCTGCTCATCCGGGCCCGCACGTACGCGACGTAACAGCCGCGAACCTCGCGACGGTGATCGTGGCGCTCGCCCGCCGTCTCGTTCCCTGTCCACCGGCTCGCCCCGCAGATCCGGCGCCACACCGTCGCGTTGGCGAAGCCGCCGGCCACGAAGAACAGCGGCATCACCTGGAACAGCCACGTCACGATGTGCAGCGCGGGAAATTGGTCCAGCACGTTCGACGCCCGCACTCCGCCGTCGACGACGCTGACATCCGCCATCAGCCAGTGCCCCAGAACGACGACCAGCAGGCTGGTCACGCGCACCGCATCGATCACGCGATCGCGGTCGTCCGGTGTGGACGCGGCGATCCACGCCGGCCCGGACGTGGCCGCCGACCCCGACAGGGTTGGTGCCGCACTCATCCGGCCACCTGCTTCCCCACAGCGATGAACGGCGCGTTCGCGGCTCGCCGCCGCAGCCGACCGATGACCGGCGGCCCGACGACGGCCGCCGCGATCAGCACACCAGAGGCCACGTAGGGTCCGGCGTCCTCGCGGCCGGGGATTCCCTGGCCCTGGCGCCACGAGTTGGCCTTGATGATTCCTTCGCCCGCGGTTGCCACCGCCCGGCAGGCGGCGCCGCCGTCCACCTGCTCACAGCGGCGCCGCAGGTCCTCTCCCAGCAGATCGTCGACGGCGACCCGTGCCCAGGGGCCCAGTTCCCCGTCCCGCTTGCTGGCGTAGCGCAGCAGGTCGTAGCCGTAGTCGTGGGTCCGGCAGACGCGCTGGAAGTCGTACCGCGTCGCGCCGAACGGCGTCGAGCAGTCACCCGTCGGCTTGACCACGTGAGCCGCCCCATCGGGCCGGTTGACGATCTCGGGCCGGTATCCCATCACGTCCGCGAAGTCCTCGGGCACGGCATCGTGGATGGGGCCGTCTTCGATGCCGGTCAGAACGGCGACGGCGCGCGCCGCTCGCGGGTCCTCGGGCCCACTGGCCGCTGAGCTCACCTGCCCGGCACCGGTGATCACCAGCGAGACCAGAATCGCCGCCAACAGCACACCGATACGTGCCCACATGACGTCCCTTTCGCCGTGTCCGCCGGCTGATCCGGCGATCACAGGCGACGCTAGGGAGCTGGCCGGGAACGATCGTCCCGCTGCGGAGCCGTCTTCACCTGCACACCTCCGTATCCCTCCGGAGCCCGCATCACTCTGTGGAGCTACTCGCCAATCACTCCGAAGAGCGACGCGCGAGAGCTGCGTGACGGCTACGCTGATCGGCGTGGTCGACGACGAACGCGGTCAGCGGCGACGCCCGCCGTGGCGATGGCTGCCGTGGCTGACCTCGCTCGCCCTGTTTGTCATCGCTACCCAGGAGGCACCCGACGTCCTGGACTTCGACGCGGTCGAGGGTGGCCTCCTCGCGGTCGTCGCCGCTGCGGCCGCGCTTCCGTTCGGGTTGATCGCCACTCGGCTCGCGCCACTCGGCTGGCTCGTCTCGGCCGGCTCCGCACTCCTGATCTCACAGACGATCCCGGTACTCGACGGCGACCCGTGGCCGTGGCCCGTCGTGCACGGCCTGGTGCTGCTCGCCTTCGTCTTCGCGATTGCTCTGCGTCCGCCACCGGACCTGTCGCCGTTCCAGCGAAGCGGCACGGTGGCGCTCGTCTGGCTGGCCACCGCCGCATTGTTCGTCGTGTCCGTTCCCGCCGACCTGCGCGCCGGGTGGGCCGTCGGCGTGACGGCACCGGCAGCCGCCGGGACACTGCTGCGTTGGCTCGGCTGGCTGAGCCCGAACGCGCCGGACGCGCCGGCCGGGAACGCGGCCGGCAGCACCGATGCCGGTGAGCTCCAGCGGTGGCTCGCGGAGGCACGGCGTAGCTTTCGCACCGCATACGTCAGCTGGGTGCGATCACCACGTACCGGGCCACCCTTCGCCCGCAGGTTGCTGGACGATCGGCCCTGGGCCGAGTGGGCACGCGGGGTCATGCCGTGGCTCCTCGCCTTCGGGGTCTTCTGGATCGCCATGGCCTCGATCCAGGAGACGCTGATCGTGCACGATCTCGTCCTGCCCTTCTTCGCCGGCCTGATCGTGCTTCCGGTGGGGATCGCCCGGGACTACGCGCTGCTCGGCTGGCGGCTGGCCACGGTGGTGGCCTTGATCATCGCCGTCATCGGCACGCCGAGCCCTTCCGGCCAGGATCCCGGCACCTGGCCGGTCATCCAGCAGTGGGTCTGGCTGGCCATGACATTCCTCGTCAGCGTCCGGCACGATCGGGCCACCACGCTCTGGGTGTGGGCAGCCTCGGTCGCGACCATGTCCGCCGGCACGGTTAACGACACCGGCCAGGCCGTCACGCTCGTCGTCACCACCTCGGCCGCGGTGTTGATCGGCGACCTGCTCCGCACCCGGCGCCTGGCCAGCCACGAGGTCGAACGGCAGGCCGAACTCAGCGAGCTGGAGAAGGCGCGGCGTACTGTCCTCGAAGAGCGCACCCGCATCGCCCGCGACCTGCACGACGTCGTCGCTCATCACATGTCGATGGTGGTCGTCCAGGCCGAGTCCGCCCCGTACCGCCTCGACGAGCTCTCCGAGACTGCCCGCGCGGAATTCACCGCGATCAGCGCGTCGGCTCGCCAGGCACTCGTCGAGATCCGCAGCATGCTCGGCGTGCTCCGCAGCGAGGACCACACCGTCGCCACGGCGCCACAGCCGGGCTTGGACCAGGTCCACGAGCTCGTGGATAGCGTGGCCCATTCGGGCGTTCCGGTGCACATGGAGACGGCGGGAACGCCGATCACCGTCAGCGCGGCCACCGGCCTGTCTGCCTACCGGATCGTGCAAGAGTCCGTGGCCAACGCCTCCCGGCACGCCCCGGGCGCGCCCGTCGTTGTCCATCTCCGATATGCCGGAGACACCATCGAGCTGCGCGTCACCAACGATCCGCCCGCCGTTCCCGTTGCCGCCGGGGCCCCTGGACATGGCCTGATCGGCATGCGGGAACGCGCCAGTGTCGTCGGTGGGTCCCTGGACGCCGGTCCCCTGCCCGACGGCGGCTACGAAGTGGTGGCCGTCCTACCTGTCGATGTCGAGGAGTCAACGGGTGAACAGTGACCAGCCGATCCGGGTGTTGATCGCTGACGACCAGGCGATGGTGCGGCAGGGCTTCGGCGCGCTGCTCACGGCCCAGCCGGATATCGATATCGTTGGCGACGCGGACGACGGTGCGGAGGCCATCGATGCCGTGCGCCGCCTGGCACCGGATCTGGTCCTCATGGACGTCCGGATGCCGAACGTGGACGGGCTCGAGGCGGCTCGCCGCATCATGCGCACCCCTGGAGGAAATCCCCCGAAGGTGGTCATGCTCACCACGTTCGATCTCGACGACTACGTCTACGAGGCGCTGCGCGCCGGCGCCAGCGGCTTCCTGCTCAAGGACGCTCGCGCCGACGACCTGGTCCACGCCGTCCGGGTGGTCGCCGCCGGCGACGCGCTGCTGTCTCCGTCGATCACCCGCACCCTGATCGCGGACTTCGCCCGGCGCCCGGCGGCCAACCGACCTCAGCCCGAGCAGCTGCGGGTGCTGACCGCACGCGAGGTGGAGGTGCTCAAACTCATCGCCACCGGCATGTCCAACGCGGAGATCGCCGACACGCTGGTCCTCGCCGAGCAGACCGTCAAGACGCACGTCGGCCGGATTCTCACCAAGCTCGATTTGCGCGACCGCGCCCAGGCCGTGGTGCTCGCTTACGAGTCCGGTCTCGTCCAGCCCGGTACCGCATGAACGGCATGCCGAACATCCGGGTGGGAACCGGACACATTACGTGACATCGATCGACTATTCACGCTTTTCGCAAACTTGTGAAATCTATGTAGGATGGTGAAGTGGCTGCTGTTGATTCACTGGGCTCTAGTACTGAGCTCTAGTGATGTGACCTGCGGAGCATGTCGGGTACCCGGAGCAGCTAGGGTCGGCAGCGGCGCATACATGAGGAAAGAGACGGGTTGGACAGTGGCCCGGGCGCGACGGTGAGCCGCACCGGGTCCGACGATATGGAGTCACTGGGTTGGCATCATGCTCACACGACCGTGGACCACTCCCCGGCCGATCCTGATCGTCGAACTGGCGATCGTTGCCGCCGCTTACCTGCTCTACTCCCTGATCCGCAACGCGGCACCCGAACGTGAAGCGCTGGCCATCTACAACGGCCTGCAGGTTTGGCAGCTCGAACAGACCCTCATGCTCGATATCGTGCCCTGGCTCAACCACACCATCAACGACATCACCTGGCTCATCGTCGGCATGAACTACTTCTACGCCATCATGCACTTCGTCGTCACGGCAGGCGTGCTCATCTGGCTGTACTGGCACCACCCCGGCCGCTACCGTGCCGCGCGCACCACCCTGGCGTGCACCACCGGCCTGGCCCTGCTCGGCTACTACCTCTATCCTCTGGCACCGCCGCGGCTCCTGCCCGGCGCCGATTTCATCGACACCGTTCGCGTCCACGAGACCTGGGGCTCACTAGCCAGCGGAGACCTCAAAGCTGTCTCGAACCAATTCGCTGCCATGCCCTCCATGCACGCCGGCTGGTCCCTGTGGTGCGGCATCATGCTCATCCTGTTCGCCCACGCTCGCTGGGTCAAAACACTCGGCGCGATCTACCCCTTGGCCACCCTCATCGTCATCACCGCCACCGCCAATCACTTCGTCCTCGACGCCATCGGCGGCTGGCTCACCCTCGCCGCCGGCTTCGCGCTCCAGTGGGCCATCTACAGACGCCCGGCACACACGTTCCCCCAGCACGCCATCAGCACCACGTAAGCCCGTGCACGTGGTCACTCCTGCCTCTCGGGAGGAACCAGACCGGCAGCTCGCCAGCTAGGAGGCGGTCATGGGGCGAAGCCGGGCCCACGTCCGGGTGTCGTTCACCCAGCCGGTTAGCACCAGGCCGGCCTGTGCGGCGGTATCGGCCATCATGGTGTCGTCGACGTGCTCGAACGAGAAGTCGTGCCGCCACGTGCGCTCGCCGAGTCGATACTCGGCCGTTGCCCAGAAACCGTCCGGGCTGCGATCGCGGATCGTGACGGAGGTGTGCACCAGACCGGCGTTGCCGGACCCGTCGTCGGGCTCTTCCGCCCAGGCCGGCGGGTAACGCTCGATCAGCACCACACCGTCGTCGCTGACGTGTCGGGCGCACACCTCCATGAGCCGGATCCGGTCCGCCTCGCCACGACGATTCACCAGATGGCTGGCCACGACGACCCCGCCGAAACGCCGTTCGAGGTCTAGCTGATACAGATCCATGCAAACCGTCTCCGCGCCGGTCACGTGCTGCAGCATCAGCGGATCGTTGTCCACGCCCACCACCTCGTGCCCATAGGCGAGGAGTACCCGCGTCAGCCGCCCCACGCCGCAGCCCAGCTCCAGGACGTCCGCATCACCGGCAATCGCGTCATGAATGATCGCCGGCTCGTCGCCCGCCGGTATCGCCAGATACACCCCGACCGGGCTGCCGTCCGGTGCCGTATGTGTCACGCTCATCTCCTGGAGGCTTCCCGAACAACGATCATCGATCTAAGTGGCACCGATACTCCCATGCTGATCATCCACCATCATCACCATGGACATGTACACCACCGTCAACGATCATGCCGACGCAGGTGTTCGGCGGCCTCCAGCAGGTACGCACGCGCCTGCTCGTCGGCGACGTCCCCGGCGACGCGCACGAAGCGATCGAACGCCAACCCGGCCGGGCGAGCAAGCTCTCGCTCTACATGCCGCTGCCCTGTGGATAGGTGCGTATCCAGCTGCCGGTACTGTGCCCGATCCAGCGCGCCCTCGTCGTAGAACCGCTCCAGCGCCTCGAAGACGCCCGCGAACGTGACCGTGACCTCGAACGGCACCGAGACTTCCGCCTCGTTTCCCGCCTCGTCCACCACCGTGGCCGCCACCGAGTGCTCGCCGACCTCCGGAGTCAGGTTCGCTGGATTCTCCACCGGTTCGCCGTCCAGCTCGACCGTCACCGACGCGACCCCGGACGTGGCGTCCTCGGCCACCGCCTCCACGTCCAGCGACGCACCCAGCTCGTACGAGCCACCATCCTCGACACCATCGACCACCACGTCCGGCGCCGTCGCGTCGATACCGAACGAGAGCTCTTCGTCCTCGGAGACGTTGCCCGCGCCATCGGAGGCGTGTGCCTCCACCACGTGCTCGCCGTCCTCCTCCATGACAACCGGCGCGGTGTAGACCTCCCAGTCACCGCCGTCCATCCGGTACTCGATCAACACCTCGCCATCACCGTCGTCGGTGGCCGTGGCCGACACCTCTACCGGAGCCGTCCACCAGCCATTCGCACCCGGCGGCTCGGCAGGGTCGGCGGCCAATTCAAGCGACGGCGGCGTGGTGTCCGTTTCCTCCTCGACAACGTGGAAGTAGTCGAACATTGCCGTCTTCGACTCGTTCTGCGGCCCGCCGAGCGCGAACAGGCCCACCTGGATATCACTCTCGGCCAGTGCGCCATTGGTCACCGGCTCGCCCATGTCCGTCCAGGTCTCGCCGTCGGCGCTGTACGAGCCGGTGTAGGTGTCGCCGGACTTGGCGATCCGCAGGTACCAGACGCCCTGCTCCAGATCGCCCGCATTCGGCTGCGGGTTCTGGATGGCGTCATCGACCTCGCTGCGCAGCTCGATCCGTGGTGAGACCGGGTCCCCGGCCGCGTTGTCGACGACATAGTCGAACTTGACGTAGTTGTCGTCGTCGGCGTAGACGATCAACCCGCCCTGCTGGTACTGCTCGTCGAGCGCCGAGCCGTCGACCTTGGTCTCCACCGTCCAATCGTCCGGCCCGTCACCGCTGGCGTGCGGTGCCGGCTGCAGGAAGAAGTTGGCCGGATCGGAGTCACCGGTCTCGTAGATGTCACCGTCGCTGGTGTCGACCTCCAGCTGGCCGTCCGCCACCCGGTAACCACTGGCGTCCGGCCGGAGCACGTTCCACCGGCATCCGTCCAGCATGGCGCCGTCGAACTCGTCGTCGGGCTCCGCCGCGGGAACCGTGTCGTCGGGCGTGATGTGGAAGTAGTCGAACCTCGCCTCGGTGACCGGGTTGCCGGTACCGGACAGCGCCACCAGGCCGATCTTCGGGTCTTCCATGCCGGCCAGGCTCTTCGTCTGCGGCATCTCGGTGAAGGTCACGCCGTCGGCGCTGTACGCCGCGCGCAGGTCGCTGCCGTCACTGATGTAACGCACCCACACCGTGTCCGGATAGTCGGCGCCGAGCTCGCCGGTGTTGCTGTCGCCTACCTCGTTCGGATCGCCATTCTCCTCCCGGATGAACTGGAAGATCCGGGCGTCCGGATTCACGCCGGACGTGTCCCGGCCTTGCAGCATCATCTTGGCGTAGTTGTCGTCATCGCCGTAGATCATCAGTCCCGCCTGCTGGTAGGCCTCGTAGGCCTCCATGGTCAGCTTGGCGGTTGCGGTGAACGGTCCATCCGGCAGGTCTTGCAGGACGATGTTCGGGGTGTCGGTGTTATTGGTTCCGTAGATGTCGGTGGCCGACGCCGGCAGCACCAGGTCCCCGTCGTCGACCTGCACATCCTGGTTCTCCCGAATCACGGTGGTCCAGCGGTCCCGGTCCAGCTCGTCGCCGTCGAACCCGTCCGACCTGCCGTCCAGGCACAGCGCCGGCTCGCCGTCTCCGCCGTCACCGTCATCGACCTCGATGGTCACCGTCTCCGACGCTTGCGCGCCGCGGGAATCGGTCACGGTTACCTGGGCGGTGTAGTCGCCAGCCTCGGTGTACGTGTGCGACGCCGTTGCGCCGGTAGCACTGCCACCGTCGCCGAACTGCCACGCGTAGGTCAGCGGCTCGTCACCTTCCGGGTCACTCGCCTCCGCGCTGAACTCCACGTCGAGCGGTGCCGTCCCGCTGGTCGGATCCGCGGTGACCTCCACGTCCGGACGCTGGTTCTCCGTGACGCCCTTGCCACCGAAGTCCACCCAGTTCACGTTGAGCTGGCCGTCGATCAGCACGAAGTACAGCGGCCCGCTCTGGGTCGCGGTCTCCCCGCTGATCTCGCCGGTGAACTCGTCATACACCTGCCAGTCGCCGGTCGCGTCGACCTCGATGGTGGACACCGCCGGCCCATCCGGCGCGCCGGTACGAACCTCGACGGTCGCACCATCGTTCGGTGAGGCCGCACGCAGGGTGATGCCGTCCATATCGGTGAGGTTCATGGGTTCCCATGCCCACCAGTCGTCCGGCTCGATCCAGCCGATGTTCTGGCCTCCCCCGGCCGTGTCGCCGGTGTCCTGCACCTGCACACCTGGATCACCGCCGGAATCCGAGCCCGCCAGCCGGCCGGTGTCGTCGAAGTGCTCCGCCTGGCGCCGTTTCGGCTGCAGGACGAGCACTTCCTGGCTGGTCAGCGGGCTCGCGCCGTTGGCGCCGCTGTCCGTGACGGTGACCGTGACGGTGCCGAAGATGTTCGCGCCGGTGTGGCCCTCGTCGCCGGGCAGCGGGAACTCACCCGTGCACCCGGTGTACTGCTCGTAGCCATGGGAGTGGTCGTCGTGCCCCAGGCCCGGCTGGGTCACGATCTGCTCGCAGTCGAGCTCACCGTCCTCGGCATCGGTGGCGCTCACCTCGTAGGCGATGGTGTCGCCGAACTCGAAAAACCCGCCGTCGACGGGTGCGGTGACCGCAATCTCCGGTGCGGTGTTACCGGCCACGACCTCGACGTTGGCGATGTCTTGCTGGCCATCCGCGTCGGTCACGGTGAGCGCGACCGTGTAGTCGCCGGGTTCGGTGTACGTGTGCGTGGCCTCCGGCTCGGTGGAGTCAACGGTGCCGTCGCCGTCGAAGTCCCACTCGAAGGTCAGCTCCGTGCCCTCCGGGTCCGACGACGCGGAGCCGTCGAAGGTGACCTCCAGCGGTACCGGCCCGGAAAGCGGATCGGCATCGATCCGTGCCACGGGATCCCGGTTGCCTCGCACGTAGTCGATCCGGTACACGCCGGAGTCGGGGTTGTCACCGCCAAAACCGGACCCCCATTCGATCAGGTACAGCGCGCCGTCCGGCCCCCACTGCATGGCCATCGGCCGGAGGAAGTCCCACTCGTCGAAGATCTGGTTGATGTCAACGACCTCGGAGACCGACTCGTCCAGCTGGAACGTGTACAGGTTGTTCTGGTTCCACTCGCCGAAGATCGCCTTGCCGTCCCAGTACTCCGGCCACTGGCGGTCGGACTCCAGCTCGGCGTCGTAGCGGTAAACGCCACCGGCCATTGGCGCGCCACCACCACCGATCTCCGGGAATTCGGGGTTGGCCGAGTACCCGTACCAGACCTCGGCCTCGATCGCCGGGGGTAGTTGGGTGATGCCGGTGTTGTTCGGCGAATCGTTCACCGGTCCCCCGGCACAGTCGAACGGCTCCCCGGACTCCCCGGACTCGAAGTCATAGTCGACGTACGGCGTGTTGTCGCCGACGCAATAGGGCCAGCCGTAGAAGCCAGTCTCGTCGACGATGTTCCACTCCACCCGGCCGTCCGGCCCCCGCTCCGGATCGGAGCTGCCCGCGTCCGGGCCGTAGTCGGCCACGAGCAGCGTGTCTGTGGCCGGGTCGACGCCGATGCGGAAGGGATTGCGGAAGCCCATCGCGAAGATCTCCGGCCGGGTCTGATCACCGGTGTCCTCCGACTCGGCGAACATGTTGCCGTCCGGGATCGTGTAGCTGCCGTCATCCTCGGGATGGATGCGCAGCACCTTGCCGCTGAGACTGTTGGAGTTGGCCGCCGTTCGCTGCGCGTCCCACAGCTCGCGGCCGTCGCGTTCGTCGATCGGCGTGTAGCCGCTGGACGCGAACGGGTTGGTGTTGTCGCCGGTGGCGACGTACAGGTCGCCGTTGCCGTCGAACTCCAGGGCACCGCCGGCGTGGCAGCACTCCTCCCGGTTCGTCTCGTACTCCAGAACCACCTCTTCGCTGTCCAGGTCCAGGCTCTCCCCGTCCAGCGTGAAGCGGGACACCCGGTCGACGGCGTCACCGCCGGCCGGCGAGTAGGTGAGATACATCCAGCTGTTGCTGGCGAAGTCCGGATCGAGCGCGATGCCCATCAGGCCGAACTCCTGGCCCGTGTACACGTCGAGCGAGCCCACCGTGGTGGCCGAGCCGTCCGGCCGGATCAGCCGGACGTCGCCGTTGCGGTCGACATAGAAAACCCGCCCGTCGTCGGCCACGGCCAGCTCCATCGGATTGCTGGTGGTGTCGTCCAGCACCACTTTCTCGAAATTGTCCGGCTGGCTGGCGCCACAGCCGGTATCGGTGGTGTCGGTCACTCCGGCGGCGGTTTCGATGCCACCCAGAATGTGATCTAAAAACGCCGGCTCGGAAAACGACTCC
>NZ_QMIG01000047.1 GCF_003287285.1 Phytoactinopolyspora halophila
CTCGCCCGGATCCTCCGGAGCATTACCCCGCTCGCCCGGATCCTCCGGAGCATTACCCCGCTCATCCGGATCCTCCGGAGCATTACCCCGCGAATCCACGGGCTCCGGCTTCTTCGAACCGCTTTCGATAGTGCCCGCACCGACCTGGCGCGCGATGTCTTCGCCGACCTCCATCTGGCTCGTAAACGAGATCGGCGTCATTGCCTCGATGACACTGCGTACGCGATCCGGGATGGGATCGGGCAGCATTCCAGAGGCAGCGACACTCGTTCCGCCTATCACGATCAGCGCACAGCTCGTGGCCGCCTTCACTCGCCAGCTCAATGCGGCCAGCGACGATCGCAGGCGCGCCCCGTTCCCCCGCCGGTGCGCATATGGCAACAGCTCCGCGTCGGGAAATTTCCCGCTCGCCATGCGATCGGCAAGTTCGGCCGACGGCTCGACCGGTGTGTTGGCCACACCCCGGATCGTTTCGACGGTGTCCGTCAAAGCAACCAGCTCGGGACGCACCGACTCACCCCGCAGTATCGCCTCCACGGTGGCGTCATCGAGTGGCTGTAGCGAACGCATGTCACTAACGTGATCGTCGGACGGGCTCACAGGGTTACGCCCTCCCGTGCGATTTTTTCCCTCAGTGCGGTCAAGGCTCGACGCTGGAGGGCTTTGACCGCACCGTTGGACCTTCCCACCACTCCAGCCACCTGTTCGACCGAGAGGTCTGCGACCACGCGCAAGAAGAGCACGTCACGCTGTTCCGCCGTGAGTTCGCTGCACAACTCGTGGACGTGGCGCGAACCGAGCGCATCCAGCGCTTCCTTCTCCGCGTCGCCGCCGAGCCGGTCCAGCACGTCCGCGTCCGAGGTCGGCACCGTGGGCCGGCGCGAGAAGCGTCGACGCTCGTCGGTGAGCCGGCGATGCGCGATCGTGAAGACCCACGAACGAAACTGCTGCTCGGAACCGTCGAACGACGAGAGACCGGCGAAGACCCCCATGAAGACCTCGCTGCACAGATCCTCGGGTTCCGCCGAGCCTTGCAAGCGGATGTATCCGTACACCGCCGGAGCGAGGTCATGGTACAGACGTTCGAATGCCCAGGGCGCGCCTGACCGCGCCGCCTCGAGTACGACGTCGAAATCGTCGCCGATGGACAGCTTGATCCTCCTAGGAGCGCGCACCTTCATTCGCGTAATCGCCAGCCTTGTCCCGCAGGGTACGTGAACCGTCATTTTTTCTTACAGACGTCATGCGCGCCTGACGTCGGCCGCGCACCACCGCGGTGTCCGGCGCCACGTTCGGCAGCGGCGCAGTGTCGAGCGGCAACGATCGACGGTGGCGCGTCAGCCTCCGTCGGTGGACGCCGCCTCCAGTTCCCGGGCTGCCTGGTCGAGGTTACGTTCTAACGTGGCGGCGAGTTCGGCGAACCGGCCACGTACCGTCTGCTCATGGCCGCGGATGTAGAGGAATCCCACGAGATCTTTGACAGGTACCGCCACGATGAGCCCGGAGGTCGTCATGCCGTCGGGATAGGTCCATTCATCGCGCAATGCCACCGCACCCCACGGCAGGGACGCACGGTCCACGTCGGCTTCGTCGAACGTCGCCGTCGCGCCACTCGAGTATTCCGCCGATGGGCAGGTGTGCGGCACGTCGGCGAACGATGCCATCGCCGCCCCGGCGCCACCGTGCTCGTACAACACCACCTCGACCCCCACGAGGTAGCCACCGTCATCCGGATGCGGCCACGCCTCATTGTGCCACCACCGCTGGGAACGAGCCAGGCGCAGCTGGTCCGTCGAATCCGGCTCGCCGTCACAGTACGCCAGGGTCGTCGCGCGCAGTCCCGACTCGCGCTCGTAGGACTCCTTCACCATCAGGTCGAGCCCCTCGCCGCTGAACCGGGCATCGTCGAGGATCCGCTGGATCTCGTCCTGCGACAGGCCGGGTACGACGTCGCCGGCACCCGGCCCCTCGCTTGCCAGGCGGGATGAGCCATCACCACCGTCGTCATCGGTACACGCGGACGTGCCTGCGGAGATCGCCACGATCATGACCATGGCAACACCGAGCCCCGCAAGGCGTCTCACGGTGCGAGCATCTCCGAAGTGACGTTGGCGTCGGTGCCCGGGATTCCCAGCTCGCTCGCCCGGCGGTCAGCCATGGACAGCAGCCTCCGGATTCGACCGGCGACGGCGTCCTTCGTCATCGGCGGATCGGACAGCTGGCCCAGTTCTTCCAGGCTTGCCTGCTTGTGCTTGAGGCGCAGCTCTCCTGCTGCCCGCAAGTGCTCGGGCGCCTCGTCGGCCAGGATCTCCAGAGCCCGCTCTACCCGCGCCCCCGCGGCCACGGCCGCCCGGGCGGAGCGTCGCAGGTTCGCATCGTCGAAGTTGGCCAGCCGATTCGCCGTCGCGCGGACCTCGCGACGCATTCGCCGCTCCTCCCATGCCAGCACGCTGTCATGGGCACCGATCTTCGTCAGGAGCGCGCCGATGGCCTCGCCATCGCGCACCACCACCCGGTCGATGCCGCGGACGTCGCGCGCCTTCACCTGGACGCCGAGCCGGCGCGCCGCCCCGACCAGCGCGAGCGCCGCTTCCGGGCCAGGGCACGTCACCTCCATCGACGACGAACGTCCCGGCTCGGTCAGCGATCCATGGGCCAGGAACGCTCCCCGCCAGGCCGCCTCGGCGTCGCACAGCGCGCCGTTCACCACCTGTGGTGGAAGGCCCCGAACGGGCCGGCCGCTCGCGTCGATCAGCCCGCTCTGGCGAGCCAGGTGTTCCCCGTCCTGCGTCACCCGCACCATGTAACCGGTGCCCCGGCGCAAGCCTCCTGCGGCGACCGTGGCCAGCTCGCTGTCATGTCCGAACACGTCGGCTATGTCGCGTCGCAGCCGGCGGGCAGCGACCCCCGTGTCCAGCTCCGCCTCGATAACGATCTTTCCGCTGACGATGTGCAGACCGCTGCCGAATCTGAGCAACGCCGACACTTCTGCCTTGCGGCAGCACGTCTTGGTGACCTCGAGGCGAGCTAGCTCGTCTTTCACCGATGCTGTCATCGCCATGGCCCGATCCTGCCACGCCCGAGGGTCTGTGCGAATGTCCTCCCCAAGAGTTCGGGGTCATGTCGCGGCGAGCCACCGGGAGCAACGACGTCGGCCACGACCAGTTCGGCGCCCATCTCCCCGGCAATCCGCCGCAAGGTCGGCTCGTCGGGCACCGACCCCTTGTCCGCGATAACCAGATCTATGTCCAGCTCGGGCGCGTAGGCACCGAGGACTTCCAGGTGCATCTCGGGGGTGAAGTTGGTCGTCTCGCCGCCCTCGGGGGTGAGATTCAGCGTCACGGCGCGCCGCGCAGATGTCGACGCGATCGCGTCGCGCAACTCGGGGACGAGCAGGTGGGGTATCACGCTGCTGAACCACGAGCCAGGGCCGAGGACGACCCACTCGGCATCCTCGATCGCGGCCAGCGTCTCGGGACACGACGGCGGATCAGGCGGGCTCAACGACACCGCGATCACGTCACCTTCGACGGTCGCCACCGAGTGCTGCCCCGACACGGTGCGGATTTCGCGCGCCCCGTTCGCCGACCGGCGAGTGCTTCCCACCAGCGCCTCGATGTTCATTGGCACCGACGCCATCGGCAACACACGTCCCTGCGCGCCCAGCAGCCGCGCCACCCAGTCGAGCCCTTCGACCAGGTAGTCACTGCCACGCTCGCCCAGCAAATCCCACAGCGCAACGATCAGCAGGTTTCCAGCCGCGTGATTGTGCAGCTCACCGCCGCCACTGAACCGATGCTGAAGTACCTGCGCCCATGTTCGGCCCCAGTCGTCGTCGCCGCAGAGTGCGGCGAGGGCCATCCGGAGATCACCGGGTGGCAGGACTCCCAGCTCGCGGCGCAAGCGCCCGCTCGAACCGCCGTCGTCGGCGACCGTCACGACCGCCGTGAGCCTGCCCGCCACCCGGCGCAGCGCCGCCAGCGACGCGGCTAGGCCGTGCCCTCCACCGAGGGCGACGACTTTCGGGCCGGCCAACGTGACCGGCGAGTGCGGCCGCGTGGTCATTCACGTCCAAGATCTCGGTGGACGACGAGCGTCTCCACGCTCTGATCACGTAGCCGCGCCGCCAGCGCCTCCCCCATGGCGACGCTGCGGTGCTTTCCGCCGGTACAACCGATACCGATGGTCACGAACCGTTTCCCCTCTCGCAGGTACCCTTCGGACACGACACTGACGAGCTCGCTGTACCGGTCGAGGAACTCCGTAGCGCCCGGTTGGTTCAGCACGTAGTCACTCACGGCGCTCTCCCGTCCGGTCTGGACTTGCAGCTCGGGTATCCAGTGCGGGTTCGGCAGGAATCGCATGTCTGCCACCAGGTCGGCGTCGACTGGAAGACCGTACTTGAAGCCGAAGGATACGACGACCGCCCGCATGCCGATCTCGTCGCCGGCGAACGCCGTGCGGATCCGGGCAGTGAGCTCGTGGATGTTCAGCAACGACGTATCGATCACGAGGTCGGCCGCGACTCGCAGCGAGGCAAGTTCCTGGCGTTCGCGCTCGATCGCTTCCACCACGCGGCCTCCGCCCTGGAGGGGGTGCGGGCGCCGGGCCGACTCGAAGCGGCGCACCAGTACCTCGTCGCTGGCCTCGAGGAACAGCACCGTGGGCGTGACGCCATCCTTCTCCATCTCATCCAGCGCGCCACGCAGCTCGCCGAAGAACACCCCACCGCGGACGTCGACGACGACGGCGAGACGGCGCGATGCCTCGTACTTGCCCACGGTGGAGACGAGGTCCATCAGCAGCGACGGCGGGAGATTGTCGACGACGAACCACCCTTGATCATCCAGCGCGGCACTGGCCGCCGTCTTACCGGCACCGGACATGCCGGTGACGAGCAATACCTCGGGCATGGTTTCCGCCTCTCCCGCACGCGGTTCCGCCATCGTGTCCTCCCCCGTTGTTCCAGATTGGCCCACCTCACCCCCGCCCTCACACTCCGATGATCATCGGCGATTTCATGGCCACATGGGTCAACAGATGTTCATGATCATCGGAGTGTGGGGCGCGGGTGAGGGTGCGGTCATGATGTGCTGTTGTCGATTATCTCGCCCGTCGTCGTGTTCACGGCCGCATCCGAGCGCTGTTCGGCCAGCGTGTCGACGATCGACTGCGCAAGTGCCGGACCGATCCCCTTCACCTGCGCGATCTCCTCCGCACTGGCCGCTCGCACCTTCTTCAACGAACCGAAGTGTGCCAGCAATGCCTTGCGCCGTGTCGGCCCCAGACCCGGCACCTGGTCGAGAACGCTGGCCGTCACCGCCTTCGATCGGCGCTTGCGCTGGAATGTGATCGCAAATCGGTGTGCCTCGTCCCGAATGCGCTGCAGCAAGTACAGGCCCTCGCTGGTACGAGGCAGGATCACCGGATCGTCGGTGTCGGGCAGCCAGACCTCTTCCAGCCGCTTCGCCAACCCGATGACCGCGATGTCCGGCACCCCCGACTCGTCCATCGCCTGCCGGGCCGCATTCACTTGCGGCTGGCCACCGTCGACGACGACGAGGCTAGGAGTGTAGGCGAATTTGCGCACCCGCCCTGTCTCCGGGTCGATGCGCGACGGCCCGCCATTCCCGGCACCGTCGTCACCATTTTCGGCGCCATGTCCGTCGTCACCACGCGCGTCGACATCACGTTCGTTCTCGCCACGCCCGTTCTCGTCGCTTGCCGTCTCCTCCTCGCGTCCCTTCTCGTCGCCGCCCGCACTTTCATCGCCGTGCCCGTTGCTCCGGCGGAAACGCCGGCGAAGCACTTCCCGGATCGCCGCGACGTCGTCCGTGCCGTCCGTTCCGCGAATCGTGAACTTGCGGTACTCGCTCTTGCGTGCGAGACCGTCCTCGAACACCACCATCGAGCCCACAACTTCGGTGCCGGCGAGGTTTGAGATGTCGTAGCACTCGATACGTAGCGGCGGTTCGTCCAGTTCGAGCACCTCCTGGATCTCTTCCAAGGCGCGGTTGCGCGTGGTGAGATCGCTGGCTCGCTTGGATTTGTGCAGCTTCAGTGTCTGCGCGGCGTTGCGCCCCACCGTCTCCAGCAAGGCACGTTTGTCGCCACGCTGGGGTACCCGCAGCTCGACCTTGCGTCCACGCAGTTCGGCCAGGAGCTCTCGCAGCGCCCGGGCTTCCGCGTCGTCGTCGGGTACGGCGGGGACGAGGATCTCGCGGGGGATGGCCTCTCCCCCGGCCTCGCCATACACCTGGAGCAGGAAACGCTCGACGAGTTCACCTGCAGGTGCGTCCTCGGCCTTGTCGGCCACCCAACCGCGCTGTCCACGCACGCGACCACCACGCACGTAGAAGATCTGGATCGCCACCTCCAGAGGATCATCAGCCAGGGCAATGACGTCGGCATCCGTGCCGTCGCCGAGCACGACCGCGTTCGCCTCCATGGCGCGCTCCAGCGCCGCGATGTCGTCTCGCAGGCGTGCCGCACGCTCGAAGTCCAGCTCGGCGGACGCCTCTTTCATCTCGCGCTCGAGCCGCTTGAGGTAGGTGGACGTCTTGCCGTCGAGGAAGGCGACGAGATCATCGACGATGGCGCGGTGCTCCTCGGCACTCACCCGATCGACACAGGGAGCGGAGCACTTACCGATGTAACCAAGCAGGCAGGGGCGGCCGATCTGACGAGATCGATTGAACACACCTTTGGAGCAGCTGCGTACCGGGAAGACGCGAAGCAACTGATCGAGCGTCTCGCGGATGGCCCACGCGTGCGCATAGGGGCCGAAGTAGCGTACACCCCGCTTCTTCGTACCGCGCATCACCAGAGCACGGGGGTACTCCTCGTTCAGCGTGACCGCCAGGTACGGATACGACTTGTCGTCGCGGTAGCGGACGTTGAACCGCGGATCGTACTCCTTGATCCACGAGTATTCGAGCTGCAGCGCCTCGACCTCGGTGCGCACGACGGTCCACTCCACCTTGGCCGCGGTCGTCACCATGGCCAGCGTCCGCGGATGCAACGCCGAGAGGTCCTGGAAGTATGACGACAAGCGAGCACGCAGGCTCTTCGCCTTGCCGACGTAGATCACCCGGCCGTCAGCGTCGCTGAACCGGTAGACGCCGGGTTCGACAGGAATCGACCCGGGTGCGGGACGGTACGTCGAAGGATCAGCCACGCCTCCAACCCTATGATTCGCGACCGACGACGGAGTCGGTCCCGTCCACGCCAACTGGGTAAATCCTTCCGCACCAACCGGTCGTGGCCCGCGGCAGGCACGACTCGCTTCACGTTTCTCATAGTACGCGCAGCGTGAGCTTTGACATTTCTTGATGTCACTCTATGAGTATTCACTCGGTATCGGAGCACATCGGAAAAAAGGGACGTCAATGACACGCCCTTTTCGACAATTGCCATACGCGCAGGCCGCGGTGCGGATACCTTTATTCACACGCCTAATTTCATCGAGAACAGGAGGCGGGATGTACGTCCAAACGGCAGAGTTCGAATTTGTCGACCAACTTGTCACCTCGTTTTCCGAACTGGGCAGGGATATCGGAGAAGCCTTGCCCCGTATCGTCATTGCGCTCCTCATCCTTCTCGTGGGGCACTGGATCGCCAAAGGTATACGGCGCATCCTCACCGCCCTTCTAGAAAAGGTGGGAGCCGGCCGTCTCACCGAAGCGGCGGGAATCGAACCGGTATTGCAGCAAGCAGGCACCTCCGGCGTCCGGCTGGTCGGGCAAGTCCTTTATTTCCTTGTCTTCCTGATCTTCCTCCAAATCGCCGCCGAGGTTCTCGGTATCCGGCAATTGACGCAACTACTCAGTGACCTCATCGCCTACTTGCCGCTCGTGGCCGTCGCACTACTGGTTCTGTTCGTCGCGGCAGCCATCGCCAATTGGGCGGCCGGTGTCGTGCGGCCCTTCGCGGAGAGCCGGAACATGGGATGGGTCGCCACGGCCGTCCGCGTCGGCGTGCTCGTGGTCGGGATTCTCGCCGCGCTCGATACCCTGAACTTCGCGCCATCGGTGACCAGCAAGATCGAGAACACGCTACTGCAGTACCTGCCCGTCGCCGTTCTCCTCGCCGGAGTGATCGCCTTCGGTGTCGGCGGGATCAACACTGCCAAGCAGTGGTGGGCAAAGCTCGCGCCGCGCCCAGATGGCCAGGCACCGGATACGAGCGAACAGCCCCGCGTCTGATCTGACCTCCTCCTCGCGCCGGGCGTACCGATGACGTAGCTGTACGCCCGGCGCTTCGTTGCTGTACGCCCGGCGCTTCGCTGCTGCACGCCCGGCGCTTTGCTGCTGCACACCGGGCACATGACTGCCGCCACGACCGGCACATCGCGTGCAAACGCTCCACCCTGAATCGCCCGTCGTCGAGTGCGAGTAGGCGCCATCATGGTGATACTTTTCGGCACTCCCCCCATGCGAATCGAGCCACGTGCGGTAACTGACGTAACACTTTGGGAACGCTCCCAAGCTCGCTCTTGATTTCCACTGAGATGCGGCCCGAACGTATATGGGAGCGCTCCCGAACCGGGAGGCCGAGCCGCACCACCCCGTAGCCCCGCAGCCCCGCAGCCCCGCAGCCAAGCCAGCCGAGAGCACATACGACCTGGGAGGGTCAGATGAGCGTCCGACCGATTCGAAGAAGCAAGACTCTCGCCATGCTCGGCGCGACCGCCGTGCTGATCGCCGCCTGTGGCGGCGACGACGATACCGAGCCCGCCGAACCAGAAACCGAGGCCGGGGACAACGGCGACGCCGAGCCAATCACCCTCGTGGTCGACGTCTTCGGCGAACAGGGCTTCGGCTACGAGGCCCTGTATGAGGAATACATGGAACAGAATCCCCACGTCACCATCGAGGAACGCGGGGCCGGACTCGGTGTGGGCGACTACAACGATCGGCTGGTGCAACAGATCACCGCTGGTTCCGGCGCCGGTGATGTGGTCGCTCTCGAAGAGGGCACCATCGTGCAGTTCTATGCGCAGCTCGACAAGTTCGTCGACCTCGCCGAGTACGGCGCCGGTGACTTACAAGACAACTTCTTGCCGTGGAAGTGGGAGCAGGGAACACCGGGAGGATTCATTCTCGGACTCGGTACCGACGTCGGCTCGATGGCCATGTGCTACCGCCGCGACCTGTTCGAGGAGGCCGGCCTGCCAACCGATCGCGACGAAGTCTCCGCCATGTGGCCGACCTGGGACGAATACATCGACGTGGGCGGCGAATTCGTCGACGCCGACGTCGACGCCGAGTTCCTTGACGCGGCGACGAACGTCTACAACACCATGCTGATGCAGATCGCCGGAAACAACTCCGGCTACACCTACTACGACACCGAAAACAATCTCGACCTCGACAATCCCGACATCAAAGCCGCGTGGGACATGACCATCGAGATGATCGAGAACGACCTGTCGGCCGGGCTCAACTCCTTCTCGGACGAGTGGAACGCGGGCTTCCAGGGCGCCAGCTTCGCCACAATCGCCTGCCCTGCCTGGATGACCGGTGTCATCGCAGGTGCGGCCGGTGACGAGGCCGAAGGGCTGTGGGACGTCGCCGACGCTCCGGGTGACGGCGGCAACTGGGGCGGCTCCTTCCTTGCGGTTCCCGCCGAGACCGAACACCCGGCCGAGGCCGCCGAGCTGGCGAAATTCCTCACAACACCGGAGGCACACATCGAAGCCTTCGAGGCCCTCGGCAACTTGCCGTCATCGCCCCAGGCACTCGAAGACGACGCGGTCCTCGAGTCGACCAACGAGTACTTCAACGACGCACCGACCGGCGAGATCTTCGGTAGTGGAGCCTTCGACCTGAAGCCGGTCCATCTCGGCCCGCAGAACAACGCGATCCGCACGGCCTTTGAGGATGCGCTGCGCTCCGTGGAGCAGGGTGAACGTTCTCCCGACGAGGCCTGGCAGGCCGCCCGCGATGCCGCTTCCGGCATCGGGTGACAAGCGTCCCTCCAGTCGCGGGCTCGGTCCGGCCTTAGGCCGCAACGGCTGGACCGAGCCCGCACCGGACCGGTGTCCCGGCCGCGAACGTCGCCGGCCTGAACGTCGTCGGCCGCGAACCTCGACGGCCGCGAACGTCGCCGGCCTGAACGACGTCGGCCGTGACCTCTGAAGGAGATGAACTGATGAACCTGCAGGCCAGCGTGGCGCCGCCGGGACAATCCACAGGCACGCCACGCCCGCGACGGGCGCGTCGGCCGTCCTGGGCGCGGCTGGACATGAAGATCTCTCCATACCTCTACGTCGCTCCGTTCTTTATCCTGTTCGCGATCTTCGGGTTGTATCCACTCGGCTACACGGTGTGGATCTCGATGACCGACACATCACCACTATCCGTCGATACGAGCTTCGTCGGGACCGAGAATTTCGTCCGACTGTTCGGCGACACCAGGTTCTGGAACTCGGTCATCAACACGCTCGGCATGTTCGTCGTCGCAACCATCCCCCAGCTGTTGATGGCGCTCATCCTGGCGAACTGGCTGAACCGGCGCCTACGCGCCATCGGATTCTTCCGGATGGCCATCGCCATACCGATCGTCACGTCGACTGCTGTCGTCGCCCTCGTGTTCGGCATGTTCTTCGCCCGCGATTACGGCCTGGCCAACGGCGTACTCGAGCTGTTCGGCTTCGACCGGATCGACTGGCGCTCCAGCACGTGGTCGTCATGGCTGGCCATCTCGTCAATGGTGGACTGGCGCTGGACGGGCTACAACGCACTGATCTATCTCGCCGCGATGCAAGCCATCCCCCGTGACATGTTCGAGGCGGCCGAGATCGACGGAGCGTCCCGGATGCGGCAGTTCTGGCAGATCACGGTGCCTCTGCTCAAGCCGACGATCATATTCACGGTCATCATCTCCACGATCTACGGCCTGCAATTGTTCACCGAGCCACTCATGTTCACCAGCGGATCCGGGGCACTCTCCGGAGGCACAACCGGACAGTTCCAGACCATCACCATGTATCTCGTCCAGGTCATGCGCACGTACAACCAATGGGGTTACGCGGGTGCGATCGCGCTGGTGCTGTTCTTGCTGATCGTGATCATGTCGGCGATCAACTTCTTGCTGATCCGCAGAATCAGTTCGGACCGTTGAGGGGACCCAGACGATGACAGCGCCAACCACCACCCCGCCCTCGACCTCCCCGACGACACCACGCAAGACGGGTGCGCGCCGGGTGCCGCGGGCCACCTCCGGCACGGGAGAACCGGTACTCCGGGCGGGACCGCTGGCCATCGGCGGTCTCATCGTTGCCGCGATCCTCTCGATCTTCCCGCTGTACTGGATGGTTGTGGTCGCGTCGCGCACCAGCGACGCCGCCTACAGCTGGCCTCCGCACTTCCTCCCCGGCGGCAACCTCGGCGAGAACATCCAGCGCGTGCTCGAGAACCCCGATGCCGCGATCCTGCGCGGCTTGATGAACTCGTTCATCGCTTCCGGCACCATCACGATCACGACGGTCTTCTTCGGCGCGCTCGCCGGATTCGCCTTCGCCAAGCTGCGTTTCCGCGGCAAGAACGCGCTACTGCTGTCGATCGTGCTCACCATGATGGTTCCGATCCAGCTGGGCATCGTTCCGCTGTACATCATGATGGACGAGTTCGGCTGGTTGAACGACATCAAGGCAGTGACAGTGCCGTTCCTGATCAGCGGATTCGGGATCTTCCTGATGCGGCAATACAGCATTCAGGCGATACCCGATGAGCTGATCGAAGCCGCGCGTGTCGACGGATGTTCGACCTGGCGAATCTTCTGGAACGTCGCCGCGCCTGCCCTCCGCCCAGCGGCCGGTGTCCTGGGCTTGCTGACCTTCATGCAGTACTGGAACGACTTCTTCTGGCCCTTCATCGTCCTGGCCGACCCGGGCAACCCCACGGTGCAGATCTCACTGCGCACCCTGAACTCGGCATACCACCAGGACCTATCGCAGATCTTCGCTGGCACGGTTATCGCCACCCTGCCACTTGTGATCATCTTCATGTTCTTCTTCCGGCAAATCATCAGCGGAATCATGGAAGGCGCGACCAAAGGATGACCCTCCGTCAACAGACCCCGGCACCGGCTGCCCAGACCAGCAACGCCGACACGTTCCCCGCCGGATTCCGGTGGGGTGTGGCGACCGCTGCTTACCAGATCGAAGGTGCCGCCGCCGAGTACGGCCGGGGGCCGTCGATCTGGGACACGTTCAGCCACACCCCAGGAGCCATCACGGACGGTTCCACCGGCGACGTGGCGTGCGATCACTACCACAGATTCCGCGACGATGTCCGTCTCATGGCCGAGATGGGAATCCGTTCGTACCGCTTCTCGATCTCCTGGCCACGGGTGCAGCCGGACGGCCACGGGCCGGTCAACACCGCCGGTCTCGACTTCTACCGGGAGCTCGTCGACGAGCTCCTCGCACACGACATCGAGCCATGGCCGACGCTGTACCACTGGGACCTACCCCAGCCCTTGGAAGACGCCGGCGGCTGGCCGAACCGGGACACGGCACCCCGGTTCGCCGAGTACGCCGCGATCGTCCATGACGCGCTCGGCGACCGGATCGGGCACTGGACGACGCTCAACGAGCCGTGGTGTTCGGCCTTCCTCGGTTACGGCGCCGGCGAACACGCGCCCGGACGGCGTGACGGCCTTTCCGCCGTCCGGGCAGCACACCACCTGATGCTCGCCCACGGCCAGGCATGCGAGGTGATACGGGCGGCGAACAGCCAGGTCAAACTCGGCGTCACGCTGAACCTGTACGCTGTCTCCCCGGCGAGCGCCGCTCCAGCCGACGCCGACGCCGTACGCCGCATCGATGGCCTGGCCAACCGCATCTTCCTCGATCCGATCCTGCGCGGCGAATACCCGGCCGACGTCCTGGACGACCTGAGCCCTCTGACGAGCTTCGAGCATTTACACGACGACGACCTCGGCATCATCTCGGCGCCCTTGTCGTTCCTCGGCATCAACTACTACAGCCGATATGTCGTGGCCGCGCCAGAATCCGGCGACGGTGCACGGCCCAGCGAAAATGCGCGGTCCAGCGGTGATACGTCGCCCTCCAGCGACGGCGGGGCACCTGACAACACAACGATGTCGCCCGATGAAGCGAGCGCTTCCGCGTGGCCAGGTAGCGAGACGGTCCGATTCGTCGAACGCGACGTTCCGGTGACCGCCATGGGCTGGGAGATCGACCCCGTGGGACTCGCCGAGACCCTGGTACGGGTGCACCGCGAATACACGACACTCCCGCTGTACGTGACCGAGAACGGAGCTGCCTTCGACGATGTGGCTGACGACCACGGGACCGTCGACGATCCCGAACGGATCGCCTTCATCGACGCCCACCTAAGGGCCTGCCACGACGCGATCGATGAGGGGGTGCCTCTGCGCGGGTATTTCGCATGGACGTTCATGGACAACTTCGAGTGGGCCCACGGATATACGAAGCGCTTCGGACTGGTCCGAGTCGACTTCTCCGATCAGCGGCGGATACCGAAGTCGAGCGCGGAATGGTACGCGGGAGTCATCCAGCGCAATGGACTCCCCATAATGGGCTCGTGACCACTAAGAAGTCGCCATCGGCAGATGCGCGCCCCACACTGGATGAGGTAGCCGAGTACGCCGGGGTTGGCCGCGGGACCGTCTCACGGGTGATCAACGGATCTTCGCAGGTCAGCCCGAAGGCACGGGAAGCCGTCGAACGAGCCGTCGCCGAGCTCGGATACGTTCCCAACCTGGCCGCCCGGTCACTCGTGACCCGGCGTACCAACGCGGTGGCACTCGTCGTGTCCGAAAGCCAGGAACGGGTCTTCGGTGAACCGTTCTTCGCGGGCATCGTGCGGGGCATCAGCTCCGGTTTGATCGACACTCAGATACAGCTATGGCTGGCGATGGCCCAGTCACGCGCCGAACGCCAGCGGGTAGAAAGTCATCTGACCACGCAGCACGTCGACGGAGTTATGTTGCTCTCGCTGCACGACGATGATCCATTGCCCGCCCTGGTCGAGCGGCGTGGCCTGCCGCTCGTGCTGGGTGGCCGGCCGGCCCGCCTGACCAGGCCCGGCGCCTCGGTCGAGTGGTTCGTTGACGTGGACAACATCGGCGGCGCACGACGTGCCGTCGAGCATCTGTACCGCTCCGGGAGGCAAGTTATCGCCACGATCACCGGGCCCCAGGACATGGGTGGTGGCCTGGAGCGACTCTCCGGATACCAGCAGGCGTGCGAAGAGCACGATCTGTCCTGTGACGCCGACCTGATCGCCTACGGCGACTTCAGCTACGACAGTGGCATGGCCGCCATGCGGCAACTACTGGAGCGCCGTCCCGACATCGACGGTGTGTTCGCCGCTGCGGATCTCATGGCGGCGGGCGCCTTACGCGTCCTGCGTGAGCACGGACGACGGGTTCCCGAGGACGTCGCTGTGGTCGGCTTCGATGACTCGAGTCTGGCCCGCCAGACGGATCCGAGCCTGACCACCGTGCGCCAGCCGATCGATGAGATGGGCCGCGCCATGGCGCGGCTCCTCGTAACCCGCATTTCGGACGAGGAGCCGGCGCAGCCACACGCGGTTCTCGATACCGACCTGGTCATCCGCGAATCCGCCTGAGCCGGCCTCCACCTCCGTCCTTGCCCGAAGGTCCGTTCCCCGTCCACAGCCGGTAGGCCCGCTCCGTCTACGCCGGAGACCTACTCCCCGTTCTCACCCCCGGAGACCCGCTCCCCATCCATACCGGTCGGCTCCACTCCCTCCACGTACCTGCGAGACCCGCTCGCCTCCACGTACCCCCGAGACCCGCTCCCCGTCCCCGGAAGACCCGCTCTCCTTCCTACGCCGAAGACGCGCTGCGTGCTCGGTCAAACCCGTGGGCTTGCGACGCCGAGCACCCGCGCCATGCACGCCGAGCACCCGCGCCGTGCACGGCGAGCCCACATGCCATGCACGCTCAATCCACCCCGGAAAGCGCTTACCACGATCGCCGCACGTGGTTTCAGCGTGCACGGCCCATCAGCAAAGACCTCAGAGCCACTCCAGGGGTGTCTTCGTTGATCGAACCCGCCCGGTTAACCGCGAGCCCATCCGACCGTCCGCGAGTCCGTCCGGTCGTCCGCAAGGTCGGCGGAGACCGGAGCCTGCTGTGAGCGGGAAAGGGCACGCATCGGACGGCCACCCCGAACCGGACTTTCGCACCACGGCTCGGTCACCCGGAACCGGGATTTCACGGTATGGGCGTGCGACCTGGTGAATTGTCCACTAACGGCTGGGGCTTCCTTCGTTGCGGAGATCAGAGCTTGCTCTGATCAGCTGAGGGGACGGTCTCTTCATCAGAGCTTGCTCTGATGAAGAGACCGTCCCCCGCAGCCCACTGGCCGGACATAGTGAGTCCCAGTCAGCCCGTTGGGCTTGCGACGCCGAGCGCCCGCACCATACATGCCGAGCACCCGTGCCGTGCACGCTGAGCCCTACGTGCCGTGCACGGCGAGCCCACATGCCATGCACGCTCAATCCACCCCGGAAGGCGCTTACCACCATCGCTGCACGTGGTTTCAGCGTGCACGGCAGTCCAAAAGGGTGCGCGCCACAACGTTTACGTGCCAGCCAACGGCGCACGCCACAACGGCCAGGCACGAAACCGCGAGCACACGAGAGTCAGACGGCAACGGCGCACGCCACAACGGCCAGGCGCCAAATCGCTTGCGCACAACAGTCAGACGCTTACCGCACGCACACGTGGGCCAACGGCAACGGCACGCGCACGAGAGTCAAATCGCAACGGCGTGCGCCCAACAGCCAGACGGGTTCCGTGCGCACGACGGTCAGACGCTTACCGCGCGCACGACGGCCAGGCGCCAACCACGCGCACGATGGACCGCGCGCACAAGAACGGTCCGGTCCAACCGCGAGGACGGACATCGCCAATTCCGACACGCCGCCTTACAGACGCGGCCGGGTGGCGACGCACAGAGCCACCAAGGACGTCCGAGAGTGGCATGGAAATACGAATCCAGCAGATGTGGTGAAACCTCGAGAAGGAAGCTACTCCTCCAGGGAGGGCATCGTGAGGTGTGACGCCACCCAGCGGTGAAGAGGTGTGACGCTATTCAGCGGTGAGCACGAGGGAACGGCAACTCACGACAGCTAAACGCCGCAAGCGATGACAGCAGCATTCTGAGACAGGAGCCGCCAACCGAGGCAGGAGCCACCACGGATGGGGCGCCACCACCGATGGCGGGCTCCTTCGCTGGCCCGGATTGTGTCAGGGCGCAAGTAGCGGTTGGAGAAAGCGCCCCGTATGCGAGTCCTCCATCTGCGTAACCTGTTCAGGAGTTCCGGTCGCCACCACGGTGCCGCCGCCGGTGCCACCTTCTGGTCCCATGTCGATGATCCAGTCAGCGGTCTTGATGACATCGAGGTTGTGCTCGATGATCACCAGGGTGTTGCCCTTGTCGACCAGGCCCTGCAGCACACCGATAAGCCTGCGGATGTCTTCGAAGTGCAGGCCCGTGGTGGGCTCGTCAAGAACGTAGAACGTACGCCCGGTCGATCGCTTCTGTAGCTCGGAGGCGAGCTTGACTCGCTGGGCCTCTCCCCCGGACAGCGTGGGTGCTGGCTGGCCCAGCCGGACATAGCCGAGCCCGACATCGACCAGCGTCCGCAGGTGCCGCGAGATCCGCTGGATGGGTTCGAAGAACTCGACCGCTTCTTCAATCGGCATCTCCAGCACCTCGGAGATGGTCTTGCCCTTGTAACGCACCTCGAGGGTCTCGCGGTTGTAGCGGGCACCGTGGCAGACCTCGCACGGCACGAAGACGTCCGGAAGGAAATTCATCTCGATCTTGATGGTTCCGTCACCGCTGCACGCCTCGCAGCGGCCACCCTTGACGTTGAACGAGAACCGCCCTGGCTGGTAGCCGCGTACCTTGGCTTCCTGCGTGTCGGCGAAGAGCTTGCGGATGTGATCGAAGACACCCGTGTACGTCGCGGGATTGCTGCGTGGCGTACGCCCGATGGGCGACTGATCGACATGAACGACCTTGTCGATCAGGCCCAGCCCGTCGATCCGACGGTGCCGGCCCGGAACGGCCTTCGATCCGTAGATCTCCTTGGACATGGCGGTGTAGAGGATGTCGTTCACCAGCGTCGACTTTCCCGACCCGCTCACACCCGTGACAGCGATGAAGCACCCGAGCGGAAAGGAAACGTTGATGTTCTGCAGATTGTGCTCCCGCGCACCGACCACCGTGATCGAGCGGTCATCTCGCGCCGGCCGCCGCACGGGCGGAACCTCGATCTCCCGCCGACGGGATAGGTAGTCACCCGTGATGGAGCTCTCGTGTTCCTCCAACTGGTCGACGGGGCCGCTGTGCACGATCTGCCCGCCGTGCTCCCCGGCGCCGGGGCCGATGTCGACCACCCAATCTGCAGTACGGATCGTGTCTTCGTCGTGCTCCACCACGATCAGCGTGTTGCCAAGATTCCGCAGCCGGACCAGCGTCTCGAGTAGCCGGTGGTTATCCCGTTGATGCAGCCCGATCGACGGCTCGTCGAGTACGTACAGTACGCCGACCAGGCCGGAACCAATCTGCGTCGCCAGACGAATGCGCTGCGCCTCGCCACCGGCCAAGGTGCCAGCCGCACGATCCAGGCTGAGGTAGTGCAATCCCACGTCCAACAGGAACTGCAACCGCTCATTGACTTCCTTGAGCACCCGGGCGGCGATCTGCCGTTCCCGCTCGGTCAGTTCGAGCTCCCGCAGGAATCTTGCGCACTCCCCGATCGGCATGGCCGCCAGCTCGGCGATGCTCAGGCCACCTAGCGTCACCGCCAAGACCACCGGCTTGAGCCGGGCACCCTTGCACGCCGGACACGGAACTTCACGCATGAAGCCTTCGAATCGTTCCCGGCTGGAATCCGACTCGGCGTCGGCATAGCGACGCTGGACCCACGGGATCACGCCTTCGAAGTAGGTGTAGTACGAACGAACCCGGCCATAGCGATTCTGGTAACGCACGTGGATCTGCTCGTCGTAGCCGCGCAACACGGCGTCGCGCGCCTTCTTCGGCAGTGTCTCGAACGGGACATCCGTGCGGAACCCGATGCTCTCGGACAATGCCGTGACCAGACGCCCGAAATACTCCGCCGAGTGGGCTGGAGCCCATGGCGCCAGGGCGCCATCATCCAGCGTGCGGGACGGATCGGGAACGACCAGTTCCTCGTCCACCTCCATCCGAGTTCCGATACCGGTGCATTCCGGGCACGCGCCGAACGGTGAGTTGAACGAGAACGAGCGGGGCTCCAGCTCTTCGAACGACAGGTCATCATATGGGCAGTACAGATGCTCGGAATAGACCTTCTCGCGCTGCGGGTCGTCTTCGGGAAGGTCGACGAAATCGAGCGTGACCAGACCACCCGAAAGCCCGAGAGCCGTCTCGATCGAGTCGGTCAACCGGCGCACCGCAGACGGCTTGACCGTCAACCGGTCGACCACCACCTCGATCGTGTGTTTTTCCTGTTTCTTGAGCTTCGGCACGTCGGTGAGCTGGTAGACGGTGCCGTCGACGCGGGCGCGCGCGTAGCCCTGCGACTGCAACGTGCGAAAGAGATCGACGTATTCTCCCTTGCGCTCCCGCACCACCGGCGCCAGAACCTGAAACCTCGTTCCTTCCTCGAGCTCGTGCACCCGATCGACGATGGACTGTGGTGTTTGCCGCCCGATGGGACGGCGGCATTCCGGGCAGTGCGGCCGACCCGCCCGCGAGTACAGCAACCGGAGGTAATCGTGGACCTCCGTGATGGTCCCCACCGTAGATCGCGGGTTACGCGACGTGGATTTCTGGTCGATCGACACGGCCGGCGAGAGACCCTCGATGAAGTCGACATCCGGCTTGTCCATCTGACCGAGGAACTGACGTGCGTAGGCGGACAACGACTCCACGTATCGGCGCTGCCCCTCGGCGAAGATCGTGTCGAAGGCCAGGCTGGATTTACCCGAACCAGACAGCCCGGTGAAGACGATCAGCGAGTCTCGTGGCAGGTCCAGCGAGACATCCTTGAGGTTATGTTCGCGTGCTCCTCGCACGACGAGGCGATCACCCGAGTATGTGGTACTCCGTTCGGTCATCTGCAGCCCGGTTCTCCGATCCAGCCAGTATGGATATTCGCGTGTATCAGGCGTACTCATCGCATCGTAAACGCCGGCACCGACAAAGTTGGCCTCCGCGACGTCGGCCCAGGTACATTCAAGACCGTGCCTGCCACGTCTTCCAAGAATGCCGAGGCCGAGGGAGAGTCCGCCGGCCCGGTCACCGCTGCCACCGACCGGCTGCTCGCGACCACGAGCACGTTCGATGCCGAGGCACTGACCGCATCTAGCTTATGTGCTGGCTGGACACGTGCACACGTGCTCGCGCATCTGGCGCGCAATGCCGACGCGTTGACCAACCTGCTGACCTGGGCGCGCACCGGTACCGAGAACTTCATGTACCCCAGCAAGGAGCAGCGCGATGCGGACATCGAGACAGGTGCGTCACAACCACTCGACGATCTGATCGACGATCTCAAGAGGGCGTCGGACCGGTTCGCCTCGGCCGTCACCGAGCTCCCGGCTGCCGCGTGGCAACAGGAGGTGCGGATGGGGCCGGGAGGATCCGGCCCGACGATCCCCGCGCGCCGGACACTCTGGGCACGGTTACAGGAGCTCGAGGTACACCATGTCGACCTCGACGCCGGCTACGCACCGGACGACTGGCCCGACATGTTCGTCCGGCGAGCCCTCGCCGAGACGATCCGCGGGTTCGGCCAGCGCGACGACGTGCCGGACGTCACGCTGGCCATCGACGGGACGACGGCGCGCATCGGCAACGGCGGCCACGTCACGGTCAAAGGACCCCCTCGCCAGATTCTCGCGTGGTTGATCGGGCGCTCATCCGGCGAGCGTCTCGAGACCACGCCCGCACAGCCCTTGCCTCGCCTTCCCCAGTGGAAATGATGAGCTACACCGGACATGTCGACCCGGGTGGAACGCCTGCAGTCCACGAGCTGAGCCACCTGATCGTCACCAAACTCTCGGTCGGTGGTAGCTGGAACAACAACGCTTACGTGCTGCGCTGTCGCGAAACCGGCGAGGAAGTTCTCGTCGACGCCGCCGACGAGCCCGAGCGGATCCTCGCCGTCTGCGGTGAGGGCCCCCTGACAACGATCGTCACCACCCACCGGCATCGCGACCACTGGCGCGCGCTCGCCGACGTCGTCGCCGCGACGAATGCCGAAACCGTCGCTCACGTCGACGACGCGCCCGCCATCCCGGTCCCCACCTCCCGGAACGTACGCGACGGCGACCTGCTCCGGTTCGGCCGATGCGAACTGGAAGTGATCCACCTCGTCGGGCACACCCCCGGCAGCATCGCGCTGTTGTACGACGATCCGAAGGGATCACCGCACTTGTGGACTGGTGACTCCCTGTTCCCAGGCGGAGTAGGCAAGACCGCGTCACCCGCCGACTTCGCCTCACTCATCGACGACGTCGAGCGCAAGCTCTTCGAACGCCTCCCGGACGAGACATGGGTGTATCCGGGACACGGGGACGACACCACGCTCGGCCGGGAACGGCCGCAGCTCGGGGAATGGCGCCGTCGAGGCTGGTAGAGAGCTGATGGCGTCCGGACGGTGCCCCTGCCGACGTGCACTGAAAGGCGCCACCTGTCACCGGCGCTGGAACCCGCGTCAACCGGCGCTGAGCCGATGTCAACCGGCGCTGAATGCGGTCACGGATAGGGCGAGGCCGAGGCAGAACAGCGCCACCCCCGCGCCGAGAATCCAGAGCGTAACCTTCGAACCGTTCGCCTTCTGCGGCGGAGGACCGAGCGATCCATCGAGAAAGGGCCAGAGCGGCGGAAAGTACTCGAGCTCGGCGACACTATCGGGCCGTGTGGACACGCTCACCTCGGCCGGCCCCAGCTTGCGGGGAACGACATGGCGGACATACACGTGCACGTGGTGCTCGCCCGGCTCCACGGATAGTTCGTTCTGTCCCCACGTGGCTTTCCGCTCGCCCTCGTCGACGACGATACGAGGCCTGCCCCAGGTGGCCCAGCTGCTGCGGATCAGGTGGTGGACGTCGATAGTGATTGTCGACCGCTCCTGACCGGGCTCGCCGGAGTCGTTCGCGGACATACCTCACCTCGTCGACACGACGCGATCAGTGCGATGCTCTCGAAGCACGCCAGAAGATCGAAGCCGAGCTCGTGTCGTCGTCGTGACGTCAGAGCTCACCGGCGTCGCCGTAGACGGTGACGTGCACGTGGTCGTAGTGGTTTTCGGTCGCCGAGCCGCGATCCTCCATCCAGCGCCAGCCCTCGCTGCTGCGCTCGACAGTCCAGATCCGCTGCGCCCAGATGACCTCACTGACACCCAGCTCCTGATAATGCTCACGCACCCACTCCGCGATCTGATCGCCGAGTGACTGGTTCGACACCATGATATCGAGCGCACGTCCCTCACTGTGCTCGCCGCCGCCCGATCGCAGACCGCCGTACGAGGTGACGTCGGGGAACTGAGCGCACACCGCCCGGTGGACACGGACGGCGTCGGGAGTCAGTCCGGACTCGACCTCCGAGCCCGACTCGCACTCGGCCATCGAGAGGCCACCCTCCTCTTCCTCCTCTTCCTCGGCCGGCTCGGACTCGGACAGGTAGTCTCCGCTGACCCAGGCCGCTTCACCGCTGACGATGATCTCGACCCACTCGTCCTCGGACTCACCGGTGATATCGACCTCGGCACCCCGCTCAAGGACGGTCACGACGTCGGCATCGGTGCCAGGAGCCGTGCGCACGTTCAGGGTGGTCGTCACGTACCGCTGCCCGACCGGCGTGGGTTCGGGCTCGGGTTCCTCCGTTTCCTCCGTTTCCTCCTCTTCCTCCTCGGGCTCGGGCGTCTCGGTCTCTTCTTCCTCGGGCTCCTCGTCCTCTTCGGTCGGCTCCGGCGTGGGGGTGCCATTGGGCGCGGGCGCGAACTCGGACGGATCTGGCCGCGGAGCACGATCCGTCGAGCCTCGATCGATCGACGACTCTCGTTGGATCTCCGCCATTCCCGCTACGCCTTCCAGAGAGGGCGGCTCTTCCGCGGAATCCGGCCACACCGCCACCGCCGTCGGCACCGAGACGGCAAATACGGCCGGCACGACGAACATCACGCCCCGGCGGGAGCGTGCTGCGCTTTTGCCGTGTTTGGAGCGAGGCCTCGGCACGTGAGGATCACCTTACGTCGTTATTGTCCCGTTACCAGGTCGTAGGTAATCACGACTCGGGCATTCGACGCAAGAGCCGCACGTCACAGCATCCCCGTCATTCCGTGACCATGACCACCAGGTGGACACATTGCTCACGGTAGTGTTTGTGATCACAGGAGATGAGGAGGGGCTAGCCGACGCCTGCCTCGTGCATGCCGCGAAGCTCGCGCTTGAGTTCGGAGATCTCGTCACGCAACCGGGCGGCCAGCTCGAACTGCAGCTCCGTAGCGGCCGTATGCATCTGCTCGGTCAGCTGCTGGATCAGCTCGGCGAGATCCGCTGCTGGCATATTCGCCAGGTCAGCCGCGTGCGCGCCGGCCTCCGAACTGCTCTGCATGCCCGGAACCGGCGCCTTCCCGCGGCTGGCCGTCCGACCGGAACCCGAGATCAGCTCGTCGGTGTCGGCGTCCTCACGCGCGAGCATCTCGGTGATGTCCCCGATGCGCTTACGCAGCGGCGTGGGGTCGATGCCGTGCTCGGTGTTGTAAGCGATCTGCTTCTGACGACGACGGTTGGTCTCGTCGATGGCCCGCTGCATCGACGGCGTCACCGTGTCCGCATACATGTGAACCTGCCCGGAAACGTTTCGCGCGGCGCGGCCGATGGTCTGGATCAACGACGTCTCGGAGCGCAGGAACCCTTCCTTGTCCGCATCGAGAATGCTCACGAGGGACACCTCTGGCAGATCGAGCCCCTCCCGGAGCAGATTGATGCCGACGAGCACGTCGAACTCGCCCATACGCAGATCACGCAGGAGCTCGACACGTCGTAGGGTGTCGACCTCACTGTGCAAGTAACGCACGCGGACGCCGTTCTCCATCAGATAGTCGGTGAGATCCTCGGCCATCTTCTTGGTCAATGTGGTGACCAAGACCCGCTCGTGACGATGCGAGCGGCTGGTGATCTCGTGCATGAGGTCGTCGATCTGCCCCTTCGTCGGCTTCACGACGACCTCGGGATCAACCAAGCCAGTGGGCCGGATGATCTGCTCCACCACGCCATGGCTCTTGTCGAGCTCGTAAGAGCCCGGTGTGGCCGACAAGTACACGGTCTGCCCGACCCGTTCAAGGAATTCCTCCCAGCGCAGCGGGCGGTTGTCCACAGCACTGGGAAGCCGGAAACCATGCTCGACAAGTGTGCGCTTGCGGCTCATGTCGCCCTCGTACATGCCGCCGATTTGCGGCACGGACACGTGCGACTCGTCGATCACGAGCAAGAAATCGTCAGGGAAGTAGTCCAACAGGCAATGCGGCGGCGAGCCGGGCTCGCGGCCATCGAAGTGGCGGGAGTAGTTCTCGATCCCGGACGTGAAACCGACCTCGCGGATCATTTCGAGATCGTACGTGGTGCGCATCCGCAGCCGTTGCGCTTCGAGCAGTTTGTTCTGCCGTTCGAGCTCGGCCAGACGCTCTTCCAACTCGGCCTCGATGCTCCGCAGGGCGCGCTCCTGGGTTTCCGGCGCGGCGACATAGTGCGAGGCCGGGAAGACGTACATGAGGTCTTCCTCGCTGACGACCTCGCCGGTGAGCGGGTGCAGTGTCGTGATGCGCTCGATCTCGTCACCGAAGAACTCCACGCGCACGGCGAGCTCCCCGTACTGTGGGATGATCTCGAGCGTATCGCCACGCACCCGGAACGTACCTCGGGTGAAGTTGTGGTCGTTGCGGGTGTACTGGATCTCGACCAGGCGCCGCAAGAGTGCCTCGCGATCCCGCTCCTCGCCGGTACGCAACCACACCATGCGCTCGGAATACTCTTCCGGGTTACCGAGGCCGTAGATACACGAGACCGTGGCGACCACCACAACGTCACGGCGTGTCATGAGCGAACCGGTGGTGGAATGACGCAGCCGCTCTACCTCGTCGTTGATCGAGGAATCTTTCTCGATGTACGTATCGGTCTGCGGAACGTACGCCTCGGGCTGGTAGTAGTCGTAATACGAGACGAAGTACTCCACGGCATTGTTCGGGAGGAGCTCACGGAACTCCGTGGCTAGCTGGGCCGCGAGCGTCTTGTTCGGCTCGATCACGAGCGTCGGCCGCTGGAGCCGCTCGATCAGCCAGGCGGTCGTGGCGCTCTTTCCGGTACCGGTGGCACCGAGCAAGACGACGTCGTTCTCACCGGCCTTGATTCGCCGTTCGAGATCGTCGATCGCCTCGGGCTGGTCTCCGGATGGATCCCACTCGCTGACCACCTGAAACGGTGCGTCGCGGCGGGTGAATTCAGCGGTGGCGCGCATGTGTCCTACAGTACGCGCTCCCACCGACACCCGTCAGAATGATCATGCGCTGGAAGAGCGAGCCGCCGGAGACCTGGAAAGCCGCCGGACGCGAAAGACCGCCGGACGCCGAGGAGCGCCAGAGAACCGGAGAGCCGCCGAGCCGCCGGACCGCCGGACCGCAAAGGATCGCCGGATGCGACGGGCGCGGCTCGAGCCCCCCCCGATACGCTTTCTCGGGCCGTACCACGTCTACAGCCGTGTTAAGGCCCGAGAAAACGTACCAAACATGATCATTCGGAGGGCGGGGGTAGGTGAGCGCGACGAAGCGGCTGGGGTACGTGCCCGGGTGCGACGTACCCCAGCCGCTTCGTCGTGAGGAAGGTAGTGAGGAACGAGAGGGCAGGAAGGCGACTCCCCGCGCCCTCAGCTAATCACTCCAACCGCGAGATCCGGACGGCGTCCGCGATCACGTAGCCTTCACCGGACGTCCAGCGGCTCACGCCGACAACCTGCTGGTATCCGCCATCGAACGAGAACGTGCCCAGCCTGTGCCACTGGCCACCTCCCGTACGCTGATTGACGTGCACGCTCTGGTTGCCGCCGGACGCGGCCACCACATAGGGCGTTCTGTCGTTGTACCCGGAGTTGGCCGGGTACCAGGCTTCGATCCGGTACGTTCCGGCTTGGGGCAGGTCGGCCGAGTACCACGCCGGGTCGGACACCGGCTCCGGTGTGTTGAATCCGTACTCGTCGCCGTACTTCTGATCCGACCAGGACGAGAAGTCCCAGCTGTCTCCGGCACTGAAATCCGGCGAGGTGGCGTCGACGACGACGTCCCATACGACCTCGCCCTCGTCGTCCTCGTTGACGTATCTGATGTACTTGTTCCAGTCCCAGATCTGGCCCGGGCACGGCGTGGACGACACCTCGTTGTGCCCCACGATGTAATCCCTGGTCTTCGGGATGCCGTACTGGTCGCAGATGTAGCGGGTGAGGGCCGCCGAGGAGCGGTACATCTCCTCGGTGTACCACTCCGGCTCGTCGAACCATCCCTCGTGCTCGATGCCGATGCCGCGCTGGTTGTAGTACGAGTTGCCCGCGTGCCATGCGATGTCGCTGTGCCGGACCATCTGCGTGATCTGCCCGTCCGAGGAGCGGATGCAGTAGTGAGCGGACACGTTCGAACTCGAATTCTTGAACCACGAGATGCTGCCCGCATACGTCCCTTGCATCACATGTATGACGACGTAGTTGATCGGGTAGCTGCCGGGCCGGTTCGACGAGGTGTAGTTGCTCGAGTGCGCCGAATCCCAGCGCGCTCCGGGGTAGTCGACAGCACTTGACAGGATCCTCGGCCCGCTCGCCACTCCACTCCGGTCGGGCTCGACCGGTGTCGGATCGACGACGACACCTCTCTTGTCCACTCCCGTCCAGAGGGCGTCATACACGGCGTCCGCATACAACCGCATGACGGACGATTCGTCGGCTCCGGAGTAGCGCGCCACCACGGGATACCACGCCCCGAGGTCGCTGCGATCTCCACTGGACATACCGGCGTCGTCGGCGTACTCGCGGAGCACGGCAGCCGCGCCGTCGATGTTGACGCCGGCCTCGGCCTTCAGCGCACTCTCAGAGCGGCCGGTCAGTTCGGCCGCTTCCGGCAGCGTTTCGTGCGCTGAGTTCTTGACCAGGTGCATGATGCCGAAGCCGTTGGTCCTGCTCGGCTCGTCGTAGTTGTTCAGCCGCGTCTCCGCATAGCCGATCGCGACCAGAAGATCGCGAGGCACGCCGTGCTTGGCCGCAGCCGCGTCGAATGCTCGTGCCAGGCCACGAGCCGCCACTCGGGCATGCGCCGGAAGGGTGACTCCCGAGGTGCCGGCGACGGCTCCGAGGAGCGCGCCGCCTCCCAGCATGAGCGCACGGCGGCGACTGAAAGCCCGGGACGTGGACGAGGGGTCTGGGGGCATAGATTCCTCCTCCAGGTCGAAGTATTTATGGGGTGGATTGGAATATATTCGCAAAATTGCGCCTCGTCGACCCCCTGAAGGAGAATTCTTTTCTAACGGTCACCCCCGTCACCATGAAGTAGCCGGGGGGAATCTGAACCCAATCCCGCTTGCACGGCAGCAAGCAACGCCCGAACTCCACGTTCGAGTTCCGCGCGCTCGGCAGGACCCCCATAACCGAGAGTTACACCCGCCACCTCCGGAGAGTCGGAACAACATCGAGACAGGCTATCGATGCCGACGCCGTTTTCTCGCGCGACATCGACGATTCGGCTTTCGAGCTCCACATCACCGAGCGGAACTGCCACATGCGCGCCTGCTCGATCCCCCATCACCTTGTGCCCGCTCTCCTCGAGCATCCGGACCACCAGCTCGCGCCGCGCCGTCAGCTCCCGGCGGACACGGCGGAGGTGGCGAGCGAGATCACCGCTCTCGGCCAGCGCCACGAGCACCTGCTGGCCGGCGGGTGCGGGCGAGGCCCCGGCCATGAGCCGACGTTCCAGGATCGCATCGGCCACAGCGGGAGGCGCCACCATCCACCCCACGCCCAGCGTTGGTGAAACGATCTTGCTGGTCGTGCCGAGATGAACGACGACGTCGGAGCCGACCGAGGCCAGGACCGGCAGCGGCGCGACGTCATGGCGCAGTTCGCCGTCATAGTCGTCCTCGATGATCCACACACCACGCTGCCGCGCCCATTCCACCAATGCGACGCGCCGATTCGCGGGCAATCTGGCACCCAGCGGATACTGATGCGCTGGCGTGCAGTAGACCGCCTGGACACCCTCGGGAAGCGCCTCGACCACCAGGCCATCGCGATCCACCGGCATCGGCCGAACATTCAGACCGGCCACCCGAAACGCCGCCACCACCCGTGCGTAGCCGGGTTCTTCAACGGCGACGGTATCACCGGGCCGCAGCACGGTCGTGGCCAGTTCTCCCACCGCAGCCGTGGTTCCCGACGTCGCCAGGACGGTACTTCCCTCGACCGCCAATCCACGATGGCGTAGCAGGTGTTCCTCGACCACGCTCCGGTACGCCAGCAGCCCGGCCCGCCTCGGGTGCCGGTCCGGAGGCGCGTCCGCCGCACGCCGCCACGCCCGGCGCCAGACGTGTGCGGGCAGGCCGGCGACCCAAGGCACCCCCGGTCCGAGATCGATGTCTACGTCGGGCTCGCCACTTCGATCGGGCGCACCACGTGCCGGTACGGGACCCGACCTCGGCGCCCGGCTCTCCGGCGGCAGGTTCCCCGTCGGCGGGCTCCCCGGCGGGCTCTCCAGAGTCGAGCTCTCCCGCAGTGACGGCGGGATCGCCGACGACGGCGCCGTCGCCACGAACGTTCCGGAACCGTGCCGCGCGACAATCCACCCTTCAGAATAGAGCTGTTCATATGCCGCTGCGGTGACGGTACGGCTGACTCCGAGCCCCGCCGCCAGCTCGCGCGTCGATGGCAACCGGTCGCCCGCGCTCACGATGCCCTGCGCCGCCGCCCCGCGCAGCTGGTCGGCCACTTGGCGAGACAGCGGAGTCGGCGCGGCCCGGTCAAGGATGATCGGCACATCTGTCATGATCGAAAGTGGCATTCCGGAATCGTCGACAATTGGACGTTCCAGAATGCCATGCCGGGCGACATCCTGGAATCGTGACCGATCGAAGCCGCACGACATCGACGACCACCGGCCAGGACGTGCCCCTCTCCCCCACGCCACGCAGCGTGATCAAACGCGGACGCGAGCGCGCACAGACTGACCGCGCGCAGCTCTACGCCGTTCTGGATTCCTGTCTCGTGTGCCATCTCGGCATCATCCACGACGCCGCTCCCGTGGTGCTGCCCACCGGCTATGGCCGCGAGGGCGACACTCTCTATCTGCACGGCTCCACCGGCTCGGCAAGCCTCATGGCCGCCTCCCGGGGCGTCCCGGTCAGCGTCGCTGTGACCCGCCTGGACGGCATCGTCTACGCGCGCTCGGTGTTTCACCACTCCATGAACTATTCCAGCGCGGTGATTCACGGCGTCCCCGCACCGGTCACCGATCCAGAAGAGAAGCTGCACGCGCTCCGCGTCGTCACCGAGCACCTGGCGCCCGGCTCGTGGACCCACGCTCGCCAGCCCACCCGAAAGGAACTGGCGGCCACCGCCGTGCTGGCGCTCTCGCTGCACGACGCATCGGTGAAGCTGCGTTCTGGGCCACCCGGCGACGATGACGACGACGTCACCGGCCACGACGGCTGGGCCGGCGTGCTTCCCTTGCATCACATGTGGGGCACGCCCGAGTCGTGTCCCCTACTACCCGACGACGTGCCCGTGCCACCGCACGTCACGCGGCGGTCCACCCCGTCTCCGCCGCCCACCGATCCGCACGCTGCAGCGCACCGGTGATCCACGGAGTCTTGTCAGCCGCGTAGTCGTCGATGGTGGTGTACGTGCTCGCGGCCAGATCCCGCTTCAACGCGGCGTACTCCGCCACAGCCGCGGGTGTCGCTCGTAGCCAATCCCGCAGCAGCAGCACGTCTCGCCAGGCCGGCGACTCCTTCGGGCGGATGTGCACGTTCACCGCCCGGGCCGGGTCGGCATTCACGGCGAGCGCCTTGGCGAGCGTGCTGCCATCGCGCCCGGTGTCGACGCTGCCCCCGGGCATGCCTGCAGGCATATCCCGCGCAACCGGCACGAGACCGGCATCGAGCAGCTCTGCGGCCATCGCCTCCGCCGCGTCCACGTCGTCGACCACGACCTGGAGATCGATGACGTCCTTGGCCGGCAGGCCCGGCACGGCAGTGGAACCGACGTGATCCACGCGGTGGGCACGCCCCCCGGCGACGTGCTGGATGCGCGCCGTCAGCCGCGCAGCCTCCTCTGGCCAGCGTGGATCCGCGTCGACGATCACCGGTTGCGACGGTCGCGCGGCCGGACGACGCCGCCGGCAGTTCTCCTCGAACGGAACCAACCGGGTACGCCACAGATCGTCGACGTCGGCCAGCGTCTGCTCGACCGCTCCGGAATTGTCCAGCCACACGTCGGCTACCTGGCGCCGCTCGTCGTCATCGGACTGCGCCCGAATCCGCGACCACGCGTCTCGCTCATCCATACCGCGATCGCCCGCCAGCCGCCGCAGGCGCTGCTCCTCAGTTGCCCCGACGACGATGACCAGCGGGTACGCCGGCGCGAGACCGTTCTCGACGAGCAGTGGTATGTCCTCGACGACGATGGCGTCCGCCGGGGCTCCGGCCACTATCTCCCGTCGCCTCTCGTGGACACGCGGGTGGATGATCGCGTTGAGCGCCGCACGACGCTCGTCGTTCCCGAACACCAGTTGGCCGAGCGCGGCACGGTCGAGCGTGCCGCCGTCAGTGATCACGCCGCTTCCGAACTCCTCGATCACTGCTTCGAGCCCATCAGTGCCCGGCGCCACCACCTCTCGTGCGAGCTCGTCGGCGTCGATCACCAGCGCGCCGTGCTCCCCTAACCGGCGAGCCACCGTGGACTTTCCCGAACCGATTCCACCGGTCAGTCCGACGCGCAGCATGGGCCGCATCGTATCGTCCGGCCAGGAACTCCCGCGATGACACCTCGCGGGGTTGGTCAGGAATCGTCGGCGTCGCCGTCACCACCGTCGCCGTCGTCGGCATCGCCCTCGTCGCCGTCGTCGTCGGGATCGCCCTCGTCGCCGTCGTCGCCGTCGTCCGCGTCGTCGGCGGCATCCTCGGTAGGAGGCGAATCCTCGACATCGAGCAACTCGCCGGCAAGTTCGAGGATCACGACCACTTCGGCGTCCTCGGGCACCAAATCACGCATCAGCGTGATCACGTAGGTCCGAACACCTTCGGCAACGATGAACGTAACCTCGTCATCGCCGGCAAGCAGATATCCCTCACGCCCGCCGATCGTCTGTGGTTCGACATCACGCGACGTCGCACCCAGCGTGGTGTCGATGCGCCCGGCCGCGGTTTCCTCGTCAACATACGAACTGACCGCGATCTCGACAGCTGGCTGGGGATCTTCCTCAGGTGACGGGGACGGAGATGCCGTCTCATCGGCCGTCGGCACCCCATACATGCAGGTGAGCCGCCCGGTCCTGCCGGAACTTTCGAGGAAGTCGTCGTTGTAGATCCGGCGGGTCTCACCATCCAGCGAGGCCTGCACGATCTGCACGACGCGGCCGGCGGTGAAAAGCTCGGAACACTCGAACGGAACGGAGACATCCGATTCGTCGGGTGTGGGCTCGGTCGTCTCCGCGGCATCGGTCTCCGTGGAGGTCTCGTCTGGAACCTCTGGGACTTCAGGCTCTTCGCGTTCGGTGCATCCCGCCACAACCAGCGCGGCCGGAATCACCGCCGCACCGATGGCACGTCGCAGAACTAGAGTCACGGGCCAAAGATACATCGTCGATGCGCTGACGCAGCAGCCCCGTGAGCTGCACCTTTAAAGGATCTTGGGACATACGCCGACGCTCCGGCGCCACCATCGAAGGGGCGCCGGAGCGTCGATGATACAGGTCGAGCGTGGCTGCCGGACCTCGTCCAAGAGTGAGTGTCCCCGGAATCAGTCTCCGGTCAGCTTCTCCCGGAGTGCCTGCAGCGCTTCGTCGGAAGCGAGGGTTCCCTCGTCGACCTTCGGCTCGGGCTCCTGCGACGCGTACTCCGTCGGGTTCTCTTCCCGGGCCTCGGCATCGGCCTCCTGCGCGCTCTGAATCTGCGCCTTGTGAGCCTCCCAGCGCGCGTGGGCCTCGGCATACTGCCGTTCCCATTCGGCGCGCTGCTGCTCGTAACCGGGAAGCCAGTCGTTGGACTCGGGGTCGAAACCTTCGGGGTACTTATAGTTGCCGTGTTCGTCGTAGTCGGCTGCCATGCCGTAGAGCGTCGGGTCGAAATGCTCGGTGACATGTTCGGCCGTCTCGCCCTCGTTGGCCTGCTTCAGCGACAGCGAGATGCGGCGACGCTCCAGGTCTATGTCGATGACCTTGACCATGCAGTCCGAGCCGACCTCGACGACCTGCTCGGGTACCTCCACGTGCCGCTCAGCGAGCTCGGAGATGTGCACCAGGCCCTCGATGCCGTCCTCGACGCGGACGAACGCACCGAACGGCACCAGTTTGGTGACCTTGCCCGGCACGATCTGCCCGATCTGGTGAGTACGGGCGAACTGCTGCCAGGGATCCTCGAGCGTTGCCTTGAGCGACAGCGAAACACGCTCGCGGTCCATGTCGACCTCGAGGACCTCGACCGTGACCTCCTGGCCGACCTCCACAACCTCGGACGGGTGGTCGATGTGCTTCCAGGACAGCTCGGACACGTGCACCAGACCGTCGACACCGCCGAGATCCACGAACGCACCGAAGTTCACGATCGAGGAAACCACACCCGAGCGGATCTGGCCCTTCTGCAGAGTCTGCAGGAACGTGGAGCGGACCTCGGATTGCGTCTGCTCAAGCCAGGCGCGGCGCGAGAGGACGACGTTGTTGCGGTTCTTGTCCAGCTCTATGATCTTGGCCTCGATCTCCCGGCCGACGTAGGGCTGCAGGTCCCGGACACGCCGCATCTCCACGAGGGAGGCAGGCAAGAAACCACGCAAGCCGATGTCGAGAATGAGGCCACCCTTGACGACCTCGATGACGGTGCCGGCCACCACACCGTCGGCTTCCTTGATCGCCTCGATCTTGCCCCAGGCGCGCTCGTACTGGGCGCGCTTCTTCGACAAGATCAGTCGACCTTCCTTGTCCTCCTTCTGCAGGACAAGGGCCTCCACCTCGTCGCCGACGGCGACGACCTCGTGAGGATCGACGTCGTGTTTGATCGAGAGCTCACGGGAAGGGATCACGCCCTCGGTCTTGTAACCGATGTCGAGCAGGACCTCGTCCCGGTCGACTTTGACGACGGTTCCGGACACGATGTCCCCGTCATTGAAGTACTTGATGGTCTCGTCGATCGCGGCGAGGAAGGCCTCCGCGGACCCAACGTCGTTGACTGCTACCTGCGGGGACGCAGGGGCCTTGGCAGTGGGGGTATCAGCCTCGATGCTGCTCGTCATGTGGTAGCGGGCTCCGGAAAAATCTGATCTCGTACCTTAACGCCACGGGCCCTTTGTATCGCCGTGCCGAGGGACGGAAAACTTGCTTGTAAACAACCGGCCGACCGACATGAACGAGCGCGAGCCTGCTCGGTCCGAGGTCGCGCAGGCCCACAGCGCAAAGCAAAGGTTACCTGCCCGCAGGCCGCAGGGTCAATTATGTCCTGCAGAACAGATACTGACGCCAGCGTGACTCCATGTGTCAGGCATGCGCCCGACATGTCCAAGCGTTGTGTCTCGTACTTTACCAATCCATCAGCTCCACAGTCGTGCCGGGATGCGTCCTCCGGGATGGGACTCCCCGTACCCGAGACACCTCGCCGAGAGGGGGCTCACCGCGAGCGGCTCCCTACGAGCGGGCACCCCCGCGAGCGGCTCCCCACGGCCGCACTCCCCTCCGACAGGGCTCGCCGAGAGGGGTTCCCCACGGCCGGCTCCCCACCGACAGGGCTCCTCACCGGCAGGGACGACACGTCCGGGATCAGCATTTTCGGATACTCGACCGTCCGTCGCGCAACGGACACTGGCTCCGCCCGCAATGCACGCCGGGCCCTCGCGCCGTGCACGCCGATGCGCCACACCGTGCACGCTGGTTCCACCCGCCATGCACGCTGGCTCCACCCGCCGTGCACGTTGGCTCCTCGTCCATAGACCCGTGTAAGCGCTTTCCAGCGTGGACTCAGCGTGCACGGCTGGCGATCTGCGCACTCGCAGCCGCCGAGGGCAAGGAAGTTACAGCTACACGAGGCAAACACAGCACGTCGAGCGGCGGTCGAGTGGCGGTCGAGCAGCGGTCCAGCGGCAGTCCAGCGGCGGCCAAGCGGCGGTCGAGCAGCAGTCCAGCGGCGTAAGGGAACATGGACACGCCGATTTCCCCTGTTCGGGGCTACCAAGCTGCCCCCTTCAGAGGCACTGTGCTCACATCACGCGTCGGAACCGGGACGAACGCGCGAAACGAGTAGCTGGATGCGGATGAGTTGGCCGACGTGGCCGCGCTCCGGAATGCCGACGATCGGATGAGAGACCAAGACCGTCAAGATCGTCGCCGAAGCGCTTTCGCTCGACGAGCCGGTCTGTCAGTCTTCTTCACCCGGTTCTGATGGTGAGCGTCGAGGGGTCTCGTCCGGTGCAGACGACTCGCTGGACTTGGGCTCTTCTGGGTGATCGGGTTCTTCGGTGGAGTCCGAGTCATCGGCCCCGTCACCGCACTCTTCTGGATCAGGCGACTCCTCGGATTCAGGCTCGTCCGATTCAGAATCCCCGGACTCGGGGTCGTCAGACTCGGGCTCCTCATCCTCCGGTTCGTCGTCCGACTCCCTGAGCACCTGTGGGCATTCCGGAGGTTCGGGTGACTCGGGCGAATCGGTCGGATCCGGCGACTCCGTGGGCTCCGGCGACTCCGTGGGCTCCGGCGACTCCGTGGGCTCCGGCGAC
>NZ_QMIG01000048.1 GCF_003287285.1 Phytoactinopolyspora halophila
AACCCAGCGGCTCAACCAGCTGCTCATTGCAAGCACCGATTGAACCTGCCCATAGGTCGACTACTGTTCATGATCAGCGGGTCAAGGGGTGATCACGACGTTGGCCAGTGGCTCGCCGGCGGCGTAGCGTTCCAGCTGGTCGCGGACGAGCCTGCGGGCGCGCGGCCAGAACGCGGATGTGGGGCCGCCGACGTGGGGTGACATCAGCAGTCCCGGAACGTGCCACAGGGCGTGTCCCGGCGGCGGCGGTTCGGGATCGGTGACGTCGAGCGCAGCCCGGATCCGGCCCTCGGACAGCTCTGCCACCAGGGCGTCGGTGTCGACGATGCCACCGCGCGCGACGTTGACGAGGAGCGCGCCGTCTCGCATCCGGGCCAGGAACTCCTTGCCGACCAGCCCGCGCGTCTCGTCCGTGAGCGGGCAGATCACGATGATGACATCGCTACGGCCCACCAGCTCGGGCAGCGCGTCAAACCCGGCGACGCCATCCCGCGCCGTGCGCGCCACGCGCAGGACGTCACACTCGAACGGGACGAGACGGGACTCGATGGCCTGGCCGATCGCACCGTAGCCGACGATCAGCACGGTCTTGTCCGCCAGCGACTCATACCAGCCGAATGCCCATTCCTCGCGTGCCCGTGCCTCGACGAACGTGGGAATACCGCGCAGCGAGGCCAGGGTGAGGGTCACGGCGAGCTCGGCCGTGCTCGCGTCGTGTACGCCTCGGGCATTGCACAGGGTCAGCCCGTCGTGGAGGTAGGGCAGCACGTGCTCGTACCCGGCTGTCAGCGTCTGCACGATCTTCACGTTGGGCAGCTTGCCGATGATGTCGCCGGTGTCCGGGGCAAACGTGTACGGCATGACGTAGCACTCGGTCCGCTCCAGGACGTCGTCGGGCGGCAACTCGTCGCCGCTGTCCCACACGTGCACGTCCAGCCCGCTGGGAAAAGCGTCGCTGTTGGCCTTCGAAGGGATCAGAACTCCAGTCACGGTTTCCAACCTACCCATCCCCTCCCCCGTTGATCGCCGGCCGCCCGTCACGTCGGGTGCGGCACCTACCGCGGTGAACATGGGAGAGGGAACGCCGAGCGTGGCACGATGGGCGCGTGAACACCAGCTCTCGTCTCCGCGCTACTCCTCTCCTCGCTGCTCGTCTCACCACCGCTCGTCTCCTCGCTACCACCGCAGCGCTGACGCTCGCCCTCGCGGCATGCAGCGACACCGACGAGGAAGACACCTCGTCCGGGGACGACGACGCGACACCCACCGAAACGGACGAAACACCCGACGACACCGGGGACGAGACACCGGAGGACACACAGAAGGCAACCCCGTCACCCCCTCCCACGCCGGTCCCCGGACCGCTCGAACCCGACGAGGTCGACGACATCGTGACCGGCCTGGACGCGCCGTGGAGCATCGCTTTCCCGCCGGACGGCGGCGATCCGCTGGTCTCGCAGCGCGACGAGGGCACTATCGTGCAGGTCTCCGAGGACGGCGACGTGACCGAGATCGGCGACGTTCCCGGCGTCGAGGGCACGGAGGAGGGCGGCCTGCTCGGCATCGCCTTCGATCCGGACGCACCGGAGAACCTGTACGCCTACGCCACGATGGGTGCGGAGAACCGGGTGGTACGCACGACGTTCGACGGCGAGGAGTTCGGCGAGTTCGAGACCGTCGTCGACGGGATCTCGGCTCACCCCTTCCACAACGGCGGTCGGCTGGCCTTCGGTCCCGACGGCATGCTCTACGTGTCCACCGGCGATGCCGGCGAGGGACCGCGCGCCCAGGACCCGGACACCCCGGAGGGCGCGATCTTGCGCGTCACCCCGGAGGGCGACGTCCCCGAGGACAACCCGTTCGACGATTCGCCGGTCTATTCCTATGGTCACCGCAACGTGCAGGGGCTGGCCTTTGACGAGGAGGGCCGCTTGTGGGCCAGCGAGTTCGGCCCGGACACGGTGGACGAGCTCAACCTCATCGAGCCCGGCGAGAACTACGGCTGGCCCGAGGTCGACGGCATCGCCGGCGACGAACGGTTCGTCGACCCGGTGTACGAGTGGCCGGTGGAGGAGGCCTCACCCAGCGGGCTCGCCTACTTTGGCGAGACCCTGTTCATGGCCTCGCTGCGTGGTGAGCGGCTGTGGCAGATCCCCGTCTCCGACGAGGATGTCGCGGAACCTGCCCAGTACATCGACGACCGGGGACGGCTGCGCGACGCCGTCATCGCCCCCGACGGGACCCTCTGGGTACTGACGAACAACACCGACGGCCGCGGTGACCCGCGCGACGGAGACGACCGCATCCTCCGCGTCACCCTCGAACAGTCCGCCCCCGAATAACCACCCACCGAATGATCATGTTTGGTACGTTTTCCCGGGCCGTAACACGCCTGTAGACGTGTCACGGCCCGAGAAAGCCGTTTACCGTACGCTCTGGCGTGGCAGCCGTCTCAGGTGCACGGCCGTGGCAGCCGCAGCAGGCGAGCTGGCCATGGCAGCCGCCGCAAGCTAGTCACGCCACGTCGCGGCGAAGTGCCCGACGCCATCGCAGGGCACGTCATACACGTGGTTCGACCCGCCCTCCCAGGTCGCGTTCCCCGCGCCGTCGATCTTGACGAACTTCAGCTCCACCGTCTCGCATGCGGGCAAGGACGCCGTGACGAACCAGTCGGGATATTCCGGCGGGTGCATCGGACCGATCGCCCGATCCGGCGTCGCCTGCCACTCTCCGAGCTCCCAGGCATCACCGGTGACGTAGCAATTCTCCCCGAGGTCCGTGGTGCAATTCTCCACTTCGAACACCACCGGTACCTGCCGCCCCGACAGCACCTGCACGTCGTACTCGTTCGAGACCACGCCGTCCGCCGTCTCCACCTGCACGGCCGTGATCCCGGAGGTGACATCGGGAACGGTCAGCTCGATCTGCTCCGCGGACCAGCTCTGCACGTCGGCCGCCACGCCGCCGACGGTCACCGCGCCGGCCTGGGTGCCGAATCCCTGCCCGTCGACGACGACGGTGTTACCGGGCCTGGTGAGCGTCGGCCCCACCGAGCCCACCTGCGGCCCGGCCGGCTCACCCGACTCCGATGCCCGGTAGGACCACACCGACACCGAGCCGGCCGGCAGCTCGAAGTCACTCACGGCGCGATCGCCGCTGCCGGAACCGACCGAGATCGAGACACCGCCGAAGGACCCGGACAGATAGTCGTCGTACGTGCCTGCCGCGAGCCGCGTCTCCAGCCCGGTGATCGAGTACGACGTGTCCAGGTTCCGGTTGACAGCAACGAGGACGACGTCGTCGAAGAACTGCCGCTCGTAGATGTAGACGTCGTCGTTGATCCATCGCGACGTGTGCGTTCCGTACTGCACCGCGGGCTGCTCGCCGCGCAGCCCGGACAGCGTGGAAATCAGGTCGAACGCCGGCGTGCCGGTGTCGAACGACGACATCCACGGGCGGTTGTAGGGATCCTCGCCGCCGTCGGTGTCCTCGTGCAGATACTGCTCCGTGCCGTAGTACACGCACGGTGTCCCGCGCACGGTCAGCAGGAACGCGAGTGCCTGATGCAGCCTCGTGTGATCGTCGTTCTCCGTCAGGAACCTGCTCATGTCGTGGTTGTCCAGGAACGTGATGAGGTTCTCCGGGTAGTCGATCTCCGCATCGAGCACGCCCAGCGTGTCCCGCAGGTCGTACATGCTCGCCGAGTCGGCCGCGAACACGTCGCGCACGGTGGTGTTCAGGGTGAAGTCGAGCGTGCTGATCCCGGTCCGGTTGGTGAATCGCACGTAGTCGTCCCAGTGCGGGTCGGAAGGACCTTCGAGGTACCACTCCCCGAACGCGAAACTCGGCCCGAGGCCGTACAGGTGGTCGGCCCAGCTCTGCTGCCACCACAGCGGCATGTGCTTCACGGCGTCGACCCGGACACCGTCGACGTCGTGGCCGTCCAGCCACACCGTTGTCGCATCGCGCATGTAGCCGTCCACGAACGACGACTCCTGCCGCAGGTCGGAGAGATCGTACAGGTTGTGATACCGGACCTGGTAGCGATCGTTCCAGTCGTCGACCCCGCCGTTGTGGTTGAAGTACCAGTCCGGGTCATCGGCATAGCTCGCGACGTACTCGCCGTCGTCATAGAGCGCGCCCTGCTCGGCGTAACCGGGCGTGTCGGTGTCGTGCGGGCTCGTGTGGTTCGGCGCGAAATCGACGACCACCTTGATGCCCCGCGCGTGTGCTTCCGCGACCAGCGTGTCGAACTCCTGCCACGTCCCGAAGTGTTCTTCCGGAGCCTTGAAGTCGCGCGCCCAGTAACCGTGGTAGGCCGCACCCGCGTCGGTTTCGGCGTCGACGTTGTCCATCGGCGGGGAGATCCACAACGCGCCGACGCCCAGCTCGTCAAGGTAGTCGAGCTTCTCCGTCAGCCCGGCGAAGTCGCCACCCCAGTACATGCGCCAGTCCGTCTTGGTGGAATCGTACAGCCCCGGGCTCTTGTCCGGGTCGTTGTTGCTGGTGTTGCCGTCGGCGAACCGGTCGGTGAGGACCTGATAGCACAGGTCTCCCTTGTAGTCCGCGCTATCCGCCGTGCTGTTCACAGCGCTGCCCGCCGCGGTGTCCGCCGTGTTGCCGGTGGCGCCGTCGGTGGTGCTGGCCGCCGACGCAGCGCGTTCAGCTGGAGCCGAGGTGCTCACCGCCGCTACGAGACCGACGGTGACCGCCCCGACGAGAAGACCGCGTGGTTTCATCCTGACTCCTCTCGCGGTACCGATATCTTCACTCCCCCGCGCTCTTGTTCACGGCAACGACCACACGACGACGCCGGGTCCGTCGCCGGGAAGCGTCACCAGGCCGTCGTCGTCGGCCCGAAGTGCCGGACCATCGCCGTACACGCACTCCGCCGACGCGCCCGCCGCCATGCCCGCCGACGAACCGGCCGCCGACGAACGCGGCGCCAGCCCGAGGGGCGCGGCGGGCACGCGGGGCGGCGTCGCGGGCGCCCGGCTGGCCATGATGAGCAGCCGCTGCTCCGGGCTCTCCCGCAGGCAGGCCACGCAGTCGGCGGTGGCGCACACCCAGCGCAGACCGCCGCGTCGCAGGGCAGGCTGGGTACGCCGCAGCCGGATCAAATCGCGGTAGCGTTCGAGCGTCGCGCGATCCCACGAGCCGGGACGCTGCCACGGCATGGGCCGGCGCGCGTCCTCGCCGAACTCTCCCTCCAAGCCGATCTCGTCCCCGGCGAAGATCATCGGGATGCCGGGCAGCGTGAACAGCATGCCCGCCGCCACGGCCTGGATCGCCGGATCCCGCACGACGGTGCGGATCCGCGCCGTGTCGTGCGAGCCCAGCAGGCTCCACGAGTGGATGTACGAGCGCCAGGGCACCCGGGCGGCGAATGCCCGCATGGTGGCCACCGCCGCGGCCCCTCCCCAGCGGGGAATGTGGGTAGGCACTCCCAGGAACGGGAGCTCGACGTCCGGGTGGCGCAGCCACGACCAGATCGGCCGGGTGAACCCCGGGTAGTTCATCGCGCCGTGCCAGCCGTCCCCGAGCAGATCCGCGGAGGCGTCGTGGTTGTGCTCGGCGATCAGCAGCGCATCCGGCCGCGTCGCAGCGAGCGTGCCGCGCATCGTCCGGGCCACCTCGTGCGCGTGGTCGTCGGCGGCACGCCGGCCGGTCATGTTGGCGACGTCGACGCGCCACCCGTCCAGGGCATAGGGCGGGCGCAGCCAGCGCCCGGTGACCGATGCCGGCCCGTCGAGCAGCCGCGCCCGCAACTCCTCGCTGGAGTGATCGAACTTCGGCATCGACGGCACGTCCCACCAGCTGGTGTACGACCCGTCGTTTTCGATGTAGAAGAACGCGCGCTCGGCGCTGTCCGGGTCGTTCATGGCCGTGGTGAACCACGGATGGTCGCTGCCGCAGTGGTTCGTGGTCAGGTCGCCCATCAGCCGCCATCCCCGCTCGTGCACGGCAGCCGACAGCCGTTCCAACGCGGCGTCGCCGCCGAGCAGGGGGTCGACGCGGTCGAAGGCCGACGCGTCGTAGCGGTGGCTGGACCCGGCGGGAAAGATCGGCGTGAGGTAGAGCGTGTTGACGCCCAGGTCGGCGACGTGATCCAGGTGCTCGACAATGCCGTCCAGGTCGCCACCGAACAGTTGCCGTCCGGACATCGGCCCGTGCGGTGTCACCGGCTCGTCCCAGTCGGCCGGCTCCGCCCATTCGGGCACGTCGCGCCCGGCTGCCGCAGCCGAGCGGGCGAACCGGTCCGGATAGACCTGGTAGATCACCGCGTCCAGCGCCCAGTCCGGCGGCGCGGCGTAGGTAGTGAGCAGGAAGTCGGTGGCGTCGGGAACGTCGTGATCCACCAGCCCGGCAGCCGTGAGCCAGCGATAGCCGTCGGCGGTGGCCAGCAGGAACCGGTACGACGTCACCGGGTTGCGCATCCGCAACTCGGCCAGCCACCGGGTTCCCGCCGCGGTCCGCTGATCCGGCCTGGCCTTGGTGAACACCGGTTCCCCGTCCAATACGCTGCGGACCCACACTCCCGTGACGGGAAAGCTGTCCGGCACGTCCACGATCACCGGCACCACGTCACCCAGATCCGGTGCCTGCGTGCCGACGTAGCGAGCCGAGCCGTCATGGTGCGGTAGATCCAGCATGTCGAGCGTCATACGTGTGTGTTCATCCCTTCACTGCGCCGGCAGCCAGCCCGCCGACGATGTATTTCTGCAGGAAAAAGAAGAGCGCGACCGTCGGGATCGCCGTCAGCAGCGTCCCGGCCGCGAACAGACCGAAGTTCTGGTTCCGGTCTGCCGAGACCAGCCCGTACAAGCCGACAGCGAGCGTCTGCGCGTGCCGGTCGGTGAGAAACAGGCTGGCGATGATGAACTCGTTGATCGTCGCGATGAACGAGAGCAGCACGGTCACCGCGAGGATCGGCGACACCAGCGGGAAGATGATCTGAAAGAACACCTTCGCGTGCGAGGCGCCGTCCACGCGGGCGGCCTCGTCCAGCTCCTTCGGAACGGTGTCGAAGAAGCCCTTCATCAGCCACGTGTTCGCCCCCAGCGCTCCCCCGAGATACAGCAGCATCAGCCCCCAGATCGAGTTGAGCCCGATCACGGGGTAGTAGTTGCCGATCTCGGTGAACATGAGGAAGAGCGCGACGATGGCCAGGAAGGTCGGAAACATCTGGACCAGCAACAGGAACATCAGCCCCGGGCGCCGCCCGGTGAACCGCAGGCGGCTGAACGCGTAGGCGGCACAGGCCGACACGAAGATGCTGACCGCCGACGACAGTCCCGAGACCAGGATGGAGTTCCAGAACCAGTGCGCGAACGGCGTCGTGCGGAAGAGTTCTGTGAAGTTCTCCCCGGACACCTGCGTTGGAACCAGCTCGGACGAGCTCAGCGTGCCCACCGGGTTGAGCGCCGCCGAGACGACGAAGACGATCGGGAAGATCGCGAAACAGACGGCAGCGATCGCGAACGCGTGCCGCAGGCCGCTCTCCCAGCGGCGATCCCGTCGCCGGCGGCCGACGACGGCTACCGGTGCACCCGTTGGTGGTGCACCGGCCGTAGGGCCACCCGTCGTAGGGCCACCCGTCGTGGGCGCACTCGCGGATCCGCCCGCCGGCTGGCCGGCAGGTGCACCGCCGGGCGTCGTCGACGCGGTCATCGGTACACCTCCTCAAGCCGTCGGCTCCGGCGGAAGCCGGCCCACGAGATCAGCGCCACGATCCCGAAGATGTAGATCGACACCGCCGCCGCGAAGCCGAACTCGGCGGCCCCGCTGCCGAAGGCCAGCCGGTAGGTGTAGCTGATCAGCAGGTCCGTTGCTCCAGCCCGCGGGTTCTCCGGATCGAAAGGCCCTCCACCCGTCGTCAGGTGGATGGCGTTGAAGTTGTTGAAGTTGTACGCGAACGACGCGATCAGCAGCGGCGCCACCGCCACCATCAGCAACGGCACCGTGATCGTCGTGAAGGTTCGCCACCGGCCCGCGCCGTCGATCTCCGCGGACTCGAACATCTCGCGCGGCAGGGCCTGCAGCGCCCCCGTGCAGATGAGGAACATGTACGGATAGCCCAGCCACAACTGGATGATCAGCACGGCGAGCCTGGCCATCCACGGATCGCCCAGCCAGTCGACGTTCATGCCGAGCAACTGGTTGATCAGCCCGAAATCCCGGTTGAACAGGTCACGCCAGACCAGCAGCATGGCGAACGCCGGCATCGCGTACGGCAGCACCACCAGCACCCGATACCCGCGCCGCATCCGCAGCCGCGCGTTGTTCAACAACAGCGCGACCCCGAGACCGAGGAAGAACGTGCTGGCCACCACGACGAACGCGAACGTGACGTTCCACGCCAGGATCCCGACGAAGTAGTCGCGGATCACCGGGTCGGTGACGACCGAGAGGAAGTTGTCCGCGCCGACGACGACGCGCCAGCCCTGCGCGAGACGGTGGCCGCCCTCGCCGACGAAATATCCCTCGTCGTCGTCCGCGTACCAGACCTGCCCGGTCTCGCGATCCCGGATGCAGTCACACCCCGCGTCGTACTCGCGCACGGCGCGCAGCTCGACCGCGGCGGTGAGGCCCTGGCTGGTGATGGCGCCGTCATCGGTCGGGATCCGCATGTCGGCCAACTCGCCGCCGCGTGCGGCCAGTTGCTGGCCGGTGAGAACGGTCCAGCCGTCGGCGTCAATCACCTGTCCGGTGTCGTCGAGCTGCACCTCGGCCGGTGACACGGGTGTGACGCCGTCGTCCTCGGTGCCCAGCAGGATCTCGTCGGTGTCCGGGTCGGTGAGGAAGAACGCCAGGCGGCCGGTGGCCGGATCGTCGTCGGTCGCGACACTCAGCACGTACCGCGACGACCCCGGGACCTGCTCCAGGTTCGTGCTCTCGATCGCGGCGATCGCGTGTTCCTTGCTGCCGCGATGCGCGTCACCGTAGTTGGTGAATGCCACCTGGACGGTGTAGGCGATCGGGAACAGCTGGAACACGAGCAGCAGCAACGTGCCGGGCAGCAGGAACTTGGCCGGGAACTTGCGCTTGGACAGGTAGATCCAGAAGATCACTGCCGCGATGCCGGCCAGCAGGAGCAGCCCCAGCCAGTTCCCCGCGTCGACGAGCGGAAACGCCCCCGCCACCGCGAGCGCCAGCGCGAGGCCGAGCACCGTGACCTTCGCGACCACGGCACCCAGCGATCCGCCCGTGCGAGAGCGCAGGGCATCCCGCACCGCATCGCGCACGACGCGGGCGCGCGGCGCATTCGACCCGCCCGGGGTGCCCGGAGTCCCTGGAGTCGCCGGCGTGCCCGGAGCGCCCGGAGTCCCAGGAGTGCCCGGCGTCCCCGGCGTCTCCCTCCCCTTCGCCGTGTCCGGCCCGTGCGGCATCAGTCAGTGACCGACCGGATCGTCTCGGCCGCCGCGTCGAGTGCCGGTTCGACGTCCTCGCCGCCGACGATGGACGCCGACGCGATGCCGGCCGGCTCCCACACCGCACCCATCTCCGGGATGAGCGGCATCGGGTCCGCATCCCGCGCCGCCTCCGAGAAGCCGGCGATGTCCGGGTCGTCCGCCGAGACCTGCTCCAGCGCTTCGAGCAGCGCCGGCGGGCGTGGTTCGGACTCGTACAGCGCCAACGCGACGTCGGGCTGGCTGAAGTAGTTGGTGACGAGCTCCTGGGCCAGCGCCTTGTTCTGCCCCGCGCTGGCGACGAAGAACGCCTGGACGCCGAGGAACGGACGGGCAGGCCCTTCACCTTCGAAGCCCGGTATGGCGCTGACCTCGTAGGGAACGTCCGAGGCTCGGATGTCGGCGATCGACCACGGGCCGGTGACGTGAAACGCGGTCTCGCCATTGACGAAGAAATCGCGCGAGTTGTCACCGTCGATGCTGCGCTTCAACGCGCCCGTGCCGGACTCGCCGAGCTCGCGAATGCGTTTGAAGGCGTCGACCGTTTCCGGGCTGTCGAGTCCGAGGTCGTCGGGGTCGTACTCGCCGTCGTCGTCCCGGCCGAACAGGTAGCCACCGGCCGAGGTGACCAGCGGGTACATGTGGTACCAGTCGCCCTCCTCGCCGACCTGCAACGACATGATCTCGCTCGCCTCGCCGTCGTCGACGAGTTCTTGACCGGTCGCCACGAGTTCCTCGATGGACTCGGGAACTTCCGGGGCGAGATCGGTGTTGCGCACCAGGGCGAGGTTCTCCACCGCGTAGGGCACGGCGTAGAGCTGACCCTCGAACGTGGCCACGTCGATCGCCACCTCGTCGAAGAGCTGGCGCTGGTCTTCGCTCAGGTCGATCGGATCGATGACGCCGTTCTGCACGAAGTTCCCGATGTGATCGTGTGCCGTGACGACCACGTCCGGTCCTTCCCCCGAGATTGCCGCCTCCACGAAGCGGCTCTCCAGATCTTCGGCGATCGCCGCGACCTCCACCTCGATGCCGTACTCGTCGCCGAAACTCTCGGCGAACGGTTCGAGCACCGGCGCGCGCTGGTTGTCGGCCCAGATGAGGAGCCGGCCCTCGCTCGCGCTTTCCGGCTCGCCTTCCGCGTCGTCGTTCCCTTCATCAGAGGCGTTACCGGTGCCGCCAGCCGTGGCCTCGTCGGACGCCTCGTCGTCGCTTCCGCTGCCGCACGCGGCCAGGACCATCACCACGCCGAGCGCGACGGCTGGTAAGCCGTGACGGCTTCGTCTGCCCATCATCCGGACCCTCCTTCAGGGATGTAACATGTTTCACTCTCGTGAAATATATTCGCAGGCTAGAGGCGGGTTAGCTCGCCGTCAATACCGGTCTGGCGCATTATTTCGGTAACACTTACACTGCCCGTGGATGTAACACGTTTCGGGAAGGCGAGATGGCCAGTCTCCGACAGGTAGCGCAGCGGGCAGGCGTCAGCGTCGCCACCGCGTCACGCGTCGCCACGGGCAGCGCGGACGTCCGTGCCGACACTCGCCTGCGCGTCGAACAAGCAATGCAAGAGTTGCTCTACGTCCATCCCGGCCAGCGCTCAGCCACCGGGCTCATCGGTGTCCACGTCCCCGAACTGGTGAACCCGATCTTCCCCGCCTTCGCGCACGCGCTGGAGACCTCCGCCGCCGCTGCCGATCTGGCGTGCGTGATCTGCAACAACACGTGGCAGGACAAGCGCGAGCAGGCCTACGCCCACCAGCTCCTCGACCTCGACGCCACCGGCATGGTCTTCGTGTCCACACAGGTCACCCAGCGACGCGAGGACCACGAGCTGTTCGACCGCCTGTTCTCGCGCCGGTTTCCCGTCGTCCTCATGAACGAGATCCTCCCCTCGGCGCACGCCGGCGTCGTGCTCACCGATGAGCAGCTAGGCACGAGGCTCGCCACCGAGCACCTGATCCAGCTCGGCCACCAGCGCATCGGCCTGATGGCGCAGTCCGAGCGGCTGCCGCCGGCCAGCGAGCGCATCGCAGGGTGGCGCGGCGCCCTCGAAGCCGCCGGCCTGGCCGACTACGGAACGCAGGTCATGGCCGATTTCTCCGTCGACGGCGGGCGGGTCGCCCTGCGCTACTTCGCGGGTCTCGGAGAGCGGCGGCCCACGGCGGTGATCTGCGGGAGCGACCTGATGGCCATGGGGGTCCTGCAGGAGGCCGCTGAGCTCGGGCTGAAGGTTCCCGGCGATCTCTCCGTCATCGGCTTCGACGGCGTAGAAGCCGGGAGCTGGGCCAACCCGCCGCTCACCACCGTCGAGCACCCGATCGACGAGATGGCCCGCACCGCGATCGAGACAATCCGGGTACTCGCCGCCGAACCGGGCCGCCAGCTCCCGACGTCGGTGTTCCGGCCCTCGCTGCGCATCCGGGGTACTACCGCACCCCCGCCATCAACCCGAGCACCCGCCGCCTCAGAATGATCACCCGCGGAAACGCCCGCTTTCCGAATGATCATGTTTGGTACGTTTCCTCGGGCCATACCACGTCTGCAGACGTATTACGGCCCGAGGAAACGTACCAAACATGATCATTCGGACGTGGGGCAATGCGGAGGTGGTTCGGTCGTCGCCGCCGGCTCCGGATAGGCTGGCGAATATGGCCGAAAGCGACCGCCGCACCCGGCGCGCCCGCCACATCACCCGGCTCCAGGTGGTGCGCACCGAGTGGCTCACCCCGCACATGGTGCGCGTTGTCGCCGGTGGTCCGGGCTTCGCCGACTTCGTCACCAACGAATACACCGACCGCTACGTTAAGCTGCTCTTCCTCAGCCCGGACGTCGAGTACCCGAACCCCATGGACATCGCCGAGGTCCGCGCCTCCATGCCACCCGAGCACTGGCCGGTCACCCGCACCTACACCGTCCGCTACGTCGACACCGCCGCCGGCGAGATCGCCATCGACTTCGTGCTCCACGGGGACAGCGGCATCGCCGCACCATGGGCAGCCAGCGCCCAGCCCGGTGACGAGATCAGCTTCTTCGGTCCCAGCGGCGCCTACGCCCCCAGCCCGCACGCGGACTGGCACCTGCTGGCCGGCGACGAAGCCGCCCTCCCGGCCATCGCCTCCGCGCTCGAAGCCATGCCCGACGGGGTGCCGGTCCATGTCATCATCGAGGTTGCCGACGCCGCCGAAGAGCTCCCGCTGCCCACCAAGGCCGACGCCACCATCACGTGGCTGCACCGCGACGGCGCCCCACCCGGCGATCCCAGCCGCCTCATCGAGGCCGTCAAGGCCGACCCGTGGCTGCCCGGCACCGCTCAGGTGTTCGTTCACGGAGAGGCCGGCCTGGTCAAGGGGCTGCGCCGGTACTTCCTCGACGAACGCGAGGTGCCACGGGAGTTGCTCTCGCTGTCCGGGTACTGGCGTGCCGGGATGGTCGAGGACGACTTCCAGGCCTGGAAGAAGACCGAACGTGCCCGCGGCAGCGACGCCATTCTCGCCTGACCACACCGCGCCGCCACGCCATTCCCGCCTGACCGCACCGGCTGCCATGCCGTTCTCGCCTGACCGCACCGGCTGCCATGCCGTTCTCGCCTGACCGCACCGGCAGCGGCACACGGTAGCCTGGTGCGGATTGCTATGCCGACCAGACTGACACCACTCGCCGCCGACTCCGATCCCGACGAGCTCTACGACGCCTTCACCAGGTGGGCGGCCGAGCAGGGATTCGATCTGTACACGGCGCAGCAGGACGCCCTGATCGAACTGGTCTCGGGCTCGCACGTCATCCTGAACACGCCCACCGGTTCGGGCAAGAGCCTAGTCGCGGTCGGTGCGCACTTCGCCGCGCTGAGCACGGGCCAGCGCACGTTCTACACCGCGCCGCTCAAGGCGCTGGTTTCGGAGAAGTTCTTCGATCTCATCGAGACGTTCGGTGCCGACAACGTCGGGATGATGACCGGCGACTCCAGCGTGAACGCCACCGCGCCCGTCATCTGCTGCACGGCCGAGATCCTCGCGCAGATCGCCCTGCGCGACGGCGCGAATGCCGACGTCGGCCAGGTCGTCATGGATGAGTTCCACTTCTACGCCGATCCGCAGCGCGGCTGGGCCTGGCAAGTCCCGCTGCTGGAGTTGCCCAATACGCAGTTCCTGCTGATGTCGGCGACGCTCGGCGACGTCAGCTTCTTCGAGAAGGATTTACGACGACGCACCGGCCGCGACGTCGCCGTCGTCGCCTCCACCACCCGTCCCGTCCCCCTGACCTATTCCTACTCCACCGACTCCATCCACGAACTGCTCGACGAGCTGCTGTCCACCCACCGCGCTCCGGTCTACGTCGTCCACTTCACCCAGGCGTCCGCGATCGAACGCGCACAGTCCCTCACCAGCGTCAACGTCGCCAGCCGGGCCGAACGGGACCGGATCGCGGAAGAGATCGGCGGCTTCCGGTTCCATGCCGGGTTCGGCAAGACGCTCAACCGGCTGGTACGCCACGGCATCGGCGTGCACCACGCCGGAATGCTGCCGAAGTACCGGCGCCTGGTTGAGCGGCTCACCCAGGCCGGCCTGCTGAAGGTCATCTGCGGGACGGACACTCTCGGCGTCGGGATCAACGTGCCGATCCGCACCGTCGTGCTTTCGGGGTTGACCAAGTTCGACGGAACCAGGACCCGGCATCTCACCGCGCGGGAGTTTCATCAGATTTCCGGCCGTGCCGGGCGCGCCGGGTACGACACCGTCGGCGAGGTCATTGTCCAGGCGCCGGAGCACGTCATCGAGAACGAGAAGGCGCTGGCCAAAGCCGGGGACGATCCCAAGAAACGCCGCAAGGTCACCCGCAAGAAGCCACCCGACGGCTTCGTCTCGTGGAGCGAGAAGACCTTCCAGCGCCTCGTTGACTCCGCTCCCGAGCCGTTGACGTCGAGTTTCGCGGTGACGCATGCGATGGTCCTCGGTGTCGCCGGCCGCCCCGGCAACGCGTTCGAGGCGATGCGCACCCTGCTCACCGACAATCACGAGTCCCGTCCTGCGCAGCGACGCCACATCCGCCGGGCCATCGCCGTCTACCGGGCGCTGCTGCAATCGGGTGTCATCGAGCGCCTCGACGAACCTGACGACGATGGCCGCGTCGTCCGGCTCACCGTGGATCCGCAGTCGGATTTCGCGCTCAACCAGCCGCTCTCCCCGTTCGCCCTGGCGGCGTTCGAGCTGCTCGACCCGGAGTCGCCGAGTTACGCCCTAGACGTGCTCTCCGTCGTCGAGTCGACGCTCGACGATCCGCGTCAGGTGCTCGCCGCGCAGCAGAACAAGGCACGCGGCGAGGCAATCGCGGAGATGAAGGCCGACGGCATCGAGTACGACGAGCGCATGGAGCTGCTCGAAGACATCACCTACCCCAGGCCGCTCGACGAGTTGCTGCATGCTGCCTTCGAGACCTACCGGCAGAGCAACCCGTGGGTGGCCGACCACGAGCTCTCCCCGAAATCCGTCGCCCGCGATCTCTACGAACAGGGACGCAGTTTCGGCGAGTACGTGCGCTACTACGAGCTCGCCCGGTCCGAAGGACTGGTGCTGCGCTACCTGGCCGACGCCTATCGCGCGATGCGCCAGACCGTTCCCGACGAGATCCGCACCGAAGAGCTCACCGACCTGATCGAGTGGCTGGGCGAGCTGGTACGGCAGGTGGACTCCAGCCTGCTCGACGAGTGGGAACGGCTCCAGAATCCCGACGCGCTCGCCCGCGACGCCGGCCCCGAGACGGCAGGCGCGGCGAGCTCCGAGACGCCGCGTCCGGTGACCGCCAACCGGAGGGCTTTCACGGTGGCGGTGCGCAACGCCATGTTCCGGCGGGTGGAGCTCGCCGCACGCGAGGACTGGGACGGGCTGGCCGAACTGGACTCGGCGTCTGGATGGGACGCCGACGCCTGGGCCGACGCCCTGGAGCCGTACTTCGACGAACACGAGGACATCGGCATCGGCCCCGACGCGCGCAGCCCGAAGATGCTCCTCATCACCGAACATTCCGACCATTGGGAGATCCAGCAGATCCTGGAGGACCCCGCTGGTGATCACGATTGGCGGATCAGCGCGACGGTGGACTTCGACGCGTCGAACGAGGCCGGGCACCCCGTTATCGAGATCACCGACGCCGGCCAGCTGTGACCCGGGCGGGATCGGGTCAGGGATCGATCCCGGAGTATCCGTCGACCCTGTCAGACGAGGGCCGTACGAGTTGACCTGCTATACAGGCTTCACGATCACGGACCTCGAAAGGATACGACGAGCACCATGGACGACCTCGCCGAACCGTCGCACCAGCTCTCCGATCCCCAGGAGCTGCTACTCGGCTATCTCGACTATTACCGGTCGGCCGTCGCACGCAAGCTCCACGGCTTGCCGGAGGCTGAGCTCCGAACCAGCCGTCTGCCGTCCGGCTGGACCCCGCTCCAACTCGTGAATCATCTCCTGTACATGGAGCGGCGGTGGCTGCGGTGGGGATTCGTCGCCGAACATGTGGACGCGCCGTGGGGAGACATCGACGAGGACGATCGCTGGTACGTGTCGCCGGACGCGACCGCGGCGGAGCTCGTCGCCCGCCTGGATGAAGCCGGCGAACGTACCCGTGCGATCGCCGAGGCAGCCGATCTCGACGATCTCGCCGCCCTCGGTGGGCGCTTCCAGACCGATGCTGATCGGCCCACGCTCGCCTGGACACTCTTCCACGTCCTGCAGGAGTACGCCCGCCACGCCGGGCACCTCGATGTCGCGCGCGAACTCGCGGACGGTCAACTCGGCGAGTAGATCACGACGCCCCTTCCCCATTCCCCCTTCCCGTCGATCACTGTCTCGGGACACTCGCCGTTCGCCCCGGCGGCACTTCGACACCCAGGCGTGCGTTTATCCCCGCCACACGGCGAATTACCGCACGTTTCAGCATCGAAGTCGGTCGGACGATCGTGTCAGGGGGCTTCCCCGACGACGGAGCCGGTCCACAGGTGCACCACGGAGCCGGTCCACAGGTGCACCACGGAGCCGGTCCACAGGTGCACGTCGCGTTCCGCGACTGTCCACAAATCGGCTCACCCTGCTTTCCCCGGACGACGGCGGGCCACAAGGTTGTCTTCCATGGCACGCCGGCCCAGAACTCGACTGCCCGGAGACATATCGACGCTGCTGTGGCGAGGCGACGGGCTTCTCGACCTCCCGACGGCCCGCACCTTCGGCGTCTCGCCCGATCGGTTGCGCAGGCTGGCGCGGTCCGGACTTCTCGTGCGGCTGGCCGAGGGTGTCTACGCCTCAGCCGAGACCATGCCGCTGCTCGACGAGTGGGAACGGCACGCCTTGATGGCCCGCGCCTTCGTCCTGTCCTGCCACGATGCTTACGCCACCGGATGGTCCGCGGTTATCAACTGGGGATTGCCAACGCTGGGCCGCCCGCCCGAGCTACCTATCGTCATGCGGCCGAAGCTGGCAAGTCGAGGCACGACGTTCAGTACCTACGGACGCATCGTGACGGCAGCGCTTCCGCCGCACCATCGATGGCAACGCAGGGGGATCCGGCTCGTGAGCCAGGCGTGGGCCGCAGCCACGGTGGCGCTGAACGCACCCGTCGCTGCAGCGTTGATCGTCGCCGATGCTGTCGCCCGGCGCGAGCACGACCTCGCCGAAGCCGTGCGCCAGATGTCTCGCTGGCCAGGAGTCACCCGCGCCCGATGGGTGGCGGAGCACGCCGATCCGCTGGCCGAAAGCCCGGTGGAGACGCTCGGCCGGTTCGCCATCATCGCCGGAGGCCTGCCCCGAGCCGTGTCCAACGCATGGGTTGGCATGGAGCGACCAGAGTTCCGGGTGGACGGCCTCTGGCCATATCACCACGCAGCCCACGAGGCCGACGGGAGCTGCAAATACAACAACCGTCCCGACGCCGCCAAGGTTGTGGCTCAGGAAAAGGAACGCGAGTGGCGGTTGCGAAGGCTCGGTCTCGACATCGTCCGGTATGATTTCGCGCTCGCAGCATATCGGCGTGCTGACCTGATCCGCCGCTTTCACCATCTCCTTCGCGACAATCCGCCGAGTACGGCACCCATCCGGTGGTGGAAGCACGTTCCCGGCGTCGGTCCGGTGGAGCCGCGCCCGGGCGACTGGCCGTCGCCCTACCCGGTAGCGACCATCCTTCCTCCCGGCTGGTACGACGAACGCCGGTGACCCGACCCCGCGCTCCACCCCGCCGGCACTTCGACACCCAGGCGTGCGTTTATCCCCGCCACACGGCGAATTACCGCACGTTTCAGCATCGAAGTCGAGCGGTAGCAGGGCTTGCTTCACGCACCGGGAGACGCGTATGCATCCAGGAGGCGCTTCTCCGCTTCGGTCAACGCCAGCCGAACCGCCCCGAGCGCCACCGCGTCGTCGCCCAGGGTGGACAGCTCCAATCTCGGCACGACGAGTGCCCGCGCACCGAGGTGCCGCTGGATTCCCTCCACGATCGCACCTTCGGCCAGCGTGATCCCTCCGCCGATGATGACCAGCTCCGGGTCGAGCGCTGCCAGCACCGGCGCGAAGCCGCGCGCGAAGTGCGTGCACGCCTCGTCGATCACCGTAAGCGCGGGCTCCTCTCCGGCTGCGGCTGCCTTGAGTACCGCCACCGCATCTGGACTGTGGTGATCACCCAGGCTGCGCGCCCGGCGCAAGATCCACGACGTTCCGATGGACGCCTCCAGCGGGCCCTGGCCATCGGGCCGGATGCCCTGGGGATCCTCGTCCTCAACGTCGACGAACCCGATCTCACCGGCGGCACCGTGCGCACCGCGATGCAGGTTGCCCTGCACCAATACCGCCGCGCCCAGCCGGGAACCCCATTGCACCAGGACCAGATCGTCGACGTCGCTCCCGACGCCGTCCCAGCGTTCGGCCATCACGGCGAGATTGACGTCGTTCTCGATCTGCACGGGACAGCCGAGGTTCTTGCGCAGCAGGCGGGCGAGCTCCAGCGAGCTCCATCCGGGCACGGACGGCACCTGCACCACGCTCTCGTGCTGCTCGTCGACGATTCCCGGCGTCCCCACCCCGACAGCGGCCAGCGACGACGGCGGGATCGACGCCTCGGCCATGGCGAGCCCTATCGTCGTTTCGACGTGTTCGAGCAGGTCGGCAGGTGAGCTCAGCGGTTCCACGGCCCGGCGCACGTGGGCAACGATCGCACCGTTCAGGTCAGCTACTGCGCAGTAGATCTTGTGTGGGCCGACGTCGATTCCCACGACGTGCCGGGCGTCGGCGCGGAACCTCAGGATCCGAGCCGGCCGGCCCATCCGCGGTGACGATGCCTCGGAGGAGTCCGAGGAGTCTGCTTCTTCGACCCATCCGTCGTCGATGAGCGTCGAGACTGCGGCGGTGACCGTGGGGCGCGACAAGCCGGTCGCCGTCACCAGTTCGGTCACGCGCGCGGATCCCGTGTCGCGAAGGGCATGCAACACGGCCGCGCAATTCATGAGTCGCAGCAGCTGCGGCCCGCCACCGAGTCCAGATTGTGTCACGGCATCCCCTTGACAGTCTCATGGGATCGGAACATAGTGAAGAAAGTTTCTTATCTAAGCCTAGACGAACGGCGCAAGACCACGGCGTCCGACGTACCACCTGACCGTGTAGGAGCGACCTCATGTCGGCCATCACCGCAGCTCACAGGGTGACGGTCGGACACGAGACATCCGGAACGAGCACAAGGCGGATCACGCATCCGTCGCATCCACCGGCCCACTGAGAAACACAGGAGAATACATGTCGAAACGACTCCGCTGGATGGCACCGGTCGTGGGCGCCGTCCTGGTTCTCGCCGCCTGCGGCGAATCCGAAGATCCCCGGGATGAGCCGGAGGATCCGGCTGGCGAAGCGGACGCCGACGACGGGGATCAAGAACAAGTCGAGCTCCTCATCGAGAGCTGGCGCAACGACGACCTCGCCGTCTGGGAAGACGTCATCTTGCCGGCCTTCCACGAGGAGCACCCCAACATCCAGGTCACCTTCCAGCCGACGGCTCCGGACGAGTACGACGCGGCGCTCGAAGCCAAGCTCGAAGGCGGCACCGCCGGCGATCTGATCACCTGCCGGCCGTTTGACGTGTCTCTCGACCTGTTCGAGAGCGGGCACCTCGAATCGCTGAACGACCTGCCGGGCATCGACGAATACGGGGACGTTGCCCGCAGCGCCTGGGTCACCGACGACAATTCGGACATCTTCTGCGTGCCCATGGCGTCCGTGATCCACGGGTTCATTTACAACGCCGAGATCTTCGAGGAGCTGGGACTCTCCGAGCCCGAGACCGAGGAGGAGTTCCACGCGCTTCTCGACGAGATCGCGGCGCACGGCGAGTACGCCCCGCTGGTCATGGGCACCGCGGATCAATGGGAAGCCGCAACCATGGGATTCCAGAACATCGGCCCGAACTACTGGAAGGGTGAGGAAGGCCGGCAAGCCTTGATTGACGGCGAGGAGCAGCTCGACGACGAGCAGTACGTCTCCGTGTTCGAGGAACTCGCCACGTGGTCCGAGTACCTTCCCAGCGGCTACGAGTCAGTGACCTATCCGGACTCGCAGAACATGTTCACCTTGGGTCAGGGAGCGATCTTCCCCGCGGGTTCGTGGGAGATCGGCCTGTTCCGCGAGCAGGCAGACTTCGATATGGGCGCCTTCCCGCCCCCGCCGCCGGAGGGTCAGGACACCTGCTACATCAGCGACCACACCGACATCGGGATCGGGATGAACACCGCAACCGAGCATCCCGAGGAGACCCGCACGTTCCTCGAGTGGGTCACCACGGCCGAGTTCGCGGACCTGTACGCCAATTCCCTGCCCGGGTTCTTCCCGCTTTCCGAGCACGAGGTCGAGCTCGAGGATCCGCTGGCGCAGGAGTTCCTCGACTGGCGTGACCAGTGCGAGCAAACCATCCGCAACTCGTACCAGATCCTCTCTCGCGGGGAGCCCAACCTCGAAAACGAGCTGTGGGACCTCAGCGCACAGGTGCTCAACGGCACCATCGAACCTCAAGAGGCCGCCGAGCGTGCCCAAGACGGCCTAGAACGCTGGTACGAGCCTCACCAGTAAGCGGCTGTTCCGATACCCGGCAGGCGGTTCCCCCGAGCCGCCTGCCGGCCCAGCTTCTCGCAAGGAGCACGCATGAGCCACACACAGACCTCGGGGTCGTCCGACGGCGCCGATTCCGGTCCCGATTCCGAGGCTGTCGCGACGCACGCCGCCCCGGCCGGTGGCGCTCCCACACCCGTACGGCAGCGACGTCGTTCCCGGTTCCCGACACACCTGATCGTGTTCATCGGGCCGGCGTTCGCCATCTACACGGTTTTCATGATCTACCCGCTGCTCGACTCGATGCGGTTGAGCCTGTACGGCGCCGAAGCGGGCGACCAGATCTTCGTGGGTTTGGACAACTTCCTGCGGCTGCTCACCGATGACATCATGTCGAGCAGGTTCTGGAACGCGGTATGGAACAACCTGCTCTTCTTCGCCGTCCACTTCTTCGTCCAGAACCCGATCGGGCTCCTGCTCGCCGCGCTCCTCGCCTCGTCGACACTGCGCGGGCGCACGTTCTACCGGACCGTCATCTTCATCCCGACGACTCTCAGCGTGGTCATCGTCGGGTTCATCTGGCAGCTCATCCTCAGTCCCCTGTGGGGATTCGTGGAGACACCACTACTGGGCCAGTCCAGCACCGCCTTGCTGACCCTGTCGCTGATGTCGGTCTGGCAGTATGTCGGGATTCCGATGATCCTCTTCTACGCGGTGCTGATCGGCATTCCCGAGGAGCTCGTCGAATCGGCCCGGGTGGATGGAGCCACGGGCTGGCAGGTCTTCTGGCGGATCAAGTTCCCCCTGGTGCTGCCGACCGTCGGCGTCGTGTCGATCATCACCTATATCGCGAACATGAACGCGTTCGACCTCATCTATACGGTCAAAGGCGCGCTTGCCGGCCCAGACTTCGCCACGGACATCATGGGGACCTTCTTCTTCCGCACGTTCTTCGGCTTCCAGCTGCAACGCGGGTCAACCACCATGGGAGCGACCGTGGCCACGATGATGTTCCTGCTCATCCTCGCCGGGGTCCTCCTGTATTACTTCTCCTGGCATCGCCGGGTCGAGCACTATGAGCTATGAGGGGAAGCCAGTGAGCACCGTCGACACCAGTGACAGCGCCCGCAAGGCGGCGCCGGCCCGCAGGTCAGCAGCGGGGACGCCCCGGCCCGGAAGGATCAAGGCGCTGGTCCCGCACGCGATACTGATCGTCTATCTGCTCATCGCCTGCGGCCCGATCGCGCTGATCATCATGAACTCGTTCAAGTCGCGCCAGGCGATCTTCGACGAGCCGTTCACACCGCCCACGTTCGACACGTTCGACACCGTCGGATACGGCACCGTGTTCGAACGTTCGCGGTTCGAGCTGTACTTCTTCAACAGCTTCGTCATCACGGTGGTATCGGTGATCCTCGTCCTGGTGTTCGGTTCCATGGCCGCGTTCGCGCTGGCCGAATACCGGTTCCGGGGTGCGGCGATGGTAGCCCTCTACCTGGCGCTCGGCATCATGATCCCGATCCGGCTGGGCACCGTCGGGATTCTCGAACTGCTGGTGGATCTGGGCCTGGTCAACTCGCTCACCGGAATGATCTTCGTGTACACGGCGATGGGCCTGCCTCTGGGGGTATTCGTCCTCACGACGTTCTTCAAACAGGTGCCGCGTGATCTCAAGGACGCCGCCCGCATCGACGGCGCCAGCGAATACCGCGTCTATGGCATGACCGTGCCGCTCATCCGCCCCGGCCTGGCCGCCATCGGAATCTACACCATGTTGCCGATCTGGAACGATTTGTGGTTCCCGCTGATCCTCGCCCCGGCCGAGCAGGTGCGCACCGTGACGTTGGGCGCCCAGGCATTTCTTGGCCAATTCGTCACCGATTGGAACGCCGTGCTGGCGGTACTGACCCTGGCGATGCTGCCCATGATGGCGCTGTATCTCATCTTCTCCCGGCAGTTCGTCCGAGGTCTCACGGGAGGGGCCATCAAATGAACCCGGCACCGGAGAAGCCACCGCCACCACCGCCGCCGGGCCGGAGCTCCACCTACCGGATCGGCATCGTCGGCGCGGGCTTCATGGGATCCGTGCACGCGGCAGGCTGGGCCGCCTGCGACGGCGCCGAGCTCACCGCGATCATGTCGAGTCCCCAGAACCCGCCCAACGAGCTGGCCGCACAGTACGGGATGCGCGTGTGCACGGGCCTCGACGAGCTGCTCGGCGAGGTCGACGTCGTCGACGTGTGCGCACCCACGCACCTGCACCACGACATCGTCCTCGCCGCGGCAGCCGCAGGACGGCCGGTCATCTGCGAGAAGCCGCTCGCCCGCACCCCGGCGGACGGTGAACAGATGATCACCGCCTGCCGCGATGCCGGCGTGCCGCTGCTGGTCGCGCACGTCGTGCGGTTCTTCCCGGAGTACGCCGCCGCGCACGCGTCCGTCCTCGACGACGCGATCGGCCGTCCCTCCGTCATCCGGCTCTCGCGCGCCACGTACCTGCCGTCAAAGCCGGACGGTGATTGGCTCGCCGACGACGAGCTCTCCGGCGGCCTGGTCCTGGACCTGATGGTCCACGACTTCGACTATGCGCGGTGGGTCGCCGGTGACGTCGCCACCGTGCATGCCCGCAGTGTCCGCGCATCGCGCCCCGAGGCGGGCACGGACCACGTCCTTGCGATCATGAAACACCGCTCCGGAGCGATCAGTCACGTGGAAGGGTCATGGGCACATCCGCCGCCGACGTTCCGCACGCGGGGCGAGATCGCCGGGACACGCGGCCTGCTCGAATTCGACTCGGACCGCACTGCGCCCGTCCGCGCATCACTGCGGTCCACCGCGCCCGCCAGCGCCGTCCCGCTACCGTCCAGCCCGCTGGCTGAACCGCCGCACACCACCCAGCTCCGGCACTTCCTGGCCGTACTCGACGGCACCGCCGAACCGGTGGTGACCGCCGACGACGGCCTGGCGGCGCTGCGCATCGCCAGCGCAGCCGCGGACTCCATCGTCACCGGCCGGCCGGTACCCGTGGAGGTTGCATCATGAGAGTGGGATTCCTCTCGCCGGCCCACGTGCACGCCGATGCCTACGTCGCGAACGTGCGCGCCGCCGGAGCCGACGTCGTCGGCGTGACCGACGACGACACGAAGCGCGGCGTGCGCTGGTCGGCCGAGCACGGCGTGCCGTGGATGGGCTCGGCCGATGAACTGTTCGACGCCGGCGTGGATGCCGTCGTCGTGTGTTCCGAAACCGCTCACCACCGCAAACACGTCGAGCGTGCCGCCGCCGCAGGTGTCGCGGTGCTCTGCGAGAAACCGCTGGCCACCACGGAGGACGACGCCCGCGCGATCGTCGACACCTGCACCCGGTCCCAGGTGACCCTCATGACCGCGTTTCCCATGCGGTTCAGCCCGCCGCTGCGCGAAGTCGCGTCGACCATCGCCAGCGGGACGATGGGGCGGCTGTACGCGTGCACCGGAACGAACCAGGGCGAACTTCCCCTGCATCACGGCGCGTGGTTCGGCGATCCCGTCCTGGCCGGCGGCGGCGCGCTGATGGATCACACCGTCCACGTCGCCGACATCTTGCGCTGGTATCTGGGTCAGGATCCGGTCGAGGTCTACGCGGTGACCAACAACCTCCTGCATCGCGAGGCCACGCCCGTCGAAACCGGTGCGCTGGTGATGTTGACGTATGCCGACGGCTTCTTCGCCACCATCGACGCCAGCTGGAGCCGGCCGCCGGCCTATCCGACGTGGGGCGGGCTGACCGTCGAGTTCGTCGGCGAGCACGGCGTCGTCGACGTCGATGCGTTCAGCCAGCAGTTGACCATCTACGGCGGAACGCAGAACCAGCTGAGCTGGCTCCCGTGGGGCTCCGATGCCAACCAGGGGCTGATCGACGAATTCCTCGCGGCCGTGCGCGAGCGCCGCACGCCGGCGGTGACCGCCGACGACGGCCTGGCCGCCACCCGTGTCGCGCTGGCCGCCTTGCGCTCAGCCGAGACCGGCGCACCCATCCCCTTCTCCCGCTGATCATGAACACTAGGCGACCTATGTGGTCGCCTAGTGTTCATGATCAGCGGGCGAGGGTCAGCGGATGAAGGGCTCGGCCTCGGGGTCGAGGAGCTCGCCGACGGCGTCTCGCGCCCCCGCCGGGTCCGGCGCCGCCCGCGCCGCAGCCGCCATCTCCACACAACGCTGCCGATCGTGCAAGGCCAGCATCGCCCGTACCGCCGGCACCTTCGCCGGTGCCATCGACACGCTGGTCACTCCCAACCCGACCAGCACCAGCGCCAGCAGCGGATCACCCGCGGCCTCGCCACACACGCCCACCGGCACCGGACGCTCGCCGAGGTCCCCCGCCCCGGCGCACGTCGCGGCGACAAGATCCAGCACCGCCGGCTGCCACGGATCGAGCAGCGGCGCCAGCTCGCCGAGCATCCGATCGGCGGCGAGTGTGTACTGGGCGAGATCGTTGGTGCCGATGCTGGCGAAATCGACGCTGGCCAGCACCTCGCCTGCTCGCAGCGCCGCTGCCGGAACCTCGATCATCACTCCCACGGTGTCCAGCCCGGCGGCGCGCGCCCGATCGGCGTACCAGCGGGCCTCCTCGGCGGTGGCCACCATCGGAGCCATCACCCAGACGTCGGCCTCGCTCTGCTTCGCGGCCGCGGCCAGGGCGGTGAGCTGGTCGGACAGCAGCGCCTCGACACGCCGGCTCAAGCGCAGGCCACGCACGCCAAGCGCCGGGTTCTCCTCCTCGCCGGACGGGGCGAACGCCAGCGGTTTGTCGGCACCGGCATCGAGAGTGCGCACCACCACCCGGCGCGTCCCGAACGCGCGCAACACCGACGCGTACGTCTCGGTCTGCTCCTCCACGCTCGGCGGCGTGGAACGATCGAGATAGAGAAACTCCGTACGGAACAGCCCGACACCCTCGACGTCGACGTCGGCGGCGGCGAACGCGTCGTCGGCGGTGCCGATGTTGGCCAGCAGCGCCACCGGGTGCCCATCCCGCGTGCGCCCCGGGCCGCTGTACCGCGAGAGCCGCGTTTCTCGCTCGCCTGCTCGCCGCGTCCACGCGTCGCGGGTCGCCTCGTCCGGCTCGACGACGATCTCACCGGACGCGCCGTCGACGGCTATCACCACCCCGTCGGTCAGCGACGCCCGTACCGGGCCGTCGCCCCCGGGCTCCGCACCGACAACGGCCGGGATGCCCAGCTGCGCCGCGAGGATGGCCGTGTGACTGGTGGGCCCACCAGCCTCGGTGACGATCGCGAGGACGTCGTCCTGGGACAGCCCCGCCGTGTCGGCCGGCGCGAGATCGTGCGCCACCAGGATCGACGGGTGTTCGAACACCGGAAGTCCCGGCTGCGGCGCGCCCACGAGGATCGCCACGACGCGATCGCGCACGTCGCGCAGATCACTGGTGCGCTCGGCCAGATACCCGCCGGCCGCCTCCAGCGACGCGCAGACCTCCTCCACCGCGTTATCGAGCGCGTTGGCCGGGCCCATTCCCTCGCCGATCCGCCGTTCGGCACCGGAACGCAGCGACGGGTCGCGTGCCATCATTGCCGTGGCGGTGAGGATCTCGGCGGCCGTGGCCTCGGCCATCTCGGCGCGCCGTTCCAGCTCGCCCGCCACCGATTCCAGCGCCTCGGACACCGCCTCGACGGCCGCCGCGCTGTCCGGAGCGGCAGGCTCGTCGGCCGGCGGGCGGATCGGTTCAGCCATCCGCACCACCGGGCCGATCGCCACGCCCGCGCTGACCCCAATCCCGCGCATCCCCGTGCCCGCTTCCGGACTCACGACGTCTCCTCGTATCGGCGACAACTCAACCGTATTCCTCTCAGCATGGACCACCATCGACCTCACCGTCCGTGTCAATGCCCCGCCACGTTCCGTGATCCGTAACACGTCGGCTCAACCCGCGGCATCGCCGGGCAGGAAGGCGTCACGCCGACGCCGTGGCCGAGCCCGTCGTCGTGGCGGGCGCCGACGCCGTAGCCGTCGTCGCCGGTGTCGCTGGGGACGCCTCGTCGGGTGCGCGTCGCAGGCTCTTCAGCACGATGACGCATGCGGCTGTCACCGCCGCGCCCGCCGCGATCGCCAGCACGTACAGCACGGGCTGGCCGATCAAGCCGGTCACCCAGATGCCGCCGTGGGGCGCGCGCAACGTGTTGCCAATACCCATCACCAGCGATCCGGTCGCGGCAGAGCCCACCATGAGCGACGGAATGACGCGCAGCGGGTCCGCCGCCGCGAACGGGATGGCTCCCTCGGTGATGAACGACGCCCCCAGCAGCCAGGCCGCCCGGCCGTTCTCCCGCTCAGCCGGAGTGAACAGCCGCTTGCGCACGACGGTGGCCAACGCCAGGCCCAGCGGCGGTGTCATCCCAGCCGCCATCACGGCCGCCATGATCGTCAAGTTGGTGCTGTCGGCCGCGGTGGCAGCGCCCGCCAGGCCCGTCGTGGCGAAGGTGTAGGCCACCTTGTTCACCGGCCCGCCCATGTCGAAGGCCATCATCAACCCGAGCAGCGCACCCAGCAGGATCAGGTTCGCCCCGGTGAGCCCGTTCAGCCACTCCTCCAGCCCGTCGGCGGCTGCCGACAGCGGGCCTCCCAGCAGCACCAGCATGATCAGGCCGGTGACGGCCGTGGCCAGCAGAGGGGTCACGACGACGGGCATCACGCCCCGCAGGGCCTTGCCCACCGGAATCCGGCTGATCCACAGCGCGAGGAACCCGCCGATGAACCCGGCCGCGATACCACCGAGAAAGCCCGCCTCAACGCTCATCGCCAGCGCACCGCCGACGATGCCCGGTGCCAGACCGGGCCGGTCAGCGATCGCGAAGGCGATGAAACCGGCGAGGATGGGCACGAGGAACCCGAACGCGGACGAACCGACGTGGTAGAACAGCGCCGCCCAGCTGGTGGAGGACAGCGGGTTGAAGTCTTCGACGACGCTGCTCAGCTCCGTCTCAACGATCTCGTAGTCGCCAATCATGAAGCTCAGCGCGATGAGGATGCCCCCGGCGGCGACGAACGGGATCATGTAACTGACGCCGGTCATGAGCCACTGCCGGATCCGGGTACCAACGCCCGCCCCGGAGGTCACCTTCGTCGCCGGCGACGACCCGGAAGGCTCCGGCGCCCCGGATGCCCCAGAGGACTCGGATGCCCCAGAGGACTCGGATGCCCCGGAGAGTCCGGCGGTCCCGGAGCCGCCGGAATCCTCTGCTGCACCCTCTCCTGCACCCCCTGCCGCGCCTTGAGCTGCGGCTACGCTCGCGCCCGCCTCCCGGGCGGCCCGTTCGGCCTGCGTGATCACGTCTGGGGCTGACGAGATCGCATGCTTGACGCTCACGGTCACGACGGGCTTGCCGTCAAACCGCTCCCGATCGCGTACCCCGATGTCGGCGGCGAAGATCACCGCGTCGGCGTCAGCAATGATGCTCGCCGACACCGCCTTCGCACCCCCGGCCCCCTGCGTCTCGACGGTGATCTCGTGTCCGGCGGCTCTGGCCGCCTGCTCCAGCGCCTCGGCGGCCATGTAGGTGTGGGCGATCCCCGTGGGGCAGGAACTGACGGCAACGAACTTCATGACGGAACCACCTCTCGCATGACGATGCCGGCAACCGTCGCGGCATCGGGGGCGGACAGCAATGCCTCGGTGAACTCCTGGCTGACCAGCCGCCGGGCCAGCGCGGCGAGAATCTGCAGATGCTCGCTGTCGCCCCCGTCCGGGGCGGCGATGAGGAAGACCAGCCGCGCCGGGCCGTCGTCAGCACCGAAGTCGACGCCGGCGGGAGACCGGCCGAACGCGAGTGTTGGTGTCACGACGTGCATACTCTTGGCGTGCGGGATACCGATGCCGCCCGGAAGCCCGGTCGACATCTGTTCCTCGCGTGCGCGCACGTCAGCAAGGAACCCGTCGAGGTCGGTCACCCGGCCGCCAGCGACCAGCAGCTCGGCCAGCCGACGCGTGGCCGCGTGCTTGTCCTCGGCGTCCAGATCGAGGTCGACGAATTCGGGGGTGATCAGCTCGCTCATCGTGGCCTCCTCGGCTCACTCCTGGACCGGCACGTTCCGGTCGGGATCGGTCCGTACGTGCACGCGCAATGGGGCAACGTCGGACGGCTCTGGCATCTGGCTTCCGGGAAGGCCGACAGCGGCCGTTCCCCAGGCGACGGCAGTCCGGACGGCTTCGACGTAGCGCCCGTCGGCAAGGTCCCCACGGGCGTCGGCGCCATCCGCGAGGTCCCCACCGGCGCGGCCCCCGGGGAAGTCGACGCCAACATCGTCGTCCCCGCCATTGAGGTCCGTGGCGCTATCGCCCACTCGTTCGATCGTGTCGAGATAACCGGCGAGCAGGGCATCGCCCGCCCCCACCGTGCTGCGCGGGGTGATGGCGTCGGCGATCGCCCACACCGGGGTAGCGCCTTCCCGGACGAGCACCGCGCCGTGCGGGCCGAGGCTGACCAGCGCGGCAGGGTGCGCCCCGGCACACGCGACAGGGTGCGTCCCAGCACAGGTGGCCAGGAGCTCGCGGGCGGCGTCGGCGACATCGCCCAGCGTGGGCAGCACCCGCCCGGCAATTTCCTCAAGCTCGAACAGGTTCGGTTTCACCAGGTCGGCGCCCGCGCGGACCGCTTCGTGTAACGCGGTGCCCGACGTGTCGATCGCCGCCCGGATACCGCGCGCATGTGCCAGCCGGACGAGATCCGCGTAGAAACCCGCCCCGACGCCGCCCGGCAGGCTGCCACAACCGACCAGCCACCCGGGCGCCCCGGTCGAGCGCGCCAGGGTCGCGGACACGGCGTCGAGAAGGGCCGATCGCTCGTCGGGTGACAGATGCGGGCCGGGTTCGTTGAACTTGGTCGTGGTGCCGTCCGATTCGACAACCGTCACGTTGGTCCTGACCCCAGCGGCGATCGGCACCGGCACAACGTCGACGCCGTGCTCCTCCAGCACTTGCACCAGTAGCTGGCCTTCCGTACCGCCCACCGGCAAGACGGCGGCCGCCTTCGTGTGATGTGCAGCCAGCACCCGTGCGACATTGACTCCCTTGCCGCCCGGATCGACGCGGACCGACGTGCCATGGTGCACTCGTCCCAGGTGGATGCGGTCCACACCGATGGTCCGGTCGGCACTCGGATTGGGTGTCACGGTGACGATCACGCTCGCACCACCCGGGGCCCGGCCGCTTCCAGCTCGGTCGCTGTCTCGTCGTCGAGACCGGTGTCGGTGATCACCGTGTCGACCACGTCGATGGCCGCGACCCGTGCGAAGTGGTCGGTGCCGATCTTGGTGTGGTCGGCCAGCACCACGCAGCGCCGCGCCGCGTTGGCCATGGCGTGCTTGACACCGGCTTCCGTCTGATCGGCCGTGGTCAGGCCGCGCTCGACTGACAGGCCGTTGGTGCCGAGGAACGCGACGTCGACGAAGACCTCGGCCAGGGCACGTACCGGCCACTCCCCCACGCCGGCCAGCGTGACCCCGCGAACGCGCCCGCCCACCAGGTACAAGGTGAGATTGGAACGCGTGGCCACGGTGTTCGCGATCGTCAGCGAGTTGGTGACCACACGCAATTCCCGGTCGAACGGCAACTGCTCCGCCAGCCGGGCCGTCGTCGTTCCCGCATCGAGCAGGATCGCGCCGTCGTCGGGAAGCTCGGCCACGGCCGCCTTCGCGATCCGTTCCTTCTCCGCGACAAACCGGTCCTCCCGCACGGCGAGGCCGGGCTCAAATCCGAGGCGCTCCACGGGCACGGCCCCGCCGTGCACGCGCCGCAGCAGCCCATGACGTTCCAGAAGGCTCAGGTCACGCCGGACCGTCTCGGGCGTGACGTCCAGGAACGACGACAGACCGTTCACGTCGACGCGACCGTCTCCGCGTGCACGTTCGAGAATCAGTTGCTGCCGTTCCGCCGCGTACATCGACACCCACTTCCCGCTGCAACCCTCAGCGATGCCCCGAGGGAGACTCGGAACTATTCGGACGTTGATTTACGTCTGTTTTACGGATTATTTGCCGCCACGTCAACACTTTCGGGCAGAAACACACATCTCCGGATACTCTTGGTGCTGCCCGTTCGCCAGATACCGGGGCCGTGGCGGGTCCGGGCGATGCCGGATGCGATCTCAGGGCGCAATCCTCACGGAGACGGAAGCTCCACGTGGCGACAGGCAGTACCGTGGTCCGTCGTGACACCAGAGAGCACCCGGCACGAACCGGCGCGGCCTGCCGCCGCATCCCGCATCGCAGGTACGCGGCGGCAGGCCAGCATGATCACCGCGAGCGTGGTCCTCGTCGCTGTGATCGCGCTCTCCTGGGCAACCCGATCCAGCGACGTGTCCGCCGTCGCCTTCGACGAGCAGGTGACCCGTGTGGAGATCCAGATCTCCTCCGGAGACCTCACCATCACCGGCACCACGTCCGGCACGCCCCAGCTCCGGAGTCACTCCGACGACGGCCTGATCCGCGCGGCAGACGTCACACACCGAGTCGACGGAGGCACCCTCCATGTCGAAGCACGGTGCCACGGCAACAGCATCGTCCCCACATTCGGCTGCCGGGCCGACATCGACCTGAGCGTGCCCGGCGGCGTCGCCGTCGTCGCCGAGTCGTCGGGCGGATCGATCGAGACGCGTGACCTCCGAGGAGACACGACGCTGGAATCCTCTGCAGGGCCCATCGACGTCGCCCACCAAGGCGGGCCACTGTCCGCGCGATCCACCGGCGGCGACGTCGTCGTCACCGACCTGGCGGTGGATGAAGCGCAGGTGACGTCGACAGCGGGATCCGTCCAGGTCGAATCAAGCGTTCCCCCGCGGTCGCTGGACGCCGAATCAAGTGGAGGCCCGGTGTCGGTCACCGTTCCTGCTGGCCACACCTACGACGTTCAGGCAAGCAGCCGGGTCGGCGGGGCCACCATCGACGCATCCACCAATCACTCGTCGATCTTCAAAGTGCGAGCCTTCTCCAACGCCGGCCCGGTGAACGTCGGAACCGGGTGAACGCCCGCCACGTTCTACGTCTGCGCTGCGAAAACCTCCACGAGCGTGAACACCACACTGTCGACTGCACTCACATGTCGTTATTGCTAGTAACGAGAAGTGACGAGCATTCCGGGACGTTTTCACGGAAGTGCTTTGGTCACCTGCCCGGACAGGAGCATCATAGGAATTGCGGGATCAGCCTCGTGTCCTCTCGCTAAGGAGGTGGGGGTCATGAGTTCGCATACTCCCGACATCGAGCAACATCCCGACGTCACCGCCATGCGGCGGAAGTACGACCAGGTCGCCGAGACGCCGATGGCGCAAGGAGCCGACGGAATCGTCTTCCTCGGCGGCATGTACCTGGCCCTATCGCCGTGGATCGTCGGGTTCACCGGACACGACAGCATGATGATGAGCAACCTGCTGTCAGGACTCGCGATAGCCGTGCTCGCCATCGGCTTCGTCGCCGCATACGGAAACCTCCACGGCATCGCCTGGGTCGCGCCGCTCCTCGGCATCTGGGCCATCGTCTCGCCGTGGCTCGTGGACGGAGGAAGCCCAGCCGGTGAAGTCATCGCCAGCAACGTGATCGTCGGCGCGGTCATTCTGCTGTGCTCGCTAGCCATGATTTCTACCGGAATGCGCAGAATGCGCTCGTAGAACCACCTGAAGGACGGGCGGTGGCGCCAGACCTGATCCCGCGTGCCACCGCCCACTTCACGCCACCACGGCCCGCCGCCCGACTTCACGCCACCGCGGCCCGCCGCCCGACTTCATGCCACCGCGGCCCGCCGCCCGACTTCATGCCACCGCGGCCCGCCGCCCCACTTCATGCCACCATGCACCTAACGCCGCCGCGCAGATCGCGCCACAGCACCTCCGACCACCCGCACCTCAGGCCACCGCCCACTCCGCACCAGCGGACCCATGCCAACGCACCCCTCACGCCACCGCGCCACCAGGCACTCGCCACCAGCCCTTTTTACGCCACCGCGCACCCGTTGATCTCCACTTGTTGGGTCTGAGGAACGTCCAGGAGAACAAATCGAGTTCTGGACGTTCCTCAGACCCAACAAGCTCGATCCAGTGTCCGTGCCCGGATACCTGTCCCGGCCCGGAACATGCTCGATTACCCTCTGCTGGCCCACAGCACAACGCGGCCACATAAACCCGCCGCATTTCCGCTGAACCATCGCCATGCATAAGAGGACAGTGCTCCCACCCCGCAGGCTCGGCGGACATGACTGATCATCGCCACCGCGTGGACGAGGAAAGCGAGGCGATCCCGGAGCTCGAACATCTACGTCAACATGCCATCATTCCGGCGCGCGGGAGCATGCCTCCCTCACGCGGACTCTGTGGAGGCGAGACCCCGCGTGCGCCAGCAGGAGCGCTTGCTTGGGAATGATCGTCTAACGAATGGCCTCTGCCGACCGCATGTCGATTCTCCCCGCGTGCGCGGGGAAGGTCAAGTCCCCCGTAGTGGTGTAGCGCGGTGTCCTTCGGTTTGGTGTTAGGCGCTGAGTGCG
>NZ_QMIG01000049.1 GCF_003287285.1 Phytoactinopolyspora halophila
CAAGAACGACTTCATCACGCTTTTGACGTACATTGAAACCGTAGGCGAGGCACCCACCGACGAGCTGCACGACCTGTTCGCCCAACTCGGACCCGAGGCAGAGGAGGCCTACATGACCACCGCAGACATGCTCCGCGCCGAAGGCGAAGCCCGCGGCGAAGCCCGCGGGCGCACCGAAGCACTCGTGCAGCTACTCACCCTCAAATTCGGCCCCCTACCCCAAAGCACACTCGACACCGTGCACACCGCCACCATCGACCAACTCGAAACCTGGACCACCCGCGTCCTCACCGCCCACACACTCGACGAAGTCCTGCACTGAACCACCCGTCCGTACGCGTCCGACGGCCGCGACTGCGCAGAGCGAACCACCCAGAGCCTTCCGCCCGTCGTTGACCACGGTTCATCAGCCCATCGCCGACATCGCCTCACATCGCGTAATCACCGGCCATCGTGCACACGATAATGTTCGTCATCGCCGGTGACCGGAGGCGTCTCTGAGAGTTCGGTCACCATGTCATCCACCAACTCTCACGCAACGGTAGAGTTGGTCGCCGGTTGGCGTTGGTGCGGAGACGCATGCTCGACTCCCCGACGCCACCAAGCCACCAAGCCACCGACCGTGGGGAGCCGTGCGCCGTGTCCGAGCCTGAGCTACGTGCCGAAATCGACCACCACGACCGCGTCCGGGACGCCGTCGCAGCCATGCGGCAATCGACCATAGCGCGGCTGGACAAGTTCGAGGCCGATTTCATCGAAAGCACGCGGAACCTGTACGCGGAAGACGTCGGGCCCGACCACAACCTGGGCCATGCCATGGCGAGGCGCGGTGAAGAGCGCCTGCGCGAGCTCGCCGAGCGTGACGTCCCGATCTTCTTCGGGCGGCTGTGGTTCGACTCGGGTGTCGATTACCACGTGGGCCGGCTGCACGTGGCCCATGAGGACGACCGCTCTCACCCGCTGGTCGTGGACTGGCGCGCCCCGGTGGCCGAGTGCTTCTACCGTGCGTCGGTCCACACTCCGATGGAGGTCACCCGGCGGCGTCGCTTCGGCTTCAAAGGCAACACCCTCACCGGCTTCGAGGACGAGGATCTTCGCCTGGGTCAGGGCGGCGGTTCCGAGGCGCTCGCCACGGAGATCGAACGGCCACGCACCGGGCCGATGCGGGACATCGTGGCCACGATCCAGCCCGAGCAGGACGAACTGATTCGTCGTGGCCTGGATACGACCCTGTGCGTGCAGGGAGCACCGGGCACCGGCAAGACGGCAGTCGGGCTGCATCGAGCGGCCTGGTTAATCTACTCCTACCCCGATAGGTTCGAGCGCAGCGGCATGCTCGTCGTCGGCCCCAACGAGAACTTCCTCACCTACATCGCCGAGGTCCTGCCCGCACTCGGTGAGCGATCTGTCTGGCAAGTGACGGTCGACCGCCTCACCGGAGCCGCCGACGCGCCGGGACGCGACGACCACGGGGCCGCCCTCGTCAAGCACGACGCACGCATGGCCGAGGTGTGCACCCGGGCCGTCTGGAACCACCTGGGATACGTCGGGAAACCGCTGGTCGCAACCCATAAGGGAATCCGCTGGACGCTCAGCGTCAACTATCTCACCACGACAATCGACAGGATTCGTGCCACACGGCACACGTGGGAGGCCGGGCGCAAGTCCCTTGAGCAGGCCGTCATGCACGGTTTCATGCGCCAGTTCGAGTCGCGCACGCAGAAAACGCCGGACGCCGAGTGGAAAGCGGCGATGAAACGTGACCCCAACGTCAAGGAGTTCTTCGATGCCGTCTGGCCCCGTCTGACCGCGAAGAAGGTGTTCCGCAAGCTGACCACGGACGAGGCGTTCCGGTCCGAGGTCTGCGCGGGGCTGCTCACCGCTGACGAGATCGAACTCCTGCGCGCCGGGAAAGGAGCCAAGCACTCTGCCGCCGACATCCTGCTGCTCGACGAGATCCAGGCCCAGCTCCGGCCGCTCCCGCCAGAACAGACGTATGCCCACATCGTCGTCGACGAGGCACAGGACCTCTCGCCGATGCAATGCCGCGCTGTCGCACGGCGCAACAAGGCCCGTTCGCTCACCGTTCTCGGAGACCTCGCACAGGGAACCACCCCCTGGGCTGCCAGGGACTGGCACATCCAGATGGCTCACCTCGGTCACGATGCCGCCGAGCACACCGAGCTGACCACCGGGTACCGGGTCCCCGCGGAGATCGTCGAGCTCGGTAACCGCCTACTACCCCACCTCGACGTCACCGTCTCCGCCGCCCGGTCCATACGGTCGGGCGGCGCCGTCGACGTGAACCGGGCGGACGACGTGGTCACCGCGACGGCTGACGCGGTCGAGCGTGCGCTGCTGGAAGACGGACTGGTCGGGGTCATCGCTCCCGACAACATCCTCGATGCCGTCCAGGCGATCCTGCCTGCCGGCGATCGTGTCGAACTCGTCGCGTCGGCACTTGCCAAGGGCCTGGAATATGACCACGTCGTCCTGGTCGAACCCGCCGACGTCGTGATGGCGATCAGCGGGGGCGTGTCCCGCCCCGACGTGGGGCTGCGACACCTCTACGTGGCGCTGACCCGCGCGGTGTCGCGGCTGACCATCGTGCACGCCCAGCCGCTGCCACCCGAACTCGGCAACATTGGCGCCATGGCCACCCAGGCGGCCGCATGGCATTGATCCCCTCGAAGGAAGCATCCGGCGCCAGCCGGGAGTGGATCCCGTCCCAGCCGGCCGGATCGGGTATGCCGGAGGCTACTCGACGAGGGGGTCCCAGACTCTGTCGAAGCCGAAGCTGTCGAAGTCCTTGACGTTACGGGTCGCGAACTCTTCGACCCCGTGATGGCGCAACGTGTAGCCGATGCGGGCCTCGAACAGCTTGCGACGGGCCACGCCGGGTCTCGCAGCGTAGGCCCAGACGTCGCCCATCACGGGAGCGTTGTCAAGCAGGGCCCAGCGTGGATTGTTGCGGAAGCCCTGACAGATCTCAGCAGCTTCCGGCCCATCGAGCGGATGTTGCACGATCGCCGGGTTTCGCATGAGCTGATACAGCTCGACCAGGACCAGCTCACATATCGCCACGTCATCGCGGCTCGCGTATTCCGCCAGGAACGCGGATGCTGCGGCATGCTCCGCACAATCCTGGTTTTGCGCGTAGAGGAGGATATTGGTATCGATCGAGATCATCAGGGTGCCGGCGGCCCCTCGTTCGCGATCTCCCGCCACTGCTCGACAGGAGCGCGAATACTCCCGAGGCGGCGTGGGGCGGGCGGATGCCAGCGTGCGCCGGCATCCGCACGGCGTGGATAGATCCGCACCATGTACTCCAGCCCGCGACGAATCACGTCGGCCAGCGTGCTCTCTTGCTCCTCCGCGAGCCGGCGAGCCTCGCGGTGTAGCTCGTCGGGAAGCTGAACCTGCGTACGAATCATGAGCCAATTTTACATCTACATCAATTCCACAACCATCGTTCACCACGGCGTCGGCTGGAGACGGGCTCGTCACTGGCCGCCAGTATCGTGCGCACTGCCGGTGCGAGCTCGTCGGGAGCAAATCCCCGCGCACGGCCCGGTCATCTCAGACCCGGACGCGGTTCAGCGCGCGGGTGCCGATCAACGCACCGGCGACGCCGAACGCGAACGCAACCCCGAAGCCGAGAGCCACCGCTGGATCGGCGACATCTCCGACGAACAGGGAACGCTGCGCCTCCACCACGTGTGCGAGTGGATTGATCCTGGACACCGCGTACAGCCAGTCCGGCGCGAGGTCCATCGGGAGCAGCGCACCCGAGGTGACGATGACCGGCGTGTAGAAGATCGTCACCATACCCCAGAACGCGTACGCGTTCGTCAAAGCCAGACCTGCGGCCAACGACACCACGCCGAGAGCCCCGGCGAGCACCGCAAGCTGCGCCACCGCCACGGCGAAGCCGACCGGAAACACGTCCAGACCGAACGGGATGGTGATCGCCATGACGACGACGGTCTGCACCGCTACGATCACCACCACCCGCAGTACCCGGCCGAGCAGCATTGCCAGCCGGCTGACCGGCGTCACGAGCATCCTCTCCAACGCGCCGGCCTGCCTCTCTTCCTGGATTCCCGAGCCGATGAACGCGCTGGTGGAGAAGGTCATGACGACGAGAATGCCGGGCACGAACCACTGTGTCGTGTCACCGCTGGGCAGCCCTTCCACCCCGCCGAGTCCAGCAACCAGCGGGCCGAACAGGACGAGCAGCAGCAACGGGTCGACCAGAGATTCGACGAACGGCCACGGCGTGCGTATCTTCGATCGGACCTCGCGGGTGAAGACCGTCGCGGTGGACGTCACCATGTTCATCTGTTCTCCTCCTTTTCGTGGAATGCCACCGATGGATCTTCCGGGCGGCAGGTCATTCGTCGTCACGCAGGCTCCGCCCGGTCAGGGTGAGAAAGACGTCGTCGAGCGTGGGTCGCTGCACGTTCGTCCCGCGCAGCGTCAGTCCGGGCCCGTCGAGGGCGCGTACTAGCTCCGGCATCACCGCGTCGCCACGCTCGGTCCGGAACCTCACCACGTCACCCCGAGATTCGATCTCGTGCGCGGTCGGTATCCGGCTCACCACCTCGGCCGCCGCGTCGACGCTCTCCGGTTCCGCCAGCGTCACCGTGACGAGATCACCCGAGACCTTCGATTTCAGCTGGTCGGGAGTTCCGTCGGCGATGATCTGGCCGTGATCGATGACGATCACGCGTTCGGCCACGGCGTCGGCCTCGTCCAGGTAGTGCGTCGTGAGGACGACGGTGATGTCCTGCTCTTCGCGCAACCACCTGATGTGGTCGAGCAGGTTGGCCCTGCTCTGCGGATCGAGCCCGGTGGTCGGCTCGTCCAGGAACACGAGCCCGGGACGGTGGATCAGCCCCATCGCCACATCGAGTCGCCTGCGCTGCCCACCGGACAACCGGGCGACATCCCGGCTTGCCTGCTCGGCCAGATCCAGCTGTTCGAGCAGCTCGCTGGTGCGGGCCCACGACGTCCGCCGGTCGAGCCCGTAGAACCGCCCCTGCGTGTACAGCTCTTCGCGAACCTGGAGACCGTCCATGGACCCGTTCCCCTGGCCGATGTGACCGATGCGCTTGCGCACCTCCTGTGGCTCGCGGCGGACGTCGTGGCCGGCGACGATCGCCGTACCGTCGCTGGGCGGCAGCAGTGTTGTGAGCATGCGCAAGGTGGTGCTCTTGCCGGCTCCGTTGGGTCCCAGAAAGGCGACCACCTCTCCGGGCGCGACGTCGATGTCGACGCCGCGCACCGCCTCGACGGTCTCGTGCTTCAGCGAGAAGCGGCGAACCAGGTTCCGGGCATTGATCATTTGTTGTTCCTCCTCGGATCCGGACTGGTGATCAGGCTGGGTAGGGACGTTCGGCGCGGGCCTCACGCAATGCGCGTGCCCACCACTCGAGCTGCGTCAGCATCCGCTCCGTGGCGACCAGGTTGGCGTCGGTGTCCCTGGGCACCCCGTCGTCGACGGTCCCGCTGTCGAAGAGGTCGAAGCTGACGACGTCGGGAACCGCCACCATGTGCAGCGAGCCGAACACGAGCCGCAGCTGTTCAACGGCCCGCAGGCCCCGGCCGGAGAACCCGTACGCGACGAATCCGACCGGTTTGGCGAACCACTCGTCACAGCCGCTGTCGATCGCTTGCTTGAGCGCGGCGGGATACCCGTGGTTGTACTCCGGTGTCACGACGACGACGGCGTCGGCCTCCCCGATCCGTGCGGCGAGCTCGGCCTCCGTCTCCGTCGAGCCGGACGGACCGTGGAACGGCAGGGTGAACTCGGCCAGATCGACGAGGTCGACCGCCAGCGTGGTACGACGCCGGGCGTGGCCGGCGAACCAGTGGGCGACGGCGTCGCCGGCGCGACCTTTCCTCGTGCTGCCGACGATGACCGCCGTTCGGACTGGAATCCGGGTCGAGTGCGCCGCCGTTCTATCGTTGAGGACTCGATCGCTTCTGGTCGCGTTCATGACTGCCTCCGGTGTCGGATGCCTGTCACCCTGAGGGCGCTGGGTCGCGTCTCGCGGCCGCTGGATCACATCCAGCACGGAGGCAGCGGAACCGGCCGGGAACGGAGCCCACAGCCGGAGCAGCGGCACGCCTAGGAGAGAGGAAGCAGTGACGACAACGCTGATCGGACGGGATGGCCCGGCCACACGGCTGCGCGCGGAGATGGACCGTACTGCCAGCCACGGCGGGCTGGTCTTCGTCACCGGCGAGGCGGGCGTCGGCAAGACTGCCCTGGTCACGCGGATGCTCGACGAAGCGGACCGGGAAGGAAACGTCGTGGCCAGCGGCGCTGCGTGGGACCGTGAAGGCGCGCCCGGATACTGGCCCTGGGTGCAGGTGGTGCGCAGGCTGGCACGCGAGCTGGACGGCGACGAGTGGCAGCGCGCCGCCGACGCCGCCGGCGCCGGTCTCTCGTTCCTCCTCGGCGAGATCACCGAACCCCCGCCGGTCGACGACCTCGACGACGCCACTTTCTGGATGTACGACGCCGTGACCACGCTCCTGGTCACCATCGCCCGCGACCGGCCGTTGATCATCGCTCTCGAGGATCTGCACTGGGCCGATGCGTCGACGCTGCATCTACTCGAGTTCGTCGTCCGGCACACCTGGTTCGAGCGGTTGCTCGTCGTCGGGACGTATCGCGACGTCGAGGTGGAAACACCCGGCCACCCGCTTCAGAAGCTGCTGCGACCGCTGGAGATGAAGGCGACGACCATCACCCTGACCGGCCTGGACGTGGCCGACGTCGGCGCACTCATCAGCCAGGTCACCGGCCTGGAGACGGACCACGAGATCGTCACGGCCGTGCACCGGCGGACCGGTGGCAACCCGCTCTACATCGAGCAGCTCGCCCGGCTGTGGCACGTCGGCAACCCGGTCGACATCGTGCCGCCAGGAATCCGCGACGCGCTCCATCGCCACCTCGAACGCTTGCCGACGCCGCTGCTCTCCGCCCTGACCGATGCCGCCGTCATCGGTCCCGAGTTTCATCGGCACCTGCTGGCCGCCGTGACTGGTAGAACGGGAGCCGAGATCCACCAGTTGCTCCAGCAGGCGGCCCTCACCCGGCTGGTGCTTCCCCTGGAGGCCGGGCGGTTCCGGTTCGCGCACGACCTGGTACGCGAGATCCTCTACGAGTCGACCGGCCCGGAGCAGCGCCGGCGCACGCATGCCGCCGTCGCCCGTGCACTGCACAACGCCGGGGACGACGGCGTCGCGCCGGCGCACCTGGCGCACCACGCCTACCTCGCGGTCCCCGACATCGCCCCGGCCGACGCCATACAGCACCTGCTCGCTGCCGGGCGCGAGGCGTCGTGCCGGCTCGCCGCCGACGAGGCAGAGACCCACTACCGCCGTGCCCTCGAACTGGTGCCGGACGATTCGCCGGGCGACCGCGCGTCGATCATGCTGCGCCTGGCTGATCAGGAGCGCCGCGCCGGCAGTCCGGAAGCCGCGCGCCGCACCCTCGTCACTGCGGCAGAACTCGCCGAACGAGACGGAGACCTCCTGAACCGGATCAGGACCGCGCTCGACGAGCTGTCGGGACCCGCCAGCCAGGCCGAAGCGGGGGATGACGCCGCCGTGAACAGCTTCCGGTTCGACGGGGCCGTGTGGACGCTGAGCTTCGCCGGCCGCACGATCCACATGCCGGACGCGAAAGGGCTGCATGACCTGCACACCCTCCTGAGCCGACCGGGAACCGACGTGCCGGTGGTGGACCTGCTCACCGCCCGCAGCGGCGACGACGCACGATCCGCACGACGGTTCGGCGGTGACGACGTGCTCGACGACACCGCGAAGGAGCAATACCGCCAGCGGCTGAGCCAACTGGACGAGGAGATCGACCTAGCACTCGACCGGCGCGACGACGAGCGGGCGGCGCAGCTGGACCGAGAACGCACGGCCCTTCTCGACCAGCTGCGGCAAGCGGCCGGGCTCGGCGGACGTACCCGCTCTCTGGGCGACGAGGCGGAACGCTCGCGCAAGACGGTCACCGCGCGGATCCGGGATGTCCTGCGGCGTCTCGACGAGCGGCACCCGGAACTCGCCGCTCACCTGCGCACCACCGTGTCGACCGGTATCGCCTGCCGCTACGATCCCCCCGCTGACGGCGCGTCCTGGGATCTGTAACCCGTCTGCGCGGACGCTTCCGCTGCTGGACCACGTTTCCCGCCACGATCAGTGTCCGCCCCGCCGATGGGCGCCGGCACGATTCGACATACGTGATCGCACGCGAGGGATTGCGCCTGTCAGTCCTCTTTCGGTGGAGTGAGGAAGCTGCATCGAACACCGGAAGCCTTGGTCAGCTTTCGATCGAGCGTCGCCATCGACGTGTCCAGGTACTCCGCGAGAGCCACGTACCAGGCGTCGTAACACGTGACGTTGTCACGCAACTCCCACACACGTGTGCCGAACGGCTCGTAGGAAAAGTACACCACTGACAACGCCAGCAGATCAGCGTGCACCAGCGACGCCGCATCACCCGTTATCTGCCCCGACTGCGCCGCACGTCGCAGAATGTTCGCCGCCTCGACCGGCATCAAGTGCGGAGCAGCCAAATCATCGGACTCCAACGTCCGGTCCGCCCACGTGCCCACCGGCCCGCTGTCGACCAGGGCGGCGACCACGAACGAAGCGTCTACCACGATCGTCACCGGCGATCGGCTTCCCGGTGCTCGAGGATGGCGTCAGTCGACAATCGGCTGCCCGTGCGCTGCTTGCGGTCACGAATTTGCGAGAGCAGTGTCTCGGCATCAGGACGTCGGGTCAACTCAACGAGCTGCAGGCGCACGTATTCCTGCAGCGAACGGCCGGTCTGAGCCGCACGCGCGGCCAACTCATCCCGTGTCTCGTCCGGCACATCCCGGATGGTGATCGATGTCGCCATAGCATCATTATGCTGCTATGGCATGCAAACTACAATCGCTGTTCCTACCTCTTGTTGACGCCGCGCCTGACCCAACCGATGAGCGCCGTGGCAACGAACAGGACAACTCCGATCACGCCGAGCCACAAGAGGCCTTCAAGCGCGAACCCGACGATTGAGAGGACCAGCCAGATGGCGAGCAGCACGAGCACGAGTGTCAACATTCTTCGAGACTATGCGATAACCGTCGAAACCGTCTCGGTTATGGATCAACGAATCAGATCGCTGCCGTCGTCTGCCGGACCAGATCGCCCTCAGCTCCTATCGAACCGCTGAAGTCGCAGTTCAAGCGTCATGGCGGTGGCTGGCTGCGGAAGGTGCGGCGGTACGTGTCAGGGGGCACGCCGACGACGCGATTGAAGTGCCGGCGCAGTGTTGTGGCGGTGCCCATGCCCGCAGCCGCCGCGATGGCGTCGACGCTGTCATCAGTGGTCTCCATAAGCTCCTGGGCGCGGCGGATCCGCTGTGTTTGCAGCCATTGCAGCGGGGTGGTGCCGGTCGCCGATCTGAAGTGGCGCCCCAGGTGACGCGAGCTCATGTTCGCTTGTCGGGCGAGGTCCTCCACGGTCAGCGGATGGTCCAGCCGTGCCAACACCCACGGGATCAGCTCGGCGAGGGGGTGGTTGTCGAGGGCCGGCATCGGTGTGGTGACAAACTGCGCCTGGCCTCCGGCCCGGTGCGGCGGCACGACCAAGCGGCGGGCGACCGTGTTGGCGATCGCCGAACCGTGGTCGGAGCGAACCAGATGCAGGCACAGGTCAATCGCGGCAGCCTTGCCGGCGGAGGTGAGCACGCTGCCGTTGTCGACATAGAGCACGTCCGGGTCGACCTTGACGCGGGGATGGCGGGCGGCCAGCGCCTCGGTATGGGCCCAGTGCGTGGTCGCGCGCCGCCCGTCCAACAGGCCCGCGGCGGCCAGCACGAACGCACCCGTGCAGAGGGACACCACTCGCGCGCCCGCATCGTGGGCCGCGCGTACCGCGTCGATCAGGTCGGCGGGAGGGTCCTCCTCGACGTCGGCCCATGCGGGGACGATCACCGTGTCGGAGCATGCCAGCTCATCGAGCCTGCGGTCCGGTTCGAGGTGGAACCGGCCGACCCGCATGGCGCCCGAGCCGCAGACTGTGACGTCATACCAGGAATCGGTCACGCCAGACAGGTCGGCACTGAAGACCTCGTACGCCATGGCCAGCTCGAAGTGCAACATCCCATCGGTGACCGCCAGCGCTACAGTGGGCATGTCCGAAATTGTATGCATCAAGGCGTTTCAGACACTGGCACTCGGTAGGCCGCACTCGTCACGATGTCCACCGTGGATCATTCGCGCAGGGCGGGAGAGCTGATGGAAACGGGTCACACGGTGGCGGTGTTCGGCGCCTACGGACATACCGGGCGGTTCGTCGCCGCCGAGCTGCGAGACCGCGGATTCGTCCCGCTTCTCTCCGGCCGCGACGCGGACAAGCTACAGGCACTCGCGGCGTCCCACCCCGACAGCGACGTCCGCCCGGCGTCGATCGACGACCCGCACTCCCTCGATCGCGCTTTGAAGGGCGCAGCAGCCGTGATCAACTGTGCCGGGCCTTTCACCGTGACCGCTGCCCCGATGATCGAGTCGGCGCTGCGCGCCGGCATCCCGTATGTGGACGTGGCGGCTGAGATCGAGGCCAACATCGATACGTTCACACACTTCGCGGATCGCGCCGGCGGTGCGGGCACAGCGGTGGTTCCCGCGATGGCCTTCTATGGCGGCCTCAGTGACCTGCTGGTCACCACCGCGATGGGCACCTGGACGGCGGCCGACGAAGTCCACATCGCCTACGGGCTGAGCAGTTGGCACCCCACGGCGGGGACCCGAGCCGCTGGCAAGATCTCCCGGCAGCGACGCGACGGCCGGCGTATCCGCTACACCCACGGACAGTTGGAATACCGCGACGACGACCCGCCGACGCTCGAGTGGCCCTTCCCCGCCCCGATGGGCCCTCGAACCGTCATCGGCGAGTTCACGATGACCGACGTCGTCACCGTCCCGAGCCATCTGTCCGTCCCCGAGGTGCGCACGTACATGACGCTGGACGCCGCCAAGGACGTCTCCACACCGGACACGCCGGCACCAACCGCCATCGACGCACGCGGCCGGTCCGCACAGACTTTCCTTGTCGATGTGATCGTGCGCTCCGGTGGTACGGAACGACGCATTTCCGCGAGCGGCCAGGACATCTATGCCGTGAGCGCACCGCTCGCGGTGGAGGCCGTCCACCGCGTTCTCACCGGGCAGACGAGAACGGCCGGCGTCGCCTCCGCCGGCAAGATCTTCGACGCACCCGATTTCCTCCACGCCCTGTCCGCGCACATCTCGCTCGAACCGCACCGCGAGTGACCACTGAGAGGTGCGATCACACGGAGAAGACGGACACCTTTTCCGGCCGCACGCGGACGATCAGCCGCGTCACGTCATCGGGCTCCGCGGGTGGGTCCTCGCCCAGATACCTGTGCGAGAGTTCGGCGAGCAGTGTCCCTATCCTCTACTAGTTCGGCGGTGCCGCGAATCGCCACCGAATGGTAAGGGTTTTCGATATCGAAGACCGCAACGCTAATCCGCGGATCCCTCCGCAGGTTTCGAACCTTCCGCTTGTCCCCGATGACGGAAAACAGGATGGTGTCAGCGTCGCGCCGATACCACACCACCGATGTCTGTGGCCCGCCATCCGGATTCAGAGTTGAGACCGTGGCGAAGTTCCGGCCATCCAAGAGCCTGCGGGTGGCGTCGTCAAAGGTCGTTGCCATACGGCCAACGTACGCTAGGGCACGCTCCGTTTCCACGTCGAGCCTGGCAGCAAGAACACGAACGCTGCAGGGCAGCGGCCAACGGCCGGCCGAATGCGCCTGTGACGCCGGCAACAAGAATTACGAGACCTCGCCACCGCCGTGGACATCACCGAACGCCTCCACCATCGGCAGTCGCCGACGGGCGCCGCGATCGCATCGCCCTCCCGGGTGTGCGCCTTCTCGCGCACGCGCAACGTGTCGATTTCGGCCTGGTACGTGGCACGGTCGACGATCTCGCGAAGCGGGTACGTCGTGTGTTCGTCGTTCATCGTTCACGCTCCACTGTTCAGGCACTGGATCCGTTGGCTTCAGTAGATTGACCAGCCCGACGCCCGAGACTCGTCGTCCCCTCGTACGGACCCCAGGGAATCCCGCACCTGGGATCAGGGACCAAACAGGTGATTTCCCCGAAGCGCCAAGCCACCTGCACGCGGCAAGCTGAAGACATGAGAAAACTTATCCGCCCCCGCGACGGCCGGATGCTCGCCGGAGTGTGCGCCGCCGTCGCCAGCTATTTCAAGATCGACCCCACCGTGGTTCGTTTGGGCGCGGTGGTGCTCGCAATCTGCACCTTGGGAACGGCGGTGCTGGCATATGCGGCCGGCTGGCTGTTGATCCCGGAAGAGCAAGACGACTACGTGGCGTGGAACGCCTGACTGCTGATCCAGGTGCCCAAGAACGGCGCTGCGGCCTTCACATCTGCTTCACGTCGCCGTCTGGACTCTTCTCGGCGCGTCTCCGTGCCGAGCTCGGGAGCTCCAACACGGCGTGGATTCCAGTGCCACGGACGGCCGCCGGAACATCGTAGCCCCGCTCCCAGAGCCGCTTGACGAAGACCTTCCAGCACAGCCACATGAAGCCGACGAAGAGGGCGCCGCCGATGCTGGTCCGCACGAGCACCTCGACCCAGCCTGCGTCAGAGATGTCGTTCCCCTGAACGTATTCGGGACCTCCCCATGACGGATCGAAGGGGGCCTGGGCATCGAACCGGGCGTACAGGAACCAGGCGATCATGCGGCCCAGGCCGTAGAACATCAGGCCCTGGTACAGGAGCAGGAGCCCACGCTCCGGCAGCCGGAACGTGCGGTGCAGCCACCCCCACACGTACGGGTCGGCCGGGATCACGATCTCCCGGAAGTACGACGGGGTGAGCGCGCGCCAAGCGAAGATCACAGTGACCAGCAGCCAGAACAGGTCCCACACCCCGCCCAGGCTGCTGTAGTAAGCAGCGGCGTCGCCGTAGCGGCCTTCCACAGCAGCGTGCTTCCACATGCTGATCGTGATCGGCTCGGTCGAGAACGGGAAGAAGATCATGACGCCGGCGGTATCGGCGACGTCGGTCAGGACGTGGGCCCAATGGCCGATCAGCACGCCGAGTGCCCATCCCCGACTTCGGGTGATCGCAAGGATCGCCACCGCAAACACGACACCGAATAACAGCGAGTGCGAGAACCCGACACCAGGCCAGCCCCGGTGGAACGCTGCGGGATCGTCGGCGGTGTACACGAACGCCTTGGTAAACATGTCGGGCAACTGGGTGCCCAATACCACACCGATGAAAGACGCTTTGGTGCCGATGTGCTTCTGGATGAAGTAGTTCTCGAACTCGTGCGCTGCCCAGCTCACTCGACCAACCTCGTCCGCGCCTTCGTGACGATCCCACGTATGACGGTGGGGATGATGTACAGCATGACCAGGAGGAACAGCGGGCCCATGATCCAGTTCAACAGCACGGACTTAGTGAAATACCCGATGGTGACGTAGACGACCAGCGCTATCACGTACCAGCTGGCCGGAATCCCATCCTTGCGTCGTGCACCGGAATCGTGTTCAGACAACGCCACCGGCCTGCGCTGTCGCCATGTACACAACCGTCCGATGCTCGCAGTCGACAGCCGAATCGGCTGCTTGGGCAGCTGTGGGTGACGCTCCCGGCACCTGCTCCGGATCCGGGTCCAGTCCCGCGGGGACGTTCGCGTTTACCCGGTAGGTGCGACGAGGACGGCTGCAGGAACCAACGTGCGAATGCTGCTCCCTCGGTTCTGTAGACCCGTTGCGGGCAACAACTGCGCCCAGCGCTCGCTGGGCGAGGACCGCGTCCACTACGGTCATGCCTGCCATGCACATGGCGTGCGCCCCCAGCCTGCTATCACGATCATTTCTACCATCCGACCAGGATGGCGGCCGATTTCCCAGCGTGTCGCCGTCCCTCAAGGCGGCACGTGACCCGCGACCGGCATAATACTCTCACCGCCAGCTGATCGCACGGGCACTCGCACCCCCAAGTGAACAGCTCACGGGGCTGGCATTCTGAATGTCTGGACTGGCTCGGTCATGGGCCCACCTGGGTATTCTGGCCGGCCACGAGCTGCCATCCCTCGCCGCCCTGGGCGACGATGTAGGTCGGGCGTCCCTGGGGGATCTCGTCCAGAGTATTGCTGTCTTCGGTGATCGGCAGGTCGGCGAGCTGACCTGCGGATCTCTTGAGAGATCAGGTTACCCGGGTTCGGCGACGCGGAGCTCGGCAGCGGTGGCCAGGAAACGTCCGATGTCGGCGGCCTCGGCCTCCAACCCGGGAAGCGTGTCGTCCGGCAGCGGCGATCACCTGCCGCGGCCCACAGCTACCGGCTGCATGACCGCCTTCAGTGGAACAAACCCCCGGGGTCACGCCACGTCTCGAACGGTGACCGAAAGGTAGAGTCATGTCCAAGCTGACAATTCGGTCGCTTCGCCGGTCAACCGTTGCCACGGCTCAGGACCTCCGGGGTGACGGCACCGCCTCAGTGCGCCCCTCACCCGCACAATGATTGTGAGGTGTCCATTGTCGCCGGTCCCCCACACGCTCGGCTCATCGCCCGTCTTGGTGAATTCACCGCTGGACATCGACGACCTCGAACGCGCCGCCGCGCCGATGCAGATCTCTCTCGACCCGGCCACGCGCGAGCGTGTAGCCACGTGCCGCGAGTTCGTCCGTACTGGTCTGGAGGACGGCCGGCCGATCTATGGATCGACCACCGGATTTGGCCCGCTCGTCACCTTCGGCGGGCGGGCGAACAGCGCCGAACAGTGTGAGAACGTCCTGGCCCATCTCACCGCCGGGCAGGGCGCCGACCTCGAACCGCGGATGGTGCGGGCGGCCATGCTCGCGCGGCTATGGTCGCTGTGCAAGGCCCGCTCGGGCGTCTCCCTCGCCGTGGTGGACAGCCTCGCCGACGCACTGCGTACCGACTTCACCCCCGCGGTCCCCCGGACCGGCTCGCTTGGCGCCAGCGGAGATCTCATCCCGCTCGCCTACATCGCCCGCGCCCTTCGGGGTGACGGGCACGCTTACCACGACGGGGTACGCGTTCCAGCCACGGACGGACTCCGCAGATACGGGCTCGGTCCCGTGGAGCTCGATGGCCGCGACGCCTTGGCAATGGTCAACGGCACCTCCGTGACGGCAGCGGCCGCGGGGCTCGCCGCGGCCTCGCTGAGGCGCTCGCGCTCCGTCGCGCTCGCCCTGACGGCACTGCTCGCCGACGTGCTGGGCTGTTCCCCCGCGTTCCTCGATCCGAACTTGCTGGCGTCGTTCGGGCACCGGCACGTGGCCGGGGCCGGCCAAATACTGCGGGGCCGTCTCGACGGCTTAGAACCGTCCGGGCACCGGCCATTGCAGGAGCCGTACAGCATCCGGTGCACGCCGCAGCTGGTCGGGGCGGCGTCGTCGGCGCTGGACTATGCCTGCGAGGTTATCCGGGACGACATCAACGGCATCAGTGACAACCCGTTGTTCTTCCCCGAGCACGACCTGGTGACGCATGGCGGGAACTTCTTCGGGCAGCCGGTGGCCTTCGCCGCCGACCTTCTCTCGTTGGTCGCGACACAGCTCGGCAACCTGGCCGAGCGGCAGATCGACCTGATGATCGACCCTCACCGCAACGGGAATCTTGCGCCCATGCTCAGTGCCGCACCAGGCGAGCAGCACGGTATGCAGGGTGTCCAGGTCGCGGCGACGGCCATCGTGGCGACGATGCGCCGGTCCGCGCCTTCGGCCTCCGCCCAGAGCCTGCCGACCAATCTGCATAACCAGGACGTCGTCCCTCTGGGCACCCTGGCCGCCTTGAACGCGCTGGACATGGCCGGCAACCTGCGGCTGTTGCTCGGCTCGCTCGCGGTGACATTGCGCCAGGCGGTGTACGTCGGTGCCCGCCGTCCCACCGCTCCCGCATGCTCCGATCTCCTCGACCAGCTTTCCGAGGCCATCCCGCCGGTCGATCCGGACCGGCCACTGGACGAGGACGTCCGGCACGCGGCCGATCTGCTCGACCAGCTCGGCCATGCACACCTGACAGGTAACACCGAGGGGAGCGAGATATGAGCGGCGCTGGTTCCCACCACCTGGGCACTGTCTCGTCGTACCCCGACCATCGGTGCCGGCGGGTTCCCGCGGCGTCGATACCGGGTCAGGTCGACGACCTCGTGCTGACCATGCCCGGCGAACCATTCTCGCCGTGCTCGGGAGAACCGGGCGGGGCAGCGGCCTGCGACCAGCCCATCGACGCCGACCTGTGCCTATTGCACGACGCCGCACGAGGCGCGTGCCCGACGCTCTTGTCACCTCCGTCCGATCTGAACGAGCGGACACGCTACAGGTGGCTGGTGGGGCATCACGCGGTCGTGGCCATCTGGCAGTCGCAGACCCGGCTGCTGCGGCTGCTCGCCAACGCCACCAGGCCGACACCCGGCGCCGTCCGGGCGGTGGCACGGCTCTACGACACGTACTCCCTGCTCTTCCTGTATGCCGGAAGCTGCTCGGCGCGGCGATACGCCGACACGGTGCGCGCTGACATGTACGCCCACCATCCGGCGTTCAGCGGCCAGTGGGGCCGCGACTACGAGCCGATCCCTCAGTTGCTGCGTCGGTTGCGTCGCACGCATTCCGCGTCATTTCTCGCCCCGCTCGTCGACGCGGCGAAGCTGAACCATCGCGTGCACGTGGCCATCGCCAACAAGCTGGTTCCGGCGGGCGGATCGCTGCTCCGAGACGCCGGGCGCAAGCCGGGAGACGGCCCCAGCGACCACGAACGCGATCTCTTCGATAGCTTCTTCCGCATTCGGCGAGGTCCGTCGTGCCAGCGCGCGTATATCGCACAGACCATCCGCAGGATCGCCCACGTGGCGCACGACATCTGCGAGCACGGCGTGAACGATCCGGACAGCTCCGAGGTGGAGCTCTCCACCTCGGACGCCAGGGCCGTCCAGCACATCGAGGAGAACGCGACACGCGTTCTCCTGCACGGTGCTGAGATCGTGACCTCACTCGACTACCACGCCGTGACGATCTGGCGGCAACCCGCGCTGGCCCGAGCCACGGCATGAGGAGGAGGAGCTGGTCATGACGATTACCGCTGACTCCAAGACCGTTCCGGTGACCCCTGCCATCTACCGCTACCTGCACACCCACACCGAACCTCCCAGCGCGGCACAGCAGGCGCTGATCGAGCGCACGCACGAGCTCGGCCAACCGGCGGAGATGCAGATCCCCCACGAGCAGGCCGTGTTCCTCACCATGCTCACTCGAATCTGTGACGCGCGGTGCGTCGTCGAGATAGGAACCTTCACCGGATACTCCACCCTCGCCTTCGCCCTCGGTATGCGTTCCGGCGGACGGGTGATCACGTGCGATCTGTCCGACGAGTGGATGGACATCGCGCGGCAGGCGTGGTCCGAGGCCGGCGTGGCGGAACGGATCGAACCGCGCGTCGGTCCGGCGTTGGATACGCTGCGAGCGCTTCCCGACCGCCCCTTCATCGACCTGGCCTTCATCGACGCCGACAAACCCCGCTACCACGACTACTGGGAGCAACTCGTGCCCCGGGTGCGGGCAGGCGGGCTGCTCCTCGCCGACAACGTTTTCTACGGCGGTGAAGCCGTGAGCCCGGACGCGTCCGGAAACGCCGCGGCGATCCGCGCGTTCAACGAGCGCGTCCGTGCCGACGAGCGCGTCGAGTCCGTCATGCTGCCGATCGCGGACGGGCTGACGCTCGCACGCAAACGCGAGAGCCCGGAGCACGGCCGGGATGGCGAGTAGGCAAATGGAGCGTCACCTCGCCGACCCCGCATATAGGGCCACGAGTGCCAGAAAGGTGGGACGCCCATGACCACGACCGTCGACAACCCCGAACCGCCGCAGCACCTCTCCGGCGTCGTCGGCTACCGCTTCATCTACACGTACTCGAACGGCTGGACCTACGAGATGTACGTGAAGAACGCGACCACGATCGACTACCGGATTCACTCCGGGATGGTCGGTGGCCGGTGGGTGAAAGACCAGCAGGTGGACCTCGTGATGCTCACCGAAGGCGTGTTCAAGATCTCGTGGACGGAACCGACGGGCACGTCCGTCTGCGTCACCATGGTGCCCGATGAGGGCATCTCGCACGGCGTGATCTTCTTTCCACGCTGGGTCGAGCAGAATCCGGAACGCACGGTGCTCTTCCAGAACGACCATCTGGCGCAGATGCGCGAGTATCGCGACCGTGGACCGACGTACCCGATCCATGTGGTCTCGAAATTTGCCAAGATCATCATAACCGAGTACGTCGGCCCCGATGACGAGAACGCCATTGCCTGCAGCCCGGACGAGCTGCCCGCCGAATTCACCATGCCGCGCGAGACGAGTTGACCCCGACGGCCCACGGGCGGCCACCGGTGATGACCGCCGGCCGCCCGCCAGGCCGCTGGTTACGGCCGGCCCAGCCGCAGGAAGATCGACTCACCGGTTGCGTCGTCGAGACCGTCGTTGTCGACCACGGCCACCAGCTCGGCCCGGCCCGGCCGTCCCGGTCCGCCCACCAGGGCGAGACCTTCGGGCTTGTCCGGCACCTCTCCCCCGCCGGCGCGAAGCGCCGGCAGCAGGTCGAGCACGGGCTCTTTGGCCAGCACCGGCTTCGCCGCACCGGCGGGCACCGGGGAAACCGCCGACACGTCGACCCGGTAGACCATCTTCACCTCAGCCGACGCGGCGCGCTGGTTGTCGCGCTCCAGGACGAGCAGCTCGCCGCCGCCGGCCGCGGTCAGATCGGAGAGGCCGACCCACCCGCCGTCGGGGGCCCCGTCCAGCGGGTACGCGGCGAACGCCCACTCTCCCGTCGCCGGTGTGTACCGGGCAAGCGTCGCCTGCCCGGGCTCGTTGTCCGCCCACTCGCGCTGGATGGCGACCCACACGTGTTCGCCCTGAACAGCCACACCCTCGAAACCGAACCGCACGGCACCGGCAGCCACCTCCGCGGGCAGGCTCACCTCGTCTTGCACCACCCCGTCCGCATCGGTGCGCACCAGCAGGTTCTCGGTGCCGTCGGCCGGGTTGCCCTCGGACGCCAGCCAGTACCCGTCGTCGACGGCGGCGACCGCCTCCAGGTCGTAGTCGGCCGGTTCACTGTCGCGGGTAATGACCTGTTCTGCCTCGACGACCGCCGGCACGGCCTCGACGTCGACGGTCAGGATCCGGCTCGGCTGGTACGCGTTGTCCGTGACGGCCACCGCCCGCCCGGCATCGCCGGGAACGGCGGACAGGCCGGACAGCGCACCGAACCCGATCGGGGCCCCGCCGTCACCGTCGGCGGAGATGATCGACGGCGCCGCGGCGTTGCGCTCCAGCCGAGACGCGTGCGACGCGTGGGTCAGCCGGTAGGTCGCCAGCGACGACCGCATACCGTCGCCGGCGTCGTCCTCCTCGCTGGCCACCAGCAGCAGTTTCCGCTGCGGCACCGGCAGCAGCCCTTCGGGGGCGACCCCCGTCGGCAGGCCATGCACCAGCTCCGGCGCGTGCGGATCGTCCACGTTGTAGACCGCGACCAGGTTGGCGCGTTCGAGACCGACGAACGCGTAGCGGTGCCGGCCGTACTCGGCCACCGCGATTCCTTCGGGCTCGGCGCCCTTGTTGTCCGCGCGATGGTCGGGGTACTGGCCGTGGCGGATCGCCAGGTCTTCCAGCTCGGTTCCGGAAGAGAACACCACCTCGCCGGTGCGCGCGTCGAACGCCGTCCACGTGCGGGTGCCGCCGCGCCAGTCGCCCTCGTCGGCGGTGCCGATGGTGTCGTCGTCGAGCCAGGCCACCGCGTCCGGCTCGCGCGGCCCGCTGATCGAGCCGTCCGGCGCGATCCGGCCGTCGTCCACCGTGTCGACACCGTCGAGCGTGTCGGTCCCGGCGGAGAAATGCCCGCGCACCTCGCCCGCAGCGAGATCGACGATGGCGATGTGGTTGTTCTCCTGCAACGTCACGACGGCCTCGTTCCGGCCGTTGATCGCGACGTATTCCGGCTCCGGGTCCTCCGGCGCCACGTCGGCCAGCCCGGTCAGCTCGACGCGCCGCACCGTCCACTCGCCGGGGTCGCCGTCGAGGTCGACGACGGACAGGTAGCCGGCGGGCAGCTGCGGCAGGCCACCGTCGCCCAGGTCCTCGTCTCGCTCGTTCTCGATGGCGATCGCGGCGAAACGGCCGTCGCCGGAGATGTCGACGGCATCCGGCTGGCCACCGAGATCGTGCTCGGCAACCGCACTCCGCGTCGACAGGTCAACGACCACCAGTGCACCGGACGGCTCGATGAACGACTCGGACCGGTCCACGGCCACCAGGGCGTACTCGCCCACCACATCAACCGACGTCGGCTCGCCGTCAACGTCAACCGTGCCCAGTGGGGTCAGGTGCCCGCGCGCACCGATCCCCGCCAGCCCGAGCCGCTCGCCGGACGAGTCGGTGTACACCGCCGTGCGGCCGTCACCCGTGACCGCGGCGATCTCTGCCACCGTTTCCTCGTCGGCCGACGAGTTCTCGTACACCGGCATCGTCGTCACCCGCTGGAACCAGCCCTCGCCGGGACGAATCCCGTCGCTCGTTCCCGCCCGGTCCGCGTCTGCGGCGGCCACCAGCGACGACGCCAACAGCGCCACCGTGACAGCGGCGACCGCACCGCCTGCTCTGCTCTGTCTCTTGCCCGGATTCGACACCGGCACCTCGACCTCCTCAGGGACGCGATCAGCTCGGTGCTTTCTAGTCGTTCCGGTCGACCCCGTTCCGTACGCGAGGTGAATGCCGGACGAATCTCACCGGCGATGCCGATGACGCCGCAGGCGAAACGACCGGAGATGAACCGGACAGCATCACCGGGCGCGGGCCGGACCCACGCGTGCGCCACGAGAAAACCGGTACTAACCACTACCACGCGTTGTTAAGGTGCAGCGATGGTCTCGGTGCATCAGTTCCAAGTGACGTTCGCCTGCATCGATCCCACAGGTATGGGCCCGCGGCTGTTCTTCCAACGCGTTCCCGAAGGCAAGGTCGTCAAGAACCGGCTGCATCTCGACGTGCGCGCCGGCACCGGGCTCGTCGGCGACGAGCGCCTCGCCGCGCTCGAGGCCGAGTGCGCCAGACTGGTCGCGCTCGGCGCGGCACGTGTGCGGCTCCTGCCTGCCGACGGGCACAACGAGTCGTGCATCGTGATGCAAGACATCGAAGGCAACGAGTTCTGCCTCGACTGAGGCTGCGCGAGCCTGCTTGCACTGCGCATCAGGAAACGCGAACGACCCACCGCGAGCACACAGCGCGCCACGCCGCGCCCGGCGGCGACCCTGTCAGTGCCTCCCTGTAATGTCACGCGCCATGTCGGGTCAATCGGGTCCTCACGACGCGGTGTTTCGTCGTGTTCTTGGCGAGCCATCCAACGCTGCCTCTCAACTACGTGCGGTCTTGCCGCCCGCCTTGGTCAGCCGCCTGGATATGCAGCGGCTGACCCGGATATCCGGCAGCTTTGTGGATGCCGAGTTGCGTTGGCGGCATTCCGACTTGCTCTTCACGGCCCCGCTCGACGGTCGTGACGCGTTCCTCTATGTGCTTGTCGAGCACCAAAGCGGCACCGATCCGTTGATGCCGTTTCGAATGTTGCGCTACATGGTACGGATCTGGGAGCGCTACCTGACCGAACATCCCGACACGACCCGTCTGCCCGTGGTCATTCCGCTGGTCGTCCATCACAACCGCCGCCCTTGGACCGGACCGACCGATGTGGCAGACCTTCTCGATCTCGATCCCGACGCCACCGCGATCGCTGACGAGTACCTACCCCGGTTTCGGTTCATACTCGACGACCTCGCCGTCGTCGACGAAGCGGCGTTGCGTTCTCGGCCGCTCACTCCGCCCGCCCGCGTCACACTACTCTTGCTCAAGATCGCCGCAGGAAACGCTCACCTTGCCGACGACCTGCGGCGATGGGCCGGAGACCTCCGCGCGATCTTGGACCGGACCGACGGAATCGACGACTTCCTGGCACTGTTGACGTACATTGAAACTGTCGGCGAAGCTCCGGCTGAGGAGCTGCACGAGGTGTTCGCCCAGCTTGGCCCAGATGCAGAGGAGGCATACGTGACGACAGCAGACATGCTCCGCGCTGAAGGTCGCACTGAGGGGCGCACTGAGGGGCGCGCTGAAGGGCGCGCGGAAGGGCGCGCGGAGACACTCGTTCAGCTGCTTACTCTCAAATTCGGCCCGCTACCCACCGATGTCCTCGACGCGATCCGCACTGCTTCGGCCGACCAGCTGCACACCTGGACCGCCCGTGTCCTCACTGCCACGACCATCAACGACGTTGTCGACCGCTAGCGGCCGCCCTTCCACCCACCCCTCCACCGCGAGATGTACTGCTCACGTCCAGGGACACGGCCACAATGCTCTGGACGGCGATGTAATAACCGGTCAGAGTAGCGCTACGATCAGGAAACCCGCCGTGCACGAGCACTGGCAGCAGTACGTTGCACACGGCGATCGCTGCACCGATAGCGACGGTATCCGCCCAGACCGACACCGCACCATCCACCGGCGCAGAACACAGCAGCACTCCCCCGATCAACAACAGCAGCGCACCGAGCAGTGTCCGCCTCCCGGTCTGTCCGACGACACGATGATCGGCGACGTCTGGTTCGACACCATCTTCTTCGGCTCACTGGAGCGGATCATGAATGTGGTGCCCATCGACGCCACTGACCTCGCGGACTGGGCCGTACGCCTCTACGACGAGTACCTGCGCCGGCCCGACCTCATCCGGCTGGCCACCTGGGCCCGAATGGAGCGCCGGCCGTCCGGTCACCTCGTTGACCAAGATGAACGTCTGGACGATGCCAAGCTGCGAGCAATCGCCGATGCGCAAGCGGCCGGCCTCGTGAGAGATGGCGACCCGTTCGACCTGATGGCCATGGTTATCGCGATGTCCATGGCCTGGTCCCCGGTGAGCAACGTTTACGCGGCCACCGCCGACGAACCGCCCGACGTGCACGAGCGGCGTCGTGCCCTACTCCGCGACTGCGTCGCGCAAGCGATCGCACTTGAGTAATCGCGACAACCGCCAACGTGCTGGATGTGAATTAAACCAGCCCGAGCTCCCTGGCTCGTAGGCCGGCCTGGAATCGGGAATCGGCGCCAAGGGCGTCCATCAGCTCGGCGACCCGGCGGCGATACGTGCGCACGCCGAGTCCCAGTGTTCGGGCCGCTGCTTCGTCCTTGACTCCCTGGCCGAGGAGGTCCAGCACCTGAGGCGCGATCTGCCGGATCTCGGCGACCCGTGCATCGTAGACGTCCAGCTCCGTGGCCGACCGCCACGCCGCCTCGAACAGCGAGCTCACGCCCTGCACCGTCTCAGGCTGGCTGATAAGGCTGTAGCTGCGCTCACCAGCCTGCTGGTCGCCCGCGAGGATCGCCACCCGCCCGTCGAGGATGATCGTCTCATTTATCTCCTCGGTGGCAACGCGGACCTGTGCGCCGTGACGGTCACGCGCCGTGGCGATCCGCCGCGCCCACGTCGGATCCAAGAGCATGCCGGATCGGTAGAGCTTGCGCACGCGTAGTCCTTCGCGTCGCGGCTCCTGGCCCGCCGCCTGACCGCCCTGCGCGCGCACCCACGTCCAGGTCGCGAAGTTGTTCGCCGCACACCTGATGTCGGTAGCGGTCTCGAACAGGTGCGCAGTGCGCAGGAATACCTCCTCCTCGCCACGCACCACGTGGACGGTATCCGTCGTCCGCATAGCACTATTGTGCCGCACCGGCAGCACCCCGGTCCGTACTGGCAGCAAGTTGCCAAACCAGGCGGTGCTACCCCTCGCCGCGCCAGGCTGGCGACATGACAACCACCACAAACACCACGAACCACGCCCCGAGCGCGGCCGCCGCGGGCACGTGGCAGCTCGGCGACCGCACCGTCAACCGGATCGGTTTCGGCGCGATGCGCCTGACCGGCATGCCCTGGGACTCGGCGCCAAGGGACCGTGCTGACGCGATCGCCGTCCTGCGCCGCGCCATCGAACTCGGCGTCAATCACATCGACACCGCCGCCTTCTACTTCCTCCCGACCCGCTCGGCCAACGAGCTGATCAGCACCGCGCTCCAGCCCTATCCCGACGACCTGGTAATCACCACCAAGGTCGGCCCAACCCGTTCCGACCAGGGTGAGTTCGAACCCTACGCACGCCCCGACCAGCTTCGCGGACAGGTCGAGTTGAACATCCGCCAGCTCGGCCGTGATCACATCGACATCGTGAACCTGCGCTGGGGCAGCGGTCTCGACAAAGAGTCCGGGTCCGTCGCCGAGCACATCGGCGCCCTCGCCGACCTGCGCGAGGCAGGTCTGATCCGGCACATCGGCGTTTCCAACATCACCACCGATCAGCTCACCGAGGCGATGGGGATCACGCCCGTCGTGTGCGTACAGAACAGGTACGGCCTCACCGAACGCACCGACGACGAGCTGGTCACCCTGACCCGCGAGCACGACATCGCGTTCGTTCCGTTCTTCGCTGTTGGCGGCTCCCCACGTGGTATCCCCGACGAGACGGGCCAAGCGGAGGTCGCCGCCGTCGCCGAGGCGCACGGCGCCACGCCGGCGCAGGTCCGGCTGGCCTGGACGCTGCACCGCGGTCCGCACGTGCTGGCCATTCCGGGCACCGGAAATCCAGCGCACCTGGACGAGAACATTGCCGCCGGGGCTCTCCAGCTCAGCGACGACGAACTCGCCCGGCTCGACGGCATCGCCCCTGCGGGATAGCGATGGCCGGGCCTGTGGCAACCGGCCAGATGGCGCTTCAAGCCATGCCACCGTTGGTGAAGATGGTCTGGCCGTTGACCCAGCGGGCCGGACCGGCGAGGAACGCCACGGTTTCGGCAGTGTCCTCGGGCGCGCCGAGCCGGTTCATCGGGTTCATGGAGGCGAGCTGATCGATCAGTTCCTCGCTCTTGCCCTCAAGGAACAGGGGCGTCGCCGTCGGGCCGGGGGCGACGGCATTGACGGTGATATCCCGGCCGCGCAGCTCGCGGGCAAGGATCAGTGAGATGCCCTCGACGGCTGCCTTCGAGGCGACGTAGGCACCGTAAGACGGGAGCTGCGTGCGCGTAACGGACGTCGAGAGGTTGATGATCGCCCCACCGGTGCGCACCCGGTTGGCGGCAAGCTGAGAGACCACGAAGGTGCCGCGGATGTTCGTACGGTGCATCCGGTCCAGGTCGGCCAGGTCCAAGGTGGCGATGGGCGATAGAAGCATGGTGCCCGCGGTGTTCACCACGACGTCGAGACCGCCGAATGCGTTCTCCGTCGCGTCGAACGCGGCGGCCATGGCGTTCTCGTCGGCGATATCGCCACCGACGGCGATCGCTCTCCCGCCGGCCTCGGTGACCTCGCCGACCGTCTCCTCGGCGCGGTCCTTGTTGCCCGAGTAGTGCACGGCTACGGCGTATCCATCGGCGGCGAGGCGTTTGACGACGGCGCGGCCGATGCCGCCGGAACCGCCCGTGACGAGGGCGATCCGAGGCTGATCGGTGGTGGTGCTCATGATCATCTCTCCTTGTCGGTTCTCCCGGTATTCGAGGTATCGTCGCTAATAAGTGATTGCAATCGACGATAACACATCGCTGATTGCCATCTTGCGTTATCGTTGCTACATGAAGGATCGAGGGGACACCCGACAGCGGATCATCCGGGCCGCGACGGAGCTGCTAGAGCGAGACGGGCGGGAAGGCGTAACGACCCGCGCTGTGTGTGCCACCGCAGGCGTACAGCCACCCACGCTGTACCGGCAGTTCGCTGACATGAACGAGCTGCTCGACGAGGTCGCCGACATCGGGTTCTCCCAGTACCTGGAGCGCAAGCACGCCATCGAACTCACCGACGACCCGGTTGCTGACCTGCGTCGGGGCTGGGACACTCACGTCGAATTCGGGCTGGAGAACCCCGCCTACTACCTCCTGATGTATAGCCGTCCCACGCTGCAGCGCCGCAGCCGCACCGACGAACGCGCCCTGGACCGATTGCGCATGCTCGTCGAGCGGATTGCCGTTTCCGGGCGACTGACGGTCCCGGTAGACACGGCAGTGGACATGGTGCACTCCGCGGGCGTCGGCCTTACGCTCAACCTCCTCCAGACACCACGCGAACACCGCGACCTCACCCTCCCCCGCCGTCTCGGTGACGCCGTCATCGACTCCATCACGGCCGTTGAGACCAGTGCACCGGCAGACCTCGCCCAGCGCGCAATCAGCCTCCGGGCCGTACTAGACCAAGCTCCCGATCTGTACAGCCCCGGCGAACGCGCCCTTCTCGATGAGCTCCTGGCTCGCGCCGCCTCAAGAGTGACCTGATCGCCGCGGATGAGAAGGATGGCCGGAGCGATCTCGCCGAAGGCGTCGGAAGCGTCACCGAGGACCGTGGCCACTCGCCCGGCGTGCTCGAAGCGTCACGGGCATGGTGTGCCTCCGGTCATCACGACCCGCCGGTGAGTACATCCGGGGGTAGATCGGTGCCCGTTGAACAGAGGAGCCGACGGTGGGGAGTGTGGTCAGCCATGGTCGGCGCGCCGCCTTCGCCGGGGTCCGGCGCCATCTGTACACAGAATGACCACGACGTCGCCTGGGTCGTCAGGGTACTCGGCCCCGGCACGTCGAAGACGTCGGTATTGGGCGCTATCCGGCGCAACGGGGTTAGGGCGAAGGCGCGGGCCGGTGACGCTCTCACCGGGTTCCAGCCGCACGGCGGGCGCCCGATAAGCGCTACCGGTGTTCCTGTCGGTGCCGCTGCTACGGCTGGTGGCAAAGATCTCCTTAGTGACGAGGACGGTCCCAGCGTCGTCGCTGTAGACCCAGCTGGATTCCTCAGTGTCCGGAAGGGGGACATCGACCGTAGGTGTGATCTGCGCTGGCCGTCGTTCTACCACGAGCACGGCGACATCGGCATTATTGGTGACGGTGTACTCGGCGACCAGGCCCGACGTGTCCGGCGGATAGTCGGGTCCGGTGGGAGCGCCGACACCGAGTTCCGCGTCGAGGACGACGTCGAGCTCGATGGGAGCCGTCGTGCTGTCGCCGTCGGGGTCCTCGCTGGACTCGCCTCTGCTGCAGCCCATCAGTGCGATCATGGCAACCACTGCCGAGAGTGCTCGACCCAGGTGCATCGCCCGTCCTCTCGCTGGCGCATGGTGGATGTGTCCCCTTCGACGCGCCACGGCTCGGCACGGTTCATGACCTCGTCGATGTCGCGCGTGGCGCGCTAGAGGTGCTCGCCATCGGACTCGGGGACCGCGCAGGGGTTCTCCACCAGTCGGGCGCAGGAGTACACAGCGACGTCGTAGCTTTCGTGGATGTTCGAGTGTCCGAGGAGCAACTCGCCCCCTAACCTCACCCACACCGCCATGCTTGACCTCGTCTAGCTGGGGCTTTGCCGCCCAGCCCGTCACGTGGTCTTGTCTGACACGCCGAGCGGAAGCAACTCCGCCCTGATCGGCTTGTCGGGTGCGAGAGAGAAGACGGCGTTACCGTGCTCGATTATGATCTGTTCGATCTGTGGAAGATTCGCAACCAAAATCGCCGCCACCTGCTCAGCGGGCGTCATTCGCATCTCACGAGTGATCAACACACTCGGACAATTCGCACTCGACGACGCGAGGAACTTGGTCAGCTTCTTATCCGCGGTCACCAGCACGCGATCCTGCGTACAGCACCATGCCAGAATCTGCGGATCAGCGCTGGTCGCCAGCCCGACATTATCGGTATGAGCGGCATCGTAGCCCTGAGCTGCAAACAACGAGGCAAGCCGAGACGGTAAGTTCTGATCGATCAGCAGCCTCAAGCCGGTTCCTTCAACGGCACGTAGAACTCCCGATGCGCCAAGGTAGCCGCATAGCCCAGCGCCTGCTGAACATCCTCCGGCTCAATGAACGGAAAGTCCGCGTGGACCTGCTCGAACGTCCACCCCGCAGCCAGCAACTCAAGCAGATGTTCAACGCTGAACCGGTAACCACGAACACACGGCTGACCACCAAGCTTGTCAGGCTCAACAGTCAGACGATCAAAACCAGGCACAGTCTGTGGCATGGCACCAGTGTAGACCTCCAACGCTGCCATGACCGGACACACGACAGACACACAATCGTGTTCGTGGCCACTACCCGCGCTGCGCCCGTCAAGTGGCGCAAGATCGCATGTACAACACCAGAAGGACGGCCTGCTGCACGGATAGGTGACAGTTCCTAGTCACACTGCAAGCTCGGCTGGCGTGTTCATAATGGTCTCGAACTCGATGGGGGTCAAACGTCGGAGGCCGGGTTGGCGTCGGCGGCAGTGGTAGGTCCGTTCGATCCAGGTCACGATCGCGATGCGTGGCTGCTTACGGGTGTCTCAGGAGCGTCGGTTGAGGACATTGTTCTGCAGCAGTAAGAAGAAGCTGTCCATGGCCACGTTGTCCCCCGCGGCGCCGACCCTGCCCATCGATCCGACCATGCAGTGTCGGGCCAGGGCACGCAGGAACTTTCGGAACCGGAACTGGGCAGGTTCAAGGGGTCGATGCAGTACCCGAGGATCCGGCCCGGAGCACACGTCTTTGATGGCGCACAGGTAGAGCTTGCCCTCCACGGTCGTGTGCTCGGTGTAGGGGGTCGGACCGGGGCGCCCTGTCAGTCTTTCGGCTGGTGGGTTCCCCGTCGCGCCCTCCGAACCGGACGTGCGACTTTCGCCGCATCCGGCTCTCCACGTGTTCATGCAGATGGGGCGGGTTCTGGTTGCGTTGCGCTCGACCACGAGGTTGAGCTCTTGGTGCCCCGGTAGCGGTAGCGCTCGACAGGGAACGCGTTGACCCGGAACATCTCGATCCCTCCGGCACGGATGTGCCATCCAGGCAGGTAGCGCCGGATCTGGGTGTGCATGTTCAACCCGAGGTGTCGTTTGCGGAGCCACCCGATCACCCGCCAGAAGGTGAAGTGGTCGAGGTAGCCGAAGGTCCGCGAGGACACTCCGTGGCGGAAGTAGGTGCACCAGCCCCGCAGCGTCGGGTTCAACCGGCGCAGCAGGTCTGCGAGCGTTCGATGTCTTGCACGGCGTGTCAGCGCCCGCACCTTGCCGATGATCGAAGCCAACGACTTCTTCGATGGATAGGTGTAGAGCGCCTTCTTGCCGGTCCGACTCCGCCAAGCACGGCGCTGGATGCGCCAGCCGAGGAAGTCGAACCCCTCATCAATGTGGCAGCCCCTCGTCTTCTCAACCGACAGGCGTAGGCCCATCGGTGCGAGAACTGCGCTGACCTCGTCCCACAGCGCGTCGGCATCGCAGCGTTGCCCGTGGATGAGAACCACGAAGTCGTCGGCGTAGCGGACGAGCTTCACGACCGCACCACTGGCGCGTCGATGCTTGGCGCGTGTCCATTCCGGGCCGAGCGCTTCCCACTTCGCGGCGAAGTGCTCGGCCAGCAGTACCGGCCTGTCCCGTCGTTGTCAGGGCTGCTTCCGCCCTCGCCCCCATCCCGGGGATCAGGCTGCCCTCAGCTTCACCTCGCCGCTGCGGCAGCGCGGCGGCGCAAGTCTTCCACCTCCACTCGGTTCAACAGCGCCTCGTGGCGCTCGATGTCGGCCAGCCACAGCCGGTTCGGGCCATCCGCGGTGAAAATCGCGCTCGACGAGATCGTCGTGGACCGGGGTCCGGCCTTCGTCCCCTTGCCGCGGACCTTCTTCTTTTCGAACGCGCTGAACCAGCCGTTCTGCGAACAGATCCGCCACGCGGTGCGCTCAGCCATCGGCTGGCCGGCGTCGTGGGCCTCATCAGCCAGGAATCGGTGCCCGAACTCGAGGTCGTCACCGTGAGCGTCGACCAGCGCGTTCGCGCGATACGCCGCAACCACATCGGCATCGGTGATCCGGGCCGCCAGCCACCGGTAGTAGGGCTGGCGAGCGAGCTTGAGCACCCGGCACGTCACCACAACGGGCACCCCATCGACATAGGCACGGAGTGCGGGGACGGCCTTCTCGGCGAGAAGCTCGAGCACGGCCTGTTGCAGAGACCGAGTGATGTTCGCCGAGCGAACGGCATGCCCATTGTGCGACACAAACGACAGCTCCTGACTCATCGAAACATGAGAATCGTAGTACGACCCAGCATCGTGTCTCGCCCCAGATGGGATCTGCCGCCATCCCCTCGGCAGATCCGCTCAAATGGCACCATGATCAAATCACACCCCTTCAGCATCTCCTGAATCCGTCATGGATGTTCCAGACCTATCCTGTCGATGATCTCCTGAATCCCCACACATGGCGGGGCAATACCCGGTAGCTCATCGCACTTACCGTGCTGGCCTAGGAGGACAAGGTACACACGCGAGACCAGAAGGAGGCCACGCATGATCAGAGGTGACACCCCCGTATCGCCCTTGGAACAGCTGGAGAAACACGTGCGGTTGTACCTGTTCTACGGCGACGCCGAGGATTTACACGAATGCAAGAAACTGATCAGCAGCAGAGCCGGCGCCAAGCTCATCCAACCTCGAGCAGCATCGGACAAAGCAGGCATCGCAACCCCGCCTCGGCCGGCTCATATACCCTCTCACAAGCCGTGTTGACCAGACGGCGCGCCTAAACGAGCTGCGCTAGGCCGCCGAGGACGGCGCTCTGGCGTTGAAGGCTAAAGCCAGAAGTTTGCATCAGGCCGGTGCGCTAGGACTGACCATGGTTCCGATCGGCTTTTCCCTCATTGTGAGTGCCGCAGCCGTTGATGTACTCGCACCTGACGACCGGCTTCGGGTTGTCTTCCTCGGGTTCTCGCTGATCGTCGTCAGCATGGGTGGAAAAATGATCTCTGACTTCAGGATGGAGCGTACACAACGACAAGCGGCAGCGTGGGAACTCCTCAAGGACAGCGCCGATGCTGGACTGGAACATCACCGGCAAGCAACGGCCGAATCACACTATTCAGCTATCATGCCGCATCCAGCGCAGACACGTCGCCGCAGCTGGGTATCCACCCTGGCGAGCTGGGCAGTTTCCCACGTTGGTAACGGCCGCAATCACTCAAGGGATATATGACTAGCGCCTCTTAATGCGACCTTTCTGGCATGCGAGGAGAACAGGACGCGGTCGACACGGGCGGTCAGGGCATCGCCGCCGGGCTGGGCAATGCTACCCGGCCCACCGCGACCGGGCCGGACGCGGTGGGCCGTCGCCGATCGGGGTCGTCAGCGAACCCGCCCTCGACGGTACGCATCGTCAAGAGGACTCAACCGGTCGCCACCGTGCCCCGCTCGCCCGGTGAACTCTCGACGCGTCGTGGACCTCGAGCCGGACGAATCCCTCATCACCGGCGTCGAAACTGAACGTCCCCAGGACCCGCCACTCGCCAGCGTTCTCCTGCTGGTTCACCGTGAACGAGTCCTCG